>JAHXIP010000037.1 GCA_025655575.1 Candidatus Thiodiazotropha sp. (ex Monitilora ramsayi) | reverse complement strand
TTTTGTGCCCAGCAAGGCAGAATGAGCGTGGTGTAGCCCGGCTACATGAGCGAATGATAACGCCGCTGGGTGCAAAAACAGCCCCAGCCCTCTGGGTTGAGCCTGAAAAAGCGCCACTCGGCGTTACTCGTCGCTCATTTGGAACAACCAAACCTCACTCCTCGCGCCTTGATTGGCGCTTTTTCAGGCGCAACAGGGCGCATTGGATTAGTGTTAACAGGCCCTAGTACCCGGCGCATTGGTTTCTAGGGTGTCGCGGGTTGGATGGCATCCTGAATCTTGGTGTGAGCGACAATACTGTCGTCCTGACGCAGGGAATGCTCGATAATATTTTCACCACACATGGCTTTGGGTAAGACACCCGCTTCCTTAAGCGCTTCATAGCTCTCAAAGAAACGTTTCCAGGTAATTTTACGCACCTTGTATTTCGCCCTGATTTCCGGGTTATTGGTGGCGAGAAATAGACGGTCGATCTGTTTCCATTCCTGGTAACGCTCGCTGTTCTCCATACCCAGTTTATCAAGTCTTGCCTGAGCTTCTACGTGGGTCAGGCCACTGATCAGCTTTCCTTGCATAAAAAGCAGACCTTGGCGGACTGTGGTTGTTGGTGGACGGTTGTTCCATTCCCGGACTTTATTGGGATCATCGAAAAGCTCACGAATCAGATAGTGGGCCATGGTCTGATTCATCTTATAAGAGTATGGGATGTTAAAGTGCTTGAGAATATCTACCTGTCGTCCGTCGGGCGGGGAGAAGAGGCCAAGAACATTCATGGCCTGACCCTTTGTCAGTTTTTGCTGCAGGTAGATCCCCCGTTCATCGAGTTCACGCATCAAGGCGTCAGTAGCCGGTTCGTTCTGCCAAGCCTTTTCGGATTCGGTAGGCAGGTTGATGGCCTGTTCTATCTGTTCCTGGAAGTCGTCGACATTGACCTTTTTGTTCGACACAGTATTGATCTTGCTACTCTTGTAAATCAGAAATAGCGCCACCAGTACAAGCACGATGACAAACGAAAAGATTTCCATAGGTATCTCCCTATCTATTATTCTTGAAGCCTGAGTATGGCAGCCGGTTTAGCTATGGATTGAGAACCACTACTCACAATGTGGTTATGTGGAAGCTTCGAGAATTAAAGGAGTTTTTGTTGATTGAGGGGCTTGGATGTGAGCTTCACTTTGGGCGCGAGCTTCGCCAAGGTAGGCAACCCATGCGCCCGGCGTGAACCGGGCGCAACGAGATCAGTCTGCAGGTGTGTAGGTGTTGGATTCGAATGAAAGGGTGGCAAAAAGGTCGTTGAGACGTTCTTCACGGCGTATCAGCTCGACGCTGCCATCCTCTCGCAACAACAGCTCCTTGGGCCTGGGTTTGCCGTTGTAGTTGAAACCCATGGAGTGACCGTGGGCGCCGGTATCATGGATATAGAGAATATCTCCATCCGCCATCCTCGGCATTGAACGTTGTACGGCGAACTTGTCGTTGTTCTCGCAAAGCGAGCCGACCACATCCACAGTTTCGTCATCACCTGTTTTCCCCAGCACCGAGATATGGTGATAGGCCCCATACATGCCGGGTCGCATCAGGGATGACATGCAGGAATCGACACCCACATAGGTTCGATAGATCTCTTTGCGGTTAATGGCCGAGGTGACAAGTACGCCATGGGGACCGGTCATGTATCGGCCGCTTTCCACACAGAGTTTTGGCATATACCCGTGCTGCTTTTTGAACAGTTCAAACAGCTTGCTGATCTCTCGGCCCATGCTGACAACATCGAGCGGTTTCTCTTCGGGGCGGTAAGGAATACCCAGGCCCCCACCAATATTGATGAAGTCGAAAGTGATATCGAGTTCGCTGGAGATCCACTCCACACGCTCAAGCAGCATACGTGTTGTTTCCACCATATAAGCATGGTTCAGCTCGTTGGAGGCGAGCATGGTATGCAGACCGAAACGCTTGGCGCCTCGCGCCTTGGCTTGTCTATAGGCATCCAGTAGTTGATCGTGAGAGACGCCATATTTTGACTCCACCGGATTTCCGATGATGCTGTTTCCTGTACGGCGTTCACCCGGGTTGTATCGAAAGCAGATCAGCTCGGGCATCTCGGGGATCTTGTCGATCAGCGAGATATCATCCAGGTTGAGTATACAACCGCCATCCGCTGCGGCAGCAGCGAACTCCTTGGGGCTGGTGTTATTGGAGGTGAACATGATCTCCTCACCCCGTGCGCCGATCTGGCGGCTGAGTGCCAATTCGGCAATGGAGCTACAGTCGAAACCAAATCCCATGGATTGCATCAGCTTCATCACTGACGGATTGGGCAGTGCCTTGACCGCAAAGTACTCGCGAAAGGACTCCACGCCGGCGAATGCGTCAATCAGGGCGTTGCCGGTCTCTCTGATACCCTTCTCGTCATAGAGATGGAAGGGCGTACTATAGTGCTCGACAATACCCTCGAGTGACTGCTCGAGCCGTGCTGAGAAATCGTTGGATACCGGCACTAGATTGCCTCGCTGATTCTGTTCATGGCTGCCTGCACATTCTCAAAACTGTTGAAAGCGCTGATCCTAACATAGCCTTCACCACACTTGCCGAAGCCAGCACCTGGTGTGCAGACGACACCGGCATTATTCAGCAGTTTGTCGAAGAAGGCCCAGGAGTCGCCCTTGGCATCGATCCAGATGTAGGGTGAATTCTCACCGCCAATGCAATCGTAGCCGAGGGATTCCATGTGCTCACGGATATACTTGGCGTTCTTCATGTAATAGGCGATCAATTCACTGATTTGTGTCTGGCCCGCTTCGCTGTAGACCGCCTCGGCTGCCCGTTGAACCGGATAGGAGACGCTGTTGAATTTAGTCGTATGGCGGCGGTTCCACAGGCCATGAATGGAGACGGGCTCGCCACTGGCGGTATAAGCGGTACAGGCCTTGGGTACTACCGTGTAGGCGCAGCGTGTACCGGTGAAGCCGGCATTCTTGGAGAAGCTGCGGAACTCCACGGCTACTTCATGCGCACCTTCGATCTCGTAGATGGAACGGGGTAGGTCATCGTCCTGCACGAAGGCCTCGTAGGCGGCATCGAACAGGATCAGTGCCTTGTTGGCTTTGGCGTAGTCGACCCATGCTTTCAGCTGCGCCTTGGTGGCGGTGGCGCCGGTGGGATTGTTCGGAAAACAGAGGTAGATCAGATCAACCGGCTCGCTGGGAAGGCCAGGAATGAAACCGTTCTCCTTATTACCCTCAAGATAGACCAGGCCGGTGTAGCGTCCATCCTCTGCCACGCCAGTGCGGCCGGCCATGACATTAGTGTCCACATAGACGGGATAGACCGGGTCAGGAATGGCAACGCGAATGTCGTTGGCGAAGATCTCCTGGAAGTTGCCCGAATCGCATTTTGCACCATCACTGACGAAGACCTCTTCGGCCTCGATGTTGCAGCCTCGGGACTGGAAGTCGCCCTTGGCAATGGCCTCACGCAGAAAATCGTAACCCTGCTCTGGACCGTAACCGTGAAAGGTGCCGTCATTGGCCATCTCATCGACGGCTGTATGAAAGGCCTCGATGCAGGCATCAGGCAGGGCGCGGGTGACATCACCGATACCCAACTTGATAATCTGTTTGTCGGGATTCGCAGTCTGAAACTGTGAAACCCGCTTGGCGATGTCGGAGAACAGGTAGGAGGCCTGGAGTTTGTTGAAGTTCTCGTTGATCTTGATCATGCTGCACCTCAGGAAATCAGAAAGCGGGCCATTATACAGGGAATGTGTGTGAGGAGGAGGGTGATCCGGTCAGCCGAAAATCTTTTCGTAGTCGCCCGGTTTGAAGCCGACATGAAGTGATTTTCCCAGCTCCAGCACCGGCCGCTTTATGATCGATGGCGTTGCCAGCATGACGCGGATGGCACTTGCCTCATCGATATGATTTTTGACTGTGTCATCGAGCTTGCGCCACATCATGCCGCGACGGTTGAGCAGGGTCTCCCAGCCGACCTGGCTCACCCACTGGCGTAGCCGTTTTTCATCGATACCCAATTTCTTGTAGTCATGGAATTCATAATCGATGCCTTGTTCCGTCAGCCACTGGCGGGCCTTTTTCATGGTGTCGCAATTGGGAATGCCGTAGAGTCGGACCATCAGACTGTTTCCTGGATTATTCATGGTAAAGCGGTTTAGGCTCGCCAGCGGTGCAGATTTGCCGATCAGCGGTCTCCCGCAGACGATGCCGGCCCGGTAGTATAAGGGATGTATCAGCGAAGAACCTATGGTGTTAGGGCCTGTTAACACTAATTTGATTGTCACTGTTGCACCTGAAAAAGCGCCAATCAAGGCACACCCCAAGGGTACTTCCTTCGGGGCGCAACCCGGAGGGCCAAGACCATTTTTTCGCCCAGCGGCGTTATCAGTCGCTTATGTAGACCGGCTACACGGCACGCCTTCTGCCTTGCTGGACAAAAAAATGGTCTTGG
>JAHXIP010000036.1 GCA_025655575.1 Candidatus Thiodiazotropha sp. (ex Monitilora ramsayi) | reverse complement strand
AACCTGGATGGTGATGACAGGATATTTGGCAACGAAGGCGCTGACTATGTGTTCGCTGGCGGCGCGGATGACTATGTTGACGGTGGCAGTGGCGATGATTACATCGAGGGCAATAGCGGATCCGACACGCTTTTCGGCGGAGACGGCAATGACATGTATTCAATGCAGGCACATTCAACGACTGGGCGGATGTCAGAAATGCCTGTCAATATATGCTGAAGATGAAGGATAGCGTTATGCTGCAGGAAGCAATTCAGATATAATTTTCTATAGTCACCCTCATGGAAGATTGATGGAAATGGAAGACCCCACTCAAATAAGCAGATATCGGCAGCCTTTGATTAAGGGCTTTCTGCTCTCACTATTCTACCCGCCCTTTCGAATTACGATACATATCATACAGCCTGATAGAGGAATTCTTCGATGCTAGCCATTGCCTTTCTATTTTTTTTCTTGCTTTACCTGGCTATAAGCATAGGACTCGCACGGTGGGTGGCAAAGCAGGCGAGCAGACGTGGTTACTCAGGCAAGAAATGGGGAGCGTCGGTCTTTCTTTTGATGCTCGGGTTACTCTTCTGGGACTGGTTACCCATGGAGGTGCTGCATAGCTATAAGTGCGCAAACAATGCAGGGTTCTTTCAAGATAAGACACTTGATAAATGGAAAGTGGATAATCCAGGAGTGTGGGAAACACTTAGTGGAGAAGCGCTACCTGAGGAATACTTTGTCAAGGAGAAACATGGACAAGAAAGAAGCAAACGACGCTTCTATCGGTTACCTGATGGTACTGAACTTATTGCTAGATATGATATAGCTGGAAAATTTATCGCAACCGACATACTGCGTGATGATAAGGTTTCTCGTTACTGGATTAATCAACGCTTTTACTGGGAGACAATCTGGACCAAACACCTATTTCATGTCCGTGAATGGGAAGAGCGAATCGTGGATTTAAAAACCGGCGAGGTATTGGCACGGTATGTGGATTTTAGCACGAATATTCCGCCGATAGGGATCGGTGGGAATAGCTTGAGTGATTACAAGTTCTGGATGCAGAAAAAATCCTGTGGTGGTAAAGAAAGTAAAAAATTATTTAGAGAATTAAAGAGTAGAATAAGATTTAATATGGAGAGTGAGTTATGAATACGGAAGCTATTTCAGCCAGTGCATTATTAGCAGAAGCAAGCTATGCAGATTTTGAAGAAGTGAATTTTAGTATTCGAGATGAAGTAGAAACTGCCCTACATCGTATCGGTACAGACGAAGGAGATCGGGATGATCCTGACAAAGGATTTTCTTTTACTCAGGCAAGGCAATTCACCGAGCAGTGGGAAGTAGTTCACCACCAACCCGATACTGATTCCGGCTTTTCAGCCACGCTGTTTAGAAGTACAGATTCCAGCGCCAACCAACCCTATGTCCTGGCCATTCGCGGTACGGAACAGTTTTTAGAGGATCTGGTAATCACAGATGGATCGGACATTGTCGTTGACGGCCTTGCCCTCGATCAGATCGTCGATCTCTGGAATTACTGGAAACAACTGATTACCTCGAAAGGTGAGAACTTCATCGGTTCGCAGCTTGTGACGTTGGCAGCAGAAACGGCTGCACTGACTGCTGCCAAGCTCGGTCAGGTCATGCCTGGTTTCAACATGACCGCAGATGCTTATCTTGAATTACTCTATGGCTTCGATGGAGAGGACTATCTGGCAGGCGGTGATGGCAAAGACTACCTGAATGGAGGCGGAGTGGACACACTCTTTGGCGGAGAGGGCGATGACATCCTGATGGCCGGGGAGGTTAAAAGAAACATGCTGCTCGGCGGTGTGTGTAGAGATGTGATGAATAATAAGGCATGTGCTGCTTTAGTATGGGGAGATTGAGTAATGGTAGTCGGGATGTACATTATGGTTGGTTTGGCCATCTATCTCGTCCTTTCGATAATTGCAATATATATAGGTGTCAAAATTGCACAAGCACGAGGAGTAGCACGGTGGAAGGGAGCACTAGTAATGGCATTAATTATGTATTTGGCACTGTTCTGGGATCAGATGCCGACACATGTGGCGCATAAATATTATTGCACGAAAGAAGGTGGAGTAACGTTCTTTAAGACTCTTGAGGAATGGAAGTTAGAGAATCCAGATGCGGTAGTGGCGCTTAGTAAAAACCGAGTGAGTAACGACACAAACAAAAAAAATATACAAAGATATGCTCTTAATAGTCGTTTTGTCTGGGATATTATCTATACAGATCATTTTCTTAGAATACGAAAAAGTAATAATCAAGTTATCGATGTTGGAACAGGTGAGATATTGGCTCAATACGTCGATTTTAGTACGGGACAAAGTACGTTAGAACCAAAGGAATTCAGAGATTTCAAAGTTTGGCTTTATAAGGAGTCGTGTGAAGAGGAAGGAAATAAGATGAATCGCAGAAAATTCTATATGTTTGAAAGTGCTATTGAAATGCTAGGGAGTGGCGACTAATGAACAGTAAAACGAATTATTATGCATCTATGTCAGAGGCGGCATATGCTGATTTAGATGGTGTTACAACTTCAGGGCAATTAGAAACTGCATTAGTTAATATTGGTGGTGTCGGTGCAAATAAAGGGTTTTCGCAAGCACAAGCTGCTGATTTCGTCACCAATTGGAAGGTCGCTAGCCATCTTCCAAACACATCTACCGGCTTCTCAGCCACTGTCTTTGAAAGCCTTCACAACCCCGGCGAATACGTTTTTGCTATACGCGGTACCGAGCCAGATCATTGGTATACGGATATCGTATTAGCAGACATTGCCGACATCGGCGCAGACGGCATCGCCCTCAACCAGGCCGTTGATCTCTTCAACTACTACCAGCGTCTCACCACACAGGCGGGGCAACTGGTTACCCAGTACAAGGTTTATGAGGGAGATGAAGCCCCGCCGACAGGTGTTGAGCATATCAAGTATGAGGATGGCAACCCCTTCACCGGTACACAGTACCGTTACCTGGTGACTACGGATCCTGCTCAGGGCCTTGAAATCATTTCCGACGCGGTTGCCACCATCGATATTGCCGGTCACTCCCTCGGTGGGCACCTGGCCCTGATCCTGTCCCGTCTCGATCCTAACCGGGTCAACGATGTCTATACCTACAATGCGCCGGGGTTCGATACCGGCCTGATCGGCAGCAACGACACCGAATGGTTCTTCAGCGCCATGGCACAAATTGAATACCGTGAAACAGGTATGACAACAGTCGGCGCATCCTTTCCAGCAACCCGTCTGCACAACTACGCAGTGCCTGGCGATGTGATATCGGAAATCGGCACAGTACCTGGAAATATCACACCGCATTTCTCGGAAGGGACAGACTGGCTATCGGCGCACGCCATCTCCAATGTGGTCGATGCCATGGCTGTCTGTAACCTGCTATCAGCTATCGATCCCAGCGTCGATATCACTGATGATTTGACAACTATCTTGATGGCAACGACCAGAGAAAATGAGCAAAACCAGACTCTCGAAAAAACAATCTACGCCTTGTCAGAAATATTTATAGATCCCATCCATGTCAATATTGACGATCGTGAGGGTCTTCACCAGGCAGTACAAGCGATTGAGACAGAGCTGTTCGTCGATCGTGCCGTATCGAGTCCGATTCTTAAAAGTCAGTATGAGGGGTTAAGCGTCAGTGATATTACAGATTACTCAATCCAAGCTCTGGTCGATGGTGCAAATGCAGATATGGGTGTCAGATATGCACTAACCCACCTTAACTTTTTTGCTGTGACGGGTAGCGATTCGCTCTATGTAAGGCATAACAAAAACCAAGCATTGAGTTTCTACAATGAAACCACTCAAGAAGGCGCGCTGACACAAGAATATATTAAAGATCGTGCTACATTCCTGGTTGCATTGTCACAGTACAACTATACAGAATCCTCAGTGAATGGCCAAAGCTTGATCGAGTTCAACGATCTGGAGAGTGGGGCATTCGTGATGCAGAACGCTGCATCGGACAAGATCTCACAACGCTACACCTTCGGTACAAAACAAAACGACACCATCACGGGTGGCGGAGACGATGACCGTCTATATGGCGGAGCCGGAGACGATAAACTCACCGGCATGGCAGGCGCCGACTACCTGGAAGGCGGTGCAGGCGATGACACCTATGTGGCAGGCGACGGGGATACGATTCTCGATACCGACGGCTTCGGCCGTGTGCTCTTCGGCGATACCGTGCTCTATGGCGGAGCCAGTTATGGCAACCAATCAGTCTATCAGAGCCGCGACGGAAAGGCGGCCTATACCCTGGTGAATGGTAATCTATTGGTCACCACGGACGAGGGTGAACTGACCATCAAAAACTTCGAGGATGGCGACCTCGGAATTTTTCTGGACAGCAATCAACCGATCCCCACCTTGAGCGGCCAGAACCTGATGGAGGGAGAACAGAGCACGCTCACACTCACACTAGATCATACCGCTGGCGTAAACGGCGAGGTGTATGAGTTGACCGTGTCCGATCCTGAACTGATAACGTTGAGTGGCGATGGTGTTGTATTAATTGATGTAGCGGCCGGTAAGTATCATGTTTCGGTGATGCCCGATGAGTCGAGCAGATCGATTCAGCTTAACGCAGTGGCAGAGGATGGAAATAGAATTGTAAACGACGTCAATATCACTGTTGGGGGTGTGCACTACACGGCATCCACACAGATGGCCAGTGACACGATTTTCGATACAGTCAATATCATCATCGACGATACCCACTACGATTCATCCCAGGCGTTGCATCAATATGGCACAAACAATGATGGAGTCGCCAGTTCAAATACCCGAGATGTACTGACTTATGTCTATGCGCTCGGCGGTAACGACATAGTCTTTAATACTGGCGAATTATCTCAGACCTATGGTGGCGACGGTAACGATCGTATTGAAACCAGTAGCAATCTCGATACATTTGACGGGTCAACTTTAGATGAAATAGCAAATTACTTTTTAGAAAACACGGCATATGCCACTACATATACTGCCGCAATGGCACTGGCGATAGAAAGCCGAGACCAAAGAGCGGCAGGTCTGTTCAATGACTGGTCTGATGGCGGCGCGGGTAACGACCAACTCTATGGCTACGATGGAGAGGATTATCTGGCAGGCGGTGATGGCAAAGACTACCTGAATGGGGGTGGAGGCGATGATATTCTGATTGCCGGAGGTGCCACAGA
>JAHXIP010000035.1 GCA_025655575.1 Candidatus Thiodiazotropha sp. (ex Monitilora ramsayi) | reverse complement strand
CAGCGATCGGCTATGTCAGTCCAGCTGAGTTTGAGAGGAAGGCAGCAGTTGCTGCTTAGTTAGGATGTCTACTTTTTGTGGGTAGGACCAATAAGTCAACGTTAAATATATATGGATATTATAATAGAGATCGATGGCCAGATCGAGGAGTCAGAAGTGGTTGACTTATACGAAGCGAATGGTTGGTCTTCGCCTCAAAAGCCAGATAAGCTAATTCCTGCCCTCCTAAACTCAGACACGCTCGTAACTGCTCGAGTAGATGGAAAGCTGGTTGGTATCGGTAATGCCATCTCAGATGGTCACCTGGTTGTTTACTATCCGCATATGCTTGTCCACCCAAGTTATCAAGGCAAGGGAATTGGACGTAGGATGATGGAGTTGATGCTAACCCTATATGAAAACTTCCATCAACAAATGATAACTGCAGACGTTAATGCAGTTGGGTTTTATAAAAAGATGGGATTTGAGAGGGCAGGGACCACAGAATCGATGTGGATTTATTCAGGTAAAGAGCATTAGTGTATGACCAAGCTGTCAAATTCGATGTTCATGTCTTGTGTATCTTATGACAACGATATGTATTAGTGAACACATCAACTTGTTTGATTCCTGCTTATGATTCAGATGTCATGAAGTGTTTTGCTATGCTATTGGAACACCAAAAAATAATCATTTTATTGATGTTAATTATGCCGTCATGGATTTATGGATATGAATCGAGCAACCCAAAAATAATATCAGTCTGTTACAACTACAGTTGTAAACAAAAGGCGCAAGTCGATCTGGCCGGTTCAGAATGGGCTGAAACAGTAGATCTGTTTTCAAGCAAAACTCAGTCACCTCTCGACGAACGTTTAAAAATATCTAAAGCTATAGCGTTAATGGAAAAGCTGACAGGAAGACGTTTGGGTACCTCTAACGATAAAGCAAAAAACAGCGGTACTGGGGAACCTGGGCAAATGGACTGCATAGATGAATCAAGAAACACAACAGCCTATCTAAAACTATTCGAAGAAAATGGCTGGATAAAATGGCACCAAACACAGGATCGAGCCGTGCGGAGCCCCTATTTCTTTAATGCTCACTGGACTGCGGTTATCAAGGATAAGAAAAGTAATCAACTGTACGCAATTGACTCTTGGTTTAGAGAGAACGGTAAAGAGCCCGTGATTCTTACGTTAGAGGAATGGATGGCGAGGAAAGAGCGACCTTGATGAGATAAAAGACTCAGAAAAACTGATTGAAAATGCACATAACATGTGATTGTGCTGTCAGCCCTACCTGATCCCTGACCATGTTATTTTGCATGCTAATAAGCTTACGCATACAGGCTGTTAAGGCAGCTTTCTTCTATTTTGATTAACGTCCCAGGTTTCATTCCCTCGTTTATTCCGCCTTTCTATCACTCTTCTAACGCAATCGACTATCGACAGGGGCAAAAACCCGGCTAAAATGCGGTTCCGGCATGCCGGACTCCCTGAAGCCATCCCACTGAGTCTACGGGGCGGCAGGTTCGCGTCGATCAAAATCGGCGATCTCATTGAAAACACAGGAATAATTCATGGCATATGACAAGATTGTGGTTCCCTCAGAGGGTGAAAAGATTACGGTAGACGCCAACGGCGCACTGACTGTCCCCAATAATCCCATCATCCCCTATATCGAGGGTGACGGTATCGGCGTGGATGTGACGCCTGTGATGCAGAAGGTGATCGATGCCGCGGTTGAGAAGGCCTATGGCGGAGAGAAGAAAATCGCCTGGATGGAGGTCTATGCCGGTGAGAAGTCTACCCGGGTCTACAGCAGTGACACCTGGCTGCCGGACGAGACGTTGGATGCCGTGCGTGATTTTGTGGTTTCTATCAAGGGGCCCCTGACGACGCCGGTTGGCGGCGGTATCCGCTCTCTCAACGTGGCGCTTCGCCAGCAACTCGATCTCTATGTCTGCCTGCGCCCGGTGCGCTATTTTGATGGCACTCCCAGTCCGCTGAAAGAGCCGGAGAAGACTAACATGGTCATCTTCCGTGAGAACTCGGAAGACATCTATGCCGGTGTGGAGTGGGAGTCGGGTTCAGATGAGGCGAAGATGATTATCGATATCCTGCGGAGCAAGCTGGGTGTGGAGAAGATCCGCTTCCCCGAGACCTCTGGTATTGGTATCAAGCCGATCTCCAGTGAGGGTACCAAGCGCTTAGTGAGAAAAGCGCTGCAGTATGCCATCGACAATGATCGTGACTCGGTGACCCTGGTGCACAAGGGCAATATCATGAAGTTCACCGAGGGTGCCTTCAAGAACTGGGGTTATGAGTTGGCCAAGGAGGAGTTCGGTGCGGTGGAGATCGATGGCGGACCCTGGTGCAGTTTCAAGAATCCCAAGAGTGGCAAAGAGATCATCGTCAAAGATGTGATCGCAGACGCCTTCCTGCAGCAGATCCTGCTTCGTCCCGCCGAGTACAGCGTTATTGCCACCATGAACCTTAATGGTGACTATATTTCAGACGCGCTGGCGGCACAGGTAGGCGGTATCGGTATCGCACCGGGCGCCAATCTCTCCGATTCCGTTGCCATGTTCGAAGCAACCCATGGTACGGCACCCAAGTATGCCGGTCTGGATAAGGTCAATCCCGGCTCGCTGATCCTGTCCGCAGAGATGATGCTGCGCCACATGGGCTGGTTCGAGGCTGCTGATCTGATTATCGAGAGTCTGGGTGCCGCCATCTCCGCCAAGACGGTAACCTATGATTTGGCACGTCTGATGGACGGGCCGACTGAGCTGAGTTGCTCCGCCTTCGGTGATGCGATGATCGCCAAGATGTAGCACTTATGGAATAAGTCGCCATCCACCCGATGCTTCTACCTGGGTGGATGGTGTCTATAAGTCACGCATCTCTTCAACCAGCTTCCGATAGATTTCAACCAAAGCCAGATTGATCGCTGCGACTGAAGCCGCGATGGAGCTGTTTTCTGCCTTAGGTTCTTGCAGATAGCTCACAACCTTCAACGGTCGATTAGACTTGTCTGCAATCATGGCATCCAGCCGGACCTTTACCGAGACTGAACCTGATGGGTGAAGTACCCGCTCGAAATGCTTCAGTTCCAGGTGGAGCCGGAGATCGCCTTTCATACCGATCTGGGCGCCAGCAACGGTTTCAGCAATGGCGCTTTTGCGCAGGTAGTCCACCCATTGATCTCGAATCAGACGGGTCGGTGTATCGATCCAGTGGTGGTAGTGGTGTTGTTTAAGGGTTTCGGGTGAATCACTGCGGGTGAACAAAATAGCCCGTTCACGATAAATCCCGAATGCCTTGATCGGTTCCACTTTCAGCACACCGTCAATGATCGGTTTCTCAAGCGGTGTCGGGTTGTTTTGACTCAGCAGACGATAGAAGTGATCTTCCGGTATTGGCTCGCTGGTGGCGCAAGCCGTCAGTACAAGACTGCAAACAAAAGCAAAGAACCCCAGCCGCTTTATGCTACTCATTACCAATACCTTCTTCACGGGGCGGCTTCGCATTCAGCAGTACCGCAGGATTCTGTCTGATCTGCCGACTGAACTCATTCACGTTATGTGAGGCGCCTTCCAGGTTTCTCAGGATGGTCTCTGTGTTCGTCGAGAGTGATTCAAGCGACAGTCGCAGTGCTGTAATGGCACGACGGATGTCCTCGCGGTTTTCCGCCACGGTATTGTTCGATTGATCGAGCAGGGTGTCGGTGGCTTGACGGGTTTCCAGCAAGCCATCGGATAAGCGCAGTAGATTGTTGGAGATCTCCTCGCTGTTGGAGACGATGCGTGTGATCTTCGCTTCGGTCGATGGGTTCAGCATCCTCGGCAGGCTGCCCGCGGCATGTTGCAGGGTATCGACCAGGGCCTGCAGGCCATCAAGTATCTTAGGCAGTCGTTGATCCACCTGTTCACCGAGGTGTGAGATGCGGCTATTGAGATTCTCGATCAGGGGTCGCACATCGCTCTGCAACATCTGGTTGACACTACTTGCCACATCGTTCACTGCCGCAAAGACATCCGTGCCCAGCATGCCCTGCAACTCGTCTCCCGGTTTGAGAAACTCATTGCTGGCGCCTTCGTCGATGTTGATAACGGTTTCCGCCAGCAATCCTTCTGAAAAGATGCGGGCCACACTGTCTTGCGGAATCTGCCAGCCGTCACGGATATGCAGCACCACCCGGTAACGGGTGTGCTGTGGTGTGCGCTCGGGCCAGATGCCGGTGACTGAACCGATTTTATAACCCTCGTAGGTGACAGGGGTGCCTTCCCCAAGACCACCCACATTGGGATAGTACACCGTGTAGACATCGTTTTCGTCGACCCCGCCGGTCAAGCGATAGAGCATGTAGAGCAGCAGTACGAACGCGATCAGTACTACGCTGCCCACTGCCAGATAGTTGATGTTGTCTCGCTTCATAATCCGGCCAGGTCGTCGGTCAAACGTTGCAGGTATTCATCGGCATTGACTGGTATGTCTTCCGTACGACGATTAAGCAGATTCTGTACACGTGGGTTGTCGCTCTCTTTCACTTCCTGGGTGGTGCCTGTGATCAGGATCTTTCCCTTGTCCAAGACAGTGATACGGTCGGCGATACGGAATGCACTTTCCAATTCATGGGTCACCACAACAATCGTCACCCCCATGGCATCCCGAAGGCGTAATATCAGTTCATCCAGATCGGCGGAGACCACCGGATCGAGTCCGGCACTCGGTTCATCGAAAAAGAGTAGCTTCGGGTCCATCACAATGGCTCGTGCCAGTGCCGCCCGTTTGATCATACCGCCGGAGAGTTGTGACGGCATCAGTTTTTCGAATCCCGCCAGATTGACCACTTCCAGCTTCATGCGCGCCATGATACGAATGGTATTGTCATCCAGCCGGGTATGTTCGCGTAGGGGGAAAGCTACGTTCTCCTCCACATTGAGGGAGTTAAACAGCGCGCCTCCCTGGAAGGAGACACCGATGCGTTGTCGCATTTGATGCAGTGCCCGGGAGGAGAGCTTATTCACCGCCTTTCCGAACAACCGGATATTGCCTGCGGCGGGCCGGTTGAGTGATAGCAGATGGCGCAACAATGTCGACTTGCCTGAGCCGCTGCCGCCCATCACCACCATGATCTCCCCACTCTCTACAGCCAGGTTGATACCGTCGAGGATTTTGCGTTCACCGTAGTAGGTGATCAGCTCACGAATCTCTATGACCGGTTCTGACTGTTGATTGATGGCGGGCACTCGCTTTCCCTGGCCTTATCGATTGAGAAAATAGGTGAAGATCATGTCCGCTACCACAATCGCTGCGATGGAGAGGACAACCGATCGGGTGGTGGCTCTTCCCAGACCCTCAGAGCCACCGGTGACAGAGAAACCATTGCTGCAGGCAATCAGGGCGATCAGTATGCCGAATACAAGGCTTTTGACCAGTCCCTGCATCAGATCATATACCGCCAGGGTATCGAAGCAGCGATCGATGAAGGTCGACAAACTGAGTTTCAGGACAATGCCGGTATAGAGGCCGCCACCGATCAGCGCGGCGCTGTCAGCCAGCAGGGTCAGGACTGGCATCATCAACAGCATGGCAAGCAGAATCGGGGCAACCAGATGGCGTACCGGTTCTATACCCATCACCCGCAGCGCATCGATCTCCTGGGACATCTGCATGGAGCCGATACGTGCGGCAATGGCGGAACCGGAACGGCCAGCCACCACGATGGCTGCAATCAGGACACCGAATTCCCGGGTGACCGAATAGGCGATGCCAGGTACGACCTGAGACTCAGCATCGAACTCCTGCAGGGTGGCGATACCCTGAATTGCCATCATGACACCATTGGAAAAAGAGAGCAGCACGACCACCGGGACGGCAAGTACGCCGATCTTCATCATCTCATCGGCCACCGCAGACAGACGTACCGGTTGGCTGACGAAGGGGCCGGCAATAAGCCAGTAGAGGCTTTCGGCAAAGAGGGTGAACTGGTAACCCATCTCTTCGATAGCGGCGAGGGAGACACGTCCTGTGTGTGCGATAAAATGTGCCGGACGGGTCATGTCCTAGGATCCGTTTGCGCCAACCGGGCATCCAGTGAGGCGAAGATGGGGAAGACCTGATCCAGGCGGGCCAACTGAAGCACACTCATTGCGGCATCACTGACGCCAATAAGCGCAAAATCCAACGACATGCGTCGCGAGACCTGAAACCCCTCCACCAGACTCGCTACACCAGAGCTGTCGATGTAGGTGACGGCTGTGAGATCGACCAGGACATGTTGACGCTCCTGCAAGCAATCAAGGATGGCTTGGCGAGCGGTTGGTGAGCGGCTGAGATCCACATCCCCCTCAAGGTGGACAATGGCAAATCCAGCGGTCTCTTCGATTTTGTAACCCATCGTTTTAAAAGTCTCGATTGCTCTTCTTGGCTTTTCCTTGACTGGCGCTGCGGTCGATATTGGTTATCTTATGTCAATCAGAATCAAGATGTTTGATCATCTCGAGTCTGTTGCCCTGTTTGCCCGCAGGATAAAAATGCACTTCATCCATAATCTCTTTAATAAAGTGTACTCCCAGCCCACCTGGGCGGATATCCGTTAAATCCCTCGGTGTGATACAAGCCGGGTCAACACAGGGGGCATCGTCTTCCAGGAGGAATCGTAGCTGGTTTGGTGTGTCCTCCAGGCTTAACCTGATCTCTCCTTTGGCATTGCCACAGTAGGCATGTTGAATGATGTTCATGCAGGCCTCGTTGACTGCGAGTACCAGCTGTTCCTGGATTGATTGGGGGATGCCTATCTCTGTCAGTGCCATACGCAGTTTCTCACGCATGGCTTGTAATTGGGTAGGCTCAGCAGACAGGTTGAGCAGCAGGGCATTGCGGCGGTCGTTCAAGATGCCCCCTCGATGAGTAAAAGGGTCATGTCATCTTCCATCTCTTCACAATGCTGTCGAAGATTTGCGATGATGTACTGGAGTCTTTCAACGGGTGGCTTGGCTGCGTATTTTCCGAATATGTTAATGAGTCTCTCTTTGCCTTGACGTTCCTGGGCTGTAATTTTTGCCTCCAGCAGACCGTCGGTATAGAGATAGAGACTGTCATGCTTGAGGTTGAATGTCTCATTTTGGAACAGAGTCTCCGGCATAATACCAAGCGGGGGAGATAAGGCGGGATACTCTGCAACCGGCTGATAATGACGCATACGAATGACCGGAAGATGGCCCGCATTACTTAAAACAACATCGGATGTCTCCGGATCGATCACACCTGCCACGATGGTGATGAACATACCGTGTATGGAGGTCTCTATTATCTCCCGGTTAATCATGGTCAGCAGTTTGGCCGGATCGTGCAGGCTTTTCCCCAGACAATGAAAGAGACTGCTGGTCTTCGCCATCAACAGGGCTGCATGCATGCCTTTGCCGGAGACATCAGCAATACAAAAAGCGACCTTACCGTTGTGCAGCCTGAGGAAGTCATAGAAATCACCGGAAACCGCTTTGGCGGAGAGATTGAGGCCGAATACGCTGAGTTGGTCCGAGCTGTCTGTGGGTAACAGACTGCGTTGCACCTCTCTTGCGAGATCCAACTCCTGCTTCAATTCGGCAGCCACACGATCCCGTTCCTTGAGTACATTTTCCAGTTCCCAATTCATCTCCTGGATATTCTGGTTCTCTTCCAGCAGGCGCATATTTGCCTGTTGTATGACGGCGTCATAACTGACCTGATCGCCGACATCGAAGCCAAAGGCCTGTGCCGCCTCAGACAGTAGCTCATTGGTCTGACTGAGTAATTGGTCTGTCTCCACGCGGGGCACACCGAAATGCTTGTCCAGCAAAGCCTGGCAATTGCTCAGTGTGTGACGTTTATCCGCACTGGTGAAGACGGCTGCCATCCAGTCGGCACATTGGGCAAGATGACAATATTGGGTCTTTGAATCATCAATGTCGTGGGTGGGATGCCGGTGATGAAATCCCATAGCAAGGGACAGCTCTTGAGGCAGATTCCAGCTCTCAGCGAGTTGTTGACCGACCTGGTCATGGGTTGAATCGAAGAGCTGCCGCTCCATCGCGTAACGATCATCAGGCGCCAGTTCCGCCAACCCCGGCCATTCTGCAATTCGATTGGGATTCAGATAGAAGAGTACCAGCAGTCCGAAATCCTGTAGCAGGCCGATTGTGAAGCCGGTGTCGTCATCAAGACCTGTGTGTGTGGCCAGTGCACGGGCGCAGACGGCACGACGTAGTGCATTGGTCCAAAAGGTCTCAACAGAAAGCGCCGGCAGTTGCCCGGGCTTGAGTGCGTCTCGCATGGCGACACAGAGTACGATATGGCGCAGCGTTCGTTGGCCGATGACGGCGATCGCACGGGATACAGTTGTGATCTTGCCACTGAAACCAAAGTAGGCGGAGTTTGCGATACGCAGGATCTCAATGGTCAGTACCGGATCCCGCTCAAGCAGACGACCGAGTTGATGGGCGTCTGTGCTCTCTGTATTGCACGCACGAATGACACGGAATGCGCCCTCCGGCGGAATTGGGAGATCAGCGGGATTAATGCTTTCAACGGTAGTGTGATTTGCCATCAATATACTTATCGTCTTCTTGCACTTACAACGAGACAGGCGTTGCCAATATGGGCTACTCTCGGAATAAGAAGATCAAACAAGTATAGACAAATGCGGCGAATTGACCTGCGTGAATAAGTTGGCATGTTGTGTGGTTGCATGCTCCAACGCTATGACAGCGTCCTGAGGGTAGTGTTTTTATTTCAGTTTAGAAATGGCCTGCAAGTTGAAGAAGAAGCGCCTGGACATATTGATTGTCATACGCTTTCGAGGAGGTGATCTCGATACCGAGTGTTGTGTGCTCATACATCTCGAAGGAGATTGCGGCAAGCAGGATCTCCTTGGGTAGTTCTATCTGCTCGGCATCACCCGTAGCTTGAAATCCGATAGCCACATTGGCATCTATGCCGGATAGGGAAAAGCCATATCCAACCTCTAGATTGTAGGCACAGGGCTTATCGCCAGCATCGAACATATCGCTGGCGCTCACATATTCACCGATAAGTTTGAAGGGACCTGAATACAGCGATGCACTGAGTGTGATGCCGCCTACCTGGTTTTGATTCTCACCCTTGTAATCAATCAGGCCATCACTGTTTCTGATGTCATTGATGTAACCAAGACTTATGTCAAAATGCCGATTGTCACGATCCACGATGAGATCCAAATGCATACCGAAGTTGTCAATTTTTGAAATGTCTTCATTGCTGGTTTCGCCGTCAAAAATATAGACAGATCCGAATAACATACCCGTAGTAAAGCCAACCTCCAGTGCTGTTTCTCGGGTCTCGCCCAATTCGAGCGTCAGTGGATCGGAAATCATCTGAGTCTCGAAAACACCAAAGGGAAGATAGAACTGACCGGCCTTATAAAACCAGGATGATTCAGGAGACAGAGTCAGGGTAGCAATATCCACATCCAGTGACTCTTCGCTGTCCTCTTCATAGAGCAGGGCG
Organism: Candidatus Thiodiazotropha sp. (ex Monitilora ramsayi); assembly: GCA_025655575.1. Lineage (GTDB taxonomy): Bacteria > Pseudomonadota > Gammaproteobacteria > Chromatiales > Chromatiaceae > Thiodiazotropha. The sequence continues at coordinate 4,129 of JAHXIP010000035.1, read as the reverse complement.
ATCTCTCCTGAAACGGCCGAGGATATCTGCGCTTTGATGCCCAGTTCCGCTGTGGTTAATGTCAGGTTGCTATATGAATTGCCGCTACGAGGATCAACGAATTCAGCCTCTATCTCAACAAGACCGCTGATTTCAATCCGTTCGACTTCGTTGCTGTTTGGGGGGGAGGTGCTCGCGGTTGGGTTCTGGTCTGGTAAATGGTTTACCAGAGAGAGAGTACGTTGCTCACTCGGTTCTTGCTTATCAACAACGGAGTGCGTGGCAGATATTGCTTCCTGACAGAGCAGTGCAACCGTTAGCAGGGTAATAGATAAAACGCGTTTTTGCATGCAGCCGGACCTTCTGTTTTGCCAAATGTTGAATCATCATTCGAGGCTGGCTGGCAGAGGGCTGGCTTACCGGAACTAATTTCTTGTTTATTTTGTCAATATCAACTTTCCCTGGCGTGTGATCCGCAGGTGATAGACCTCTCCTTTATGGTCAATTCCAATTTGTCCGTCTCCTTGCATCAGTTCGCGACTTTCGATGATCCTGTACTGACTGCTAGAAACGACACTCGACATCGTATGGGAGGGCTGTGTATTGATCTTTTTTGACATGGCGAAATCGGGTGTAACTAAATATCGATAACAATAATAATGCGAATGATTATCAATTGCAATATATTTCACTATTTTTTTAAGTTAGTTTCTCGAGATAAAGCACGCTGAGACACGGAGAAAAGGCTGGCAGGTATGTCGATAAGGGAAGGAGGCTGAGGAAATAGCCCCTATCATCACGTATCGATAGCGTTCTCACCGGGCAGTGTGTAGAAAAATCAGCCGTTTTTGATATACGTGAAAAAGGTGCCTATGGCTTGACTCAACCTCTCGGAACGGGCCGGATCTCTCAGGCTACCTAGCAGGCTCTGTCGGGTGGCAGTCAAGTAAAGCAGATCACTCAGAATCTGATTAAAAAAATCCTGGCCTTCGAGGTTTTCTGCCAGGCGTTCCAGAAAGAGTGTGCGCAGATCGTCATGAACCAGATCTTGCCAAAGGCGGCCGGCAACAGCAGCCAGTATATCGCTCCGTTGGGCAATGGTGTGTTTAAGCACATGTTCGACCAACTGGTGACGAGGTTCCATCGACTCACTGTGCGAAATACCCCGCAGGGTGGAGGTGATGACCTGAGGATCGGGAGTCGGTTCGCTCAGGCAATCCAAGGTTCGGTCGAGCAGTGCTTTAGCAAGAAGATCCGGAATGGTTTCATTTTCGAGGCAGTGACACAGTGCCTCGAGTGCAGTTGGGGGTAGGTGTGGGATTGCGGATGCAATGCGCTGTATATTCCCCGCTTCATGATAGCGGGCTGCTATGTCCGCAATTCCCTGATAGCCGATGAAGGACCACTGGTCCCAACCCAGATCTCCATCGAAGTAACGCTTGGCGTGGGCATAGTAGCGTGAGGGCGACTGGCCCAATTCCACTGTTATGCGGGCATGAAATGCAGCCAGTCGCTCCTGTTTTGGCTGGAAGGCATACGGGTTTTGCTCCAGTGCAGATTCAATCTCTTGTCTCTGCTCGGCAGGCTGTAAAGCGTTACCCAGTCGCTCGAGTAACTGGAACATGAAATCATCTCGAGCCGCCTGCATCAGTTTGCCTTGTTCATCCAGAGGGAAGCGAATGAACCAGATCAATGGATCCGTTTGTACCGGGTCGTTATCTGGTTGAAGCAGAAGGGCAATCCAGGCCTGTTGTTGCAGGGGCTGTGGATAGGCGATCTCTGTGCGTTCAAAGCTCAGGAACTGGTCCCGGGGCAGGCTGATGAGTCGTCTGCCCATATCATAGAAGCGTGGATTTAGACTGCCGGCTTCAAGAAACTCTATTAGTGTAGTGATTTGCTGCATGCGATTGATTTTATCAGCCTACACCCAGTCGATCAGGTGGAACTCCCAATCGTCCGCCTCTGCCTCGGGTACGGTGCGACCACGAATAGAATGGCCAGCCGCTTCAACACTTTGCGGGTCACCGGAGACCAGGGGATGCCACTGGGGAAGCGCCCTGTTTTCCGCAAGCAGCCGGTATGCGCAGGTTTTGGGAAGCCAGTATGGATCCTCCAGGTGTTCCATGGTGAGTGTGACACAGGTCGGAACGCGAACCGATCGCCCTGTATAGTCAGTACACTGGCAGGTTTCAGGGTCAAGCAGGTCACAGACGATGTTGGTGAAGTATATTTCCCGGGTCTCCTCGTCCTCAAGCTTCTGCAGGCAGCACTTGGCACAGCCATCGCAAAGCGATTCCCATTGGGACCTCGACATGCGGCTGAGTGGTGTTTCTATCCAGAAATTTGCTTTGGTGTCAGGCATTACCGGGGAGGGTTTTTAAGTCGTGGGGGGATTTGAACATCTATAGTAGGCTATGCGCAATGATGGTTTTTTTAGGGACAGGTGTTGGGGCAAAGTGGAATTTTATAGAACGAAAAAAAAACACGCTGTCAATCATTTTATGCACACGCTTAATTGTTGCTATCAAACATTGAGGCTTTATAGGGAACTTCTCATTTTCAACTTAAGAAGTAATACTTAACATATTGAAAATATTGCATAAATAGTCATTGTATAGAATTTACACAATTTAAGAGAACTACAGTGGTTTCGCGGGTTCTGGCTATATTTTTTCAGGTTATGAACAAAGTTATCCACAGTAACTGTGGACAGTCAGCGCGTCGATTTTGGTGTTACTGGATCATCAGTGTGGTTGGTGTTAACAGGCCCTGGAGTCTGAGTTGTGGGAAAATATTTTCAATGATCTCGGGATGATCGGCTAATGCGTAGAGAAAGAGAGAAATATCAGGCGGTCATCAATCTTCCTTTTGGTTCTGTTGGAATCACCATGCATGAGGATCAATTGGCAGGTGTCGAGTACCTTGACGGGTTTCATGAGTCTTTTGTTAGGGAAACACCAGGCCTGAACCTTGTTCTCCAATCGATTAAAGACTATCTGGTAGATGCCAAGAGGCCGTTCAATCTAGACCTCCAGTTGGATGGAACACCGTTTCAGCATAGGGTTTGGCAAGCACTCCAAACGATTCCAGCCGGAGAGACTTTAACCTATGGTGCTTTAGCTGAGCATATTGGCAGTGGTGCGAGAGCGGTGGGCAACGCCTGCAGGGCCAATCCCTGTCCCTTGGTCGTACCCTGTCACCGTGTCGTCGCTGTGAATGGTCTGGGCGGGTTCGCCGGTGAACGATCCGGCAAGAAGCTAGAGATCAAACACTGGCTGCTTCGTCATGAGGAGGGATTGTGACAGCCCTTGAGACCGGGGAGGATCAGCAACTCATTGAAAAGTTCTCGGATGCGCTCTGGCTGGAACGGGGGCTGAGCAGAAATACCCTCTCTGCCTATCAGTCTGACCTGCGAAAACTGGTCGATTGGCTGCGCGCCAATCGGGGTTACGGTCTGCTGTTGGCTCAGCGGGCCGATCTGCTGAGCTATCTGGCCGAGCTGACTGAGCAGGGACGAAAGCCCCGTTCCTCAGCGAGATTGCTCTCCTGTCTTCGTCAGTTCTACCAGTATGGTTTGCGAGAGAGGTGGGTCACAACCGATCCTTCAACACGCATCGATGCGCCAAGGATCGGCCGGCCATTGCCAAAGTCATTGACCGAGTCGGAAGTTGAGGCTCTGCTGGATGCGCCAGAACTGGAGGAGGCAGAGGGGTTTCGTGACCGTACAATGCTGGAGGTGCTCTATGCCACAGGACTTCGGGTTTCCGAGCTGGTTGGCCTCCGACCGGAACAGGTTAGTCTTACCCAAGGGGTGATTCGGGTAGTAGGCAAGGGCGGCAAAGAAAGGCTGGTACCGATGGGCGATGAGGCACAAGCATGGCTAGAGCGCTTCAACAGGGAGGCTCGGCCTGATCTGCTAGGCGCCAGAGTGTGCGCCCATCTCTTTCCCACCCGCCGGGGTCAGGGCATGACCCGCCAGGCCTTCTGGTATCGCATCAAGAAACATGCGCAGGCGGCATCTATTAGCAAAACGATTTCACCACATACCCTGCGCCATGCCTTTGCCACTCACCTGCTCAATCACGGAGCAGATCTTCGTGTCGTACAACTCTTGCTGGGTCACAGTGATCTGTCCACCACCCAGATCTAC
>JAHXIP010000034.1 GCA_025655575.1 Candidatus Thiodiazotropha sp. (ex Monitilora ramsayi) | reverse complement strand
CGCAGGCTGATTTGGACTATATTGCCTGGTTGCTTAACACACGCCCACGAAAGCGGTTTGGATTTAGAACACCTCAGGAGATCATGGAGAGTGAACTCGATGGCAGTCTCCTCAGTGTTGCACTTGATTCTTGAAACCAAGCTGCCCCCTTTAATTAGCTTGTCATTGCTCCCTTTGTCGATGTTGAGACTTTAGGTGCTAGCGATGCACTGAACAAGGGTAACAGCACCCGCCAGGGCCATCTCACCTTTACACCTCAACACGGCATTCCTATCCTTGGATTGATCAATTGGAAAATTGAACTCCATATGTACACCAGGAGGTGTTCGCCATGCCGAAGATAAGACTCACCGTAATGGACGAGCACTCTGGACGCGCCATTCCCCATGTCCCGTTTGAAATTCAAGCGGTGGAACACATCATTGATAACACCAATGGGGAACGCCAGCGACGCACACACTCTCTGGGTGTTCTGACAAGCAATCACGCCGGATACCTCTCTTTTGATGTATCCGCGGCGGAATCTTTGCACGGCGAGATCCAGCACTTTAGCGTGACATCGCTGGTGGATCGCCAGAAACGACTGCGGATCCTGCCGGAGGAAACCCATCGACCGGTGGCGCACCCCTTTGCATTGGACATGACCGCCATCCCGAACCCGGCCCCCAACCCCACCCTGCCCTCCATACAGAACCCGGATCTGCTCGACTGGAAATTGTCTCCCGGCTCGTTCGGCAGTAACGGCACACCCGTGATCGGGGCCGACGGGTGCGAAGTGCTGCTTCCCAGCAACGTGCCGGAGCGGTTCTTTCATTTCACCCAATTCGTCAAACGACCGGATCGACCGGCTATCGAATTCACCACGTCCGGGGATTCGGAAACGGGCGGTATGGCCATCCGCCATGGCGGATTGTTGAACTACGAAATGCAATGGCAGCCCATCAATCACGGCCTCGGACAAGTGCTCTACAGCCTGACCCTCGCGCCCTGTGAATCGGTGAATCTGGCTATCATCGACTGGGCCCGTCAGGATACGGAGCGCCGCAACGAATCCACGGCGTTTGCGGAAAATCTCGCCCACAGCCAGACGCGCGATCGCGTCATTGATGAGTCAGTCGAGGCCATGGTCTCAGAATTCCAGAAAGGCAAATCCCTCCTGGGCGGCACGGCGGGCGTGGGGGGGTATGGGCAGGGCAGTTGGGGCGTGACGGGCTCCCACGCCATCGGCATCGGACGGTCCCAATCCGAAGGGGAGCGCAATGTCGCAGCCGATACCGTTCAGCAGCTGGGCGATCGCATCACCCAGGCCAGCAATGCGCTACGGGAAGTACGCAGCACGGTGGTCGTACAGGCCGGACAGGCGGAAACCGATCGCGTGGAAACACGGGCGGTGACCAACCACAATCACTGCCACGCCATGACCGTTCTCTACTACGAAGTGGTCCGCCACTATTGCCTGTCGACCCAGCTTCGCAGCGAGCAGAACGTCTATTTCGTCGACTATACCGACCGCTTTATCGACCGTTTCCAGCGATCGGATGTACTGACCCACCGACAGACCCTGGAAAGCCACTTGCTCGATCCGCGCCTGGCAGAAGCCCTTTCCGCGGTCGAACGGCTTGAATATACCTATGGTGATCCAAGCGGGGCATCGACGGAGTCCCCGGAGACACCCATCACCCGCCTGGTCGTCGATGTGCGGACCGGTGCCGACGGACAGCGTGGCGATCCGGTTTTCCTCATTATCGAATGGAACGATGGCACCAGCTTTGAGCGGCGTTTGAACAACGAGGGCGTACAGGATTTCCGTCGCTACACCAATGCGCGGTTCACCTTTGACAGCACCGACGGCTTGCCGGCGAGGCCGGCCGCCGCCATCAATCGGATCGGTATCCGCTACAACAAGCGCGACAGCAACTGGACCCTGGCCGGTCTACTGATCCAGTTTGCCGCCGAAGGCGAAGACGGAACCGACCTGAGCGTCTTGTACGACAGTGACGCGGACCGGGGCGTCTCTATCCCACTCCCCCATGCCTTCACCCGCGATGGATCATGGTTCAGCAGCTTGATCCGCCTGGCGGGCGAAGTCCAGAGCCGTGCACGAGATCACGCCATGGTGGCAGACCGACTGCAGGAACGGAAACTCATCGATCACCTCAGCACCAACAGCCACTACTACAACAAGCTGTTCTGGCTCTACGAAGACGCCGATGCAAGGGCCGTTCGCTTCGCGCGCTACGAACGGGACGGTGTGCGTCTAATCGACGCCATCGACAATCACATTCTCGGCATTTCCGGCAACGAGGTGGCCTTTCCAGCAGGACCAGTGATGCCCCAGATACCGGGTCCCAACGCCGGAACAACGCCGGACGTCAGGATCATCAGCATTCCCACGCGTGGCGCCTTTGCGGAAGCCAAACTGTCCACATGCAATGCCTGCGAGCCCATCGACGAATCCCGCTTCTGGGACTGGTCGGAGGCTCCGTGCGATACACCGGCACCCCAGATCACCGGCGTTCAGCCCGGGAGCCGGGCCCAAGCACCCCTAGCGGCCGGCCCCACATCACCAACGGCGAGTCTCGGGGTGGAAGGCACGCCGGAGACACCTGACCCCACCGGTTTAAGCGCTGTGATGAACCTACTTAAAACCCCAGATATCTTCCGTGACATGTCGGGCATCGAAGAGCTCGGTCCCATGCTGCAAAAACTGGCCGAAGTGGCGGGCGCCGTCGAACAGCAACGGCTGAAAGAACAAGGCGCCACGGAGCGCGAAAAGATCAAGGCTAAGAAAGACAAGGAAGACGAAGGCAGCACTTCCACCGGTACCGCTGCCGCACCCGGCGCGACCACCGGCATTCGTGGTCGGAACGGTTCCCGATCGGACGGCGGCGAAAGCGGGAATGCGCCGGCGGAAAGCCCGTCCACCTCGGCCCGGCGTGTCCAGCGGGAGGCCGCGGCATTTAGAGATATCCTGAACCAGGGCATCGACAACGACCTGCTCGATTCATCCCAGGCCCGGGATCTCTACCAGCGATATGCCCAGAACGCGGTGGGCGATGGCGCATCCGATACCGTGTCGGATGCGGTGGCCGGAGGGTGGTGGCAGACAGCCACACCGACGTCATACGAACCGTTTAGAGTTCAGGTACCTTTCCACACGCGGTATATCGACTTCCGCCGTCAGGTAGTACTGGAATCCCCTGAAATCAGGCGTGGCATGATTTTTCGCAGCAATCAAGAATTTGCAGAACAAGTCATCGACCGAACACCGGACCTTTCACGACTGCATACTGGCCTGTTGGCTGCGGAGGGCATGGCCGACGGCGCCCCCATCAACCTGTGGGGCGTCATTATTCGCGACAACCGGCGATATGTGATGACCATTCGCTTCCAGATGGAAATCCTCTTTTTCGAAGGAGACGTGGTGGAAGGGACAACGCTAGATGCTGTTTTCGTTGCTTTTATCGCGGCCCTGCGGGATGCGCTGACCCGGATTTCCTATAACAACACCCTGCACCGACAGGAGCTGCACTGCATCGTGGATCAAATCGACAACCAGCGGTCGGCAGCCATCGAAAATCTCCGGTTCATTCAAAACCATGGCACCAGTTACGGCGACCTTGGCATCAATTGGTTCTTTCACCATGCCCAGCCGTGGCAGCGCGCCATGGTGGCGGCCAGCGGATTTCCGCCCGGAGACGCCATGGGCCGCATCAACCCGGTGAATCAACTCTACATGGAATTCATTTCAACGGAAGATCCCGATGCACGCGCCACGCGCCTGGCCGACCGGCTGAACTGGATCTGGCAGGACATTGAAAACGGCATTAGCGGCATGGCCCTGAGAAACAACGAAGGTACCGGAAATATAATGGATGCAAACGAACAGCGTTTTTACGATTGGTACATCAATCAGGTGAGACACAACCCTGACAGCATCTACCACTGCTTCAACGATCGGATATTGTCCTTCTGGCCCCTCATCGACTGATCCGGTCAGCGGGCCGTACTATAGGAGGCAGATCACCTTAGGCGCACCATCGTCACAAAAAGTGGCCGGTGACAATTAACAATTTAAATAATTATTACTTGTCACCGACTTTAATGACCGCTTTAACCGAGCGTCAGTGACTGACCTGAATGATCTTATTGGCCTTAGCTACCAGAACACTATCGACCGTGTCGGTACCAAGACGCTTTGCTGCACCGGGAGGATAGCGGAGATATCGAAGTGTCGCATCGACCTCTAGACTGCCGGAGGCATCTGCCGGCAGGGTAAAGCTAAACAGCTCACGCCGCTCCTCTCCTGCCTGCAATCGATTATCGAAAACCTTATCGACTGCCTCCCATTTATTGAGTGTCGGCTGACCTTCTCTGTCCACTAAAATGGCCCGGTAAAGTCGGCTGCCCGGCGATATAGCTGTACCGTTCAGTGCCTTATCCGCAGGATTGCCTCCCGCCACATCCCAATTCATCTTCGCAGTGGTTTTTGCCTTAAGTTGCCACTCCTTGTCCTGCATCTTGAGCCTCACATCCAACCAGGCCAGACGTAATTCAATCGCGCCTGTCGGCATACTATGTCCAGCCTCTGTGTTATCCAGCTCAATACCGACAAACATCGTTTGACCCGGTCTCAGCCGCTTAGGGAAACTATGCACCTGAAGCTTTACCGCACCATGCAGCTGGTTGTCGGTTCTCGCGCCTGGAAAACGGTGACTATAGATCTTTTCCCGCGCTTTCGACGTAATAAGCGTGTTTACGGCCAGGACACCCGAATCAAAGATAGGCTTTCCCGCTACCAGGCGCCCGCTCGCACTCATATGGCAATCCTGACAAACGATCCCCCTGTTTGGCCAGGCACTGGCCCTCCACTCGCTGTAGGTCGTGTGTATCGGCACCCCAAATCTATTCGTCGCCTCGTGGCATACGGCACAGATCTCGCTCTCGCGTTGAAACTGCGAGTAGGCACGGTGCCAGTCAGTAGAAAATTGCAGTGGACCATACTTGATCGGCCCCGGGGAATTACGGTAGTTGGCGTTACCTGGACTCGGTCCCGTAAAACCCGTCAGTGTATGGCAAAAGTCACAGGTCACACCGGGTAGTGATTTATCCCCTGCGTCACGGGTAGGCAGACGAAGATCCTGGGTAAGGAAGGTCGTGGGTGAATGACATTTCAGACAGGCCGCTGCAGCGAAAACGCTGTCATTATCATTCACCATTTGGGGAAGTAATACATCATAAAATTGATATTGAAAAACAGGATTCTCGAATGCCCTGGCATGCATTGAATGTTCAAATTGTTCATACAATCGGGTATGGCAGTTCGAACAGGTCTCTGAAGACTGATAGCTTTGCGGGAGAATCGGATTGAGTTTACTGGATTGAACTGTACTGAGTTCGGCGTGAGCCACTGCGACCATGAGCAGCGCAGTAAAAAAAAGAGCGAAAGTCCACCTCATGACCATCTCCATATCAAGAATAAAGATGCCTGAAACCGTGAGCCGTGGTTCCCTATACTCAGTTTAGTACTCTAACGATTATTTGGTATCTGGGCTAACCCTTTAACCAATATTTTTTTCTATTGCGAGAAGAAATCTCCATGATCTGGCTGATCTGCTTCAGTAGATCAACAGTTCAGGAAATGAAGTTCTGGTTTTTGTGGGCAAGGTGAGAAACTTGCGAGAATTTTTCTTTCGATTTAATCAATAACTACAAAAAAAGAAAAAGGAGGGTATATGAGTCAGTGATAATTGCGTAGACCTCTGTGAGCTATATCACAAATCTCTGGGCAGATTTGATGATCAGCCATAAAAAACTGGATATCTTCAGCGTTTCTTAAGATTTGTTTAGTATTTTCATTCCGACTAGAAAAACGACTAATCGGAGGAAGAGATGAACCAGGTGAAGCTGTTTGCTATTTCGTCTGAAGAGAGATCAGAGTACTACCAACAAAGGATTTCTGAACACACACCGCCGGCCAATGAGCACGACAAAGAGATGATTCAGATGTATCAGCGCATTCTCGATATGAATAAATTGGAGAATGTCCTGATTGGACATTGATAACCAGTATGAAAGGCGCAGTGGGATTGGATTGTCTTTGTGAGTATCTGTGAGGTGATGTTTGGTTCTATCGGCTTTACTGGATCTCAATCAATCCGTCAGCGGTAGTATGACAGTAATAGAACTTATGAAGTTTTATAGACCACTCTCTCAGACACCATTCCTTACTTCGTCATCAATGTGTCGAGTGATGGGCAATCTTTACTAATCATCTTACTCCAACTCGGATCGGAAGCTGCTCAGTTTCAGCACCCCGTTGGCATAAACGGGGTCTGACGCTTCCAGTCAGTAAAATAAGGCTACAGGCCCTTTTTTATTGCACGACAGCAGGATGAGACATTCCTTTTCGTGGAGAACATGACGTGTCTGACAGGCATTGACCTACAGGCTGATCTCCTGCATATCGTCAAGCCACCCGGCCTTGTCATCCAACTGCATGATCTTTATTTGGCTCGCTTCATGGGGCTTTTCCGGTCTGGCGTGGATGTGTTTTAAAATCAACTTATCGTCGATTCTACCGCATATCTCTATTTTTCCGATGTCATGGCCCATGATGAACTTGAACCGCTTGGCGTAACCATCCAGTCGCTCTTTGGCTTTGTCGACGATATCCACGCCCCTTCTCAACGGCACTTGGAAATGGTGCCTGACACGTGAAACAGGCATACACTGGTATAGGTAGTATGGATTGACACCAATCTTAACCAGGGCATTCATCAAGGCTTCGATATCGTCCACGCTATCATTGACCCCCTCCAGAAATACCGCTTGGTTATTCACGGTGACACCTGTCTCACGAATTCTGAGCACGGCTTCTTTCGCCATATCTGTAATTTCACTCACATGATTAAAGTGAGTAGGCAGATAAAGGGACTTGTGTCTGTTGAATTCCCTGAAAGTCTCAAGCAATTCGTCATCGAAGAACCGCATCGGATAAACCACGGGTGTTCTGGTGCCGATTCGAACGTAATTGAGATGATCGATATCCACCAGACTCCCAAGGATTTTTTTGATTCTGCGAGTGTTAATCAACAGAGGATCCCCACCGGAGATCACGACGTTGGTTATCTCCTTGTGCTCCCTGATGTACTCTGCGGCACGTTGAAAATTCTCAACCGTTTTGTCATTGGGCAGTCCGACAATCGCTTTTCTAAAACAGTGGCGGCAATACATCGAGCAGTAATCAGTGGCGACAACAAGTGCAGAGTACGGATACTTATGCAGGATACCGTTCCCTTTGTTGTGCTTGTCATCACCATAAGGGTCCTGGGTGGTCTCTCCCATCGAACCGGCGACCACCAACTCCTCTTCACTTGGAAGCGCCAGCTTTCTGATCGCATCCCCTTCATCAGTTTCATCAATGAGACTTAGATAGTATCTCGGGATGTTCATCGGGTGGTTATCAACCACCTCTCTTAACGTCTTCTCCTCTTCTTCCGATAACTCAATGTACTGTTTCAGGGAGTCGATTGTACTTATGTTGTTCTTCAGCTCTTTCTGCCAATCGATTGCAGTCCAGTCTGTGTTTTTCAGTTCGTTGAGTTTGCTCATTGAGTTCAGCTGTCATCTAGAGGGTCTGTGACAACAACACCCAACCCATCATGGTTGACACTGGCAATCATGATCATCACCGAAGAAATGAAGCAGTGTTGAGTCAGATGGTGGCTATTTGGATTAGCTGTCGAGGGCTGTTGGAGGGGGATTTATCTGTAAAAAGTTCCTGCTGGCACAGACTATTTTGGTTAGGATAATAATTATTAGTGTACTAAATTTTTTCCGTCCAGGCAAAGCGAGTACGCTGCGCACCTCCAATAAGATTGATTCATAACGTATAATACGCTGAAAACCCTATATATATGAGATGATCAATAGAGAGAACGCATGCAAACCCATGATCAGGTACTTATTGCCTTGCGACAAATTATCCGGGCAATTGATTTGCACTCTAAGAAACTAGAGCGTGAATCAGGTCTAACAGGCCCCCAATTGTTAATAATGCAAATCATTCATGAAGAAGGCCCTGTCACTTCCGGCGTGCTCGCACGCTCCGTCAGTCTCAGTCAGGCTACCGTGACCACAATTCTTGATCGCCTGGAAAAAAAGACCTATCTGACACGTGAACGCGATAGCAAAGATAAAAGAAAAGTATGGATTAACTTATCCGATACCGGAAAGCAGGTACTGAAAAGCGCACCTGCACTATTACAGGAAAGTTTCGTCAAGTCTTTTGGCGAGATGAAAGAGTGGGAACAGTCGCTTCTATTATCATCCTTACAGCGAATTGCATCGATGATGCAGGCCAGTGACCTCGATGCATCACCGGTGCTGGATTCCAGTGAAGAACGTTTGGTCAATGTCGAAGAAAGTAAATAAGATTTGAATGCCACTCTGATTTGAAAAACTGCAATTTGTCGATCGCAGCCTAGGCTGAAAACAGAATCACCTAACCTCCATAATATCTGCAATTTTTCTACGAGTTCTCTTCAATAAATCGCAAAGTCTTTAAAACAGGCTTTTATTCGGTATTTCAACACCTCATCAAGACCAATGGTCTGCACAACGGCTAGTGAACAGTCCATGGATATCGATAATATGCTCGTTTATTCTTTATAAAGATATACTTACTTATCTGTAACCCAGCTGAAGCAGGAGCATTTCCGACTAAATACTTTAAAGGGATCAGCCCCATTTAATCTCATACCTTCCCTAATCGGACACGCTTTTTCAAAAACTCTGAGCCCCTTGATTGATAACAACAAAGCGTCGAGACAATGCATGAGTAATTAACCAGGAAGCAAGCAGCTTTATTCAGAAATACTAATGTTGTTTCTTAATTTACTCATCCGCTTAAATTCCATTGAATAAGCTACAGCTATCGCAGGTGTTAGTCTTGTAGACAATTTTCACAATTAGCCAATCATCAATTAACAATCATCAGCACGCATCCTGCTAGACTATTATGAGTTGAATGAGACTGTAGAGAGGTATAGGGATGACCGAACAAACGACATATTTTGGACCTGAGCGTCGTATTGAGCAACGTAGAAAAATTGATGATCGCCGTGAGTTAATCAGATTCGAACCTGAAGTGGAACCTCGTCGTAGAGGACATGGTCGCCGTAAAGGAGAGATGAATGATCCCTGGAAACGGCTGGATGTATAATTTGAAAAAGGGGTCGGTGACTGAAAAAGGGGTCGGTGACAAATACGTATCATTCTTAAAGAATATACCCAACTTCCTTTTCCCTGATACCCGGCCTCCCGCGCTTGGCATATCCAACGCTACGCCCGATTGCTGCCTCTATCTGATCAATGAATCTTTCATCACCCAGCGGCAGTGAGTAAATTAATGCACTCCTGATCGCATGGATATCATCAATATCCAGTTGATACGCCATGAGGCTACGGTAGTGATGGCAGCGCACATCTACAGAATCTCCCAAACGTGCATAACATTCATGCAGAGTGATCAAAGCGTCATGTTCACCTTGACCGTTGACCCGATAGCTCGACCATGGATACTCTCCCGGGTGAGCGACCATACCCGCCCTGACCGGGTTCAGTTCAATGTACCGCATGCAGGTCAACAGATACTTTTCAGCATCAACGATGCTGGCTTTATGCCTGCCCTCCCATAGAGTGCCGCTTCTGCGGTATACCCGGTTGATATACTGCACATAACGTCGACCCAGTGACTGCATGACACGAGAGATACCGTATGCATCACTCGGTGTCATCAGTAAGTGGACATGGTTGGTCATCAATACATAGGCGTGAAGCAGCACCTTGTAACGGCTGCACGCACGCTCAAGGCAATCGAGATAGAAGCGATAATCCTGATCAGAATAGAAGCAGGCATCGCGGTTGTTACCACGCTGGATAACATGGCAGGGAATACCTGGAAGGTAAATACGGGGTTTTCGTGGCATTGCAAACTCCTTTTGCGCTGCTGGTTGTGAGATTATTTTAATTCTAGCGTCGGTGAAATTTAATCTGATTGCATTCTAAATGTAAATGGTAATCAGTTGTCACCGACCCCTTTTATTTTTTTATTGACCGATTTTTTAAACTTTAGGAACAAATCATTTGCTAGAGACTGTCCCTCGTCTGACTCCACTTCATCCAGCTCAGGTCTGTACACTGATATTATTTCTTTAGTCTCATTATCTTCAATACAGAAGATTGACAGATTCCAGTAATCCTCTTGATCCTTGTCAAGACTATCTCTTTTCTCTCGAAGACCACTCAGGACTCCCGTCAGAGCCGATTGTGTTTTCATTTGAGGTGAATCCCATCCCTCAAATTTCATTTTTATTTCTTTGAGATCTTTATCAAAGAAAACCATTGGATACGTTGCATAGCCATCACCATAGTATATGCCTGTATAGCCTTGAACAGCATTTTCAGGAAGCAACTGCACGAAGAGCCTCTTGATCTTCTCTAAAATATTGGGCTCCACATCAAGTCCCATATACTTATCCTCCAGCTGGGTTGATAAATTCCTTCTGCTTTTGAGGAACGCCATCAAAAACCTCCCTCACTATAGATTATTCTGGTCTTGTTGGGATATCGACATCACAAAGTAACAGGAGATAAACCACGTTTTATTCGTTCTTTATTCACTAAACAGTTCCAGCGTGTCACTCTCTCTATTCATTGTCGGACGCCCCGGTCTACCAGGTGCAACTCTTCTTCGTAGTGCTTCTTCTATCTGTTTTTGAAAATATTGACTACCCAGAACATAGTTACCATTTGTAGCTGTTCGTATTTTATCTAAAAGCCCATCATCCAAGTGCTATCGAAACAATTCAATATACGCGTTTCTTCTTGATTCTTCTTATGAGGTGTCAGTAGCAAATGAACATGATTGGTCATCAATATATAAGCGTGAATGTCACAACGTGACTCTCTCGCATACTGCCATAGCCAACTTAGATAGAATTGGTAATTATCATCTGCAAAGAAGCAGGCCTGCCTGTTATTTCCACGTTGGAAATATAATGGGGTATTCCCGGAAGGGTTATTCTCGCTCTTCTTGGCACGTGCAATCCTCCTTGATCGTACAAACTCTCCAGTATCTAACTGAAAACGTGGCCTGTCCCCTATTATTTGCTCCCGCCGACCTCCTTTATTCTCCATTATTATTCTTTCATTACATAATCGTTATGTTATAACATAATAGGTGTTAGACCCAGGAGAAAAGCACCATGTTCAAAACTGGAATAGGATTCCTCTCCCTCTCTCTGCTTGCCCTTTCAACACCACTGCAGGCATCCGAATCTGACCACGAGCAACATGAAAGTCATGTCCACGGAGAGGCGAAGCTGTTGATAGTGCTTGAGGAAAACGCCCTCGAGATCGAATTTCTCAGCCCGGCTATGAATATCGTCGGTTTTGAGCACCAGCCAAAAAGTGAAGAACAGATGGGCAGGCTGAAAGCGGCGCTTGAAACCCTGAATAACCCTGATCTGTTATTTGGCCTTCCCGCTGCAGCAAAATGCATCATTGAGTCGAAAGCGGTGAAATCTCCCATGGCTGTGCAGGATGAGCATGAGGAGGAAAACCATAGCGATTTCGCCACCCATTATCATTACCAGTGTGCAGAAACCACCCGCCTGAACAAAATCGACATCCACCTGTTTGATCACTTTCCCGCCACGGAGGCCATCGAGGTACAGGCCATTTCAAATCGGGGGCAGCAAAAGTTAGACTTGACGCCAGGACACAGCACCCTGGAACTCTAGGGCTGTATCGACCGCTGGGACTACCGGAATAACTTCATGCCACAAATCAATGCAATAGAGGTCGACAATCTTCGATTTGCATGGCGACGGGAACTTCCGGAAGTACTGCACATACCGCAGCTGGAGGTGGCGCGCGGTGAACGGATCTTTATCCGCGGTGCCAGCGGCAGTGGGAAGAGCACCCTGCTGGCACTGATGGCGGGAGTGAATCTCCCCACCAGCGGAGAGGTGAAGATACTCGGCGAGACAATCAACCGCCTGGGCAGCGCCAAACGGGACCACTTCCGCTCCGATCACATCGGCTTTGTTTTCCAGCTGTTTAACCTGATTCCCTATCTCTCCGTGCTGGAGAACGTTACTCTGCCCTGCCGCTTCTCTCACCTGAGAAAGCACAAGGCGACCGAATCGGGAAACAGTCTGCATGATGAAGCGATGCGTCTGCTGGGGCACCTGGATATGGCGCATACGGATCTTGTGCATCGACCTGTTACCGAGCTCAGTGTCGGACAGCAGCAGCGCGTGGCGACGGCGCGGGCACTGATTGGCGCCCCGGAGATCATCATTGCCGACGAACCCACCTCGGCGCTGGATAGCGACATGCGGCAGGCGTTTCTCCGTCTGCTGTTCCAGGAGTGCGAAGAGACGGGCTCCACCCTGCTCTTTGTCAGCCATGACCGGCAGCTTGAACCGCTGTTCGAACACCACATCGCCCTGGACGAGATCAACCAGACACCCGTGAGGAGCGTGTAATGGCGATCCTCTCCCTTGCCTTCAAAAGCCTGTTGAACCGTCGCTTTACCGCGACCCTGATCCTGGTCAGCATCGCCCTGAGTGTCTCGCTGCTGCTGGGCGTGGAACGGCTACGGGTGGAGTCACGCAACAGCTTTGCCAACACCATCTCCGGCACGGACCTGGTGGTCGGTGCCCGCAGCGGCGCCATCAATCTGCTGCTCTACTCGGTATTCCGGATCGGGGACGCCACCAATAACATTTCATGGAAGAGCTACCGCAAGTTTGCCGACCACTCCCTGGTGAAGTGGACAATCCCCATCTCGCTGGGGGACTCACACCTGGGTTACCGGGTGATGGGTACCAACCAGGACTATTTCCTGCACTACAAGTACGCCCGGAAACGATCCCTTGCCTTCGACCAGGGCCAGCCGTTTGAACAGGTCTACCAAGCGGTTCTCGGCCACGAAGTCGCAGAGATGCTGAACTACCGCATCGGCCAGAAAATCGTCATCGCCCACGGCGCAGGCAAGACCAGCTTCGCAATGCATGATGACAAACCGTTTGAGGTGGTAGGCATACTCGAACCGACGGGCACACCGGTTGATCGCACGGTACATGTGCCCCTGGAAGGGATCGAAGCGATACATTCGGACTGGATTGCCGGAAGACAGGTTCCCGGACTTAAACTGAGTGCCGAAGATACCCTGAAAAAAAACCTCACGCCCAAACAGATCACCGCGTTCATGGTCGGCCTGAAGAGCAAGCTCGCCACCTTCCGGGTCCAGCGTGAGATCAATGACTACCGCAAGGAGCCGCTGCTGGCCATCCTGCCCGGCGTGGCGCTGCAACAGCTCTGGGACCTGATGAGTGTGGCGGAGAATGCCCTGCTGGTTGTCACGATCCTGGTAGTGGCGGTAGGGCTGATCGGCATGTTGACCGTGATGCTGGCCGGACTCAATGAAAGACGGCGTGAAATGGCCATACTGCGCTCGGTGGGTGCCCGCCCGGGCCATATCCTGCTGCTGGTCACCGGAGAGAGCCTGCTGCTGAGCCTGGTCGGAATGGCCCTGGGCCTGCTTCTTCTCTACCTGGGTTTGTTTATGGCCCAACCCTTTATCGAGGCCAACTACGGTCTCCATATACCGATCGATTTCCCATCACTCCGTGAGTGGATGATACTGGGACTGGTGGGAACTTCCGGCCTGATTATCGGCCTAATACCCGGATTTCGAGCTTATCGTTACTCCCTGTCCGACGGAATGAGCATACGTCTGTAAAAGTCTAGCCATGAAAACCCGATTCACACTTGTGCTACCCCTTGTTGCGTTACTCTGCCTCAACACCGCGTTTGCCGAACAGGTGCCTGAGCTGGAGTGGGACGCCATGATTCCCGAGGACTATCGTCCGGACAAGATCTTGTCGCAGTTTGGCAATATCGATGATCTGGCTGACGATGATCCCAGAGCCCAAAAGGTGCTGGAGGAGCTGCAAGCAGCCTGGAATGCTGCCCCGGTGGTGGAGAGCCTGGACGGGAAACGGATCAAGCTGCCCGGCTTTGTTGTGCCAATCGAGGGTGATGGAGAGAAGCTCAGCGAATTTCTTCTGGTCCCCTACTACGGCGCTTGTATTCATGTACCTCCGCCTCCTGCCAACCAGACAGTCTACGTCAAGGTACCAGCGGGGGATGCAAAGATACGCCAAGCCTTCGATACGGTCTGGGTAACCGGCACCCTCAGCGCAAAGCCATTCAACACCGATCTCGCAAACGCCGGATACCAGATTCAGGCTGAAGAGGTAGAGCCCTACGAATGAACACCTGGTGGCGAGCGTTTCAGGGAACGATCCTCATCACCCTCTCGCTGTGCTCCCAGGTTCAGGCAAGGGAAGCCGCGTGCCATCTGCACGCACCTGATGATTTCCCAACCTTCAGCAAACAGCCACTGATCATACCTTCAGTAGGCAATCTCTCAGCATGTGAACGGCTGAATTCACGCCGGTTCAGCGCACGGGGTAGATGTCACTGCACCCGGGATGGGATCGACGCTGACAACGCCCTGCCTTTTGGATCCCCCTCCGAACCGGAAAGGCCTGATCAACTGCTCTGATCGACCCGATGACGAACGCGTAATAGGGGACAGACTGAAACACCCCACCTTTCATAGACACTCAGATAAGGGGATACTATCCCAAGGAGTGACCTATGGCTATCAAACGCAA
>JAHXIP010000033.1 GCA_025655575.1 Candidatus Thiodiazotropha sp. (ex Monitilora ramsayi) | reverse complement strand
TATTTGTTACGGACCACTCCAAGTACCCGGCTTGGCTGTTATCGCCAGGCTGGATATCAGCATCTCCTATCAGATAATCCGTTCCCTGTCCGCCAATGAGGGTGTCACTGTGTGCATGTCCCACTAGCAGGTTTTCTGTGGCGCCTCCGGCAATCAGAATATCGTTGCCGCCGCCTCCATTCAGGTAGTCTTTACCATCACCGCCTGCCAGATAGTCCTCTCCATCGTAGCCATAGAGTTGGTCGTTACCCGCACCGCCATCAGACCAGTCATTGAACAGACCTGCCGCTCTTTGGTCTCGGCTTTCTATCGCCAGTGCCATTGCGGCGGTATATGTTGTGGCATATGCAGTGTTTTCCAGGAAGTAGTTTGCTATCTCGTCCAAGGTCGATCCGTCAAACGTATCGAGATTGCTACTGGTTTCGATATGGTCGTTACCGTCGCCACCATAGGTCTGTGATAATTCCCCGGAATTATAAACTATGTCGTTACCGCCGAGTGCATAGACATAAGTCAGTACATCTCGGGTGTTTGAACTGGCGACTCCATCATTGTTTGTGCCATATTGATGCAGCGCTTGGGATGAATCGTAGTGGGTATCGTCGATATCTATGTAAGCCGTATCAAAAACCTGGTCGCTGAACATGTCACCGAGTTCAGTATAGGGTGTTCCTGCGACACTTATCATTGCTGAGTCGAAAGTATTGTTTCCGTCATTGCCGTTGGCATTGACCTGTATGTTTCGGCTAGTCGATTCAGGCTCGATACTGACAAGATACTGTCCGGTTGTTGCATCTCTGACGAATACACCATCTCCGCTGAGTGTAATCAGATCCGGGTCATAAACTGTCAGCAGGTAAATTTCGCCTTTGCTTCCGGCCTCACGGTTGAGTGAGAGGGTCATGGTTGCTTGCCCCCCTTCCGACAGCGCCATGTCGTTCAACGTGGGGAGCGGCTTGTCATTTGCAATGAAATATCCGGTGAGTCGATCAGTGATATCGGAAACTGTGGTGTTGAATTCCACGACAAAATCTCGTATCACATCGAATGATTGAAAGAATTCAGTTTTTTCAAGTTCATCAATCATATTTTGCGGCAGGTTCTCTCTGAGCGTCTCCATGCCGACTTCCAACTTGTCACACAGGACTGCACCTAACAGTGCCATACCGGTTATACCGGTAGCCGTGGCACCTTCATCGACAATTAATGATCTAAACAAGCCCTCCCAAGGCATGGTCATGAGTATTTTACAGGCCATACCGGTGGTGGAATCCGGATCTGAGAGGTAGATGTTTTCGATAAACCGATTGAGTAGTTTCTCTAATTCTCCATATTCCAATGAAGTCACAGATAATTTTTCATAGACGGTTGCGGCACCGAGTATGCCGACCACCAGGCGCATATTGGCTTCGAGTTGACTGACGTCTTTGTCATTGAACAGGTTGCTGAGGCTTCCGGCCAATGGCTGGAGCACCTCAAGATCGAAATAGTCAAGTACAACTGGTGTGGCAGCGTCGATGAAGGATGGCGGCAGACCCATGACTGTCGCAAGATAGTGCCCTTCCATGAAATCCATCGGATTGGGCAGGAGTTGATTTTTGATGAGGTAAGTGTTTCCGCCCAGATGGCCGCCGCCCAATGAGGAAACCAGGTCGCCTTCCAGGATATAGTGGCGGGTCTCGCCTAGTTCGTTTGCGATGGAGGCTGAATAGTCCTGATTATAAGCTTGCTTTAATCCATCAATACCACCAAGGGCATTAACTGTTGTTAATGTCGTGTTGATTGGCCTATCAGATATGGCGTCCGTTTCTTGATGCTTTTTAATATAATCATAGGCTGCATATTGCGCCAGCGCACCACCTAATGAGTGTCCTGTAAAATTAATATTTGCATCTGAATAACGAGTTTTTATAGACACCAAATAATCAATTACAACAGAGCTATTCCCACTCCACTGAAATAGACCAAGCTGCAAATCTGTAAACCAATCTTTACTGTCTTCCGTACCTGCGAAGGCAATCACATATTCATTAGTTTGATCTTGTTTATAGAAGGCAACCTTGAAGCCTGTGGCATCATCTATAAAAACACCATCATCATTGAAACCCTGATCAAGCACCCATCCATCAGGTGCATTACCAACACCATTATCGTATGCCAGTCGATTGAATTGCAGTATGGCACTATTTTCTAACTCCTTGTTAAACTAACTCCATATACAGATAAATAGATAATCACCTAAATAGTACAGATATCGATCACCTGAGCCGATATAATTCCCTTATAATAGGGACTATTAGCGTGGAAGTGAGGTTTATTATGATATGCGATCTTGCATCCGTCAGGTGAAACAGATGTACCAGTTACATAACCTCTGTTCAGTCTAATGTATTTTTCATCTGTATGCAGATAGATACCAGCTCTTCCCATATCATTGACACTCTCCATATCATGTGAAATAAGTGCTACACCTTTTTTCGTAACAACAAATGCCTCTGCCCATCTTTCAATACTGCCATCATGCGGATGTAAGAGGCATTCCTTTTCAGTCTCGCCAAGCATATTAAAACGCCATACCTGAGCACACTCGCCTTTTCTCCACCTTTCTCTAGAAATACTTTCATTGATGTAATATGCGTCATCAAATTGCGAATAGTGAATATGCACACTCAGGCCTCTGAACGGCATTCGTATATTTTTTTTCAATTCATGGGTAAATAATATTGCGTTAGGAGAGTCACCATTTTCTTGTGACCCATAATCCAAATAACCGTCTTCTACCTTCAAAGGCACCCACTGTCTTCCAATCATGGATTCAGGTCTCCAGGTTCGTCTGCAGTCGTAGGGATTTGAAGAATAATCAGGCATGCCACGCTCTCTTATCTTCTTCCCAACTACTCCTAAATTCATTTCAATCCATCCACTTTCATCTTGATAAACCAACAAATTATCGTGATAACAAAACCCATAATGTTTTGGCTTTGCATCCAGCATAATCGTTTCATTATTTCTTATATTCCAAATATATACAGCATATTCTGGTTTTGTCTTTTCCATCTCTTCCTTTGTTTTTGGCTTATCACCCACCATTCCAATAAATATCACTTGCTCATTATCTATCCAGGAGGTCTTTGGAACCGTTCCGGCACCCACTCTGATACCTGAGTCTAATATTGGATAGGGTCCTTCAAACTGATCACTACAGGCACTTAATAATCCAATTGAAACCAAAATTAAAATATACTTCATCATTTTTCATACGTGCCCTATATACATAATATCTATGCTGCGAATGATAAGTTGGATTTCCATTTAGACACCAATCATCTCTCTCGTATACTTTCCTGCTTATACCGCAATAATGGAGCCAGAAAGAACTCAATCACTTTTCTCGTGCCGGTCTTGATTTCTACTGTCACACTCATTCCCGGCGTTAACTTAACTTGTCGCTTACCAATCTGCATTTGGGATTTCTTGAGACTGACTTGTGTCTTGAAGACCAGACCCTTTGTCTCATCCATAAGCGCATCATTTGAAATATTGGTGAGTATGCCGTCGATGGTGCCATATTTTGTGAAAGGAAATGCATCTATCTTCACCTCTATCTGCTGACCCTCTTCAACAAAACCAATGTCTTTATTCTCCAGCAGTGCTTCGACTTCCAGCTTCTCTTCATCAGGTACTATCAGCATCAGTTCCTGTGCAGGTGTGACAACACCGCCGATAGTATGGACTGCCAATTGCTGAACAACGCCGTCGACTGGTGAACGTAGGATTTGCGCCTTGGTTCTTACTTCTGCTTTGATGATCTCCTGTTCGATTGCCGCCTGTTTTTGTATGGCGTCGGTTAACGCTTCCATGGTCTGTTTGCGGAGTTGGCTTTGGTGGTGATCAATCCTTGTCTCTATTTCGGCTTCTGCTTCTATAAGCTCCTGCCGTTGGCTGATCGCTGTTTTGAGATCGTGTTGTGCGCTGATTTTCTCTTGTTCCACTTCAAGCACCCGATGACGGGCGACAGCATTGGTCTTGAGTAGGGTCTGCATATCTTCGGCCCGTTCGATGATCAGCGGCAGGGTCGCTTTGAGTTTTCCAATCTGCTGTTCCAGGGTGGCGCGCTGGGCCTGGAGTTTGGCCAGTTCCTTTTGCAGGGTTAGGCGGCCTTCGATGTGTTCCTGCCATTGGGCGAGCAATAGTTTCTCCTGTAAGGATGACAGTTCGACTTCCTGCTTTGGTGACTGCGCTTGATCGAGCGGTGCTGTTTGTTCCCCGATCAGTGTATTGAGACGCTCAAGACGGATGATCTGCTGGCTCAGTTGAACGGCATCCTGTCGCAGGCGCTGTAGATCTGCCGCTGTGGTGGTCGGGTCAAGCTCCAACAAGATATCGCCTCTTTTGACTGATTGCCCCTCTTTGACATGCAGGGTTCGTATGACACCAACTTCCAGTGGCTGGATCACTTTGCTGTGGCCGCTGGGTATGATCTTGCCCTGGGCCACGGCAACAATATCAACCTTACCGAAGGTGGCCCATATGATGGCCAGAATAAAGAAGAGCAAAATAACCCAGACGATGGTGCGACCAATGGGGGATGGTGGGGTGTCGCGGACTTCAAGCGCCGCAGGCAAAAATGCCTGCTCCTCCATGCGCCGGTAGCTCTGTTCACTATTCTCGTTCATCCGGCGCCTTCCTTTTCCCGGTCTCCGCTCTGAAAGGCATGGAGTCTCGCATAGTGGCCATCCTGTTGGAGCAACGCCTCGTGGCTACCCTGTTCGGTGATACGCCCCTGTTCGATGACGATGATCCGGTCAGCCAGCCGTACCGCACTCAGCCGGTGGGCGATGATGAAGACGGTACGGCCCTGAGCGATGGCCTGCATGTTGTCCTGGATGATGCGTTCCGATTCGTAGTCGAGGGCGCTGGTGGCCTCGTCGAAGATGAGGATGCGCGGGTTGGTGATCAGCGCGCGCGCAATGGCGATGCGCTGGCGCTGACCACCGGAGAGGGTGCTGCCCTGCTCGCCCACCATCGTATCGTAGCCCTCCGCCAGTTCGAGGATGAAGTCGTGTGCCCCTGCCAGTTTGGCCGCCTGGATGATCGGCTCCATCCCCAGGGCGGGATTGGTTAGGGCGATGTTTTCACGCACACTGCGGTTGAACAGGGTGTTCTCCTGTAAGACAACACCGACCTGCCGCCTGAGCCAAGCAGGTTCCACCAGAGCCAGGTCGACACCATCAATCAGCACCCGGCCGGATTCAGGGATGTAGAGCCGTTGGACCAGCTTGGTGAGGGTGCTCTTGCCGGAACCGGAGCGGCCGACGATACCGATCATTTCACCCGGTTTGATCTGCAGGTCGATATCGTCAAGCACCTTGGGGCGATCCGGGGCATAGCGGAAACCGACATGTTCGAATCTGACTTCGCCCTGCAGTGCCGGCAAGGCGGCTCGACCGGGATTATAGCCCGGCTCTGTCGGGGTATTGAGAATGTCCCCAAGACGCTGCACAGAGATACCCGCCTGCTGAAAGTCCTGCCAGAGTTGCACCAGCCGCAGGATGGGGCCGCTGACCCGCCCGGCCAGCATGTTGAAGGCGATGAGTTGGCCGACGCTGAGTTCATTTTTCATCACCAGGGTGGCGCCGATCCAGAGGATCAGCACGGTGGTGACTTTGTTGATCAGCCCGGCGCTCTGACTGGCAATGTTGCCTAGATTAGCGGTCTTGAAACTCGCGGAGACATAGGCTGCCAGTTGCTCTTCCCAGCGACGCTGCATCTGCGGCTCTACCGCCATGGATTTGAGGGTCTCCACACCGGTGACCGATTCGACGAGGAAGGCCTGGTTCTCCGCCCCGCGGGCGAACTTCTCGTCCAACCGTCTGCGCAGAACCGGGGTGACGAAGATGGAGAGCAGGACATAGAAAGGTATGGCGCCCAATACGATCCAGGTCAGGGTCGGGCTGTAATAGTACATCACGACGAAGAAGACGACGGTGAAGAAGAGGTCAATCACAACCGTCAGGCCCGAACCTGTGATGAAGTTACGAATGGTCTCCAGCTCCCGCACACGGGCCACCGAGTCGCCGACCCGGCGGGATTTAAAATATGCCAGCGGTAGACGCAGCAGGTGATCGAAAAGCTTGGCGCCCAAGGTGACATCGATACGGTTGGTGGTATGGGAGAAGAGATAGGTGCGCAGGCCGCTCAGCACCACTTCGAAGACGGAGACCGCCAGCAGACCGATGGCCAGCACATCCAGGGTGGTCAAGCCACGATGGACCAACACCTTGTCGATCACCACCTGGAAAAAGAGCGGCGTGATCAGGGCAAATAGCTGAATAAAAAACGAAGCAGCCAGCACCTCGGTAAACAAACGACGGTATTTGACAATGGCCGGGATGAACCAGCTGAAGTCGAACTTGCCGCTGCCACCTAATAAACCGCTGCGTTTGGTCATGAGGACCAGCGATCGATCCCAGACCCCTTCGAACATCTCCCTGGGTAGGGTCAGGGGACACTTTTCCAGGGGATCCTGGACCAGGACTTTGTCACCCTCACAACGGGCGAGAATGAAGAAGTGGCCATCCTTATGCCGGGCAATCGCAGGGAGTGGGGTTTTCTCCAATCGCTGCCACTCACTCTTGACTGTTTTTGCTTTGAGGCCCAGCGACTTTGCGGAAAGTACAATATCCTGGGTTTCGAAATCTCCGGATTTGCCGCGTTGATGGGCCAGATGGTCGGGGTCGGCAGGGAGACCGTGAAAACGGGCCAGTAAGACCAGGCATGTGAGTCCTGAATCGACGGCCTTGCCATTATCTATACTATGCGGCACACGTCACACTCCCTGTAGACTTTGAATCGCGGGGAATGATACACGAAACAACTGATACCGCCTGTAGGAATTGTCTGATATTTATTTAGTTTGTATTAACCTATTGCTCTGCATCAATGTTATTCATCACATGGCTGCTGCCCGTTCACTCCTTCTCCCTCCGGGAGAGAGTTGGGTTGGAGTTGGGGGATTACGCATTTTCACCACGCCAGGGTCAGACGTTTTATGCGCTTCAGTCTCCTTGCCCAATTAACCAAGGGTACTAACCGACCCTGTCATGTTAATCTCATATGTGGTGCGCCTAAGCCGCATCCTACATGCTAGAAAATAGTGTTAACCACGACGGATATGTTCGATACAGGCCTCGATGCACTGTTTGTTCATAAGAATCTTTTTATGTCCCAGCCGATCGGTAGTTAACAGTTCAGCCTTGGGTGCGATCTCCATCAGTTTCTGTGCGTGTTTGTAGGGAACCTCCAGGTCCTGTCTATCGTGAATCAGCAGCAGATCACCCTTCACCTGTTTGATGGTATTCACCGGTGACAATTGCGACCATTCCCAGGGGGTTTCAAAGTGATGCACAAAGCGACGCATTGCCTCTTCTCGCATGGCACTGATAACGGAGTCGCTGATACCAAAGGCCTCGGCAAATTGTTCTGTGATCCAGAGGGTATCGGTGAAACAGCTAAACAAAACAACTTTATCAGAAGGTAGATCGTATCTGTCGATTGCCAGCAGCGCTGTACCGCAACCGAACGAGTGACCGATCACCGCAGCGATCGGGCCTTCCCGTTCCGCAACCGAGGCAATCGTCCGGGTGACTTCCAGCATGTTGGTGCGACTGCCTGAGGAATCGCCATGGGCCGGTGCATCAAATGCGACGGCACGATAGCCGGCCTCAACCAACCCCTCGATGAGAGCAAAAAATTGTGTGCCCCGTCCGCCCCAACCATGACAGAGCAGCACTGACGGTCCCTCTCCCCATGAGCGAACCGCAATCTTTTCCCCATTGATCTCATGTATCTCTAATTTTGCGCTATCGCAAACAGCCGATTCACGTCGCGGTACCGGATAGCTGGGAGGTGTCATGAAAAAACGCAGTGCAATCTTTCCGGCCAGCCGGGGCGATACACTGCCGATCACGCTGAACATCACTCCAGCAGTATAGAGAAACAGTCGGATTCCCAAGGGTAGTTGATGGTTGCT
This sequence comes from Candidatus Thiodiazotropha sp. (ex Monitilora ramsayi), assembly GCA_025655575.1. Classification (GTDB taxonomy): domain Bacteria; phylum Pseudomonadota; class Gammaproteobacteria; order Chromatiales; family Chromatiaceae; genus Thiodiazotropha. Next base: position 25,584 of record JAHXIP010000033.1, on the reverse strand, counting down.
GAATGGGTTGGCTTTAGATGAAACACTGTTTCCGCTTTCGCTCATGACAGCTCCCAGATCATTTGCCGCGTACCTCTGTAGTGGAGCATCCCAATCGACAGACTGATCATCGAACTCACAACCAGAAAGCCATCGACAGTTTGGGGGACAAAAATCACCAGTGGAAAGAGGCTCAGTCCACGCAGCAGGTAGATAGCCGTAACGACGATCAAGACAGCTTTGAGCCAGGGTGGATGCCGCACCAGACCAGCGCCGGCAAAAGCATAGACGCTCCAAAGCATCAGTATCAAAGCAATAATGGCCGTGACTGTACCGGGTATGGCCGATCCTTGTTCGGCCAGTTGGGCAAGTTCCTCACCTGCGCCAAAAAAACGATACCAGGCTGGTCCGCCGACAATGATGGCAATGTGCAGGACACTTGCAAGCAGACTTAAACTGCCGCCCCATATGAGAGGTTTGTTCATAGCATCCATGGGTGTTCCATCTTGACCCTTGCGCCCATGTGTTCAAAGATCTGGTACAAACCGAAGAATGTCCGATCAAAGTAGATAAACTCATTGGCAAGATCGTTAATCTTGTTGACGTTGGCGAGTTGTTTGAATGATGCCCACCCCTCTTCACTGTATGGCGAACGGCGGCAGCCGAAATCAAATGTCCTGGCCTTGAAGGGTTTGGTCAACCAGTCGCCGAACGGCTGTAGCGCTTTTTCGTAGAATTGCAGCAGCTCCGATTCAGACAGATCGGCAACCATACCGAGTCGCCGGTAGGCCGATATAACCGCTTGTGCATCCCGATCCATATATGCGCGTAAAAGTACCGGCATTAGTGTTACGAACTCTGCCGTGTAGTAGCGTACACAGCCAAAATCCACGAGTCCTAATACACCATCTTCACTGAACAGGTAGTTACCTGGATTGGGATCGGCATGGAGGGCATGCAATCCATAAAAGGAGTTGACGAAAACATCGTATAACAGTTGGCCGAAGTGATCACGGCTTATCTGTGAAGGCTTCTGGCGTAACCAATCTTCCAGGTGGAGTCCGTGCAGACGGGTGGTGGTCAGAATACGTTTCGACGACAACGTCCGATGAACATCCGGGATACTGACATTGGATAACTGCAGATGGGTTTTGAACCATTCTGTGTTATCCGCCTCATGCTGATAGTCCACCTCTTCGTGCAGACGCTGTTCTATCTCATCGAGTGAAGATAGCAAGAGCTTTGCATGTCTCGTGCGCCCAATCAGTGAACGGAGCAGTTGCAGGTCACTGTCGATAGTGACGTCGATCCCGGGGTACTGCAATTTCACCGCCAAAGTTTCACCCGGCTTGACACTGGCGGAATGGACCTGCCCCAGGCTCGCGGCGGCAAAGGCGTTGGCATCGAAGTGAGAGAAGACATCCTCGGGGGCAGCACCGAACTCCTGCTGAATCAGCTTGCGTATCAGCGGGCGACCCAAAGGGGGGACCTGATGGTAGGATTTCATCATCTCCTTGCGAAACCACTCAGGCATGAGATTGCTCTCCATGCTTAACATCTGCGCAACCTTCAGCGCTGTCCCCCTTAACTGGGAAAATGCCTTGAACAGGATCCGGGCCGTATCGTCGTCAAGCCTTTCCCGCTGATCCCGCTGTGCCGATTCGTTCAGGAAGGGGCGCTTCGCGGCATGTGTCAGATGTTTGCCTCCTGCCTTTAGCAGGGCCGTACCGGCGATGCCGGTGCGCACCAGCTTGCCGGTTGGCACTGACTTAGTCATCGTCACCTTCCATGAAGCGACGCTTGGCCTTTTTCCAAGGCGTCGTGTAATCACCCAGCTTCTCCAGATGACGACTGATCTGGCTGCGAAACAGGAATGAGAGGAGATCGAGTGACTTGCCGATCATGGCTGTTTGCAACACTATGGCAATGATCTCCACGCTGCGGTCAACCAGTTGGGTGGTATTGGCATAGCCTTCTGAGTCATCTTTCAACCAGTAGGCGAGAATCCCCGTAAAATAGTCCCAGTAGAGCGGCGCCAGCAATTCCCGGTAGGGTTGATCCGGAATCTCCCCTGCCTCAATGGCGGCATCGACCATATCCTCCACCATGCGGTTGAATCGTCTCCGTGTTTCGGCCAAGTTCACTGCACCGGCGACCGGGGAATAGAAAGTCAGTTCGAAAACCTCAGCGAGAAATTCCCGCTCAGGCAGCCAGAGGGAAAGCTCTGTCTCAGTCAGCTGCTGCAATTGTTCACGCAGGCTGTATTCATGGAAATCCTCGATCTGTTTCAGTGCTTCTGCGACTTCAAGCTGCTTCTCCTCGCAGTATCCGTAAAGCAGCGTCTCCTTGGTCGTGAAGTAGTTATAGATGGTGGCATCACCCACCTCAGCCCGACGTGCGATTTCACGCATCGAGGCGGATTTGAAACCCTTTTCGCTGATGACTTCCGACGCCGCTCGAAGAATACGCTTGCGGGTTATCGCTTTCTCTTGCTTGCTGACTTTCATAGATCAAGCGCCCTCTTTATGTGAAATCACTATACATAAAATATAAAATATATCTAAATAATGCGAAATTCAAGTCGAATAACGGTTAATCACACAATTAATCGGCAATCTATCTAAGGAGACACGGAGGTATAAACCAGTGGAATCACTCAGCCACTAGTGGGTCAGGACGACTAGAAGAGTAGTCGTTTTCGTGAAGGGAAAGACTGCGGGCTATCTGTGTTTACTGCGCCGTCTTCAAACGCTGTCGAATCTCTTCCCTCGCTTGCTCAAGAATCGAATCCTTGTCCACCGATTCGAGGATTTGTTCGACGACACTTTTCGGTCCATCACTGCCCCAGGATCTTCCCTGTGCGAAGTAACGCTGTGCGGCCTGGCCGACGATGTAGGTAGTGTAGTAACCCATCGCACCCTGTGCGGCAGCAGTCAGCAGGGTCGAGAGGCCAGCACTGCTAAGCTTCAGCGCACTGGCGGCGATGTTGACGGTCCACACCGCTGCCATCAACAGGGCCATTTGGGCACCGATTGTCTTGATCAACTGGCCGGCTTCGCCACGACTCACCGACATGCCGTAGACCCGGGCCAGGTGAACTACCATTGAGGCATCCAGCGCCAGGGCCGCTACCAGGTCCGCCACCGGTATGGGGTTGACCGCTACGGCAATGCCCTTGCCCAGGCAGTACCCCGTAATCACCTTTTCCGCCACCTGTTGTCTGATCTGGACGATGCGTCCCGCCACGTCATCGCTTAACTGACCGGCAAACAGACTGGCATTGAGTGCGGAGAGCGCCATGCCCTCTTTTTCGATCAGCAGCCAGAGACTCTCTGTCAGCTTCGCCACGTCGGGATCAGGTGTCTTGCGCACTTCTGTCTCACTGCCTGATTCATCCACTTGCAGGTAGATACGTTCTGCAGGCCGGGCGGCAACCGGTACGATATAGGCAGGACTGACCGTGCCCTCCAGCTTCTGCCGCAGGCTATCAAGCAGCAGCGCCAGTTCCTCGTTGGTGTAACGATCGGATTTATTGAGGGCTACCAGCAGCGGGCGGTTACGCTCCCGCAGGGTTTCGATGGCTTTGAACTCGGCCTCCGTCAGATCGCTGTCGACCACGAACAGCACCAGGTCGGCTCTGCCGGCCACGTCCTGCGCCATGCGCTCGCGCGCTTCACCGCTGACCTCGTTGATGCCGGGGGTATCGATCAGGTAGACACCGGCCGCTTCGACCTCCTGCCAGGCAGCCATGTCGCTGTGACGGGTCTCCCCGTGCAGAGCACTGACGCTGAAGCGCTCTTCACCCAGCAGGGCATTGAGCAAGGCCGATTTGCCAACGCTGACACGACCGAAGACAGCGATGTGCAGGTGGCCCTTCTCCAGCTTGTCCAGCATCGCCTGCACCTGACTGAAGTCATCCTTCAGGCTATCGCGTATCGATGCGGGCAGGCGTTCATCCTCCAGCAGCTCACGCAGATTGTCCTGCGCCAGTTGCAGATGATCGTCCTGTGAACCTGCTTCGTTATCGCTCGCTTTTTCCGGCGAACTCTTCCAGTGCCAGCCGGGCAAAATACTTCGCACGGCCTTCCAGATTTCCACTGATCTTCTCCTCGAAATAGTCCAATGCCAGTCCGGTTTTAAGACTGCCTTTTTCATGCAGGGTTCTGGCCACCGCCTCACCCAGGCCCTCGAAAATCATGCCATAGGCCACCGCGTGCAGCATTCCGCCAGTCACTGTGCCGACACCGGGAAAAGCTTTCAGCACATTGCCCGTCAGCGCCAGTAGGAGGGTGATGCGTTTGCCCACATGCTGGCTCGCCAGTGAGATGAACTGCTCCAGATCGGCTTGTTGTACTTTGACGCCATAGAGCTGGGTCAGCTCCCGCATCATCTGTACCCCAAGATATCCCTGAATCAGAATATCCGTGCCTGGGCTGACGGCAGCCATGGCACCTACCATCGCCTTGCGCGCATGCAGTTTGACCAGTCGCTGACTCTGCTCCTGGCGATGGGCCGCTTCTGCCCGTACTAGTTTTTCTGCGCCCATACGCAGCAGGCTTTCGTCCCGCTGTTTCGTCAACAGGCCTTTATCAGCCGTAATCCGCCTCTCTATTTCCTGCATCAACGATTTGATCTGTGGTGATCTGTCACGAACAACCTGTGTCTCAATACCTTCAGCATCCACACGTACCAGGGTCTCCTGACCACCTGCCTGGACAGGCACTATGCTCAGGCCCGGCAGTTGCTTAGCCAGCCGCTGCTTGATTGCCTCAAGATCGGTATCGCTGTAGCGGTCCTGTTTATTGAGAGCCAGAATCAGTGGTCGCTCGAAGCGTTGCAATTCAGCTACCTCAGCATGCTGATCCCGTGTCAGCTCTCCATCACACACATAGACCACCAGATCGGCACGGCGTGCCTCCTCTCGGGCCAAGCGGACCCTTTCCTGATCCATGTCCAGAATACCGGGAGCATCGGTCAGCATCAGGTCGGCAACCTCACCATCGTGGAATTGATAGTGGGCAATCTGTCGCGTGGTACCTGCACGGGGGTCGACCTTGATCTCCTCTATACCTGTTATGGCCCGGATCAGGGCGCTTTTCCCGGCTGATACCGCACCAAAGAAGGCCACATAGTGAGCTGCCTCTTCCTGCCTGCGTTGTAACTCTGCCATCTCTTCACGCGCATCGGTGATATCGACACCGGCTGCATCCGCTTTCGATAACGCTGCATCCAGGGCATCCCTGTTCACCGGCGCTACGGTTTCACCCATGGTCGAATCTGCAGATGGCTTGCGTGGTCTCAGCAACATCCAGCTCACCCACGCGATAAGCAAACTGAAACCCAGCAGTCCGGCCCCGTAGAAAGCCAATAGGGCCGGAGATAGGGTATCAAGCATCTGCCAGATACTGAGTGCCGACTCTGTCAGCTGCAGTACCAGCATGAAAATCAGCAGAGCGAGAAAGATGAAAGCCAACACCAACAGCAGGCGCAACGCCTTCTTCGCAGACTGTTGTGGTGTTGATTCATTCATGCTGTATTTCCTTCATTGACTATCGCCCTATCATACCGTCATCTTCAGTAACGAGATATCGAGTCAGGTTAAATGACCCGTCACTAGCACGGACAGGCAGACGATCCCGCCTGAAATCTGCGTCGTCTCAAGAGAAAAGTAAACTTGGGATGGAAGCGTTACAAGAGTGCTATAGTCAAGTACAGAGACACAACCGCAATTCATACCCGGATGATTGAGCTAAAAAGAGCACTTTCCGCTTGGGGTTCTGCTGATTTTCGCAAGGTGTTGAAAGCCGAAATCGAGCAGTTGCCCTCTGACACCCTGCCACTGCAGGAGGGGATGTCCCACAGTAGCTATGTCAGTGAGGAGCCCTTTAAGGTGATGATCATAGACATCAGAGATGACACCGACATCATCTATGCGAAGGTAGGAATTTTCTATTCCGGTATCATCGCCGGTTGCAGTTGTGCCGATGACCCAACCCCGATAGATTCTCAGCCAGAGTATTGCCTGGTGTGTCTCAATATCGACAAGCAGACCGCCTGGACCGGCGTTTCACTCTTGCCAGACTGATTCGAGTTGAAGAAAAACCTGCTCCTGGGGAAAGAGCAGGTTAAAAACATCCAAACAGGATGCGGGGGAAATAAACCCGTCACCTAGCACTTGCTAGGGTCTGTTAACATCAATACGCATGGTCTCTAGTGCTATCAAAGCACCGTTAGTCTAATCTCACAAGCGTTCAGAAACAGACTGAAACAGAATGATTATCTTCTGTAACAGTCTGACTGAGAGCTTGTCGTGATTTACCTTTGCCTCTGGGAGATCGACAACGTAACACTACCATCACGATTAGCCCCGATTGATACAGACACGTTGCCATCTAAGGTTAATGCATAGTCGATCAGACCATCGTCAATCATCGTTTCCAGCGTACGAATACTGTTGGCAGTGATATCAATCTCAGTTGATCCCATACCCATATCTGAGAATTCGAGATCGGCATGTGGTGTATCAGCCACGAGGCTGTCGATCATCGCATAGATATCGGGATCGACAATATCTGCTGCAGGATGGTGCGCCATCACGGAGAAAGTTTGTATCACCAGGTAGAGGCCTAAAAGTAGTTGCTTTTTCAAAGTCATCACTCTCTTTGTTGCGTTTTCAGGTAGGCAGGCATTGTCAGATGGAAATTGATCAATGCCTGCTTCAGTTCGCATACAAGATTATTCGAGAGTTGTTGCCAAAATATTTCCCATACCGAGGTATGTGTTTCAAATAATTACTCTTAAGAATAATGTGAACCAGTTTATGACTTGTTAGTGATATCAATCAAGAAAATGAAATCTGTCTAGTTGATGTCTATGTATTAAATACTATTCCTTGACGTCAATATCGGCATCTACCATTATTTTGAGGATTTCTGTGCGGCCACTCGAAAGAGTGTGACTGAGTATGCGATTGTTATTAGTATCTGCAATCAGCACTTTGCCATTCATAATCGTCAGGCCACCTGGTTCATTCAACTGAATCTCTCCATCGATGGTGCTTAGAATACCGGGTCTGCCATCACCGAGCAGAGTCATTACTTCACCCTGTTCTAAGTCGATCAATTTGATCTTATGGTTATAGGTATCGGCAATGACTATCTGGTCTTCATCAACTGTTGAGATACCGAGCACATGCTGCAGCTTTGCCTGAGCAAGCACACCGTCCCGATCACCGAAATCGAAAAGACCGGTACCCACGATTGTCTCGACGCGCGCTTCCTCTAGATGAACCCGGCGAACTGCGGAGTCCTCCGCATCTGCGACATAGAGCCACTCTCCCCGTATGCTTAAACCACTGGGCTGACTGAAGGTTGCGATTTTGAGAGCCCCATCGTCTATACCCTCCCGACCAGAACCGGCGAAAGGAGATATCATTTGGGTTGCGGTGTCATAAAGCCAGATCTGATGACTACCGGCCATGGCAATATAGAGTTGATCCCCTTTGAGCGCCAATGCCCATGGAGAAGCCAAGCCGATTGAATTGGCGTTATATTGACCATCGCGTTTGCGTTCAAGGCTGCCGTCTCCCGCAAGGGTTGTGACTGTTTTTTTGCTCAGGTCGATGTAGCGAATTTTATGGTTACCCGTATCGGCAACATAGATACCTTGACGGCTAAATACGAGGCCTTGGGGTGTGTCGAATTGTGCTATAGAGAAATCACCATCACGACTGCCGGCATTTTTGCCACCGATGATATGCAGCACATTTCCTTTATGATCCGTCAGTAAAACACGATTATGCAATGAGTCACTGATGGCTATATGGGCATTAGATGCAGCAATTTTTCCAGGAGAAGCCAGTAAGGAAGATGCTACCAGTTCGCGTTCCAGTTTATGAGGAATCGGTGTGGGATTCAGTATGGCTTTATGTTTTTCTAATAGCTCAGCAATCTTTTCATCAAAAAGATCATATCTTCCCTCTCCGGTTACCTTACCCAATACTTTCCCGGCAGGATCGATAATAACGCGCGTGGGCCACGCACGCATACCATAGTATCTGCCCAGCAATGAGTCGATATCGTTGACAATTGGGTGATCGACGCCATAACGGATTGCAATACTACGGAGTGTATCCAGATTTTTTTCGTTATCGAATTTTGGTGTGTGCACACCGATAACAAGCAGTTGATCCCCATATTTCTCTTCCAGTCGCTTCAGGTCTGCGAGCACATGGATACAATTGATACAACCGTATGTCCAGAAATCGAGGATTACGACCTTTCCCATCAAGTCATCAAAGGTGAGCGGTCTTTCTACATTCAGCCAGGGTAGACCGGGAGCAAACTCGGTACTTGTATCGCGTGACTGATCTGGTTTGATTTTATGCGATTCCACTTGAGGCGATTCAGCGGAGCAGCCATCAAGACAAAAAAGCAGTACGAAAGCGTAAAAGACGATTAAATAGCGATTTTTTACCAGGTGATTACGGGTGACATTCATAGCTGCCAAGCCATTTTATTCAGTAATTACTGCATCTAAACCATGAGTTACACATTTTGTCTCTATCTGAGGTACGGATGTTACAGAATTGTAATACTTCCTACCGATAAGGATGTGAGATTCCTGAACTGACAAATGATCTAGCTCAATACTTGATAGAGATTCTTGTGATGGTTGGTTTTCTCGCAGATCCGACATTGAATCTCAGCGTTCTCAGTAATTTCAATTGGGAGATGAAACGGATTTCCACAACATGAGCATATGTAGCGTCTCAGCCTGACCTCCAGTTGCTTCTGCTTTTCCCACTCAGTGACGCGTACGGCCTCTTGCTCACAAACATCAATACATATGTCACAGCCTGAACAAGTTTCTGGCATCAGCTGGTAACAGACAGATTCCTCGACCTCCTGTAAGCGGATCGCCTGATGTGGGCAAAGCCTGGCACAGGCGTCACATCCGTTGCATTTACTGGGATTGATGACAGGTTGATAAGGCCATAGAGGTGATGCACCCCTACTTGGCAGAAGCTTTCCTGGTGGAGTAAACCCTTCCTGAGACTGATTGAAAAGTTTTATGATACGGGTGCTGCATTGAAGTCCGGCATCTGCAATTACCCTTAAGAAGCCCCTTCGTGAAAGTGTTGGACCAGGGATTTTTTCAATCAGTCCTTCTCTTATACGTTGCCACTCAATGATATTCAAACGGTGATGACTAACACCCATAAGATTAGCATTTGTTATTGATCTATTGATAGATGCCAACTTCTTCGATAGATGCTCAGCACAGCCACGTTGGCAACTATCACAGTCTGCAGTTGCCACCTTCCAGGTTCTTATACCTTTTCGGTACAAACTTAAAATATCTTGAATAGAAATTAGGTGAATACAGGAGATAACACCCTGATGCCGTGGTAGGTTGATTTTCTCACAGGCACATAGAGCGATAGGTGTGCTATTCCACTCGCCGATCAATATCTCCTGTCGGCTCTGAATCGCTCCTTCAGGACAGGCAGAGGCACAAAGTCCACAACCATCACACACACTTGTATCAATAAGCAACGCATGGTCATCCAGAGACCATGCATTCGTAGGACAGATATCAGCACATGATGAACAGCTGGCGATTTCCACATTCGAGTGAACACAACGTTCAGCTATCATCTCCGGCATTCTCTCTTCATGCCGGATATAATCAATCAAATTATGTAGGTTTAGCATAGTAAACGTATGTAATTATCGCCTATAAATAACTGCTCACCTCATTGTTTTAATGTTCTTATGTAAGCAACAAGTGCCTGAATATCGCTTTCCGGAATATCAGCTCGTGCAGGCATTGTCGGTGCGCCACCATATTTAGCAGACCCATTTTTTATAATATTAACGAGATCGGCATCTGTCCCTTTTTTTCCATCACCATCCGTATCGTAAATAAATGCACCTTCACCAAAACTACGTGGCTTTGGAATCATAGCCATAGCGGCAGGTCCATCCCCCTGGCCAGAGGGACCATGACAGCTTCCACAAGCACCTATACCGTCATATATCTTTTTTCCGGCCGCTGCGTCCGCCATCGTGTTTTGTGTAACAAAAAGCAACACAGAGCCAATACACAATGCAGATAATATATTTATTTTTGAATTCATCTCTTCTCTCTCCCCTGTTTTCATACTGATGTCACTTATATACATGAATAATTCACGAAATCTTTAATGGTATATCTCTAGACAGCCGGCCCCATCCCGGGCATATAACTCACCGGCACCTCTTCTTGGGAGGTACGGGGCTTCATTCTCTCTTCAATCTCTTCATGGGACGGCCGGGGCTGATTAAGTACTTTTACCAATAGCTCTCTCAACTCTTCACAATAAGCTGCTGTCAATAGAGCAATACCTGCAAAATATGTTGTCCCACAGCGATTGGCAACACGTTGTGAAAAACTGCCCAGCCAACGTAAAAGATGCTCATCCATGAATCTCGCTACCTCTTCCAGACTTTTTTCTGATTCTCCGTGTGAAAAAAGATGAGAAATAAACTGAAGCTGTAAAACAAGATGGTCATCAGGCCGGACTCGCCAATTTTCCGCCATCAGGCCATAAAGCTCATACCAGGACCGGACCTGAAACATGCTCTCCTGACAGGTCAGGTTCTCCTCGTCGATCCATACCGACTCTTCCGGCGAAGCCTGCAGGCTGTAGTTTAAATAGATATCTGCATAGTCAACTGCCAGATCATCGAGGAGATTACTATCAGGGGATTCCGGGTATGATTGAACAACTCGACTCATCAGATCGAGTACATTCAATCCCTCTTCACTCACCAGCTTCAACCCCATCTCTCTGGGAAAGTCACACTCTCGCAGATCCTCCAGAATCCTGCTGTCAGGCTCCTTGTCATGCAACAGCGCCAACATCTCCAGATCATCTGCAACGGCCTGATAGAAACTCTTCAGTAATTTAACAGGCGTTCTCTCTTTCTTCTTCAAAGCCTGATTCATTATTTAACCTTCCCTTTGCTGTGAGCGACAAAGCCAATTGAAGGCTTAGTCAACTCGATATTCGACATATTCTTGACCTGGAGGGAAATCTCATCATTAGGGCCAATTGCCACCGTTTCCAATTCCCCATTCCAGATCTCGTCAACCGGTCCGATATCCAATACCCGCATCATGCAGGCCATAACACAGTAGGGTTTTCGTCCTGCCTCAATCTCATCCACACACATATTGCATTTCTTCACAATACTATCGCTCGGATCGAACTGCGGTGCGCCAAAAGGACAAGCCGCCTCACAGCGACGACAACCGATACACAGCGTAGAATCTATATCGACGATCCCATCCTCTTTACGTTTGAATATGGCGCCTGTCGGACAGGTTGGAAGACACGCTGGGGATTCGCAATGGTTACAGGACATATTCACTTTGTATGCAAACACGTTCGGGTAGGTTCCACCTTCTATGTATTGCACGCGTCTGAATCTTGGCCCCGCGGCCAGTCCGTTTTTATCCTTGCAGGCAATCTCACAGGCACGGCAACCGATACAATCCACATTATTGTGTACAAAACCCAGCTGCAGATCAGGCTTGACTGGTGTGTAGGTCTCCCGCTTGTGACGTTTGACTGCCTCTTTGATCTTGGCTTTGTCTTTTGTTTCTGACATACGTCTCCCCTCCAAGATTAAAGATCACGCCGAAAGACATGTGCACGGGATGTCGCTAGCTTGTCCCATCCTGGCCGATGCTCAAGATCTGTTTTTCTGATATTGCAAAGCACCGTGTTGTAAGCAAATGCACCGGCAGGACTTGGCTCGTCCAAAGTCAACATGTCAGGATTACCCGCACGGTCTACACCATTTTCATCCAGATCGATCCAGACGCCCTCATGTAAAACTGCAACACCCGGCATGCAACGCTCGGTTACATAGGCCGGTACGACACATTTCCCCCGGTCATTCCAGACTTCCACCGTATCCCCGGTCTCGATACCCAACCTTCTGGCATCGGAGGCATTCATTGTCACCTCCTGCTCATAGGTCTCACGCAACCAACTGCAATTATTGAAAATGGAGTGTGTTCGCCAGCGCGGATGCGGTGATATCAAGTGAAACGGATGCTTGCGGGTTTTGAGGCTATTCAACGATTCCCACGGCTCGATCCACTTGGGGATATAGGGAATCTCATAACCATACATGGTCTTCTTCCAGTCTGTAATCTGCGCCAACTGGGTTGCCAGAATCTCTATCTTGCCTGAGGGGGTTAGAAATTTGGTTCCATTCTCAATCTGATCACGGAAAGCCACATGGGGCTGATCGAAAGTAAACTTGTAGACACCATGCTCCTTGAACTCATCCCAGGACATGTCTACATGCTGGTGGGGGATGACTTTTGTCTCCCACCATTCACGCAAATAGGCCTCATCGACATTGTCATTGACATTGAAATAATCCCGATTGGCTTTGGGATTGTAGGCTTGACCAAAGACATCACCACCAATCCGGTAGGCCAGCTCGGTAAAGACTTGCAAGTCTGTCTTTGACTCACCCATTGGCTCGATGACTTTAGGCCTATGAATATAGTAGTGGCCTTTGTACCAGGGTAGTGCCACATCGTGCCGTTCAAAGTGTGTCGAGATGGGTAACAGGATATCGGCATAGAGGCCGGATGGCGTTATTGTGGAATCCATACACACCACCAGCTCCATTTTTTTTATCGCCGCTATCTCCTTATTAATATTTGTCAGTTGATTAAACCAGTCGGAACCTTGCCAGAAAATACCCTTAATATTGGGTATCTGGCCATCTGTCTCATCCTCACGCTGCCATAGCCCAATCTCTTCACGTTTCACATGTGGATAGTTAAGTACACAGTGCGCCCAGCGATCTGACTTGATTGCCTGAAACCAGATATTGGAATACTGATCGTAGGGATAGGCCACCGCCTCAGCATGCCAGGCCTTGCCGACACCTTCAGCACATCCACCTAGAATACCGATATTGCCAGTCATCGCCTGCAGTGCAGCCGCCATGCGATTGTACTGTTCACCGTATGCATTACGACCCGGCGCCCAGGATGCCTTAAGTGCTGCCGGCTTGGTTTTGGCATACATATCGGCCAGCTTGATAATGTCTTCGGCAGATACCCCGCAGATCTTTGCGGCCCACTCGGGGGTTTTTGGTTCACCGTCATACTTACCCAGGATATAGTCTTTGAAATTCTCTTTACCCTGCGCCCACTCCGGCATGGTCCCCGCATCCATACCCTGACAAAACTTGTCGATAAAACTCTGATCATGCAGATTGTTAGTAAATATGTGATGTGCCATGCCAGCCATCATGGCGGCATCGGTATTGGGTCGAATAGGTATCCACCAGGCATCATAAGCCGCAGCAGAATCGGTGTATTGCGGATCGACTAAGACGAATTTACAGCCGCGCTGTTTCGCCATCCGCATATACATGAAGGTATTACCTCCATGAAAGGTATATGCGGGATTCCAGCCCCACATAATGATCAGTTTCGAGTGCGCAAAAGCATCATCCTCGTTACCGTCTTCTATGGTGCCGAAGGTCATGCGCGAGCTGAAGGTGGTTCCCTGATAGGAAGGTACGGACCAGGAGCTTGTACGGCATCCAAACATGCCCAAAAAGCGTCCCAATAATCCTTCAATCTGATCCGATTTGTGTAAAACACCATAAGACGCACCGGCATAGCTCTGATCCACCAATGCAGTAGGTCCATAGGTGTTTTTAATGTGGACCATTTTCTTGCTGACAAAATCCAATGCCTGATCCCAGGAGATGCGTTTGAACTTACCCTCGCCTCTTTCACCAACCCTCATCATCGGATAGAGCAAACGTTCAGCCGAATAGAGACGCTGACGATAGGATCGACCCCGCAGACAGGCTCTGAGCTGCGGCTCCTCATTACTGTCTTTGCCAAAATGGCCATCCCGCTGATACCGGCCGTCGTCCGTAGAAAGACGTACGATAACGTCTTTCCATTTATGCGCGACCAGCATATGTCGGGATCCGCAATTATGTGCACAGCTCGTGACGACTGTCTGAAGCTCGTCATCCTTTGGATAGGGTTCGTAGGCAAAAGCCTTGGCATCCTTCGCGCTCTTCAATGTCACCAGACCGCCAGCAGCCACTGCCGCACTGCCTGCCGCAGTGGTTTTCAGGAATGAACGCCTTGATAGATTTAAGCGCTCATACAGATCGTCTTTTGTTTTTTCTATGCTCATCCGTACCTCTCTGTCAGCGATAGACTATTTCGCCGCCTGCTTTGATTTGATCTGGAATCTGGCTTCCGATTCGGTCGGCCTGTCTTTGGCCCAATCGGGAATCACATTCGACATACCTCTCCAGGCATGCCGGGGATAGGGATAGGAAATGCGATACCACTGACGACCGCCGTGACATCCATAACAGACATCAGGATCTTTCTTGGCTGCCTCTTCGATGGCATCTGCTTTGAGAAAAATGACCTGATGACGAACGGTGCGGATATGGGCGTGACACAAGAGACAGTCACCTTGAAACATCTCTCTCGATTCAACCCAGGGCTTGGGCAGACCCATACGCTTATAGGGATTGGCACCATGACACATCAGGCAGATCTCAGGATTGACTGACTTACGCAGTGTCGTATCTCTATTGGAATGATCTGGCGGTATGGTCGCCTCTTCCCGCAAATCATTTCCCTGATGGCAGGTATTACACTTCAGATCCATCAGTTCTTTCGCTAATGACGTAGCCAGATGACGGCGATGGAATGTTTCCTGTTCTCCTTCATAAGTCGTAAGGGTTTGATACCAAGCCATCACCTCAGAGGATTTAACACCGGCAGGCGACTGATCCAAAACCTTTCTATCAAGAATATCCCGATGACAACTGAGACACTGTTCATCAATCGCATTGTCAATCACCGGTTTGTAGTGGATTGGATGCCAACGTGACCGATCGTAATCACTCAGCCCTAAACCTTCGGCAATAATTCCACTGCTCCAAGCCAGAAGCGTCAACAGCAGTGAAGAAAACAGGAATCTAATACACAGCCTCATTGCATCCCCCTCATCTGATGCGAACCTAGTATCTGTCTCGTGGGAGTTGACTCAGAAAAGGGCGCATCCCTGCGCCCTACAACTTCCCTATCAATGAATCCTTTTTTCTTAGGTCGTTTAGCGCCAGCCACTCATACCTGTCATGCCGGACATACCATCCATGCCGGACATTCCACCCATACCTGACATACCGCTCATGCCACCCATGCCGGACATACCGCTCATGCCACCCATGCCGGACATACCGCTAGCCGGGTAAAAGAAGATCTGGCCTTGCGGGGTAATCTTGAAGTAGCCACTCATACCGGACATACCACTCATGCCACCCATGCCGGACATACCACTCATGCCGCCCATGCCGGACATACCACTCATGCCGCCCATGCCAGACATACCGCTCATGCCGCCCATGCCAGACATACCGCTCATGCCGCCCATGCCGGACATACCGCTCATGCCGCCCATGCCGGACATACCGCTCATGCCGCCCATGCCGGACATACCGCTAGGCACCCAGACCCACTGGCCACCCATGCCGGACATACCGCTCATGCCACCCATGCCGGACATACCGCCCATGCCACCCATGCCGGACATACCACTCATGCCGCCCATGCCGCCCATGCCGCCCATGCCGCCCATGCCGGACATACCGCTCATGCCGCCCATGCCGCCCATGCCGCCCATGCCGGACATACCGCTCATGCCGCTCATGCCGCTCATGCCGCCCATGCCGGACATACCGCTCATGCCGCTCATGCCGCTCATGCCGCCCATGCCGGACATACCGCTCATGCCGCCCATACCGCCCATACCACTCATGCCGGACATACCGCTAGCCGGGTAAAAGAAGATCTGACCTTGCGGGGTAATTTTGAAATATCCGCTCATACCGGACATGCCGGACATACCACCCATGCCGGACATACCACTCATACCACTCATACCGCCCATACCGGACATACCGGACATACCGCCCATACCCGACATACCGTCCATACCGGACATACCGCTCATGCCACCCATGCCTGACATACCGTCCATCCCTGACATGCCATACATGCTGGCTGAAGCCAAAGGCGCCACAGCAAGTACTGTTGCAAGACCCAAGGCTTTAATAACTCCCTTCAAACTGGGCATTCGAATTTTTTTCATGGTGTCACCTCCAAAAGTGGATTTAATTATTTACTCAGTCTCAGATTGAGACCTTCTCTCGCAAACCCCACTGATATCAGCGGGATGTCAAAAGCCCCTTAATTGCTACAACGACACATTACTGATGCCAATTTCGAAGGTCGTATCTGCCCTTCATACCGGGGTGGATAAAGGGTGTGTACCAGTTCCCTTGGTTATCGAGGAAATAGAGGCTACGCGGATAGGGTTGTTGAACCCCTGTCAGTGCAGATTGATACCAAGCCTTATTATGATTTACCCATTCAATGACAGGTGCATCACTGGGACGTTGAGAGGGTTCTTTGCCAGCGACAGGATAATCTGCGTTCGCAGAATTTGCCGTTACAAACATAGCGCTGCAGACAAGCAGTGAACACCGCATCCGACTAGCCTCCTTAGGTTTTATTAGCATCAAAAATAATCGGCAGGGACGATACTGCAATAGCTATGCCAAAGGATAAGTTCACTCTGTTATTTATTGTTTTTTTGATTTTTTTTCGTCATGAATCAATAGGGAAAATACAGCAGAGACAGAAAAACCTGTCGATATGTCAGGTAAAAGATGACTGCGATACTAAGCGCGCATATTGCGATGTGAATTCGAAATGAGAAAACAATTTTTTCTTTAGGAATTTCCTTCATTTAGCACGATGCAGAAAGGTTGAATTCACGTTAAACAAACAATTGTTAAAATACTGACAATACGTCATGCCATGACGTCTCATAGTCAGGAACACGCGGGTAAATGCTTACACTCGTAACTTCCATCTCACGCTTGTCAGTGCGACTAGCAATACCCACTATCCAGCAACTCAGACGAATTCACCTGATGAGATAATTGCTCTGCAGTCGTGTACAGATAGAATCTAAAATAATCAGGCAGTCAGACGATCAAAACCTCTACGCCCACACAATCAATCCAACCACATGACTCGGCCATCAGAAGCACGAACCGCAAGTTGGTGTGTCAGCGTATAAGGTGGCGTATTTCTCACTAAACTTACAAGATAGACACGAAATATCTTGCGTACTCTACCGACTTGAACACCCTGTAATCCCACACTATTTATCCATGCCTCTGCCAAATCATATATCTCGTACCATTCGTCGACCGGCAGTATGACACTAGCTGTCACTATTTGATGACCCTCACATCTTGCAACAGCTGTTCGGTCTGCCCCTATTGCCTCAGCTTTTGGTAACTGCTCTAAAGGATAGAACCTTACTGATCCATCCTCGTCCTTTTCGATTCGCCAAAATTCGAAACCAGGAGGATCCGACATGATGGCGGTCTGTGTGTCAGAAGCCTGTGCATCGCCACTCGTCGCATATGTAGTCGGCGCTACACGTGGCTTAAGAATAAGACTTCCATCATCGCCCCATGTTGCATGCCAACCCCTATCCTGCAAGGCCTCACCAACTTGTTCACGGTGCTGATCATTGGAAGGTGACAATTCGTCAGATGCAGCTCGGATAACCGGTTGACGATAGATAACACTGCCATCCGATGCTTGATACTCCTGCCAGCCCTGACGCTTTAGAGAATCACGCAGGCTGTCGGATAGTCGGGTATCAGGCTCAGCCTGGCACAGGCTGGTACTCAATAGCACTAATACACCAAGGAAAACATAAACTGAATTGCGTCCGATTTTTATTCTAATCACGGCCAGTCCCCTCCCAATATTGAAGCGATTATTGATCTCCCTGAGACTTTGCAAAACCTGCGCCAACACTGAAGACATAGTAAATATTCACGCAAGAAAGCCCCAATTTGCAGCCTCATACCTGACAAAATGTCAGAAAATCTTTTTTTGAAAAGATTACAATCAAGACAATAAATCTAGTGGGTCAGACACTTCTATTTTATGAACTGGATAACCATCAGCCTGAATAGAAAATTCATCCTGGGGACAACTTCAGGTCTCGCCATCAGCTCCCTGGTATTTCTTCTGCTCTATATTCCTCTCTATCAATCTGAGTTAGGTGGAGAAAGAGCGCACACAGCCACCCAAATCAATAATGTGCTACAGGCATCTCTCGAAAACGCCATGCTGAAACGCGACCTTCCAGGGTTAAGCGAAATGGTAAAAAAGCTAGGTCAGCAACAAGGAATTGTTTCAGTTTTCATTACCAACCCATCCGGAGAAATCAGATTCAGTAGCAGGCAGAGTGACTTTGGCAAGAAACTAAATATTCCCTATAAATCACAAACGGTTACCACGCGCTTTATTAAAAACGAACAAGGGCAGGAGATCCTTCGCAGTATTAATCCCGTGCATAACAAAGCACCTTGTAAGGAGTGTCACGGCCCAGTAGAGAAAAGCCCCATCAACGGAATACTCTATGTGGATTACGATGCGGCCCCTCTACGCAGTAAAGTCAGAAACACAACCCTATTGCTGATGAGTGCCGGCGCCTTAATTGTGATTCTGAATCTGACCGGTGGTTGGCTGTTTATCCATTACTATATTCTGAAACCTGTTAATCACTTAACCCGGGCCAGTGAAGATCTCACACGTGGAAATCTAAAATCACGAGTCGACATGAAAGGCACGGATGAACTCTCCAGGCTTGGGGACACATTCGACTTTATGGCTGCAAAGTTGCAGGAAAAACTACAGGAACTTGAGGAGCAAAAGACCTTTCTTCAGGCCCTGGTGGATGCGATACCGGATGGGGTTAGAATCATTGATGAGCAATTTAATGTCTTATTGACGAATAAAGCTTATCGCGAACAGCACAAACTGTTGGATAAATCTGGTGTGGGAGATCCCTGCTACCTGGTGACGCACAACACAACAAAACCCTGTCCGCCTACGCTCATTACCTGCCCGGTTCATGAAGTCATAAAGAACAAAAAATCTATTAAGGTGCTGCATCAACACTACCGAACCGACAAGACCAGCCTCGATGTTGAGATTTTTGCAGCGCCGATGACAGCAAACATCAAAGGAAAAGTGCAGACACTGGTTGTCGAATCAATCCGGGATCTTGCCAAAGAAGTTAAATACTCCCAGGAACAAAAACTGTCTGAACTAGGACGTTTGGCTACAGGAATCGCCCACGAAATCCACAATCCCTTGGCTTCTGTCAAATTAGCCCTTGATGCCACCGAGAACGCCATAGTATCTCATCATGGCTGCCCCGACTCGATCATGGATCATCTAAAACTGGTGGATAGTGAAATAGGCTCCTGTATTGAAATCACTGGTAAATTACTGAAACTCGGCTCTCCACCTGCTGAATATCCTGAGTTGGTTGATATCAATAACGCACTACATGACACTTTAAGTCTCCTGAGGTGGCAGGCCGAACAGAACAATATCGAGATAGAAGAAACACTTGATACTCGACTCCTGCGAGTCCTTGCTTCGGAAGGTGAAATCCGTATGGTGTCGCTCAATCTCGCACAAAATGCCTTTCATGCCATGCCCGAGGGGGGTGTATTAAAAGTCTCAACCTTTACGAATAAAGACCGCATCATCATTCAGTTCTCAGATACCGGCGCTGGTATCAGAGCCAAAGATCTCCCCTATATATTTGACCCTTTCTTCAGCCGCCGAGCCGATAGCGCGAAAGGTACCGGACTTGGGCTCTCCATCAGCCTTGCAATTATTGAGAAATATGGAGGCGCCATCGATGTGGAAAGTGGGTTCTCAGAGGGAAGCATATTCACCATAGATCTTCCAGATGCAAGTCACGAACTTGAGGGATCAGAATGAAATTAAAGGTCCTCGTGATTGAAGATGATGATCTTCTTAGACAACTCATCATTCAGCATCTGGGTAATCTTAACTATGAAGCGGATGGCGTCAGTCGATGGAACCAGGTACAGAACTATCTTGAGAAATATGAACCCTCACTCATTTTAACGGATGCCCGATTACCCGATGCCAACAGCTTGGAATACATCGGTAAGCTGGCAGAAAGTTATCCGGTCATTGTACTGACAGCATTCGGTTCAGTACGTGATGCAGTTGCCGCAATCAAGGCAGGTGCTGCCGACTATCTGCTCAAACCTGTCAGTCTCGACACGCTATCCCTGACTGTAAAACGAGTGCTGGAAAATGCAGCGCTACGCAGGGACCACCAGTTCTGCAAACGACAGTTACAACAAAGTAACCAACGTAACTCTTCTCTGGTCGGCTCTAGTGAGGCATTGGCAAAGGTCAGGCAGCTGATTGATGCCGTGGCGCCGAATGACATCACCGTATTGGTTCAGGGTGAGAGTGGCTCCGGCAAGGAGTTGGTTGCGCGTGCAATTCACAACCATAGCCATCGAAAAAAGAATAATTTTGTTACGGTGGACTGCTGCACGCTACAGGAGAATCTATTTGAGTCCGAACTATTCGGACACGAAAAAGGCGCCTTCACTGGGGCGGACAAACAGAAACAAGGCCTCATAGAGGGTGCTGATGGAGGCACGCTGTTTCTGGATGAAATAGGTGAAATAAACGCTAGCGGTCAAGCAAAACTGCTGCGTATCCTTGAAACCGGTCAGTATAGACGACTGGGCGGTACCAAAGACCTGAACGCCAATGTTCGGGTTATCGCTGCAACAAATCGGGACCTGGAGTCAATGTCGGCGGAGGATACATTTCGTTCAGATCTCTTCTTTCGTCTCAACGCCTTCAACATCACCGTCCCTCCTTTGCGGGAAAGGCGCGATGACATACCTTCCTTAGCCAATCATTTTCTTAAGAACCACAACTTCTCTACACGGGTGAATAAAACGCTCTCATCTTCCGCCATACGTTCCCTCGTATCCTACAATTGGCCGGGAAACATCCGTGAGCTGAAAAACATGATCGAGCGTTCGATCATTCTCTCCGGTGATCGACAAAAAATCCGCCCCGAGCATTTCACATTCAGTCAAAACGGCAGTGGGAGAGACGATATAGTCAGTCTTAATTTTGCTCATGACCCGACGCTGGATGAGCTGGAGGCTCACTATCTTGAATGTCAATTGAAAAAATACTCAGGTCGCCGTGCGGTGGTGGCAAAAGTTATGGGGGTCAGTGAGCGCAGTGTATACCGCATGATCAAACGCTATAAGCTTGATGAGTAATCCATAAACCAACACTACTCACAGAATCGAGGTGATTTTTCCACCGGCCAAGTAGGCATATAGCACCTTTTGCCCGATGACCGGCCGAGTCCGACATCCACAACTCTGTTCGCAGAGCCAGAACCCAGTTTAAAAAAAACGGCTGCCTCATAATGAGGCAGCCGGTTCATGAAGCCAAAAGTGGCTCAGTGCTTGGTGAGGTCGTAAGGGTCGTTGCCGAACGGATCGGGCCATGCCGGATCCTCCGGCCATGCATTGGGTATGTGTCCACGATTCAACATTTCCCTACTCCTGCTTGCATCTCTTGCCTTAAATGATGCAAGTTCGCTGCCAGAGTCTAATTTCTCTAACAATTCAGTAGGTTGCTGATAGAGGACTATTTATCAGCGAACGAAATGTAAAAATGGCCGACGAATTCACCGTCAAAAATCGGACAAAATCTGGGGCGCATAGAAAAATCAGCTCCAACTCATTGATTATACGTTGATTATTACTGTCAAATAGCTCGACAGTGGGAACCTATCGTCAACTGAACGAATCTGACAAGCAGCACAATTCGGGAAGATACAGACCTGATCCGCAAGCGCTGGACACCTGAAAAATTTGTTTGATAATAAGCAGCTTAGATCCAAAGCGGTGTGTTGATCGGCTGGATGCTGGATCTGATTTCCCGATTGATTGGTTGCATTCCCTCCCCTACTCGCAGACCTGGAAGAACGGCGACTCATTGGCCAGCACATCTCTACACTGACGACTTGCTGCGCTGGGGCCCGGGCCTTTGAATCGATCCTGCAGCTCCATACCCACAAGCTGGCGGGCGGCATCACATCCCTGAGAACTTTCGCATTGATTGTCTTCTCCGCATACCCGTGTCATCAGGCGCTCGCAGTTGGTGCTTTGGTTGCCGGGCTGGTGCTTGGGACATGCCTGGAAAAATGCCTCATTACCCAGTGCTTCAAGACAGAGAGTGGAACTCTCCATGACAGCACCGGACCAGCTACCGTTGAGTTCCTCACGTTCCATAGCCAATAGTTGTCTGGCTGGCTCGCAGGCTGCATGAGACAGACACTCGTTATGCGAGCCACAGACCTTTTTCACTAACTGCATACAGGCAGCATTGAGTTGATCGCGGGCCTGCTCATGCTGGGCCTCGATGATTGCCGCATCTCTCACTACCACACCTTCCCGCACGATAATCACGGCACCATTACTGAGCTGATGCACGCCATTCCACAGGGGCGAACTCTCCCCATCCAGGGTACGGGTAGCCTTATTCGTCGTGGGATCGATTGTCACCTGGCTCCCATCCTGCATAGAACCCTGCCATCCACCCTCACCGGCCACAGCCACCAGGGAAACCAGAATCAACAGTAAAAGAGACATGCGGGACAACTGCATGGGACAACCTCGCCAGGGATCTGCTCATAAATAAACGGTCTTCCAGAATACCACAGATCTCTCCCACCCAAAGCGGCGATGAATTCAGATTCAGCCCCGACGCCAGGCATGGAAACGTGCCACCCACTCCAACAGCTTTTCCGGTGCGTGTGCCTTTTTCCAAACGCCCGCTGCATATTTATTGGCTTCGAAAAGCGTCGGATAGATATGGATAGTACCCAGGATCTTGTTGAGGCCGAATCCATGTTTCATGGCCGCAGTGAACTCTCCGATCAGCTCTCCCGCATTCTCACCGATGATCGTCGCACCCAGGATCTTGTCCTTACCGGGCACCGTGAGCACCTTGACCATGCCATGAGCCTCACCTTCGGCAATGGCCCGGTCCAGCTCCGCCAGATCAAACTTGGTGACCTCATAGGCAATCTCCTGCTGCTGGGCCTCCAGCTCATTGAGCCCTACCCGTGCCACTTCCGGATCGGTAAAAGTCGCAAAGGGAATGACCGAGTAATCGACCCTGAAGCGGCGGAAACCACCAAACAGACTATTGACTGCGGCATACCAGGCCTGGTGTCCGGCCGTGTGGGTGAACTGATAAGGTCCAGCCACATCGCCACAGGCATAGAGGGTCGGCATCGTGCTCTGCAGAAACTCATTGGTCTGGATGGTGCCGTTGGGATTGAGCGCGACATTCAACTCTTCAAGACCAAATCCCCGGGTGTTCGGTTTACGGCCTACCGCGACCAGGACCTGATCGAACGGCACTTCCACTGACTCACCCTCACGTTCGCAAATCAGCAGATTCTCACCATCCCGCTGAGTAAACGCCGTAGCTTTGTGTCCCACCAGGAGGTTAATGCCCTCCTCCTTGAACCGCTCCATCACCAGCTCGGCCACATCATCGTCTTCGCGAATCATCAGGCGCGGCAACATTTCTACAATCGTGACTTCACTGCCGAAGCGGGCAAAGGCCTGAGAGAGTTCACAACCGATGGGACCGCCTCCCAGCACCAACAGACGCCGGGGCAGTTCACGTAACTCCCAGAGATTATCTGATGTGAGATAGTCGAAGCCGTCCAGCCCCGGAATCGGCGGTACAAAGGGACGCGCGCCGGTCGCAATGATGATGTTGCGGGTCCGCAGTTCGATACCGTTGACCTCCACACTGTAGGGTGAGGTGATGCGGGCCTCACCTTCGATCACTTCCACTCCCAGCCCGGTATAGCGTTCCACCGAATCATGCGGTTCGACCTCCTTAACCACGCGCGCGACCCGCTCCATTACTTTACCGAAGTCAAATGCCACATCGATCTTTTCAAAACCCCACTCCTTAGCACGTCGGCTCTGATTCAGAATACGCGAAGAACGAATCAACGCTTTGGAGGGCACACAACCGGTATTGAGGCAGTCACCCCCCATCTTGTGTTTTTCAATCAGGCTGACATCCGCTTTTACCGCTGCAGCGATATAGGCAGAAACCAGACCTGCAGAGCCGCCACCAATCACCACCAGATTACGATCGAAACTGTCGGGACGATCCCAGCCCTTGAGGGCCTGGCGATCCTTGATCACTGACAACAGCTTTTTCGCCAACAGCGGGAAGAGCCCGAGCAGGATAAAAGAGCCGATCAGTACCGGAGAGAGGATACCGGAAGCCGATTCCAACGAACCCAGCTGCGTACCGGCATTCACATAGACCATCGTGCCCGCCAACATACCGATCTGGCTGACCCAGTAGAACGTCCAGGTACGAATTGGGGTCAGACCCATCAGCAGATTGATGATAAAAAAAGGAAACAACGGTACCAGACGCAAGGAGAACAGATAGAAGGCCCCATCCTTCTCGATACCACTATTGATTGCCTTGAGCCTGTCACCATAGCGGCTCTGTACAGCATCCCGTAACAAAAACCGGGATATCAGAAAAGCCAGCGTGGCACCGATAGTCGAAGCAAATGAGACCAGGACCAGGCCCCAGAAGAAACCGAATACCGCACCAACGGCCAACGTCATGATGGCTGCACCGGGTAGCGAGAGCGCCGTGACAGCCACATAAATAAGAAAGAAGGCCACTACGGCAACCAGGGGGTTAGCCTCTCGCCAGGCGATAATCTCATCACGGCTCGACTTCAACGACTCAAAGGTGAGATAGCTGCCAAGGTCAAAAACAAAAAAGGCGGCAACGAGCAAAGCCACAACCGCCAGGATAATAAGTTTACGAACATTCATTGAATCTGACCCCACCATTTCGTTTGAGTTATTGTTAATTACATACGAAACAAGCATCTTAACGGATGCAGGTTATCCGGCTGGTATCACCGTATTCCCCGCCGTACATAACCATAGCTGCAAGCCTAGCACGCCATTTCTCACAAATTTATCGCATTTCTATCAAGAGATGACAAAAATTCCTTGCCTGCAAGAAATAGTGCGGCAGTTTTTCTGTACTACTGCTTACTGTATATTCCAGTCATAAGTGTGGCTGTGATACTCATCTGCGGGAATGCATGCAAGGGAGTTTTAGATTGGAACAATCAGACAAATTCAACGTGCTTTGGGTTGACGATGAAATCAAAAAGCTCCTACCTCATATTCTTGTGCTTGATAACAATGGCTTTAAGGTTTTTACCGCATCATCAAGGACCGAGGCTGAATCGATTCTGGAAAAAGAGGATTTCCACATTATTGTTTCAGACTTACTGATGCCTCCTCCCGGAAACCCGGTAGAATTCCTTGAGACGGCGAAAACCTTGTGTCCAAAAGCAACAATCTGTGTCATTAGTGGTTACCTGGAGAATAATGAGTACCGCCGGGCACTGGAAAAATTGAGTATCAAGCCAGTATTGATTGAAAAGCCGCTTCCGGAGCATGACTCTCAGGCTTTCATTAATCTCTTTAAAAACATGATACA
>JAHXIP010000032.1 GCA_025655575.1 Candidatus Thiodiazotropha sp. (ex Monitilora ramsayi) | reverse complement strand
CATCAGACGCTCAACTATCTATCACCCAGAGAATATGAAAAAATGGGCGCTGTTGCTTAACCTTGTGTCTTTGAAAGGCGGGGTGCTTCAGTCTGTCCCCTATTATTTGTCCCCTATTATTTATAGTTTGCGTCCGAACGAGTACCTTGCTAGCCGCATTATTCATAATTGCTCTATAGAACCTGGGAAGCTATCATCTTCAATTAGTTCCTCAATTTGCATTCCACCAGCCATCGGTGCCATGGAGTTTCCTTTGGTAAAGTTCAAAAATAGCTCTTCTCCTTTCATAATGGCAGGGAATGCTGCATGCTCTGTATTCAAGTTTTGATGAAATACTATGAGTTTAGATTGGTAGTCTTTATCATATTCATAATCCATATCTGCAAACACGGATTTAAATAGATCGAGAAATTGTCTGTCGTCCATACCTGCTGATTGGCTTGCGGCATCGACCATGCCTAAAAAGTAGAGACCCTTAGCTAGCTTGGCTTTTGGGCTGTCTGAGTCTATGCCTGATGAGTCAAGTGATTTCCTAACGATAAGCGTTAGCTGTGATAAAGCTTTATATCCTGCAAATACCTTATCGTCAGACATAGCACCCCTTTTCTTGAAAAGGTCGATAACAAACCCTAAGAAGAAAAGAAAAATACCAATCCCTACTTTAAACCAGTCGAGCGTTACCAAGCCCCAGATTGCGAGTCCGATACCTACAATTGGAATAAATTTCATGGGTTGCTCCTGGGCGGTTAGCGACAAGCATTGGGGCAGCCGAAACGGAGTGTAGGCTGCCCCAGCCGTGATAGCGGCGACAACAGCGCCTTGTTATGAGTTTTCATCAAGCAGATTCTCAATTTTCTTTCTTGCCCAAGCCTCAGCGAGTTTTTTAGAGGCGCTGACGATTGTTTCAAAACTGGCATTCTTAAACTCTGACTTAATTTTATTCCATATCTCATTTTCACGGATACACGCTATGAATTCATGACCTTCCCAACTCAGCCTATCACGATAACGTAAAGTGCCGCCTTCAGGCGGATAGAATGACTCTGTAATTATGAATCCTGCATCCTTAAGAAGCAGGGTGTGTTCATGTATTTGATCATTCGAGTATTGTCTTTCGTCGATAGGAATTCCTTCTTCATATAAGAAAAGAACATCTCGAATTAAATCCATATCTCTTTTCATGGCTTACTCATAACAGTTACGTTAACGAGACCCCCCGTCTCGTTACTATTTTTTAGACGTTACTCTCTCCAAAATGCAACTCTCTATGACAATTTGGGCATAAAGCAATTGCATTTTCTACTGTATCTTCCCCACCATTCGACAGCCGCTTTTTATGATGAACTTCTAAGTTCGGATTATGACCTTTTATCAATTGCTAATGCTCTCCATAGTATTTTATGGATATAGATTATTGATGTTTTTTGAATCTTGGCGGCAGTAAGGTCCTGTGTCCTATCATGAATCCATCTTACGGTACTGGTGCCGTCAACTTTAATACCGACTGCCCCAACCTTATATAAAATGAATAATAAATTTTGCCTAAGGTAGTCTAAATAGGTCTTAGATGCCGGATACTCACTATTCATATAGCTATGTGCATTCTTAACTGCTAGATCACAATCTTTATCAGGACGCTCAGCAAGCTCCATAACAAGAGCCTCTAAATCATCGTCACTTATGATGCTGGCCTTGAATGAAGCGCTTTTATGGTGAAGCATATCAATATATTTTTCTAACATTGGATGCTCTACGTACCATTCGTATTTAAGCGAATCTACTCGACCTATAGAATAGGTTTTTTCTGCTAATTTTATGTCTGAGCTCGATATCGCTGTTTTTCCCTGCGCTTCCTTCAAACATTCATTGACAAATATTATTGCATCCCTAGGTCTTAGTAATGTTCGGTCTAGTATGTATTCAAACGATGTCGTTTTATCGATTTTCGAAGGAAATATATCAGAAAAACTAACTTCTCCGTTTGTGTATTTGTGTTTAAGTAGAAAGTTAATCCTTTTATCTAGAAGGGTTTCTAACTGGTCTTTTTTCCATCCAAGACTAAGAAAAAGGCTAGTGTATTTTTCTCTTTGAAATCCTGAGTCTCTAGTCTTTTCAAGTACTCGATCTAATAAATCTGTTCTTAGAGTAATTATTATTTTTACCGGCTCTATATTTCTAAATTTTCTTATTGTTTCAATCAACGCCCTAATTAGCTTATAGCGAAGTTCATCTTCAACCCAATTTTCGTCAAGCCTATCTATTAGAATATAAACCTTCTTTTTTGGGTCGTCGAAAATATCTTCTGATAAGAGAGTTACGATTTTTGCAAGCTTTTCAATTTGAACTTTGCTTACAACTTTTTTTCCGTAATGGATTACCTCTGATCTCTGCTCTTCCGTTAGCTGGGCCGCTGCTTGAGAAGATAACTTTATACCAGGAACATTGTTGTCGATAGAAGATTGTAGATTCGCTTCGAGCTTATCAGTGAACTCCCTAATCCTAGTCTCTGTGTCTGCCCAGAATTTGTCACCCCATTCCTCAATGTAATTCAATGCCTGCTGCTTCTTGTGATTTCCAGAGATAATAGCTTTTATGGAGTCAATAAAATTACTTTTTGCCTGAGGGCAATCTATGTTGTATTTATGCTTGATAAGTTCCACTGCAAGAGTATGTTGCCATAACAAATTATAGAAAATATCAAGATTTACCCCTAGGTCCTCAAAGAAGTTTAGAATCGTTGAGTTGGATACATGCCGTAAGGCTAGCTCCTCAGGTTCAATCCTAATAATATTGCTTGAATTTTTTTCAATCTGCTCTAGAAGAGCACTTTTCCCAACGCCAGTCCGACCAAGAACTATCGACTGAGGAGAGTCAGTGTTCTCTAATACTTCATAGTCACCAATATCTGTAAAGCACTCGGCTAAAAATTGATTGTCATTTTCTGCATCTGCTTCACCTACTGACATATGCTTTTTGAAGACAAAATCCTGTTTGGCAATTTTATTCATATTCCCTCTATATATTATTATTGAGTGCTAATGTTTTAGCTCTTAATTTCCAAAAGCTCATAAAATATTGATGATTCATTTGTTAATGGATTTTCAGTCTCAGCGAGTTTGGGGTCAGTGTAAAAACCCATCATCTCCCTTCCCCTTTGGTTTAGGACCGCGCTTTAACGGTATAACCCTACGACCACTCAACACCTCCACTTCTCTTTTGAATCTATCATTACCCAGCACCATTCCTTGGTTGACTGTATTTCGTATCTGATTCAACATTTCAGAATCAAGGTGCCCTGTAAACAACTCACGATAGGCCTTTGCCCTCTCTGTAACTGTTCTTCCAAGTTTCTGATAAATGTGATGTGGTGTCCAAATCTTTATTTGCTGGCCTAACCCGTTAGCCCGATAACTTGACCAACAGTACTCTTCTGGAGCAGACACCATTCTTGCTCTCACCGGATTAAGCTCAATATACCTTTGGCATACCAGGAGATACTCATCTTCATCTACGACACTTGATTTAAAGCGCCCCTCCCACAAGGTACCAGTTCTTTGATAAGTATGATTGAAATAGCGAACGTAATATCGTCCAAGTGTCTGCATCATCTTTGAAGCACCATCCGGTGTCGAGGGTGTCACCAATAGATGCACATGATTTGTCATAAAGACCCAGGCATGTATAGCGACCATATACTTTTGGGCACATTCACCTAACCAATGGGCATAGGCAGAAAAATCTTCCTCTGAAGCAAAACAGGGTTGTCTATTTGTGCCGCGCTGAATGATATGTTGAGGCATCCCTGGCAAACAAAGCCTTGGTAGTCTAGCCATTTATCTTCCTTGATAAGTGTATTGTCATGCTACTATAACCAGAATCTCCCGATGATTAAAATTAGTTTTTACACTGACCCCAAACTTCTGACCCCAAACTTCTCAAACTTCTCTGACCCCATCATCTGAAAACCATCAATCAATCGAGTCTGATCCCATTGATCCCATATTTCTTACGTTCTCTCAAACAGATCATCAATATCACAATCATGGCTTTGCCTCATTGTTAGATGATCATCAATATCCGGCTCATTCAATGAACTTAGATAGTCACTTACCAGCTCATCAATGTCTATTTCATCTATGACTTCTTCTTGTTCGTAATTATAGTATTCAAGTAGCTCGAATGGATATGTTTCAACTATATTATCAGCAATAGATATAACTTCCTCTTTGATACGGTTAACATCATAATCCACCTGCTCGTCTCCAGCATCATAAGATACATCAACAAATTCAGACAAGTCTATCTCTGAAAGATGCGTCTCTAATTCGTCCTTAAGGTGATATTTAATATTCACGTTTAATTCATCAATGACCACTTGATCCTCAACACCGAATGTGAATATGTAATTTGCAAGATCATTTATTTCCTCTTCATCTAAATATCGGTTAGATATAAGATTATAGAGAAACGTTTGGTCGGCTATTTCCAAGTCTTTATAATATATTGTCAGTAATGACAAAAACTTAGAAAACTCTTTTATAAAATCAGGTTTGATAATGATCTTCTGCAAGATAATTTTAATATTATTGCTATAATTTTCATCATCCGTCAGTTGATATGCAATAAACACTTGATAGTCATACGTTCTGTCAACGCAATAATTTTCATTGAAAATTGATAAACATATCTCCTTAACATAATCAAAGTTAACTATTCTTCCTTTACCAAGAGACGTCAATTGATGCAATGATTGTATAGTCCCTAATGATTTGAATATGTTTGTAAGCTTATGAAGATCTTGACAGTATTCATTTAGAACATAATCGGAAATTGATGGATTAAAAAGCGTATAAATAAATTCTTCATCCTTCTTATGTCTTTGAATAAATGTTCTTGTCGCTAGGGCAGAAATCGATACAAAATCCTTTTCAGTATTTGAAATATTTTGTATATGCTCTAATTCTATTATTTTGTAATATGACTTTGTTAACTCTTCTTCCTTAATATTTCCACCATTAAATACAATCAAGTTTACCAAGCTTCGAACGTACTCATTATTCTGGACTTTGAAGCAATTACTCCAAATATCCTTTGGGTTTTTTAGAGTTCCCTCGATATATTCCCAATAACTATGTTGGACAATACCACCAATTCGTGCGACATCAGTAATAAATTCTATAAGCCTAGGATTATAATTTTGGTGTTTTATTATTTTGTGATAGCGTTTATTTTTATATATTTCATCTATGAACTCTTCACTAAGGCCGCTAAACCATATATGGTTGTACAAAATCTTTGCCCTATCATATGGATTCAATGATTTTATCGAGAGTAAATATTCATCTTTTTGTATATTTTTATTTGAAAATACTGAACTATGATGAACACCACTAATTAAAATATTGGTTCTCGACGTTAAGACAAATATTTTCTTATTATCAGACTTTATCCTATTGATAAACTTTACGACATGCGAATCTTTCTTATTCTCTATTGCCTCAAAGTAATTACTACCTAAAAAATCATCGAAATAAAATATCTGTTTCTTACCTTTTTTGAATATACTTTCCGCTTCAGTTAACGATTCCTCAATATCGATAAACTCATAGTTTTTTGATGAATAATAAAGGCAAATATTCTCAGCTAAGGTCGTTTTACCAATACCTGGCTCTCCCGATATTATTAGAACTTTATTTTTTTTTATTATCTCTAACGCACGAGGATAGTCATCTGTTTGAACGTATTTACATGATCTTTTTTGTATTTCATCCAGTTCGCACTCACTTCTACCCTTTATCGCATTATTAATAATTCTAGTTAGAACTGACGTACTTGAGATCCACAATTTAAAATGTCGCTCTTCGACATCGGGGTATTTAGCAAGCAATTCATTAAGATCTTCTTGACCAAAAACATCCTGATCATTCTCAATAAATGGCGTAAATATCGATTGTATTTCTTTTTTGTTATGTCGAGATAATGGTAACGAAGTAATAAATATATATTTTTTTGGTTTCAGCTTTATTACTTTTTGCTTTTCATCATTCTTTAACCTCCTAATAAGACCTTTATAACCAGTTTTAATATAATGTTTGCATTGCAAAATCACCTCTTTACCTGAACAATAAAACCTCCCATCCACCCCGCCATCTCTCCCTGCTTTAAACCTTTCAACACGCTTACCATACAACGATGACAACAAATCACATACAAGAAATTCAAATTCTTTATCATTCAAGCGGGAGAAATCATAATTCATACGATTATTGACTCCATTACATATAATTGCTTCGCGGCTTTAGAATATTTTACTTGTGATCTGGATTTAAAAGGTTATCAATTGCCTCAGACCCTTTTTTCTATGTTTGCGTTTGATACTTAATATATGCTGATAGAAGTTCTCCGATTATTGTATTCATAGCCTGCATACTGCCACTTCCCAGAACATTTTTTAGCGTCTCTCCGAACGGAGCTTGGTTATTTTTATCAAGACTCGTTGGTGTAGATTTGAGCACCGCTAATCCCTTACTAGTAAGACGAACGTTGCTGATAAACTTGCCCTGCGCGTTCGGACTCCCTCCTACTATAAAGCCTTCATCTAGCAAAAATTCGGCTGTCGCGCCAAAGACGTTGAGTTCCTCTGGCGATGCTCCTGCGCTAATTTCCTCTGCCTTAAGAGCCCCCATTCGGTTGGGAAATTTCTCGTAAAGGCGACTGAGAATTGAAGCAGTTGCTTCGTTGAACAGCTCCATATTTGATGACATCTTTGATCCTTCTTCTAGTATATGGTAGGAATCTATAGAAAGAATAAACATGGTCAGAGAGCACTACACTCTAATATTAGAAACAATTGCTCTCTGACTTTTTTCCGTTATATTTCCTAGATTGCTTTTGCGTAAAAAATCACAGTTAATACGAAAGCCAGAAAGAGCAACACCTCTACAAATGTTAAGTATCCTTGCCAGCGAAGATATTTGACCGCATCTTTATACGCTACTAACCTATCATGGATTCCTCGGTCCATATTTGTTTTAAGTTTTTTATGATTACGGTTTGGAAATGCACTAACAAACTCCTCTGATATTCTTTTTATATCTACACCTGCATCTATATGAACACCATGTCTTCCTGCTACTTCTTGTATTTCACTATCACTTTCCATATGACAATCGCTTACTGTTTCTGCAAGCTCTCGTATTTTTTTATCTGCTTCATACATAACTTGGCATCTAATCGCATAATACTTCGCCAAAAATCCAGCTAGTGCAGAAAGCAATAGAAATACCATCGAATATTTAAAACCTTCAACTGTAAGAATAGGCAATATATTATTGATATTGGCCGTCATCAAAGCTGCCGTTGCTCCACAACCAGCTAAAAGCCACATTGCAAAACGATCAACAATTGGACTTGTACTCAATATTCCAGCGAACATCGCTCCTGTATAATCTATCTCAGCATTACTCTTTGTTATCTTTGCCCAGTCTTCCAATGAGGCATTTATATTTTTGTTCTTCTCTCTCATATTCCTATCAAATAATATAATTATTTATCACTAACAATTTGTTCGTAATGAAAAAATAGATATCAAACTTCGGAAAACCACTGTATTCAATACATCGCTTACTCATAAATTTTACTTTTTTCTATCAAATCGCGCCCTGTCTCAATCTTTTTTATATACAAATAGTTATTAGTTGTCACCGTTCCCTTTACTCTAAACCCTTTTACTCGCTGACTCTCTCGGAAGACCATTGACAAATACGATTTCAGATGCCTTGTGTCCGCTCTTGGTTTGCTGGTTCTTCAGATAGATAAGCTGTTGATCCTTTTTGCCAAGTCCACCCACATCTATTACTAGAAAGTAAGCATTAAATGTTTGTTCGGCATCTCGGTAGATTTCGAGTTGCTTCTCATAGCCATGTAATAGCCTAGGGTTTGCCGACAACTTAATTTCAACCAAGACCCTTCCGGCGTACCCAGTAGAAACCTTAAAATCAACTGGTCCATTACCTGTCTCTGCCTCTGGAGTAAGATCTAGACCGTTGCTTTTACAATAGCTATCAGCAACTGCGAAGAATAGTCTTTGAGCGGCCTTTTCCTTTCTGTGACATTCTAGTTTCTCATCCCAAAGTTCGCGCCAAAGATCTCGCTTCTCTACTAAATATTGGAATTGATCTATTATTTCACCAACAACTTTGAAAACGATATCTTGGTTAAGCGCTACGCCCTTATAGCCGGATAAATCCTTAGGATAATTGGCTGCAATGCTTGTGACCAAATCACCCCAAAACACCTCACCTCCCATATCCGATTTAATGTCATAAGCGAGTCCTTTTGACTGATGGAGCATTTCCAAAACAGTATTGAAAGACTCTTTGCTTCTTAGCGCGGCATTCTTTAACCTCGCTTTTTCCTTTCTGGACATCGTTGCCCAAATTTCACCGACATGGCTACTAACTCGATCTCTTAGGTTTTCATTTTCACTTACAACTCGTGAGATATCACTCCAGTCAGTAGCTATAGGCAGGTCTCTCACCACGTCTACCGGAACCAAGAGCAACGGCTCTCCTCTTTCTGAACAGAGATTTGTTAGTAACGGATACTTATTCCCATTGATTATGTGTTCAGATGGCGTAAGCGCTAACTCATTGATAACGCGTTCATTGAAAGATAACAAATCAGGAAGAATGATATTTGTTGTCATATCGCTGATACGATCTGGACCGATTCCTTCCTCGAATAATGCCAAAGCCATAAATAGATCAACATCGCTCACTCCCAATTCGACTATTTCCTTTGCAGTAGCCAAGGTTGACGCAATCAGTTCATTACCAAAGCCGGAGCCTCGGACAGTCCCTCCATAACCTAAGCAAGTCCAGGGAATCTCATGAAATTGAAATCTTCGCTTCGCATTCCTCCAAGCAACATCTCCTTCTGCTTTCGACGCGACCAACAACTTAATGACAGTCTCAAAATGCTGGCGGTATCGCGAATTCCCTGATTGAGCAATTTCTTGGTGTCGAGAGTCTTCAAGTAAGAGTGGGTCAATAAACAGATTGGTATCTGCATTGAGAATTACGTCAACAACACCTGTAGCATTAATTTTACCCTTATCTATTCCAAAAGCCGTAGAGAAATTTACTGGATCCTTAATCTTCCCCATATCGCGTCCCTCTTTGGATTAACAGCTACTTGTATAGACGGCACAAAAAATGTGTTACGCCGCTGACAAAGATAATGACTTATACCACCAAAAGTTCTCAATATATGTTCATAGCCGATAGAGTCACCCTAACGGGCTAGATGGAAAGGTTGAAGAGTCAGCCAGTATCCTGCCTGTGAGGGTTTTCCTATATTCGTCAATAGGTTAACAGATCATCCTTTATAGTAAACTTGATCGAGGTCATCACTAGCGTTGAATCTATTGACTTCAGACAATTGATCACGGCTGTTATAGTTCAGGATCGATTTCAAATATGTATTCCATCCATATATAACATTGATTAATTGTCCTCTCGACATCAAACCATCTATGTCAAGAACCTCAATCCTAAAATAGGCACTCAGTAGCGACCTAATTGACAAGGACAACGTCGTTTATTGATGTTTGAGACTATTTCTTTTACCAACTGACCAAGATAGCAGCTACCCAGCCTACCTCATTTGGTACTTAATGATCTTAATATTGAACACCACAACGCCTTTTTTCTAACTAACGAAAAGATTTTTCGAATTCACAGGATTATTTTGGAAACTCACGAAAACATTTCTGAAAATCACCGCATTATTTTGGAACCCGACGAGCCAAAAACCGAAACTCACGACTCTTTTCAACTCGTCATTGACTAATTTTCAGTCAATGCTTGTATTTATTTTGCTCAACAGTTCGTTAAAAAGCGTCTCGATTTAGAAAAAAAGCCTCGTCAACCGGCAAAAAAGCTTCGTGAGTTTCAATCAGAGCGCCTTCAGTTTCACTTTTCATCCCGTGATGCTCTATCGGAAGCGGGATCGTTTCATTATTCATCCCATACAGTTCAGAAAAGCCTTCATGTGTCTCTGATTTTTTCCGGGACACCACTAAGGATGCGTTGAAGGCATCACTTAATGCACAGTACAAACCATACAAGGATCAAACGACCTGACAATATGCTGCACCGACACCGGCTCCTTCTCCCCTGCCCTCAACGTCGCCCCCTCCAACGCGATCTCCAACGCCCCCGGATTACCGTCATTGTCACGCGGTGAGAAGTTCCAGGTGGTCGGCGCAATGATCTGGTAGTTGAGAATGCGCCCATGCTTGATCTTGATCCAGTGGCCCAGACTGCCTCGTGCCGCTTCCACCAGCCCGTAGCCCTGAGCCTCCTGGGGAAAGGGTTTGTGGTTGCAGATGGCCTCGCCCGGTTTGAGTTCTTTGGTCCAGGCCTCCATTTGCATCACCACCCTGGCGATCTCCAGCAGGCGGGCGATGACGCGATTGCGTACGTTGCCGCCGCTCTCCGAGACCAGATCCCGGATCAGGGGATGGCCGTCCACCTGTTGACGGGCCAGGGCGCCGACCTCAACGACACGGCCGTCCAGCCTTGGGGCCTTGCACCAGGTATAGGCCTGTTCCACGTCGGCGTCGGGCAGAGTGATGCCGTCGAAGGGGTGTTTGGGGCCGGTCTGGTGGGCCATCCAGCTATGGCTGACATCTTCTGTGATGCGTGAGGTGTCCAGCGGTTGTGTTTCTTGATCCCAGAGGCCCTGTTTGAAAATCGGCTCGCCCTGCAGCCGGTAGGCACCGTAGCTCATGAATCGATCGTTGCCCCGCCCGAGCAGGTGGAGGTCGAGCTGTCCGGCCACTTCGAGAAAGCGTCGGAAGTCGCTGCTCTCGGGATCACGGGTATCTATCCACTGCTCCAGTGCCGTTATGGAGTCGAGGGCGACGATATTTTCCAGACTGTCGCCGTAGAGGGTGCTCTCGAGAAAGCGCCGAAAACCGAAGAGGATCGCCTGCAGTCTTGCCTTCTCCTGCATCTCGACGGCACGGGTGGTGCCGCCAGGCTGGATCGCCAGGCTATGGGGCCACTTGCCCGCCATTATTCCCATCAGGTGCATGAACTGGGCTCTTGCCGGCAGCATCTCCTGGGCGGCGGTGCCGGTCTGCGCCCGGAAGCGTTTTTCGATCATGGGGTACCAGGGTTCACTGTGGTAGGTCTCGCGGGCGAAGTCGGGCATGAAGAAGAGGTAGAAGTGGGTCAGGTGATCGGCCACGTTCTCGTTGGCCAGGATCAGGTTGATCGAGAGGTCGCCGTTGGGCGGCGGTGTCACACCCTGAAGGTCGGCCAGCGCCCGGGCCGCGGCCACCGATTGCGAGACGGAACAGATGCCGCAGATGCGTGGGGTGTAGACCAGGGCGTCCCCCGGCTCCTTACCCTGCAGCATCTGCTCGAACCCCCGGTAGAGGGATGAGGAGACCTGGGCCGACTTGACCCGCTCATCCTCGATATCCAGTGTGACCTCCAGGTCGCCCTCGACCCGGTTGAAGGGCCCCATGATACGGCGGGTCACGACTTGCCACCCACGCGTCGCTTGGGCGGTACGCGGATGTGGTCCGCCACCGCATTCTCTTTCAGCCGTTTGGGGGTCGCCGCTTTGGACAGCGAAGCCAGGGCCACGAACCAGGCCTTGGGCATATCGGTGGGCAGGCCCACCGGGATGCCGGCGATCTTCGGTGTCTCGGTAAAGGGGTGGCCCGGCTCTTCGAAACCCGGCGCGGTGCAGTTGATGCAGGCGTAGCCGCCGCGCAGGCAGGAGCCCTCCCCGTTCCAGAGCCGGGTGTTGCAGTCGGCGTGGGCCTGGGTGCCGAGACAGCCCATATGTTCCATCATGCAACCCAGGTCGGAGGGCTTTACGGCGCTCGCCTTGTATTCGTAAAACTCGTTGCGCGGGCAGCCGTGGTGGACCAGGTGATCGGCGTAGCTGCGGGGGCGTCCCCACTCGTCGAGATGATCCCGCTGCAGTTCACCGGCTGAAATCTGCAGCAAGGTTTCCGTTACCCAGTTTGGATGTACAGGACAGCCTGCGATATTGACTACCGGCAGTCCCGTTTGATCGGTAAAACTTTTGCCGAGCAGGCCGCCATCGATGGTCTCATCATATTGCAGGCCACAAGATTCACTGGGGTTGCCACCTGCAGCGGTGATCCCGCCATAGGCGGCGCAGCTTCCGACAGCAATCACATGCCGGGCTTTATGCGCCAGTTTCTCGACCCATGCCATCATCGGCTGTCCAGTACCGGCGAGCCGGTGAAACTTGCCGCTGCCGTTGGGTCCGCAGGCGACTGAGCCCTCAAGGCAGAGCAGATCGAGACGCTCTTCGTCATTGATGATGCGTTCCAGCAAATCGATGAACTCAGCACCGGAGGCTTCACTGATCGAGGGGTGCCAGAGGATATGGATACCGGCGCTCTCGAAGGTGGTGAAGAGGTCGGGGCTCTCGGCACACATCAGCGAGAGTGTACAACCGCCACAGCCACCGGATTGGAGCCAAAGCAGATTCAATGGTTGCCGATCTGTATCAGGCATCCGATTCCCCCAGCAACGGCAAACGCAAGGTGAAGACCGCACCGCCTTCAGCCGCATTCTCAGCCGAAAGATCGCCACCCATGTCGCGGGCCAGACCGTAGCTGATATAGAGACCTAAACCGGTGCCTTTGCCAACGGCCTTGGTGGTGAAGAAGGGGTCGAAGAGTTTCTTCTGGTCTTCAGCAGCGATGCCTGGTCCGTTATCGCGAACACGAATCCAGGCATTCTGTTCATCGTGACCACAGGTGATGAAGAGCAATAGACGCTGTTGTTCCGCGATGACATCGATCGCGTTCTGCACCAGATTGATCAGGATCTGGTGTACCTGACCCTGACGCCCTCTGATCTCGCAGGAATCGGGAAGATCGTATTCCACCTCAGGTTTTTCTCTCGCGGCCTTGATGACCCATTCGACAGCAGTCAACACGACTTGTTTGAGGTTGAATGGCTCAGGCTGCTCTTTCTGCACACCGGAGTACCGGCGCAGATCGAGAACGATATTACTGATGCGCTCAGCACCTTCCATCGTGCCCTCGATCAACGGCCCCATGTCCGACTCGATACGATCGATGCGGTAGGCCTCCCGCAGGCTTTGATGCAGGCTGGGTTCAAGATGCTTTCCCACATCCGCCATATAGTTGTTGATACGCTCGCCATAGCGTTTGAGTGCATGCATGTTGCCGAAGACGACACTGATAGGGTTGTTCAACTCGTGCGCCACCCCGGCCACCAAGCGGCCAAGAGAGGCCATCTTCTCGGAGTGAACCAGATGTTCCTGGGTCTGCTTCAGCTCCACGTGGGTCTTGTTGAGCGCCTCGTAGGCACGGCGCAGATCACCTACCGGCCGTCCGATCAGCACCATACCCAGGAGCCGTCCTTTGACGTCGTAGCGGGATGAGCAGTTCATCGCCAGGGGCATGGAATCTCCCTCCAGCGTCTGAAGATTGACTTCACAGTCGACGATAGCGTCATCGCCCAGTTTTTCCGCGAACTGCTCTACCAGGGGTAGCGACTCCAGACCGAAAAGTTCATTGAAGGGGCGGTGCAACCACTCACTCTCCGGCTTGCCGGTGAGGTCCTCCAGCGCCTGGTTCACCTGCAGGATACGACCCTGGATATCACAGACGATCAGCACCTCCGTCATCGATTCCAGTACACTACGGATGAATTGCTGGGCCTCTTCCAATTCAGCGTTCTTCTGCTCCAGCTCCACCTGATAATGGACCAGGTCCGCGTAGACCTTATCCATCTTCTTGATCACATCGATCCAGGCACTCTCCGTGGACTCGGAGAGTTGCAACGGTTCATCCATGCCGACCTTGTCGATCAGGCTGCTTTTCAGATGCGCTTTGGTTTCAGCCATAACTATTCCTTGTGTGGTGAGTCACCATATGAACGCTAATGGAGGTTAATGGGTTCATGTGCGTCTCGGTTCCGTCAATCTCTATACTGTGGTTGGTGCGGCTGGGCCGCAGCGAATACGTCTTTAAATTTGTATTCATTCGCAGACGAAGATTAAACAAGAAAGCATTCTCTACTTTCCTCTCAGGAAATCAGCAACCACCTATCCCACCATATCTTCGTCTTCACGTAGCTGTTCGATCTTCTCCAGCCCATAGCGCTCCAACTTGCTACGCAGACCGACACGGGACAACCCGAGCTCTTTCGCCGCCTGGCTCTTGTTCCAGCGATTGCGGATCAGGCTCTCTTTGAGGATGTGCGCCTCTAAAGACTCAACGCGCTCCTTGAGTGAACCCTCCAGGCCGTTCATCAATTTCAAATCGGCCTCATCCTCTTCCGGTGCGGCTTGTAACACACGCGGTGAGAGCATATCGGCGCTCAATAGGTCACTGTCGCTCATCACCAGCATATGCCGGATCTCGTTCTGCAGCTCACGGACATTACCCGGCCAAAGATAGGCTTGCATACAGGCCAGTGTCTCATTGGTAAATCCCTCCACCCTTTTACCCAACTGGGTCATGGAGGACTCAAGGATACTGTTGGCGATCAGCGGGATGTCCACCCTGCGTTCCCTTAATGGCGGGAGCTGGATAGTGACGGTTGCAAGCCGGTAGTAGAGATCCTCCCGAAAGCGTCCCTCTCTCACCTCCTGCTCCAACTCCCTGTTGGTGGCGGCGATGATACGAACATCCACTTGCCGGGTCTGGCTGCTGCCCAAGGGGCGAATCTCACCCTCCTGCAATACGCGTAAGAGTTTCACCTGAAAGGCAGGAGAGACCTCACCGATCTCATCGAGGAAGACTGTTCCGCCGCTGGCCCGTTCGAAGAGTCCCGCCCTGTCCTCCACTGCACCGGTAAAAGCCCCTTTCTTGTAGCCGAACAATTCGCTCTCCAACAGCTCATCCGGCAGGGCGCCGCAGTTCTCCACCACAAAGGGCTGATCCCATCGGTTGCTGTTGTAGTGCAATGCCCGGGCAGCGAGTTCCTTGCCGGTGCCCGACTCGCCGGTCAGCAACACAGAGACGTCGTAGGGCGAGACACGGCGGATCTTCTCGCAGACATGGTTCATGCAACTTTGGGCAGTGCGTACTATCTGATCATCGCAACTGTAATCTTCACGCAGGCGCTTGCGTTTCTGATCCATGGCGGATTGCAAACGGCTGGGCGACATCTTCAGTTCGACAGAGAGAATCTCATTTTTGCGTTGCAGGTCGAACAGGTCGGCTGCGTTTTTCAACAACAGGATCAGGCTATCGGGATGCCAGGGCTTGGTGACGAACTGATAGATCCCCGCATCATTGACCGCACTGATAATATCTTCCGAATCGGTATAGCCGGAGATAATCATACGAATCACTTCCGGCCACTGCTCCCTGACCTGCTTGAGAAATTCCACACCGGTAATTTCCGGCATGCGCTGGTCACAGAGGATGATTTGCACCCAATCGGTTTCCAGTATCTTGTGGGCCTCATCGACGTTTTCCGCCGTTTTGACATCGAACTCATCTTCCAGGATACGTTGCAACGTCTCCAGACTGCGCACCTCGTCGTCGACGATCAGGACTGTCGGATGGCCGCTCATGACACTCTCCTGACCGACGCCACCCAGCGATGGTTGGCAAGCGTCAGTGGCGTGCGCGACTTCGGCACTTTGTAGACGAAGTTATACCTGGCCACATGGTAACTCGGGTCGAAACCATAGAAATTACGTTTCATTTGCTCCAGTTCCTCCTCACGATAGCGGGCCAGCGGTTTTACTGCTTCATCAGCCTGCCTTCGTGCATTCTTATAATGTAGACGCTCGGTAAACGCCGGCGTGCGAATCATCGCCTGCGCCAGTTGACGAACCTGTGGGACAAAGCCTTCTCTCTTGGGATCGATCACCCGATCGATCAGCTTCAGACTTTGCGCTTCATCCACACCCATGGGCAGCCGGTTCTCGACAATGCGTGCGGCATTCTCTTCACCGGCATAGCGGGGCAGCAGGTAGGTCCAGTACTCGGAACCGAACAGGTTTCCCATGTCTTTGTAGTGCGGATTCAGAATGACGCCACGCCGGACCCAGACCTCATCTGCGGCTCTGGCCAGAAACACACCGCCGGCCCCGGCGTTACCCTGCAGTGCTGCGATGGTCAGGTGGCTGTCGGTCTCGATAATCTCCCGCGCCAGATCATCGATGGCGTTGATGTTGCACCAGGACTCATCTGCCGCACTGGATGCCGCTTCGATCAGGTTCAGGTGCATCCCGTTGGACCAGTAATCGGGACCGCCCATCAAAACGATCACTTGTGTATCCCGGTTCTTGGCTGCGCGGTATGCCGTTAAGAGTGACTCACACTGGGCGGTACTCATGGCACCGTTATAGAAGGGAAAATGGAGAAAACCGACACCATCGCTCTCTTCATACCAGATCTCACGATAGCCTGTGCGGTCATCGGCCTCGATTGCTGGCAGATCAACAATCTCGTTTGCCAACAGATGCGTGGCTGGGAGTTTGAACGGGAGCTCACCCGGCTTCTCTCTCAGGTGTCCGATCCATACGGCACCATCGACAGTGGCTCGACAGATTGCCGGCCCGCAACGGGCGATCAGTTGACCGGGGGTACCTTTCAATCTCGTTTCCGGTCTGGCGTCGTAGAGAAAGAACTCCC
Organism: Candidatus Thiodiazotropha sp. (ex Monitilora ramsayi); assembly: GCA_025655575.1. Lineage (GTDB taxonomy): Bacteria > Pseudomonadota > Gammaproteobacteria > Chromatiales > Chromatiaceae > Thiodiazotropha. Next base: position 22,819 of record JAHXIP010000032.1, on the reverse strand, counting down.
GACCGTACAGCGTATCCTTGACTCCGGGCACGCCGTCGCCACTACGGATCTTTTTCACAACCGCTTCGCTCGTATCACGTTGCCAATCGATGACCCTGTCGGTCTGCTTGACCAGCGGCCGCCATTCGCCACGAATATCGGGATCGGACGCATCCAGAGGCTCAGGCTGATAGTCACCGGTTGCGAACCGCTCGACCGCCAGGCGTATCGCCTCCACAGCGGCGTCGGTAACTTCATTACGGTAGAGACTGCCCTTGGCTGCCTCCCGCATCTCAAATTCCACACTGGCCCAGATATCCCCCGCATCCATCTCACCATTGGCCTGCAAGACGGTGACACCCCAGTTTGCCTCACCCTCCAGGATGGCCCAATCAAGAGAGGAAGGCCCCCGGTCACCACGAATACCCGGATGGACCACCAAACAGACATGTTGCCGCCAAATCGATTCGGGGATGGCCCGCTTGAGAAAGGGCGCGATGATCAGGTCTGGCTGATGAAGTTCAACCGCCTCCAGCGCCACTGCATCGTTGATATCGAACTCAACAGAGACCTCGTGACCCAGGGCTTTTAACTCCACGTGGAGCCGCTGGGTGAGGCTGTTGAAGGCATGAGTGAGAAGGAGTATTCGCATGACAAAGGCGTTAGCAGATTCTTGGCAGTTGCTCACCAGACAGCCAGTCGACGACCCGGCTGCCGCCAAACAATGTTTCCATCTGCACGAAGTGGTGCTCATCTTCCACCACCTCGCCGATGATTTTGCTTTCAGCTCCGAAGGGGTCTGCCTGCATCACAGGCAGCAGCCGCTCCGCATCCTGGGCTGAACAGATACAGATCAGTTTGCCTTCATTGGCCACATAGAGGGGATCAAGCCCCAGCAGTTCGCAGGCGGAACTGACCGCTGCCTTGACGGGGATATCCGACTCGATCAAACGCATGCCGACACTTGACTGCATGGCGAGTTCGTTAAGGGTGGTTGCCAGGCCGCCTCGGGTCGGGTCTCTCAGGCAGTGGATGTCGGGAACTGCCGCAACCATCTTCTCAACAAGTTTGTGCAGTGCTGCGGAGTCGGACTCGATGGTCGTTTCGAATTCCAGGTTTTCACGGCTCGACATGATGGCCACGCCATGATCGCCGATACTGCCGCTAACGATAATCTTGTCACCGGGCTTCGCACGATCGCCAGAGATATTCACGCCGCCGGGCACCACACCGATGCCGGTGGTGGTGATAAAGACACCGTCGCCCTTGCCCTTCTCCACCACCTTGGTATCACCGGTCACTACCGGCACACCAGCCTCGCTGGCGGCACGCCCCATGCTGGCGACAATGCGATCCAGGTCGGCCAGGGGAAAGCCCTCTTCCAGGATAAAACCCGCCGAGAGATAAAGAGGTCGTGCGCCCGACATGGCCACATCGTTGAGGGTGCCGTGCACTGCCAGCGATCCGATATCCCCGCCGGGAAAAAAGAGCGGCGAGATGACATGACCGTCCACACTCATCACCATGCGGCCTGCGGACACATCGAAGGCGGCTTGGTCATTACCTTGTCGCAGCAACTCGTTATCGAAGTGTTTGAGAAACAGCTCCTCGATCAGTTGCGCCATGGCACGACCACCACTGCCGTGGGTCATGTCGACTCTGGCGCCTTTGGTATCAAGCCTTAAAGGGAAACGTTTGACCACTGCGCTCATCGCTGGGTACCTGTGTTCATTATTTGATGAATGGGTTTGCTACGGCAGTGCCGCACCAATCCAACTGCCGGTAAACAGGTCTCATCATGCACTCTGCTGTACCGGTTGACGGAAACGGCCATAACTCCAGTAGGCGGCACAAGCGCCTTCAGATGAAACCATGCATGAACCCATGGGGTTTTCCGGCGTACAGACAGTGCCGAACAGCTTGCAGTCCGTCGGCCGCTTTGCGCCCCGCAGGATTGCGGGACACTCACATCCCTTGACATCTTCAGCCTGGGAGACGGGAATGGTGAAGCGCTTCTCCGCATCCAGCGCCTCATAGGCTTTCTTAATCTTCAAGGCACTGTAGGGAACCAGACCCAGCCCACGCCATTCGAAGCTTCTTCGTAGTTCGAAGATCTCCGCCACCAGTTGTTGGGCTTTGCGATTGCCGTCGCGACTGACTACCCGAGTGTACTCGTTCTCCACCTCGTAGCGTCCCTCGTTGAGTTGACGGATCAGCATCAGTGTTGATTGCATGACATCCAGCGGTTCGAAACCGGCGATTACTACCGGTCGCTGAAACTCCTCGGCAAAAAACTCGTAGGGGCGGCTGCCGATGATGGAACTCACATGAGACGGTCCGAAAAAACCATGAATGGAGACTGATCCCAATTCACGTACTTCAGGCGATTCCAGAATGTTCTGTATCGCGGCGGGCGTCAGCACATGGTTACAAAAGACACTGAAATTTTTCAGGTCCTCCGCCTTCGCCTGTTGCAGTGCGACAGCGCTTGGGGGTGTAGTAGTCTCAAAACCGATGGCGAAGAAAACCACCTCCCGGTCAGGATTCTCACGGGCAATCTTAAGCGCATCCTGTGTCGAATAGACCATACGCACATCACCACCCACTGCCTTGACCTTAATCAGGCTCTTGCGACTACTGGCTGGCACACGCAGCAAATCGCCATAGGTGCAGAGGATGACATCATGCGCTTCAACCAGGTGAATCGCTTCGTCAATTCGACCAATGGGTAACACGCAAACCGGACAGCCCGGACCATGCACGAACTTGACGTTGTCCGGCATGAGATCCTGTACGCCATAGCGAAAAATGGCGTGGGTATGGCCGCCACAAAACTCCATCAAATGATATTGACGATTTGGGTTCGCTTCCTGACGTATCGCAGTGGCAAGTTGTTTGGCCAGTTTGTGCTGACGAAATTCGTCGACATATTTCATGGCGTCACTCCCGCTTGGGCGAAGAGTTCGAGGGTTCGCTCAGCCTCCTCTTCACTCACCTTGTTGAGTGCATAACCTACATGGATCAGAACAAAGTCATCGATGGAGACATCCTCCACCAGCGCCAGTGAGACCTGCTTCTTCACCTCACCCAACACCACGGTGGCGTTATCCCCCTGTACATCGATAGCAACGACTTTTGCCGGTATAGCCAGACACATAATCGATCTCTCCGGTTAAGCGCTCAATGCGGGATGCCCGATCAACGCCATCTGCCGGGTCGCTTCAATCCAACGGTACCAGTCATCCATGCCCTCACCCGTCGTCGCCGAGATCTGCAATACCCGAATACGGGGATTAACCTGCTGTGCATAAGCAATGCACCGCGCCACATCAAAATTGAGATGGGGCAACAGATCGGTCTTGTTGAGCAGCATGAGGTCGGAGGCATGAAACATGTCGGGATACTTGAGCGGCTTGTCCTCTCCCTCGGTAACGGAGAGGATCGCCACTTTATGCGCTTCACCGAGATCGAAGGCGGCGGGACAGACCAGGTTGCCCACGTTCTCGATGAAGAGCAGACTGCCCTCATCCGGTTTCAAACTCTCCAGGGCATGCCCCACCATGTGGCCATCCAGATGGCACCCCTTACCGGTGTTTATCTGCAGTGCCTTGGCGCCTGTTGCGCGGATACGCTCCGCATCGTTGGTGGTCTGTTGATCGCCCTCGATGACAGCGACGGTATAGCCTGTCTTCAAGCCTTCAATCGTTCGCGCCAACAGGGTCGTTTTGCCGGAGCCGGGGCTGGATACCAGGTTGAGTGCAAGAATGCCGCGTTGACGGAAATAGTCGCGATTCGCTGCAGCGTACTGATTATTCTTGCTCAGAATATCCTGCTCGATCTGTACCATACGCGACTGACTCATACCCGGCGCATGGGCATGGGCCGGCCCCTGACCGTAGTCATGCGTATGGTCGTGATGATGGTGATGGTGATGGTGCTCATGATCGTGATGATCGTCATGTTCGTGACCCTCGATGTGGGTCTCACCTTCACCGCAACCGCAGACAGTACACATATTTAAATCCTCCGGATAATGATGAATTATGAATGTTGAATTTTGAATGAAAATACTCGCCATCTTAATTTGAAAGCTGTGAGTGACGGTCACACATAAATTCAACATTCATAATTTAAAATTAATCAGTCCACTTCCAATTCTTTGATACGCATCTCGTCGCCCCCGGTTACCTGCAATTGAAAACTATTGCACTCGGGACAGGCATCGAAACGTGCCTTTACCGATACCTGCTTGCTGCACTGCATACACCAGGCCTGGCCGGGCAGGTCGATGATCTCCAGTACCGCACCATCAGCCAGGGTACCCTTCATCACGGCATCAAAACCGAAGCGCATCGCCTCGGGATCAACACCGGAGAGTCCGCCTATCTCAAGCCACACTGTCTTCACCTGAGTAAAACCCTGACTGACTGCATGATCCTCAAGGATTTGCAGGACCCCCTCACACAGTGACATCTCATGCATCAGGCAAACTCAAGACGATAGCCGACACAGGGATCGACCGCATTGATGAACAGACTTGCCTGTCTTCTTAAAGCGGCTTCATCACCGGCAGGTAGTCCGAGTAAGCCACGAGCCACGACACCCTCTGGGTGGAAGTTCCACTCCGTGGGCGCAAGAATCTGATATCGGCTGATCACACCATCCGCCAATGAAGCACGATGGGTCAACCGCCCCCTCGCCGCTTCTACAATACCCAGCCCCACACCTTTGGTGCCATGCACAGGCTCTAACTGTTGCCCACTCTTTTCACCCATCAGTTTATGAAGTAAATCGATTAACGCGCCCGGTATCGAGGACAACTCCAACAAGCGCGCGGCCATACGCGTCATCAGTCCTGAACCATAATCTGATTGGAGTGCTTTGATGAGAGGATGCGTCGCCTGGCGAGTCAGCGCAGAGGTTTCTCGAGGTGTCGCATCCCACTCGGGTAAGGCAACGAATCTATCGGCATCGGGTTGCTGTAATCGCTGGTCCATGGACTGAACCTCGAAATCGGGGAGTGCAGTTATCTCCGCGCCACCCAAGTGACACAACCCCTTATCCCTGACATTGGCCAACAGGCGTGCAGGAGCAGTGGCCTTGTCATCGATCCAGCGATGGAAATCATCCATGTCACACATGCTGTGCCACTGCCCGGGCGGTAAGCCGAAAACCGCCTGTTCTGAGGTGCGTGACAGGATGTCTATCAGGCGTCTAAAACCCTCACTGTCGAGCTGCAGGGTGGGCTGCAGTGAGAATGCCTCACCCTGTTCACCGAAACAGGCGCATTTTGCCTGCTTCATCAGTTCCGGCAGATCGCTTAAGTAAGTACGATTGACTGTCTCGCCACTGAAACCCGGCCAATCAATAAGAATTCTCCAAAGATGTTCACGAGCCGTTTCACACAGAATCAACATAGACTCTGCAAGCGAAACCCGGGATTCCACACCAACCTCCATAGCCTGCCGACAGGCTGTCACAGCCGCGCCGGCCTGGGCATTGGCACAAACACTGTAGAGCATCGGGATCATCTGCAGCACCGCTTCTGGTGTTTTGCCTTCAAATAACGACGGCAACTGCAACGGACGACTGGATTGAATGGTCACACCCCTGACTTGTTGGTCCTGGCTCTGGAGTTCAATACGCAGCTCACCCTCTATGCTCATGGCTCCGCATCCTGAGAGAGTTGTCCACGCAACAGATCCCGCCGGCTGAGCGGTTGTTCCAGGCGCTCGCTCAGACTCACTGTCTGGCTTTCATCATGCTCTGTATCCTCACCCGATATGGTGGCAGTCTCGTCTGTGTCACCGTTCCAGCGTCGACTGATCTCAGACGCATGTGTGGAGACGGTATCGCGGTTCTCTTCATCCATCAGCCCTTCCATGACTGCCTCTGCGGTGGCAACCGCCGTGGCCTGATCGGCGAACTCAAAGACTGGGGAAAAGAGAGAACACATCTGATAGCGTCCGATACCCGACTCTTCTCCGAGGATGAACTCATAGGGCCCGGAAGGCAATTGGTGAAGTTGCTTATCGCCGATCTGCAGCTCCTGCCAATCATCTCCCTCATCCGGCAGCAGCATGAGATTCATGAACCAGGGGGTGATCAGAACACCGAGACAGTGACCCTGCCACTCGCGAAATCCCACTGCCCGTACCTGCAATGCCGGATTCAACAACGGCAATCCTTGCATGCGTTCCTGTTCAATTTGAATGAAGAGGCGTTCAAGTCCCTCCGTCAGATACTCAGGGCAGATCATGACACCTCCTGAACCACCATGAAGTCACTTTTGTTGCCGTCACAATTGGGACAACTCCAGTGTGCCGGCAATTGCGAGAATGGGGTACCCGGTGGTATCTGCCAATACGCATCGCCTGCTTCGGGGTTGTAGACATACCAGCAGATCTTGCACTCCAGACGGCTGCTATCTTCTATTTTCCTATCATCCCCGCCATAGGAACCACCGAAGAAGACATCGTTCACAGGTAGGCCTCGACAATCTCGACCAGACGCTCCTTGCTGTCTTCGATATCCTCTTTGGCCGCCGCCGCGACGGCGGGAATATCACCGATCTCCAGGGTATTGAGGATATTCTTGTCCTGAGAATTGAAGTACTGCACCCACCAGACATTTTCCACCGCGGTACTGGTGATGCGGCAGTTGCCGTACCCCCTCGACAGGACGGTCAGCGGACCCTCGCCCAGCCGCTCGATAAGGAAGGCCAGATCCTCCTCGGTCTGCGGCAGGAGCGTCAGGTTGATCACATGGGTCTCCGCACCCGGCCTGAACTCGGAGACCTTGTCGTTGATCTCGGCCAGCAGGGGCGGCGCGTTGAGCACGCCCTGGGGAATGGAATCACCACCGATCTCCACCCGATGCGCGGCCCGGGTAAAGACGTGACGACGGCAGAGCCGGGGCACGGCAGCCACTTCGATCGTGTCCCGGATCAACTGATCTTCGTTATCGAAATACCGGATCCGCCAGAGACCCGCCAGGACGGACTCCTGCACCTGAATCCTGCCCGTGTCGCTCTGATGCAGCATACTGACTTCACCCTCCCCCAGGAGCTGATCGATCAGGGTGCGCTGCTCAACAGGCATATCCGATAGATCGAGGGGATCCGAATGCACGCCCGGGGATTTCGACTGCCGCGTCAACTCAACCTGCAGCTGATGCAGCAGTACCATCGCCTCAGGATGTGTCGACAAGGCCTCCGGGTCGGCAATCTCCGGTATGCTGAAAGTCTGCATCTCGTCAGGCAGTTCGAGAATATCGAGGTTCGCCCCGTCCTCCTCCTGGGGTTGCGAACCAGCGCCGATCAGGGATACGGGGATGTGGGTCTCTTGCATGATGAATCTCCGATCAATGACAGGCGCTTTGTGCGCTTACCACCGGGATGGGGAAACCGGATACCGCCGCCGGCTCGGCGTTGAGGAGTCTTTCGATCTCCGACAGGTAGACATCCCAGTCCTGCATGCGGCTGATGGCGCCCACATATCTGCCCTCTCTCAGGTGAACCAGCGCCGGCCAGCCGTCAAAGGGAAAGCGGGCGTGCAACTGACGTTCACAGTTGCGATTTACCACGGCCACTTTGAATCGTTCTGCAAAAGTCTGCATCAGCAACGGCAGAACCACCGCTACATCGTTACTCTCGGGAAATTGAACCGGATTCTCGGTAAAAAAGAGCAGCACGTTCGGATGCTCACTGGTGAATGCTTCTAACGAAACTTCATCCACCACCGGGACACCCTTGTTGTCGATAAGATCTCTGATCAATGTCGATGGCATGGTCATTCTCCTGTGGTGGCCGGTAGGGCCGGACTCTGTTGAAGATGTTCTGGCAGCTGTGGTTCCCGCTCTACCAGATCAGCAAAAAGATGGCTGACCTCGGTGTCACCGTTAAGAACCTGATCGAGCGCTTGCAGTGCTTTTTGGATCTGTTCAGCCTGGGCTTCAGTCAGGACCTCCCTGGCACTGTCGAGAAACACCAACAACCAGCCACCGACGGGTTGGTCACCCACCAGCAAGGTGTCCACCCGGCGTCTCTCTCCCATGCCATCGCACAGGGTATAACCGGACTCCGAGACAACCACCTGCATAGGAACACCGATACACACTACTGGGAATCCTCATCACGATACTTGTCGAGATGGGCATCAAGACCAACGGATAATGCATTGGCATTCCGGGATGATGGGTGTGCAGTCGGACTGAATCCATCCAGTTGCATGACACGGGCATCCCCCACCCGGCAGGCCACTGCCGATGCGGGACGTTCAGATTCGTAAAGCTCCATATCTGAAATAGCACCCTGCTGAAGGGCATTGGGTGTAATCTGCTGCTCACGCCGCCGACTTTCCACGCCTAAGTCTGCCAGGTAATCCAGTGCCAGTTGAATGGCTGGTTCGATCTGCGCCTTCACCTCACTGCGCAGGCTGCCGCCATAGTCTTCCAGCTCCACCGGCTGTACACCCACCAGCAGCAGATGCTCGGGGTAGTCGCCCAGCATCTCGGCCATGGCGAGCACCTCCTGGAAGCCGGTCTGGTGAAGGCTGACCTTTTTGGCACCCATGAACTTCGGTACCTCGGCACCTTCCACCCGCTTGAGGGTCCCGCCGGGCAGACCGTAATCGACCGCATCGAACACCACCAGAATCTCCGCTTCACGGATATGTTGGACGAGGTAGATCCCCTGTGTGCCGCCATCCAGAAGCCTGACATTGTCGGGAAACTCATAGTTGCGTTGTAGGGTCTCGAGTGCACGCACACCGAAACCCTCATCAGCCCAAAGCAGATTACCGATCCCGAGAACCAGGACCGAAGGTGCAGTCGCCATTCTCTCCTCCAGAACAATGTCATTCTCTTTGCTACTGGAAAGGGCAATGCACGTGCCAAAACGAACGGATTTCTATGTCATTGTTATTTATGAGAATGTAGAAAGAAAAGCGATCTGCCAAAGCAGGTCATGGTTAGTTGGCAGTCAATATTCAAATAAATATGGAAACTTTCTTTCCATCTCGTAACGCATGCCTACTAGTAGGCCGACTCGATGTAAGGTTTTATTCCACACCCATCGTTTTTCAGATACCGGCTTACCGATCAACTGCCGCAAAGTAGGACAATCAAAACCACAGACGGCCAATTTAAGAGAAAACATGCTGCCTTCAAGTCTTGCAGACCCCAACCCGAACCGCCAGAACGTCGCAAGTTGAGGTGTGCAGTACACCACTCGCAGTCGATCCCAGAATGCGCTGCAATCCATGTCTGCCGTGGCTGCCGAGAACGATCAGGTCTACCGCATGTTCCTGAGCCATGTGAACGATCTGCAGTGCCGGTGATCCAACCTCGACATACTGAGCCGCTCCGGGTACCCCCTTGTTCTCGACGATTGATGCGAGATTCTCCCGGGCTTTCTCGACAAACTGCGCTTCGAGATCCAGATCGACCGGCAACGGCGTGTCCGGTGGGTAGAGGTAGCCTGAATATTCAACCACATGTATAAAACTGGTCTTCGCATTTTGAGCCATCGCCAGCTCAAGCGCCTTATCGATGACATAGTCGGCTTCAGATGAGAAATCGACGGTGACGAGTATATGTTGATAGTTTGCCATGCTCTGTCCACCAACCCGCTTACTCTATCAGTAAGTATGGCACTCAATCGCTGTTGCTGTCGCCAATCCTTTTGCTTTCTCATCTGGATTGAGTCTATATACTGTACAGAATATGAAAACCGGTTTTCTCACACTAGAAACCCATCCAGACCACGGCGGACTGGTGCGTGTACGAATCAGAGACGAAGTACCGGAGTTGTCGGAACAGGAGGACGGCACTGAAATCCGCTACGTCGCCCGCTTCAAGGATATCGAGGCCGGGCGGATGCATGTTCAGAATATGATGCACCGCTCATTGGTGGATCTTGAAAACCGTATTTACCGCAAAGACCTCGACGAAATGATCGCCTGTGTTGAAGCTGATAATCTCGATCATACGAGAGTGTGGATGGATCCTGCCGTCAATCAGCAGTCATCAAGCCGTATTGAGCAGTTGGTCGAGAAACACAAGCTGGACCAGAAGTGGCTGGACCTGATATGGCGGGCGGTTGGCGTTGCCGGCCTCGTACTGCTGCTGATCACCGCCATGAGGCTGTGAGAGGTGGGCAACACCACCAATCAATCAGGTATTTTCACCACGGTTCGACCACGAACCTTGCCTGCCAGTATCTGCTCGGCTGCCTCGGGTAACCCATCAAAGCCAATCTCAACGGTCATACGCTCCAACAGATCCAGATCCAGTTCTTTTTCCAACCGTCGCCATGCTTGCTCACGTTTCTCTAACGGCGCCATGACCGAATCCACGCCTAAGAGGCTGGCACCCCTCAGAATAAAAGGTGCAACTGAGGTTGGTAAGTCCATCGATTCTGCCAATCCACACGCTGCCACCGCACCACCGTAATTCATTTGGCTGAGTACATTGGCCAGGGTATTACCACCCGCCACGTCGATGGCACCTGCCCAGCGCTCCCGTGACAATGGCTTTGCCTTACCGGAAAACTCATGTCTGTCGACGATTTCAGACGCACCAAGACCCGTCAGATAGTCTTGCTCCTCCGGGCGTCCTGTCGCAGCAAACACTCGATAACCGGATCTGGCAAGCAGTGAAACCGCCACACTGCCCACCCCACCTGCTGCGCCAGTCACCAGGATATCCCCGGCATCAGGTGTCAGGCCGTGGCTTTCCAATGCCATGACACATAACATCGCTGTATAACCGGCAGTGCCTATCGCCATAGCCTGGCGAGCAGTGAATGCTTCAGGTAGCGAGACCAGCCAGTCACCTTTTACTCGAGCGATGCCGGCAAATCCACCTGAGTGGACCTCCCCTACACCAAACCCATTGAGCACTACCCTGTCACCCGATTTGAATTGGCTATTTTCTGAGCTGATCACCTCACCGGCAAAGTCAATACCGGGAACCAATGGGAAGCGCCTCACTACCGGCGCCTTCCCCGTCAGTGCCAAGCCATCTTTATAGTTGAGCGCCGAGTATTCAACCTTGACTGTAACATCACCGTCCATGAGGTCATCGGTGGAAATAGTACATAAATCGGTGGATTGGCCATCCTCGGTCTTGCTAATCAGATAGGCAGGAAATGTTGTGCTCATCTTTATTCTCCTCTCAATATCGTGCCGATCTTATTTGTCTGACAAATACATGTCAAACAAATCGAATTCAATGCTATTATAGCGTCACATATGCCATCGAAAGGGTAGAGACAGGTGCCAGAAGAGCCGATCATTAAGACCAGTATTTCTAAGCAGATTGCGGATCAGCTACGGACCTCCATTATCAATGGTCGATTCAAAACGGGAGAACGATTACCGACAGAAGATGAGCTGGCTAGTCGATATGGTGTTTCCCGCGCTACGATTCGAGAAGCCCTGAAACGTCTGGCCGCACAAAACCTTGTACGCTCCCGCCGTGGACCTGCAGGTGGGAACTTCGTCAATCAGCCCACCCACGAAGAGCTGGCGGAATCACTCAGTGGCGCAGCGACACTTTTAGTCAGTTTGGGCAGCATGGACATAGAAGAGATTGTTGATGCCAGGCGCGTTCTGCAAGGGGGTTGTTTAAAATTGGCCGCCCAACATGCCAAGCCGGAACACGTACAAAAGGTGAAAGCCGCCCTAGTGCGACAAAAGCAAGCGGGGATTTCTGATGAGGCCTTTTGTCACGCGGATGTTGCCTTTCATCGGGCACTGGTTGATGCTGCTGACAACAGCATGATCAGATTTGTCATGTACACCACCATTGAGGCCCTGGTACCAATCACCAATATGGTGTTGTCCTATGTCAAAGATCGGCATGAGATTATCGCCATCCATGAACGTTTACTCTCAGCACTTGAGCAAAAGCGGGAAGACGAGCTTGAGATCGCCTTAAATCAATTACTGGACTACCTGATGGAGAGCTTCAGGCTGGCTCAGATTCAGCGTGCGGAGTATCAAAAATCACCCTCCGGCTCCAACTGATCGGAACAGAGTAAGTCACACTCCAGCACATGAGGATTAAACGCTGTGCAGCGATTGTCCCCATCGTGGGTTTTGTAGAAAAATCACTCTACTAAGACTTCGCGCTCAACAGCCTGAACTGTCAGCCCCAGCGCCTGCTTGAGCGCTTCCGCGGGAAAGGGCTTAGACAGGCATGTTTCTGCACCGGCCTGAGTGATTTCAAGGCGATTTTCGTTGGTACAGAAGCCACTCATTGCGATAACCCTGATGAAACGGGTCTCTTGATCTGCCTTGATGATTTTACACACCTCGAAGCCATCCACCCCGGGCATTTTCAGGTCTAGCAGGACAACATCTGGTTTGAAGCGGGGAATGAGATTCCCCGCCATATAACCGGAATTGGCCATCGCCACAGCTGAAACTTCAGGTAAATCCTCGAGATACTCTTTGATGAACAAAGAAAATTGTTCATCGTCATCGACAATCAGAATACGTAGTGAGAAATCTTCAGGCAGGTCAAGGCTGATACCTTTCCTTTTAGCTAAGCGTAAAACTTCACTGACCGGATAGCGTCTATGCCCACCTTCCGTCGTTTCAGCTCGCAGGATGCCCCTGTTTGTCCACCCTCTGAGTGTAGCGGGAGTGACACCCAGAATTTTTGAGGTGTTGCCTGGCGAAAGATAGAGCTTTTTCCAAGGCTTGTAATACATGACAGGTACTCTTGTTACCCTAAAATAATCATATACCTAATTTGTTAAAAAAAACTCTGAAGCGGAATCAAAAGAGTGATCTGCGTCAAGCAAAGTGTGTACTCATCGTATTGCACTTTGTTGAGATGACCCGTCCAGTGAAATCTACAAATAGGATTTAGCATATCGAGACACATTGGAGCTTGGAGAATTCACATACCATATTTTTTATGAATCTCTTTCCGAATTGGGCATAGACAAAAGGTGCCATCTCCAAAATCCGGCCCATAACCGCAATCCCTACATTGCTCACCAAAAATAATCATCACTGTACTCTCATCATCTACGAAATCGATTTTGCACAGCTTGAATTCAGGGTCCTCAAGACAGGCATGGCAGTCCAGACATTGGATTGCCTCGGCAACCACCTCCGGATCAATATCAAATCGCTTTTTACCGTCCAGAGCAGACTCCTTTACCTATTGGCGACACTCAACTGGCTTTGTCATTATTTTGTTAAGTTTTTTTGTCATTCGCATTAAAAATTCTCAATATCTGACGTTTCAAATCCAACAAACTGCCTGATGACTTCTCTACAATGACGATGAATCGGGAATTGGTATTGCTGACTTTTCGATGAAAAAAATTGCATGTCAGGATAGACCAAGAACTGAAACCTTCCCTACCAACAGAACTTCAACAGCGTGATGGGGGCATCTGGCGCTAAGCACTTGATAAGTCATCCATTATCAGGCTTAAAATGCACCCTGGGAAAATCATTAAGCGCAAGATTATCTGGTTAGGTGTAGAGCAAAAAGACAGCTATCAAATAACACATAACAGCCCAAGTTGATAACAACAGAAGCAGCCATCCAATCCGTGGCATTACAATATACGCACATATAAAGACGTCGAAATATTTTACACTTTAAACAACCAAGTTTGTTAGTTAGGTATTTAACCGACTGAAGCCTATAGGAATAAAAATCCTGGCGTGAAAATTGCTATTTTATCTTACGGATATTTGTTTTTTAGCACATAAGGACTTAGCGAAATGATAAGATTTTTTCTTCTAACACTGCTGGTAATAATCTGCCCAGTCTCTAATGCCTCCGCGATATTAAAAACGGAACTCGGTGTAATTTCAGCCACCATGGGTTCAGCTTATCCCGATCTTCCAGGTTCCCCTGTTTACACCGAAAGCGTAATTTCAGACCTACTCAAATCGAACTTTTCGAGCGAAGAGTACAATTCTACTCCATACCCAAATCTAGGATGGGTTAAATGGGACCTTTCGGATCAGCGCTTTGGATTTCAGGCAGGACAGGAAGTATGCATAGATTGTGGGTTTGACAATCAAGGATATGGGTTTTCTAACATTGACATCCTTTGGGTTTTCTCTGTGGAAGGCGATGATGGTGTATTACAACAAGATTTATACAGTGGTACGGGAAGCGTAAAATCCACCCTTACCGATCTAACGGATAGTTCAGCGATTACGGGCTTGTCTGCGCCAAGTGGATTCCAATACGCAGGAGAGAAAACCAATCTGCTGAATGACCACACCTATATGATCCATGCCAGCCTCAGCAACCAAGCTTTTGGCGACGGATTCGAAGCAGAGTATTTCATATCCTTAGAAGATGCGAAAATCACCATACCAGAGCCTGTCCCATTATCGCTGTTACTATTTGGATTGGCAGCCATTGGCGTTGTCCGAAAAAAATGCCTCCCCTCCTCAGTATCGCAGACACCTCACAACCTCTTTTTGGGGCCATTGATATAGCTAGGTCTTTTACACATCACTAACCCCTCTGTCTTAGGCCCATAGGAGCCCACCGAGTTGGTTCCTATGTCTTGTTTCGAAATGGGGTTACGGCGCTCAGCCAAGTGAGTCCATACTGAATGACAAGATAAGGCGGAATTTGAATTCGATCGCATGCAGTCCACTTACGGATCGAAGCCATAAAAAAACCCCACTGTGACAGAATTGTGTCAGTGAGGCTTTTAGAAAAGGGGCTAGTATTGCTAACCCCTTGTTTTTATTGGTAGGCGCGATTGGAGTCGAACCAACGACCTCTACCATGTCAAGGTAGCGCTCTAACCAACTGAGCTACGCGCCTTTAAGACGGCGAATCATATAGCTGGTCCCTGCCTATTGCAACCCTTCATAGATTCCCATTGAGCCCTCTTTGACCAATACCCGCTGAACAGTGCACCGAAGCACCCACAGAAGATGCCACAGTTGATTTAAACAACCAGATCAATCTGTTGCAGGGTACCTGCAACGCCATCTTCATCCAGATAGAGCCCACTCTCTCTCACTACACCAAGCAGTTGATTATCCTCATTTTTCATCTCGAACGGCGTGGTGATATGCCCCAGGTAGACAGCACCTATGCCTTTTGCCCCCAGTGCAACCAACTGATCCCTGCCCTCGGCATCCTTGGACCAGATTCGCAGGCGGTCAAAAACGGCGTCATTCTCATCAATCCAACCATTCTCATCACTATCGAAATTGGCCAGATCGGCAAAGCCGTTTCCGCTCCGGGTCCCAAAGAGCTCAGAACCGTTGTTGATGATCCCATCCTGATTCCTGTCCAGTGCGAGAAAACCACTGTCTGGGGTAAGGAAGTGGATCTGATCGCTGACACCGTCGGCATCGATATCGAAATCAAAACGTTCTCGGGTCAGTTCGGCCGCACTACCGGAGAAATTCACGACCAATGGGTCCTTCAAGGCATCGCCCGCCCTCAGGGTCATTGAGGCCTCGGAGAAGAATTCCCGGCTCATATTGAGCTGAATATCAATGGCTATCTCACGCCCGTCAGCTGTTTTCACAATGCCCTGTGCCTGAAATTCCGTCTGTTCCGACTCATAGTGGGACTGGTAATTGTTATAGACCATACCCCAACCTGCCCCTCTGCTCTCCCCATTTTGCACAACCTGTGGTGTTTCCACAGCTACAGATTCGGCGGTCTCGGATTTCAGATCAGCAGGTGTTGTCACCCGAATCTCATGTCCAGTGAATCGCTCGACCAGGAGCTTGAGTAGAGACACCTCAAGGTCCTGTAGAGGTTCAAGTGACACCTCACCATCAGCAACAGACTGTACAGAATTCAACTCAATGGACTTCACAGGGAATTCAGCGGGACGAACCGGCGGATTTTGCAGCAATGCGCTGGCCCGCTGGCGCAGACGTCCAGCCCCGGCACCCAGCACTTCACTCTCTGTAGTCTCAGATCCGCCCTGCCAGACACGCAGGGACTCTCGAGCCACATCTTTCACTTCTGCGTGGTGGCTGGACTGGAGTACCAACGTGCTGTCTGTGATTTTCATTGTGGGCCTCAAGAGGCATTGCCGGTATGAAAACTATCGGCTGAATCGGGCATGACTTGACTGACTGAGTCGTTTAATACCTGAAAGGGCTATCGCCAATTAGAGGGCATTGGATATAGCAGGATCAGTGTTCCCCCGTCAGCGGAACAAATGTGACAGGCAGAAGGCTGGTGAAATGGACCTCTCCAGAGAGATCTTTCTGAAGCAGAATCAAATCCTGTGAAAATGAGCGCTTACCCACAGGTGCAATCATGCGACCGCCGGGTGAGAGCTGTTCGATCAGTGACAGGGGAATATCCTCAACTGCAGCCGTCAACATAATCACATCGAAGGGCGCTTTTTCGGCCCAGCCGTAGTAACCGTCCCCGATACGATGGTTGATATTGTCATAGCCCTCATCTTCGAGTCGCTGCCGCGATGCCTGAGCCAGCTCGGGGATGATCTCGATGGTAAACAGCCGCTCCACCAGTTGCGCCAGGATGGCAGTCTGGTAGCCCGAGCCGGTACCGACCTCCAACACCTTATCCGTACGTTTCGGTGCGACCAGGTCAGTCATCAACGCGACGATGAAGGGTTGGGAGATGGTCTGACCGCTACCGATGGGCAGGGGGCTGTTTTCATAGGCATGAGAGCGAAACTGCTTGCCGACATAATGCTGCCTGGGCACCCGGCTCATGGCCTCGAGGATATGGTCGTTCAGTTTATCCCTGCCGGTCATGCGGCAGACATAGTTCGCCTCTGCACGGATATCCTGCAACATGCCGTCAAGGTCAACCATGATTTCTAGCCATTGTTTGTAACCCACCCAGAAAGACGGAAGCAAACGTAAACTACTTAATATCCAGTATAAACCCTATATCTTTAAATAGTTTATATTAATTTTTTACAAAATAAACTTTGTTCTCCAAGGATTTTGATCAAGTTTTTTTATGGCAGATCAGGCAACCAGCCCCTTGTCCTGCAGTGATTTGATGAGATCTCTGATACGGGCCGCCTCTTCAAACTCCAGATCCTGGGCGTGTTGATACATCTGATCTTCCAGTTGGCGAAGGCGCTTAGCCATCTGCTTGGGGCTCAAATTCGCATACTCCACCTGCTCATCCGCTACCTTGGCATAGGTGCGCGCATTCACCTGAGCACCCGGATATGCACCCTCCATGATGTCGGCGATCGACTTGAGGATGGTCTTGGGCGTGATGCCATGCTCCCGATTGTGTTCAATCTGTTTCTCCCGCCGCCGGTCAGTCTCATCGATCGCCCGCCGCATGGAACCGGTGATCTGATCCGCATAAAGAATGGCCTTGCCGTTGACGTTACGCGCCGCCCGGCCAATGGTCTGGATCAGCGATCCCTCCGAACGCAGGAAACCCTCCTTGTCGGCATCCAGGATCGCCACCAGAGAGACCTCTGGCATATCCAATCCCTCACGCAGCAGATTGATGCCCACCAGCACATCGAACTCGCCCAGACGCAGGTCCCGTATGATCTCCACCCGCTCCACAGTATCGATATCTGAATGAAGATAGCGCACGCGCACATCATGATCCCGAAGATAGTCGGTGAGGTCTTCCGCCATTCGTTTGGTCAATGTTGTGACCAGCACCCGCTCGCTCTGGCCCACCCGCAGACGAATTTCAGACAGCAGATCATCCACCTGACTGGTGGCTGGCCGCACCTCAACTGCCGGGTCCACCAGTCCGGTGGGGCGTACCACCTGCTCAACGATCGATCCCGAGTGTTCGATCTCGTAATCCCTGGGTGTGGCACTAACGTAGATGGTCTGGGGTGAGCGGTGCTCGAACTCCTCGAATTTGAGTGGTCGGTTATCCAGTGCCGAGGGGAGACGAAACCCATACTCCACCAGTGTCTCCTTGCGCGAACGGTCACCCCGGTACATGCCACCCAGCTGGGGAACCGTGACATGACTCTCGTCTACCACCAGCAATGCATTGTCAGGCAGGTAGTCGAAAAGCGTCGGCGGCGGCTCTCCTGCCGACCTGCCGGAGAGATAGCGAGAGTAGTTCTCGATTCCGGAGCAGTAGCCCAACTCATTGATCATCTCGATATCGAACCTCGTACGCTGCCCAAGTCTTTGCGCCTCCACCAGCTTATGAGCCGATTCGAGCTGAGTGAGCCGCTCCTGCAGCTCAACCTTTATCTGGTCCACCGCATTGAGCAGCGTCTCCCTCGGGGTGACATAGTGGCTCTTGGGATAGATGGAGTAGCGAGGGACTCTACGTAGAATCTCCCCGGTGAGGGGATCGAAAACAGAAAGTTGCTCCACCTCATCGTCAAATAATTCAACCCGCAGGGCCTCGGCATCCGACTCTGCCGGGTAGATATCGATCACCTCGCCGCGCACGCGGAAGGTGGCGCGATGCAGTTCCACATCGTTGCGCTTGTATTGCAGTTCCGCCAGGCGACGCAGGATCGCCCGCTGATCGATGATGTCACCGCGTGACAGATGCAGCATCATGCCCAGATAGGAGCGTGGATCACCCAGACCGTAGATTGAGGAGACCGTCGCCACGATGATGGTGTCCTGACGTTCCAGCAATGCCTTGGTCGCCGACAGGCGCATCTGTTCGATGTGATCATTGATCGAGGCGTCCTTCTCGATGAAGGTATCCGAAGCCGGCACATAGGCCTCCGGCTGATAGTAGTCGTAGTAGGAGACGAAATACTCTACCGAGTTTTCCGGGAAGAAGTCTTTGAACTCCCCATAGAGCTGGGCAGCGAGGGTCTTGTTGGGCGCCAATATCAATGTCGGCCGCTGCAGTTGCTCAATCACATTGGCGATACTGAAGGTCTTGCCGGAACCGGTCACGCCCAGCAGCGTCATACCGGCCTCTCCATCGTTGAGGCCCTCCATCAGGCCACGAATCGCCGCTGGTTGATCGCCCGCCGGTTCGAATTTAGCAACTAATTGAAAGGATTTACTCATCAGGGGTTTCTGTCGCGTACATTAATTGGCTATTATGACATCCGACCCTGCCATCATCGAATGGCAATGAGTCTTAATGTCGAACAGCCCTGAGCACCACGGACCATACAACAATGAATTCACAACTCTCCAGTCGCGTACAAGCCGTCAAACCTTCCCCTACTCTGGCCGTCACCGCCCGCGCAGCCGAAATGCGCGCCGCAGGTAAGGATGTCATCGGACTCGGTGCCGGTGAACCCGATTTCGACACGCCGGAACATATCAAGTCAGCCGCAATCCAGGCCATCAATGACGGCTTTACCAAGTACACGGCTGTTGATGGCACACCCAGTCTGAAAAAGGCCATCATCGAGAAATTTACGCGCGACAACGGTTTCGACTATGCAATGGACCAGATCCTGGTCTCCTGCGGTGGCAAGCAGAGTTTCTATAATCTGGCCCAGGCGGTGCTTGATCCAGGTGACGAGGTAATTATCCCCGCTCCCTATTGGGTCTCCTACCCCGATATGTCGATCCTGGCCGGTGGTGTGCCGGTGCTGGTCTCTGCCGGTGCTTCCCAGAATTTCAAGATTACCGCCCAGCAACTGGCGGCGGCAATCACCGACAAGACCAAGCTGTTCGTCATCAACAGCCCATCAAATCCCACCGGCATGGCCTACTCCCGTGAGGAGCTGGCGGCTTTGGGCGAGGTGCTGAAAGAGCATCCACGAGTGTTGATTGCTACAGACGACATGTATGAGCACATCCTCTGGCCCGGCAATAGTTTCGTCAACATTCTCAACGCCTGCCCGGAATTGAAAGATAGGACTCTGGTACTGAACGGCGTCTCCAAAGCCTACTCCATGACTGGCTGGCGTATCGGCTATGCCGGCGGTCCGGCCGAGATCATCAAGGCGATGAAGAAGATCCAGTCCCAGAGCACGTCCAACCCAACCTCAATCTCCCAGGTGGCTGCCCAGGCTGCGCTTGAGGGATCCCAAGAGTGTATCGCTGAGATGCTGGTTGCCTTCAAGGAACGCCACGACTATGTGGTCGACCGCCTCAATAGTATGGACGGCATCGACTGCCTGCCCAGCGACGGCACCTTCTACTGCTTTCCCAATGTTGAGGGGGCACTACAGAAGCTGTCCGGGGTAAAAAATGATCTGGAGTTCTCCGAATACCTGATCAGCGAAGCGGGCGTGGCGCTGGTACCCGGTACCGCATTCGGCCTTTCCGGCCATGTACGCATCTCTATCGCCACCAGCATGGACAACCTGCAGAAGGCACTGGACCGCATTGAGCAGGTGCTCAAGGCCTGATAGTCTGAAACCTCACAATTAGCAGAACGGGCACAGGATGTGCCCAATCAACCCATATGTTCCAGGGAGGAACAACACATGCAACGGATTGCATACCGCAACAGGTTTGCCTCATTGGCAAACGGTTTCACGCTTATTGAGCTTCTGATCACCCTCGCTGTCGGGATCATCGTCATGGGGATCGGTATCCCCTCATTACTATCACTGGTCGCCAGCAACCACCAAAGCGGTGAGATCAATACCTTCGTCCGGCACCTCAACCTGGCCCGCAGCTATGCCGTGAAGACCGGGCTTGACCACGTCCTCTGCCCCAGTACGGATCTGCTCAGTTGTCGTGATGCCACTCGCTGGGATAAGGGCTATATTCTGTTCGAAGACAGCAACGAGAACGGTGTAAGGGAGGCGGATGAAGCCCTGGTCTACACGAGTCGGCCCTCCGGTAAATTCGGCATCGACATGCAGTCGACCAGGGGCCGCAAAAAGATCATCTATCGCGCCGATGGTCGCTCTGCTGGCAGCAATCTCACACTGACATTCTGCGATCCTGAGAGTGTTATCATGCCAAAAGCGGTGATTCTCTCAAACACCGGCCGGGCAAGGATTTCCAGGACCCGCTGGGATGGCTCAGCATTGAGTTGCGGTGGTTGATTCAGACAGAGAAACTATTGACGCAAGGTGCCAGTCTCATTAATATGCGCCCTCTCGAACAATTCCCCGGTAGCTCAGTCGGTAGAGCGGGTGACTGTTAATCACTAGGTCGGCAGTTCGAGCCTGTCCCGGGGAGCCAAATAAAAACAAAGGGTTAGCGATCATTCGCTAACCCTTTTTTTGTGTGTCAACTCAATTTATTAAGTACAGTACATAGTCTGCTGACTATATTCGGTTAGCTGGCCGGCAACCGGCCAGCATCAAAAAACCCATCAACCGCCCTTTGATGGCATAAACTGAACGATCTGTTCAAGTCTCTCTTTGAATTCATGCCGTTCCGGTTTGAGCGCCACTGCAATACGTATGTGAACAATGAGTTCTTCATTTGAGACTCCCGATCGAAGTGGATCGTGCAACGGATCCTGGTGATTTTTGGCAATGGCAGAGCAGGCATTCTGTCCCGGTTTACCATCTGCATAGATGCAATCAATCGCAGAATGAACCATTCTCTTCGCAATAGTCTAGAAGGTCTTCCACTTCATCATCGTTCATGCCCTGCAAAAGTACTGTACTGATCTTAATTGGACTGAATCCAGTCGTCCGTGCGTCTGCACAATACAACATTGCCTCATGAGCAGATGGCGGGAGAGGTCGTACCCATTGCGTCAGCATAGCTTTCAAGAAGGGTACACAGCTCAATTCACAGACCGGCAAGGTAAACATCCAGAAGCATCCCTTGAGCCTTTCTCCTATGACTGGGCACGGATGAAACCTAAGGACGACGAACGATGGCATACCAGCCAAAGGTATGCACGACAAGGACTTCAACTTTGTCGAGTTGTTGAAGATCGGTCGAATCGAGTTGGGCAAGGCAGCAGTCACGGCTGCGGTGCTCATCACACCGCATGTAAAAAAGAGGACCATGCACTCCTACTTCATCAATACCGCACAGCCCTCCAACACCCTACAGGATCGGATGCCGGATCAGGTCAACGGCAACTAGAATTACAAGTGCGGATCAAGAAGATCAGCGAAGGGAGGTAGCTTTTAAGCCACCCTTTTTTGGTTACTACAACTATATAATTTTGATTAAACACTCTCACAGACTAAATGCAGGACCTTGCGTTATCTATGACGAATACAACCGTCGAACGCGAGTCGCCTGTCAGGTGAAATTCTTTGCCTCCCAGTATCTACACATAAAATTTCACCTCTGAGCTAGCGTTTTTTGTTTTAAACAGAATTTCATAAAATCAACTAAGTATTTCTCTTAACCGCCATAGTAATTTTCCTAAGTTTCGTATGTGTAATAATTTTGTAAGATAACCTAGGATTCTAATTCTTAGCGTGGAATATAAATATTTAGAATAAGCACTCAACATGAGAGGCGATTCAGAATGGCAGAGAAGCGAAACCAGATGGGGCCAATACCCTGCGATCCTCAGAACCATGTTACCGAGCAGCAAGTTCATGGATTAGTGATCCTTAAAAAATTTGGGTGGAAGCTCGTCTGCATCAGACGATCCACCGACACATACAGCACAACCGTACTCAGGAACAAACAAGAAGGAGCCATCGGCATCCTTGAACCAAATGGCATATTGAGGATCACAAGCGCTTTAAAAATACGCAAGCGCAGAAAAGAGAGTACTGAAGAGCTGGAGTTCAAGACGCAAATGCTGATTAAAAAAATGTCACAACTTCCCTACTTAAATCGAGTCTGTTAGCGATCAAATACTTACACTGCCGTACATCAACTCCCTCTCTCCCAGGGAAAGCGTTGGAGCAAGGAAATTCGAAAGCTAACATTTTGGATATTCAGTGGAGTTCCCACGGTCTAGATGACACACCGAACCCTCAAAATGAGGCATGCTCAAATGCCTCCGGACTAACACCGCCGAGATGACTATG
>JAHXIP010000031.1 GCA_025655575.1 Candidatus Thiodiazotropha sp. (ex Monitilora ramsayi) | reverse complement strand
CTCTTCAATCAGAGGCCGAATGTAAGGATGCAGTTGTGACCGTTGTTCCATGTCGATTCTTGGTTAGCAAGCCGGGACGGGTCCATGTAAGTTGATTATGTGGACGTCACAAATATTGTGTTATGTGGAAGGCACGAATATTGTGATATGTGGAAAAATGTTCTCATTTCTTTTCGCAAGCAAGTAGTACCTTGTGTTTGAGCAGAATTCATGACTTGGCGATCCATGTTTTTGATTTGATAAGAATTAGTTCCCCTTTCGTTCCAAAGATGCCATATCGGTTCATGATTGTCTGTAGTCTTTTTCCTACACGAGGGAAGTTTGTCATTCTATTTTTCCGGGCTTCATCCGGCCAACTATTAGTTGAGCGAAGTTCAATGACTTCACCAGTTCAACTATTTCTTCCGGTAGGTCAATTCAGAAAGCCGAGCAGTTCATTGTTTGATGGATTGAGTTCAATATCTGGCCGATTTACTTACCCTGATCGGGTACCACAATTCTACGCATATGGGGAAATCCTGGTGCGGCAGAGCCGCACCCTAAGGCAAGACTGATAGATAGAGCGCTTGGGTCCAACCAGTCAAAGACCGTTAGAAGACCAAACTCATCATCAGCATCATAACCACCAGAAAAAGTACGGTCATGACGCCGCCGGCCTTCATGAAATCGGGTACTCGATAGCCTGCCGGTCCCATGATCAGGGCATTGACCTGGTGGGTGGGTATCAGGAATGAGTTGGAAGTCGCTATGGCTACTGTGAGGGCGAACACTGCGGGATTTGCACCTGCGCCAATGGCGATATTGACGGCCAAGGGTACCAGCAATACAGTGGCGCCCACATTCGACATCACCAGGGTGAAAAATGTTGCCAGAACCGCAACTGCGGATTGGATGACCCAGATCGGCATGTGGCCGACCACCGAGAGTACCTGATCCGCAATCCACTTCGCCGTGCCTGATGTCTCCACGGCAAGCCCCAGGGGGATCAGGGAGGCGAGCAGAAAGACAGTCTTCCAGCTGACAGCCTCATAGGCCTCATCGATGTTGAGTACACCGGAGAGCACCATACCGACGGCGCCGGTCAGGAGTGCCACAGAGAGACGGATATCGGTAAACAGCACCATGGAGAGGGCAATGGCAAAGAACAAAGCAGCCCAGCCCACCTTGTTGGGACGCATCTCTTCATGGGGATACTCGGTAGTCACCACGACAAAGTTCTTGTCCTTCTCAATTCTCGACAGGGCATCCCAGGGTGTATGTACCACCAGGGTATCGCCAGCCATCAACGGTAGATTGCGGATATCGTCGCCCTCACGCATTGTCTCGCCGTTACGATGCAGGCCGATCATGGCGATGCCGTAGGTTTTGCGCATCCAGACATCACGGGCGCTCTTGCCGATCAGTGAGGAACCCGGTGGGATAACCACCTCTGCGATACCTGCCTTATTGGCAGACAGGTCGTTGGAGAACGTGCGCAGGACCGGACGTTTCTTCAGATGATAAGTCTCGATAAAGTTGTTCAGTGATTCCGGATCGGCAACCACACCCAGTACCATGCCCGCCTGTAGATCCACATCGCGCGCCAGGGCGCCCGGGCCGATCCGGTTTGCCTCACCTGAGACCTTGGATGCGATGACGCGAACTCGATAGGCCGTCTCCACATCGTCCAATTGCTTACCGATGAGGCCGCTGTCATCTGTAACCACCAACTCATTCAGCGCATAGTCCACACCATAGACATCGTGAAAATACTGCATGGGATCGGAGCCACTGGTGCTGCTTTCACTTTTGGTGGCGGGCAACACGAACCGGCCTGCCAATACGAAATAGATAATGCCCGTGACCACCAATGCCACGCCGATCGGGGTGACTGAAAAGAGTCCCCAGGTCTCCATCTGCTGCTCTGCAGGCAGCGCCTTGTTTGAGGTCAGGATCAGGTCGTTGAGCAAAATCAGCGGGCTGGA
Source organism: Candidatus Thiodiazotropha sp. (ex Monitilora ramsayi) (assembly GCA_025655575.1). Taxonomy (GTDB): domain Bacteria; phylum Pseudomonadota; class Gammaproteobacteria; order Chromatiales; family Chromatiaceae; genus Thiodiazotropha. The sequence goes on along the minus strand of JAHXIP010000031.1, from coordinate 37,922 downwards.
ACCCACCATGGTCATGGTACCGCCGAGAATTGCGGTAAATCCCATCGGCATCAGCAGTCGCGACATGGGCAGCCCCGAGCGGGCTGAAATACGCGAAACCACTGGCAGAAACAGGGCCGCCGCTCCCACGTTCTGCATGAAAGAGGAGATAAAGCCCACCGTGGCGGAGATGATCGGGATGATCCGCTTCTCCGTAGTGCCGCCCACTTTCAGGATGAAAGCCGCCACACTGGTCATGACGCCGGTCTTATCGAGACCTGCCCCGATGATCATGACAGCAATGATCGAGACCACCGCATTGGAGGAGAAACCGTCGAACAGGTGCCGGTTATCCACCAATCCCTGTTCCAGCCCGATCATTGGTGCCACCAGACTGGTCAGGCCGAGCAACACCATCACGGTCATGGCAGCCACATCGACGCCAACCACCTCAAACGCGAACAGATAGACTGTCAGTAGCAGCAGACCACCGGCCCAGGCGATCTCCGTCGTCGGCACCACGCTGGCCAGGGCAAGCGCTGCGAGGAAAAACAGGATCCCGGCAACGATAAGTTTGATGTTCAGGCGTGATTTAGGGGCTGTGGTCGTTATTTCTTCTGTGGGCATGGTCTGAAAAATAATCCTACTGCGTCAAAATGAGTCTGCGCTGGGCCTATCTATGAGCCCTGGCATGCATAGAAGGCAGGTTGTGACGTTCTGCAAACCAGCCTTCATCGAGAAAGCGACAGCCCAGTGAAACCCCCTGTAAAAAACAAAAAGGGGGCCACCATCCGTTGAAGAATGTTAAAAAATGAACTGATGGACACTCCGCGTACCACTGCTTTGCGGAAAAAGAGACTAGAGTCGTAGAGTGTATAAGTAGCCGCTCTTCAGAAGCCGCCTATGATACCGCATTACGGGTATCGATGTGTAGAAACCGTTGTGAATTAAGAGACAGATTCAGATTAAATCTCTTAATGTGCACACAATCCCAGGATATCTTCCGCCGGAGTCCCAGGCCTTCCCGGTGAGATCAACCTGCAACACACTCTAAGGGGTGATCCTTATCCGAAACTTAAGAGGTTAACGAGCAAACCGTATAAAAGGTGTAAAGGCATAATTCTGATCACAAAATACTCATCAAGATTTCTGGCTGCTATTAACTGGGTTTCGTCACACCGTTCTCCAATACCATCTCATCCAGCAGATCGATGAACCGCTGTTGAAAGCGGCGAAGATATTTGTCCTTGTAGTAGGCCACCCAGGTGGTTTCCCAAGGTAAGAGATTGCTGAGGTCACGTATCACCAGGTCCCTGTCCTGGTCGGTTGAATAGGCCATACTGGCTATCAGACCAATGCCCAAACCCTCTCTCACATAGGTCTTGATCACGTCGGTATCGGCGGCAGTCAATACCACCTCCGGCCTCAGCCCCGCGCGGGCAAATGTCGTCTGCATATGGTTAGCTCCCGTGAATCCGAAGGTATAAGTGATCATGGGGTAATCGCAGATGGCCTCCAGTGAGAGAGCGCCACGTTCCAGTATCGGATGATCTTCAGGTGCAATCAAACTTCTGTTCCAGCGATAGCATGGAATAGCGGTCAGCGAAGAGTGCTCGCCCAACTCCTCGGTACAGATGGAGAAATCGACCCGGTCAGTGAGTGCCATCTCCACCAGTTGCTGGGGTGTGCCCTGATGGATTTGCAGGCTCACAGCCGGAAATATCTGCCTGAAGACACGAATGACCGGAGGCAAAACATAACGCGCCTGGGTGTGAGTCGTACCGATACGGAGGATACCGCTCGCCTCCTCCACATGGTCGCGCCCGATAGAAAGTATGTTCTCGCGGATTGCCAGCGCTTGCCGGGCATGGTTCAACACCTCCTCGCCAGCCGCTGTCAGGGCAACCAGACGCTTACCCTTGCGTACGAAGAGTTGAGTACCCAGCTCCTGCTCCAGTTTCGCCAGGTGCTGTGAAACCGCCGACTGCACCAGACACAACCTCTCAGCCGTGTCGGTGACGTTGAATCCCGACTCGGACAAAGCCACCAATGACGTGAGTTGCTTGAGGTCCATATCTTATTTCATGATTGATAATTAAATTTAATTACTTCAAAAGATATACATTGATGACCAATATGACTACCCAATCGTCAACAAATTCTTAGATTGAGGTAGCCAGACATGCAAATCGCAGCAGAGACTGTTGCTAATATCCCAGCGTCCCCGCTGAGCGGATTGCAGTTTTCCCGGCTGCAGCAAGCACTTGAGGGGCTGACACCCGACCAGCTGACCTGGGCCAGCGGCTATCTGGCCGGACAGGGTGCTGTTCTTCCTGCTGTACAGTCCGTAGCCAACGACTCACCGGTGATGACCATTCTCTACGCCACCCATGGGGGAAACGCCCGCAATGTGGCTGAAAACTTGGCGTCTAAGGCCACGAATAACGGTTATACCTCCCATCTGGTGTCTGCCGAGTCATACCGCCCCCGTGACCTCAGCAAAGAGAAGTTATTAATCGTAGTGATCAGCACGCAAGGTGAAGGGGAGCCCCCGGAAAGTGCGCAGGAACTTTTTAAATATCTTAACGGCAAAAACACAACGTCATTGGCAGACCTGCAATACGCCATCTTCGGACTGGGTGATTCCAGCTATGAGTTTTTCTGCCAGGCCGCGAAGGATCTCGATCGCCTGTTGCAACTGCGTAACGCACGTAACCTGCTAGCGCGCGTGGATGCGGATGTGGATTTTGAGACCCGGACATCCGAATGGAACCAAGCGGTATTGAAACAGTTGGAACAGGTTATCCCTGCCGACCAGGCCAGGATTATTCCGCTTCAGCAACCACACACATCCGTACGCTACGATCGCAATCATCCCTATCAGGCAGAGGTATTGGAAAAACGCCGTATCACCACAGAAGATGCCGTTTCCGAAATAGATCATCTGGTCCTGAAGGTCGATCCCGACTCTATCCGTTATCAACCTGGTGAAGCCTTGGGTCTGTTCTTCCGCAACGATCCGGCACAGATCGATGAAATTCTCTCCCGGACCGGGTTGTCAGGTGATACTGACGTTAGCTTGCACGGTGAGACACTGCCACTCTCCAAAGCCCTCAGTGAACGACTCGAGCTGACGCAACTGCATCCTACCGTGGTATCAGCCTGGACATCTCTATCAGGCAATCCGGCGTTGATAGCCCTCAATAAAGACCAGAACAAACTGCGCCAGTTTTCCCATGAGCATCAATTCATCGACCTGCTGACGGCATATCCAGTCGATATCAATGCCGAAGGACTGGTCAAGCTGCTTCACCGTCAGCAACCCAGGCTCTACTCAATCGCCTCAAGCCAAGCGGCCTATGAGGATGAGATTCATCTAACCGTCTCTGCCCTGCAATACAAGGCTCGCGGCAGACAATACCTGGGGGGCGCATCCGGCTACCTCACTCGGCGCATCGATGAGGGCGACAACCTGGGTATCTATATCGCAGAAAATAGCAGCTTCAAACTACCGAAAGATGGAAATACCCCCATCATCATGATTGGTGCCGGCACCGGTGTCGCACCCTACCGTGCCTTCTTGCAGGAGCGTGAGTCCCGGGGCGGTACCGGCCAAAACTGGCTGATCTTCGGCAACCGTAATTTCCACCATGATTTTCTCTATCAGACGGATTGGCTCGCCTACCGCAAGTCCGGCCTGTTGAACCGGATCAGTGTTGCCTTCTCCCGCGACCATGAGGATCGCGCCTATGTGCAGAACCGGCTTTCTGATGAGGGCGCAGAAATTAACCAGTGGTTGCAGGAGGGTGCCCACGTCTATGTCTGTGGCGGGCTAAATATGGAAAAGGCTGTCTCTCAATCTCTAAAAGAGATCATCCGTTTGCATGGCCGCTTAGATGAAGAGAGTGCCGCTGAACAGTTTGAATCACTACGCACACAGGGCCGTTACCTGAGGGATGTCTACTAATGGATAGCAAAGTCAACACCAATGAAATCATTAAGGCGGAGAGCCGCTATCTGCGTGGCACGCTGAAGAAAAGTATCGCTGATCCTGTGACCGGCACCCTCTCCACGGAAGACACGCAGATCAGTAAATTTCACGGTTTCTACGAACAGGACGATCGTGATGTGCGGCAGCAACGACAGGTAAGTTTCCTCGAACCTTTCTATAGCTTTATGCTTCGGGCTCGGTTGCCCGGCGGGGTCTGCACACCCAGACAGTGGCTAATCATTGATGCCCTGGGACGCGAGCTGGGTAACGGTTCAATCCGTCTAACCACCCGGCAGACTTTCCAGTTCCACGGCATTCTCAAGAAACATCTGAAGCCTCTGATCCAACGCATCAATCAGGCCATGATCGATTCCATCGGTGGTTGCGGTGACGTCAATCGCAATGTCTTGTGCAATCCCAATCCTGAGCAGTCCGGATTGCATACAGAGGTTCACCATTGGGCCAAACGGATCAGTGAACATCTGCTGCCGAGGACCCGCGCTTATCATGAGATCTGGCTCGATGGTAAACCTGTGGCGGGAGGTGAGTCAGAACCTATCTATGGAGAGACCTACCTGCCACGCAAGTTCAAGACGGCGATTGCCATACCGCCGCATAACGACGTGGATGTCTACACCAACGATTTGGGATTCGTGGCGATTTCAAACGGAGAGCAACTGGTGGGCTTCAATGTACTGGCCGGCGGTGGCATGGGAGTCACCCATGATGACACCACCACTTTTCCCCGCCTGGCAGATGAACTGGGCTTTATTAAACCCGAGCAGACGCTGGCCGTAGCTGAAGCCGTGGTTACCGTACAACGGGATTTCGGCAATCGAATCAGCAGGCGCCATGCCCGACTCAAATACACGATTGAAAAAATGGGTCTGGCAGCTTTCACAGCTGAGGTGGAAAAACGTGCAGGCGTACATTTTGAGCCACCCCACACCACTCAGTTCACCAGTCAGGGTGACCGCTTCGGTTGGGTTCGCAATAAGGATGGCAACTGGCACCTGACGCTCTACATCGAAAACGGACGAGTTTCTGATACGCCTGAACTTAGCTTGATGAGCGGTTTACGCAGGATCGCAGAGATACACCAGGGTGACTTTCGTATCACCCCGAATCAGAACCTGATTATTGCCGGTGTACCTGAGGCGCATAAGGATTTGATCGATGCCGTCGCTCAACAACATGGCCTTTTACAAAATACAGAGAGCACGACGAGATTGGCCAGTATCGCCTGTGTGGCGCTGCCCACCTGCCCGCAGGCCATGGCCGAAGCTGAACGCTATTTTCCCGATCTGCTGCAGAAGATCGAACATTTGGCTGCCAGCCACGGTATCGATGAAAGTGCCATTGTCATACGCATAACCGGCTGCCCCAACGGTTGTGCCCGGCCCTATGTTGCGGAGATCGGTCTCATCGGTAAAGGGCCTGGCCGCTACAACCTGCAGTTGGGTGGTGATGGGACAGGCCGGAGATTGAATCGTCTCTATCGAAAAAATCTGAATGAAACTGAACTGATCGATACGCTGGATACACTCTTCCAAGACTATGCATTGCAGCGAAAACAGAACGAACGATTCGGTGATTTTGTGATTCGGAGCGGGCTCGTGAAGCCGGTCATCAATCCAGCGGAGGACTACCATGACATCGATTGATCCACTGACAGCATTGCTACCGGATGATGGGTATGATCTCGAGCATCTGAACCAAAAACTCGAAAAGCTGAGTGCTGATGAGCGTATCGAATGGGTACTTCACAACCTGCCCGGCAACCATGTCCTGACTTCAAGTTTTGGCATCCAGAGTGCACTGATGCTTCATCTGATTACCCGCATTGCCCCGGATATTCCGGTGATATTGGTGGATACCGGTTATCTCTTTCCAGAAACCTATCGTTTTATCGATCAACTGACTGATCGTCTGCAACTGAATCTGCAGGTTTTTCGTGGTGATCACTCACCGGTATGGCAAGAGAGTCGCTATGGACGTCTGTGGGAACAAGGCATTTCCGGCATCGAACACTACAACCGCATCAACAAAGTGGAGCCGCTGCAACGGGCACTCAAGACACTGGATGTGGGCAGTTGGTTTGCCGGGCTTCGCCGGCAGCAGTCTGACAGCAGGGCTTCGCTGCCCATCGTGCGTAAACAGGATGGCAGATTCAAGATCCATCCAATCATCGATTGGCACAATCGCGATGTCCATCAATATCTGCAACAACATCGACTGCCATACCACCCCTTGTGGGAGAAAGGCTATGTTTCAGTCGGTGATGTGCACACCAGTCGCCCGATTGAAATCGGCATGCGGGATGAGGAAACCCGTTTTTTCGGGCTGAAACGAGAGTGTGGCATTCACGAATAGAACACTATCTCTCCCAGGTATTTCAACTACGGCGCTGACAGTTTCGCGGTGGTTTGTCACCCAGGATTCTCAATTTATCGATAAACATGAAATAGGAGATATTCACATGAGCAGCAATATTGTCTGGCATTCACACCCGGTTGATCAGCAGGTCCGCTCGGAGCAGAAGTCCCAGCGTCCATTGGTCATTTGGTTTACGGGTCTGAGTGCATCCGGAAAATCCACCATCGCCGGTGCGTTGGAACAGATACTTACCCGGCAAAACTATCACACCTATCTTCTCGACGGTGACAATGTGCGTCACGGCCTCAACAATGACCTGGGGTTCAGTGATGAAGACCGCCAGGAGAACATACGGCGCGTTGGCGAAGTGGCGAAACTGATGGCGGATGCCGGCCTGATCGCCCTCGCCGCCTTTATCTCACCGTTTCGGGAAGACCGCAGATTGGTGCGGGAAATTCTGCCTGAGGGACAATTCATCGAAGTATTCGTGGATGCACCGCTGACGGTCTGCCAGGAGCGCGATCCCAAAGGTCTCTACGCCAAAGCGGTGCGTGGTGAGATCAAACAGTTCACCGGCATCGACAGTCCTTACGAAATACCGGAAAAACCTGAAGTGCACATTCGTGCAGGAGAGGTTTCGGTTGCCGAAGCGGTCAACCAGTTACTGAGTTATCTGCATGAGATCGGAGCGCTTCAGGCAGGTTATGAGCCCGTCGCACTGGAAGCATGACTATGTTAAAGATTATGTCTTTACCACGATCAATGGCACCATCAGCTCATCATCACTCAGACCGCCATGAACACCGGTCATTTGAAAACGCTTTTCCTGAGCCAACCAGTCCGTGATTATCGTGTTTGACTGCATCAGCAGCAGACGGTCACCGATCCGCTGTGACAGTCGGGGATGTGGCTCGCCTAATCCGAACCATTTCTCCTCGATAAGCTGTTGCGAGGGGTACGAGCGGGCAAGGCCTTTTAATTCACTTTCGATATAGACATCAAAGGCCGTCTCACAACCAGCTCGCAGATAGCAGTATGCTGCACGGGGTTCACCGCACAGGGGTAGAATCAGCATCTCCGCCAGATCCGGATGCTTCTCAAGGTCCAGGGTCTCGGCAGGCGATGTATCGACCTGGCCATGATCGGCACACACGATAAGCAGGATATCGGTCCCCTGGATTTGCTCCAGCAAAGCAGCAAAAGCCTGGTCCAGCAACATCAGGTGCTGCTGAGCCGCCTCACTCCAAATACCCATTCTGTGACCGATAGTGTCGAGTTCCGACCAATAGAGATAGGTATATCGCCGACCAGGTGCCTGCAGGATCTGTACAGTTTTTGTCAGCATCTCTTGCAGATTGCGGTAGCTGTGTCCTTTTGCACGACCCAGATGTGTCTGGCTGAAATCAGATCCGGCAATATTGGCTGGAGAAAGGGTGCAGGCATCCACCTCAATCCGATCAGCAAAGGCTGTATGTCCCAGTAACTTACCGGCATCGATGCCGCATGCGGAGTAACCCGGGCCACCATAGCGGGATCCCCCCGGGAGCACGGAAAGTACACTACCGAGCTCTTTAAAATAGGTGAACCACCCCGTCAGTCCATGTTGTTGGGGCGCTTCACCGGTGAGAAATGTGGTAATAGCAGACGCTGTCGTGGGTGGAAAGACTGACGTCATTGAGCCGCGAAGCGCCGCATTAAGATGAACGGCTGCCGGATGAGATCTCAGATAGTTGTAGCCTAACCCATCGATGACCCAAAGCAGCACCTGTCGTTGATGAATGATCTCGTCAGTCGGCAAGAGACTTAATTGGGCGTAAGCATGATCTGCTCCGCCCAACCCCACCTGCAATGAGGCCATGAGATTGACAATACTACCGCCTTGATAGTCAGGGAGCTGCATGTTTGTAATTTTACTCGAGATTACACGATAGGTCTCAATGTTCTGCAGGCTGCTTGGAATGGAAAACACTTAAAAAATCTAATGGGTCGTTCTGTTCCATCTGTTCAGCAACGGGATAGCCTATAATGTGGCTGGACATATTTAACTATTACCCAGCAGACTCCCATCCATATTTTACAACTTGCAGGTTGAAAATTGATAACTATGAATGAAATTCCGACAAGAAAAACAAAAATTGTGGCAACCATCGGCCCCGCCTCAGATGACGTGGAAATCCTTGAGGAGATGCTGAAGGCCGGAATGACTGTCGCCCGCCTGAACCTCTCTCACGGAAATTTTAAAGAACACAAACTTCGAATTGAGCGCATCAGAAAAGCCGCAGACAATCTGCACACAGAAATTGCCATCATGATCGATACCCGGGGTGTTGAGATACGCACAGGTCGAATTCCCAGCGGCACTCTGGAACTGGTGACAGGGAGCGAATTTTCAATCTATACCGATAATCGGCCCGGTGATGAAAAAGGCATTGCCGTCACCTATCAACGACTATCACAGGAGGTCAATCCTGGCGATATTATTCTTTTGGATGACGGCGCCATGGAATTGACCGTCTTATCCATTGACGAACGTGAAATTCACTGCCGGGTGATCCTGGGTGGGATTTTAAAAGAAAACAAAGGGGTTAATCTGCCCAACACTCAACTCATGATGAATGCGGTCGAGCCACAACACCGGGAAGACATCCTCAAGGAGCTCTCCTTTGCCGCGGAAAACGATGTGGACTATATCGCAGCTTCGTTCATCCAGAATGCAAATGAAGTCAACCAAATGCGGGAGATCCTACAGGAGAAATCGGTAAAGATTCCGATTATTGCAAAGATTGAAAACCGGGCCGGTATCGATAATCTGGAAGAGATCGTAGCCGCAGCCGATGGCATCATGGTGGCTCGGGGCGATATGGGTGTCGAATTGCCACTGGCAGATGTACCCAGTATGCAGAAAAAGATTATTCGCATTACCGTCAGTAATGGTAAACCGGTCATCACCGCCACCCAGATGCTCGCAACCATGGAGAAAAATCCAAAACCCACGCGGGCAGAAGCAAGTGATGTGGCAAATGCCATTCTCGACGGCAGCTCTGCACTCATGCTCTCGGGCGAATCGGCTATGGGTGATTATCCTGTGGAATCCGTCAGAACTCTGTCCCTGTTGGCAATCCGTACAGAGGCCTCCTTACGTGAATATGGATACCTACAACGCATTATTCCTCATGCTTCAAATGTGGTCACTGAAGCGGTCAGCCACTCAGCTGTGAGAATGGCTGATCAGTTAGGGGCTGCAGCAATCATCAGCCTGACAGAGACAGGTTTTACGTCGAGATTAGTTTCTAAACATCGGCCGGAATGCCCGATTCTGGCTGTGACTTCTTCATCGCGGGTCACTCGAAGGCTTTGTATGAACTGGGGTGTCATACCTGTCCGGTATCATGCCAGCGGTGCTGATGATGAGAAGATTTCATTCTGTATCGAAAAGGGAATGCAACGAGGTATGCTGAAGGACGGTGATCTGATCATTGCGACCAGCGGTTCCAGTCAATCAACAGGCGGCACCAATCTTATCAGAGTGCTTACCATCAATAGCGCTCTCCCGCTGAAGCATTGAATGTCTACAATGGCTACTGTCAGGGGGCTAAAAAGGGACATAAAAACTTGAAAATAATCTTAAATTTCAAACATTTGCTATCAGCAAGAAAAAACCGCTCTAGGAGGCGATATTTGTCCGATTCCTAGAGCGGTTCTTGGGTCAGCTATTACCAACCCTGATCTAATTATTGACCAATCTCCGAAAAAAACAAGATGAAGATCGTCAAATAATTTCATGCGTATGAATAATCAAGATCAGCCATAACCAAGTTTATGGCTGATCTTGAATCATTTAGATCAAGCTTTTTTTACAGCCCTTTTCTTACGCGTTCTGCGACGGCGAGTGGTTTTATCCGCTGCTTTTTCAGCAGCCTTGGCCAGTTTGTCATAATCCTTTGCCATCTTCGCCTGAACGGAAGACAGAGATTTACCCAGCCCCCTGACTAGACGTTGTGCCTTCCTCTGTTCGGAAACGGCGGCGGAGAGAGATGCCTTTACCTCTTTCAAACCGTTTCTTGCGGTAGCCACTCGCTGCTTTGCGTTCTGCTTAGCGGTAGCTGTCTTAGCACTTGCTACAGAAGATGTAGCTTTAGAAACACGATCAGCAGCAGTGCCCACACGTTTTTCCAGTCTCTCAACTGCGGTATCTGCTTTAGACAGACGACTCAGCGCTCGTTTGTTGACTGCTGAGAGCGATGCATTTTCCTGAAGTGCTGCAACAACACTGTCGATAGAAACTACTTTTCTTGCTTTACGACGCTTCTTTACAGTCCGCTTAACGGTTTTCTTAACGGCCATTTGTACTCCTAATTGCTACTATTTAAAAAGTGATACAAATATAGTTCGATAACCTATTGATAACAAGCTTAATTTAAAAAAAAATGATAACCGGGTTTCATTTATTCGTACATTTAGTAAATAAAAACCATATTCTGATTCCATTTTTACTCCAATACGGATCAGTTTTCTTATACAAATAATATTTTGTTTTTTTATTTCAAACAGGATCTGAGTGAGAGTTCTATAACTAAGAAAGGATACCGAAAATAGGAGGATATTATTGACCAGGTGTAAAAAAGCCCGGTTTATGATTAACCGGGCTTAAGTTCCATCATATCCATGTGTGGCTTTTTCGAAAAAGTCAGGTTCAGGCTATAGAGAGATTATTCGTCACCATAACCCCACAGCATTTCCTTAAGATGTCCAAATGGCTTTTCGCTGGTACTTATTGCCAAATAAACATGAGCCACGAGAAAAGCGAGCATGGCAAAGGCCGCAAGTGTATGCGTCAAAGCGACAAGCTCCAGTGGTAATCCCTGTAGCCCGATAACAGACCATTTCTGATAGAAAAGGTAGAGAAGACCGCTCAACCAAATGACTGGTGAGATAATCATGGTCAGCATGAGATAGGCCATTCTCTGTAGCGGATTGTGCTTTTCCGCTCTTCTGCGATGAAACGGGTGAGCTGCGCCAAAAAAAATACCGACACTATAATATCTGACCATTGCCATCATACTATCCGCATCTGCAGGTACATACTGTCGCCACTCTCCTGTGGTTGTATGCCAGAAAAGCGCCAGCAACCAGAGACCGATAAGTACCCATGCAGCAATGGTATGCACATTGATGGCGGTTTCGAAGCCCAATAGCTCATAAGTACCATGGATCTCAAATCCGGTAATCAACATGAGAATTATCAGAAGGGATTGGCTCCAATGCCAGAAACGCTCGAAACGGGTAAAAAAGATCGCCCTAGTCATCACCGTCCCTCCTCTTCCTATTGAAGAATAAGCGCCCTAAACCGTGGAGGGTTACACCACCCAGTGTACCCAGCACAGCCAACCAGCCGATCAGATCAACCCAATAATTCGAATCGCGCCCCGGCATGTAGAAGCCTGTCAGGTTTTGCAACCGGCCTTCTCTGCTGTGACAGTCACCACAGCCTAGCGCCTGTTCCTTGGGTGCAACCATATGGGCCAGTGGCCAATGGTAGGTGGTCTCAACAAAGCCGTACTCACCGCTGTAATCTGCGCCTCTCGATGCCATAGCGGCCTTGATCGCCTTATTCCAATCGAATGATTTCCAATAGGCTGCATCGTCCTTGCCAAACAGGTGAGACATGACCAGCGTGTTATTGCCTTTGTCATAGGCCTGCCTGCCTCGCATGACCTTGAACGGCCAGATCCGTGCATCGGAATCGGAATAACTGCCTTCGAAGGAGTTAATACCCACGATAGACGATGGATCGATCTTTTCATCGAGTTGGGTGTAACGGATGTTTCCCGCATACCAGGCATACTCTGGAATCAGATTCTCGCCCCACTCAAAACTGCCTTTCTTGGTCACATAGGTCACGTAACCCTGCTCATCCTTGGTCTTTATGTGTTTACCATCTGCAGTTTTTCTACCTGCCGTCGACCAGTCCCACCAGATTTTGGTCGGCTTTCCACCTTTCGCGTAAGTTGGAATGTGGCAGGTTGCGCATGCCACTTTATCGGTATGGTCATTGTTTTTATCATTCACCTCGGCCTTGTGTGGACGGCTGCCATGGCAGGACTCACAGGTTGCCCTGCTTTTGTCATCTCTACCTGGCACGTCAATGCCATGGGTATCCTTGGCTACCGTTGTATAACGACTGCCCGCAACATCGTGTCCATCGGTTCTGTGACAGGTACTGCAGGTGAAATTGAGCCCATCGGTGCCCAAATGCACATCCAGTGATTTCTTGGGGTCGGTCATCGAGGAATCGAGATCACCATGTTTCACACCATCTCCGCCACCTCCGTAGAAATGGCATGCACCACAGGTCTGACGGCTCGTTTTACCTACATTTTGCGCCACATGGGCAAGGTCTGGAGCCTTCCATATCTTCTTGCTCTTAGGCGGAAAGGGCTTGTCTTCGTATGGAGGATGACCGGCACCTGTGGGGAATTTTTTGTAGCTACCCGTGGTGTCATGACAGACAAGACAATCGACGTTGGTTTCCGATGTGAAATCGAAAGATTTGTCTTTCCAACCGTAGCCGATATGACAACTTGTACACCTGGCGTAGTTGGTTTCAATACTGCCACAGAAGCTGTTAATCACATCACGCTTACCCAGGATTTCTCCGGTATCAGGATGTTTTAGTCGCCATTTCCAGTGTTTTGTTTGATGCAGTTGTTTAGCTGCTTCCGTATGGCAGCTGAGACAGGCCTCGGTGACTTCCGGCCCGGTTTTGAAAACCTGTTTAAGTTCGTCGAATTTCGTATGGTCTGCTGTCGAACCACTCAGTTCCGAGTCGGTCACAGCCTGGCAGAGACTAAATACCACCATCCCGGCAGCAAATACGAGAAGACGCGCGGAGACAGACATTGGTAAATACATAATTCACCTCGAGGTCCGGCGTATCTAAGTGTCACAGGCCAAAACAGGCAGGCCTGTGACACTATCTACTGATGTTTAAATCTCAACTTCTGAGACAGCGATGGATTTCGGCGCCGTCAGCTCAGCCGGCAGATGGGTAAATTTCTTCACCAGTGCGGGCCACAGAAGGTTATAGAAGAGCTCACCTCTGATCAGAACGACATCCTTCGCTGGGATATCGTAAGAGAGCACCCGTTCTTCGTAGGGTTTGAGACGGGAATCAAGCCCAAGCTGTGTGGCGACAGGCGGCAACGCAGGATCGCCCTTGTCATCAGCAAGCCGATAGGCGAGATAGGCCTTGGCATCTTGCTTACCTGGGTGCCCCGAGGCGTTTTCCCATACCAGATTGCCCTGACTGTCGTAAGCAGCCAGTTTCATGTAGATATTTCTGAAGGGTGCACCGGTTGGCAGACTGTGGGGCTGCATATTTTTCATGGTTGCCGTCGCTTTGAGCTGATCACCCTGCTTGCTCGCGTCAAGGGTAAAAACGACGCTTCGCTTCAGCATGGCGTCTCCGTGACCGCCACTCATGCCATGATCTGCCATGCCACCGGCAATCGGCATGTGACAGGACTGGCAGTTAACATTACTGCCGGCATACTCATTTCCTGTCTGACAGAGTGGCACACCGTGGGGATTGTTGCGTTTGTCATGACAACCCATGCATGCCGCATTGGTTTTCAGCAGTCCCGGATTAGCCGCCATCGGCAGTGCAGGAATCTTCTTGCCATCCATCTCAACGGCACCCTGGGTATGCGGATTGGGTTTAGAGTCATCTCCCGCCGGCATGCCACCGAACATATCATCAGCCGCCGTCAGCTTGGACAGTCCCTGATTGAAGCCTTGTGGACCCTGTATCAGATCTGACCGCTCATAGGCCTTGAGACCCAGTAACATCTTTCCACCCTTGCCTTCAGTACCTTTAAATTTTGCCAAGGTATGGCAGGCAACACAATTAACGCCCTCAGAGTACGCGGCCATTCCATCCAGCTTCGTGGTCTTATCCACCGCCGCATTTGGCGCATGGCACTGTAGGCAGATCGGATATTTCCCAGAAGCCTTATGCTTGACGCCCTCTTCCGTCGGGCTGCCAACGACTTTTTTATAGAATGTGGCATGTATCGGATCAGCCAAGGCTGTGCTTTGCGCATGCATCGAGCCTTTCCATTGCTGATAAATCTCTTTGTGGCAGCTTTTACAGACTTCCGATGACACATGATGTGTCTTGACATCTGCTTCCGCAAATAGTGTGTTGCCACCCCCGATTAAAAGTAAATATATGAAAACGTAGAATAAGGCGCGATAAAGCCTTGGCGCATGAATCGCATCCATGGAGCTCCTCCTTGTGAGTGTTTTTAGTGGGGAAGCATTCTTAATACTTCTTCTATCTGCTTCCACGGAAAAGTTTTACATAGCAGGAGAGAAAATAAAATACATATCAGAAGTAAATTTGATCCGGCTCAACGGATAAAAACTGTTGATAGTTATTTCCCTACTATTTTATTAGTGAAAACCAGCATATTTTTCATTCGTGAGTCGGTATTTTTCATGATAATTGTCATGGATATACAGCATTGAGTTGATATGATGATCCTCGCATATGATGTATTCAGCGCGTTGAAACCATCTGTAGTACCTATCATATGCGAGCCTTCACCTCATCATGTTTCTCATAGGCTCCAACGCCATAACAACAATTTGTGTTAAAGCAGAATCAGTGTATTTTCCTGTCTGCTTGATAAGAAAAGGCAAAGGAGTGGAAAAATGGACCAGCCCGCAAATCGGCTGTTGTTTCTTGTATTACTCTCATTTTTAAATCTGCCCATTTATGCGGCAAAAGTCACACTGAATCCTGATCAATGGGGAGACCCGGCAGGAAAAGAGTGCATCAGTTGCCACAAGAAATCCTCTGCCGGCCTGACAGCACAGTGGGAAAACAGTAAACATGCCGAGGCTGGTGTGAATTGTCTCGATTGCCACAAGGCTGATGTTGATGATGCTGATGCCATCAAACATGAAGGTGTGATTATTGCGACCATTGTCTCCCCGCTTGATTGCAGTCGCTGCCATACGACTGAGTACGAGCAACAGAAGGGCTCGGTTCACTCAGAGGCGGTCGATCTGATAAAGGAACGACTGCCTGCGCTTGCAGGTCATGTGGGTGGTAATGCCATCGTTGCTGCGGGCTGCGATCAATGTCATGGCTCATCAGTCAGAGTGCTTGGAGACGGCACCCTGGATCCGACAACCTGGCCGAATTCCGGTATCGGTCGCATCAATCCGGATGGCTCGAAGGGCTCCTGCTCTTCCTGCCACGGCAGGCACAAATTCTCGAAGGCCCAGGCCCGTGAACCCAGTGCCTGTGTCCGCTGCCATTCAGGCCCCGATTCACCTGACAAAGCTGTCTATGAGGCCTCCAAGCACGGCATGTTGTTCGCTGCGCAAAGAGATGAGATGGCGCTCACCAATGATAGCTGGGTTGCTGGCAAGGACTATACCGCCGCCCCCACCTGTGTCAGTTGTCACATGGGCGCTGCAGGTAAATTAAAGTCAACCCATGATGTCGGCATGCGAAACATGTGGAGCTTGAACTCACCCATTTCAGAGAAACAATCTCTGGTCGTTTTTGAAAGCGGTGAAAAGATCGAACTTCCCGAATCGATACCAGCACCAAGACGTGGCAGCGAGCTTACCAAAGCCGATGGCTCAATGGGTAAGGTCAAGGCTGTGGCCACACCTGCCAGAAGGCGCCAAGCCATGAGTATGGTCTGTCTGGAATGTCATTCAAAACCCTTTACCAAGAGTTTCATGAGGCAATTTGATGATGTTGTGATGCTTTACAACGAGAAATTCGGCCGTCCGGCTGAAAAGATTATGCAGACACTTTACAGCGAGGGACTTTTAACACCGACACCATTCGATGAGGCGATCGAATACACATACTGGGAGCTCTGGCACGATGAAGGTGCCAGAGCACGACACGGCGCTTCCATGGGCAGCCCCAATCATACCTGGTGGGAGGGCATGTATCTGGTAGGCAGAAATTTCTATGCACACTTTCTGCCTCAGGTTCTGGCGGTGGCCGGGAAAGAGCGAGGCGATGCGATCATTCAATCCCACGTCCGCAGTCTCGACCAGCATGATTGGCTGAATCACCCTCGCAGAGCCAATCCAATTCTTGGTTACGGAAAAGGCAGGCCAGCGGATGAGTAACTGGAAACTGCCCTTCTTTATTACACGACACTTTCTCTATGCACTGGTGTTGGGAGGTATTGCCGGTATCGGATTCATGATCTTTCTAATCGAGTTCGATCATCTCACCAGCACTGAAGCGTTCTGTACGAGCTGTCACTCCATGGAACTTGCTGCGGAGACATACAGAAAGTCCTCCCACTACAATCCTATCTCCGGTGTTCGCGCCTCCTGCGGTGATTGCCATGTCTCGGAAGGCGTATTCGCGGCGACCTGGGATCACTTCATGGGTAGCAAAGATCTTTTTTCTCAGCTGTTCGGTCCTGACTACGACGATCCTGTCATCAATGCACTGCATCTGCCGGATGCGGCATTCTCAGCCAGAAAATGGTTCGAGGATCGCGGTTCAGCCACCTGTCTACGCTGTCATGTATTGACGGCCATACAAGGCAATCGGCCAGAAACCAACGCTATCCATGTTGAAGAGACTGAGGGAAAGTCCTGCATCAATTGCCATATCAATCTGGTACATAGAAAAGTTCCTGATCAAGAAACATTCAAACGCGCACAGTGGAACCAGATGATAGAAACAGAATTTGGATTGGAGCCAGGCACAGCAGATCGAATACTTTCCGAAGAGTAAAAGCCGAATCAGTGTCCGCAGCTTTCTGTCTCTTTTTTTGAGGAGGGTAAAACAGAGAGTAGAAAAGTCGAGACTAGAATAATGGGGGCCAATAACATAAGAAGCAGGCCAGCCAGTATGACGATATGCCTGACAACACCAAAATCAGGTACCACATAACTGGCGGCAAGGAACATAAGAATCCCTGACATGAAAAAGATCGCAGAGACCACAACGCCTTCCCGCATCTCCTTACACCCCAAAATCAACCATTTTCTCATCGCCCTATTCCACCCTTGAACTGCACACACCCCGCTAACACTAGGGCCTGTTAACACTAATCCAATGCGCCCTGTTGCGCCTGAAAAAGCACCAATCAAGGCGCGAGGAGAGAAGTTTGGTTGCTCCAAATGAGCGACGAGCAACGCCGAGTGGTGCTTTTACAGACACAACCCGAAGGGCTGGGGCTGTTTTTGCACCCAGCGGCGTTATCATTCGCTCATGTAGCCGGGCTACACCACGCTCATTCTGCCTTGCTGGGCACAAAAACAGCTCCAGCAGGGCGTATTGGATTAGTGTTAACAGGCCCTAGTATAGACGCAGATCAGATCGACTTGAATGAGAGAGGAAAGGATAAATACAAAAAAGCTCACCCAGTCGTTTTTGACCGGATGAGCTTCTTAGCTCTTATCAGTGAACGCAGTCTTTCAGACTAAGACCCGGTATGAGAGAGATTGCGACGGTCAGTAAAATAATGACCGGACTCGCCAAGACCATGCCTAAAGCAACCGGCTGTATGAATAGCAGATTGATGGATGATGAAAGCTGGTGTGCGATAACCTCAAGGAACATGCCGACGATCAAGAATGCACCGGCCAGCATGACGACTCGACGTAACCGCTTACAATTCAGGATTGCCATAATGCACCTCGCTACTACTTAAGGTAATGCTAATATACTGACCTACTATCTGTCTGATTTCAGTGACAATTGTCAATAAAGACAAATATTGGTCGTCTTACCTATACCCAGTTCCTAATAAATATATCGACTATATTAGCATTTACTTTAATTTTGATATTCCTTTTCCCAGTTAGTTCCTCTGAAATTGTGAGCCAGATCACGCGAGTCTAGAAAAAAGATACAACAATCACTATTATTATTTGTTTTTATTGAATATTTTAATGTTATTTCTTAGGTATGCCCAAGCTAGATCCGCAGACAGACCTGAGAATCAAGAACTTGATGGCGTGCAGCATTCACCGAAGAGACGATATTGATTAAATCTCTTATTTCACGGTGATGTTTATGGTTTCAGACATCAATGGCGGTGAAAATGGCACATGATTCATATCACCCAGTATCAACTGCAAACTGTGTTTACCAGGGGTAAGGGTTAAGTCAACCTCAGTCTGCCCCCCACCAAAATGGCGGTGGTTGTCATCTGAAGGCAAAGGTTTGTCCATCATGGGCATTTCAGCGACATCGATCAGAAGATGGTGATGGCCCGTTTTTGGTTTGTCGATACCCGCAGGTGCTACCCCCATACCGCGTAAGCCAAACTGAACTCTGACAGGATTACTCACAACATCACCATCTTTTGGCGAAATGATGTATAGGACAGTACCGTCAGTTACCGGTGTTACCGCAATTGCAGTAAAAACAGTGGCAAAAGCAAGAAACAAAACACTGATTGATTTTGAATATGAATGCTTCATAACAACCTCCAAACGGCATCATGATAAATTGAGCCGTCCACTTCCACGGGAACCCTGTCGACAACTCAACGGGTTAATTTGGTGTCTTGCCTGATACGAGATGCTCCGCGAGTAATTCCGTAAGACTGATGACTTCGGTATCCATCTCATGATGTTCCAATCCCTCTTCGAGAATAATTCTGCAGTTGGCACATGCAGTTACCATGGTGTTGACACCCAGCTCCTCCAATTGATGTTTCTTGCGATCAAAGGATTTAATTCTTAATTCCTCAGCTCGCTCATTGGCACTGACACCCCCGCCGCCGCCGCAGCACCAGTTCATCACGCCGTGATCCGTCATCTCTGTGAAGTGATCGGCCACACTGTGAAGCAGATTTCGTGGGGGATCGACCACGCCGCCTCGCCTGACGATCTGACAGGGATCATGCAGGGTCATGGGTGTATCGTCTTTACCTTCCAGTTTGATCCGGCCTTCCGCCTTGAGCTTGTCAAGGAGTTCGAGGATATGAACCACCTCAAAATCATAGGGACGCCCAATCAGATTGGGGCCCTCCCAACGAATTGCCGTATAGGCATGACCACACTCCGGACTTACCACATACTTAACACCCAGACTTTCAGCCGCTTTCACCACACGTCCGACCAGCTCGGCAGCGGCTTCCTTATTACCGATCTGGATGCCGCTGTTAGTTGCTTCAAATGCCTGACTGCTGATAGTCCATGAGACACCGGCAGCATCAAAGATCTTGGCGATACTCTCGATATACTCTGGGAAATTGACAATCTCCATGGATGAAAAGAGTGTCATATACTCAGCATTCTGCTGGTCAATCGGGATCTTCAGTCCCGTATCCTTCTCCACATGTGCCAACGCTGCCTGTACAGTTTTAAAGGTCACACCCATTGGGCTGCCGATGGTCAGCGCACGCTTGGTTGCCTCCTTCATGCCATCTGGTGCGTAGCCGGCCACGGAAAAGCCTTCGCGGATCTTCCGAATCATGTAGGTGATGTCGTTTCCGACCGGACAGACCATGGAACATCGGCCGCAGAGGGTACAGCTGTCGTAGACTAACTGTTCCCAGTCAGCAAAATCCGATTCTGTGAGTGGTTTGATAAGGCCCAGAGACTTACCCAGTTTGCCCCAAAAAGTATTCTCTACCTGCCACAGCTTCTTCAGCGGTTCAACTTTGTGAATCGGGGTATAGCGTGGATCGTTGGTTTCCGTATAGAACAGACAAGCCTCCGCGCAGATACCACAATGCACACAACTGGAGAGATAGGATGAAATTCTAGCATCGATCTGATCCCGCAGAACGGCAACTCCCTGCTCGAACTGTTCACTCATCACCGCTTCTCCTTAGGCATTGACACCTTTTCTGCCCATGGTTGCCCCCGTGTAGCCACGACTCATGACGAAGGTAAAGGCGTGCATCAGTTTGCTGAAGGGGAAGTAGATCAAAAACACTTCCGCCAGAAAAAGATGGATCAATCGAAGTGCTTCGTGAGATTGTGCCAGCGCCAGGCAACCTGTCAGCATGACCAGGAATACGAGTATGCTGCCAATATGATCATCCATATCCGACAATAAGCGAGTGACCGGATTTAGTACCCGATGCAACCAGAGCAGAATCAGCCCGGCAAAAGAAAACTCTGCTGCAACTATAAAAACCCAGTGGGGGACTGCCGGCCAACTCAGACCGGTAATTCTCTCAGCAATAAAATCGATATGAGGTTGAGCGAAAAACAGAAGAATCAACAATCCGACATGAAACATGTAGCCGGCGATCAATTGAAGTCTGCTACTTGTGGTTACGGTGCGTTCGGGCACAAACCGACTGAAGATTGCCCGCATGGCACCTCTACCGGCGCTACCTCGGGCAATTGACAAGTCAGGTCTTACCCCTGCCCTGACAATCGACACGATACGCCAGACGACACCAATAACGAAAGCAGTGAGTGAAAAATACCAGAGAGGGCCATCGATGAATTCGCCGATCACTTCCCTGCTCCCTGTATCGTGGCGCCTGGCGGTGCAGTAGATGTTTTTTCACCATTTAAACTTGCCACGGCTTCGTTTGACATGGCTTCACCCTGATCTATCGCCTTAGTAGCCCAGAGATCATGGTGCTCTTTGGCCCAATTGAGATCGCAATAGCCCGTCTTCATACCTTCGATCGCGCCCTCCATACCCACTGTACCAATATAGATATGGCCGATGATGACTGCGATCATCAACAACGCGCCAATGGCATGCCCGACATGCGCCAACGCCATGAACTCACGCCCCAGCCCTAACACAGGAAAGACCAGGACTAGCCCGGAAATACCAATCAGAGAACCGACAAAGACCAATAACCAGAACATGGTCTTCTCACCCATGTTGAAGAAGTTAGAGGGGACATGTTTTTTTCCGATAATGCCGCCCCCACGGAGTAGCCAGGTCAAATCGCCTTTCTGATAGATATTTCGTCGTACGAATTGAAAAAAGACCATGACCAGCGCCAAGAGAAAAAGTGGCCCCATCAGATTGTGTCCCTCTTTACACGCTGAAGCGATGATAGAAAATCCCTCCTTGCCAAACAGAGGAATTAACATGGGACGACCAAACAGCAATATCAAACCGGTGATAGCAAGAAAGAGAAAAACAGACGCTATAAACCAATGAACCATCCGCTCATAGGTAGTATATCGCGGCAATTTACGATCTGATGCACCGCCCTCTATGGGTACACGACCGCGAACCATATAGAAAATCAACAGTAGAACGATGATCGCACCGATGACATAACCACCAACGGGTATCAACTCATCCATTCTGAATTGACGCCAGCGATCGCCGGTAGCATTAATCAGTACCCCCGTCTCCACACCACCAACCTGAGTCTTACCACTGACTGGTGCTTCACGCTGACGTACATCACGCCATAACTCAGCCGCCGGATTAAATACTTTTACACCAGGCAGCTCCCTGGCAGACTTTTCCTCTGCATCAACCAATGGACTGAATAACAACAAGCAAACGGCCAACAGACATAGTCCAAATACACTCAGTCGTTGAGACGCGGTCTTATCTGTTGCCGGCATGCTCATCGGATTCACTCCCCACTCCCGTTCATCCTTTTGATAACTCCTGGCGTTTGTTACTAAGCCTGTTCCGGCTTCTCAGCCGGATACAGTTGCATTCACTCCTGCGAACTGCTCTTGCCACCGGTACTCCTAGGTGCACGGAAAGAAGCATCCCGATAAGAGACACCACGTGCCAGCACAGCGGCGCCACGGTTGATGATGCGTTTTCTGTAGACATCGGAAATCACATTTGCGTCGCCTGCCAAGAGTGCCTTGGTAGAGCACATTTCAGCACACAGCGGCAGCTTGCCTTCAGCCAACCGATTCGATCCATATTTACGATGTTCGTCCGCACTATGATCCGCTTCAGGTCCACCGGCGCAGAATGTACACTTGTCCATCTTGCCGCGGGTGGCGAAGGCGCCATCTTCCGGAAATTGCGGTGCACCGAAGGGACAGGCATAAAAACAGTAACCGCAACCGATACAGATATCCTTATCATGCAGTACGACACCATCCTGCGTGGTATAGAAACAATCCACCGGACAAACAGTAGCGCATGGGGCATCCGAGCAATGCATACAGGCAACGGAGAGTGAACGCTCACCGGGTTCGCCATCTTTGATGGTCACAACCCTTCGGCGATTAACACCCCAGGGAACTTCGTTCTCATTTTTGCAGGCTGTCACACAGGCATTGCACTCGATACAACGTTCGGGGTCACAATAGAATTTCATACGTGCCATGATGATTTCCTCTGATTAAGCCTTGCTGATCCGGCACAAGCTACACTTGGTTTCCTGCATCTGTGTCACCGAGTCATAACCGTAGGTCATGGCGGTATTACAGGCTTCGCCCAGGACATATGGGTCTGCACCCTCTGGGTACTTGCTGCGCAGATCCCGACCTTCGAAGTGACCGCCAAAATGGAACGGCATAAATGCCACACCTGGCGCTACTCTTCTGGTGACCTGTGCCTTTATCTTGAGCCGGGCGCCTTCTGCACCTTCCAGCCAGACATCATCCCCATCCCTGACACCGGCATTGTTGGCATCACGGGGATTCATCTCAACGAACATATGCTGCTGCAGTTCCGCCAGCCACGCATTGGATCGTGTCTCTTCACCACCACCCTCATATTCAACCAGTCGTCCCGAGGTGAGAATAATGGGGTAGTCCTGTGAATAATCCTTTGCCTGTATCGAGCCGTAGCGTACCGGCAGACGATAGTGGGACTTACGATCTTCATAGGTAGGATACTTCTCCACCAAATCCCGACGACTGGTATAGAGCGGTTCACGGTGGATCGGCACTGGATCGGGGAAGGTCCAGACAACAGCTCTCGCCTTGGCATTACCAAAAGGTGCACAGCCGTGCTTGATGGCAACACGTTGGATACCGCCGGAACGGTCTGTCTTCCAGTTCTTACCTTCTGCCAGCTTTTTCTCATCGGCAGACAGATCATCCCACCAGCCGAGTTTCTTCAATAACTCATGGGTAAATTCAGGATGTCCATTCTTGATTTCATTACCCACCGGATAAGAGCCTTCAGCCAGTAGATTCACACCATTGCGTTCCACACCGAAACGGGCTCGGAAGTTCAGACCGCCTTTGGCGACAGGCTTGCTGGTATCATAAAGATTCGGTGTACCCGGGTGTCCCATCTCCGCCGTGCCCCAGCAGGGCCAAGGCAGTCCGTAAAACTCACCATCACAAGGTCCACCCTCTGCCAGCAGACTGGTGTAATCGAATGAACCCCAGTTTTTCTGCTGCTTCTTCATACGATCAGGGCTCTGACCGGTATAACCGATAGTCCACATACCCTTGTTGTACTCAAGGGTAATGTCTTCGATCCGCGGCTCATCATTCTCAACCTTAATATGCTTGAACAGCTCATCAGCAAACCCCATCTTTTTCGCTAGCCGGTACATAATGGTTTGATCCGGCATCGACTCGAACATAGGTTCGATGACTTTGTCACGCCACTGCAACGAGCGGTTAGAGGCGGTCACTGAACCATAGGTCTCGAACTGCGTGCAGGCAGGCAGGAGATAGACACCATCGCTTCTATCGTGCATAACGGCAGAGACAGTCGGATAGGGATCGACGATGATCATCGTGTCCAGCTTCTCCATGGCTAACTTCATCTCTTTGCCGCGAGTCTGACTATTCGGAGCATGTCCCCAGAGCACCATGGCGCGGATGTTGTCTTTCTGTGCAATGTTTCCCTTCTCTTCCAAAACACCGTCGATCCAACGGGAGACAGGAATACCCTTGGTATTCATAATTGGCACATCCTTGCCCTTTGACTGCTCATAGCTGCCTTGGTCGAATCGACCGGCCAGCCATTCATAATCCACATCCCAGACTTTTGACCAGTGTTTCCATGCACCTGTGGAGAGACCGTAATAACCAGGCAACGTATGTGAGAGCACACCGAAATCGGTAGCGCCCTGAACATTGTCATGACCACGGAAGATATTGGTACCACCACCAGCAGTACCCATATTGCCGAGTGCCAATTGGAAAACACAGTAGGCGCGGGTATTGTTGTTGCCGATGGTGTGTTGTGTACCGCCCATGCACCAGATAAAGGTACCGGGACGGTTGTCCGCCATGGTCTTGGCAGCAGAATATATTTGGTTTTCAGGAACACCGGAGACCCGTTCCACTTCATCAGGGGTCCACTTGGCAATCTCCTTCTTTACATCCTCAATACCGTAGACACGTTGGCGGATGAACTCCTTGTCTTCCCATCCGTTCTTGAAAATGTGCCAGAGCATGCCCCAGATCACAGGTATGTCTGTACCCGGCCGCAGACGCAGGAACTGATTGGCATGCGCGGCAGTACGGGTAAACCGGGGATCGATCACAATCAGCTGTGCATTGTTCTCTTCTTTCGCCTTGAAAACATGTTGCAGAGAGACCGGATGCGCTTCCGCAGGATTACCGCCGATGATCAGGATCGCCTTTGAATTATGGATGTCGTTGTAGGAGTTGGTCATGGCGCCGTAGCCCCAGGTGTTGGCTACACCGGCTACCGTGGTTGAGTGACAGATGCGTGCCTGGTGATCCACATTGTTGGTGCCCCAGAAAGCGGCAAACTTACGGAACAGATAGGCCTGTTCGTTGTTGTGCTTGGCGGAACCCAGCCAATAGACGGCATCAGGACCCGACTGCTCACGAATCTGCAGCATCTGATCACCAATCTCGTTGATCGCCTGCTCCCAGGAGATCCTTTTCCACTTGCCGCCAACCAGCTTGGTGGGATACTTCAATCGTCGTTCCCCATGCCCATGCTCTCTGACTGAAGCGCCCTTGGCGCAGTGTGCACCGTGGCTGAATGGGTGATCGAAAGCCGGCTCCTGGCCAGTCCAGACACCGTTCTGTACTTCGGCAATGATGCCGCAACCCACAGAACAATGGGTGCAGATGGTGCGGATTTTACTGACGCCTCCGGCCCCCATCTCTTCTGCGTGAGCCCGTTTGACCATGCCCGGTGTAAAACCGGTTGCCAATACGGCACCTCCAGCCATCAGACTGGAGTTGCGCAGAAAAGCACGGCGGGACATGGCTTGACCGCCACCGTCTGTCTTAAATGATATTTCGGACTCAGCTCTTTGGTCGATCGCGAGATCGGAAGTCTTACGCAGTTTCATTCGAATCACCCTGTGTCTTCAGCTGATCATCGTCTCGTAATAGGCGGCGATGTGCGGGGTCAGACGATATCCCTTCTGGCTCATCGTCTCTGCTGGCGCTTCATCTTCGGCCGCTGTGGCGGCAAGACCGGGAAGTGTGGCTGCGACCGCAACGCCTGCTCCAACAGTGGCCGTATCCCGTAGAAAACGCCTACGTTTGTGGTCAAGGGAATACTTGTTCGCTTTTTTCATGAAATCCTCTCGGTCTATCATTAAATGTCTGCCCTATACCGGCATGCTCAGATAGCGTTTCTCCAGCGAGATGAAGGCGGCACCGAAACGTCCTACTGCCCGATAGAAGACTGCCGATCCAGCATCGCTGAGGTCGGTGAAGAAGCGTTCCATCCAATCAGCGAGGTGTCTGTCGAAAAAATCCGATTGCACCTGAACCGAACTCTCCTCTTCTATTAATATGGCCATCACTTCACAAAGGGCGGCCACATGGTCCTCAGGTTCTGTAACGCCCTCCTGCCGCTGAAAACCCAGCCCGGCCAGATCGTCTCGCAAGCGTCCAAGTGGCCGCTCCATGAGAAAACCGGTGAGATACCAGGAACCGTAAGGCACCAATTCTCCTCGTCCGATACCGATGAACAGTGCATGAAACTCATCATCCACCGCTTTCGGGTCGGAGGTGGAAGCGGAGAGTCCCAGCATCGACATGGCTATCGCCATCTCATCCTGTACCGGTTCCACCTTTGCGAATCCGGACACCTGTGCCATCACCTGGTTATCGGGTGGCGATCTCAGCAATCTTGCCAACAGGCTGTAGGCGCCGCTGCGGTAGATCTGCTCGTTGCGCCTCACTCCTGCTGCCCTGTGTGATGCCGTGATGGCCTCTTGGTCGTCTGCCTGGGCAGCCTGGCTTGGGTTCGTCATCACGCACTCCTCTGAGTAATACTGGCAAGCTGCAGGCCAGGTTTGGGGGGAGAAAAGGGACAAAAAGGGAAGAGAATCACCCAACGACTGCCCTTTTATTGCCGAATCCGTTCATCGATGCCGCCGTTGATGGCATCCTGATCCTGCACAATGTCGATGACCCGGCAGTCCTCGCACATGGTGAGTCTCCGGCGTGCCCGATCGTTCTGGAACATGTAGTGCCCGTGCAGTTTGCTCAGCATGTTGTCGATGACCGAACGGGTAGCAAATGGCTTGCCGCAAGCGGTGCAGAGGAAAGGGGCCTCCTCATGGAGCTTCCGTTTCTGCTTGCGGGCATTGGCATCGAATAGCAGCTGTGGCGTAATCCAAATGGCATCCTCCGGACAGGTCCGGGTGCACATGCCGCACTGGATACAATTCTCCTCGATGAACAGCAGCTGCGGTATACCTTCTCCACCGGTCTGCAATGCCTTGCCCGGACAAGCACCGACACAGGAGAAACAAAGCGTGCAGGCCTTTGCATCCACCTCCGCTTTACCAAAAGGCGCGCCGGCTGTGAGACTGGCCATCGGCTTGGGCTTTTGAGCCTCGGCATAGAGATGATCCATGGCGAGATAGGCTGTCTGTCGTTTGCCGCCTATCCCGGAGAAACCGGCGTGCTTGATGTCTGGCATCCAAGTCGTTTGATGTGTCTCCAACGCATCATTGCCGATCAGTCCAACAGACTCATCGGGATAGCCCATGGCGTTCAGTATCTCGCCCATAAAATGCAGTTGCTCTTTCAGGGCTTGTGACGATGAGACAGGCATGGCGCCTCCATCGACCAACAAAAGCGCACGGGCACCATAGGCCAGTGTAGAGAGCCAGACTTCCATACCGACACTGGCCAACTCCTCGACAGGGAAAGGCAGATAATTGCTCTGTAAAGGATCGACAGGTATCTCATCAGATTCGGCATAAAAGACGATAACAGGATCGCATCCTCCCTCTGACTGATAGGCCGAAAGCAGTTTACGCATTCGTTCCAGGTTGTCCTTGGCATTCGGATAGGCGTAACGAATGGCCCCACTGGGACAGACTGTCGCACAGACACCACCCCCCTGACAGAGGTGGGCATTCACCTCGATTGTCTCAGCCAGCCCGGTGATTGCATCCGCAGGGCAAGCCTCGATACAACGGTTGCATGCAGTCTTGCCCGCATGACCATGGGCGCAGATGTCCGGGTTATAATCGAAGTAGCGTGGTTTCTCGAAGCTGCCTGTCAGTGCAGTGAGCTCATCGATAGCATCCTGTAGTGATGTCTCCTCAATATCAGAGTAGAGATAACCCGGTGGTTTCAGTTGCCTGTCGATCAAGGCTTCAGGACTCATATCAAGTATTAAATCTGCCGCGACGGTCTCTGCATTGGGTTTACCTTCCTCCCCCAGGCGAATCTTGAAATCCCCCAGGTAACCCTGGATATCGATTGCCCTTCCACCCAAAGGTATTAAAGGTACTCCGGGCTCTTCGAAACCATTCGTTAGAATCACCAGGGCGTGCAGATGCTCATTCAGTCTCGGTGCAATCTCCAATGCCTGATTGTCACCAATGATTACCACTCGTCCCTTAGATTGATAATTCACCAGGCTGGTGGCTTCGATGGGAAGCCGATGCATAGCGGCCAATGCGACTGACTTGGCCTTCCGATTGATCTCTTGTTGCAGATTCATGTGATTATCTCATCGCCGTGAGAACCTTTGCTGGGTTCGAGTGCTTTTGATGCCGTCTCTTGTGATGCTTCTGTTCCAGTCTGCGCTTCCACCAGAACCTCCTCCTTTTCCGATGGATCCCCTTCATTCGCGATAGCCTCGGCCTCCGCCTTTTCAGCTTCTCGTTTGGCCTCTTGCTGTAAACGAAATCGCAGATCCGCTGTCATGATATTGCCGAGTTTTTCAAAGCTGGTGAAGTCTTCCGCATAGTCATCCAGCCCGTCGCAGACGTTGAAGCAGGCACTGCGAAACAGCTTCTGTAACGCTTGTTGTCGCAAGACTTCTGTGACTTTGGGAGAGAGGAAGCCACTGTAATCGGAATTCTCGTCCAGACTTTCCAGCGGTGGCATGTCTGCATCAGTCAACATGGGTGGCTCATGGGACTGTTCTATCGTTTCTTCCTCACTACTCTCGGCAATGGGATGGACTGCAGCCTGCTTGCGGCGTGACCAGCGAGAAAGGAACGCTTCCTCTTTCTCACTCACACCTTGAAAACCCTCAACCTCTTTCATGGCCTGCCACCTCTTGCTTGATGCCTCCAGTCCTGGCGTTTACGTTTGGTACGTTTTACCGGTACGTAGTGGGCGAGAACGAAGGCCTCGGTCCATTGATATATCTCGGGAGGAACTGGCACCGTATAGAGGTTTTCATCTCCCTCCAGGTATGCGTGGGCTTCATCGAAACTTAGACTGACTCTTACGGGAATGGGCACGCTATGGTCATCCATGCTGGCTACCACATAGCCATAGGGAGATGGGGACATCAGATTATGGTAGTAGCTCTCGCACTCATCTATATGGAGTGTGAGGGTAAAGCCACGATAGAGAAATTGCTTAACGCCGTCCCTCTCCTGTAGCAGCTCCACAGCAGATGTGTGACTGTCTTTTTTCGCCCCTCCCGCCACAATCCCGATTGCCTCCCACTCAGAATCGACCCAAGGGTTATCAGATGGTTTCGACTGCATGATCACTGAGACAGTGAAGGCCTGCGGTAGTGTTTCACTCACTTGATCAATATTTTGCACGGACATATACCACCAAGATTGGTAAGGGCATAAAACTCTTAGTGAAATCGCAAATTGCATACCAATACCTATAAGTAGCCCTGCGGGGCCAGCGTCCATAGGGAAATGGAAAATAATCTAAAAAACGGAGCAACGGTAAGGGAGGGCAAAATGTCCCGATTCCGGTCATAACGTGGGACAAATCACACCACCAGGGGGCACGCGGCTATCCATCTGAGATTAAAGATCACTCTCAGGCAGGGGGATTAGCCAAGAAACAGTTCATGGGTACGGTATTTGCCTGCACAAACAGAGAGTAGATGTCATCACTCACATACCTGCCGCAGAATAATAGAGACGAGACAACAGGAATGAATCAAGCAAGCGAGCGCAGCAAAACCAAGTCTTCGCCACTGATCGACCGATTTAATCGCCAGATCAGTTACCTCCGTATCTCCGTTACCGATCGTTGTGATTTACGATGCATCTACTGCATGTCGGAAGATATCGAATTCGTTCCCCGCTCACAGCTACTCACACTGGAAGAGCTCTATCGAGTCGGTAAAAATTTTGTCGACCTCGGTGTCAGCAAGATCCGCATCACCGGTGGTGAACCGCTCACCCGCCGCAATGTCATGCAGCTCTTCGAGCAACTGGGTGCACTGCGGGGATTGAAGGACTTCACCCTGACCACTAACGGTACCCTGCTTAAACGTTACGCACCCGCATTGAAGGCGGCAGGCGTCACCCGAATCAACATCAGTCTCGATACACTCAGGGCAGACCGTTTCCATGCCATTACCCGCAAAGGTGATATTCAACGTACCTTGGAGGGCATAGATGCAGCGCTCGAAGCAGACTTCGATCGCGTAAAGATCAATGCTGTCATTCTCAAACACCACAACCACGATGAAATAACCGATCTCGTCCGGTTTGCACAGGATCGCGGCATGGATATCAGTTTTATTGAAGAGATGCCCCTCGGTCATGTAGGAGATCACGACCGTGCAGCGGTCTACTACTCCAGCGATCAGATACTGCTCGATCTGCAAGAACACTATGAGCTGACTGCGACCACGGAGAACAGTGGCGGACCGGCCCGCTACTACCGTATCAATGGCAGTCCCTACAGGGTTGGCTTCATCTCACCGCATAGTCACAACTTCTGTGACCACTGCAACCGGGTTCGCCTGACCGCTGAAGGTAGGCTGCTGCTTTGCTTGGGTCAGGAGCACTCAGTAGACCTGCGCCGTGTTGTGCGGGCGCATCCTATGGATGACGAACCACTGCAGCAGGCGATCATCGACAGTATGCTAATCAAGCCGAAGGGACATGAGTTCGACCTTTCAACCAAGCCCATCATCTTTCGCCATATGAATGCCACAGGCGGTTAACCGCACTAGGAGCCCCACATGGACGCAAGATACTTCCCCTATAAACCACAGATGACAGATGCAGGTCTGAATGCAGCAGAGGCCGTCACTGCATTCGATGAGTTTGGTGATCCGAGGGATGGTCATATTGCTGCAGAACGGGCTTTGACACTCTATATCGATAAGCGAGAGATCGTCACTCTCATGACCCTCGGTACACGGCCGGAGCTCCTGGTACTTGGCTGGCTGCGCAATCAACGTATGTTGAATCAGATTGATCAGATCAAGGCCATACAGGTGGATTGGGAGACTGATTCGGTCGCAGTCACTACCTTTGACGGCATAGAGGGACTCGATGAGAAGATGAGACGCAAAACGGTGACTACCGGTTGTGGTCAGGGCACAGTCTTCGGCGGCCTCATGGATGAGATCGACAAGATTCACCTACCCCGCGTCAACCTGCTTCAATCAGGGATCTATACACTTTTAAAGAATCTCAACGAACACAATGAAATCTATAAAAGAGCCGGTGCAGTCCATGGCTGTGCACTCTGTCATAACGCTGATCTGCTGCTATTCATCGAAGATGTAGGCAGACACAACGCTGTGGATGCCATTGCCGGACACATGTGGCTTAACGACATACCTGGAAGTGACAAGACCTTTTACACAACAGGACGCCTCACCTCGGAGATGGTGATTAAAGTGGCGCAGATGGGTATTCCCATCCTGCTTTCCAGATCGGGTGTCACACAGATGGGGCTGGATATCGCACGGCAGGTTGGCGTGACACTCATAGCACGGGCCAAAGGTAAACACTTTCTTGTCTATCATGGCGCGGAACTCATCGAGTTCGATGCCATACCAAAGGGACAACAGGTTCATCAGCAAGGCAGATTTGCCGAGCATGCAAAGCGCTGAACCGGGGAGGCAACCATGTCTGCAGTGATCTCACAACAGCAACAGGTCTTCATGAATGTCAAACAGGTGGCGGAATATCTCCACCTGAATGAGAAAAAGATCTACTCCCTGGTCAATGAGGAACGTATTCCGGCAACTAAGATTACCGGCAAGTGGCTGTTTCCCAGGGAGCTGGTAGATCGCTGGATGCTCGATTCAGCACATGGCGGTCTGATGACCAACCGCCTGATCATAGCCGGTAGTGATGATCCCCTGCTCTACCGCTTGATCATGAACTTCGCACAGGATACCGGCGCCCACGCACTCGTAAGCTACACGCCCACAGGTACCCGGCTGGGTCTCGATTTACTACAAGCCAACCGGGTTGATGCCAGTGGTATTCATTGGGGACCAAAAGATGAAAGCCATACCCGGCATCCCGCACTGCTGAAACAATACAATCAGTTTCGTCAATGGGTACTGATACGTATGTTCCGCCGCGAACAGGGTCTGATGGTGTCCCCCGAACTGGATGCTCAGGGACTAGACCCTGAGGCCATGATTGATCAACGCTACCGTTGGGCCTTACGACAGAGTGGTGCCGGGGCACAAAGATTTCTTCTGGAGGTACTCAGCAGCTATGGCACCAGTGCAGATAAACTCAACTGTGTAGCAACCGCCCTTTCGGAGCGTGAAGCGGCAGCAAGCATTGCCATGGGACAAGCAGATGTTGCTCCAGGTGCACGAGCTGCCGCTACCGAATATGGTCTCGGCTTCGTGACCTTCGGCTGGGAGTCGTTCGACCTGGCACTACCAAGAAGTATCTGGTTCAGAAGACTGTTTCAGGACCTGATCGCGAGGTTGCGATCACCCACCTCGTTAGCCGTGGCGGATAAGCTTACTGGATATGATCTAAGTGAAGCCGGTGATTTGATATGGGGAGATGAGTAAGCATAGGACACTATCGTTATTCTCGTCACCTCGTGTTAAACCTGAGAATCTTTTTTGTGGCCTTACAATTGCCTGAAATCTCTGCCTATCGGCATCATAAAGACAACAAATCGAGGACCACTTTTCTACTGTGTTGATACCTTGGCGTACAGACCCGTTGCCCGGTTCATATCTTTTAATAGTGTTTCAGTGGTGCGGGCAACCACTGAAGGTAGATATTGTCCTTCATCCATAATTTTGGTCAGCTGAAAAAAACGCCACTGCTTCTTCACTTTATCCAATACTTCTTTGATCTCGGATGTATTGAGTGACGATCCGTTCAATTCCAGCAGGGCCTGTGAAAACTCCTGTTCTGCTTTTTTAAATTCACTGTGATAAACCTGATCTTCAAGCCCCCAGGATAGTAATAGGTAGAATTTCGCCATGCGTTGAGAGAGCATCCGCTGTCGACCCGATATATCTACGATATGTGCCTTTTCTGTTTTAGCCTCCTGTACCAGGGCCTGAACAACCTGCTGGCTGGCCTGCAGCAGTTCTTCACTTATTTGATTAAGCTCAATTGCATTATCCAGGTTGACCTCACCATTAGCGGTTTTTCGATAACGCGTCCAGACTTTCTCTGCACGAGCCAGCGCCCTTTGGGATGCTTTGGACCTTGCAAATGCCTTCAAGTTATCCAGTTGTTTTTGATAAAGCTTTATTGCGGCAGTCAATTGCTTGCGCGGATTCGCATACAAGATCTGCTGCCCAATTTGAGCAAACGCCTTAACCATACGCTGACTCAACATACGTTGACGACCCGCCTGATTGATGGCCTCTCCATAATCGGCTATGGGTTCAGCACTACTACCTATTGAGTAGAAGCAGAGTAGACTTAACAATAAGATAAGATAACGGTGCTTTCGATCACGCACATGCCCTTCCTCAGTTGCAACGCAGGAGAATAAACCAAGTCAAGAAAATAGAAATAATCAGTAGATTGATATCTTGATCAGTTTTGGTAATCCTTGACCTATGTTAAGTAGCAATCTTTTAGCTTTTATTGTCGTGTGATTTTTATTATTTAAAAATCATAACTTGGCAATAACTGCTTGAGTTCATTATGAATAACGATTATGTAATTAAAGGATTTATAATCGTCTGATATTTTTGATCAGCTATGAGACAGGTACATGATCGACATTTCCTGCTCTACTCATTTTACAATACGAGTTTGATGGTGAGTCGGTGTTTCGGCACAGGATATATCTTATTGCTATCAGGTAAATGGAGGGAAATAAATAACACTTTTTGAGTATGTATTTATGCTTGCATTACTGCCTTTTGAGACCTATTTCTTTTCTTTCAACAACGCCTCAAGATCCGCAAATGGTTGATGAGTGCTGACACTTTGCTTTGTGCGTGTAGAACCATCAGCATGATCAGACTCAATATAACGTGAGTGTTCATTATCGTGGCAGTATATACAGAGCAACTCCCAATTACTGCCATCCGGTGGGTTATTATCATGATTGTGATCACGGTGATGTACTGTGAGTTCCTGCAGATTTTCACGTGTAAATTCACGTGCACATCGACCACAGACCCAGGGATACAACTTCAGCGCCTGTGCGCGGTAGCCCTTTTCCCTCTCATCACGATCACGACGGGCCTGCTCAACGATTTGGTCAAGTTTATCTGATCTATTTTTTTCCGCATTCATAGGGGAGTTGTGTTTATTAACTGACTTGATGTGATTATTATAGACAACCCCCAGTCATGTTTTGATTTTTTATTATTCCGACGAATGCCAGAATGCAGTAATCTCATACTGTTAAAGTACTGATTTCCCGGACTACGCTTCGCATTGCCCGGAATGACGAATTAATCTGAATAATCTTAGGATTTATTAGCAGATAATTGAGATTCGACGATTTCGTATATCAATCCGCCCGATAAAGGACAGCCAGTCTTATCAAACCTGAAAGCTCGCTTCTTTCATCGTTTATTCAAACAGACGTAGAAGATGCGGGTGAGTGTTTCATGCACTCAGAGAGCGTTCATACGCTTTTATCACTCAGATCATCTTCTTTTTTGTTGGCGGGTTCATCGTTCAAATTGAGGGATGAGTGGATTTCACTCAATACAGGATTCCATTCTGATTCCAGGACTTCAACAGGGTACTGTGCTGACTCTGGTTCTATATCGTCATCAAAGGATTCGTCATCAAAAATATTTAACATTAACATGGTCGTTTACCCGTATTGTTTCTGTGAGTGACTCAAATAAAGTCTGCCATTCTTCCTTATTGAGTATAATGTTCAGTCATTACAGGCCTGTTACCCTGAACCTTGAATTCCCTGTAGAGAGTACAGCAAGATTAGCGCCACTCAAGATTGACCCTATATCAATCAATGGGTTGCAATCATTCTATGTGAAAGATTCTAATTCTTATGTAAAACATTCCGACAGAAATACGGTTTTCCATTCGATTTACTGTAAAGCCTGCCTGACACCCTGCTTGTTTTGAAATTACAATTTGGGAGTTTAGATCTGATCGAACATGAGATCCCGATTTGTATCGTAGCTAGTTCTCCAATAATCTTGGCATCAGCTCGACCAAATTACAGGGCTGTGTCCGGTAATCGAGCTGCGCCGATATCAATTTGCTCCAGCCGTCCTTGCAGGCGCCTGTGGATCCTGGCAGACAAAAGATAAACGTACCATTAGCCACACCAGCAACAGTGCGTGATTGTAATGTCGAAGTACCGATAGTCTCGTATGAGAGCATACGAAACATCTCACCAAAGCCATCAATGATCTTGTCCAATAATGGGGTGATGGCCTCTGGCGTTCCGTCACGACCTGTCAAACCGGTACCGCCGGTAGTAATAACAACCTGCACATCGGGATTTGCTATCCAGCCTGAGGCGGTTGATCGAATCTTATAGATATCATCAGGCACGATGGTTTTATCAGCCAGCCTGTGCCCTGCCTTTTCCAGCATGTCTTTCAGTTTGTCACCCGATTTATCAGTCTCTTCAACGCGTGTATCGGATACGGTCATAATTGCAATATTAAGGGGGATAAAGGTTCTTTGTTCACTCATGATTTTCTCTTTCTTACGTTGTAATAGCGCAGTAGAACCATTCACTATATTGACTAAATGGTTTACAAAAGGATGGCCGATCAGATTTACTGTCTGACAAACTGCGGCAACATCAGGCTCGTCTTTCTTTACCGACAGGACTCAGTAAAGGATCTGGGAGATCCAGCTCATCGACCATCATCGCTTCCAGATTATTGGCCTCGATTTTGGCACTCACTGGCTCCCGCAAAAGCCAGACGGAAAAATCGGTACCTTTGTCCGGCTCTGACTCAACAGTTATCTTACCGCCATACTTCTGCACCAGGGCATAGCTTATAGAAAGACCAAGACCTGTTCCTCGTCCTTTTCGCTTTTGAGAGAAGAATGGATTGAAGACCTTGCCGAAGGTCTCTTGATCCATACCGATACCGTTGTCGTGCACATGGATAACAACACCCTTGCCAGGCCAGTCCTGTGTCTCGATTTCGATCAATCCACCACTTTCATGCAAGGCATGTACTGCGTTGACCACCAGGTTGACCAGCACCTGCTGCAGTTCATTGGGATTGATCCTCACTGGTTGGCTTGCAAGCAGAAAGAGTCTGATCTCGAACGGATTCTGCTGACGCAGATGACGCACCAATGCCTGCGTATTCTGTACGACTTCGTTAACGTCTATGAGTGAAGGCGTGTCGCTAATTTTTTCTTGCTTTGCATATGCCAGCAGGTCTTGGATGATCTCTTTTATGCGAAAGACCTGCTCGATGATCAGGTCGATCTCATGGCGCACCGGATCTGCCTGTTGACCCAGCTCGTTGACCAATAGATCAAGGTTGCCCATGATCACCGCCGTAGGGTTGTTGATCTCATGAGCGACACCCGCTGTCAGCTCACCCAGTGCTGCCAGTTTTTCTGCCGTAATCAACTGGGCGCGAGTCTCACGCAGAACATGAATGGTGCTGATCAGTTTTTCATTTTTACGCTTCAGTTCGCTGGTACGGTCCTCTACCTTATCTTCCAGTTGCCCGGCCCACTCCTGTATCTGCTGATTGCGTTTGCGTAACAGTTCAAGCAGTACATCGAGCTCACGTGCCAGTACACCAACCTCATCTTTTGAATCCACATGGCCAATTCGCTTTGAGATACCCTGACGAGTGGCATGTACCACGTCACTCATCATCTCCAGGGGTTTAAAGATGGACTTGGCACCCCAAACGGAGACCAACCCTGAAACAAGCATCAATCCAAGAAAAAAGAGAATCAATACACCCAAAGCCTGCCACAGTTCGTTACGAAAAGGGGCCTCAAGAAAACCGGCGTAGAGCATGCCGACCCGGTCACCGTTGATATCGAGTATCGGCTGATATGAGGAGATATACCAATCATTGACTACGAAGGCGCGGTCGATCCATTTTTCACCATGATCCAACACCTGGGTACGCACCACATCTGATACACGGGTACCCAGCGCTCTCTCTTGTGGACGCCTGGGAACATTGGTAGTAATGCGTACATCATCGAGAAACACCGTCACTGTGCCGATACTTCCTTCGGGTAGGCTGCCGGGACCGTAGACCAGATCGCGTATGGTATCGACAAACTCGAAGTTACCATTCAGCAACACGCCGCCATCAAGCAGTGCAATGAGTTCTCCACGGGAATCCTTTACCGGATAAATGGCACGGATCATCATGCCCCGCTCCTCACTCTTACGCTCAGTTGGCCTGGCCCGACGGGTGTCGATGAGGGAGAGTTTAACCTGCTTGGCCAGTCCGGGTGATGTTGCCTCCAAGTCATCGGAGGAAAAGATCTCGATACCGACACGAGGGGTACCCTGCATGGCGGCTAACAGTGAAGGTGAGGTATGACCGTGCAGGTTAGAATCAAAGTAGCGGTTGCCCTTTCTATCCAGTAGATGTAAATAAGAAAATCCAGCACTCTCTCTTTGTGCCTGTAACTGCATCTCGATAGCGCGATCGCTCATGGACTCCAAAGCAGTATAGAAGCTATGGGACTCAGCCAAATGAGACAAACTACTGAGGTAGTCCTCGCGGATTCTAAGAAAATGATCATCCGCCACTGCCAAGTCGGTATTGACCTTAATCAGCAACTGCTCATAGCTGAAATTCGACCCCCAGAAGACAGCAAACAAAAGAAAGATCGGCATGATAAACAGAATGGGAAACAACACCAGCGCCAGAAGTTTATAGCGCAGGGATGTCCTGATCAGTTCGGTAAAACTTTTTCGTGGCGTCTGCATATCCGCTAGCTGACGTACCTAGGGCCTGTTAACACTAAACCAATTCGCCCCGAAGGAAGTGCCCTTCGGGTTGAGCCTGAAAAAGCGCCACTCGGCGTTGCTCGTCGCTCATTTGGAACAACCAAACTTCTCTCCTCGCGCCCCGAAGGAA
>JAHXIP010000030.1 GCA_025655575.1 Candidatus Thiodiazotropha sp. (ex Monitilora ramsayi) | reverse complement strand
GCGCCCCGAAGGAAGTGCCCTTGGGGTGCGCCTTGATTGGCGCTTTTTCAGGCTCAACAGGGCGCATTGGATTAGTGTTAACAGGCCCTAGCCAGATAGATTCATTTCACGCCTGACCGCATGGCATAGAACTTCTCCGTGAAGGCCTGCAGATTACCCGCCTCAATGGCTGTACGGATATCCCGCATCAGTTTCTGATAGTAGTAGAGGTTATGAATGGTATTCAGCCTTGCCCCGAGGATCTCGTTACATTTGTCCAGATGCCGCAGATAGGCCCGGCTGTAGTTACGGCAGGTGTAACAATCGCATAGGGGATCGAGTGGCCCTTCATCGTACTGATGGGCCGCATGGCGGATACGCACGACGCCCGTATGCGTAAAGAGATGCCCGTTGCGGGCATTGCGGGTGGGCATGACACAATCGAACATGTCGATCCCTCGATGCACTGACTCGACAATATCCTCCGGTGTGCCCACCCCCATCAGATAGTGCGGTTTGTCAGCCGGCATGGCCTGACAGAGATAATCGAGAACACGCCAGCGGTCTTCCGCTGGCTCACCGACGGAGAGACCACCCACGGCATAACCATCGAATCCAATTTTCTGCAATCCTTCCAGCGAGGCTCCCCGCAGCTTTTCGAACATACCACCCTGAATGATGCCAAAGAGCGCTGCCGGATTGTCACCATGGGCCACACGGCTGCGCTCCGCCCAACGCAGCGAGAGTTCCATCGACGTCTGCGCCTCACGCTCTGTCGCCGGATATGGCGTGCACTCATCAAAGATCATGACGATATCCGAGCCCAACTCCCGCTGCACCTGCATCGACTCTTCCGGCCCCATAAAGACCTTGCTGCCATCGATGGGAGAACGGAATGTCACACCTTCCTCAGTAATTTTTCGCAAATCACCCAGACTGAAGACCTGGAAACCACCGGAATCGGTTAGAATGGGACGCTCCCAATGGGTAAAGCCGTGCAGATCTCCGTGCCGGCGTATGACCTCTGTGCCCGGTCGGAGCATCAAGTGGAAGGTATTTCCCAAGATGATCTCAGCCCCCAGATCAACCAACTCTTCTGGCGTCATAGCCTTCACAGTACCGTAGGTGCCTACGGGCATGAATGCCGGTGTTTCAATCGTCCCTCGCGGAAAGCTCAACCGGCCCCGTCTGGCATGTCCATCTGTCTGATAAATATTGAATTTCATAGTATTTTTTTGTCTTAATCAGGCACTAAACAGCCATCTCTTTTACCTGCTCTCTTGCCTTAAAAGAGGCGAAGAACAAAGTGTGAACCAGTTATTAGGGTTTTCCCTAAAAAAACTTGACAGGAATCGCATATATATTAGAAAATGTTGATGTGCTGAATCGTTCTACGGGTCAGCACAACACTCCTCCATCCTCCTTTGGTGGAATTTTTAAGCGCGACACCCCTGTCGCGCTTTTTTTTTGCTCACTGTTTATCTTCACCTACCGATGAGGCAGGCGTGAGAAACATGGCGTCTCCGTAACTGAAAAAGCGATAGTGTTGATCCACCGCATGCCGATAGGCCTGCATGATACGTTCGTATCCGGAGAAAGCGGCTACCAGCATCAACAATGTGGATTTTGGCAGATGAAAATTGGTGATCATCGCATCGACGCTGTTAAACCGATAACCCGGCCGGATAAAAAGCTGGGTCTCACCCTTGAATGGTGCAATCTCGCCATTCTGTGATGCGGCCTCAAGACTGCGCACGCTGGTGGTACCCACCGCCACCACACGTCCTCCCTTCATACGCGTCTCCCGCACCTTATCGCAGACGCCCTGGTCGACATCGACAAACTCACTGTGCATGTGGTGCTCGTCAAGGTTCTCCGACCTGACAGGCTGAAAGGTGCCCGCTCCCACATGTAACGTGACATAGGCTTGATCTATACCCATTGAGGATATCTGATCCAGCAAGCCTTGATCGAAATGGAGCCCCGCCGTAGGCGCCGCCACCGCGCCGAGATGTTCCGCATAGACCGTCTGGTATCGATCCAGGTCTTGCCCCTCGTCATCCCGTTGGATGTAGGGTGGCAGTGGCATATGTCCTTCCTTTGTCATCAGGGAATAAAAATCACCCTGTAGGAGTCTGAGTAAAAAGCACTCACCTTCCCTGCCCTCGACGGCTACCTGACGCTCTCCTATCTGCAGATAACTGCCGGCTTTTGGTGTCTTGCTGGCACGCAGATGAGCCAACGCACGATCAGGCGAGAGGACTCTCTCGATCAGCAGTTCGATCTTTCCTCCCGTCTCCTTGTGACCGAACAACCTGGCCTGCATGACGCGGGTATTGTTGAAGAC
Source organism: Candidatus Thiodiazotropha sp. (ex Monitilora ramsayi) (assembly GCA_025655575.1). GTDB lineage: Bacteria > Pseudomonadota > Gammaproteobacteria > Chromatiales > Chromatiaceae > Thiodiazotropha. The sequence continues at coordinate 38,952 of JAHXIP010000030.1, read as the reverse complement.
CAGTAAATCTCCAGGATGCAGAAGCGACGGCAGATCCCTGAATGCCATATCCTTCGGCGCCATCTCGCCTGGAAGTAGGCCAAGCAGCCTGCTCGCGCTTCTTTCCCCAACGGGAAACTGGGCGATCAACTCTTCTGGAAGATGGTATTCGAAATCGGATAGGCGCATAGGGCGCGGATATTATCACGGCAAACAAGCGCATTGAATCTGACGACGCACAATCCATAGTGTGATCTGTGATTCAAATCTGCATTCGCAACCCCAGTTTCACTTGTAGATCAGATTTTTCTAATACATATTATTAGAAGATAATGAGAAAAAAATATTGCGTAGCCAGAAGATCCTCAATGATAACGGGGACTTGAAGTCTGTCAGCAGGCCTCGACACTACGCGAAGGAGTCGTTATGTCAAACCAGCTTTCTCACCTGTTAACCACTCGGCTAACACTCCTGCTGATACTTCTACTCATCACTTTTCCTGCCTCGAGTGAGATCATCAATCTCAAAGTCGCTACGGATCTTGAAGCGACTGCAGAACTTCTGCCTGGACAGGAAGAAGGCAAGGTAATACTGATACTGCATGGATTCCTGCAGACAAGAGATTTCTTTACCGTTCGAAGACTTGCCGATGCCCTGAATGATGAAGGTCACACCATCCTTCTGCCCAATCTGTCTCTCGGTATCAACCACAGACGACAAAGTCTTGCCTGTGAAGCGATTCATACGCACTCCCTCGAAGAGGATGTCAGAGAGATATCCCAATGGGTTGAATGGCTATACACAAAGCAAAAAAAGCCAGTCACCATCATCGGTCACAGTGCCGGCAGTCTACTGTTACTTGCCTACCTTACAGGCACACCCAAAGCGTCAGTTGAAGATGCACTGCTCATTAGCCTTATCCCATTTGCCCAGGGCCCCATTGCAAAAGAGAGCGAAAAGGACCGCCAGACGGCCGTAGACCAGCTAGCGAGCAATAACAGCGAGGTATCAAGCTACCCACTGGCGTTCTGCGACAAATACATGTCGACGGCAGGAAATTATCTCTCATATGTCAACTGGAATAGCGAAAAATCACTGAATAGCCTGAAGAAATTATCCTTCAAGCCGATGATTATATTGGGTGGTCAAGATCAGCGTCTGGGAGAGGACTGGTTGCCGCGCCTAAAACAGGTGGGTGCAGAGGTCGTCGAGATCGATGGCGCGAACCACTTTTTCAATCATGAGCATGAATTCGATCTTGTGGATACAATTTCCGACATGCTCTAGGGCCTGTTAACAGACCCTACTAGGAGAACTACAGATCCCAGGGCATGAGAATCCACTTTAAACCCATTTCAATCAGCCTTTTCACAGCGATATTCGTCGCCCTTTTTCTGCTGCTCCTCTTCTTTTTTGGACGTATCGCCTATCTGGAAATCGAGGACCTTGATACAAAATTTCTGACAGCAAGCACAACCCGCGCCGAAAAAGAGATTCAACGGGCACTGAAACTCTCTATCGACCGAACCAAAAATCAGACCAAACAGCTGGCCAAATGGGAAGAGGTTAAACAGCAACTGCACAACTCAATGTTCTACAACTATTGGTACCGGCACAGGGCAAAGGCCAATAATCTAATCTCAGAACATACTATCGATGTCGCCATCTACGACCTTCAAGGCAGAATGCTGAGTGAAGTTGACACAGCCCTCCTACCCAAAACGATAGACATAAAGGAAGTTACTGATTACATACTGATGAACCAATTCGAACCTTTGTTGGTGATCATCGAACCTGTTATAGATGCCAAGTCGAAATCTCCCATAGGCTTTGTTGCAACACTCAGCCGTGTGATCCCCCAGTTTCTCAGCAGTGGTCAGTTCAATCAGGTTGACGTTGACTCTCTGAGTGTAGATATCGGCAATACTGACCGTATCGCCAGCAATGAGCTCTTCCCGTTCATTCACTACCAATTGATCAGTGACTCTTATGCCGACACGCTAAAACAGGTCATGACCGAGTCGGTACTGCGTCTGGCGGGCATGGCAGCCATCCTCAGCCTGATCATCTTCCCTTTAGCTGCAAGAATCATGAGCTGGCCCATCTTGCAGATATCCCAGCACATTGATCTCCTGAAGAAGTACAACAAAGATTCAGTGACCTCATCTTTCCAGCAGCCGCTGTTGATCAAAGAGCTGGACAAAATACGCCAATCACTCAACGACTATCACAATCAACTCAGTGACGTGAATATCACGCTGAGTGAGAAGACAAAACAACTGCATGACCTGGCTCAGCACGATCCGTTAACAGGCGCCAGAAATCGTGCCGCATTCGACGAGTATTGGCATGAGGTCAACGACGTTTTTCAACACAACCAGGGACAGATCTCCCTGCTCCTTTTTGATATCGATCATTTCAAGGCCATCAATGACACCTACGGCCATGAGGTGGGAGATGAGGTACTGATTACCGTCTCTCAGACACTTAAAAACATACTGTCTGATCACGAGCGGTTATTCCGGCTTGGTGGTGACGAATTCATCACTGTATTGATTGGTGCGCATCCCCGCAAAGCCATGCAGATTGCAAAACAGGTTCATCTTGCCATCAGCCGCTATCCGTTTGAGGAAATGGGTATTCGTGAGCCTGTCAGGTTAAGCATAGGTATCGCCCATACCAAGCCTGACAGTAAAGCAAGCCTCGCTTCCCTACAGTGGCAAGTGAACGTTGCTACCTACCAGGCAAAACGCCCAGGTCACACCAATATCGTCATGTTCTCTGAGGAGATGGCGAATAGCACTCAAGGCCTGTTCTCCAGCCGCACACACAGTGCTGTGTATGATGCCATTTCACAGGGTACAGGACTCATCATGCACTATCAGCCCATCGTGAACCTGGGGAGTGGTGAATCCCAGTATTTCGAAGCCCTGGTGCGTATCGTTCATGAAGGTCAGTTGATCATGCCTTCACACATCTTTCCTCTGGTAGAGGCCAAGGGCCTGGAAATCGATCTCGACAGACAGGTCATCAGAAAAACACTGGAGGACCTGAACAGTGGCCTGATCCCTGTTGGTACCGGAGTGTCCATCAATATTTCAGCACCCAGCATTGTAGAGAGTGATCTCTTCACCTGGCTGGAGGCCTTCTCACCCTATATGGGCGAGTATAAGATTTTGCTCGAAATTACGGAGACAGCCATGATCACACAGATGCAGAAGGCGCGCTCCAATCTCACCCGCCTGCGATCAATGGGCTTTCGCATTGCACTGGATGATTTCGGCAGCGGTTATTCATCCCTGCGATACCTGGGCAGCATGCCGGTGGATGTGGTCAAATTCGACATCAATCTGACCCGGCTTATCGATAGCAAAAACAACAACCCGATCCTCACACATCTGGCACAGATGATTGTGGAATGTGGTCACTTGCTGGTGGCGGAAGGTATAGAGAGCGCATCTTCCGCCAAGCAACTGGGCCAACTGGGATTTCACTATGGACAGGGATATTATTTCGGCAGACCCTCTGCAACCATCGACGAATCGGTACCTAATAGGGAATATGTCGATTTTTCTGCCTGACCCCCTTCCCAATCGAAATAATTGAGGTTATTCTCCCCCCCTTCACGCCGGGGTGGCGGAATTGGTAGACGCAGTGGATTCAAAATCCACCGGTAGCAATATCATGCGGGTTCAAGTCCCGCCCCCGGTACCACTCTTCTCCCTGCTTATCCCGTCTATCCAGATTCATGTGTGTTTATGGATTTTATTTCCCGCTTCTGGTGAAATGTATGGCCGACGACGCCCCGATAATCCTTCGGAAGTGCGACAAGGAACACCTACCAGATCTACAAGAAAAGGCTGTATGACCACTTCGGATTCCAATCTCACAGACGACTTCTCCGACGTGGAGGAACCGCACAACAAATCCGGCCGATTACGGGTGGCGCTGGAGATTACTGTGGCACTACTCATACTGGTGGGTATCTACTATATCTTCGCACCTGAAGAGCCTGTCGAACTGCCGCCGCTACCACAGCAGGATATCGATCCCATCATCCGGGCACAGATCGATGCTGCTGAGCAACAGACAGTCTCACCGACTAGCGTAACTGACGGAGAAGTACCCGTCGAAACCCAGATAGTTGAAGATGTGGCGCACCAACCATCAGCAATGCCTTCAGAAAACCAACGCCTCCCCGAAGGTGCAGCGGCCCGAAAGATCATCGCCGACCTACGTAGTGGCAGCATCACCCTGAGTGAGACAGAAATGCTTCATCAGGCCCAGACGTATCAACAGTCAGGCGCACTGAGCGACGCATACTTACTGCTTTTCTATGCTGCCAAACAAGGAGGTGGTCAGGCCGCCTTTGAATTGGCCAGTCTCCACGACCCGAACCATTTCTCTGCAGGCAGCAGTCTGCTCCAGGCCCCAGACACCTTCCAAGCCCATAAGTGGTACAGCAAAGCTGCCAGTCAAAACATTCCACAGGCAGAAGTGCGCATGCAGGCTTTGAGAAGTACGACTCAAAAGCAGGCTGAAGCCGGTAACATGGCTGCCCGGCGTCTGCTGCTGAACTGGCAATAGAGAACATCTAAAGGATACGAGCGATGGCTTACCTTAAACAGATCCTATTCGCGCTGTTGCTTTTAGCAATGGGTTCTTCGGCTCTGAGTCAGTCAGAACCGCTCCTGATGGAAGGCAAGCAGGCACTTTACCAGCGCGTGTTGAGCAAGCCCGGTGCCCGTATCTTCACCCAACCACAAGAGGGGAATGGCGACCCAGCAACACCCTTCAGTGCCTTCTATGTCTACAAGCGCGAAACACGGGATGGTTCCACCTGGGTCCAACTCGGTCTCAACCGTTACGGAGAGACGACTGGCTGGATGCCGGAAATAGACACCATCCCCTGGAATCAAGGCCTGACCGTGGCCTTCCGTGACCCTTTGGGGGCAGACAGGGTACTGCTGTTCCGAGACAAAGAAGGCCTAAAGTCACTGGTCGAAAATGGGGATAAAGCAAGATATCGCCAACTCTACCAGGCAGCGGAAGCGGGCAAACTGGCGGCTGATGCGCCGGTGATCGCCATCCAGCCCCGTACCCATGTGGACATACTCAAGGACTTCTACCTGGTGCCGATTCGCGACCACGAGGATATCTACCTCGAGAGCGAACAAGCACGCATGCTGCAGGTCTCCAGTGTACCGTTACTGCCTTTGATGCAGACCAAACCATCAAAACCCAAAGCCGCACAGCCCGAAAAAAAGACAACGAAACCTTTCCGTTCCGCCGTGGTTTTCGTCATCGACTCGACCCTTTCCATGGATCCTTATATCGATCGCACCCGTGAAGCGGTACGCAAGATCTACGACACCATCACCAAGGAGCAACTGACCGGTGACGTCAGCTTCGGCCTGATCGCCTTTCGCGATAATCCCCGGGCCGCCCCCGGTCTGGAGTACCTGACCCGCACTTACGTTGACCTCGAACAGGGCCAAGATGCCGAGAGCTTCTTTAGCCATGTCTCATCGCTCAAGGCTGCCACGGTCTCCAGTCGCGACTTTATCGAAGACAGTTATGCTGGTGTCAACGAGGCTATTGCCGGCATCAACTGGGAAGGACAGGATGCCCGCTATGTGGTGTTAGTCACTGACGCAGGCCCACGTGAGGCAGGCAATAATCTCTCAGGTACCGGTATGTCGAGTGCCGCCCTGCGCCGCTTGGCGCAGAATAAAGGGATTGCATTATCAGTCCTCCACCTGCTGACCCCCAGCGTCATGGCTGACCATGCCAATGCTGAGGGAACCTATCGGGATCTCTCCTACTACCCAGGTATCGGCAGCTTCTATTTTGGCGTTGAGACCGGCAATGTCGAGCGCTTCGGACGTGTCCTCGATGCGCTGGCCCAGCAGATCACCGAACAGGTGAAGCTGGCCGCCGTGGCGGCAGCCGGGAAAACCATTGCCGAGAAGCGCCAGATCAGAGAGGCCGAGGCAAAGGATGCAGAGGCATCTTCGGATCAGCTGGCCCAGTTTCAGGCCAAGGTTGCCAAACTGGGCTATGCCCTGCGCATGCGCTATCTGCAACAGGACGACAAGAAACAGATCCCCAATGTCTTTAACGCGTGGCTGGTTGATCGTGACATCAGCGATCCACAGCGCCAGACGCTGGATGTCAGGGTACTGCTCACCCGTGACCAGCTCAGCGACCTGCACAGCATCCTGCGCCAGGTACTGGTCACTGCTGAAGAGGGTCTGCTCTCACCCCGTACCTTTCTCAATGACCTGAAGAGTCTTGCGGCCACTATCGCCCGTGACCCGGAACAACTGGGTACCACAACCCGTGTCTCAGGCGCCCGAGCGGGAAATCTGGCAGACATGGGCTTTATGCGCGAGTACATCGAGGACCTGCCCTACACTGGTGAGGTCATGAACCTCTCTTTGGAAAACTGGCAGGATTGGCCGGCCCGTGAGCAGGTCACCTTTATCAATCGACTGGAAGAGAAGATCAATTACTACGAAGTGCTGCATGACCACACCGACCTCTGGGTCTCACTTGATGGAGGTCCGATCTCCGGTGACTCGGTTTTCCCCATTGCCCTGGAAATGCTGCCCTAACCGTGACCGCGCCTGAAGTAAGCACCGGTAACGGACTGACCGGTGACAAAGTCCTGATCTACCATCTGCGTGACGTCGTCAAGACCCGCGAGGCCGAGGGCACCGCCTTCCGCCTGCGTGTGCCCAGCCTACAGATTGCCTTAGGGGAGAAGATCGCTCTCATCGGTGAGAGTGGTTGCGGCAAGAGCACGCTCCTCGACATGCTCTCCATGACACTCAAACCCAGTGAGATCGGTTCCTTCCGCTTCCGTTCTGAGAAAGGTGCCGAGCCGGTGGATATCTCCGGGCTCTGGCGTAAACGGCAGTTAAACCGACTGGGAGATCTCCGCCGCTTGCGTATCGGATATGTGATGCAGACCGGCGGTCTGCTGCCCTATCTGACCGTCAGGGAGAACATCAATCTCTCCCGTCGCCTGCTCGACATGCCGAATGACGGACTGGTCGACGAGCTGGCGGGTGACCTGGGCATCCGCCGCCACCTCGACAAGCTGCCTCACCTGCTGTCAGTGGGTGAGCGTCAGCGGGTTGCCATCGGACGCGCTCTGGCGCACCGTCCCTCCATTGTGATCGCCGATGAGCCTACCGCATCCCTCGATCCGATCGCAGCAGAACGCATCATGTCCCTCTTCATAGAGCTGGTGGATGAGCTGCATATCACCGTGATTCTCGCCAGCCACGCCTGGCGGCATATCAACCGTCTCGGGCTGCGCCATCTGGAACACCATACCCGCCGGGAGGAGGACGGCTCGATGACCGAGACCGTAGTCACCGGCTAATGCATCACCGACTCAAAGATACCTTCTGGTTGGCCGGGCGGGATTACCGCAACGAGTGGCAGATGTCTGGTTTCTTCATCCTTGCATTGGCTGCCGTATTGGGACCCATGCTGATTCTTTTCGGACTAAAATTCGGCATTGTCGGCAGCATGCTCGACAACCTGATCGAGGACCCTCGCAACCGTGAGATCCGCCCCGTGGGCAGCGGTCGTTATAATCGGGCCTGGATCGAAGAGTTACGCAATCGTCCCGAAGTTGCCTTCATCGTGCCTCGCACACGTGCTATCGCCGCCACGATCGAACTCAAAAGTGAAACCGGCAATCGTATCCTGCCGGTAGAAATGATCCCCACTGACCGCGGTGACCCATTACTGAAACACCAGCAGATGGCGCAAGGACTGCAACAACTGATCCTCTCCGATTCAGCGGCTCGCAAACTCAAGGTCCAGCCGGGCGACGAGATCAGCGGCAGTCTGACCCGTCGATTCAAAGGCCGCAGCGAAAGGGTGCACTTGCCTATACAAGTCACCGATGTGGCCAAACTCGCCAGCTTCTCCCGTGACGGTGCCTTCGTGCCGCTCTATCTGGTGGAATCCGCCGAAGACTTCCGGGACGGGCGCGCAGTACCGGCTTTGGGGTGGGGTGGCTCAGCCGGTGACGACAAAGACCGAACCTACCCCAGCTTTCGTCTCTATACCCGCTCCATCTATGACGTTTCACCCATGAGTGACGCACTTGCCAAACTCGGTATAGAAGTCAGCACGCGGGCTGCCGATATCGATATCGTACGCAGCATGGATCGTAATCTGAGTGCTGTTTTCTGGCTTATCGCCATCATCGGCCTGGCAGGATTTTCCCTCTCCCTCAGCGCCAGCTTGTGGGCAAATGTGGACCGAAAGCGAAAGGAGCTGAGCGTCTTGCGACTGGTCGGTCTGCGCACTGCCGATATCGTCTGGTTCCCGGTGATCCAGTCAATATTTACCGCCTTCTTCGGTTGGTTGACCGCCTCTCTGATCTATCTCGGGGTCAGCTTTACCATCAATCGGATGTTTGCCTCCCAGCTTGAGAGTGGTGACACCCTGTGTCATCTCTTGCCTGCCCATTTTCTCATTGCCCTTGTACTGACCCTCGCAGCAGCTATTCTGGCTGCCTCGATGGCAGGCTATCGGGCGGCGCGTATTGAACCTTCTGAAGGACTCAGGGATATTTAACGATATCTTCTGTCATGCCTTTACGAAACACCTCCTCAGATTGGATCCCAGGGCCTAAAGAGATAGTAACCTCGAGAGATTGTCTCGATATCATCTATCGGGACACCCATCTAATTGCTATCAATAAACCCGCTGGCCTGCTTGTCCACCCCTCACTTGTCGACAAGCATGAAAAACGATCTGCCATGACACTCCTGCGTGACCAGATCGGGCAATATGTCTATCCTGTACACCGTTTGGATAAACCAACATCGGGGGTTTTACTGTTTGCGCTCTCATCTGAGATGGCCAGAAATCTCAGTGCTCAGTTTTCCGATAAGCTGGTCATAAAACAGTATCTTGCGGTTGTTCGGGGATACACGGCGCTTTCTGACACCGTTGACTACCCGCTGAAGGAAAAACTGGACAAGATGACTGACCGCAGGGCCAGAATCAGCAAACCTCCCCAACCCGCCATCACTAAATATCACCGTCTGGGCACCCTGGATCTTCCCTTCTGCGTCGACCGTTACCCGACCAGCCGCTACTCCCTGGTGAGGATAAATCCACTAACAGGAAGAAAGCATCAGATCCGGCGCCATTTCAAGCATCTATCTCACCCGATTATTGGTGATACGAGCTATGGGAAAACGAATCATAATCATTTTTTTGCTGAACAGTTTGGCTGCCGGCGCCTGTTGCTCGCGGCAACCCAAATGGAGATTATGCACCCAGTTTCAGGAGAACCTCTTGTATTGGAAGCGGCACTCGACAATGTATTCAGGAAGATAGAAGGGATATTTATTAAGCAGGCAACCTAACGCCTGTTAACGCTAATTTATCGTCACTGTTGCACCGAAAAAGCGTCAATCAAGTTACGAGGCGAGTAGATGAGTAGCGTCGAATGACGCGACGAATAAATAAGGGTGGCGCCTTTTCCGGCACAAGATACTGGCAGGGCCAGCAGTTAACGGCGCCTACCGCCACGTCCCTTCTTTGGGTTATTCAATCCGACGCCAATCACGCTGCCATCGAACTCCTTACCGTCCAGTGCCGTGATTGCAGCTCGGCCCTCGTGTCCTTCCATTTCGATAGTGGCGAAACCTTTGCACTCACCGGAAAAGATGTCTTTCACGAGCTTGATCGAGCGCACTGCACCATATTTGGAGAAGAGTGCACTAACGCTCTCTTCGGTGGAAATACGAGGCAGACCGCGAATAAAGATTGTAATCAATGGGATTTGACCAATGTTGGCTGCGAGACAACTGAACGATCAGTCTCCCACCTTTAAATAATGCGGCGTCGATTCGTGTGCCGAAATAATCCGACACACGAATCTTGAAAAGAATCTAGAGTGCGACTACGTCATTAGCCTGAGGGCCTTTTGCACCCTCAACCTCGACGAATTCGACTTTCTGTCCCTCTTCGAGAGACCGATGGCCTTCGCCTACGATAGAACGAAAATGAACAAATAGATCTTTGCCATTTTCACGCTCAATAAAACCAAAACCTTTTGCACTATCGAACCACTTAACGGTTCCAGTCTGTTTCTCAGCCATCTTGGGTATTCCTCAAATATTCAGTAAAACATCTGCACCAATGGTACAAACAGCTGCTGCAAACACCGGCAGGCAAAAGTTATCTTGATCCGAGTACATCTTAGGGAAAATCACGAATAGAATAATTTCATGCAGGTTAGATCTGAAGCAGAACCCTAACACTACGCCATACGGCCAGGAATAGCAAAAATAAAATATTACTTATGCTTCAGTCCTCACGTCCTCTACGGGATCTTCCTCAACGGCATAATTTACCATCACAACCAGCGTCTGGTTTTAGCAGAATAGTCTGAAAAGGCTTTACCAAAACGCCTTTCCAGGTATTGTTCCTCCGGCACAATGTTATAGCGGTTGATAAGCAACACGAACACAAATGAAAACAGCAGTGCAAAGAGGCTCTGTAACCAGAGGCTTAGTGCAAGAAGACACATTAAAAGACTGAGATACATGGGGTTACGAGTGTGGCGGTATGGCCCACCCGTCACCAGGCAGCTGGCCTCCGCATAGGGGTGTGAAGTGGTATGGAAGGATCTGAAGGTAACAGCCGCCCATATAGCCAGCAGTAACCCCGATACTATCAATAGGATTGAGAGTATTTTACTTCCGACCATCAGCTCGGATGACAAAGGCCATAGGCTTCTTGTCCAGTAGATCGTGACGGCAAAAAGCAGAAACCAGATAGGCGGATAGAGGCGCAATGGGACCTTCCCTGTATTTATTGTCTAGGCGATAGGACCTATTAGCACTAGTTAATTACCATTTTCGGACCAAAAAAAGCACCAATCAAGGCGCGAGGCGCGTAGTTAGGTCATCCCAAATGAGTGACGAGTCATGCTTTTTGTCCAACCCGAAGAGCCAAGGCCATTGTTGACCCGTCGGAAAGTCAATTGTACACATACCCTTAATTTAAGATTGGGTATCGTGATCCTTTGCCGTTTGCGGTATACTCCCGCGCCTTCTCACCCCATCTCGATGAAGCGGTTGACCGTTTCCCATCCCCCCGAGTAGACAGATGACCGCTTCCGACAAGATTGAAGATTTTTCCAGCCTAGCACTGGCCCCAGGCCTGCTTAAAGCCATTCAAGCCATGGGATATGAGGCGCCTACTCCGATCCAGGCTGAAGCTATCCCCCCTCTGCTCGAGGGAAATGACCTGCTGGGGCAGGCCCAAACAGGTACCGGAAAAACAGCAGCTTTTGCGCTCCCCCTGCTCAGCCGGCTCGATAACAAGCAGAAATCGCCCCAAATTTTAGTGCTGGCCCCGACCAGAGAATTGGCGCTACAGGTGGCCGAGGCTTTTCAGAGCTATGCCAGCCAGCTGCCCGCTTTTCACGTTTTGCCCCTCTATGGTGGACAGAGCATCGGCCTCCAACTTCGTCAGCTACAAAGAAATCCTCAGGTTATCGTAGGCACACCTGGACGTGTCATGGACCATCTGAGAAGAAAATCATTAACTCTGAAAGGGTTACGCTCTCTGGTCCTCGACGAAGCTGACGAAATGTTGAATATGGGATTCATCGAGGACATCGAGTGGATCTTCGATCAAGCTCCACCTGAGCGACAGGTGGCCCTCTTCTCCGCCACCATGCCGGATGCTATCCGTCGCATCGCCAGAAAACAGCTGCGTAACCCAATAGAAATCAAGGTCAAAAACAAAACAGAGACAGTCACAACTATTGACCAGTCTCACTGCGTAGTGACTCGCCATCATAAGATGGATGCCCTGACCCGCCTGCTGGAGGTTGAAGCCTTCGACGGCATGATTATTTTCGTGCGCACCAAAACAGCGACAGTAGAAGTGGCCGACAAGCTCGAAGCACACGGTTTTGCTGCCGAGGCACTAAACGGTGATATGAATCAGGCCATGCGTGAGCGCACTGTCAAGCGTCTGAAGGCCGGTCAGTTGGATATCATCGTCGCCACCGATGTGGCCGCCCGCGGTCTCGATGTTGAGCGAATCAGCCATGTGGTCAACTTTGATATTCCCAACGATCCCGAATCCTATGTCCATCGCATCGGGCGCACGGGTCGAGCCGGACGCACCGGGAAGGCACTATTGTTCGTGCAACCGAGGGAGCGCGGTCTGCTCAAAGCCATTGAGCGTACAACCCGCCAACCCATTCCTGCAATAAACTTGCCGACAGCGGATGATCTGAGTGAACACCGTATCGATCGCTTCGTGGACATGCTTCGCGAGACCCTCAGTGAACAGGATCTGGACTTCTACTATCGACTGGTCAGTCGTATCGAGAAAGAGCAGGAGACAAGTGCCCTGGATATCGCAGCGGCACTGACTTTTCTGAGTCAGAAAACACGACCATTTATTGTCGATGAGTTGGAGAAGCCGGTACGGAAGGGACGCAATGAGCGTCAAGAAAGAAGCACGGAAAAATCTGACTTCGGTAAGCGCCCCAAAAAATCATCTCGCAAAAGAGATAATTCAGTCCCCTTCGAGACTTACCGGCTAGAAGTCGGGGAGAAGCATGAAGCCTCACCGAGAGAAATCGTTGGTGCAATCGCAAACGAAGCCGGGCTTGATGGTCAGATGATCGGTCGTATTGATATTCGGGAGGATCATAGTCTGGTGGAGCTCCCAGTTGGTATGCCGAAAGATATCTACCAACACCTGCGACGGGTTTTTGTCCGTGGGCAGAGACTCGATCTGCACCTTTCGGAAGAGACTCCATCTAATGAGCGTCAATCCCGAAAGAAAGGAAAAGGAAAGAAAAAACGTAAAAAAGAGAAATCGTGAATACTGCTGACATGTGATTTCTGACTTGTCTGAAGTCTTGTAAAAAACGAAGCGGTGTCGAATTTTTTTACATTTTTTTACATAAAATCAGGACCTGAATCTTTTTTGTTCAGCACGATCAAAAAAGTTGTCGCCCATTCCATATCGTTGTTTTTTATATCATTTTAAAAACAGCAATTGGGAATAATCTATCTCACCACCTTACAAAACCCTGATTACCTAGGGTTAATCAGTCTTTAAAAAAGCCAAAAAATAAGTCAATGTATGAGACACAACAACAGCTTACATGGATGAGGAAAGGGAGATATGTGGATTTTCTACAAGCACTTACCGCGCGGCACTTCGGTAAAAGAGATCAACAGAGTCACGCGAAAGGGTTGCAGGTCTGGCCTGCAATTCTCGATGCTTTTCAAACGAAACATTATTAAACGCTCAAAAATTATTCGCATAAGGGACTTGAAGTCCGACAGCACAGAATACCATGCCATCGTACAGGTCAGCACCCAAGTGACTGCTGACAACATTATTGAAAACCTGGATGGAAAAACGGTCAACGGTCTGTTCATCAAACCTCATCGCTACCAACGCAGGTTTCCCTCGCGAGATCGACGGAACAGTCAGCTGGCAGACCCGAAACTAACTGAGCGTCGCAAATCAGACAGACGTAGAGACAACCTCATTACCCGAGTGCTAGAGACATCCTGACACCCCGTCACCCATCCTTTGCACGGAAGCACCCGGACCCGGTTCTCCTCGAGAGAAACACAATTCCTTTAGTTGGTTACATCGACTTCAACAACATTGGAGTATGAACTGGCATTCCCATCAACATCGTAGGTAGTCAGAGCAACATAATAGGTGCCGACTTCTTTATCGGGAATGGTGACAGATGTTGCGGTACCGTCATTCAGGTCGACTTCCATCTGCAGTGAATCAATAGAATCCCCAATAAAGACACAATACCCATCAATCTCAGAGATATTCAATGGCGAACCATCAATACGGGTACTGGGTGCAGACCAACTTAATATCATGGAACCCTTCGCCGCCACTGATGAATTCACAACGATACTGAAGGCGCCCAATGACACGTCCTCATTGCCATCTGAAACATTGATAAGGATATTATTGTACTCGCCTACATCGGACTCCTGAGGTGTACCGCTTAAGCTACCATTGCTGCTATTAAAGCTTGCCCAAGCAGGTAAGTTGCTGACGCTAAAGGTGAGACTGTCGCCATCTACGTCATCCGCAGTCGGCACAAAAGTATAGCCATCGCCGGCGGTGACTGTGCCGTTTGGCGCACCACTAATGGTAGGCGCCTGGTTGACATCTGTTACGGTGATATTAAATGAGGCCAATGAGGCACTGGCCGCACCATCGCTGACACTGATCACGATATTGCTGTAGGTACCAGCCGCAGTGAAATCAGGCGTACCGGAGAGTGTTCCTGTTGAATCATTGAAACTCGCCCACTGGGGGAGGTTCGCAACACTGAATGTGAGACTGTTGCTGTCAGGATCGCTGGCGGCAGGGGTAAAACTGTAAGCATTACCTTCCGCCAGTGAGCTAGCAGGTGTACCGGAGATCGTCGGCGCACGATTGAGATCCGCTACCGCGATACTAAAAGGACTGAGTGAAGCACTGACGCTCCCATCACTGACACTGATTACAATGTTGCTATAGGTGCCGGCATCCAGATACCCCGGCGTACCCGACAGATTACCGGTGGAGGTATTGAAGTTGGCCCAAGAAGGTTGATTGCTGACACTGTACGTCAGACTGTCTCCGTCAGCATCCGATGCGGTCGGTGTGAAACTGTAGGTTGACAGCTCTACGGTACTGGTGACTGGCGAACCACTGATAACAGGTGCCCGATTGCTGTCAGAGACAATGATATTAAAGGCACCGAGTGATGCGTTCAAATCACCATCTGAAACCGTAATCGTAATGTTATTGTAGCTACCGGCATCGCCTGATGCAGGTGTACCTTCTAAGACGCCGCTGGTTGTATCGAAGCTGGCCCAAGCGGGTTTGTTGGCAATGGAAAATGACAAGTTGTCACCATCGGGATCACTGGCTAACGGGCTGAAGCTATAGGCGTAACCTTCTGTCGCACCACTATCTGGCACACCGCTAATTGTGGGAGCCTGATTATCGCCACCCGTGTAATGTACGGTGAGTACTGCGGCATTTGCTGCATTCCCCTCATACGCATCGGCGGTACGTGTGCCGGAACCGGAAATCACCAGCACCAAATGGTTGTCGCTATTCCAACCTGAACGATTAACCACTTCCTGGACAACACTTGAGAAATCGCTACTGGTCTGGGCACTGGTACTTTCACCTACAACATTCCAGGGGTCCGTAGTCCAATTGGCCGTTGCTACCGTTGAAGCACGCCTTGAGACGTCGCCAGAATTGGCGCTGAAAGATGACGCATCATCACTGGCTTCAGCCCAGATAACCAGATTGGAGTCACCTGTACTCACTTCATCAGTCGTAAAGCGGAGATTAGCCTGCGTAATAATGGCGTCTTTTGGCACAGGCAGGGAAAAACGCAATCCAACCAGCTGATCCCCATCGTCGTTAATCAGCTCAAGATCACTACTGTTGAGATACATAATGCCAGTATCCCACTCTTCCACGTCATCCATACCGTCCGAAATACGGGCAGAAACAACCTGTATTTCTCCACTGTCGATGACTGTAATATTAAATACCGGCAGACTTGCTGTGGCGCTGCCGTCACTGACGGTCAGCGTGATATCGCTGGAACTACCCACATCACCGGATGTAGGAATACCAGAGAGTGTCCCACTCGATGCATCCAAGCTTACCCAGCCTGGCAGGTTTGCCGCTGTATAGCTGAGCTCATCTCCATCGGGATCGCTGGCATTCGGCGTAAAAGCATAAGTAGCGCCGACAGACGTAACGGTAGCTGGTATGCCGTTGATCTCTGGCGAACGGTTGGCAACAGGAACTTCCGGGACCTCCGGATCGCTGACTACGTTGCCGGCCGGATTACTGTCTGTAGTCTCTTCACTGCCACATGCTGTGAGAATGAGAGTAGTTACCAATACCGATGTGAGTTTACCGAGTGACTTCATTTTCGTCGTCCCATAACGTTCTATGTCACACAGGTTAACGGCATTTCCTGCCACCCTATGAGGAGACACATCACAGTTCAAAACAACCGAAGTCACACTGTTACCAGGGCGCTTTGTGTTACTTGATTTAAGTCACATTCAGCTATGAAATACAGGAGAAATCGACAGCGTGTGAGTCGATTCACAACACTTTATTTTTTTTCGATTTTGATACTCGTAAATGTATCCAAGCAATCCAACAAGAAACACCAAACACACCATTAGATCCCTATTACCTACCTAGGCTGTCGGAGATGAATCAGCCTAATACCCTAATACGCCTGTGGAGGTGACGACTTGAAGCCCGAACAACAAGCCACTTATACTCAGTCCCCACCTATACCAGTTAGAAATTCATAAGCAGATTAAAGAAAGGCTGTCCCGCATGACCATATCCAGTTTCAATCCACCTATTCGCACTCTAATGGGCCCAGGCCCGTCTGATGTTCATCCACGCATTCTTGAGGCTCTCTCCAGACCGACCATCGGCCACCTGGATCCGGTCTTCGTAGAGATGATGGAAGAGACCAAGGCACTGCTTCAGTACGCCTTCCAGACAGACAATACACTGACCATGCCTGTCTCCGCTCCCGGTTCGGCCGGCATGGAGACCTGCTTCGCCAATCTGGTGGAGCCCGGTGATAAGGTCATCGTCTGCCAGAACGGTGTTTTTGGCGGCCGCATGAAAGAGAACGTAGAGCGTTGCGGCGGTAGCGCAGTGATGGTCGAAGATGATTGGGGCGAAGCGGTAGATCTCGCAAAGGTCGAGACAGCACTTGAGAACCACAAGGATGCCAAGATCCTCGCTTTTGTCCATGCCGAGACATCCACCGGTGCCCGTTCCGATGCAAAAGAACTGGTGGAACTGGCCCATCGTCATGACTGCCTGACCATTGTCGATGCAGTCACCTCTCTGGGCGGATCCGAATTGAAGGTGGATGACTGGCAGATCGACGCTATCTACTCCGGTACCCAAAAGTGCCTCTCCTGTGCACCGGGCATCTCCCCGATCAGCTTCAGTGAGCGCGCATTGGATAAAGTCCGCAACCGCAGCGGCAAGGTGCAGAGTTGGTTCCTCGACCTCAATCTTGTGATGGGATACTGGGGCGGCGGCCAAAAGCGTGCCTATCACCACACAGCACCGGTAAACGGCCTCTACGGACTGCACGAAGCCCTGGTCATCCTCCAGGAGGAAGGCCTGGAGAACGCCTGGACGCGGCACACAAAAATGCACAATGCCCTCAAGGCAGGCCTGGAGGCCATGGGGCTCGACTTCATCGTTGATGAGGCCCACCGACTGCCGCAACTTAACGCCGTCTCTATCCCGGAAGGTACCGACGACACAACAGTAAGAGGCCGCCTGCTCAACGAGTACAACCTGGAACTGGGTGCCGGCTTAGGTGCTCTGGCTGGAAAGGTCTGGCGTATCGGGCTGATGGGCCACAGCGCCCGGGCGGAAAATATCCTGCTCTGCGTAGGCGCATTGGAGGCCATCCTGAGCGATCTGAAGGCTCCCATCAACACCGGAGTCGCCCTGGCTGCTGTACAGCAGTCTCTTCAGTCCTGAGTGTGACGGACCTTCCCCTGCTGATCGAGCCGGAGGCATTACGCCCCCTGCTCGGCCAGTCTGACCTGCTGGTGGTGGATCTCTGCAAGGAGACCACCTACCAACAGCTACATATCCCTGGAGCGCTGCATCTGCCCTACGCTCAGATTGTCGCTGCCCGTCATCCGGCTCACGGCCTGCTGCCTGAGCCTGAGAGGCTGGAACAAGTCTTCTCCAACTACGGCATCGGCAGCCAAACCCAAGTAGTCGCATATGACGACGAAGGCGGAGGAAACGCATCCCGTCTGCTCTGGACGCTGGATGCCATGGGGCATGAGCGTTACTCCCTGCTCAATGGCGGACTTCATGCCTGGGCTAACGAGAAGCATCCCATTGATCGGGACAGTACCACCCCACAGCAGACCCCGTTCATCGCGAAGCCCAACTCCGCTTCAGTGGCGGAGACAGACTACATCATGCAGCGGCTGGGGAGTAACGACCTGATCCTGTGGGATGCCCGCAGCGTCAATGAGTATCGTGGGACCTCCCGTTTTTCCCAATTTCCGGGACATATACCCGGTGCAGTCAATCTCGATTGGCTGGAAGTCATGGACAGGGAGCACAATCTCCGGCTCAAACCCGAAAAAGAGCTGCGTCTCCTGCTCGCAAACCTCGGTATCACACCTGACAAAGAGGTGATCGCCTACTGCCAGACCCACCACCGCTCATCTCTTGCCTGGTTTGTGCTGAAACATCTGGACTACGAACAAGCCCGCGGGTATCCAGGCTCTTGGTCCGACTGGGGCAACCGGGATGACACCCCAAAAGAGACAGCATGAGTCGACCCTCCAGCCGCCAGCGTCGCGTGGTTATCCTCTCCCTGGCAATCATTGTGTTCGTGATGGCCTACTACGGCGGATCCAAATACAAAAACCACCACAAAGACGCACCCAAAATCTCAGGCCTGTCGATCCATCCCCCCACACCCCTGCCACCCATGGCCGATACGGATGACCAAGAAACACCGATTCGCCAATCCATGCTGCTCGATCATTGGAGCCTACTGACACTCGACCCCCATCAGGGACAAGACCGTTCTCCCGCACTGGTTCGCCTATTGCAGATCCACAATCGGTTAGCTGTCTCACCGGAACTACAGCAGCAGCTACAGTATCTGTACCTACCCAGGCAGGCTGATGAAGCTTCGCAAGAAGCAATCACCGCACTCAATGACAACATTAGCGGACTCACCGGCGAACCCAATCAGATAGAGGAGACCTTCAGGCGTTTTGGTGTCGATCCGGATGGCAGCGAAGCGACGCTGTACCTCATCGGTCCAGAGGCCAAACTCCATGCCCTGTTTACCCCGGCTGAGGATGCCGCTACTATCGCCCAGGACGTCACTACCCTGATCAATCACAAACAGTAATTATCGATGAACCAAGCTGTAACTACGCCCAAGGGCACCCCGCAAAAGATCCTGGAGAGGCTTTTTATAGCCCTCCAATATCTACTCCCCCACCATTTTCTCTCACGGCTGATGCGCACCATCACCCGTATCGAGGCAAAAGGTTTCAAGAATGTGCTGATCCGCCGGGTCATCGACTGGTACAAGGTTGACATGAACGAGGCACTCGAAAGCGACCCCAATGCCTATCGCAGCTTCAACGACTTCTTCACTCGCGCCCTGCAGCCCAATGCCCGTCCAGTGGCTCAGGAAGCCAACAAAATCGCTTGCCCCGCAGACGGTACTCTGAGCCAGGCCGGTGACATCGAGAGCGGCTACCTGTTTCAGGCCAAGGGTCACGACTATTCGCTGCTGGAGCTGCTGGGCGGAGCCCCGGAAATGAGTGATCTTTTCGCGGACGGTAGTTTCGCTACCATCTACCTCTCTCCCCGCGACTACCATCGTGTCCACATGCCCTACAGCGGCAAACTGAGAAAAATGGTGCATGTACCCGGCCGGCTGTTCAGCGTCAACGAGACCACCTGCCAACAGGTCCCAAGGCTCTTTGCGCGAAATGAGCGGGTCATCTCCCTTTTCGATACTGAAATCGGTCCCATGGCGGTGATCATGGTAGGTGCCATTTTCGTAGCCAGCATTGAGACAGTCTGGGCCGGTACTATCACACCCATAAACCAGCGGACCAGTAGTTGGAACTATCCGCCAGCCGGCAGAGCCAAGGCCATAACTCTAGACAAGGGGGAGGAAATGGGACGCTTTAACATGGGCTCAACAGTCATTCTACTTTTTGGCAAGGATGCAGCGGAGTGGACTGAGGGTCTTCAGCCTGCATCCACCCTACGAGTTGGAGAGCAGATTGGGGAAACTTAAAAAATGATCGTCAACCACTAAAAACTACCCAGACCACTAATTTGGACTAAAACAATGAATACCAAGAACGCTGTCGCTTACTCAATCCAGCATAGCGACCGCTTCCTCGTCAGAGAAAAGAATTTTTTCCCGACATTCCATGTCTGCAAACTATCAGATTCCAAATCATGTAAACTTCATCGATCTGGTTTATCATGGCGACTGTTGAAAACAAATTAGAGTATCACTTGATGCTGTTACCAACAGGTACAGAGTGATACTGTTCAATTCCACCTTCTGATAAAAAGGTAGACCATCACCCACCACTCCCTATAAATCCATAAACACATCTGTACGCGGAAAAAGGAATCTTCGGATATTGGAATAGTTACCGCGTCAAAGGAGCTGTAATGAGACTTGCATTCGTTTTACTTCCCATATTTCTTGTCGCATGCGGTGGTGGTAATACTCCATCCATTACGTCGCCCACTCCTATCGATGTTAATCAACAAGCTAAAATCACCACCTCTTCTACAGTGGACTTTTTCGTGGGTGTGAAGGAACGATTTAGCAAAGAGTTAACAGACATCATCACATCAATCTTTGTTGACGGAGAGCTGCTTTTTCAGACAGGGGACATTGACCTTTTGGTCTTAAACTCCTGTGGCGGCACCAAGCACATCACGGGATCACTGGATGAGGTCACCTCTTCAGGAACACTCAACATAGCATTTTCTGACTTTCAGTATTGCCGCTATGGGGGTACCTACACGTTTTCAGGAGATGTCACCGTCCAGGTCACCACCACCGAACCCTATGTTCCTGGAGGAAATATCACCATACCTTCCGACTACACTGTGACAACGAACAACCTGACAGTCACATTCATTTCAACATCATTCGGAATGTACGGCACTATTGAATACGGCCACGATACCTCCAATCCTAACTTCGACACTATCACCCTGGTAAAAAATATCGATTTTCAGAACTCGGACGGAACCGCTTCGTTCACGAATTTTATATACAAATTCCACCATTCATCGGACGCAATTGGATATCACTCAGGGTATTGGAGCTACAGTTATGCAGGAAGGCTGTATGACTCGGACCATGGCTATATTGATATTTCAACAATAAATGCACCAGCAGCATGCGCTACTATTATATATCCTTCCCTTTGCCCGCTGGATCCAACTGCTGCTGGAAGAATTGTAATGGCAGGAGACAACAGCAATGCGCTGATTACTTTCACAAGCAATCTTGATTATATCAGTATCGATTCAGACGGTGACAACCTATACGAACACAACATGCATTGTACTGACGAAGGTGACTGTCTTTGAGAGAACGAGTCTGCTTATTCCCTCACCCTGACATTTCTGGGTGAGGGGGTAATAAACTCCGCAGCTCAAAACTGAGCCATCGATCCATCTCTCACATACCATTCGGCTTAACCGCCTCGATACTAGCCGAGACCACAAAGTCCTCCACACCCCGACCCGGCGCCCAATCACGAATGAAGTCGTGGGACTCATCCTTGGGTTGTATGCGGATGTCCCTAAAGCCTGCCGCCGACATGTTCTCTTCCAAATCTTCGATCAGGGAAGCATTACCCATACAACCGGCAATCAGCTTGGGATCGTTACGCATCTCCTCGGGCAATTCGACGGTAGCCACCACATCGGAGATTGCCAAGCGCCCGCCCGGCTTGAGCACACGAAAGGCATCTCGAAATACCTGGGCCTTATCGGGTGAAAGGTTGATGACACAGTTGGAGATGATCACGTCGGCCGTTGCATCTGCAATAGGGAGATGTTCGATCTCACCCAGCCGAAACTGCACATTGGTGTAGCTCCCCTTCAATGCATTTCCACGCGCCTTGCTCAGCATGTCGGGTGTCATATCGACACCGATGACCCGGCCATCTTTTCCTACCTCGCTAGCGGCCAGAAAGCAGTCGAAACCACCACCCGAACCGAGATCTACCACCACTTCACCCGGCTTTAGCGAGGCGATGGCTTTGGGATTGCCACAACCCAGTCCCATGTCGGCGCCACTCGGCACCTGGGCAAGATCCGCCTCGCTGTAACCCAGCCGGGTCGAGATCAACGTGTTGATGGCCGCATCGTCAGACACGCCGCAACAACTGGCCCCTACGCCGCAGGCACTGTTTTCATTATTCGCCTGGGCCACTTCAGCATAGGCCTGTCTCACCTCTTGCCGATGGGCATCAGGTCCATCCACTAAATTCACCTCAGGTGCACAGCAATCGGGTGCACAACAATTCTCTTTATCCGACATTCTCTTCACCTCTCATAGTGATCAGCTCGATTCCACTGAAAAAGTTGGATAGCCGTTGCAGCACCTCGGGTTCGATCCAACATTTTACTTGTTTGCCCTCACGCTCCATCTCGATCAATCCGGCCTGATGCAGCTCTTTAAGGTGGTGGGAGAGGGTTGATGGGGCAATGTCCAGCCCCTCACCCAACTCACCCACACTGAAGCGCACGGCTTCTTCAAGATCGCATCTTGTGCCCGGTTGGCAACAGGTGGTCAATCGGTTGAAAAGCATCAATCGATGTTGATTCCCCAGCGCCTTAAACATATCTGCCAATGGGCGGTTTTCTATTCTAGTATTCGACATATTTCGAACTATAGAACTAAATTGGCGTTTTGACAATGTTTTTTTCAGGCTGATCTGGAGAACTACAAGCCCCACCCTGCACATATGCAGCAGAATAAGGGTTATCCGTGGAAAAAAGGGTCGCTTTTTAACGACTACCAGTAGCGAACCTTGCCGGTATCGACATGGATGAAGTCAGACTTGGGGTAGTAGCCAACACCACCCGCCTTTAGTGAGATGGCAGTATTGCGCAGTGTCTTTAGGTCACAGCCACAGAGTCGGATATCGATCGCTTTACCCTGCATATGCAGGCTACGCTTGGCGACACCGCCGCTCTTACCACGCAGCATCTGATTAGTCACAGGAGAGCGATAGGCGGAGATGATCTCGAACTCTCCGGTCTCCTCACCCACGCTACACTGCAGGGCATAGAGCATATCCAACAGTTCTCTATCCATCTGTACACATTCGCCGCTGCGGTGATCCCGCATCAGATGGTCGATAGACTTGAGGCTGTCAGCAAGATATTCACCTTCTCGCCAGTAGGTGACCGTTTGTTTCTCAGCGGTGTGAGTGTGGCGGAAAGCCAATTTTCGTTCAGCTACAGGTGCAATTGCTGCGAGAACCGGTGAGGTGACCAATAGACCTGCCGCCGAAGCAATTCCAGAGAGAAAACGCCGCCTACTGATTAACCGTTGATCTGAGAAAAAAGACTGGGAATCCAACATTAAAACTCACTAACCTGTTCTGTTTCGCCACTGTTCGTCCCCATTGTCGGCAGTGTGGGGACAAAATCCAGGCGCAGGTTAACAAATTCTTACCATCCATGGCCATCCTTGTGACAGGAGTCACAGGGATCCATCAAATGTAAGAAGAATTCGAGAGAACGGAATTGAGTAAGGAAATCAGAGTGAAGACGTGTCTTCTGTCTCAGCATGATTGGCGGTAACAGGGTCCATCCCCTCGCCCATGGCGAGCATCAAACTGACATTTCGCTGGTAGATATCCGGGCGAAAATGCACATCGCCGTCACCATCCACCCAACTGGTGAAATAGGTGAGGTAGACCGGCATGGGACGGGCAAGCGGTGAGATCAGGGTCTCCCCGGTATCCAGAGCTTGACTGAATTGCTCCGCTTGCGAGGCACCGTCATTCTGCAACAGCAACCGGGCCAGTTGGTCTGCATTCTCCACCCTGACACAGCCCGAACTGAACGCACGCTTGGGACGCTCAAAGAGCCCAACCGCCGGCGTGTCGTGCAGATAGATCGCATGCTGATTGGGCATATAGAATTTGACGCGACCCAGGCTGTTACCCTTGCCCGAGTCCTGTCTCAGAAAAAAGGGAAAATTATCCTCGTGGTAGATCGACCAGTCGATTGCCAGGGGATCCACCTCATCAAAATCCTTCCCATGACGTCTGTATACCCGAATCCGCTTGCTTTGCAGAAAACCGTCATCCATCTGTTGTTTGGGCAGCAGATCCTTCACTGCGATCGATCGGGGTACGGTCCAGAGAGGATTCACCACCATATGGGTGACCCGGCTACCGAAGGAGGGCGTCTGCCGCTCCTGGGTACCGTTCACCGTTCTCTTGTGGAAAACCACCTGGTCCTCAGCTTTCACCGCGATATCGAATCCCGCCGTGTTGACCAGTATGTGCTGGGACTCCAGTTCATGGGGCAGCCAGCGCCAGCGCTCGAGATTGGCAAGGATTTGAGCAATACGAGTTTCAACCGGCACATTCAGGGCGCGCAATGTGTTGGGTCCCACAGCACCGTCTTCGTACAATCCAAAACGGCGTTGGAAACGCTTGACCGTCTCTACTAGGGCTGGATCAAAACGGGAGGCATTCTCTACTGACTCACTACCGACATCAGCTTCAATGGCCAAACGTTCACGCAATGCAGCCACTTGGATATGCACATCTCCCGGCCTGAGCGTCTGATCAATTTCCAGGGGCTGCCAGCCACCCATAGCCCGAATATCCCGGTAATCGGCCAATGCCTGCTTCAACCGGCGGTAGGCGCTGCTTCTGGGGCTCAGTGAGTCGAGCAGTTCGGGTAAGGTATTTTGTTGCAGGGCAAGGTTGAGCGCGTCCAACGGATCAAAAACATCATCCGGCAGCAGCCACAGCGGGTCTGTCGCTTTTGGGTCGAGATGGCCGTAGCGCAGATCTTTTGCCAGGCGGAGAAAACCATCCGTCATCAACAACTCTCTGAGCAGTAGATGATCCGGCATGACGTCATTCACCAGATATTTCAGATGATTGACATGGTAATCACTGGCGGTGAGACCATCACGTTCGGCTGCCGAGAGCCACGCATAGAGCTGTCTTCCCTGAGTGGTCAGTGCTTCGTCACGATGCCAGATGAACGCGCCATCCCTCTCATCGTAAAATCTTTCCAATTGCGCCCAGTCAAGGGAAAAACCATGAACTGCATCGTTTTCAACAGGGACTACAAAATCATGATCTTCACTGAAAGGCGATGCGGCATGCAGGCTACCCAGGTTGAGGAGTAAACCCAGGGCAATAACACAAATAGAGCATTTGTTGCCTTTCGCCATGTTGTATACCAGCGCTTTACCAAATGAGAAGCAGATCACAGTTTATACACTTAGCTTAGACCCACCGAACCTGAGGAGTTGCGCGAAATCCATTCAAGAAACCCCTGGATCACTAGTCTAATGGGGTCTAACCTGCGCTTTTATAAACAAGTGTTAATTCGACCAAGAAGGGGATCAGCAGGGGAATTTTGGTGAATTAATTTCCCGTTTTGACGGGTTTTTAGCTCGTCTGCCGTCAATTTCAGGCTTTTGTGATATCGAATGCGAGGAGTTTTCGGATGTCGTTACAGCCGGTCAGAAACATCAGCAACCGGTCAATACCCAGTGCCACACCGGCACATGCCGGCATCCCTGAGGC
Source organism: Candidatus Thiodiazotropha sp. (ex Monitilora ramsayi) (assembly GCA_025655575.1). GTDB lineage: Bacteria > Pseudomonadota > Gammaproteobacteria > Chromatiales > Chromatiaceae > Thiodiazotropha. The sequence continues at coordinate 13,519 of JAHXIP010000030.1, read as the reverse complement.
CAGGGCATCGAGCAACGCTTCATCCATCGGGATCTGTGGTAATCCCGTTGCTGCACGACGACGGTTGTCATCAAGAAATCTTCTCCGCTGTTCCCCGGCATCCAATAATTCATGGAAACCGTTGGCGATTTCCATCCCCGACAGGTAGAGCTCGAAGCGTTCCGCCACAGGCGGCGTGCCATCTCTCACTTTGGCCAGGGCCGCCTGGCTGGCCGGATAGTCATAGAGAAAAGTCATCCCTGTCTCACCCAGATGCGGTTCGATGAGATGACTCAACAGCAGATCGAGCCAGGCGTCCCGGGAGTCCATGATCAACTCACCGGCACCTGCTACCTCACGTTCAACTGCGCAGTCGCGGAGCTGCTCCAGGCTTGCCGTATGCGGATCTATCTGCAGGTAACGATCGAATGCCTCATGGTAACTAAACTTCTCAACCGTCAGCGGAGCTTGCGTCAACCGGTTGATCAGACTGGCCACCTCATCCATCAGCGCATGATGATCGAACCCCGGCCGGTACCACTCCAGCAGGCTGAATTCCGGGTGATGCCGCCTTCCCAGCTCACCATCCCGGAACACCCGGCAGATCTGGTAGATCGGGCCACTGCCTGCCGCCAGCAGCCTTTTCATGGGGAATTCAGGTGAGGTCTGTAGATAGAGATCACACCCCTGAGGGGCTGTGGGGCCGGTATATCGGGTGGTGAGACTTTCGATAGCTGGATCGGTAACACCGAATCTGGAGCAGACCGGGGTCTCGACTTCGAGCACCCCGGCCTGTCTGAAAAAATCACGAATCCGGGCGAGCAAGCTAGCCCGAGCCCGGATCATCTCCAGGGAAGCAGATGGCCGCCAGTCGGGCTTTTCAGTCATGAGACCTTTGGCCGGAAGCGTTGAAACTAATCCTCTTTGGCGCGTGAGACATACTCGGCAGAGCGGGTGTCGACCTTGATCGCCTCACCAATCTGCACAAACAGAGGCACACGCACGACCGCCCCTGTCTCCAGCGTGGCGGGTTTGCCGCCGCTGCCTGAAGTATCACCCTTCAGGCCGGGATCGGTATCGGTGATGGTCAGGACCACAAACTTGGGAGGCTCAACAATGATGGGGGCACCATTCCATAGGGTCACGGTGCAGAGATCCTGCTCTTTCAGCCATTTAATACTCTCACCCACCGCAGCCTTATCGGCACTGACCTGCTCGAAGGTGTCCGGGTCCATGAAGTACCAGAACTCACCATCCGCATAGAGATACTGCATATCGGTCTCGTGGACATCGGCAGCCTCCACCGATTCACCGGATTTAAAGGTCTTCTCCAACACACGGCCGGTCTTGAGATTGCGGATCTTCACCCGATTGAAGGCCTGCCCTTTGCCAGGCTTGACGAATTCGTTTTCAATAATGGAGCAGGGATCGCCATCCAGCATGATCTTCAACCCACCCTTAAACTCACTGGTGCTATAACTAGCCATGTCTTCCTCACGAAACAGATCGATTGCGGCGCACATCATACCTGAGTGCGAAGCAAGTTTGCAGACACCCGATTGGCAACAGTCGCTCTCCAGTGCTTTTACGGATCTGCCTTCGCTGCTTAAATACCTCCAGCTGGATGATGGTAAGTCGCCCGGCACTGAGCAAGCCATGCAGGATTTCAGCCTTAGGGTACCGAGAGTGTTCGCCGCCCTGATGCAACCGGGCGATGTGCACGATCCGTTACTCAGGCAGGTCCTCCCCCTGGCGGAAGAGATGTCTCCGATAGCAGGATTCACAGGTAATCCGGTCGGTGATAAAGAGTCAGAGGCCTGTCCAGGTCTGCTGCATAAGTACCAGGGCCGCGCCCTGATTGTCGCTACCGGCGCCTGCGCCGTGCATTGCCGGTACTGTTTTCGTCGTCACTACGCCTACTCGAATGGCTCCGCCTCTCCCCGCCAATGGATGAGGATTCTGGACTATCTGCGCAACCACAATGAGATTGAAGAGGTCATCCTCAGTGGTGGTGATCCATTGATGGTGAATGACGAGAGACTGGCCGACTGGTTGGAGCAGCTTGAATCACTGCCTCAAATTAAACGGCTTCGTCTGCACACCCGTTTGCCGGTGGTGCTGCCACAAAGGATCGGGCCGCAACTGATTGGGCTTTTAACCCGTGGCCGTATCGAAACCGTGATCGTTATTCACGCCAACCACCCCAACGAGCTCTCACCACAGGTGGCTGAGGCCATGGGGCAATTGAAAGCGGCAGGTATCACCCTGTTAAATCAGTCTGTACTGCTGAAAGGCGTGAATGATCACGCAGAGACTCTCATAAAGTTAAGTGAGCGGTTGTTCAGCGTTGGCGTCCTACCCTACTACCTTCACCTGCTAGATCGGGTGGCGGGCGCTGCCCACTTTGAGGTGGAAGCGGCACGCGCACTCGAGATCCAACAAGCCTTGCGAGCCCGGCTGCCCGGCTATCTGGTACCGAGAATGGTGCGGGAAATTGCGGGAGCGCTTTCCAAAATACCGGTTTATCCTGCAGATGAGGACGGGTGACCATCCTCATCCCCAAAAGCCAAAGCCTCCATCGACCAGCGGGGCGTCACTTTGATACCCAAAGGTTCGCTGAGACCCGCCTTGAGCCGCTGCCAGCCGGCAAAAGCGATCATGGCGCCATTGTCGGTGCAGAATTCCGGTCGGGGATAGAAGGCCTCACCCCCCTCCTTCGTCATCATCTCACTGATTTGCTGGCGCAGTCTGCGATTGGCACTGACACCACCTGCCATCACCAGGGTCTTGAAGCCGGTCTCACGAATGGCTCTGCGGCATTTGATCTTCAAGGTATCCACCACCGCATCCTCAAAGGCCCGGGCAATATCAGCCTGGGTCTGCCGGGGAAGGGGATCACCCTCCTGCTGTTTGGCATCCGTCAGCGTATTGAGAGCAAAGGTCTTCAGACCGCTGAAACTGAAATCAAGCCCGGGTCGGTCCGTCATCGGCCGGGGAAAGCGGTAACGCTTGGGATCACCCTCCTCTGCCAGCCGTGCCAATTCGGGACCGCCGGGATAAGGTAGTCCCAAAAGCTTGGCAGTCTTGTCGAAAGCCTCTCCGGCCGCATCATCCAGAGAATCACCCAGCAATCGGTATTGACCGATACCTGTCACTTCCACCAGCTGCGTGTGTCCACCGGAGACCAGCATGGCGACAAAAGGGAAAGCCGGCGGATGCGCTTCCAGCATCGGCGCCAAAAGATGCCCTTCCATATGATGCACCCCCACCGCAGGAATACCCCAGGACCAGGCCAGACTGCGGCCCACTGCGGCCCCTACCAGAAGCGCTCCCACCAAGCCCGGGCCTGCGGTATAGGCGATGCCGTCCAATGAATCGGCGTTGATGTCAGCCTCATCCAAAAGCTGGCGGATCAGGGGCAAGACCTTACGCACATGGTCTCTGGAGGCCAGTTCGGGCACGACCCCCCCATAAGCCGCATGCAGCTCAACCTGGCTGTGCAGGGCATGCGCCAGCAGCCCGGCATCGCTGTCATAAATGGCCACTCCCGTCTCGTCGCAGGAGGTTTCGATACCCAATACACGCATATTTCTGAAGTTTTCTTGGTTTTTTGCAGTTGCGCCTTTGCAAACGCCGCCGCCAATGAGTAGAATTTCCGCCTTTCACGTGGCTGAGCCAGCTTAACAGATCTGAGGAAACAGAATAGATGCCTAACGTACGCGTTAAAGAGAACGAACCTTTTGAAGTCGCCATGCGCCGTTTCAAGCGCTCTTGTGAGAAGGCTGGCGTTCTCGCCGAAGTCCGTCGTCGCGAATTCTACGAAAAGCCCACTTGGGAACGTAAGCGTAAGGCTGCAGCAGCCGTTAAGCGCACCCTCAAGAAGGTCTCCCGCGAAAGCCGCCGCTTCGAACGCCAGTACTGATCGACGCTGCTCAGCAATAAACCGCCAGCATGTTGAAGACCCGCATCCAGGATGACGTCAAGGCCGCCATGAAGGCCAAAGAGAAGGATCGACTGACGACCCTGCGCCTGATTACCGCTGCCATCAAGCAGCGTGAGGTCGACGAGCGGATCGAGATGGAAGACGATCAGGTGCTGGCCGTGCTGGAGAAGATGATCAAGCAGCGGCGAGACTCCATCACCCAGTACGAAAATGCAGGCCGCCAGGAACTGGCCGACCAGGAGAAGCGCGAGATCGCTATCATCCAGGTCTACATGCCGGAAGGCCTCAGCGACGAGGAGATCACATCGATGGTCGACGCTGCCGTCAACGAGACAGGCGCATCGTCCGTGCGGGACATGGGCAAGGTCATGGGCATCCTGAAGCCCAAGATGCAGGGCCGGGCGGACATGGGCAAAGTCAGCGGCCTGGTCAAACAGAAGCTGTCAGGCTGACGGCTGCACCCACCTCACTATCGGCTATCCTCCAGATGACGGCCGATCGCAACGGGCACACTGACTGCCATGCCCGGTAAGATCCCCTCCCAGTTCATCGACGAACTGCTCAATCGCGTTGACGTGGTTGAGATTATCAACCGCCGTGTCCCGCTGAAAAAGGCAGGGCGTGATTTCCAGGCCTGCTGCCCTTTCCACGACGAGAAGACCCCCTCATTCACCGTCAGTCAACCGAAACAGTTCTACCACTGCTTCGGTTGTGGCGCCCATGGCTCTGCCATCGGCTTTCTGATGGAATACGACAACCTCGGCTTCGTCGAAGCGGTGGAGGAGCTTGCGGAATCAGCCGGCATGGAGGTGCCGCGCGAGGCCGGACTCGACCAGGGGCCAGACCTGCGTCCCCTCTTCGACTTGATGGACGAGGCCTCCCGCTTCTACCAGCAGCAGCTACGCCACCACCCTGAGGCCTCCCGCGCTATCGACTACCTCAAATCACGCGGACTCACCGGCGAGATTGCGGCAAAATTTCACGTCGGCTACGCCCCACCCGGCTGGGACAATCTGCTCTCAGCCCTGGGACAAGACCCGTCCAGCATCGGACGCCTCAGTCAGTGTGGCCTGACCAGCGAGCCCGAAGGAAAACGCTACGATCGCTTCCGCGACCGGATAGTCTTCCCAATCCACGACACTCGCGGCCGCGTCATCGGTTTCGGCGGTCGGGTGCTGGGGGACGACAAACCCAAGTACCTCAACTCCCCCGAAACCCCGCTGTTCCATAAGGGACGGGAGCTCTACGGCCTACATGAAGCACGCCGGGCGAACAACAAACTCCAGCGGCTACTGGTGGTCGAGGGCTACATGGACGTGGTGGCGCTGGCTCAGTTCGGCATCCTCAATGCGGTGGCCACCCTGGGCACAGCCACCACTCAGGACCACCTGGAGCTGATCTTTCGCACCTGCCCGGAGGTGGTTTTCTGCTTCGACGGCGACCGTGCGGGTAAAGATGCGGCCTGGAAGGCGCTACAAACCACATTACCGATCATGCGTGAAGGCCGGGAAGTCCGTTTTCTTTTCCTGCCCGACGGTGAGGACCCAGACACCCTGGTACGCAAAGAGGGTCAAGAAGCCTTCGAACAACGCATTGATGATGCCCTGCCCCTCTCCGAATTTCTTTTTCAACAGCTCACCCGGCAGGTCAAGATGGAGACCATAGACGGCCGCGCCCACCTGGCCGAACTAGCCAAACCCCACCTGGATCAACTCCCCCCCGGACTGTTCCGGCGCATGATGTATCAGCACCTGGAAGGTCTGGTGGGTATTCGTGACGGCCACCTGGACAGAGGCGAGGGAAAACCCCGGAATGTGACGCATCAGGCGGTTAACAGACAATCTTTCAAGAGTACGCGCCCCACGCCGATACGTTTGGCTATTGCACTTCTGCTGGATAACCCCCATCTGGTAAATGCAGCAGACAGTGTGGAAGACAGCTGGAAACAGTGGGATACAACAGGTACACAGATTTTGTCGCAACTGCTTGAAATTATTCGTTCTCAACCTACGCTTAACAAGGCGGCGCTGCTGGAGCGCTGGCGGGATAGCGAGCACTTCAGCCATCTCAACAAGCTCGCCGAACACACTTTCAACCTACCGGAAATGGACCAGGAGACAGAACTACACGACGCACTGGTCAAAATTAATGCCCAATATCACAAGGAGAGTCGCCCACTTCCCGGGAATCTCAAACCCAGCGAACTGTCTGAAACAGAGCTGGAAGCACTGAAAAAACGCTATCCAGGGTCAATCGACACCGACAGTGACGACAAGTCGGCAGATTGAACACGAATATCATGGAAAACCCCTATACTGTGGAATATGAGCACGAAGCTGTGCTAATATGGTGAGTTCAGCCTGAACACGGTAGCTCTCGTACAAATTCAAGGTAAAAGATGAATCAGGAACAGCAGCAATCTCAATTAAAGCAACTGATTGCAAAGGGTAAGGAACAGGGTTTTCTGACCTATGCGGAAGTCAACGACCACCTGCCAGATGGTATCGTTGAGCCCGAACAGATTGAAGATATTGTTCGCATGATCAATGACATGGGTATCACCGTGCATGAGACTGCGCCCGATCTTGAGGATAACAACCTCAGCGACAATGCTGTCACGCCCGATGAAGATGCTGCCGAAGCCGCCGCTGCCGCTCTGGCCAGCGTAGACAGTGAATTTGGCCGCACGACCGACCCCGTTCGCATGTATATGCGTGAGATGGGCACGGTGGAACTGCTTACCCGCGAGGGCGAGCTACGCATCGCCAAGCGTATCGAAGAGGGCCTCAACCAGGTTTCCGCTGCACTGGCCACCTTCCCCGTCGCTATCGATAAGCTCTGTGTCCGACTGGAAGGCATCGAAGAGGGCGTCACCCGCATGGCCGATGTCACCAACGGTTTCATCGACCCCAACGAACCGGATGACATCCCCATCCCCACGCCGGTCAATACACAGCCGCCCGCAAATGGCGCCAAGCCGGAAAAAGCCGACTCAGAGAACGGCGATAGCAGTGACGACGAGGATGAAGAGCCTGAAAACACAGGCCCGGATCCCGAAGAGGTCGCAGCCAAGGCCAAGCAGTTGCGCAAGCGCTACAAGACGCTTTGCACGGCCATCAAGAAAAACGGCCGCACCAGCGCAAAAACCCAGAAGGCGCTGGATGGCGTTGCCGAATCCTTCCTCGAATTCAAACTGGTACCGGCAACCTTCAATATGCTGGTCAACTCCCTGCGCGACACCATTGAGCGTATCCGCAGCCAGGAGAGGATCATCATGCACCTTTGCATCGATAAGGCCCGCATGCCTCGCAAAGAGTTCATCACCTCTTTCCCGGACAATGAGACCAACCTCGATTGGATTCACGACCAGATCAAGAAAGGCAAGGATTTCTCCGTTGCCCTCGAGGAGCATGCCGACGAGATTCTGAAGGCGCAGAAGCGCCTGGTCTCCCTCGAGACGGATTGCCAGCTGACCATCGGCGAGATCAAAGAGACCAACCGCAAGATGTCCATCGGTGAGGCCAAAGCACGCCGCGCCAAGAAAGAGATGGTCGAAGCCAACCTGCGACTGGTCATCTCCATCGCCAAGAAGTACACCAACCGCGGCCTGCAGTTCCTGGACCTGATCCAGGAGGGCAACATCGGCCTGATGAAAGCGGTCGACAAATTCGAATACCGCCGCGGCTACAAGTTCTCGACCTATGCCACCTGGTGGATTCGCCAGGCGATCACCCGCTCCATCGCGGACCAGGCACGCACCATCCGTATACCGGTGCACATGATCGAGACCATCAACAAGCTCAATCGCATCTCCCGCCAGATGATTCAGGAGATGGGCCGCGAAGCCACGCCCGAAGAGCTGGCCGAGCGTATGGACATGCCGGAAGACAAGATCCGCAAGGTGCTGAAGATCGCCAAAGAGCCGATCTCCATGGAGACCCCCATCGGCGACGACGAAGATTCACACCTGGGCGACTTCATTGAAGATGCCGGCGTCGTCTCCCCCATCGAGTCGGCCACCGCAGAGGGACTTGGCGAAGCAACCCAGAACATGCTGGCCGGCCTGACCGGACGGGAAGCCAAAGTCCTGCGCATGCGCTTCGGCATCGACATGAACACCGATCACACCCTGGAAGAGGTCGGCAAACAGTTCGACGTCACCCGCGAGCGTATCCGACAGATCGAAGCCAAGGCCCTGCGCAAACTGCGCCACCCCTCCCGCTCCGATCGCCTGCGCAGCTTCCTCGACAGCGATTGACCGGACAGACTCACCCGTAACTACAGCAAAGTTGCTGAAATTATGGGTGAACCTGTTAAAATCCCGCCGATTCCGGGCCCATAGCTCAGTTGGTTAGAGCAGGGGACTCATAATCCCTTGGTCCTAGGTTCGAGTCCTAGTGGGCCCACCAAGTAAATTCAATAAGTTACATAATTTTACCTTTTCTTATAATTCCTGCCCATGCACATATGGTGCACATTTCATCAGCTCCGTGTACAATTCTTATTGCATACTCACCCAAAATACCAAGGCACATTAGCTATAGTATTTTTAATCCATTGCCACTATCTTATTGTTTGGCGCATAGGATATGCGGAAAATCAAAGTAGACACGATATGTCAGACAACAATGCCCAAAAAGATCGAGATAACAAAATTTTGAGATTCAGTATAAAAGGCGCTGGTGTTCTCAATGTAAGCTCTTCAGATATTCTCAAATCTAAAAACGCCCAAAATCAAATAAAAGCTTTGGGTGAACTTAAGAAAAAGCACATCCTAGATAAAACATCATAAAGTCACCATCTAGAAATCATGGATGATGCGATTTTATTTCTTTTACCACTCGCTGGTGGTTACGCACTCTCTACAATCTGGACAGCCTCCCTCTACCATGCCTCACGAGAATCAGGGCACCGACTCTACTTAAGAGCAATTTTTTATGCGGCAATCCTAATTATTATATGTTCATTGCTGCATGTGATTTTTTTTGCAACCTTTCAAACTTACCGCGTTGACGTCCTAGGCTTTATTGCCAAAACATTCCACTTTAATGAAAAAATAGAACTCTTCAATGAGCCTTCCCGGTATTTAATCACATGCACATCTGTCATATTAGGACCGATAATTGGCCATGCTTTTAATATTACTAGACTCTCATTTCTCTTAGATCCTGAGGGTAAAAACCTACTCTCTTGGGTAGTACGGTTTCTACAAAATTGGGAGTTAATTCAATTAAGACATGCCATTCAAAATAATGACTTTGAAAAACTACTAATTGATGCCTTTTTTAAAGACATGCCCATACTGTTTTCATTAGATAATGGCAAAGTTTATGTTGGATGGGTCGTAGCAGCCCCAAACCCAATTCACACAAGACGTGCAGTGCGTATACTTCCACTACTAAGTGGCTATCGAGACAGTGAGACCCATCAAGTTAAATTTTTAACGGATTACTTTGAGATTTTTGAACTGATTAGTTCGGGGAAAACAGAAGAATTAAACCACTTATCAGCTGATGATTTCGAAGTTGTTCTACCAGTTGATTGTATTATCTCTAGTCACTTATTTGATCTTATGGTGTATGAGTTTTTTCAAACACAAGAACAACAATTAATACTAGATTCACAACCCTCTTGAGTAATTTATTAACTCGTACATCATCCCCAAACATTATTTTACGGATGTGAATAATTTCTTAGGGCTACGATCACGACACTGAAAGCCTGAGAGTTTTTCACCCCCGTCCCAAACTGATGCCGGGCCCTCTATACTCGTTCTGATATTAGTGTTAACTGGGTTGCACACTCGTCAATTCTATCTATTACAGCGTTCTCGGACCTCCCTCCATCCATGTACAATCGCATCGTCTCCGTCAAGTGTAAAGTTCTGGCGATCCTATTCAGCTCTTGCTTGATACCATCCCCTAGAACATCAATATTGTAGTAAGAGGCTCGGGTTAAAGGGCGCGCAAACTCAGAGGCCTGAGACTGCAATTCCTCGATCCGGCCAGCTTCAACCATAGTCGCTGACCTAGCGTGTAAATCTTTTAGCTTCAATGCTGTCGCTCGAATTAGTTCTCGTACCTGATCCAGTGATTCCTCCGATAGCGCCATGTTTCCAATATTATTGTCCATTATTGTCTGCGCAATCACTCCAACCTCCTCGACCCCTTTTAGCAGATCGGCTCCTGAGCCTAGATAGAGTTTCATATTTGCAACATCATCTAGTTTATCCGCGAGTTCGTGTAAACCTGATACCAACGCTTCTGAATCAACAAAAGATGATACAGCCATATCTCGAAGTTCTGTTGCTGCGTAACTAAATTCAGATCTCCACATATCAAGCCATGGATTGACCTGACGCTCGTCTGCTTCATCGACAACAGCTAAGACATCTGCTAAGACTCGAGCCAAATCGGTGTAAAACTGGGATTTCTTATCGACTTCATCATCTGTAGTTGAGGCGAGATTTTCCCGAAGATACTTGGCAACACGCTCAACAACCTCATGTGGTTCCGCTGGAGAGGACTGAGTTAAGTGCCTTACATATGGGGTGTTACTGCTATAGTAAATTGGTTGAGAACCTTTTGGGACAATGATAACCAATACTACTTTACCATTTTCAACCGCGAACTTTACCGTAGGTGTTATGGATGGTTTCACCGTACCCTTGGATACCCCTTCCAAGCGCCGGATTATCTGATCTCTCCCTTCTGATGTATCGCATTCATGCAGTCCAACCAGCTCACCAGAGTCCGCCACACCAAGCAAAATCGTACCAGTATTAGTCGAAGCGAAAGCAGCTATCTCTTTACCTAGGTCTCGTGCGTTGGATGGAAATTCCGATTTGTACTCTAAGTCCTGACTTTCGCCTCGTGATCTCAAAACTGGCAAATCACGGGAAAGAGTTGCATCTGCCCAATCAGGTAATTCCATATCTACATCACTCCCCATCAATAAACCACACCAAGGTATCCGTATTCTTTTTATATTTCACTTAGTCACACATCTCACCTCCCACCGCTCTTTTCTTATTTTTTAAGTACGCGCCCATCCATAGAGTAAACAGAATAGGGACAAGAATAACCGTGAATAACCGGGACAGATTTATTTACTCGGATTCATTTATTCGGAACCGGCCAACACAATAGCGGGGAGCGGGTGGACCTATTGAGGTAGGTGCGCGGCTTGACGGTAATAATATTTTTTTTCATTAGTGCGCCAGACTGCGAGACCATTAGCCATCCAATAGTGGATGCTCACCAGAGATACAGAAACCGCCTCCTGCCCACCGCCTGGCTCTCTGACCAGAGCCAATACGGAAAAGAATATCCTCATCCCTGGGAATCGATATCGAGACCCATCTCAGCAGCCCGCTTGCGCCAGAGTCTACGCGCCAGCTTGCGCATGTCCTCGACCTTGTCCATCTCGTCAACGATCTCGATACCGATCAGGGTCTCCAGCACGTCCTCCAGGGTCAGGATACCCTCCATGCCGCCGTACTCGTCGACGATGAGCAGGATGTGGCTGCGCTCTTCAAGCAGCAGTTCGAAGGCGTTCTGCAGGGAACTGGTGTCGGGCAGTGCGGCCAGATGCCGGCGATAGATGGAAAGCGGTTTTTCTGAGTTGCCACGGGCATGGGCCAGCAACAGGTCGCTGCGCAGGACGAACCCGGTCACGTGGTCGCGTTCCCCCTCATAGATGGGAATACGGGAGAAGCGGCTGTCGCCGTGCATGTTGAAATAGTCTGCGACCGACAACGCCTCATCCAGCGAGAAAACCACCAGGCGGGGCGTCATCACATCGCTGACTCTGGCTTCTCTCAGGAGGAACAGGTTGTTGAGGATGAGTGACTCCCGCTCCAGCAGCTTGCCCTCCTCCACGCCGGCCTGCGCCATCGCTGTAAACTCGTCCCGTCGAAACTGACCATGCTGATGCCCCCGCGACAGAAGTTGCGTCAGCACCGCAGACATCTTGATGAACGGATAGAGTATCCAGATGAGGAATTTCAGCAGATAGGCCGTGGACGGCGCCAACTGCCGCCAGTAGACCGCGCCGATAGTCTTGGGAATGATTTCCGAGAAGATCAGGATCATCAGGGTGAGGACTGCAGACACCACCCCCAGATAGGCATCGCCGAACACCACCGTAGCCTGCGCGCCGGCACCGGCTGCGCCGATGGTGTGTGCCGTCGTGTTCAGGGTCAGGATCGCCGCCAGCGGATCGTTGATGTTCCGCTTGAGCCGCTTGAGTAGCTTGGCGGCGCCGTTACCCTCCTGCTCCAACACCGAGATATAGGGATGGGTAACGCTCAGAATCACCGCTTCGGCGATGGAACAGAGGAAGGAAAAGCCCAGGGCTATCGAGATATAGACAAGAAGTAACAGCATACGCTAACCGGGGGGTTCAACCTTTTAGACAAATCCTACAGGTCCATTAAACGGATAACCTCTCCGCAATGCAAATCAGTCAATGCGTAGCGGGAAAACGGGACCCACTGTGGATCACAATCCGCTCAACTCGATCCGGCATTACGAGATATAACTACTGCTTAAACAGCATACGTGCATTTTCGAATCGGATCTTGTTTGCTATATCAGTCGGCAGTTCATCGAGCCATCCACGGTGAAAAGAGAGGAATCTCGGCAGCTCTTGCCATCCTGTGTCGGGTTCATCCCAGGGATTCAGCCGCTCTACCGGCCACACCGTGTCGGAACCGATCATGAAACGATCGGCATAGCCGAGCACAAGTCTCCGCCACTCGGGTTTGAGTGACCCATCATCATCGATCTGTCGAGCCACGTGGCGCCAGGGGTCACGCGCCGAAAGCTCAACCCAGAGGTTATCGCAGGCATCCAGACTGCGGGCTACCTCTTCAGGTGGAAGAATCGAACCCGCATGGGCCCAGAGAAATCGTGTTTTCGGATGGGCCTGACAGAATCCAATCACATAGTTGGCTCGGGAGAACTCAGTATGCACCAGGACGGGGACATCGAATTCAGCCGCCAGCTGGAATAATTCAGCGATCACGGGGTTCTTCCAGTCGCTGATGAACCCGCCGATCATATGCACCTCGCCGACACCCCGATATTGTCCCGACGCCAGGGCTTGCCGCACACGCCCAACCAATGTGGGATCTCTATGCCAGGTGGACCACTCTTCCGAGATGCGATAGATGCCATAGATCGGCACCACCATCTCGGGAGCGAGTTCCTCCAGCTCCAGCGCCAACTCCGGCGGAGTCCCCGTGACAACGGCGAGTGAGACGCCGTTATGCTTAAGGATCTCAATGGCCTGCGCAGGTGTTGTTACCTCTTTCTGGTTCCATTTCCAGTGCAGATGAACATCTGCCAAAGGTAACAGTGGTTGGCCGGATTGGCCCGCAAGGGGCCAGACCAACAGGGTGATCAATATTGCATTGAGTAGCGCACGCAGCATGGTTCCATGCTCGAAAGTCAGGTTCAAAAAAACCCGTAACGGTTTCGATCAATACAGCAACAAAGGGGACAGCTTAGATTCCAGTTGCAAGTGCAACACTCTACTGCAATAACTAACTGATGAATACCTATCACCATTTAAGCTCGGAAGAGCGGGCAATCA
>JAHXIP010000029.1 GCA_025655575.1 Candidatus Thiodiazotropha sp. (ex Monitilora ramsayi) | reverse complement strand
ACCCCAGCGACGTTCGATACGATTATCCGCTTCGTCATTTCCATCGGGAACCGTCTCATGGGGGAGATTGGGTATGCCCAGTGTGATCTCTGCAATCTCATCCTTAACCTTATTGAGCGCCTCCTGCAATGACTTCAAATTCTCGCCAAGTTCGGCCACCTGAGCCAGCAACGGCTGGATGTCTTCGCCGGCGGCTTTCGCCTTACCGATAGACTTGGATCGGCTGTTTCTCTCATTCTGCAGCTCTTGGGAATCCACCTGGAGCTGTTTGCGTCGCTCCTCCAGCTCACTGATACGCTGGGTATCCAATTTATGGCCCCGGCGCGCCAACTGTGCGGCAGTCTCTTGCAGATTATTTCTTAACAGTCTCGGATCCAGCATTGATCATTCACCCATATTGACATGTGCAGGCCAGTTCACCACATGGCCCGGTTCAACCCATTGATTCAGTTCCCGCAGGACCCACGCCACCCGCTCGGGCAGATCGAAGAATTCCACCACCAGCGGCAGATTCATTGAGATATCCAGCAACGATGACTCATGCACCCTGCCGGATTTGCCGAAACCGGCGATACCACGGAACGCCGTAACACCCCGCACCTGAGCATCCTGGTGAAGAAAATCGAGCAGCTTACGCAGCTGATGATCCCCCTCCGTCAGATAGATCCGGACCATGGTCACTTCAGTCTGCGTCATAGTTGCCTCCCTAACACCAGGCCGAACCAACAGGCCACCACACAGGCTGTAACACTGAGCAGCATATTCATGCCTGCTTTGAGAAAATCAGCCTGTTCGATCAGATTAAGCGTCTCGATGGAGAAGGTCGAAAAGGTGGTAAAGGCACCGAGAAAACCGATCAGCAGAGCTCCCCTCAATTCCGGCGAAGCTGTCATGCGTTCCAGCAGCATGACATAGAGAAAGCCCATCACCAGGGAACCCAATACGTTCACAGCCAGGGTCCCGTAGGGAAACCCTCTGCCCAGCAATTGGTAGACGCCGCTGGAGACCCAAAAACGAAACAGCGCCCCGGCCGCCCCGCCCGCTGCGATGGCTATCAACTGTGTCAATCTCAATACCTGTATTCTAGGGTGGCAAGCAAACAAGCTTGCGATAATCCGGATATCAGATCCGGACCAAAGGCGGGATTATAACCGGCAGTGTTGAATCAGCGCTATGCGGTTTTTAAGATTAGAAGTCCCAGCGGTAGCCGGCGATAAAGAAGTAGTCGGTAAATTTGGTGGTTTCCAGATCGTTCTCTTCCTTGTACCAATTGGCGCCACCGTCAAATTCCAGTGTAAAGCTCTTGCGCAGACGGTACTCCATACGCAGGTAAGGGCTCACGGTAAGCCTGGTACTATCGCTGTCTGTGCTATCCCTGTATGAGATATCGAACCGAGGGTTTATCCGGAAGAGATTGGTCACCGGGTAACGGCTGCTGACACCCAGACGGTAATTATTGGAGTTGCTGGTATCGGAATAGCGCAGACTCAGGGTGCCGATATCCCCCTTTTTCAAAAGATCATTCTTGATTACCTGAAAGTTGTAGAAATACTGGGTGCCGGTATCTTCGACTGCAGCCAGGAAATCATGTGACTGCCGTGTGCCGTCAGGCGGGTTATTGGGATCCGGTTCTACCTCTACCCCTTGTTGGGGCGTGTCGCTGGTACTGGAGATAGTAATATCACCGCTGACCTGCAGCGTCTCGGTTAGCGGCCGACTGACACCTAACAGCAGCGTTGTCGTCTCTGCCGCGACCTCTTCGGCACGTTGATAGATGCTGTCCTCGGTCTCGAATTTAAGCATCTCCTCGATTGACTCGACCTGACGTGTAATGTCTGCATCATAGAGCACAGGGTCGAGATAACTTCTCACTGCACCAGAGGTCAGGAGCAAGGGGCTCTTGCGGTAGTCGATATTTGAGTACAACCGGGTCTTATCCGCCAAGGTCCAGTTGCCTTGCAAAGAGAAGATATTGAGCGCGCCGAAATGAATGTCGTAATCAAGAATACCAAACAGCGATTTGTTGGCATCGAAATAGCGCAGCTCGCCACCGACGGCACGACGGTCTATGAGATCGTCGACCCGCTGCTCGATGAGAAACAGGCTGAGATCCCAGTTCTCAAAGATGTTGGAGATATCGCTGCTGAAACCGGCAAAGGTTTTGTGTTCATTGAGGAAGACATCTCTGGAACTCTCCACCGGTAGTCCGGCTGAGGCCTTAAGTCGGATGTCCTCGGTCAGATCGTAACCGAGAGCCACACCATCAAACCGATTCAGTATTCCGCTTGAGCGCAGACGCTGGCGACCCAGCCGCATACTGGCTCTGGTATCGCGATGCTGGAGATCCACATAAGCTTCGGTGAGCGTCTCGTCATTGCCCGGACCATCATCCAGCAGATCATGGACATAGCTGCCGGTCAGATTCATCCGCAGATCAATTTCTTTGCCCCTGCGACGGCTGTCCACATTAATAAAATTCTCTATCTCTGAGCGGGAGACACTATCCTCATCATCGATAAAATCACTGTTGATGGCATCGCGTCGATAGTTTTGCGAAAAACTACCGTAGGTTCTCCACTCAACCGGTGTCTCATCCTCTTCCTTACGCAGGGGTTCTTTCAGTGCTTTGGGTGCCGTAATCAGACCCAGCAGACGCTGTTCAACACGCTCTGCATCCTCACCCTCGGGATACTTCTCCAGGTAGGAACGGTATTCCGCCTTCGCATGGGCAATCTGGCCATTTCGCTCACGGGCAAGACCCATCAGTTCCAAAGCTTCCTTTGAATAGTAGTTATCCGGCTCTTCCAGCATAGCCTCGAGCATGCGCACAGCCTTACCATACTCACCAGCGGTCATGGCGTGCCGGATCAGCTCCATCATCTTGGTCAGCCGTTCATCCACCGGCAAAATCTCTTGCACAGGCGCTGGCTCAGTTTCAGGCTCATCCAGCAGGCCAGCCTCAAACATGGCCTGGCGACGCTCCTCGATATCGGCCCGATCGATCCAGGCTTTGGGGTAGAAGTTCTTTATTTCCTCGAGCTTGGCCTTGGCTTCATCCTGTGTCCGAAAGAAACCGAGACGCAGGCGGTGCCACTCGCGTCCATCCACCTGGGCCTTGGTGGTGTAGAGGGTCTGATTGCCCTCAACCGGCACGGGGGCAATTTTGGCCATATCGATGGGGCTGGTTTCCGATTGTAGATTGACCACATAGATCACCAGCGAGAGGGATTTGAAGCTCATCGGTGATTTTGTCTCGGGCACATCCAGATCGACCGCCGGCGGTCCGGTCGGTACCGGAATCTCTGCTAACCCGGGACTCTTTTTCAGGATAAAGTCCATGGCATAGAAGTCACTGCTCTGACGAATCCTGAAATCATCCACCGGCGTGACAAAGGAGACCAGCAGAGACGATGTACCCACTACCACGCCTTGGTAGACGACCTTGTCCAAAGGAATCTCTGCAGAGGGATTCCAGGTCAATTGATCCGAAGAGGCCAGATCCGCCAGATCCAGTTCCCGGTTCTGAATGATCTGTATTTGTACACCAACTTCGGTCTTGGCCTTATTCGTCACATGAGAGACATAGCGCACCGGCACATTGAAAACGACAGAGATGACATTGTCATCACCCTCGGTTTTGATCTCAATCCGATCGAGCACCTTGGACGCCGCACCGGCCTGGAAGGAGACCAGCAGCAACGGCAACAGCAGCCAGGGAAGGAACCTTGATAAGTTGATGCTCCGCACTCTATTAATTACCTGAACATTTAATTCTAAAAGTTGATCTCACGTGATTAATCATCACATCTAACAGCTCACCGCTTCCTGGATGGAAGCGGCTTCCAATCCGTGGAATACATCAATAAAACCGGGAAGTTCACCCAGCAATCTAGCAAAAGAAAGATTACTGGGCGAAGTAAGATCTATCACCACTCACGGTCACTGACCCGATGACAACCACTGCGTGCACAGTTCCGATCATTGGAGAGCCCATTATGATCATCTTCACCATTATCGTAGTCATTGGCATGGCATGCAGCACAATCCGGTGCATATTGTGAGAATGGCCATGGGATAGTCTGATTGTTACTGGTGTGACAATCCAGGCAGCCAAGATTTTGACGATGATCACCTGGGTAGTTTCCACCCACATGCCGGTATTCCGATGCCGGCAGCCATCCGTTCGTAGTATGGCAGCTGTCGCATTGTTCACTGGTCACAAAATGCCCGCCAGGCACGCCTGTCGCAGTACTGCCGTTGTGACAACTGTTACAGGTGCCGATCACATCACCGTGATCCACCCGGATCACCGGGATCCATGACGTATTGCGATGGCAATTCTCACAGACGTTAGAGGTCTGGATATGACCGGGATGCTTACCCGGTGCGGTGCTACCGTTATGACAGCTGATACAGTTATCCACAATACTGGAATGATCGAAGTTGGCCGGTACCCAGGCATTGGTGGTATGGCACTGATCACAGGTGTTGCCGCTGGGCACATGATCGGGTGTCTTACCCGTCGCTATTGAGCCATTGTGACAACTGGAACAAGCACCGACCACATCATTATGATCGACCCGAATCACCGGGATCCATGCCGTATTGCGATGACAGCTCTCGCAAACATTGCTGGTCTGGATATGGGCGGGATGCTTACCCGTTGCCGTGGTGCCGTTGTGGCAGCTGAAACAGTTACCCGAAATGGTGGCGTGATCGAAATTCGCCGGTATCCAGGCATTGGTCGTATGACAGAGATCGCAGGTGTTATCGCTGGCAATATGGTCCGGTGTCTTACCCGGCGCTGTTGTGCCGTTATGGCAGCTGAAACAGGTACCGATCACATCGGCATGATCGACCCGAATCACCGGAATCCAAGCCGTGTTGCGATGGCAATTCTCGCACACATTCGAGGTGAGGATATGCGCCGGGTGTTTACCTGTCGATATCGAGCCATTATGGCAGCTGAAACAACTGCCTGTGGCGGTGGCATGATCGAAGTTGGCCGGCACCCAGGCATTGGTCGTATGGCAGGTTTCACAATCGTTGCCACTCTGAATGTGCAACGCATGTTTACCGGTAGCAATGGTGCCGTTATGGCAGCTTGAACAAGCACCGATGACATCAGCATGGTCTACCCTGACCACTGGCACCCAGGCCGTATTGCGATGACAATTCTCACAAACATTTGATGTCTGTATGTGCGTGGGATGCTTACCGGTCGCGGTGGAGCCGTTGTGACAGCCGGAACAGTTATTCGTCACATTCGTATGGTTAAAGTCTGCCGGTATCCAGGCATTTGCCGTATGACACTGACTGCAATCTTCCACTGTTGGGATATGGTCGGCATCCTTTCCGGGTGCAATGGTGCCATTGTGACAACTGCTGCAGCTTCCGATCACATCGGCGTGATCCACCCTAACGACAGGCACCCATGAGGTGTTGCGATGACAAGCCTCGCAGACATTGGTGCTTTGAATATGTGCACCATGCTTACCGGTCGCGGACGTACCATTATGACAACTGGAGCAGTTACCCGTGATACCGGCATGGTCGAAGTTGGCCGGTACCCAGGCATTGGTCGTATGACAGGTCTCGCAGTCGGTACCACTCTGAATATGTGCTGGATGCTTGCCGGTCGCCGTCGTTCCATTATGACAACTGGAGCAAGCACCGATGACATCGGCATGATCCACTCGGATAACCGGTACCCATGAGGTGTTGCGATGACAAGCTTCGCACACATTCGTGGTCTGTATATGGGTGGGGTGCTTGCCCGTCGCCGTTGAACCGTTATGACAGCCGGAACAGTTGTTGCTCACACTCGCATGATCGAAATCTGCGGGAATCCACGCATTGGTGGTGTGACAGACCAGACAGTCATCCGTGGTCGGCACATGGTCGGGATCTTTTCCTGGCGCCGTCGTGCCGTTGTGACAACTGGTACAGGTACCGATGACATCGGCATGATCCACCCGGATAACCGGTACCCATGAGGTGTTGCGGTGACAAGCCTCACAGACGTTAGAGGTCTGTATATGCGTGGGATGCTTACCGGTTGTGGTCGTACCGTTATGACAACTGATGCAGTTGCTCGATATGCTGGCGTGGTCGAAATTGGCCGGTACCCAGGCATTGGTGGTATGGCAGGCTTCACAATTGTTACCGCTCTGAATATGCAATGCATGTTTACCGGTCGCAATGGTACCGTTGTGGCAACTAGAACAGGCACCGATGACATCGGCATGATCCACCCGGATCACCGGCACCCAGGTTGTATTGCGATGGCAGTCCTCACAGACATTGGTGGTCTGTATATGGGTGGGATGTTTTCCGGTCGCGGTGGAGCCGTTGTGACAGCCGGAACAGTTATTCGTCACATTGGCATGATCAAAGTCTGCCGGTATCCAGGCATTCGCGGTATGGCACTGACTGCAATCCGCCTGTGTCGGGATATGGCCGCCATGCTTTCCAGGGGCGATGGTGCCATTATGACAACTGCTGCAGCTACCAACCACATCGGCGTGATCCACCCTTACGACGGGCACCCATGAGGTGTTGCGATGACAAGCCTCGCAGATATTGGTGCTTTGTATATGGCTGGCGTGTTTACCCGTCGCTGCCGTGCCGTTATGACAGCTGGCACAATTGCCGGTAATGCTCACATGATCAAAGTTGGCCGGCACCCAGGCATTGGTCGTATGGCAGGTCTCACAGTCAGTACCACTCTGAATATGCGTAGTGTGTTTACCGGTCGCTATCGTTCCATTGTGGCAACTGGAGCAGGCGCCAATGACATCGGCATGATCCACCCTGACGACAGGCACCCATGATGTGTTGCGATGACAAGCCTCGCAAACATTGCTGGTCTGTATATGTGCTGGGTGCTTACCCGTTGCTGTTGAACCGTTATGACAACCGGCACAGTTGTCCGTCACGTTGGCATGATCGAAATCTGCAGGTATCCACGCATTGGTGGTGTGGCAGACCAGACAGTCTTCCGTGGTCGGCACATGGTCGGCATCTTTTCCTGGTGCCGTAGTGCCGTCATGACAGCTGGTACAGGTGCCGATCACATTGGCGTGATCCACCCTTATAACGGGTATCCATGAGGTATTCCGATGGCAGTCCTCGCAGACGTTGGTGGTCTGTATATGGGTGGGATGCTTACCGGTCGTGATGGTGCCGTTGTGACAACTGGTGCAGTTGCTGGTTATGCTGCCATGATCAAAGTTGGCCGGTATCCAGGCATTGGTTGAATGGCAGAGATCGCAGGTGTTATCACTGGCGATATGGTCGGGTGTCTTACCCGCGGCTGTCACACCGTTATGGCAGCTGGCGCAAGTACCAAGTACCTGATTGTGATCGACAGCGGTGACAGGCACCCAGGCTGTATTTCGGTGACAATCCTCGCAGACATTCGATGTCTGGATATGCGCACTGTGCTTACCTGTCGCCGAAGAGCCGTTATGACAGCTCGCGCAATTGGTCGTTACCGCAGCGTGGTCGAAGTCCGCAGGTATCCAACCGCTGGTTGTGTGGCAATCGGTACAATTGTTGCTGCTCTGAATATGATCGGGATCTTTGCCTGTCGCGATAGTGCCATTATGACAACTGACACAACTGCCCTGCACATTGGCATGATCGACCTGGGTTGCCGGCTGCCAGGCAGCGATGCGGTGGCAACTCTCGCAGACCTGGGTCGACTGGATATGTTGTCCATGCTTACCCGTCGCCGTGGCGCCGTTATGGCAACTGGAACAGTTACCCACCACGCCGGCGTGATCGTAGGTACCGGATCCCCAGGAAACCGTATTGTGGCACTCCTCACAGGTCCGACCATTTGTCGCTATGTGGGAAGGTGACGGACCTGTCGCCACAACGCTATTGTGACAACTCTCGCAGGTACCCTGCACAGCCGAGTGATCGACTCTGGTGACATTGGTCCAACTGAAGGTGGAATGACAGAATTCACAGGTATTGGTCGACTGTATGTGGCTGGGGTTTTTGCCATCAGAGGTGGTGCCGTTATGGCAGTTGGTGCACTCGGATGACACATTGCCATGATCAAAGCGGGCGTGACGCCAGTCTGTGGTGGTATGGCAGTCATCACACTCATCATCACTCTGTACATGATTAGGTGTCTTGCCATCCGCCCGGACATTGTTATGACAACCTTCGCAACGCTGGGGGGTTCCAACAAAAAGGCCGCTGATATGGCAACTCTCACAATCCACGTTTCGATGCCCACCCGTGAGAGGGAAACCGGTGGAGAAGTGATCAAATTCTGTACTGGTGGCTGCCAGCAAAGTCTGGCTCTGTAGCCCCACCGTCAAGAACACTAACAGGAGAAAAAAGATCCTCACGATACCGGCGTATCGAAGTACAAAATCATTTTTTACGTTAGTCGATATCATATTCTTTTCCCAGCCCGGTCCAGCGGGTTGCGATATTACTGAAACTTGGGTTCTTTAAAGGTTTCGTTACTGTGGCATCGGTCACAGTGACGACCAAATCCACCGACATGAATATCATCACCACGGTGGCAACCAAAGCACTGTTTTGAAATGCTGTTATGTTCTTCCAACGGCAACCGATGGCAATCATCGCAAACCGCTTCCTTATGTTTGCCCTCAAGGGGGTAGTCAGTCTGCTCATCATGGTCGAATGTCCACAGCAACCAATTGTTCGGGTTATGGCACTCACCACACTTTTTACCGAAACGCCCCTCATGGGAGTCGTCCGCTTTGTGGCAGGAAAGACACTCAATCTCAGCTTGTTGAAATTCCGCGTTCAAGTGGCAGGATTCGCATGAGGTCACGCTGTGAATGCCTATCAAGGGAAAACGGGTGAGATCGTGTTCAAAGAAAACCCGTTCGGTCCACCCATTCTCGTTATGGCAATAAGCGCAGTTTTCACCCTGCTCGCCTTTGTGTACATCTACTGCCCGATGGCAGTCATAACAGGTGACATCACTCAGTGCATCCATTGCCGCAGTCCGATGGCAGGCGTTACAGACCAGATCTTCATGTTCTCCTTTCAGCGGAAATTTGGTGTCTTTTCCATGGTCGAAGTCGACCTTCTTCCAACTCTCAACACTGTGACAATCCTGGCACTTCTCTCCATTGCGTCCTTTATGGTCATCATCTTTCTCATGACAGGCATAGCAGGCTTTAGATGGCTTCTTTTCAAATGGACCCTTGATATGGCAGGTATCGCACTTGACCGATTCATGTCTGCCTTCAAGGGGGAATTCGGTATCCGTGTTGTGGTCAAAAGCCAGTTTTTTCCACTCATGGCTGCTGTGGCACTTTTCACATTTTGTGCCATTACGACCGTTATGAACGTCATTGATCAGATGGCAGCTATAGCAGTCTTTGGGTGTATCCTTGTATTGACCGTCAGCGTGACACAGCCTGCAGTCAATCTCTTTATGTCGACCTATCCGCTTAAACTCTGTGTCCTTGTCGTGATCAAAGGCCTGCTCGCGCCAACTCTCTTCGTTATGGCACTTCTCACACTCTTCACCAAGCTTGCCTTTGTGTGAGTCATCCTTCTCGTGACAGGAGAAACAGACAGAAGGTGCGTCACGGTACTTTTTCAGCTCTTTGGTATGACACAAGTTACAAGAGACACCGCTGTGGCCACCCTTGAGTTCGAAGTCGGTCAATTGATGGTCGAATGATTCCGTATCCAGGTTGACAATATCCCTCTCGCGCCCCTTGTGCTCTGTGTGGCAGTGCTTGCAATCACGGGCCTGCTCCTCATCCAAACGGCCATGGTAACCTTCGCCCAACTTGATATCTTTCTCAACATTCTCGTGATCATGGCATGAGAGGCACCGGCCGGCCTGACTGGCTTTCTTCAAAGTCTCATGGCAACTCTCACACTTCTCTTCGAACTCCGCATGACCTTCGATAACGGGACCAGGCATCAATAACAGGTCTAACTTACCTGCCAGCACTGGGGAGAGGGAAAACGGGATCATTGCTATGAGCAGCAATACTGACCAAACACTACGGTGCATCACTGGGAACAGTCGCAACAATGGGAATCAGTAGGCATGGACAGCATAAACATGCACGAGTCCCGTCACGACCATCATTATGAAGAGCGGCATATGTAGAAGATGCCAGATGGCGAACATCCGCTCGTAGAAGTGCAGTTCCAGTATCTGCCGTAATACCTTGCGATGGGCCACCAGCATATCTCTCAAGCGAATCTGCTTACGCCGTACCTTTGCCTTGTCCCAACCCTTGAGGTGAGCTGCTGCCAGTAATTTTTTGTTCAGCGAGCGTATCACCGAGCGGTAAAGTCTGGCTGCCAAAATACGCATGGAAACCCAGTGTACAGCACTGGCGATCATGCCTCTGGGGGCCTGTAAGACCTTGCTCTCATAATCCGAGATCAGCTTTTTGGCCTTAGGATGCAAATTGAACAGCGGTCCAATTTTCTTGTTCAGCACCTGCGAATCGGTCCGCAAGGAAGCAAAGGTCGCCTTTTTACCATAGAGCCCATAGTGGATTCGGGTATAGAAGTAGCGGCCAAAAAGTCCACTGATGGCAACCGCCAGCATGCTGAATAGGGCAATACGTCCATTCAGGGAACCGAGATGAAAGCTGGAGTGCATCATGATCAATACAGGCCCCAGAACCCCGAAGACCATATGGGTGCGGAACCAGAATTTGACCGTCTGCCATTTCGACATGAAATGGAGCCGTTTGCGCATGGGATAGAGGATCAGCAGGAGCATCAGACTACCCCCTACGATGCCGAACCAGTAACCCCAGCCATCTTCGGCAATCCAGACCGCCTGTTCGCGGTTCAGCCAGCCCAAATAGAGCAAAAATAGGGAGAAAATCGAAAACCCGAGCGTGCTAAGATAGCCGGACACCCGTTTCAACAGACCTACAGGGCTACCCAATGAAGAGGTATTTATTTGGGACGCAACCGCAACCGTTTCCATCTCATCACCATATTTAGTATAAAATACAATTAGTTATGTTTTTATTTTGTGGTTCAAGAACATCTTGGAGTGATACTCTACCTCACCACACCCATCATATGTTGGGAGTTTTTTCCCAGCCATGAAGAGCTTCACAAAAACGAAAATGAATATCGATTAAGTTGTCGGCCTCTTGTCTGATTCCTAAATCAGTCATGGAAAATTCTGGTAATTAATTCACAATAAAGACTCTGAATCCACTGCCGGATAACCCTAATAATTTCACGTCTTAACTTAGATGCAGCTATCAGCCGACCTCTACCTCATATACCTGCTCCCGATCCTGTTGATCTGGATGATCTATGTCATCCAGAAGAAACTGAAAAGCAGAAAAAACCTTGCCGTCATGAATGAGGAGTTCGAGGCTGGTTTGACAGAGCCAGCCTCCCTCCATCCGCTCATTGACCTGAAAAAATGCATGGGCTGTGGTACCTGCGTGAAGGCCTGCCCGGAACAGCACAACCACCCGGTATTGGGCCTGATTGACGGCAAGGCCCAACTCATCGCCCCCACCAACTGCATCGGTCATGGGGCCTGCAAGACCGCCTGCCCCTTCGACGCCATCACCCTGGTATTCGGTACAGAAAAACGTGGGGTGGACATCCCCGTGCTCAAACCCAACTTTGAAACCTCAATGCCCGGCATCTACATCGCGGGAGAACTGGGAGGCATGGGTCTGATTCGCAATGCCATAGAGCAAGGCTACAAGGCACTTGACCATATCTATGAAGATCTCAAGTCAATGCAGGCTGAGGCACCGTTAGATGTGGTCATCGTCGGTGCCGGTCCTTCGGGCTTTAGCTCCTCTCTGCGCTCGATGGAAAAAAAGCTGCGCTACAAAACCGTAGAGCAAGACTCTCTCGGTGGTACGGTATTTCAGTTTCCCCGAGGCAAGCTTGTCATGACAGCCCCCGTAAAACTGCCTTTGGTCGGCGAGATGAAATTTACTGAAACGACCAAGGAGAAGCTCCTCGAGTTCTGGCAGCAAGTCGAGAAAAAGACCGGGGTAAAAATAAATTATCATGAACGCGTCGAGGCAATCACAAAAAACGACAAGGGCGGCTACGACGTCAAAACGAACCGGGACTGCTATCATACCCGCAGCGTACTACTCACCATTGGACGCCGCGGCACACCAAGAAAATTAGGTGTGGAGGGAGAAGATATGAGTAAAGTCACCTACCGCCTGATCGATCCGGAGCAGTATCGCAATCAGCATGTATTGGTCGTTGGCGGCGGAGACAGCGCCTTAGAGGCAGCCACCAGTATAGCGGACGAACCTGGTACAACAGTTACCCTCTCCTATCGCAGTGGCGCATTTGGCAGAGCAAAAAGAAAAAACCGGGAACGGGTGGATGCTGCAGTCAAGGCCGGAAGAATCAACCTGATGTTCAACTCCAATGTTAAGGGATTTACCACGGATACCGTGACAATTGAACAAAAAGGTAAGGAGAAGGAACTACCCAACAATGCCGCAATCGTTTGTGCAGGCGGCATTCTTCCCACCGGCTTTCTCAAAGAGACTGGCATCAGCGTGGAGACCAAACATGGTACCGAATAAGTTATTTGTCTCACACATTCAATCCAATCTGAGAGACGCCCTCTTACTTATCACTTTTCTCTGCTGCGGACTTGCGTCAGTAGGTTCCCTTGCCGCCACACATGATGAGGCTGAAGCTGCGGTACGTATCAGGGACTTCTCTAAGGCCGCTCAAATCTATCTGGAAATGGCCAACAAGGGAGACAAAGATGCCCAATTTGCCCTAGGCAACATTTATCGTTCCGGTAGAGGCGTTAAGAAGGATCATGCCCAGGCGTTTACCTGGTTTTCGAAAGCCGCAGCACAGGGACATGTCAGAGCTCAGTACACAACAGGCACCATGTACGAAAATGGCTGGGGTGTAAAAGCAGACATCCTACAGGCACAGGAATGGTATGGCCGTGCGGCTGCTGAGGGACATAAGCTCGCCGAAAAGAAACTCGAGGTACTGGCCAACTCATCACCGATCGAGAATCTTACTCGATCACAGACGATTGAACTGCTGAACCGGGCCGCAGCCGGCGGGAAGTCGGAAACCATAAAGCGACTGCTTGCCGCAGGTGCTTTCGTCAATGGTACAGATAAATTTGGTCGTACAGCCCTGCATGAAGCTGCCATAAATCAGCAAGTCGAAAGTGTTGAAGTCCTATTACAGGCCAAAGCACAACCCAATACCAAGGACAGCTTGGGTGATACACCACTTCACAGCGCTGCAGCACTTGGTAATACTCAGATTATTGATGCCCTACTCAAATATGGCGCTCAAATTGAAGCACCTAACTTAACCGGAAATACAGCCCTGTTGATAGCCTCTGGGCGGAATCATAAAAAAACTGTCGATTTACTGATTAAGAAAGGGGCAAATGTCAACGCGAAAAACGAGAAGAAACAGACCCCCCTCGATTTAGCGCAATTGAGAAAGTTTGACAGTGTCGCTGCCAAACTGAAGGCGGCAGGTGCTAAAGCCACGGTTAGAAAATCCATGGATAGGGATTTTCCAGACATTGCCAAGATAGAAAAGCTGGTGGTTTCAACGGGTACAGAGGATAAGAACAACCCCTTTGCCGGATGGAGTCCATTACACATAGCCGCTTGGCGTGGTCAAATGCCGCTGGTGACAGCCCTTCTCAAAAAAGGCACAGATATCAATACGCTTGATGCCGAAGGATTCACACCCCTGGCACGCGCTGTCTGGCAAGGCCATGAGGAAGTTGCCGACTACTTGCTACAACGGGGAGCAGACACCAATCTCACTGCCGAGAATAATCCAACCCCCCTGTTGCTTGCTACACGTGGAAACAATCTAAAACTGACCACTGAGCTACTGAAGCGTGACGCAAGAATCAACATCAGCGATGAAAGCGGTGTAACGGCACTACACAATGCCATTGAGAATAAAAACAGAGAGATGGCAGCACACTTATTATTTCAGAGTGCAAATCCGAACGCATCAACGAAGAACGGGGTCACCCCCTTAATCCTGGCAATCAGCAAAAAGCAACCCATGATAGTCAGAACATTACTCAACCGTGGCGCTTCTGTTAACAAGGCTGATGTGAAAGGACGTTCTCCGCTCTACCATGCCATTGATGCAGGCAATCGAGAATCTCTCGACCTGTTACTCGAGAAAGGTGCAAAGATTGGGGCTCAAACGAAGGATGGAATCACACCCATGATGCACGCCGCATCACTGGGACATGCCGAGGTCGTGGAATTGCTGATCAAAGACGTTCAACAGGTCGACAGAGAGAGTGAAAATGGCAATACGGCTCTCCTGTTGGCATCACGCAAAGGCTCACTTGATACTGTTGACCTACTGTTGAAGCGAAGTGCCGATGTCAATCACCGCAATCGTGCTGGCAATAGCGCCCTGATGTTGGCGGCCCAGCAGGGGCACCTTGATGTGGTAAAGCGATTATTGGCTACTAAAGCCGATGCCCGTCTGCTAAACCAACGCCGGGAAAATGCCGAGGAACTGGCACAGCAAGCCGGTCATGATGCGATTGCTGAATACATTGCTGAAAACAAAGGCCGCGGTAAATTTCTGGATTTAATGCGCTAGAAGGGTCATTTCCAGATTGATGAAGCAACTCATCTGCTGAAAACCCGGTATGGTTGAGGCACTGCCCTCATCACACCAGCTGTTCAGTTTTTTCCGATAAAATTACAAAAAAGATGCCACCGCTACAAACTGACCTAAAAGCCGATCTCAAGTAACAATATTCCCCTTAAGAAACCCTTAATATTTCTCCGCTATTTTTTCCTGTTACCCCCTAGAAACAACGACCAAGCATTTAACTTCATGCCTGATACTCAGGTGGAGGGGTGTGTCTAGAAAAAATAAGACAGGAGAAGAATATGAGAAGCCAGTCTGTCACGAACATCAAAACGTCTATACTCTCGTCCCTTATCTGCACCATAGGCCTTGGGTATAACATCCAAACATTCGCAGCAGAGGGAGATTCTGACGGAAACCGCTACTATCTGCAGCGATATTACACCGAGGACATCAGCGCAGCCCGTGCCTATTTAGGGATGCTCGGCAAGCATCAGGATGATGAGAGAGAAGATCATGACAAACACGGTAAAAAAGATGACGATGAGTTCGAAAAACTGACCATCATCGATGTCAGGGATGCCACCGAATACCTCCTGGGGCATCCCAAGAAAGCCATTCATATGCCCTACCCCCGTATCTATCGGGAGTGTGTCGACGACCTGCGCACGGAGGACGGTGCCTGCTCGACCGGCACTGTCTACCAGGTCAGGCAAGATCCGGAAGATCTTTTTTTACAGATAGAAGATAAGATTCCTAAAAAAAATACCCCCATTGCCACACTCTGCCGAACTGGATTTCGTAGCGTATTGGCAGCAAATATTCTCTCCCAGCCTACAACCATCTGTGATCTCAAGGGATATGCCGGTGCCGACCATGATCAGTGTGTGACAACCTATACGGGAAGAGGCTATTCCAATGTTGCCAATATATGGCAGGGCTTTGTCGGTCAGCCCATGGCGGGTATCGTCAGTAGCGGAGGTAAGCGCTATGTGGTTGGCGATGACCAGATATTAACTGATCTGATTCTGAATGACGGCTCCGCAGCCAAGGGCTTTATTGCCTTTGACCTGGACCTGAACAATGATGAAGCAATCAGCGCCGACGACAAGGATGGTTGGCGTTATCACCAAGGATTACCATTCGACACCAAGATGAGCAGGAAACGCATCAACCAGGTAGCCGATGATCTGGGTTACTACGACTTGCCCTAGCGGCCCCTGATCTAGACATGCCCGCTATAGCCGCATTCAGATTAAAGCGGCATTAGCGGGCAATGAACCGAACTACATCTGCATTTCCTGTGCGCGCAGGACATAATCCTGGTAGGCGGGAATAGCGATCGCAGCCAGAATCCCCACGACAACCACGATAGCAAGAATAGCGACCACGACAGCAACACCACCACGGTTCGGCGGCGGTGGTGCCCCGAAATTATTGGCGCCCTGGGTACCGGGGATGAACCAAAAGATGAGGGGAAGAAGCGGAATCAACAAAATAAGACTCAACCAACCTGTCACATTGAAGTCATGACAGCGTTGGATGGTCAGCAGCACACTGATGACTATCAGTGCGGCATAACCCAGAATAAAAACTCCCAGAATAACCGCGCCCGCAACTGCCTCCGGCATCACTGCGCCAACACCGACAGTCAACAAAGCCATAACCAGGTAACTTAATAAAGCAATGCCAATACCATAGCCGATGTAACGCAAGCGTCCCATACGACCTTTGGCAGACAAAATCTTTACGGGTGCATATTCTACCTGCTCATCCAGCAGTTCTCCCTGAGGGGGGGTGTAAGGATTGGTTGTCTCCATTTGGACGCTCCTGTCTCATTGTTAGGGCCTGTTAACATGGTCGGCTTACATACACAGATAATGGGTGACTCCACAACTACCCGGTGATCAACGTCTCTTCCGCCATTTCGAAAGGAAATGATATTTACAGTAATGGATCTGCATTTCAAGCCACCTAATTCCGAACCTATCCTTGTGAGAAATAGATAATTGAGGAATCTTCACCTTTATATAGCTTTTAACTCGTATAGACGAACTGCTAGGATCACTGTGTAGTCACAGCAATATTTTCTCTTTAGTACCATGATGAAATCCCTGTTAATTATTAGCCTGCTGTTCTCACAATGCGTATACAGCCTGGAGTTTGAAAACGACTTTGTCGCCGCCGCGATAGCGCGCACAACACATAAAGTCCAATATGATGGTTCGTACTTTGCAATCCCTTACCCTAACGGCGATGTACCATCAGGTATCGGGGTTTGTACTGATGTCATCATTAGATCGTACCGAGCAATAGGTGCCGACCTTCAAAGGCTGGTACATGAGGATATGGCCAGGCATTTCAGCAGCTATCCATCAAAGCGAATATGGGGCCTGGATGCCACCGACCGGAACATCGATCACCGACGTGTTCCAAACCTACAGACGTACTTCATCCGGCATGGTGAAAACCTACCGGTGACAGAACAAAAGCAAGACTATGCCCCGGGAGATATCGTTACATGGGTATTACCTGGCAACTTACCCCACATCGGCATAGTGACCCACAAGACATCGATCAGAACGGGCAATCCACTCATTGCACATAATATTGGTGCAGGCCCTAAGCTTGACGACATGCTCTTCAATTACAAAATAACCGGCCACTACCGGTACGTACCACAAGCATATCGCTTATAGATAGGATCTCATGAGAAGATAAAAGCTGGCATCCACAAAAAGGAATGTGGTTTACCCAGCCTCCTCATCCAGCTTGCGCAGAAAAGCCAGCTTCTCTGCAATCTTGATCTCCAAGCCTCGATCCACCGGATGGTAGAAATGATGGTCTGCCAACGACTCCGGCATGTAGTGTTCGCCGGCAGCATAGCCATTGGGTTCGTCATGCGCATAGCGGTAAGCCTTGCCATAATCGAGTGATTTCATCAGCTTGGTTGGTGCATTGCGCAAGTGCAGCGGCACCTCCAGTGAGCCTGAGGTCTTTGCCTCCGCCTGTGCAGCCTTCCAAGCCATATAGACCGCATTACTCTTGGGCGCACAGGCCAGATAGGCCACAGCCTGTGCGATGGCCAACTCCCCCTCGGGACTGCCGAGACGCTCCTGGGTTTCCCAGGCACTGAGTGACAACTCCAGGGCTCGCGGGTCGGCATTACCGATATCTTCAGACGCCATGCGGACTACCCGACGCGCAACATATAACGGATCACACCCCCCATCGATCATGCGTGCCAACCAGTAGAGTGCTGCGTCAGGCGCTGAACCGCGAACTGACTTGTGCAGGGCAGAGATCTGATCGTAGAAGGCCTCTCCACCCTTGTCGAATCTGCGCAGCGTACCACTGGCTACCTCCTCCACGACGGCCAGGCCGATCTCTCCTGTTTCACTGAGGTCAGCAGCGATTTCAAGCAGATTCAGGGCACGCCGGGCATCTCCGTCCGCCGCTTCTGCCAATAATTGACGTGACGCATCACTGATAGAGACTCCCTCCTCTCTCAAGCCACGTGACGAATCTCCCAGCGCCTGATCGATGATTTGCTCAATCTCCGTTGAGGTCAGCGACTTGAGTACATAGGTACGCGCCCGGGATAAGAGCGCATTGTTCAGTTCGAATGAGGGATTCTCTGTGGTGGCACCGATAAAAACCACGGTGCCATCTTCAACATGAGGCAGAAATGCATCCTGCTGGGACTTATTGAATCGATGCACCTCATCGATAAAAAGTACAGTCGGATGCTGAGACTGCTGCTTGAAGAGTTTTGCCTGCTCTACTGCAGCACGAATATCCTTAACCCCAGAGAGGACGGCGGAGAGGCTGAGAAACTGCGCACCGGAGTGGTGCGCGATGAGACGCGCCAGGGTGGTCTTGCCGGTACCGGGAGGCCCCCAAAAAATCATTGAGTGGAGCCGGTCCTCTTCGATCGCCCGCCGAAGCGGCTTTCCCTGAGACACGATCTGACTCTGACCGACGAACTCATCCAGGTTTCTCGGCCGCATACGATCGGCTAACGGGCGGTACTCTCCAGCGACATCATCCTGGGTAAAGAGATCGTCTTCATTCATAGATCGCCGATCAGGTCGATCTGTGGCGGTGGTACAAAGACGAACAGCTCGGTCGAGAGCACCGGATTACGTGCAATATTATAGAAGATAAAGCGAGTGACCTGACCGAAGCTGTCATGCATTTCCATGCGCTGTAATTCGTTTTCGAGCAAACCGAGCCTGACCTTTGCGAATTGAGCATCCTTCTCTTTCGGTATCAGCTCCAACCAGGTGAGACCGTCGGATTCACCCTGCTCAAGAAGCTCAAAGTTATCGTCGATGGGTCCGGTCCCACTCAGGAGCTGTGCCGGTGTTCCTTCCAAGGCGGCTTTCTGACTTCGATGGGAGACCTGCTCCAATTCGATATCATGCAGCCAGATCCGCTTTCCATCCGCGACGATGATCTGGGTAGCGGGGTCCTCATATTCCCAACGCAATTGCCCGGGTCGCTTCAGATAGAAAATACCGTTGGTAGCATAAACCACATCCTCATCGGGACGTTGAATGGTCTGACGGAATTCTGCTTGTAAGGTATCGAGACCCTTGAGAAAGGTCTGAAATTGCTTAGTGCCGTCAACGGCCCAGAGGGCCTGGCTGATACCTGTCAACAGGCATGTAATGAGAGTCAGTACAGAAAATTTCATACCATTCCTTAACAATTCAGTCCCAGCACATGGAACGGATGTTTCAGTTCAATCCTTCGGAGGCGGCGGCGCCAATACGCTACGGCTGCCGTTGGTTTCCGCCGGACCGACGATGCCGACGCGCTCCATCTCTTCAATCATGCGAGCCGCCCGGTTGTAGCCGATCTTCAAGCGTCGTTGCACACCTGAGATCGAAGCGCGACGTGTCTCGGTCACAATCTGCACCGCCTCGTCATACAGCGGATCGGCATCCTCGACATCACCACTCTCGGCGGGAAAACCCGGCACCGACTCCGTGGCCTCCTGCAGGATCTCTTCCAGATAATCCGGCTGGCCTGTGGATTTCAGGTGGCTCACCACCCGGTGAACCTCATTGTCATCCACAAAGGCCCCATGCACCCGTTGGGTCAGGTTGCTGCCGGTACCCATGTAGAGCATGTCGCCGTGGCCCAGCAGGTGCTCCGCACCCATCTGGTCCAGGATGGTCCGGGAGTCAACCCTTGAGGAGACCTGAAACGCAATACGGGTGGGGATATTGGCCTTGATCAGGCCGGTAATCACATCCACCGACGGCCGCTGGGTGGCGAGTATCAGATGAATACCCGATGCACGCGCCTTCTGCGCCAACCTGGCAATCAGCTCCTCGACCTTCTTACGGGCCACCATCATCATGTCGGCAAGCTCGTCGATAATGACCACGATATAGGGCAAGGGTTCCAATGTCGGGTATGCCATGGCCTCAATGATCTCATCAGGCTCAGGCTGAAACAGAGGGTCTTTGATCGGCTCACCCTTGCTGATCGCATCCTTGACCTTGCGGTTGTAGCCGATGATGTTTCTCACCCCCATGGCAGCCATCAGCTTGTAGCGTCGCTCCATTTCACCGACACACCAGCGCAGGGCGTTGGATGCCTCCTGCATATCGGTCACCACGGGTGTCAACAGATGGGGGATACCCTCATAGACCGACAACTCCAACATCTTCGGATCCACCATGATCATGCGCACTTCGTCCGGCTTGGCCTTGTAGAGCAAGCTGAGGATCATGGCGTTGATCGCCACCGACTTACCTGAACCTGTGGTACCTGCAATCAGGGCATGAGGCATCTTGCCCAGATCGGCACACATGGGATTGCCGGCGATATCCTTGCCCAGCGCCAGGGTCAGGGGTGACTTGGCGGCTTCATAGGTCTGTGATTGCAAGACCTCAGTGAGAAAAACCGTCTCACGGTACTCGTTGGGGATCTCAAGGCCGATCACTGACTTGCCGGGAATCACTTCCACCACACGAACCGCAATCGTAGAAAGTGCACGCGCCAGATCCTTGGAAAGACTGGTGATCTTGCTGACCTTGGTGCCCGCCGCCAATTGGAGTTCATAAAGGGTAACGACTGGTCCAGGGTGGACCGCAACAACCTGTACCTCAATATCAAAATCAGCAAACTTAAGCTCCACCTGGCGAGACATCGCCTGCAGGGCCTCTTCCGAATAGGACTGTACTGTCTGTTTTGCCGGATCGAGCAGCGCCAATGGGGGTAGCTCACTGTTGGGATCCGCCTCAAAGAGCGGCACCTGACGCTCCTTCTCCACACGCTCACTCGACTTAGGCTTCTTGATGATCGGTTCGATTCTGGGCTGCTGCCTCTTATCTACCTTTTTCTGCTCTTTTTTGATCAGCGCAACGCGCTCTTGGCGCACTTTCTTGGCAGCCATGCGTTCACGCAGATGAACGTAAAACAGATGACTTTTGCGGACCACAGTCAGCACAGTGCCGCCAAGGAAGTCCATCACAGTGAACCATGAGATACCGGTAAACAGCGTGAATCCACTGAGAAAAAGCGCCAGCATCAAAAGTGTGCTGCCGGAACTACTGAAAGTTGATTCGAAATAACCACCGAGGGAACCACCAAGGATTCCACCCGTACCCGTCGGTAGAGCGACTCCCAGTTGGTTGGCATGCAGTGCAGCGAGTGCACATCCCGAAGCCAGCGTCACGAAGAACCCAAGCCAGCGCACCAGCACCAGATTCAAATTAATACTGTCATCCGGATTACGGCGACGAAAAACCAGTACTGCGCTCCAGCTCAACATAACGGGAAACAGATAGGCAAAAAAACCGAACAGGTAGAAAAAGACATCGGCAAACCAGGCCCCGGCAGGCCCGCCCGAGTTCAGTACATTGATGGTAGGTCCGGTATATGACCAGCCCGGATCCTGAGAGGAATAGGTAAAGAGTGAGAGGAGCAGATAGCCACTGAGGCAGAACAGGCTCCACATGATACCTTCACGAAGCGCATGACTGACATGGCGCTGAAATGCACTCTGCTCAACCATCCCCCGACTTTTTGCCTGTGCTGTCATGTAAAAATGATATTCCTTTTGAATTATAAAGTTATAAACAATTCTTATTCTAGTTTCACAGGTACTGCTCACGCAAGGCGGGGTATACAATCTCACCATTGGCAAGATTGACCGCCCCACTCAGTTGCGAATCCTTGTGCCAATCCGGGAGCGCCAGTCGCTTGAGATAGGGTATCAGGGCGGCAGAGAGCGCCTGTGAGGCACTTCTCGGCACTGCACCAGGCATGTTCGTTACGGTAAAATGGGTCACATTCTCTACTTGATAGGTCGGATCTTCATAGGTAGTCGGCCGGGTCGTCTCGATACAGCCTCCCTGATCCACCGAAATGTCGACCACCACACTACCCCGCATCATGCCCTCCACCTGCTGACGCGACACGACACTGGGCGCCCGGGCACCGGGGATCAGCACCGCACCGATCAATAGATCGGCCTCGGACACCAGATCGTCTATCAGTGTCTGGTAAGGATAGAGTGCCGTCACATTGTCACCCAGATTTCGCATGGCCACCATCCGCTCCCGCTGGCGTTCGAAGACAGTCACCCTCGCGCCCATGGCTGCCGCTAGACGGGCGGCATTGCCTCCCGCCTGACCACCACCAAGGATAACCACATGGCCACGTTCTGCCCCAGGCAGACCACCCAGCAACAGCCCTTTGCCGCCCTGGGGATGATGTAACAGAGTGGTGCCATACTGCACTGCCAATCTTCCCGCGATATCACTCATGGGCGCCAAAATCGGCAGCGCACCCTCCACTGACAGGGTTTCGAAGGCGATAGCGGTCACACCCGATTGTTGCAGTCGCCGGGTCAGCGACTCATCTGCCGCCAGATGGAGAAAGCAAAACAGTCGCTGCCCTTCTCTGAGCATTTCGGGTTCCGGCCCGTAGGGTTCTTTCACCTTGACCAGCAGATCGGACACCTCATAGACAGCCTCTGCAGTACCGACGATATCCGCACCCACAGACTGGAAATCGTTGTCTGCGTAACCGCTCAGGCTGCCGGCCCCTGATTCTATCAACACCTGATGCCCCGCCTGAATCAACTCACCACAGGCCTCAGGCACCAGCCCCACCCTGCCCTCAAGGGGCTTAATCTCTTTGGGTATACCGATCTTCATAGGATAAATAACATGAAAAAACTCATTGGGACTCAGGCTAACCTAGCGCCAGATAAAGAGACTGGGTTAGAAATTTCAGCCTGAATTCCCTCAACCACATCATGGATTCTTTACCACCGCCGCATGTTTCCGTAGTATTCCCGCATTCTCTTTTACAGACTTGGCACAGGGTCACTGATTTCCGTTAATTCCTGTCCAAGACTGCACACACACTATACGTTGAGCGTGACTCCCTGCTCGTCAGGGCGTCACTCGTCTGGAGTTAGTATACATGAGCGAAACCAAGCACTGCCGCCTATTGATTCTGGGATCCGGTCCCGCCGGTTACACCGCCGCTGTCTACGCTGCGCGCGCCAATCTTGATCCCGTGCTGGTCACCGGCATGGAGCAAGGCGGACAGTTGATGACCACCACTGAGGTAGACAACTGGCCGGGTGATAATGACGGTGTCCAGGGTCCTGATCTGATGGAACGTATGCGCAAGCATGCCGAACGCTTCAATACAGAGATCATTTTCGACCATATCAATAAGGCCGAATTGACAGAGCGTCCCTTTCGTCTGACCGGCGATCAGGCTGTCTACACCTGCGATGCCCTCATTATCTGCACCGGCGCATCAGCCAAGTACCTTGGTATGGAATCCGAGCAGGCCTTTCGTGGCCGCGGCGTCTCTGCCTGCGCCACCTGTGACGGCTTCTTCTATAAAAACCAGAAGGTAGCAGTCATCGGCGGCGGTAACACAGCAGTCGAAGAGGCACTCTACCTCTCCAACATCGCAGCCGAAGTTGTCGTGGTTCATCGGCGCGATCAGTTCCGTTCGGAAAAAATCCTCTCCGATCAACTGAAAAAGAAAGCCGAGGAAGGCAATGTCACCATCGAATGGGACCACATACTGGACGAAGTGCTGGGGGACCAAACCGGTGTGACCGGTATGCGCATCAAGAATGTGAAAGATGACAGCACCAAAGATGTCGACCTTCAGGGTGTCTTCATCGCTATCGGCCACAGTCCTAATACCGGGCTCTTTGAAGGCCAGCTGGAAATGACCAACGGCTACCTGCAGGTCCAGGGTGGACTGGAGGGCAATGCCACTCAAACATCCACCCCGGGTATCTACGCCGCCGGTGATGTGATGGATCATGTCTACCGTCAGGCAATCACTTCAGCCGGCACCGGTTGTCAGGCCGCGCTGGATGCCGAGCGTTTTCTCGATGCCCTGGAGGCTGATAAATAAACGCGAAGTTAACTCTGCTTGATATCGGTGCGGCGCTGCCGCACCGATGCTATCCCCGCTCCCGGGCAATACTGCCCAGCACATAAGCACACAGCAGTAACTCCTGAAATCGGGTCAATCCTCGATATTCAACGCCGTGAACAAACAAGCGTGAGCCATCATCACGCACCACTTCACGAATATTGCGGATGACGCCCATGACTTTCAGCACGTCCTGCCCCCCACAAACAGAGAGCGAGTGGATCACCTGAATATTTGTGCCCACTTCACCCAGCTGCTGCCTGTCCATGACCCGTGCCCCGGTACTGCTGATATCGGATATCATGACCGGTCGTTGATCCTCTGCTCCATCGCTGCCCGTGGGCATGTTGACGATAGCCTGGATCTCAGTCGCGACCCGTGGTGCATTCCTGACAACTGCACTTTCAACATCAGCGGGATAGGCCAGATGGAGATGCGGATAAGGCTTGGACGAAGCACTCAAAACATTGGCAACAAAGCCAAAAATATTGCTTCCCTGTAACATGCGGACGGTGAAGGTCTGTCCCTCCCGTACAATAATCGGATTGCCCTGTTTGCGTGGCGTGGTGATGACCAGACTCTGACCCGGTAAAAAACCCACCAGTGTGGCGGCAAAACGGTCTTGATTCTCACTGGGTGGCGCGAACTGCAACTGCAGTACATCGCCTATCTGCAAGTGTTTGACGACATCGGGCAATAGTCTCTCCAGTCCTAAATTTAGTCAGGCATATAACAAGCGGTTCGATTCAACCTGGCAGCCCTTTGAAAAACAGATGCCAAGTCTTTACGAAACTGTGCTAGAAAACCATAAAGTGACGAAGTGAATAATGCGAACTTTTTTCCGCTAAAACAAGTGCCTGTTAGGATAATCATATAATTCAGTTATACATCTTAAGAAAAAACACGATGATCTTCCTGCTAGACGAAGAACCTTCAGCACCCTTTCCCGATGTCTCACTGGCAGAGCGTGAGCCCAATGGTCTGCTCGCTGTCGGTGGCGACCTCACACCACAGCGGCTAATCAGTGCCTATATGCAGGGTATTTTCCCCTGGTTCAGTGAAGATGAACCGATTCTCTGGTGGTCCCCTGACCCCCGGACAGTGCTCTATCCTGAAAAAATCAGGATCAGCCGGAGTCTTCGTAAGACATTGAGAAGAAAGCAGTTTCAGGTTAGTTTCGATCGGGATTTTGCTGGTGTTATCAAAGGCTGTGCAGCACCCAGAGACAACTCGCCCGGTACCTGGCTGCTACCGGAAATGATAGAGGCGTATCACCAGCAACACGCACTGGGGCTGGCCCACTCGGTAGAGGTCTGGCAGGATGGAGTTCTCGTGGGCGGCCTCTACGGTATGGCGATAGGCGCTGTGTTCTTCGGTGAATCCATGTTCAGCCAAGTTCAGGACAGTTCCAAAATCGCCTTGGTGCATCTGAGCCACACACTGTCGGACTGGGGATATAGAATGATTGATTGCCAAGTCTACACACCACATCTTGCCAGCTTGGGTGCAGAACAAATCCCGCGTCAGGTTTTCTGCCACAATCTTTCCGGATGGACCCGTCTGCCGGGACGCCCTGGCAGCTGGTCTGATCTCCCCATGATTTGTCCGGAGATCGAAACATGCTGAACGACGGCGGTTTCAATCAGGACAGCGCCTATGCGCTCTATATCAGCCAGGCACACGAGTGCTCCTATTTGCCTGACAGGGAAGCCCGCAGCCTATTTCTGGACCCTTCGGCAAAAGTCACATCGGAGATCTACCAGCAACTGATAGATCGGGGATTTCGGCGTAGCGGTTGCTATCTCTATCAACCCGCCTGCGCGGTTTGTGATGCCTGTGTCTCACTTCGTCTGCCAGTAGCGTCGTTCAAACCATCACGTAGCCAGCGGCGCAACTGGAAACAGAACTCACCCCGTTATCAGGTCAGGCCCGTGACGGCTGAGTTTCAGGAAGCGCATTTTCAGCTTTACAAACGCTATCTGCTGCAACGCCACCCCGAAGGCACCATGACCTGCAACAGCCCTGGACAGTATCTTCAATTTCTCACCTGTGACTGGTCGGAGACAGAGTTCATCGAATTCCGCAAAGAGGGCGAGCTGGCAGCCGTCGCCGTCAGCGATATCCTGCCCAATGGCACCTCATCCATCTACACCTTCTACGATACCGAATTCAGTCAGGATGGCCTTGGCGTCTTCGCCCTTCTTTGGCAGATATACCATGCACAAGCACTGGGAAAGGATTGGGTCTATCCCGGTTTCTGGGTCAAGGATTGCGACAAGATGAACTACAAGACCCGCTTTCGCCCCTATGAGGCTTGGTCCGGCCAGGGCTGGATACTACACCAACACTAATTCTCACTACACAATCGCTCCCGCCAGATCAATCTGCGTGATTTCCCCTATTTTTTAGGTGATTTCACCTACCTGTCTTTCCGCTACATATTATTTTCTTTTCATATCAATAAGATACAAGTGGCTCATGAATTGCTACTTTCGACGGGAGCTCATTGCGAGAAAGATGTCACATTATTCCCCTCTGCATCGCATTGAAGCCAAATGATCGACTCATTACTGATTGGCGGAAATATTGAATGAAGTACCTGACGATAAAAAAGCAACAGATCCTGACCCTCTCTATCCTATCCACACTGACCCCCACACTAACCTTTGCCGAAGAGAGCGCCTCTGCCATCTCTGAGGATTCTACGGACTATGACGTCATCAGCGTCACCGCCACCCGTATCGAGCGTGGCACCAAGGAGGTGGCAGGCGCCATCGATGTGATCGATTCGAAGCGCATCGAAAGCGAAAAAATGTTCAATATCAAAGACGCCATACAGGGCACACCCGGCGTTCTTATTGACTCCAAGAACTCAGCCTACGACAGTCGACTGATCATCCGCGGTGCGGGCCAGAAGGCCAATTACGGCGTGCGTGAAATCATGGTGATCCGTGATGGTGTGCCAATGACCGATCCCGACAGTTTCTCCCGCTTCGATTTCATCGACACCCAGGATATCGAGCGAATCGAGATTACCAAAGGCCCGGGCTCTCTTTATGGGGCCGGGTCTTCAGGCGGCACCATACAGATTATCTCAAAATCGGTCTTCGATACCGACAGTAACCGGGTCAAGGTCGGTGTTGGCGAGTATGGCCAGTCCAACCTGCATGGCCGCGTGGCTGGCGACATCAACGACAGCAATGCCTTCTCAGTGACCACATCCTATCGCAAGAGCGATAACGATTGGCGTGACTGGAACGAGTTCGAATCGAGTCAGGTCAGTCTCAAGCACGGACTCCTGCTAGACAATGAGGCCACTCTGGAATCGGAACTGAGCTATCACAAAGCCGACCTGCAGCTCCCCGGCTCAATGGACGAAAACGATTTCGAGAGATACCTCGACAGCGGTGAACAACGCGACACCAGCAGCCAATGGCAGCACAGCGGGCGCTACTCCACCATCTGGTTCTTCAACTCCCGCTATGAGCAGGAGATCGGCGATCTGACCCTCAAACCGCGGATCTACGCCAATCATTGGGACCACTACCACCCTGTCACGGGTGCCATCAATGACAATCCGGGCACCACGGTTATCGGTACGGATCTGGAATTCGCCTACCGTCATCAGCTATGGGGTGAAAGCACGCTGGTTAGCGGTATTACAGCCCGTCGGGATGAGACAGAAGATTCAAAAAAATACGAGTATAGAGACTGGGTACCCGGACCAACTACACCCTGGAATCCTGTCGCTCCAATACTTCGGACTCTTTCTGATGAGAGGGGCGATCTGCTGGAAGTGGAAGATGCCACCAACACCCTCTACGGTTTTTTCCTGCAGGAGACCCTGCGTCCCACGGACAAGACAACGTTGGATATCGGTTTCCGCTACGACCGCAACAGTTTCGATATCGACAACACGGCCTATGGAAAGTACGAATGGGGAAGTAACAGCTATGTCACTTTTGCCTCGCCGGAAGTCACCAAGACAGACAAGACCTTCAACCTTTTCTCACCCAAATTGGGCATCACCTATGCCCTGAATGAGATTTTCAATCTCTACGGCGTAGCCGCCCAATCCGGCCAGGTCCCCTCCGAGACAGAGATTCAGAGCAACCCGATGCTGGATGCAGCGACAGCGCGAAATATCGAGATAGGCCTGAAGGGGCGCGCTCGGGACTGGTCGCTGGATCTCGCAATCTATAACACCAGAGTCAGTGATGAGATTGTAAAAGTCCTCAATGCCGACATGAGTACCGAGCATCAGAATGCGGGCAAAACATCCAAGAAAGGCGTGGAGATCAGCGGACGATATAACCTGACAAAGCGGTACTGGATGGAGGGTGGATTCGCCTACAGCGATTACACCTTCGAAGACTTCATCGAATTGGTTCGCGCAGGTCCGGTTGAGATTCCAGAAGACCGATCAGGCAACCAACTGCCATTCGTACCCAGACAGCAATACAGTCTCGCATTGGGCTATAACCACCCCTCCGGTTTCAAGGCTGTGGTCCGCAGCACCAGCTGGGGAAGCTATTACATGGATAACGCCAACACGGAGAAATATAAAGGCTATGAGTTTCTCACCAATCTGATGCTGGGTTATGCCGCCGGTCCCCATAGTGTGCAGTTGAATGTCTCTAATCTGTTTGACAAACGCTATGCCACTGAAGTGACTAAGCGCACAAACGGCGACAAAAGTTATTCGGCCGGCGCTCCCCGCACCGCCATGCTGAGCTACGCCTACAGCTTTTGAGGACCT
The DNA here is from genome assembly GCA_025655575.1 of Candidatus Thiodiazotropha sp. (ex Monitilora ramsayi). Taxonomy (GTDB): domain Bacteria; phylum Pseudomonadota; class Gammaproteobacteria; order Chromatiales; family Chromatiaceae; genus Thiodiazotropha. Next base: position 13,391 of record JAHXIP010000029.1, on the reverse strand, counting down.
CCCATGAAGAGATACAAACCCTTATCAATGCTAGCCATGGCCCTGATGTTAACTCTCCCGGTCGCCAAAAGCGCCGAGGAGGCAGGTGACAAACCCACGCAACCTCAGCCCCCGGCACACAGTCATCGTGGACCGAAAAAACTCATGTTGGAAAACAGCGATGGGGCCAAGATAACACTGTGGAAACCTGACCTTACCACCCAGCCGCTGACGTTCGAGCATGGCGGTATCACGATCCCCAAGACAGGTACGGATAACTATCATGTCGTGATCGCCGAAAAGGACTGGGGTGACAGTAAAGAAGCCGTGATTCGCTATGAGTATCAATTCGGCCGACCGAGTAAGCGAAGCCCCAGCGAACTTGCCGGTACGGAAAAAACCGCATTCGAGATTGTGCCCGATCCGATCCCTCGCGAACACAATCACTACCATTCGGATCAGACCTGGGGCTTCCTGCTACGCATACATGGCGCACCTGCCGTTGGTATCCCCGTGAGCTTAGAAACAGACAATGGTAGTCAGATGCAGGCATCGACCGATGAATCCGGACGTGTGGCGTTCCATCTACCGGATGATTTTCCCGATATCGTCACAGGAGAGCGGGACCGCCGTAGTGCAGAGCTCGCCATCAGTGCTGTGATTCAGGATGGCGACATCGACTATCAGACCACGCTCACAGCCGAGTACCGGGTTGCCCCCTCACACTGGCAGTCGACCCGAATGGGTCTGCTGGTGGCTGGTCTCGGCCTGATTGTCGGCGGCCTCATTGGCAAAACTAAAAAAACTGCAGGTAAGAAGGCATGAACGGCATCATCAATCTCTCCTCGATTCGAAAACTGGTACAGATCGCCGCATTTGTCTTTTTTGTCTACGGTGGTGTTATCACCGGCTACTACCTGGAAGATAAGATCAGTGGTGCCCTGCCTGCGTTAAGCTGTGCCTACGATCAACAGGGCGCCGACCTCTGTACCCTGATCCCTATTCAGCATCAGATGGATCACCGGCTGGGTGAAGCCATCGCCAAAGGCGGCAACCTGGTGATGGGGATCATGCCGACACTCATCACACTGGGCACATTCCTCTTGCTGTTTGTCTTTCTCAACAAGGCATTCTGCGGCTGGATCTGTCCCCTGGGCACCTTCCAGGATTTTTTATACATGATCGGTCAAAAGATCGGTCTGGCCCGCCGGGAGTCTCTGGATGAAGGACTGGTCAATCGTATTCGCCCAGTGAAGTGGTTCATTCTGCTGCTCCTGGTCTTCGGTTTTCCCCTGCTGGCCGGTATCGGCATGGTAAACCATGATCTGGGCGATCCCTTCTGCCGCATCTGTCCCAGCCGCATACTGACAACACTGGCCACAGGTGATACTTCTCAACTGTATGTAGATACTGCCAACACAACCACTATCGTGCTTTCGCTTCTGGCCGATTTCCTGTTTGGTCTAATGGTGGCATTGGCGCTGACCGTCAGGCAGCCCTTCTGCCGAATCTGCCCGATGCTTGCGCTGCATGCCACATTTCGCAAACTCGGCCTGCTGAGACTGGTGAAAAACGGTACACCCAGATGTGATCGCTGCGGACTCTGTGCCAAGGCCTGCCCCATGGACATTCGTGAAATTCACACTGATATGGAGCGGCGTGATGTGACGTTCGAGGATTGCACACTCTGTGGCCGATGTGTGGAGTTCTGTCCCGATAAAGATGTCTTACAGATGAAATATGCATTGATTCCTGTCTTTACCTCAGGTCCTGACTATTTCAAGTCACGTAAAAAGGCGCAGACAAAATGGGAAAAATCCAATCTCTTGCAATGGCTGAAGAGAGACCGCAGTAAAGCTCAGGTAAAGACCCCATGATGCCCATCGAGCCCATTGTCCTCAGCTTCGGTGCTGCGCTTTTGCTCGGACTGGGTTATGGTGCCGGTCCCTGCAACATTGCCTGCCTGCCCTATCTCGGGCCGGTTTTTGCTGCCACGGAGGGTGGCATCAAAAAGGCCTGGCAAACCTTAGCGCCCTTTACACTGGGCCGGCTCACCGGCTATTCCCTGCTGGGTGGTTTGGCAGGTGGTCTCGGTCTCTGGGTACAGGACTGGCTCGCAGCGCCATGGGTGCGCTGGCTGCTGGGTGCGGCAACACTGCTGGTCGGACTTTCGATTCTGTTTCGCCGTAACCGATCGGCCTGTGGTAAATCTTGTGGCCAACCCCCTGGCACAACACTGGATATCGAATCCCGTGATGATGACACACCTCCTGTTGGGAAAATGCTGCCTGGCAGTCTCTTTCTGATGGGGCTGGGCATGGCACTCAACCCCTGTGCGCCATTAATGACGGTGGTGCTTGCATCAGCCACCAGTGCCAGTATTATCAGCGGCATCTCTTTGGGAACCGGTTTTGCCCTCGGTGCCGTATTTGTCCCTACACTGGTCTTTGCTTTCGGTGTAGCTCATTTCGGACATCAGATCAGGCACCATTTATCGCGCCATCGCGTTGCGCTTGAAAATACCAGTGTGGTTCTGTTGATGATGACCGGCACTGCCACCGCACTGGGCTGGATGACACCATGAACATTGCTGAACTTTTTGCCAAAGGCGGTCCCGTCGTCTGGATACTCGCCGCCTACTCGTCTATCGGCCTGGCTATCGTGCTGGAACGGAATCTCCTCTTCTTGCGATTGCGCCAATTGCCCAAGCAGTGGCTCTCGAAGCTTGACCGGTTGCTGGAACAATCGGATGCCACCCACAGCGTCGCACAGTTAAAGGGTCCGGAGGCACGGATCATCCAGGCTATCGTGGAGGCTGACCGGGCAGGTGTGAAGGACCTGCAAGGGGTTGGGCAACGTATTCGGTCACAGGAGATCCAACGCATGGAATTCGGCCTGCGCACCTTGGGTATCCTTGGCAATACGGCCCCCCTGCTAGGCTTGCTGGGTACCATCACCGGCATGATCAAGGCCTTCATGGTGATTGAGCAGGCTGGCGGAAAAGTGGATGCACAGGCGTTGGCTGGAGGGATATGGGAGGCCATGATCACCACCGGCGTAGGTCTTGCCGTTGCCATACCACTGCTGATTCTCCTGCATTTTCTGGAGGGTGGTGTCGAACGACGCGCACAGCGCATGAATCGGTGTATCGCCCTGCTCCTCGAACGTCGCAGCAATACAGCCGCAAAGGAGGAGGAAACGGAACAACCCCATACTTGGGAACAGATAACCGATGGCGTCTGAATATCGAAGGCACTCATCGATGGTGCTCAATCTGACACCACTGATCGATATTGTCTTTTTACTGCTGGTCTTTTTCATGTTGACGGCCCATTTCATAGAAGACGATGCCATTCCCATTGATCTGCCGGATGCATCCAACAGTGCCGTCAGTGAAGATAAAGGGTTCGTTGAGATTGCCATGACACCGGACGGTCAACTGCTGGTCGACGGCCATCCCGTTCATTTGGATGAGCTGGAAGAGTCGCTAAGGGGTGCGCTGCACGCACCGGAAAAAAGTTTTGTTCGCCTCAAAGGCGATCACAAAGCCCAGTTCGGTTTGGGGGTAAAAGTGATCGATGCCGCCAGGGCCGCAGGTGCTGAATCACTGGATATTCTGACAGAACGACCATGATCGGGAAGGATTTTAGCTGGCGTCTGGCGGCTGTTGTCGTTTCACTGCTGATACACCTCTTGGTCGCATTCAAGTGGTCAGATAGAAACCTGATTTCAGCCGCAGAAATCGAGCGGGACCAGAAGCCACTTTTCGTACAACTTAATTTCCCACAACCCAAATCCGAAACCGTAATGCCGGTGGTTGAGCCACCTCCACCAGAGGTAAAAAAACAGCCGGAGCCTAAACCCAAGCCCAAGCCTAAGCCGAAACCAAAACCGAAGCCCAAACCCAAGCCCAAGCCACAGCCGATGCCTGTGGTTGAGCCGCCCAAAGTCGAAGAAGTGGTAGAAGAGGTTGTAGCAGCCGCACCCATACCGCCGCCTCCTGCCAGTCGCCAGCTAGAGAGTGTACGTAACGAATACCTGGCTAGGTTGATGGCGCAGATAGAGAAAAACAAATTCTATCCAACGATCGCGAGACGCCGACATCTCCAGGGCATGATCCGTGTCAGCTTCCGACTGGGGTGTGACGGTAAGCTAGATAAACTCGATGTGAGAGGTAAACACAACCTGCTGCGCAAAGCGGCCGGTAAAGCGGTAGAGGCCTCTCTACCACTGCCCAGCATACCGCCTGAAATCAAGTGTCCCATGCTGGTCGACTACGCCATGGCCTATACACTCGAGGAGTAGCGATCCCCCGACAGAGACAAGACTTGCCATATGCGCAAATATGCTGATAATGGCGCTCTTCGGTATGCCTGCTGTGGTATACTTTTCGGCTGCGTTGGCAGTTAATTCAGGAAATGAGCGCTATGGCAAAAGAAGATTTTATCGAAATGGAAGGGACAGTGGTCGAGACCCTGCCGAATACCATGTTCCGTGTGGAACTGGAAAACGGTCACGTGGTCACTGCCCATATCTCCGGCAAGATGCGTAAACACTATATCCGTATCCTTACCGGCGACAAGGTTACCGTGCAACTGACACCCTATGATCTGTCCAAAGGACGCATCACCTATCGCGCACGCTGAGCGTTGCTAGCCGTCCTCTGTGGTGGCACCGGCAACCGACTCACCCATGATATCGAATTGAAGTTTGCCTTCTAAGACATCGACTCTGACAGTCCCCCCACCAATGAGCTTCCCGAAAAGCAGTTCTTCAGCCAATGGCTTTTTGATCTCTTCCTGAATCAGGCGCGCCATGGGTCGTGCACCCATTTTCGGGTCATACCCGTGTTCCGCCAGCCAGACCCTGGCTTCCGGTTCTACGATCAGGCTCACCTGCTTCTCCTGCAACTGGCCTTCCAACTCGAAGATAAATTTATCCACTACCTTGGCGATGTGTTCCTGCGAGAGGCCCGAGAACTGGATAATCGCATCCAGACGATTCCTGAATTCCGGGGTAAACATCCGTTTTATCACTTCCATGCCATCACTGGTGTGATCCTGACTGGTGAAGCCGATGGATGAACGGCTCATCTCCTGTGCGCCAGCGTTGGTGGTCATGACGATCACTACATTGCGGAAATCCGCCTTACGGCCATTGTTGTCGGTCAGGGTACCGTGATCCATCACCTGTAACAGCAGGTTAAAGACATCCGGATGGGCCTTCTCGATCTCATCCAGCAACAGGACACAGTGCGGATGCTTGGCGATCTCTTCAGTCATCAGGCCTCCCTGATCGAAACCCACATAGCCGGGAGGTGCACCAATCAATCGGGATACTGTATGCCGCTCCATGTATTCCGACATATCAAAACGAATTAATTCCATACCCAGGATGCGCGCCAGTTGGCGTGTAATCTCTGTTTTGCCTACGCCCGTAGGACCGGCAAACAGAAAAGACCCTACCGGTCTCCCCTCGTTGACCAGGCCTGAGCGATTCATACGAATCGATGCGGAAAGCGCCTGGATCGCCTCATCCTGTCCGAAGACGACCAGTTTCAGGTCACGGGAGAGATTGCGTAACGACTCGGTATCCGTCGTAGAGACCTTTTTCGGTGGAATACGTGCGATCTTGGCCACGATTGCCTCAATCTCTTCTACATCAATAACCTTCAAACGATCGTCTTCCGGTTGAAGCTGGACATTGGCCCCCGCCTCATCGATGACATCGATCGCCTTGTCGGGGAGATGGCGGTCGTTGATATATTTGTCTGAAAGCTCCGATGCGCTACGTAAAGCTTCCAGGGTGTACTCGATGTTGTGATGCGCCTCAAAGCGTGACTTGAGACCATTGAGGATCTCTACTGTCTCCTCGACTGTAGGTTCTTCCACATCGATCTTCTGGAATCGGCGCGCCAGCGCGCGGTCTTTTTCGAAAATACCGCGAAACTCCTGATAGGTGGTGGAGCCGATACAGCGCAGTTCACCGGAGGCCAACACCGGCTTGATCAGATTGGACGCATCCATCACTCCACCAGAGGCTGCACCGGCACCAATAATGGTATGGATTTCATCAATGAAGAGCACTACGTCCTGCTCTCGCTTCAACTGCGCCAGTACTGCCTTCAGGCGTTTTTCAAAATCACCACGGTATTTGGTGCCTGCCACCAACGCACCCAGATCCAATGCATAGATTGTCGCACCTGAGAGTACCTCCGGTACTTCCTGGTCAACAATCTTCTTTGCCAGACCCTCAGCAATGGCAGTCTTACCAACACCGGCTTCACCCACTAGCAAGGGGTTATTTTTCCTACGGCGGCAGAGGGTCTGTATGGTTCTCTCCACTTCAGACTGTCGACCGATTAAAGGATCAATTTTGCCCTGCTCTGCCAGTTGATTCAGGTTAGACGCATAGGTCTCTAACGGGCTATCCTGGTTCTCTCCTTTGACATCGGCATTGAATTCACCACCGCCCATTGCATCCTGTTCCCCATCCTCGAGTTTGGAGATGCCGTGTGATATGTAGTTAACCACATCAAGTCGACTGACCTTCTGCTGGCCAAGAAAAAATACAGCTTGGGAATCCTGTTCGTTGAAGATGGCAACCAGAACATTTGCGCCAGTCACCTCGTTCTTACCGGATGACTGTACATGAAACACGGCCCGCTGCAGTACACGCTGAAAACCCAGCGTCGGCTGAATCTCCCGTTCATCACCATCCGGAATCAGTGGTGTTGTCTGATCAACGAATTCCCTCACCTGCTGGCGTAACTTATCGACATCTGCGCTACAGGCATGGAGTACGGCAACTGCCGCCGGGTTATCCAAAAGCGCCAACAGCAGATGATCAACCGTCATGAATTCATGATGCCTGTCCTTGGCATCTTTGAACGCTTGATTCAGGGTAAATTCCAGTTCTTTATTCAACATCTGATTCGGACTCCAAGGAGGCTGTCAGGACTCCTCCATAGTGCAAAGTAGTGGATGCTGGTTACTACGGGAGTATTCATTGACTATAGACACTTTTGTCTCAGCTATGTCTTTGGTGAACACGCCACATACACCCACTCCCCTTGTATGGACATGCAACATCACTCTTGTAGCTTTCTCTCTATCCATATCAAAAAAAGACTCCAATACCTGCACCACGAATTCCATCGGGGTGAAGTCGTCATTGAGGATAATGACCTTGTAGAGAGGCGGCTTTTTGAGTTTTGGCACCGCCTCCTGTAGGGCCAGTCCGTCATCATGTGAGGTTTGTTCTTTACTGCTCATACTGTGTGATTCTAGCAGGCCTTCAACGCCTGAAAAGCGGAATTATTCTCCGGAAAATATACGGGGATTACCCCGTAAGAATAAGGGATGATACTAATTGACTAATACAATACCAAGCAAACATGTCGGCTTAGTGTTGACCCACAACGCTACCACACTATACTTCTCTCTACAGCGTTGACAAAGGACTCCGCCAAAGAGAGCCATGACGCTGGTTTTTGAGGCGTTATCGTAACGCCCAATGAGTATCACCAATGTAATTATGCTTGAGTGAGTGGATGGAGTGATTTTCACTCTTAACAATAATACGTAGAAATCTGCCGTTGAGCGGACCTCGAAAGGAAATTGGCGTTTGAGGTAGCATTACCATGAAGGACTGGCTTTCCCAAGCGGGTCCAATGGCAAGGCGCAACATTCGCACTCCCAAGGGGCTCTCTCAATTCTGCTGTCTGCGACAATATCCCCCACTCCGGCAGTGGATAGCTGAGGAGTATTAGCAATGGCGACTGGAGTCGTAAAGTGGTTTAACAACGCCAAGGGCTATGGTTTCGTAACACCGGAAGATGGTGAGCAGGATGTCTTCGTACATTTCTCATCCATCGAGATGGACGGTTACAAAACTTTGAAAGAGGGTCAAAAGGTACAGTTTGATATCAGCCAGGGTCCGAAAGGCCTGCACGCAACCAATATACAACGGGTATCGAACGAATAGTCACAGTCTCGGCGTTACCGTCGAGCGATAGCACGCGGCCGATGATCCCAATCATCGGCCGTTTCATTTTAAATAGCTACATGTGAGCAATTACTGCCTGTCCGAACTCTTCAGTTCCAACCAGTACGGCATTCTCCATCTGGCTGGCGAAGTCTTCTGTCACCGTGTGTGCATGTATCGCACCCGAAATGCCTTTTACAACCAGGTCGGCGGCATCGCGCCAGCCCATATGAAGTAACATCATCTCTGCTGAGAGCAGTAATGATCCAGGATTTGCACGATTTTGCCCTGCGATCTTGGGGGCCGTTCCGTGCGTGGCTTCAAAAATGGCCACCTCATCAGAGAGATTGGCACCCGGCGCTATGCCGATACCACCGACCTGTGCGGCAAGTGCATCGGAAATAAAGTCACCGTTGAGGTTGAGTGTGGCAATGACACTGAAATCCTCGGGATGAAGCAGAATCTCCTGCAGGAAAGCATCGGCGATCACATCCTTAACGATGATTTCTCTTCCAGTCATAGGATTAGCCAGTTTGCACCACGGCCCGCCATCCATCTCCTCAGCCTCAAACTCCTCCTTCACCAATTCATAACCCCAGTTTTTAAAGGACCCCTCAGTAAACTTCATGATATTGCCCTTATGCACCAACGTCAGAGAATCCCTGTCGTTGTCGATGGCATATTGAATGGCCCTTCGAACCAGACGCCGGGTACCTTCTTCCGACACTGGCTTGATGCCGATACTGGAAGTGGCAGGAAAGCGAATCTTATCTACGCCCATCTCATCCTGTAGAAAACGTAATACCTTTTCAGCATCTGCCGTCCCTGCCTGCCATTCAATGCCGGCGTATATATCCTCGGTATTTTCTCGGAAGATGACCATGTCCGTTTTCTCAGGATGCTTCAGCGGGCTGGGGGTGCCACTGAAATAGCGCACAGGCCGGATACAGACATAGAGATCAAGCATCTGACGCATGGCCACGTTAAGAGAACGAATCCCGCCCCCCACAGGCGTCGTCAGCGGCCCCTTGATGGAAACCGGAAACTGCTTGAGTGCCGCTATCGTCTCCTCAGGCAACCACTCACCCTCACCATAGACACGATTGGCCTTCTCACCCGCATAAATCTCCATCCAATGAATCTTCCTACGACCGGTGTAGGCTCTCTCAACAGCCGTATCGATCACCTGTTGCATAACCGGTGTGATATCTGCGCCAATACCATCTCCCTCAATAAATGGAATAATCGGATTATCAGGGACTGTGGGTTTAGCATCGCCACCAACAGTAATGGCACTGCCTTCCGGTGGAATAGAGATTTTATCGGAGAACATCGATTGAGTTACCTCGCCTGAAAAAGCTTCTAGCCTAGACTAGATTATGAAAACCCGCTTGTTTTTCTGTATTCGAATGTAGTGTCTTGACTGTTGAGCCCCTGGAAAATATGGGGAAATAACAAGACACAAGCGGCTATATTAAAAAAATCAATAAAAAGGATAGGGGTGCGTCAGTTATGGACAATCAGGTTGTACAAAATACGAATATCGATACATTCACCGGTCGGGAGTTGCTCGACCTACTCTACAAGAACGCACCCATTACCTTATTCTCATCGATGGTTGTGACCGTTCTCCTATTGAGTACGCTATACGGTTCCTATGAGGAGAATCAGATCATCCTTAGTTGGGCATTAGCGCAGATAACCGTCAATCTCCTACGCCTGATTCTACGCAGTGTTCGAGAAAGCACACTGATTCATGACCGCTATTCACAAGCATGGCTGATAATCTATACCATTCTCACGTTCTGTGCCGGTGTGCTCTGGTCACTTCTGGTCGTGATTCTGCAAGAAAACTTTTCGCTTTACGACCACATCATCATCCTTGTCACACTGATTGGCATACCTCTGGCAGCACTACCAAACAATGCACTCAAGCTGCCCGTCTATTACGCCTTTACCTGTCCGATTCTATTTTCACTCCAATACTGGTCCTACTTCATCAGCCAGGAATCCAATCTGGAATTCAGTGTCCTTGCCCTGGCCTACAGCGCTATCGTGATGGTCACGGGCCATATCTATCACAATAGTTTTAAAAACGGGTTACGCGTTAAATACGAAAAGCATGACCTGGTCGATGAACTATCAAGTGCCAATCAGCGATTGGAGGAGTTTGCCTATATCGACCCTTTGACAGGCTTGACCAATCGCCGCTGGTTCAGTGAGCAGGCGGATCGAGCCCTTGAGCGCTGTCTGAGACGTAACACCCGTCTCGCTGTTCTGCTCATCGACTTGGATAATTTCAAAGAGATCAACGACACCTTGGGACATGCAATGGGAGACGAGATTCTAATCGTGATCGCCAAGCGACTAAAATCCGCTTTGCGTCTATCAGATACCTTATCACTGACTAAGGGTGACACAGCACGCTATGGAGGTGACGAATTTATCGTACTGCTGGAAGACTTCGATGAAATCACCGATGTGGAGAGAATCTCGGAGAGGATTCTACAGGAGGTAAACGAGACCGTGGCTCTCAATGAACACCAATTCAATCCCGGGTGCAGCATCGGAATCTCCATCTTTCCTGATGATGGAGAGTCTTTCTCCAACCTGATCAGACAAGCCGATATTGCGCTTTACCAGGCCAAGCAATCAGGCAAAGGCTGTACCCGTTTTTTTAATGCGCGCTCAGTCGATCTAGCCGAGCTTAAGATCCCAGCGGTAAAAAAATAGACTGGTCATTCGGATCGGCCAATAGTTTTTTACAGCACCAACACATAGCTTTCCGGCCACCAGCATCCTGTTCAGCACTTTTCATATAACCACTTGAATTAACTATCGGGTAGTATTCAAGCATAATAGGCGGATTTTCAGGATCACTAAAATCATCAGGCATAAACCCGATGACCATTGCGTACTAAATGCTGGTTCTTTTCAACAAACCCTACGGCGTACTCACCCAGTTTACGGATGGCGATGGTCGTGCAACGCTGGCCGATTATATTCCGATAAAAGGCGTCTATCCTGCAGGCCGTCTCGACCGGGACAGCGAAGGACTCCTGCTGCTGACCGATGATGGGACGCTGCAGCACAAACTCACCGACCCCAAACACAAGACCTGGAAAACCTATTGGGTACAGGTCGATGGTATAGTGGAGAATGACGCATTGGTTCAACTGCGGGAAGGCCTTGAGCTTAAGGATGGGATGACTTATCCAGCCAAGGTCAAACGACTGACAGAACCCGATCTCTGGCCAAGAGATCCACCAGTTCGCTATCGTGCTGCAATACCCACCAGTTGGCTGGAACTCAAGATCCGCGAAGGTCGCAATCGACAGGTACGGCGTATGACTGCCGCCGTTGGTCACCCCACGCTACGACTGATTCGAATGCAGGTCGGCGAGTGGGCGTTACGAGACCTCGAACCCGGTAGCTGGCGAAAAATCCAACACCCCAAAACACCCACAGCACCACTAGAACGAGGGCATCGGAATGCCCGCTAAAGTTATTGTAGGCCTGTCTGGTGGGGTCGACTCATCCGTCGCCGCCCTCCTGCTAAAACAGCAGGGCTATGACGTGGAAGGCCTCTTCATGAAAAACTGGGAGGAAGATGATACAGCGGAGTACTGCTCTGCCACTGAGGACCTCAACGATGCTCAGGCGGTTGCCGATAGGTTGGGGATACCGCTACATACCGTCAACTTTTCCGCAGAGTATTGGGACCGGGTATTTACCTATTTTCTAGATGAGTATCGCGCGGGAAGAACTCCCAATCCAGATGTACTTTGTAACCGTGAGATCAAATTCAGAGCCTTTCTCGACTATGCGGTGGATCAACTCGGCGCCAGCCATATCGCCACAGGTCACTACGCATCGAAGAGCACCTCTGATGACATTTACCAGCTTTTACGTGCAGAGGATGAGAACAAGGATCAAACCTACTTTCTCTACATGCTCAACCAGGCACAGCTACGTAATGCCCTATTCCCCCTGGGCGGGCTTGAAAAAAACCAAGTCAGGGATATTGCAGCACAGGCCGGTTTTCCCAATCACAAGAAAAAGGACAGCACGGGGATCTGCTTCATTGGGGAGCGCAAGTTCCGTGACTTTCTCCAGCGCTATCTGCCTGCTCAACCGGGTGACATAGAAGATCCCGCGGGAGAAGTTATCGGCAAGCATCAAGGACTAATGTACTATACCCTTGGGCAACGTCAGGGCCTGGGGATCGGCGGTAGACAGGATGCAGATGAAACGCCCTGGTACGTTGTGGGAAAAGATCTAAAGAGGAACAGGCTGATTGCCGCACAGGGTCATAACCACCCCATGTTGATGCGCAATATACTGGAAGCCGGCCAGCTTCATTGGGTTGCAGGTCAAGCCCCCGCTATGCCGCTAAGATGTTCAGCACGCATCCGTCATCGCCAGCCCTTACAGACCTGTGAAATAAGACAAGCATCGGACGATCAGCTTAAAGTCGTCTTCCCACAACCACAAAGAGCGGTCACACCCGGCCAGTCAATTGTCATTTACCAGAATCAGGAATGCCTCGGCGGCGGCATCATCGAGTCAGCTTACAACACACCATGAAATATAATGATAACGACCGGGCCATCGCCCTGGCGGGGCTCTTCCAGGCCTGTCATCTGGCACAGCAAGTGGCACACAAAGGCTTGGCCGATGCCCAAGCCCTGACGGGCAATATCCACAGTCTGTTTCAGGTGGATACTGCCCAGGTGCTTGACGTATTCGGCAGTCTGCAGAATCTTGCACCTGGCCTGCGCCTGGCCCACCGGCAACTCAGCGGCAGCGAGCCCCGTGACAATGAGCTGACACGATACCTGCTCAGTCTGGTGCAATTGGAACGCAAGCTTATCGGTGATAGCGAACGTCTGGAAAGCATCAGCGAAGGCATTAAAAACACAGCTGCACGCCTGCCACACTTTCCGCAAACACATAGCAATATCCTCGCTTCTCTGGCAGATATCTATGCAGAGAACATCAGTACGCTGCAGCCCCGTATCATGGTCAGTGGCGAGCCTGTCTATCTACAAAATCCCGATAACGTCAACCGAATCCGCGCCCTGCTGCTAGCGGGCATCAGAGCTGCCATGCTCTGGCGTCAGATGGGAGGGCGCCGGCGGCAACTCCTTTTCAACCGAAAGCGCGTGGTTACTACCCTGCACGGACTCCTCGACAGTCTCTGACTCTCGTTTGTGAACATTGGTCAAGATCAACGACCAATTCACAGCTTGATAGGAATAAAACGTAATATAACTATCAGCCACCAGCGGTACGCGCTGAGCTCTCATAACTACTTCAATATTTCTGAGGATTCAAAAATGAACAAAACTATCATTGCTATCGCACTGAGTAGCACCATCGCCCTGGCCGCCTGCGGAAAATCCGGTGACAGTGAAATGAGTGCC
>JAHXIP010000028.1 GCA_025655575.1 Candidatus Thiodiazotropha sp. (ex Monitilora ramsayi) | reverse complement strand
TTCAAGGTAAGGAATCAGCGTCAGTAACGATCCCACCATCAAAATCAACACACCCAATGCCAAAAGGGATCCAGATAGAAGCCGCCCAGGGTTGCCCCAGCATAGTAGAAGGCCAGATAGAGGGAAGTGGCACTGCCCCGTGCCGTCTTCGCGTGACGGGTGACCCAACCGGCTGCCTGGGTATGTGAAAAAAAGAATCCCAGGGCGTTGACAAACAGCCCGAGCACGATCGTTTCAAGGTAAGGAATCAGCGTCAGTAACGATCCCACCATCAAAATCAACACACCCAATGCCATCGCCATCGGCTGAGAGCGCCCCGCCACCAACCTCCCGGAGAAACTTGCCGCCATGGTACCGGTCAGGTAGGTCAGAAAAAGCAGGCCCAACCAGTCAGTAGAGAGCTGGTAAGGCTCATCTGCCAACACATAGGTGATGTAACTGTATTGGTTGACGAAGATGAAGAAATTGAGCCCACCAATAACGCAGGCCGCAACAATCAGTGGGTTGCGAAGATGTCCGGCAAGATCCTTTAGCATCAAGCGTGGCCGTAGAGGTCCTGGCTCAAACCGACGTGAGGCAGGCAACAAGCGGATCACCAATAACAGACATATCAGATCGAAAGCCGCCAACGCGAGAAAGCTACTCTGCCACCCCCACTGGTGAGCGGCGAGGCCGCTGATCACCCTGCCCGCGATACCGCCAAGCGAGTTGGCGCCGATATACAGCCCCACAGCCAACAACAGGGCCTTCGAGTCGAACTCCTCGCCCATGTAGGCCATCGCTGCAGCAGGCAGGCCAGCAATGAAAGCACCCTGCAGTCCCCTCAGTAACAGCAGCAGGTTGTAGTCTGATACGAAAAAGGTGGCAAAAGTCGTGAGCATCAACAGTGTCAGTGTCGACAGAATAATGACCCGCCGTCCGACAGCATCAGAAAGTGGTCCGAATACCAGCAGGCATACTCCTAGCGTCATTGTAGTAACCGACAAGGTCATGCCTGCCTGCAGCGGCGTAATATCAAAGGCCTCTTTGAGTACCGGCAGCAACGGTTGAGTAATATAGAGGTTACTGAAAACCATGACGGAGCCGAGACAAAGGGCCAGTGTAGCTCGCCAGAATGCCGTTGTATGGGATTGGATCATGCTCGCCTGCGTTAAGGAAAAAACAGGCTTCAGACTAACGCCGACCAGTCTATAATAAAAATATATTAAATATATTATTTCTATTCGTTTTCGATATGGATTTAAAACAACTTCGCTACTTCAGGTCTGTTATCGAGCAGGGTGGCTTCACCGCTGCTGCCAGACAGCTTCATGTGGCCCAACCTGCCATCAGCATTGCCATTCGAAAGCTGGAAGAGCAGCTGGGTATGACCCTACTGCACCGCAGTGATCGCCAAATCACCCCGACAGTGGAGGGTGAGGTACTACTGCGCCATGCCACCAAGCTTCTCGATCTGGCTGCGGCAGCTGAACTGGAAATGCAGGAGTTGCGCGGACTCACTAAAGGCGAGGTACGAGTCGGCATACCCAGTATGTTGGGTTCTTACTACTTCCCACCGATTCTGATGGGTTTTAAGCATCGCCATCCTGAGCTTCGTCTGACAGTCTATGAACAAGGCACTCGCAGGCTACAGCAGATGATCCATGATGGTGAGCTCGACCTGGGCGTGGTGGTTGCCGACAGTCCGCCAGAAGACCTGGAAACCCGCCTGCTGACCCGTGAAGAGATGGTAGCCTGCGTACCGGCGGATCACCCCTTCGCCAAGCGAGACTCAATCAGTCGGGATGAGTTCTTCCGCCAGGAACTGGTAGTCTTCAAACCCGGTTATTTTTTACGTGAGTTCATCGACCGGTTCAAACAGACCGCAGGCATTGAACCCATGATCGCATTTGAGACCAACCTGATACCGCTGACCAAAGCGATCGTTCGACAGGGTTTCGCTATCACCACCTTTCTGCGCATGGTGTTGGAGAATGAACCGGCAGACGGGCTGGTAGCCGTACCTTTCGAGCAACCGGTCTATCTGGACCTCTCTCTGGCATGGAAAAGGGATGGCTATCTTTCGCAGGCAGACAGGGCCTTTGTCGATTTTATCTTGCATCAAACTGACAGCGGTTCCTGTTGAACAGAATCTACAGGTAGAGAATATGCGTATTTTCTACAGTATTTAGCTAAAACTATTCACTGTATCCTAAACTTGGAAGATAGGAATCTCCTCAGTCAATCATGGATATGAAATCACCCAGCTATCTAATCAGGACTTTTTTAAAAGTCGAAAAATTATCTGCCATCTGCTTGATGATGTACCTAGGGGTAACCACGGCTGATGCCGGTCACGGTTTGGTCACCGAAGCTGAGCTGGACCTGGTCGAACCGGAGGAGTCCTACAACAGCGGCTGGCAATTCTATTTCGACAACGACGTCTTCCTGGGCAGTACAAAGGATCGCAACTACACCGGAGGGATCGCGCTGACACTGACAGGCAGGCGCGCCAAAGATTATTGGTTTTCTGCGGATAAATGGTTAGAGAAACTGGACGACATCAGCGGTTATGACTACCTGAAGGGAGGACCGGGCGGCTTTCAACGCCACGCCATCGAGTTCGGTTTGACACTCTTCACCCCTGACGATATCAGCACTTCAGAAGCCATCCCCGATGACCACCCCTATGCCAACCTCCTGTTTATGGCCAACAGCCGGGTTGCCGTTTTCCCCAAGGAAGGACGTATCTACCAATCAAGCCTGCTTGTGGGTCTGCTAGGCACTTCTGTCGGTGAGCAGATGCAGAAGTTAATCCACGAAGCCACCGATTCGGATGAGCCTCAGGGCTGGCATAACCAGATATCAGATGGTGGTGAGCTGACTTTCAAACATACGCTTTCCGTCGATCAGGTGCTCTATAGCCATCGTGGTGATATCTCTTATGAGCTGCGTGGGGGACTGGAAGCGGGCATCGGCTTTACCACTGATGTTCGGGCTTCCATTTCGGGCAGACTGGGACTACTCAACACACCCTGGTGGAGCTTCACCCCCCACCAGACAGAATATATCAACCTGGGACAGACCCTCGGTGATAATGCCAGACGCGAACCGAACCCGGCGGAGCTTTTTCTCTGGGCCGGCGTGAAAGTCAGATACAGCTTCTACAACGCCATACTGCAGGGTCAATTCCGCGACAACCCGGTGGAATTCAGTCACGACCAGCTTGAATCGGTTATCGTCAATGGCTGGCTGGGGATCACCAAGACCTTCGATAACGGTTTGGGGATCAGCTTCGTGGCACAGACTCAGACCAACGAGATCAAGGGCCCTGATAGAAAAGATCCGGTCTGGGGTGGCCTGATTATCAGTCAGGTCTTTTAGGCCCTAACAAAACATTATCGATAATCAGTCCGAGAGATAGTAGGTCACAGTCGAGACCACCCTCACCCGCTTGATATGCGGTGTGTTGTTGTCCCGGTCACTGATGGAAAACTGTCCCTGTGAGGCGGATTTAATTTTACCCAGGCGGCTCTTCGAGTCTGCGGCAAATTTCTCGGCCACTTCTCGTGCATTCCGGGTTGCCTCTTCGATCATCTCCGGCTTGAGGGTATTCAGCCCCCGGAAAATGAAGCTGGTTTTCGCCTGATAATCATCACCCATGATTGCAATGCCTAAACGACCAAGCTGTCCCAGGGCCTGTTGTGTGCTTCTTACCCTCTCGATATCTTTTGTATAGACACTGATTGTGGAGTTGCCAGAATAGCGGAACACACCCGTATTACCCCCGTAAGCCTGCGCCTGTTTGTCGGTGATCGCTGGGGGCGAGCGGGTAATCTCATCCCTTTTGAATCCCTGCTCGATGAGAAACTCGACCACCAGCTCGTTCTTTTTCTGCAGATTGGCGACCAGCTCGTTCAGATCATTCGCGGCCACAATAAATTTGATCGGAAAGATGGCCAGATCCGCCGGTACTTCCCGTTCAGAAAGACCCTTCACCACCACAGTACGCTCCAGGGCCTTCATCTCGATGAGCCCTTTGGAGAGCGTCACGCCCAATAGACCCAGCCCGACACAAAACAGCACTCCGAAAATCAGTGCTGTGCTAATTCTGCTTTTGTCCATGAAGACCCTCTCTCCGTTTATCTAACGCCTGTTAACACTAATTGAATCCGCGTCATTGGTAAGCGAATCACCTGCCGTGCCCAACGGCCAGCGTTGCAGGACCCTGTACCTCGGCGATCCCCCTGCTCCGCCCCCGGAAACGGCCAGTACAAACTCAGTGACAGGCCATTCGATGGACGGCTCTATCTTGCCGGGGTCGGTACTTTCCGCCTTACGATGCAGGGTAACATGTGGTTTGTACGTGCGACGCTCCGGTTCAAAGCCACAAGGAATCAGGTTGTTCTTCAGATCGAATACCAATTGACTCAGCGGCTCGGGAGTTCGTTCCGGCCCCGCCCAGAGAATCCTGGGTCGTGGCCAATAACCGGTTCGGTCAAGATGGAGCGTGAATGGTCTGCCTCGTATTACATCTGCGGCATCATGGATGCGTCGAAGCTGTGAATCCGCCACCTGTCCCAGAAATACCAGCGTCATGTGGAGGTCATCAGCGTGATGGGGACGCCCATTCGCAGCCATCCGGCGATTGACCGCCGAAAGCTGATCGCGCACGGCTTCATTCGGCCAAAGGGCGAAGAAGTAACGGCCGTCACTCATACACCATCTCGCTTAGCCGTTCGAGCAGATAATGGACCGACTGGCGCCGGATACTTTCACGGTTGCCTGTAATATGTTCACTGGCAACCTGGGGCCGGCTCCCCCGCTTCTGCCAGGCAAAGCAGACAGTGCCGACAGGCTTTTCATCGGAACCACCACCGGGACCGGCAATCCCACTGACGGCCAATGCCAGGTCCGCACCACTCTCAGTCAACGCGCCTTGTACCATTTCAGCGACTGTCTCCTCACTGACGGCACCATGAGTCATCAGTGTGTCGCTGCGCACCCCCAACATCGACTGCTTGGCTTCATTGCTGTAGGTCACATAGCCTCTGTCGAACCAGGCACTGCTACCTGGCAGGTCGGTGAGCAGTTTAGCCAGCCAACCCCCTGTGCACGACTCCGCAACAACCAGACGCAGACCCAACTCACCCATTCGGTCTGCACAGCGTGTCAGTGCTTTTATAGCGTCAATCTCTCCCATCGCACAATCACTTTGTCTTAACCTTGAGTGTCTTGCCTTTCTTCAGCTTTTCCTCTTCCACCTGCCAGGTGATACGCAGGTTGATACGGTGCCGGTCCGTATCCTGAGTACCCGTCACCTTTAGCTGCAACAGACCTTCAGGATTGAGGATCATCTCATCCTCTTCATCACTGAGGGTCAGCTTGCCCTTACCGACGCCCTGTGTAATCGCCTTGAGTATGGCCTGAATCGACTCCCGATCCTGCAGTGATTCGTGGCGGAAATTTTTTTTGCCCTGTCGCATGAAACCTCACTTATCAGACAATGGATGCGGGATCGAAGACCTTGATGCGGGGATAGTCAGTGCTGACTCCCATCACCAGTCGGTCCGGATGAAAGATGGTTACTGCGGCACCTTCTCCCGCCAGTCCCTCTTTTTTTCTTGTATGGCGGTCGATGGTGGCATCGCATTCAAAGTTCACCATACCCTTGCGCAGCATGATGCGCTGTCCATGATGCCGGTTGTCATGGCCGTGAACGATGACATGGATCCCCGCATCATGCATCAGCTCAACCCCCTTCCGGGTCAGCGGCATGTCAACATCCCGGTATTTCGTACGGATGCTGTTGGCCAGCGGTCCATAGTAGAACTCGAAGAACTCATCTTCTGCCACATGCTCTATGAACTGCCTGTTGAGATACTTGACGCCGTTTCGGTTGATCAGCTTGGCCGTCCTGTCATCAATCCCCGCATGGACAAAAAGAAATGACCCGCGTCGATAAGCCAGACGCATACGCTCAAAAAACCAGTTGAACTCCCCCTTCTTGGTCAGAAACAGCGATTGCCATTTGAGTGCTGCCGCATAGACTTGACGCAGGGAAAGACCGGCCGCCTCGCAGTCAGTCTCAAAAGCCTCGATCTTTTCACGCAGCCGTTTGACCTCCTTGGCCGCCCGTTTATCCGGCATGATCCAACTGGCCAGCTTCGGAAATTCATCGAACCATCGCTTCGGCGGATAGAGCCGGCGACGACAGGTACGGGTTGGCGGTATACCTTTCAGCGCACTTTTACCCTGCAGGTACTCATCAGCGATCTCTCTTAACATCGGGATCGCTTTGCTGCCCATGCGAATAAAGAAATGATCGTGCCTGGGATCAGGTTCCATACCCACAGCGGCAATGCCGAGCTTGATACGGATATCATGGTTACCGGCCAGGATTCTGACCCGTGCACCCTGCTTGATCAATCGACGTATCACTCTCAGTAGCCGTAGATTGCTGGGCCCCTTGTCGAAACAGTCTCCACCGATCACGAAATTGGCTTTACGCCCAACAGAGGTCAGTTTCAGGTCACGATCACTCTCCCCTGTCTTCTTCACACCGCCGGAAGCCACCAGTGAAGCGATAAAGGCATCCGCATCAGCATGTAGATCGGAGAAAAAGAAGAGACGGCGTTTCGGCCAGCGCCAGGAGTCCTTCTGCAAAACCTCGCTGAGCAGTCGCACTGTGGAGCTTCGCTGACCCCTTTCTTTGGCCACAGACTGTTGCTTGCCCAATAGCCAGAGCTCACTCTCCTCCGGCAACTCCGCATCTATCCACGCCTGCCCCCGATAGACCGGCAGGCGTTTTCGGTGGAACCGGTTGATACCGTTGACAGACTCAGTCGGCAAAAGACTCCCCCTTTTGGCGAACCTTCCACTCACCGGTCAGGTGGTGCCAGTCACCGACAAATCGCCGTTCAAGAAACACCGGACGACAGTGATGCATGCTCAATGCGGCAATCTGTTCGAATGCCATGACACCCAGATGGTGCGCCGCGTGGCGAAAGGCGGCGCCATGCCCCACAAACAGCTTGACCGTATCCCGCTCGACCTCGGTCTGCAGCTCGGCGAGCCGATTGTCGATATGGGCAGCGACTCGTTGTCCCGCCTGCATGAGCGACTCGGCACCCTGCAAGGGAAGCCGAAAGTGGCTGTTGGATTTCCAGTCGACAGGCAGATCATGATAGCGGGGATCCGACTGTATGACCCTTTCGATCTGCTGCAGGGTCAGATTGCAGCCGGCACCGAGACTGCGTTCAGCCAGAGCGTCAAACTCGACGATCTCGGTCGATTGTGAAGTCTCCCTCAGCAGTCCTCGTGCGATCACTTCTGCGGTCTGATAGCCACGCAGCAAACGCGAACTGTCGATAACCGGATGCAGCGACCAACCGAACATGGTGAGAACACGCTGCAGCAGACCCACTGACCTTTGTGCCTGCTCAACGCCAAGCTGGGTGAGAGGAAAAGGTTGCAGTGCGCTTGGGGTGTTTGGCAGTTGATGATAGTCCCCGTGTCGCAGTAGCGCGGCAATCACTCTGGGTGCTTTATACATAGCCACTTTTTCTCAACACGGGAAAACTCATCATTGTTTATCCTAGGGCCTGCTAACGCTAACCTTCCAACTGCTCCGCCAATGCCTGAATCATGGGTTTCAATTCTGACTGCTTGACCCTTTTCATCGCCAACTTGGGACTCAGCCATTCGCGCCCGCGATGGTTCTCCTCCCACGACGCTTCAGGAATAATCTTATTCACCGCCATGGGGTAGACCTGCACCGTACAGTCGGCACCCCACTTTTCGTATTTGTAGCTACCCAGGGCCTGCTCCCCGACCTCACCTTCGACACCCGCCTCTTCAAAGGCCTCTTTGGCGGCGGAAGCCTGCAGACTGGTCGCCGGATCACTCACCCCTTTGGGCACTACCCAATGTTTACACTTGCTGGATCTCACCACCAGAATCTCCAGCTGACCGTCGTTCATACGATAGGGAATGACCGAAGACTGGTTATAGTAATAGGCGGGACGATCACGCATCTCCTTGCCCTTGTGGTCGGGGAAGGGAAACTTCTTCGGCAGGATACTGGCGCGGGTAATGCCGATGAGTTGACCGTCACCCGCCTTGAGATCATCCCAGCTATCCGGCAATTCGATCACTGCCAGAGTGGCGGTTGGCAGCAGCTTACCGTCACTGGGCAAAGGTATATATTTGCCTTCCAGATACTCGGTCAGCTCCTCCAGCCCGGGATTATGACCCACCAGCATGACCCGCCTGGTCTCCGCCGGTACGTCAGCAAGCACTTTCAGCAGATCGTCCAGCCGGGCTGCATAGACGCGCCGGTCGCGGGCGATGGCACGGGCATCGAGCCCCATCGCCTTGGTCGCTTTCTGCGCGGTTGTGATCGCACGTTCTGCGGGGGAACTGATCACGAGGTCGGGTAGCAACGCCTGCTGTTGCAACCAGACACCCATGCGCTGAGCACCGCGCTTACCGCGATCCTTCAAGGGCCTGGCAAAATCCTCGACCTGCTCGCTCCAGTCCGACTTGCCATGCCTGAATAGCATAAGTTCACGTGACATTCTTTTTATCCTCTTTTGGGTCTGCTAACAGGCCCTGGTATCACCAACGGTTGAAACAGATCTCTGTTAATTGTGCGAAATCCATCCGACCCGTCACCTCAAAGACCTCGACATCTTTGAGTAATTGTAGATAAGCCGACTCGGGCAGCGGGTCATCGTCCATCAGAAAGCGCCCGGCACTGTCCTGATAGAAAGGCCCGGGTGATTTCATCAGCGCAGGCAGCAGATCTTTTCTTTGTGCCAGATCGACCGGCTGCAGTGTCACCGGACCCTCAGCCGTGTGCGACCAATTGAGTATCAACAGACCATCCAGCGTTATGGGTGTCGATGTATCGATGCGTTGGGGGCCGTAGAGCCGCGCCACATCCACATCGAACTTCTCTTCCAGATCCCAGAGTTCTTTTCTGGGTAGCTGATGCAGAGCCTCTCTTCTCTCCTCGGGGATCAGGGAGGCAAGCCTGGGATTGTTGATCACCGTACCCGGATTGATACGCGGCAGCTTGGGGATGCCGACAGCCTCTACGCCGGGACCCTTTGCTTTCAGGAAAAGCCTGTCATTGGTCAGATAACAGCTCTTGGGATGCTCCATCAAATGCAGCATCAAGGTCGACTTCCCATTGCCGGAAAATCCGGCAACCGCCAGTGTCGCGTCACCCAGGCTCAATCCTGCGGCATGAGAGATCAGCCAGTCCTGCTGCTGTAGCCGATTCATGACCTGGGAATTGATGAAATTGATCAGCTGATTATCGTTTGCCATACAGGGACCGGCAGCGATGCGATGGGTCTCACTCTGCAGAAACAGCATGCCAGTGCGCACCTTCAGCACCAATCTCCCGTCCGGCAGATCGAAATAGGCGTCCTTACGCCCCTTTTTGCCGGGCTCCCGACGCCAATCCTTGAAAGGCAGATGACCGTCAATCACCTCGTGGTCGATGGCGATAATCTCTATCTGCTCACTCACCGGGGTATCCAGCAGGTGAGAGAAATAGTCTTGCAGCCGATCGAGTAGATGCTGACTGTTGGATCTGATGACCATACCCAAATCACCGACAGCGAATTTCAGCGGCGCTTCGCAAAGCAACGCCTCGCGCATCATCAGCGGGACCAGGGCAGCCACATCCTTCGGCACCGGCCAGATAGAAGCGCCGCTCATCGGCCTATCTCCTTAAGTATGTAGTCCGTATAGAGGGCGGCGGCATCTATGCCTATGCCCTTCAGCGCACCGTGAAAACCACCGAAAGCGGAGACCTCGAAAACCACCGGTCCCTGCTCCGTCTCCGCCACATCGACAGTGGTGAAGTCGAGCCCGAATATCGACTGTGCCTTGGTAGCCAGCGCTACCAACTCCTCACTGGCTTCATGGCCGGTGTAGTGACCGCCACTGAGAATAGTGGTATTCCAGGCCCCTGCCCGGCCGACTCGGGCGTAGGTACCGAGATACTCGCCGCCGAGAAATACCATGCCCAGATCCTGACCGGGCAGATGGAGTTTTTTCTGGATATACATCACCGGATTTTCTTTCTGAAAAGCCTCTATCTGCTCCTGCATTTTGGCGGGACCGTCATGGGTATCGATGAGCGTCATGCCACGGGCCTTGGTGGAGTAGAGCGGCTTGAATACCGCCGATTCGAAATCCCACACGGCTGAGGTGGCTGACGCAAGACTCTCAGTCACACGTGTTTGCGGTATGGGAATACCGGCATTGTAGAGCGACATGGTGCAGCTGAGCCGGTCGATCAGGCGGATCATCGACTCCACCGGGCTGAAAACACGTACCCCCGCCCGCTCAAGCATGCGCAACATCTCAAGCCGGTCCAATACATCCGGACTGTAGACCTGGTTGATCTTCTTCACCACCAGGGCATCCAGTTGGGTCAGGTTCCAGTCATGATAGTAGAGATTGCCGGTATCGAGCTGAGCATAAACATCCGCCATGTCGATCACCAGACGAAAGCCCGTCGCGGCCTCCACCGCATCGGCCAGCGCCTCAGTGGACCACTTGCCGGGAATGCCGACGACACCGATTCTTGGTTTAGCCAACAAAGATCTCCTGTATGGGAGTTTTAAAGGGTTTGTTCTCCGCCTCCGACGCCAGCAGTTTTTCCATCAGATAGGCAGCACGGTAAAACATCGCCCGTGACAGCGACTTATCCAGAATAAAGCGGGTTGAGGTGGTAAATGAGCGGATCAGGCCCAGTGCCAGACGTATCTCGAAACTCTCATCATCGGTCTTGCGCGCGAACTGCCCGGCAAAGCGGTAGAAGGCCCGGCAGAGCTCCACAATCCGCCGCCTGACCCGCGGATCAAAGACCTGCAGGCGGTAATTGGAGACCATAAAGACCGTGACATCCTGCAGATAGTCCATGTAGCGGGAACGGTGCAGATCGATGAAGTTGATACGGCCCTCCCCCGGATCGTAGATGATATTGTCTACGTTGAAGTCACCGTGAATATAGACCGAAAACGGCGCCTTCACCCGGGATTCGAATGCCTCCATCTTCTCCAGCAACTGATCGAATGAGGGCAACCTTGCCGATCCGATACGGCTGGCCGGTAGCTTGAACTCGGGGTGGATGGTATAGACATCCTCCATGCGCTTGGCCAACTGCTTCATATAGCCGGCCGAGACAGTTTTTTTACTGCGGGTCTCCAGCCATACACGCTTGAGCGTCTGTGTCAGGTGGTCGAAGGCCTCCTGCAACAACTCGTCAGAGCCGTGCAGCAGGATCTGCTCGAAGGTCTCACCCGCCAGATGCTCAACCAGCAAAGCGGCCGACTCGCCCCGCTTCTGGTAAGAGAGTATCTTCGGCGCCAGCCCGGGGATGATCTCGTGCCAATCCTTGAGCCGCTGTTTCTCCTCTTTCAGTTTACGCTTGCGCCCATCCTTGAATATCGCGTCATAGCCACCCTCACTGCTACCGGCAGTGACTGCATTGATGGCGCTGCCGGAACGTGTCTCCGCAATCTTCTCCACCTGGACCTGACCGATACCATCCGCCGACGTCAGTTGATCGATCGAAGCATTCAGTGCGTGGTAACGCTCGGTATTGAAGTGCTGCCCCATGGAGGCGGAGATAATCGCTTCGCTGATTCGCAACAGGGCATCGCCCATCTGTTCGATGCGGTGGGCAAGCAGGATCAGAGAGATACGATCCGCCGGCCGCTTCTCCTTTTTCAATGAGCGAATGCCATGCGATAGCTGCTTTTGGTAGATCTGATCGAGACGCTGTTCCACTTTGCCGATTTTCAGCGCCTGGCGGGCATCCTTCTCAGTCAGCGCCGACTCAATCAACTCCACACCGTTACTGACCCGGTCCAGCATCTCCAGATAGTCCTTCACCTTGAGCAGACTTTTGTCCTGCAGATGGGTACCCTGCAAAACAGCATCGCGGCACAACTCGGAGATCCGCTCAAGATGCGTGGCGATTGACTCCACAGTGCGGAAACGTTGCGGGTCCGCATCCTCATCGTTGCCCGCCGCCAACTCCCTCAGGCAGTGGTTATGGATACTCAGACGAAGATTCTCCACATAGCCCTGACGATCCAACAGGCGTATGGGAATACTGGCGGTCGGCAGGTTCAGATACTCTTTCAACAGACCGAGATGGGAGCCGGTCTCAGCCAGCAGGAAGTGAAGATTATCCTGGATACTCTTTGGCAGCGTCATATCAGTCGATCACACCCAGGTAGCCTTGCACGCCCTCGTTGATGAGCGTCGGCAGATGAAGCGCAAGGTCTTTCGGAAACAGCGCCACTTCACTGAGCTCGGCGATCGGCAACCAGACCACATCCACCTGATGCTTATCCGGATGGGGACCGGAAGCGGGCTGGTAGCCATCTGTAACCTCACAGGCGAAATAGAATTCAATCACATGTCTGACAGAGGGAAAGGTCTTGTCACGCTGCTTGAAAAAGTCCGCCACCGAGAGCAGTGCACCGACCTGAACCCGAGTGCCGATCTCCTCTTCACACTCGCGGATCAACGCGGCCTCCATCGTCTCCTGCACATCCTGCCCACCACCGGGAAGGGTGTACCAGGTGCCCCGAGCCTCCGCCCACTTCTTCTGCATCAGTACCGCACCCTCGCGCACAACCACCGCACGTACCGCATTGCGAATCTGCGGCTCCAGGCCCTCGAGTGGTGAGACTTGATTCATAGGTCGGTCATAATGAAATAGCCGTGTGACAGATTGATGACATCAATTGAACAGTACCAGAACCCAGCACACCACAACCAGCACCAGCGAGATAAAAACCGCCGCGGAACCCTGGTCTTTCGCGCGCCCTGAGAGTTTGTGCTGTTCCGTGCTTATGCGGTCGACGATGGACTCAATGGCACTATTGATCAGCTCCACAATCAGCACGATCAGCAGCGGGCCTACCAACAGCGCCCGTTCGATACCGTTATCTCCCAGCCAGAGTCCCAACGGCGCCAGTACCAGGAAGAGAGTGACCTCCTGGCGAAACGCCTCCTCATTCATATAAGTCGAACGAAACCCCTTGATCGTCCAGCGCAAGGCGTTGATCAGACGACGGAGCCCAACATTTTTTTCAGTTTGCATCACCATAGTGCCGGCACTTCTACCAGCTTAGTCGCTAAAAATCGACACTGTCATAAATAAATCATCTCACACTCACATCGTTGCAACAGAGGGGCTCTATGGTGCGCACCAAGTCAAGCATGGAATACGATGATGACACTGAAATATAAGAGTCTCTTCTTATCCGATACCCACCTTGGCCTCAGAGCCGCCAGAACCGAATATCTCCTCGACTTCCTCAAACATAACGAATGCGATTCCCTCTATCTGGTGGGGGACATCTTCGATGTGTGGAAGATGAAATCGGGCTGGCACTGGCCCGCGATCAACAACGAGATCGTCCGTCTGGTGCTCGACAAGGCAAGGCGTGGCACCCGGGTAATCTATGTGCCCGGCAACCACGACGAACTCTTCCGCGACTACTTGAGCTTCCACTTCTCCGGCGTCGACGTTCGCCAGGAGGCGGTGCACGAGACCGCGGACGGCAAACGTTTCCTTGTCATCCACGGAGACGAGTTCGACTGCGTGGTGATGAACAACAAGTGGCTGGCCCACCTGGGCAGCGGCGCCTACGACCTGCTGCTCTGGCTCAACCGCTGGTTCAACGTGGCCCGGCGGCGTCTCGGCTTTCGCTACTGGTCTCTTTCCGCCTATCTGAAGAAGCAGGTGAAAGAGGCAGTGAAATATGTGGGCAACTTCGAGACCGCTGTCATCCACGCCGCCCGCGAACGGGGCATGGACGGCGTCATCTGCGGCCACATCCACCATGCGGTGATCTCAGATTTCGACGGTATCACCTACGCCAACTGCGGCGACTGGGTGGAGAGCTGCACCGCCCTGGCCGAAGAAGCCGACGGCACCCTGCGACTCATCCACTGGGTCGACGAATCATTACAACTTTTAGATCGGAAAGAAGAGCAATATGCGGATAGCGATAGTAACGGACGCGTGGTACCCACAAGTTAACGGCGTCGTCAGAACCCTCAACAAGACCATCACCCTGCTGCGTGAGTGGGGACACGAAGTCCTCTGCATCAACCCGGAGGCGTTTCGCAGCGTGCCGATGCCGACCTACCCGGACATCCCCCTGGTGCTATTCCCCTATCGCAAACTGAAGGGGATGCTCGACGAGTTTCAGCCCGACGCCATCCACATCTCCACCGAGGGTCCCTTGGGCTGGGCCGGACGGCGCTACTGTCTGCGCAACGACTTTCCCTACACCAGCACCTACCACACCCGCTTCCCCGAGTACGTGCGATTGAGAGCGCCCATCCCGCTGGTCCTCTCCTACGCCTTCGTCAGAACCTTCCACAAAAAGGCGGTACTGACCATGGTGGCCACCAGCTCCATGAAGAAGACCCTGCAGGAACACGGCTTCAAGAATCTCAAATACTGGACCCGCGGCGTCGACATCAAACACTTCGTACCGCAGGAGGCGTCGGTCATGAACCTGCCCCGCCCCATCGCCATCTACCTTGGCCGGGTGGCGGTGGAAAAGAACATCACCGACTTCCTCGACCTCGACCTGCCCGGCTCCAAGGTTGTCATCGGAAACGGTCCCGCCCTGGAAGATCTGAAAAAACAATACCCCGAAGCCCACTTCCTCGGCTACCGGGAAAACGGCGACCTGGCAAGACACCTCGCCTCCGCCGACGTCATGGTCTTCCCCAGCAAAACCGACACCTTCGGCTTGGTCATGCTCGAAGCCATGGCCTGCGGCGTCCCCGTCGCCACCTACCCCGTCGAAGGCCCCCTCGACGTGATCAAAAACGGCATCAACGGCTGGATGGACGAAGACCTGCAGACCGCCGCCGAAAAGGCCCTCAAAGTCGACCGCAGACAGTGCCGCATCTTCGCCGAAGGCTACTCCTGGGAGGCATGCACACGGCAGTTTCTCTCACTGATCCAACCCAACCGGGCCAACCAGGCCAGCGAACCCGAACCCGCAGAAAAAACCGGATGACCCGCCATCCCCGTAGGGTGGGGCCCTGCCCCACCAAACCACCCGAACGCATCCCCTCACCAATCGACTGGTCACCGGCCCCGTAGGGTGCGGCCCTGCCGCACCAATCCCCACCAAAACCAATCACCCTGCCCCCCAACCAGCCCACTCCCACCGGCAATGACCCCCTTAAATATTCGACCCCACAACACCCTTTCTCGACCTCACGGGATCTTTTCTGCGGCCAGCCCGTAGGGTGGGACCCTGCCCCACCACCAGGCTATCCAACCGCATGAGGCCATCGAGGCAGAGCCGGCTGAAAAGACCGGCTGAACCAGCCTCCGACACCTAATTACTAACCCAACCTACTCTTTGCATTTAAAGCGCTGCAGGGTTGATAGTTCACTTTAAATGAACTATCGTTCATCAAATATGAACTATTATCCAGGCAATCCCGATGAGCCAACTAAGCGACGCCCTGTTTACCGAGACACAGCAAAAGGTGTTGGGGCTGTTGTATGGGCAACCGGACAAGAGCTTTTATCTTAAAGAGATTCTGCGCCAGACAGGCATGGGGGTAGCGACCATCAAAAGAGAGCTGGACCGCATGCTGGCCGCCGGCATCTTACATATGACCAAGATCGGCAACCAGCACCACTATCAAGCCAACCCTGAATGCCCAATTTATGCAGAGCTAATCACCATCATCAAAAAGACAGTTGGCCTGGCCGACCCCATCCGTCAGGCCTTGTCACCCTTGCACAAGAAGATAGACTGGGCCTTCGTGTTCGGCTCAATAGCCAGCGGCAAGGAGTCATCAGCGAGTGATATCGACCTGATGATCATTGGTGAAGTGAGTTTTTCAGAGGTTGCGAACACCCTTTACTCGATACAGAAAGCGTTGGGACGAGAGGTGAACCCAAAGATCTTCCGAAAGAGTGAATGGGCCAAGCTAGAGAAGGATAACGATGCCTTCATAAGGGATGTGATGACAAAACCACGAATGGACGTGATGGGAGGAAAGGATGAGCTTGGATAATCTTGTCGGAAAAAGTCTGGAAAGGATTACAGTGGATGCGGCAGTGATCGGTCGATTACTCTCAGCAGCCAGTCGCAATATCGCTGATGCCCATGTAACTGAAATCAGCGCCGAAAACCAATTTGACGCTGCTTATAAAGCCATTATGCAGATGGCCAGCGTAGCATTGCAGGTCAATGGCTATAGAACCTTAACCAGCAAGCCGGGCCACCACATGACCATGATCCAGTCGCTCAGCCAGACCATCGGTCTGGACAAGCAGACAGTCATTGCTCTGGATGCACTGCGGAAGCAGCGCAATGTTGCGGATTACTCTGGCGACATCATCCCACCCAGTCTCGTGGAGGAATGTGTGGCACATGCCGAGGCCTTGCAAACCGAGATTGTGCAGTGGATAAAGAAAAACAAACCGGAACTGCTTGAATAGTGACAAAGCGGTTGTCATAACAAAGAC
The DNA here is from genome assembly GCA_025655575.1 of Candidatus Thiodiazotropha sp. (ex Monitilora ramsayi). GTDB lineage: Bacteria > Pseudomonadota > Gammaproteobacteria > Chromatiales > Chromatiaceae > Thiodiazotropha. Next base: position 26,320 of record JAHXIP010000028.1, on the reverse strand, counting down.
CACCAAACGGTTGGCTTTAGTAGTTACCCAACCGGGTCAACCAGCCCAGCGAACCCGAACCCGCAGATAAGACCGGCTGACCCCTGCATCACCCGTCATTCCTCCGAATCCCCGTAGGGTGGGGCCCTGCCCCACCAAATCCCTCAAACGCAACCACACCAGCACCTCAACCCATTTCATAGATAACCAAATGATCGCCCGCTAATTCAATATCCACCGCTATTTGAAACAGCCCGCATCGCTGACTCAATGAATGAAATAGCATCATGAAAAACGCACAACTGCCCGTAGGGTGCGGCCCTGCCGCACCACCCCCCACCAAAACCCAAGCACCCTGCCCCCCAACCAGCCCACTCCAGCTGGCAATGCCCCCCTCAAATATTCGACCCCACCTCACTCTTTTTCGAACTCACGGGATCTTTTCGGCGGTTAGCGAGACGATTTCGGAAACCGGCGGGACTATTTTTGAAACTCACCACTCTTTTATTCCGGCGCACGTCAAAAAAAGACTCGCCATTGACTGATTTTTACTCAACGGCGAGATAAAAGGACCTCACCGGCCTCGATTTTCTACCCGGCAGTTTCAAAAAAAGCGCGGCGAGTTTCAAAAAAGAACCCGTGAGTTTCAAAATCATCCTCACGAGTTTCCGAAATGAATGCGTGGATTTCAGAAATCATCCCTCCAGTTTCAAAAATCATCCCGTCAGGCGCTTTCTGAATTCCTCGAACCGCCCTTTTCATCCGACGATCCTCCCGCAGGGCTCAATCGAGTTCATTTTTTAACAGGCGATGTTCACCCAGAAGGTAAGTCGGCTCCCAATTCATCCCGAATGCCACCAAAAGAGCATCGCCGGTCTAATGAAAAAAGAAATCATCGGATAGATTCATATCGACGGGCTCGATTGACTGCCCGTGATCGTCACAAACTTGCCCAGCGATTTACCTTCCAAATAGGAAGCGATCCCTAAATTAGGGCCACGCCGATCCAACCATGTCGATACCGCGAGACACGCAACAACCACCCTCCCACGCAAACCACCAAAACAGAATCTAATTCCCATTCCTAACGCCACAAATACAAAACCTACTACTCCATTGATTCGACAGAAAAAATAAGATGAAATGGCTAGATTCAAGAAAACAGACACCCGACCCTTCATGGAAGACCTAGCAACACAACAACAAAACGCTGATCTCCCCGAGGATCTCCAAAGCACAAGGCAGGGAAAAGCCACCATCAAATCCACGTGTAGCCCATGACCCCAAACGACTACACCGTCCTCGATGCCCAAACCCGCGAAGCGATCGACCGAAAGCTTACCGACGCGGGCTGGAACATCCAGGACAAAAAGCGAATCAACCTCTATAAATCCCTGGGCGTGGCGGTACCTGTGATGGACACCGACATCCGGCCCCCGGAATGCGTCATGTTCATGCACGATGTGACCGAAGCGAAGCGTAGGAAATACTTGATGAAACCCGAAGGGGTTCTGAAGTGCAAAAGCCAGGCCTACTACGAACAAATGAAAGGCCGCGGCACCCGCATCATCAGCCGCGACGAATTGCACAAATTCACCCCCGATGCCCCCGGCAAAAGCCGCTTTGTCCTGGTCGATTTCCTAGGCGCGTGCAAAAGTGGGGCAAATGATCAAAACCAAACGAATTCAAATTACAATACGGCTTATTTGCGCGCAGCTTAGGCTTAAGGAAATAAATGTTCGAACAAACCTTCAAAAATATCGATGACGTCCTCTGGAAAGAGGCTGGCTGTACTACCGAGCTGGATTACACCGAGCAAACCTCCTGGATGCTGTTCCTCAAGTACCTGGATGACCTGGAGCAGGAAAAGGCCTTGCAGGCCGAGCTTAAGGGCAAGCCCTATGAATACATCATTGATGATGCACACCGCTGGTCCACCTGGGCAGCGCCTAAAACCCCGGCAGGCGAGTTTGACCACAACAATGCCATGACAGGCGATGACCTAATCGCCTATGTGAACGGTGAGTTATTCACTTATCTACACGGCTTCAAGCAACGTGCATCTGGCCCAGACACCATCGGATACAAGATCGGTGAGATCTTTGGCGAAATAAAGAACAAATTCACCAGTGGCTACTCACTGCGAGATGCACTTGAGTATATCGATGCGCTCAGTTTTAACTCACAGAAAGAAAAGCACGAGCTATCCCATATCTACGAGACCAAGATCAAGAACATGGGTAACGCGGGTCGTAATGGTGGTGAGTACTACACACCTCGTCCACTCATTCGCGCCATGATACAGGTGGTGAATCCGCAGATTGGTGAGCGTATCTACGATGGCGCATGCGGCTCGGCGGGTTTTCTGTGTGAGTCCTATGACTATCTGCGTTATGACAAAGACGGTAAAGGGGCAAAGCTCACTACCAGCCAGTTGAAGACACTGCAAACCAAAACCTTCTACGGCAAGGAAAAGAAAAGCCTCGCCTATGTCATTGCCATCATGAACCTGATCCTGCATGGCATAGAAGCGCCCAATATCATTCACATCAATACGCTTGCCGAGCACTCAGATGATCTTCAGGAAAAGGACCGCTACGAGGTCATCCTCGCCAATCCACCCTTTGGTGGTAAGGAACGCAAGGAAGTGCAGCAGAACTTCACTATCAAAACCGGTGAGACCGCCTTCCTGTTCCTGCAACACTTTATCAAGAACCTCAAAGCTGGAGGCCGTGCGGCGGTGGTGATTAAAAACACCTTCCTGTCCAATTCCGACAACGCCTCCAAAGCATTGCGCCAGGAACTACTGGAAAGTTGTAACCTGCATACCATCCTCGATTGTCCCGGTGGCACCTTTCTCGGTGCCGGTGTCAAAACCGTAGTGCTGTTTTTTGAAAAAGGCGCGCCGACCCGCAACATCTGGTACTACCACCTCGACCCCGGCCGTAGCCTGGGCAAGACCAATCCGCTTAATGACAACGACTTGACAGAATTTGTTGAACTACAAGCGAGCTTTGCGGATTCCGATGAATCGTGGACAGTTAGCATTAGCGATGTAGACCAGGATAGCTTTGACCTGTCGGTGAAGAATCCAAATAAGGTCGATGAAGAACCCCTGCGTGATCCAGAGGTGATTATCAACGAGATAGAAACGCTGGATGCCGAGAGTGTTGAGATTCTGGAAGGGATTCGGGGGATGTTATGAGAGAGGGCTGGGTAAGGCGGCAATTAGGTGAGGTTTGTACACTTCGTAATGGGCGTGCATATAAAAAACCTGAGCTTTTAGATAAAGGAAAATACCGTGTATTACGGGTAGGCAACTTTTTTACAAGTAATCATTGGTATTACTCAGACCTTGAGTTAGAAGATACTAAATACTGTGATTTGGGGGATTTGCTTTATGCATGGTCCGCTTCTTTCGGCCCAAGGATATGGGAAGGTGAAAAGGTTATATACCATTATCACATCTGGCGAGTAGATTTTGACGCCAAAAAGATAGAGAAGAAATTTTTGTACTACTGGTTCATGTGGGACGCAGAAAGCATTAAAAAAGATCAAGGTGCAGGAACTACTATGGTTCATGTGTCTATGAAATCTATGAATGCAAGGCTAATAGATATTCCGCCTCTGGATGAACAAAAACGCATCGTCGCGATTCTTGATGAAGCCTTTGCCGGGATCGATGCAGCGATTGCCAATACCGAAAAAAACCTCGCCAATGCCCGTGAGTTGTTTGAGAGTTATTTGAGTTCTGTTTTTACACGTCGAGAAGACGAGTGGGAGGTAAAAAAACTCGGTGAGATTGCTGAATTCAAAAATGGACTTAATTTCAATAAACATAGTGATGGCCAGACTCTCCCAGTAATAGGGGTTGGTGATTTCCAGAAAAACCAGTATGTACCCATCAAAAATCTGGAATTGGCGACAATTGATGGCACGCTCGATCCAACCTATAAAGTAAAAAAAGATGATATTTTGACTGTGCGTTCAAATGGAAGCAAGGACCTAATAGGTCGTTGTATGCTTGTACCAGAGGTAAAAGAACAAACATCATTCTCGGGTTTTGTTATCAGGATTCGTTTCGATACAACGCGAATTGTGCCTAAATTTCTTTTATGGTTTATGAAATCAAATGCAACTGTTAAACAGTTAACTCGCGAAGGTGGTGGTGCAAATATAAATAATATTAATCAAAAGAAACTATCTGCCTTACTTGTAACTTATCCCTCATCATCTGGTGAGCAACTAGAAATCGCTCAAAAGCTTGATGAGCTTTTGCTGGAATTAGAAAGGCTTGAGTCTATATACCAACAAAAACTCAACTCACTAATAGAATTAAAACAATCCCTCCTACAAAAAGCCTTCTCCGGTGAATTAACGGCGGAGAGTGACAAATTCATGGAAGAGGCCGTGGCATGAACGAAGCTGAAACCCGCGCTGAACTGATTGACCCCGCTTTGAAGGAAGCTGGCTGGGGTGTCATGGAAGGCAGCCGGGTAAGGCGCGAGGTTATCACACTGGGTCGTTTGCAAGGGGCGGGTAAACGCGGCAAGCAGGACATTGCCGATTATGTCTTGTTTTATAAAGGTCAGAAGCTGGGTGTTATCGAGGCGAAGAAGAAAAGTCTGTCAGACACTGAAGGTCTAGCCCAAGCCAAACGCTATGCGGAACGCCTGCAAACACGTTTCACTTATTCCACCAATGGTGTCGGTATCTATCAGGTGGATATGCAGACGGGCAAGGAAGGCCATGTAGACCGCTATCCGACACCGGATGAGTTATGGGCAATGACCTTTGGGTCTTCCCAATCTGGGAAAAGCGACTGGCGTGATCGTTTTGGTGAAGTGCCGTTTGAAGATAAGGGTGGCTTCTGGCAGCCGCGTTTTTATCAGCACAATGCCATCAATAAAACCCTGGAAGCCATTGCCGGTGGCAAAGAGAGAATTCTACTTACCCTGGCGACGGGGACGGGTAAAACGGCCATCGCTTTTCAGATCGCCTGGAAACTCTTCCACAGTCGATGGAACTTATCGCGAGAACCCAAGCGGCGTCCACGTATCCTGTTTCTGGCGGATCGAAATATTCTCGCCAATCAAGCTTACAACAGTTTTTCTGCCTTCCCGGAAGATGCCCTGATCAGAATCTCACCGGATGAAATTCGCAAGAAAGGCTCGGTGCCTAAGAATGGCAGCATCTTCTTTACCATCTTCCAGACCTTTATGTCAGGTAGTGATGCTGAGGGTAATCCTGTTCCTAATTTTGGTGAGTACCCAGAAGATTTCTTTGATTTTATTATTATTGATGAATGTCATCGCGGCGGTGCGAACGATGAGAGCAACTGGCGCGGCATCCTGGAATACTTTTCACCAGCAGTTCAACTGGGTCTGACTGCTACCCCATTAAGAAAGCACAATGCCGATACGTACCGTTATTTCGGTGAGCCGGTTTATATCTATTCCCTTAAAGAAGGCATTAACGATGGCTTCTTGACCCCGTTCAAGGTGAAGCAGATAGCCACCACGCTGGATGATTATGTGTACACATCGGATGATCAAATCATTGAGGGTGAGATTGAAGAAGGGAAAGTCTATGGGGAGAATGATTTTAACCGCACCATCGAAATAGAAGAGCGTGAAAGATACAGGGTTAACCTCTTTATGCAGCAGATCAACCAGAAGGAAAAGACGCTGGTGTTCTGCGCCACCCAGGGCCATGCCTTGCTGATCAGGGATATTATTAACCAGGTTAAGACCAGTACCGAGCCGAATTATTGCGTGCGCGTCACCGCCGATGATGGCTCAGAGGGTGAACGATTTCTTAAAGTATTCCAGGACAACGAAAAAACCATCCCGACCATCCTGACTACCTCGCAAAAACTTTCAACCGGGGTCGACGCCAGGAACATTCGCAATATCGTATTGATGCGGCCGATTAACTCCATGATCGAGTTTAAACAGATCGTTGGCCGTGGCACACGACTGTTTGATGGTAAAGATTATTTCACCATTTACGACTTTGTCGAAGCCTACAAACACTTCAATGATCCAGAATGGGATGGTGAACCGCTAGATCCAGAACCCTGCAGTCGTTGTGGAAAGTTGCCCTGTGAATGCATTAAAAACCCGCCAACACCCTGTAAAGCTTGCGGCAACTTACCCTGCACTTGTGAAAAACCAGGGCCAGAGCCCTGTCCCAAGTGTGGTGAGTATCCCTGTGAATGTGAAAAGCGACCTAAAGTAAAAGTGAAACTCAGTGACGGTAAGGCCAGAAGCATAAAAGATATCATGGTGACAACATTCTGGGGCCCGGATGGAAAACCCATGTCTGCGACACAGTTTGTTGAACATCTGTTTGGTCAATTGCCAGAACTTTTCAAAAATGAGGATGAATTGCGTGAGATATGGAGTTTGCCCGATACGCGACAAAAGTTGTTGGAACAACTGGAAGAAAAAGGCTTTGGTAAAACCCAGTTCGATGAAATGAAAGCCATTGTTGATGCGAAGGATAGTGATGTTTATGACGTACTGGCATTTGTTGCGTTTGCTTTTCCAACAATAACCCGAGTGGAACGTGTTCAGGCTCATAAAGGAAATATATTTTCGCACTATGATTACAAGCAGCAAGAATTCATTGACTTTGTCCTCGCACAGTATGTGAAAGAAGGGGTTGATGAGTTAGCAATTGATAAGCTGGAAGAATTAATAGATTTACGTTACCACAATATCAATGATGCGGTGGCCGAGCTTGGTGCACCAGCAAGAATACGGGAAGTCTTTGTGGGGTTTCAGAAATATTTGTATCAAGAATAGGCGGGAAAAGTGGACCAGAATCAGCGACAAGAATTATCCGAGCGATTTAAGCTGATACAAAACGCACTAGAAGGCGAGAAGCTAAAATTCTTGTCTGAAGAGCTTGCACGTGATTTTTTTGGGGGTAATTAGGGACAGACCACGGTTTGGATATTTTTTTCTGTGAGGGTAATTAGGGACAGACCACGGCTTGGATGTTTTTTTCCGTGAAATAATCTGGTTGTGAAGGGGTTGGTGCGGTAGAACCGCACCCTACATTGGGGAGTCGCTTTATGAAGGGAAAAACCATGTGGATGGTGAGATCTGCCTCTGGTGGACGCTTGGCCGATGCTTTTGTGGAGGCAGACCTGATCGCCATTGGCTGGGCCGACATCGGCGATCTCAACCAATACAAAAACAAATCCGAGATTCTTAGCGCGGTAAAGAAGCAGTGGCCTGACTGGAGTGACGGTCGGCATATGTCTTCTGCCAGTCAACTTGAACGATTCCGCAGCATGCTTGATAGGGATGACCGGGTCATCACCTACGATTCCGGCAATCGTATTTATCACGTCGGCACCATCACAGGTGATTATCAGTACAAACCCGATCTGTTGGCGCCTTTCGTCAACACTCGCAGTGTTGAGTGGTCAGGCAGTGTCGAGCGCGATGCCCTATCTGTATCTGCGCGTAATACGTTGGGTTCGGTGCTGACGTTATTCCAGGTTTCAAAAAAGGCTGCTGACGAAATTCTCGATGTGTTGGAGGGCGGCACGAGGAAAAAGGAGACACCCGTCGAGGAAGATGAGGAGACTTTGCTGGAGCGCTACAAATCAGAAGCCTTCGAGATCATCAAAGACCGGGTGACAAGGCTGGACTGGGATCAGATGCAGGAGCTGGTCGCTTCCCTTCTGCGGGCGATGGGTTACAAAACCCGAGTCTCCAAACCCGGCCCCGACCGGGGTGTCGATATCATGGCCTCGCCGGATGGCTTCGGTTTTGAGTCACCCCGCATTATTGTCGAGGTGAAACATCGTACCCAGCAGACAGGCTCACAACAGCTACGCAGCTTCATCGGCGGTCGTCATAAGGATGACAAGGGTCTCTATGTGAGCACCAGCGGCTTTACAAAGGATGCCCGTTATGAGGCGGATCGCGCCAACATTCCTGTGATGTTGATGGATATCGATGACCTGGTGCAAGCATTGATGCGGCATTATGATGATCTGGATATGGATGGTCGTACGCTGCTACCGTTGAAGAAGATCTATTGGCCGGTTTAGGTGGTTTTTGGTGCGACTGGTCAGCACAAAATAATTCTAAAAAGCAAATCCGTATTATCAAGAAAAGTCATAGCAAGGGACGGAACCCAGATAATGATAATATTTCTCGACGAGTCAGGTGACTTAGGCTTCGATTGGTCAAAATCCAAAACATCCCGATATTTTGTCATCACCTTATTGGTATGCGATAGCCGTGAGACTCAGGAAGGTTTTAAAAAGGCTGTTCGACGAACATTAAAGAACAAGCTCAATCATAAGAAAGATAACAAACGCACCACGCATGAGCTAAAGGGTGCTTGCACCGCATTGAATATCAAAGCCTATTTTCAACGGCAAGTGCCCGATGATGGTTGGCGGATTTACAGTGTGACCTTAAATAAAGCCAGAGTTAATTCGGATCTACAAACAAAACAAGGCAAGAAGAAACTCTACAACTTTCTAGCGAGATTTCTATTGGAACAGGTTGTATTTCCCGATTCACTGCCCGCTGTAAACCTGGTCGTTGACCGCTGTAAGAATAGTGAAGAAGTTAAGGACTTTAATCAGTATGTTGAAAACCAACTTCAAGCATTATTGCCACTAGAGACACGATTGTATATTACCCATGAAGCCTCACAAGAGAATCCAGGGCTTCAGGCTGTCGATCTCTATTGCTGGGGTATTGCAAGAAAAGACGACAAAGACGATGCGGCCTGGTACAACCTGTATTGCGATAAGGTCGTTTTCGAAACGGTGTGTTTGAAGAAAAGCGCTGAGGTGTAGGCATAAAAAAGACGGCCCCTGAAGCGTCTGGTTTCCTAGGGTTCATAGCCAACCGATGGAAGGAAGCGCCCTTGGCACGCATCAGGATTTACCCGTCTTGATAACAATATCGTCTCTAGGGGTCACAAAATCAAGGATTTTTTCTCGAAATCTCTTACTCATGTAACCCATATAAAATTTAAGGCCTTCCATCGTTATCTGACAAACTTATCTTTATCTCATTGATAATGAGTAAATTATTAGCAGATCAGTATCCTCAAGACACCGGTAATTAGGGCCAGACCAGAATGGCACTTACTTAAGCCATTTTGGTGGGGCAGGGCCCCACCCTACCGTTCAATTCGGGGTGTAGGGTGGGGCCCTGCCCCACCAAACACCACCCCACGATAAATCCTCATACCCCAATCAACATGAATGGTACGCAGGGTCTCTGAATAGCTGTAGGTATGTGAACGATACGTAGTGGGGTTGTCGCGAACGGACCAATAGCGGGGCCACGGGAAACCGTGACCCCTTTTTCGTTTAGGCGCCTGGATTGTTAGCTTTTTCCTCCGAGCTGTGCAACTGCCGCATCGATACTCTTGTTCAGTTTATTGATAGATTTCTCCATGGTGGCGGCAACGACGGGTTCCATCATGGGCGCCATCATCTCGAAGTTCATGCGGGAGATCACCACGGTACCGTCGCTCTTGCCGTATACAGAGACACCGCAGGGCATCATGGCGGATACGTAACGGGTCTCATCCTTGGCGAGAAGAGGTACGGCATTCTTGCCGCTGGTCAGTTTGAAGATCACCAGGCCGCCCGGCACATCGACGCCTTTTTTGGCCAGTCGCTTACCGAGATCGATCTCTGCGATCAGTTTCCAGCCATCATCTTTCAGCTGTTGGCGCAGGGTGTCCAGTGTGGCGGTATAGTCGCTGTTCAGTGTGCGCTCCACAACCATTGCGCGGGGATTGGGCTGTTTGTCTTTTACGGGGGTGTCGGCTGACTGTGCCAGGGTAGCGGTTCCAAGCAGCATGAGCAGGCCGGCTACCAGATAATGGTGAAGCTTACGTTGTACCAAGATTGTTTCTCCTGATGAGGTTAAAAGGCGGAGAAGTATCCTATAGCCCGACACAATTTATCATTGATGATCTTCAATAGACCCTGTAGTTGTGAGGAAATTGACGTGTAAGCTTCAAAAACGATATCGGGCATGGTGCTGTCCCAACAAACACAGGGAAAACCATGACCTTTAATTGACCAGAGGGATGTCGATACCTATTTCATCAATGTACGTGATCATGTTCTCGATTCCTCATGCATTTTTAAATATAAATAGATTCACCACTTGAAATTATATTTCTGATTCGTTAGCGTTTGTGTTACGCAATGGATTGTTACTGTGATGCACTGATATAGGAACCGGAATGGATGCTGGGCGTAAAGGATTGTCACATACCCACTTTCTACCCCCCACTCTTGCCAGCTTCCTCGTGTTTACACGTGAGACCTCAATTCAGTTTTATTGTCAGATACATAGGCCTTCAATCCTATCTTTGCGAGTGATAAAAAACAGTTTGATGATGTGTTAAGTCGTAAGGAGACAACTTAATGGCAATACCTGCTTATATGTGGCTCAAGGATGACCAAGGCAATGAAATTTCCGGTTCTGTTCAGGTAACAGGTCGCACAGGGTCTATCGAAATACTGGAATATTCACACAATATATATATCCCGACCGATAGTGATACCGGTGATTTGACTGGCACCAGAAAACACAGTGCTGTCAGCATTGTAAAAACCTTTGATGCATCATCCCCATATCTTTTCAAAGCCTGTTGTAACGGGCAAAAGCTTAGACAGGCAATCATTCGCTGGTACAACATTAACGATGCCGGACAAGAAAAGGAGTATTACGAGCACATACTTGAGGGTGTGAAAATCAACTCCTATTCTCCCGGAATGGCGAACACAAAAAACCCTTCAATGGAGAAAATTCCACATATAGAGCACATTGCTCTTCGCTACGAGAAGATAACGCATACTTTTTTGGACGGTAACATCAGTTATTCAGATTCATGGGTAGAAGGTAGATAGATTATTTTATCCGCTCATTTTGTTAAGGTCGAGAGTAAAATGTCTTAATTATGCTCGCGTGTGACCTGACCAAATCTACTCAACATTGCTGTTACTAAAAGCCACTCCAGAGAGATTGTCAGTATGGACAAGGAAGACAAGAAGTATATTGCCGAGGTGATAAATTATTTTTGGGGACCCAATTTAATAACGCCGGACAGGGTAACCGAGCATGTTGCTACAGTTGCCTATGAGGCATTAAGTAGTGCAAATTCATGTTCGGATGCGATGGATATGGTTCCACGTCCAACATATGTTAGGCCGAGCATGAAATATATCATTAAACAGTTGACAGGAATTGGGAAAAGAGTCGCAACAGGTGGCTCTGGTATTTACTACATATGCAAGGTCGTAATTTCTGCTAGCTACGAGTTTAAAATAAAACTTGCACTTAATGGACTTTAAAAATGAAGAGAAAAATAACAAAACTACTGTTACTGCTATTGTGGTCACCCATGTCGTTTTCACAGGATGTCTCTTTGGTCTATTCTGAAATGAGCTTTTATATTCCTGATGGGTATAAAGTTATTGTTACTTCAGATATTGGAGGGGGCATGTTGGCCTTCAAGTATGGCGATGAAAAGGGGAGTAATTTTATTGCACTTTCCGACAAGACGAATGATTTGTCTATCGACTATGGTTGTCCGCCTGGAGAGTTCTATATTGAACTGTTTTCTCCGAGCGGGTCTACAAAATGCCATAAAAGAGAACTCGACGCGCTCTCCGAAGGATTCCTTAAAGATGGGGTTAAAAAGGTTTGGAAAACATCAAACACTGTTTTCAATTATTTAGACACTGGAGACAGCGTAGGATCTTTTGTCTTTATATGCAGAGATGATGGAAAAACCATCAAAGTAAGTTCAGACTTTTTATCTGAGGATGACTTTCGAAAGATGTTTGGCATCAAATGACCAACAAACAGATCCGTATGTTTATATAATGGATGGCTGGCATCTAAATAAATGTACTGACACCACCTGCTTATGTCTACCACTTCGACTCATAAACCTGGAACAATCCTGCACCAGCTTTATATAACATAATTTAACCTATGCTGAGATCCCCCGCAATCACTGCGGGAGCTCAGCGGATAGGTTCATGCCGCCATACATAGGCTCTGCAGCTAGCTTTTGTAGACCAGGCAGTTGATACGTGTCAGCAGTTCATTGGGCGGCGTATCCTTCGGATCGTTCAGGTACTCTTCAAAGGGCGGAAAGTCGGCCGCCTCGTATCCACTTTGCGGCAGCCACTGGCCGAATAACCAGTCGTAAGGCTTTTCCAGTTCGGCATAGGGACCTTTGAAGATCAGGCTGGCGCAGGTCCCGCCCGGTACCTCGCTCACTTGAAGCATTTCATCGCCTACCGGTATCTCAGTCTCACCGGAGAGGGAGATAGCGGCAAATGAGCGCAGCTGCTCCACTTCCACGCTCTTGGGGTCGTCGTAGTAGAGACCGAAGGAGCGGGTTGTCTCATCTAACAGCTGGTGGCTCGCCGCATAGACGGCAAGTTTTTCGAAGGCGCGGCCAATCTCCATGTAGTCGCCCTGGTGGTGGTAGCCAACAAGACGGACCGGATCGGTTTCGAGAATCTCCACGGTATACATATCGCGATACTCCTTGATGTCGGTTGAGAGCATAGCCACGAACGCGTGCGCTTCCCTGCCCTCCCTATCACGTCTGGCGCGTCGATAGTCTGCCGGCGACTCGCCAAAGTATTGGACAAAGGCTCGGGAGAAGGCCTCTGGACTGCCGTAGGCCGCCTCCCTGGCTATGCGGAGAATCGGCTTGGTCGAGCGAATCAGCTCGCCAGCCGCACGGTGGAGGCGCAGCCGTCTGATGGTGGCGTTCAGGGTCTCCTGAGCCAGTTCACGGTAGATGCGGTGAAAATGGTAAGGGGACATGAAGGCAACCTCAGCCAGACGGTTGACGTTCAGATCGGCATCCAGGTGGTCGTGGATATACTCGACCACTCGGATGACTCTTTGACGATAGCTGTCTGCCGTTGACTGTTTCATGCTGTGACCTCCTGCCATCAAGCCTAATCAAGGCCGTATGATAATGTTTGCGGTTTTTATTATTCCGGTGGCAAAATGGGTTAGGAGCAGCCGCTGCTCAACAGACCCGAGCGGTACGTTGAACCTAAAGTCGGGCGTATTAACCCCTGTCCTTGTAGCAGCGGCAAAAAGTATAAGAAATGTTGTTTGCATTGAATAGAGACTATAGTCGCGGCTAGGCCACCCCACGGTCTTCGGCAAGCTATTTACTGATTCAATTTTGAGCTATTACATCTCTCCTTCGTAAACTCAGGCGTCTTGACAAATGTACATGACCCGATCTATGGTGTTTCTTGTTTCGAAACAGGAATTATCAGATCGTGCTTAAACCTCAAGATACGTTGTTAGCGCTTAAATTCTGGTCACTTAGAGACAGCGGCAAGGAAAGCAGTGTCCGCGCCACCGCAGATGCGATCGGGATTAGTGCCAGTGAGGTCAGTAAAGGGACCAAACGGTTGGTGGCTTCACATCTGGTCGTTGAAAGGTCCAATAGCATTTTTGTGGAGTCCGGCGGTTTATTGGAGTGGCTGAACTATGGCGTCCGATATGCTTACCCGCCCGAGAGTGTCGGTTATGGTAGAGGGATGAGTACCTCATGGAACTGCCCTCTGCTGGTAAGCGAAGTGGTGCCGCCAACCCCGCCATTAGTATGGCCCGTCCCTGGCGGCCATTCCGATGGTGCGCAGATCAAACCCTTTCATGAGTCGGTCCCTTTGGCAGCAAGCCGAGATGAGCAGTTGTATATCGCCTTGTCATTGGTGGAATCGATCAGAGGGGGTAAACCCAGAGAATTGGCAATTGCCAGGGATCTTCTGAAGAAACTAATCAAAGGAAAGAAATGAAAAACAAGGAAGTTAATTTATTGCATTTAGAGACAGTGGCTCACAGCTTAGGCGATTTGTTGCCTCATGTTACGTTCGTTGGAGGCGGCACGACGCTATTGTTAGTTGATGAATCTGCCCATTTCGCTATTCGAAAAACAGATGATATAGACGTAATTATCGATGTAGCCACCTTGGTCGAGTATCATTAATTCTCACAAAGGTTGCGCGATCTCGGTTTCTTTTAAGATAGAGAGGGCCCCATCTGCCGCTGGTTGCTCAATTCCGACATTGGGCAGGTCAAGCTCGATGTGATGCCCGTTGATGAAAAAATACTGGGCTTTTCAAACCGCTGGTATCAGGACGCCATCGATGAGGCATCAGAGATTTCCTTGCCCAATGACGCACTTATCCGGGTTGTCAGCCCCGCTTATTTCATTGCGACCAAATTTGAAGCATTCGCCGGACGTGGAAAAGGTGATTTCTTTAGCCATGATTTAGAAGACATCGTTTTTGTTATGGAAAACAGAAATGGACTACTGTTTGAACTCATGGATAGTCCAGATGAACTGAAGCGATATTTTGCTGAACAGGCCAGCATGTTACTAAAAGATGATTTTCTGAATGTGCTACCGGGATTGCTCAACAACCCGGATTCTGCAAAGGCAATCGAGAATAGCTTAAATATCATGAGATCTTGGTCATGATATCGGGCAGTTTGTCTTGAGAAAAGACGGATGTAACCGATAGGGTGTAGGTGAAATCGGAAAAATACTCCGTTTTTTGCGTAAGGAATGTCGCCATAGCGTATGCAAATCGCAAGTTATTCTGAGAGTTGCCGGTCTCAATTGTGTTAACTGTATTTAGTGCCTTTTGGTGCAGCAGGGCCGCACCCTATATCTACGGAGTTTTTATTGAATGAGGTAATTCAGTGCAGGCATTAGTGCGTCACTCTTACATCCTCTTTTTGTTGCTGATGTCTTGGCATGGAATGTTATTCGGCGTCACGCTTTCGGGTACTGTCCATGAAGCGTCTGATGCCCTATCGGATGTTGAAGTGATATTGGCAAGTGCTGAAAGTGGTGTTGTTCTGCATCGTGCTTATACCGATAAAACCGGTGAGTTCAGTTTTACTGTCGATATAGGTTCCTACAATGTTGGAGCCTTTAAGCATGAATATGCCAATAGCTGGCGAAAAGGCGTCTCGGTAAAGGACTCAAACGTATCTATCCAGATTGAACTTGAACCTGAGGCTTTTACTGATGAGCCTTCGTCTGATGATTGTGAGTAGGATCACTAGTATCTGCCACGAGGGGTGAGGCAGGGCTGCACCATAGCGTAATTTCGTTAGCACTAATCGGGCCCGGCCCCATTGCCGGACCCTTGCTTTTTACAAACGATCAAGTTCATTGGCATCAGACGAATCCGTTTACACATTGATCTTAACCATCTCCTTCATCACACCATCGAGACCGCCGAAGACGGTGAGCTTGTCCACCTTCTCGGTGATCTTCTCCAGTGCCTCCAACTCCTTCAGGCGCAGCAGCACCGGGTTCTCATCCATGAGACGGGCGGTGTTCAGCAGTGAACGGGTCGCTGCGGTCTCTTCACGACGCTTGATGATGTTGGCCTGTGCCGCCTTTTCAGCCTGCACCACCTGGTTGAGAATCTCCTTCATCTCACCCGGCAGGATAACGTCCTTGACACCCACGCTCTTCATCACCACGCCGTACTCCGCCACCTTGTCACGCACGGTCTCGAACACCACACGGTCCAGTTCACCCTTGTCACCCAGCAGGGTGTCGAGGGTACGGGTACCGATGGAAGCACGCAGTGCGAACTGCAGCTCCCGGTAGAGGGTACCGGTGATATCCACCAGCGCCTTCACCGCAGTCACCGGATCGGTGATCTGGTACTGGGCCGCAAGGTTGGCGCGCAGGCTGACCTTGTCCTTGGTCAGAATCTCCTGACCGCTGACTTCCATGGCCTGCAGACGGGTATCCACCTGCTCGACCTTAACGGTGCGGTTGTACTTCCAGAAGGCGTACAGACCCGGTTGCAGGGTCTTGACCAGTTCGCCATCGACGAACAGCAGACCCACGGACTGCTCCGCCACCTCGACCGGGTAGACGGTGCTGCGTACCGCGACGGCCAGTTCGTTGGCTCGTGCATTGGCGATCAGACGAACCACTGCACGCGGGATCTCGAAGTCAGATGCGATATCCTGCACCTCGACACGCACATCCACCGGACCCTTCCAGTAGAGCTGACGGGTCGCCGGTGCCAGTACAGATGCCAGCTTGTCGTTCTTGTAGACAAGACCGACTTCGAACTCACCCAGCTCGACACGCTGAAAGTACTTTTCGCACAGTGCAGCCCGATCCTTGATCAGCACATCGACATACGTGTGCGCAAAGGCCGGCTCAGTGATGTCGTAGACCTCGATCTTCACACGGTCCAGTGGATCGACGATCAAGTAGACACCCGGCTCCAGGATCTTCACGATGGAACGATCCTTCAGGTAGATACCACGCTCGTGTTGGGCAATCACTTGACGCTTGATTCCAAACATTTCTCTTCTCCATAAACTTATATATTTCCAATCGCGTGGCTTTTATCTGACTCGGTCCCTGTTTCACTCAACAGGACGCCACTCCGACACCTTATATTTTCCTCACAGGCTTTCTCCTTTATTGCCATTCAAAAAATCTCAAATAAAAACTGTGTAAGAGTCACCCCACGCACAAAGCACGGATCATTGCGGGATCGGATTGCGACCATCTGTCTTTCAAAAAAGTAGTCAGTGAAGCAAATGCCACTCCACTGACTTCCAGTTCCGTCAGACAGATTTTTTCAATCCGATTGCGCAATCATGCAAGGCACGATGCACGCTGCGGCAGGCACTCCTGTACCCTGACACGTCCTGTGTTGCCACCGGGGCTTCTCCCGTGTTGTTACCAACAAAGTGTGTGGAGTCGAACCACTAGGCTTTCGCCGTTACCACTGATCAGCGTTTAAGGCTGAGATAAGGGCTGGAGTCGAACCAGCGACAAATCGATTAACAGTCGATCGCTCTACCAGACTGAGCTACCTTGTCGGTGTTGGCGCCTGCCGCTGTTTTGTACACACCGTGCAATCCTTTCGTAGCCTGGGTGTGCAGGCCAGGCATTCAGAACCTGGGCCGCTAAACATGGACAAGTTTTCCAACGCTGTAGAATTTACGTTTTCATACGCAAATTCGTTTTTGGTACGCCACCCGGGATTTGAACCCGGACCTCACCTGTTTCTGAAACAGGCCCCTCTGCCATATTGGGGTAGCAGCGCAACGATTTGGTGGATTGTATTGGCATCGAACCAATATCCTTCCGGTTAAGAGCCGGATGCTTTACCAGTTAAGCTAACAATCCATTTCCATAGGGCATAAAAAAACCCCGACGGTCGAAACCAGCCAGGGTTTTTTCTTGGCTGGAAGACCGGACTCAGTCTTCCAACCGAAATAAGGAAGAAGACTAGGTCATATCAAATTTAGAGGACGCATCTGCCCCTGCACGGATAAGCAATATCCGTACATTTTCAAAAAACAAATCACGCACACACACACCGCTTACATTGCGATGTGTCGAGATCTGTTCAGTTTGTGTACTGCCTATTTGCATGACGCTTTTTCAACCATTTGTCAGTGGGTGGCGAATTATAAAACTGCATCGTCACATGTCAAGAGAAAATGAATATAGTTGAGATACTCACGAATACAAGTTGTTAATGAAAAATTTCTTTAGCTTTTTTACACTGCAGGCACGAGTTCTCAGAAAAGTTTTATAACAAACCTGACAGTGACGGTTTGAGTTGACTTTAGTACCAGATATTTTCAACATGTCATTGCGACCGGCACTCCGAGTAGTTCCTCGACATGCGTTTATCCACGTCGTCGAACTCTCCGGGGCTACCCCGGGGAAGCATCTTTACGCGGCATTTCCACCGCCGGTACCTAACTGCGCCACGCGCAGTCCTGTACCGGCCTTACGAGAAGGGTCGGAGGCCGGTCGCACACTGAATAAAACATTCTGCATGGCTTACTCAACCGTCGACTGAAAGGGGAAATGGATTGTCCGGTTTCACAAATTTTGTGCGACGACTTGCCATTTCGATTACTGACGGCGGTTGGGATAAGACTGCCTTAACGGATCGTTTGACAAGATCTCTCAATGGCGGTCCGCCCGATCCCGAACAATTGGCTGCCCGTCTGATTTTTCACTTCGATAAAGGAATAGCTCCCTCAAAGCCGCAGCTCATCCGTTTTTTTCAAAACGAAGATCTGCTGCATCTTTATTACGAGAAGCAAGGCGGCAATCAGGATCCAATCATGCAGCTGGATCCCCCAGTCATGGGTCCGCTGCCGGATGGCATGCTTACCTTCCCCTTGCCGCAACTGTCCACCTGGAAAGACCTGCGACTGTGGTTGGGATTATCCAATAACGAGCTGGCTTGGTTTGCAGATACAGAACAAAGGCAGCGTCGCATAACTGAACCCAAGCTGCATCACTACTACTATCGGTGGTTTTCGAAGCAGTCGGGGCCGCCGAGACTGATCGAAATCCCAAAGACTCGAATAAAGTCGATCCAGCGACAAATACTTAAGGAGATATTGAACCGGGTGCCGCCGCATCAGGCTGTTCACGGTTTTACGCGGGGACGCTCCAGTCTGACTTACGTATCACAACATATCGGTAAGGATGTCGTTCTGCATATGGACCTGAAGGATTTTTTTCATTCGGTACCCACTCCACGAATCGGCGCAATGTTTCAACGCATCGGCTATCCACGGCGGGTTGCACGTCTGCTTCAGGGACTCTGTACGCATGCGACCTCAGCATCGCTGGCGGGTGAGCCCTATCAAAAGCTGCCGTGGGACTTGAGGAAACGTCTGGCAGGCAAACATCTGCCTCAGGGTGCACCGACCTCACCGGCTATCGCCAACCTGTGTGCCTGGCGGTTCGACTGTCGCCTACAGGGCGTGGCCAATCATTTTGGACTCGATTACACAAGATATGCAGACGACCTCGCTTTTTCAGGTCCTGCCAGCATGATGCGTATGGCGCCTTTCCTACAGCATCTGATAGGCGCCATAGCCATAGAAGAGGATTTTGAAATCAATCATCGAAAAACCCGGGTGAACACAAAGGCACAATCTCAACGATTGGTAGGCATGGTGGTGAACGAAAAACCCAACCTGCCCCGGGCTGAGTTCGACCAGCTGAAGGCCATACTCTACAACTGTGTGCGACTGGGTCCGGAAAGCCAAAATCGGCAGGGACAACCCGACTTCAAGGCACACCTGGCAGGTAGAATCGCCTATACCGAGTGGTTGAATCCCGCCAGGGGCAAACGCTTGAGATCCTTATGGAAAAGTATCCCATGGACAGATTGACCGGCGTGAGGTCAATTGTACTTACATCCCATCCGGTTCATTTTTGAATCCTGTCGTTAACCTGTTTCCGCTTTCAGGGTAAACTCTCCCCCTACTTGAAGGACCCGCCTCCCGCTGGAGGCTGAATCACCCGCCAGAAATTACCAAGAATTGGCCATGACTGAATTAAAAATACTCTGCGAACACCGTCCCTCCTCCATGAAACTCGAGATCCAGGGGGTCTACGACTGGCCGATCTGGGAGAAGGAGGTCTCCAAGTTCGACTGGAAATACGACCAGACTGAGATCTGTTACTTTCTGCGCGGCAAGGTGATCGTCACCCCCGAGGGAGGCGAACCCCAGGAGTTCGGCCGCGGCGATCTGGTGACCTTCCCGGCAGGCATGAAGTGCACCTGGGAGATCCTCAAAGACGTCGAGAAGCACTATACCTTCGAATAAGTCAGATCAGATCGATGCCCAAGGCCGCTAAGGCAACTCAACACACTCCTATGATGCAGCAGTATCTTCGCATCAAGGATGACTATGCGCATATGCTGGTCTTCTACCGCATGGGGGATTTCTACGAGTTATTCTTCAGTGACGCGGAGAAGGCGGCACGACTGCTGGATATCACACTCACCAAACGCGGCCAGTCGGCGGGCAAGCCGATTCCCATGGCGGGTGTCCCTTATCATGCAGCAGAGGGCTATCTGGCCCGGCTGGTCAAGTTGGGCGAGTCAGTGGCCATCTGTGAGCAGATCGGTGACCCGGCCACCAGCAAGGGGCCGGTTGAACGTCAGGTGGTGCGCATTGTCACCCCAGGCACACTGACCGATGAAGCGCTGCTGGATGAGCGGCGGGAAAATCTGCTGGTGGCCGTGAATGAAACCCCCGACGGATATGGCTTAGCGTCCCTCGACATGGCCAGTGGCCGTTTCACCATTCAGCAGCCCACCGATCAGGCATCCCTACGCGGTGAGTTGGAACGATTGTCCCCGGCGGAACTGCTGCTGGATGAGGACTCAAATCTGCCGGAGCTGTTCTCCCTGCGAACCGGCATTGCCCGCCGCCCTGCCTGGCATTTCGACCGGGAGAGCGCCGAGAGATTGCTGACGAAGCAATTCGGTACTCGCGATCTGGGTGGTTTCGGCTGCCAGGATCAGCCCCTGGCCATCGGCGCAGCCGGCTGCCTGCTGCAGTATGTGGAGGAGACCCAGTTTGCCGCCCTGCCCCATATTCGTGGGCTGCGGGTGGAACGACGTGATGAGAGTATCATCATCGATGCGGCCACCCGGCGTAATCTGGAGTTGGTCCACTCCCTCTCCGACCAGCCCCAACACACCCTGGCGGGTATCATGGACAATACCTCCACCGCCATGGGCAGCCGCATGCTGCGCCGCTGGATCAGCCAGCCCCTGCGTGAGCGCGAACCCGTAGCCGAGCGCCATGCCGCCATCGAGGATCTGTTGCAGAACCACGGCTATCTCAGCCTGCAGGAGATTCTCCAGGGAATCGGTGATATCGAGCGTATCCTCGCCCGGGTTGCCTTGAAGAGCGCACGACCGCGGGATCTCGCCACCCTGCGTGATACCCTCGGCTACCTGCCGTCACTGCAGCCCCTTTTGACACAGATCGACAGCCCCCTGGTTCAATCTCTCGCACTGGAAATCGGCGAACACCCCAAGCTTCATGGACTGCTCGTGCAGGCCGTTATTCCCCAGCCACCCATGCTGATTCGGGACGGCGGTGTGATCGCCGAAGGTTACGATGCCGAGCTGGATGAGCTGCGCGGATTGTCGCAGAACGCCGACCAGTTTCTCATCGACCTGGAGACACGGGAGAAGGAACGCACCGGCATCGCCAACCTGAAGGTGAGCTACAACCGGGTCCATGGCTACTACATCGAGATCAGCCGCAGCCAGTCTGACAAAGCACCGGATGACTATATCCGGCGTCAGACCCTGAAGGGTGCGGAGCGCTTCATCACACCGGAGCTGAAGAAGTTTGAGGACCAGGTACTGAGTGCCAGGGAGCGGGCCCTGGCTCGAGAGAAGCGGCTCTATGAGGCGTTACTGGATCGCCTCTGCGACTCACTCCCGACCTTGCAGCAGTGTGCCAATGGGCTGGCAACACTGGATGTACTCTGCAATCTGGCGGAGCGCGCCCTCAACCTCAACCTGGTACGCCCGGATCTGGTCGAAGAGGCGGGTCTACAGATCACCGACGGCCGCCATCCGGTGGTGGAACAGGTCAGTCGTGAACCCTTTGTCGCCAACAGCGTCACCTTCGACGATCAACAACGCATGCTGATCATCACCGGCCCCAACATGGGCGGCAAATCAACCTTCATGCGCCAGATTGCCATCATCACCCTGCTCGCATATGCAGGCAGTTTCGCTCCCGCTGCGGCTGTACGATTGGGACCTATCGACAGAATCTTCTCCCGTATCGGTGCTTCGGATGATCTTGCGGGGGGACGCTCCACTTTCATGGTGGAGATGGAAGAGACTGCCAACATCCTGCACAACGCCACCGAACAGAGTCTGGTGCTGATGGATGAGATCGGTCGTGGGACATCCACCTTCGATGGGCTTTCGCTGGCCTGGTCATGCGCCGTGGAATTGGCCACCGACATCCGCGCTTTTACTCTATTTGCCACCCACTACTTTGAGCTCACCACCCTGCCGGAGGAGTATGCGGGCATTGAAAACCTGCATCTGGACGCAGTGGAACACGGTGACTCCATCGTCTTTCTCCATGCGGTGAGATCAGGACCGGCCAATCAGAGCTACGGACTGCAGGTAGCGACACTGGCCGGCGTACCCAAGCCGGTGATCGTCAGAGCCAAACAGCGTCTGCGGGAGTTGGAGCTGAGTGCCCAGCAACATGCGGATCAGCAACAAACGCAGATGCCTTTGTTCGATCTCAAACCCTGCGAGCCTGAACTTTCCGCTGTCGAATCCCTGTTGCAAGAGATTGAACCCGACGAGCTAACCCCCCGTGAAGCACTGGATCAACTCTATAAGTTGAAACAGCAGCTAAAGACGTCTGAATAAATCATTCACAAATCTATTGATACACCAAAGATCAAGGAGACCGCTATGAGCGACCACGTTTACAAAAAGATCCAGCTGGTAGGTTCGTCCAACACCAGCACCGACGATGCCATCCGCAATGCTATCGCCCGTGCGGGAGAGACCGTCGAGAACATGAATTGGTTCGAGGTGGTGGAGACACGGGGACATATCGACAATGGACAAGTGGCCCACTGGCAAGTGACCATCGATATCGGTTTCCGCCTTAAGGATTGATTAAGATGACCGTGAAGGATGGCCCATTTCGGTCATCCTTCACCCATTTCCTGCAAAAAACTATGGGATACCCGTTGGCTTCTCAGTAATCACCCCCATACCAATCACATCGCTGTAGGCCTAGATTCTTTGTGACAATTCTATTACGGAATTCTCTCACATGAACGCTAGAAAACATCCAAGAACAAAAACGTCGTTCCAAGTCACGCTGACCAACAAAGCGGGATCAACGGTTCAAACCCGAATCGTCAACAACATCAGCCATGCGGGGTTCTTCGTTTCGTCCCTGACGAACCTGAAGAAATACGATGAATATGAACTGTTGGTAAAGCGGCCGGGTTCGACTGAATCCGTGCGGCTGCCGGCACGTGTATCACGGGTCGGGCCTGAAGGCTGCGGTTTTGAGTTCCTAAACCTGCGGACAGATCAGAACCAGCTACTGAATCGATTGATCAACCCCGATTGGGATGGAAAAGATCTGCTCGAGGGTGTGATGATGTATGGGCCGCTGGAGGAGACCACCGACTTCGCCGCCTGCATGCGGCTCACCTCCCTGCTTGGTCGTCGTTATAAGAGATCGGCCAGGGCCTATCTCCTGTCGATGCAGCAAAGTTACTGATTCAAACGATGAAATAACCCAGCCGATTCACTGTTGTACAAGCACATGGGTTTGATGTAGCGAGACAAAGCTGCATCAAGTCTGTTTCTTGAAAGTGAACTTGGACCTTACTTCACGAACTCAAGAGAGAGTTCGCCCAACTCGATGCGATCACCACTCTGCAACTCCACACCACCGGCCTTGATGGGATTGCCATTGATCATCGGATTGTTTTCCCCACCCACTTTAAGCAGAAAATAGCCAGTGTGGCGGCGATTGATCAAGACCAGGTCTCCACCTGGTTGCCCAACGCTGAAAAAAGCACGGTCTACTATCTTCTCCTCTCCCTGCTGTGCTCCTGAGAGAAAGCGTACTTTTGCCTCAGTGTTCTGTTTCTTTTCCTGGATTGTGGGAGTGGGAGTGGGAGTGGGAGTGGGAGTGGGAGTGGGAGTGGGAGTGGGTGCCGCTGTCATCTGACTGGTTTTCTTCGGCTGCAGCTCAGACTGATGCACAGGCCGCAGCACCACCGTACGATCCGGGTCATCGATCTCTTGCATCTGTTCTGCAGCGAGATAGCGCAGATGATACTTGCCGATCTCAATCAAATCCCCATGATTGAGAAACTGCTTCGTGATCGGCTTACTATTGACCCTTGTGCCGTTGGTACTGTTTTCGTCTTCCAACGAAAAGCCCCGAAAGACCCTTTGCAGACTGGCATGATGGCGACTGACTGACTTATCGCCCAGACAGATGGTATTCGTCTCGTCACGCCCGATCGAGATGCGCTGATCTGTGAGCGGAAATTCTTCCGCAGGTCCATCATCGGTAAGTACGATGAGTTTTTCCATAGTACGACTGCTACCCAACCCGCTATTCATTATTACTGTTGTTCACACGGGCAAGTATAACTGAAATATTATCAAGCCCACCCATCCCATTCGCCATTTCTATCAACTCATCATTGAGTTCCATCAAGTCCGTTTGTGGTTTTTCCAGAATACCCTGGATCTGCTGATCGGACAGCATGCTGGTCAATCCGTCGGAGCAGAAAAGAAAGAGGTCATCAGGCAGAACATCGGTCTCTGCAAGGTCCACCGCGACCTCAGCCTCGGCGCCAAAAGCACGAGTGAGTACATTCGGTGGAACACCGGCAAGCCGTGCTTCTTCCAGTGTTGCGAAGTCCCCAAAGTTAACCATCTCCTGAATCAGGGTATGGTCTGCGGTCAATAATTCCAGCACACCGTCACGCCAACGATAGAGACGTGAATCACCGACATGTGCATAGGTCAGTGAGGCATTTTGGAAGAGCCCAACCACAACGGTGGTTCCCATGCCCTGGTACTCTGTCGCCTGCCAGGAGAGTTCATGTATGGCCTGATTGACGCTTCTCAGGGCATCCAACAGGTCACTGCCGCCCAGCGGTGCTTTATCTTCACCCGCTCCCCCATCACAAACCAGTTGGCTGACCAGCAGATCTACCGCCAGGTTGCTCGCCACTTCACCGGCATTGGCCCCTCCCATGCCGTCGGCCAGAATAATCAGCCCCTCGGAGGGATCGCCACCTATCGCGTCCTCATTATGCTCCCGTACAACACCCTTGTCGGTTCGCATGGCAACATCAATGATCAAGTGCGGTTCCTGTATTGATGGAAATCATGACTGACCCTGAGCGAGCGCCAGTTCAAATTCAGCAGCGGTTTGTGCGGTAAGTTTCAGCGCGATCTCTCCTTGAGGATCGCTTGCATCTTGGCAGCGGGTACATAACCGGGCACCAGCTCACCGTCCGCCAGAAAGATTGCCGGTGTACCGGTCACGCCGACTTTCTGTCCCAGGGCATATTGCGCTGCAACGGAATTCTCACACTGCTTCTCTTCGACATCCTTACCGGCTTTGGCACGGGTCATGGCATCGTTTTTGTCATCGGCACAGAACACATTCACCGCCTTTTGATAGGCTGGGCTGCCGACACCGGCTCTCGGGAACATCAGATAACGAACACGTATACCCAGATCGTTATATTGATCTATCTCGTCATGCAGTTTTCGGCAGTAGCCACAATCGATATCAGTAAAGACGGTTACCGTATGTTGATACTCCTTGGGGGAGAAAATCACCATATTATCCTCACCCATCTGCTCTATAGCATCAGCCTTGACCTTTGCTACCTTGGGCGTTGTCAGATCTTCGCGTGAGTTGATATCGAAGAGTTTCCCACTGAAAAGGTATTTGCCGTCGGCAGAGACATAATAGAGTTGAGGACCGACCAGGACTTCATAGAGTCCGGAAATAGGAGAAGGCGTAATCGAATCGGCCTGACGCCCGGAAAGTAGCTTGCTCATGCCCTGGCGTACTTTTTCCATGTCGGCACTCTGCTGGGTGGGGGCCGCTATGGTCACGCTTGTGAGTACCAGTAAAAAGACCGCTGCCAAGCCGTACAACCCGATGACGGCCTTCTTGTTTGACTGTTTCATCCGTTAATCCCGAAAGTTTTGATATTGCAACGGCAGACCGTAGTCGGTCTCCCGCATGAGACTGATGACCTGCTGAAGATCATCCCGTTTTTTCCCTGTCACTCTGACCTGTTGACCCTGAATCTGCGCCTGCACTTTGAGTTTGCTGGCTTTGAGGTCTTTCACCATTTTCTTTGCCAGATCACTCTCGATACCCTGTTTGATGACCACTGACTGGCGGGCGGCATTGAGGCTGGTTTCCGGCTCACCAATATCCATGCAGGTGATGTCGACACTCCGTTTGACCAGTTTCTGGCGTAGAATATCCATCATCTGGTTCAGTTGAAACTCCTGTTCTGCGCGTAATGTGATCTCGCTTTCCTTTAAATCGAAACTGGCATCCACACCTTTGAAATCGAAACGGGTGCCAACTTCACGATTGGCTTGATCCACCGCGTTCCTAACCTCCTGGATATCCACTTCTGAGACGATATCGAATGATGGCATGCGCCCCCTCCACAACCGATAAATTGGTTGTGGACTCTACCACAAACCGACCACAGATCTCATTTCGAACTTTAACCCTTCAACCCCTCGGATGGTGTGTGGAATGGAGCTGCTGCAGACGCTCCCTCGCAACATGGGTGTAGATCTGGTTGGTGGACAGATCACTGTGACCCAGCAAGAGTTGTACGACACGAAGATCTGCTCCGTGATTGAGCAGGTGAGTGGCAAAGGCATGGCGCA
>JAHXIP010000027.1 GCA_025655575.1 Candidatus Thiodiazotropha sp. (ex Monitilora ramsayi) | reverse complement strand
GACATAGTCATCTCGGCGGTGTTAGTCCGGAGGCATTTGAGCATGCCTCATTTTGAGGGTTCGGTGTGTCATCTAGACCGTGGGAACTCCATCATTCACTCGCTGCGCTCGCTCTCCTGTGAGGCGGGGCGTTAGGCGTGGAAGGATCATATGGATCAACATTCGATAGTCCTAAGGGCTGTCAAGCCCACGTTCGATGAAGGTCTGGCCTGTGTCCGCTACCTTGACCAAGCAGCTGAGGGGTTCTTCCACTTGTGGCTCGGTCCCCGCGCCGAGGAGATAATCGCCACGGCGTTCCTCGAGCCCGACCACGACCTCTCCTACCAGAATGTGACTTTTGCAGAACGTGACAACGTCATCGTAGGCATGGTCTGTGTGTTCACCGCGGAGCAGCATCGCCGTTCCTCGCACGAACCAGTGTACCGGGCTGCCGGAGGGCATAATCTCCGAATGAGGATCGTGGATACGCTGTTTGCTCCAATGATGCGGATTGTCGATTCAATCCCCGATGGCGACTTCTACCTCCAGAGTATAGCTGTTGATAAGGAGCTTCGCGGCGATGGCGTCGGCTCCGTCTTGATGGACTTTGTTGAAGAGCGGGCTCGCGCGAGTGGATCGGCTCGACTATCCCTCGACGTTTCAGCTAGGAATCAAGGAGCTTGCCGGTTCTACGAGCGCCGTGGGATGAGCGTCGAGTCGCAGTGGCCGAAGCGATTTCCTATACCGGGATTGACGTTTTACCGAATGACAAAAGGGCTCTGAGCCTTCAAGGGGTACCGTCTTTCATGACGTATTTGGAATTGATTATGGCGAAATGTATGAACCGCCTAACCGGTCGCTCCACTCGACGAAGTCCTGCGGACTTCGCGGTTGAGCTCTGTCGTTAGCTGTAAAAAATCATGAAGAGCATTATTGGAATAATTTTACTTCTTTACACAGGGATAGCATTTGCATGCCAATGCCCGAGTTTTCCCTTGTCTTCTAAAGTCAATGATGCTGATTACATCTATTTGGGGATGATTATACAAGGTAATCTCATAGAAAATAACAAGGTAGTAAATACACTTAAACCTATCGAGGTATTGAAAGGAACCCCTGACAAATGGAAGCTCATTTCAAATGGAGGACCAATACGCAGGTGTAGTGCAATTGCGGCGGTGGGCTTGCGTTATGTTGTATACGGTCGTTACGGTGAAGACCCCAAGCTATCATTGTGTAGCCCAAGCTATCAATATGATCCAGACTACTCAATATCTCTAGATGAAATACGTAAAGCAGCTAACAAGTAAATTATATCGCTCACTATCGTTCGCTGGGACGTTCTCGCTACCGCTCGGCCGCCCCACATTTGGTCGTTAGGCAATTAAAACTCAAAATGATACTCGTAACGAATGTTCACACTAAAAGAAATTGACAATAGTGCCGTAGAATTGCTTTCCGCACTCAGCATCGAAGCCTTTATTCAAGCATATGAAGGTGTTCATTCAAAAAGCGATCTGGAAGCGTATTGTCGTGATAATTACTCCGTAGATTCCACAGAGTCACTGTTAAATACAAGTGAAACAGAAGCTGTTGTTGCGTTTCAAGGTTCTGATCCAGCTGTATTCTACGTGCTCAAGCATCACTCATGCCCGGTCGAACTAGCCGGTCAAAGCACTGAACAAAAGCAAATATATGTTTTATCAGAACATTTCGGCGGTGGTTTGGGACGCCAACTGTGCGAAAGTGCTGTAAATAAAGCCCGGAAGAATAAAAGCAAATGTCTTTGGCTTTGTGTTTCAGACCTCAATTATAGAGCCCAGGCTTTTTACGGAAAGACCGGATTCTCAAAAATTGGTCAGGGGCCAGAGCTGATAGTTGGCAACGATATTCTGTCGTCCTCGATCATGGTTCTAAGTATTGAGGCAGCGCATGCCTAACAAGCGGGTCTTGTTGTTCGCTGCGCTCACTCGGACGCGCTACTCGCGCACCGCAAACCCAGAACGATATGTTCAATAAATATAAATAATTATTTTTCTAAATGAGAATAGGGGGCTGTCCAATAGTATTTGAACTTCAAAAAACGTGGTCTATCCCCTATGATAACCGTTCACTATCTTTCTGGAGGTTACTGTGAATAAAATCGTTCTGGTTTCAATCATGCTAACCATGGTCAGCGTCTGCGTCAAAGCGCAAGACACAACCGTCACCGACGATACTATGACGGGCCCCATGAGCTTTTTCATTACCAGCATCGGTGCGGGTGATGGCGCTAATTTCGGTGGCATAGAAGGTGCCGATGAGCATTGTCAGGATCTTGCCGATGATGCGGGTGCGGGTAACAGGACCTGGCGTGCCTATCTGAGTACCACGGGAAGAGTCAACTTTAAGAACCCGGAAGATAACACGCCCTCTATCCATGCACGCGATCGTATTGGCAAAGGGCCTTGGTTTAATGCTAAAGGCGAATTGATCGCTCGGGATGTGGAACACCTGCATAGCAATAACAACATCAATAAACAGACTGCATTGAACGAAAAAGGTGAAATAATCAATGGACGCGGTGATAAGCCAAATCAACACGATATCCTGACTGGCTCTCGTCCAGATGGCACAGCATTCTCGCCACATGTGAGCTTCACCTGCAAGAACTGGTTCAGCAATGAAGAAGGTGCCGCGGCGGTCGGGCATCATGATAAAACCGGCCCGTCAGAGGATAACTGGGCAAAATCCTGGAACTTCTCACATTTCAGCAGGGGGTGTAGTCAAAAAGCACTCGAAAGCTCGGGCGGTGCCGGCTTGCTATATTGTTTTGCCATTGATTGAATAACAGTTGCAGATCACGATTAAATTATTTTCACAAAACGTAGTCTCAACAAGAAAGGGGTCCAACAAGAAACTAGAATTTAGGAAAGGGGTCGGTGACAAATGATAATCTATCGTATTCTTAATTGTCACCGACCCTTTAGTCCATGGGTCTGATATTCTCCATAAATTCTTCTTCTTGATTGCAATTGTGTGCGGTGGTTTTCGTAAATAGTGTGATTAGAATAACCAGCTAAAAAAATAACTGGTAGACCAGAATGCGGTAATCACAAAAATACCAAGTAAAAATAATAATCCTGCAAAAGTGGAAATCTTAAAAATGATGTTTGTTGGTGACTGCATCTGTTGTATCTCCATTTCTCTCTCCAATGATAAGTTCGGTGGTTAAAGGAAGGCCGTGAATTGTCGACAGTGCTGGCATGGCAACTGCAAACTACGGTACAAACGGTGCGTTTTGCTCAGGCCTGGGCTATTTTCCTTGCGAAAGTCCTCTTCAGTATTGAATTATCCGTCCTGAAGTTTCCTTGATGTGTAAATCTCAACTGGGAAACAGTATGCAGAAGACAGGTATCAGAATGATTTCGACAGGAGTGGAAAAAGTTTCATTGGTTATCCAGCCTGTAACCGTTTTGAAACAAAGCCATATCCAATGGTGAGGTTTTGCAATCATATGATCTAGCTCAATGCCTACTTCAGGGATGAGAGACTTTTTTAGCGATGGGGTACCAGCGTTCCTTGGCAAACAGTGTGATCACCACCGGTTTCCTTTTGCTATATCATCCTTTACCTGGCTTTCTTCATACCCTCCGATAAAACAAACTTCCTGATTCAGCTTGTTTTCATTTTCATCTGCCAATCTTCAATGCATTACTGAACGATTGGGAGATATTCAATGGGAAAACAATCAGAAATCAATGTCTGGGACCCTCTAGTGAGACTGTTTCACTGGACGCTGGTGGGTGCATTCCTCATCACCTGGGTTACTGAGGATGACTGGATGACGCTGCACAGCTATGCGGGTTACCTGATCGCAGGCCTGCTGCTGTTCCGGCTTTTCTGGGGTCTGATCGGTCCTCGATACGCCCGTTTCACTGATTTCGTCAAAACGCCGTCCAAGGTGATCGGCTATTTAAAGGATCTCACGACACTGAAGGCCAAGCGCTATATCGGCCACAATCCGGCAGGGGGCGCAATGATCGTCGCTTTGCTGCTGTCCCTATTGATCACCACGTTTACCGGCATGCTGGCCTATGGCGCTGTCGGCATGGGACCGCTGTCAGACATGCTCCCATCAAATTTCGGATATGGCAGCGAATGGTTTGAGGAATTACATGAGTTCTTTGCCAATTTCACGCTGCTGCTGGTTGTCGTTCATGTGGGTGGTGTGATCTTTGAGTCGCTGGTGCACAAGGAAAATCTAGTTCGCTCCATGCTTACGGGTACGAAGCGGGCATGAAGATGATTTTCAGCTTGAGTTCAGAACATGCGATTAGGCTATCTACAAAGACAAAAGATAGGAGAGTTGAAGGATGAATAAGTTGAGATTCGTTGTGGGGCTATGCCTGATGTTGCCTCTCTTGGCCCAGGCCGGGCCTGTAGAGACACTACTTGATAGTTATCAGAAGATTGGAGGCAATGAATTTTCCGCGGCACAGGGAGAAACACGTTGGAAGCAGGTCAACAGGCATCGCAAGAACGGCAAAGAGAGAAGTTGTAGCGACTGTCACACCAATAATCTGACCCAGGTCGGCAAGCATGCCAAGACGGGGAAGAAGATCGAGCCGATTGCGCCTTCCGTCAACCCGAAGCGGCTGACCGATGAGGCGAAAATTGAGAAATGGTTTAAACGTAACTGCAAGTGGACGCTGGGGCGCGAGTGCACCCCCCAGGAGAAGGGCGATTTTCTTGTTTACATGCAGCAACAGTAATGAGTGGAATATTGGGAGCGTATCTGATGAAGAAAAGAGCAATTTTATGGGTCGTACCGCTATCGGTCACGATGTTGGTGGGTGCCGGTCTGGTTTTTGCCGATCGTGGCGAGGATGAGCATGAGTATGAGCGTGAATATGAGTCGGAACATGAAGAAGGATTTTTCAGTAAATGGTTTAAGCATGACGACGCTATAGCATTCAAGACAGAGGAGAGCGGTCTCTACACAGAAGAGTGCGGGAGTTGTCATTTCCCCTTCCAGCCCGGATTCCTGCCGGCTGCTTCATGGGTTCAAATCATGCAGGGACTGGATGATCACTTCGGTGAGAATGCGGAGCTTTCCGATCAGGATGGCCAGCAGATTCTGGATTACCTCACAAACAATTCCGCGGGTAATGTGAATCGTGAGATTCCCAACAAGGTCATGTGGTCCATGCGGTATACTCCTGAGACCGACCGCATTACGGAGACCGCTTTTTTCCGTCATGAGCACAGAGAGATACCCCCGCGTATACTGGTGAACAAAGGTGAGAAGATTGCTTTTTCGAACTGCGACAGTTGTCATACGCGAGCCATGCAGGGTTCTTACGATGATGATGAGATACGGATCCCCGGTATCGGCCGCTGGGATGATTGATAAGCGGATTTTCTGATGAAACGCACTGCCACTGCCATTTTTTCTGTCGGACTGCTGCTGGTCAGTGTCGTGCTGGCTGATGATGGCTATCTTGAGGCCAGGCGGCTGGTGGCCGAGGGTAAGATTCAGCCACTGGAGGCCATTCTTGAGCAGGTTAAGAGTGTACAGCCCGGGAACGTGCTCGAGGTGGAACTGGAAGAGGACGACGACCGCATGATTTACGAGATCGAGCTGCTGGATAAAGAAGGTATGGTCTGGGAACTCAAGATTGATGCGGTGACGGGAGAGTTGGTCGAACGTGAGTTGGAGGATTGAGACTTGCGATTGTTGCTGGTGGAAGATGACCCGTTGCTCTCCCGCTCATTAAAGGCGGACCTGGAACAACAGGGCTACGCTGTCGATCTGGCCGAAAACGGAAGAGACGGGGAGTTCATGGGCAACGAGATCAGTTACGATTTGATCGTGCTGGATCTCGGTCTGCCCGAGAAGCCCGGATTGGAGGTGCTCGGTCAATGGCGCTCAAGCGGGAATCGCACACCGGTCATCATCCTGACCGCCAGGGATGCCTGGCATGAGAAAGTGGCCGGTTTCAAGGCCGGTGCTGACGACTATCTCGGTAAACCCTTTCACGTTGAGGAATTGATCGCTCGTCTGCAGGCGTTGGTTCGACGCAGCCATGAGGTGGTCGGGCAGATGCTAGAGTCGGGTGGGCTTAAGCTCGACGAGGATCTACAACAGGTGATTCTGCCGTCCGGCGAAAGACATGACCTGACAGGGACGGAATTCCGTTTGTTACGTTATTTCATGCTCAATAGGGGAAAGATACTTTCTAAAACCCGCCTCATCGAGCATGTCTACGAGCAGGACTTTGATCGGGACAGCAATCTGATCGAGGTCTACATCCGTCGTCTGCGGGAAAAACTGGGTAAGGGGGCTGTAGAAACCCGAAGGGGACAGGGCTACCTCTATGTCGGCGTTTCAGGTTAACTCCCTCGAAAAGCGGCTACACCTGGGGCTGGCCTTGAGCCTGGTCCTGTTGATGTTGGTCCTTTGGCTCATGGGAAGCCGGTTCCTGCAATCGATGACGGAGGATTTTATCGCCTCCAGACTGGAGCATGATGCGGAGGCCCTGCTGGGATCTCTGATGATCACGCCCCACAAATTCAAAATTCGTCCCGCACGGATCAACCAGGTCTATCTGCAACCCTTTTCAGGCCACTACTTTGTAATTCGTACCCAGCAGGGTCGCGAGACGGTCTCCCGTTCTCTGTGGGATTTCAAGCTGGAGATACCGCAACTCACCACGGGTGAGCAGCGGCGATTCCATCTCGACGGTCCGAATGGGCAGAAGCTCCTGGTTCGTGCCAGCGGTTTCAGCAAGCAGGGTATTGAGCTGACAATCGCAGTGGCTGAGGATGTCACCCCGATAGCGCAGCAGAGAGGAGAGTTTCTCCTCAACTTTGCACTGCTCTCTCTGGTTGGGCTGGCTCTGCTGCTGTTTTTGCAACACTGGGTCGTGCGTCGCTCTTTCCGACGACTGGAGCCTCTTCGACAGGAGATCAAACAGCTTGCAGAGACGGGTGGACAGAAGATCAGTGAAGATGTGCCCACGGAAATCAGACCATTGGTACAGGAGGTGAACCATCTACTCACCCTGTTGACGCAACGCAACGAACGATCACGCAATGCATTGGGTAATCTGGCGCATGCGCTGAAGGGACCGCTGAATCTGCTGATTCGCTTCTTTGATCGGCTGTCGGCGCAGGAGGAACAGGGTGAAGGTGAACAGTCCGCCGCACAGGCAAGGCGCATACAGCTGTTGATCGAAAGAGAACTGAAGCGTGCGCGTATGGCAGGCATGGGAGCACCCAGCCAGCGTTTCGATCCCCAACAGGATTTGAGTGATCTAGTCGCCGTGGTGAAGCAGATACATCAGGATCGCGACATTGAGGTTGAGCAGCAGATAGAAGAAGAACAGACCCTGTTCGGAGACCGGGAGGATATGTTCGAGCTGATTGGTAATCTATTGGATAACGCTTTCAAATGGGCAACTGGCCAGATTCGGATAACAATCGCCGGTGATTCGATGATCCGTATTCTTGTGGAAGATGATGGTGAGGGACTTTCTGATCAACAGTTGTCAGCCCTGGCGCAGCGTGGCAGCCGGCTCGATGAGAGTGTCGAAGGTCATGGTTTGGGTCTCTCCATCGCCATGGACATCGCCAAGCTCTATGGCGGCGGCATTGAATTTGATCGCTCACCGGATCTCGGCGGGCTTCGCGTTACGGTTTCAATCAGTGGACAGTAGTTTTTACAGGGTGTTTTCAGCAAGAGTTCAGGTCTTCTCACTAGACTGATAATAGAGCGAAGCAGGGAAGCAAATCCGGTGTTCAGTATGAAGTGTCAGGGAGTGGTGCAGTGATACTGTCTAATGAGAGGATCCAGATAATGAAGATGCTTAAACGTTCACTGCTGTTAGGTGTGTTCGTTGTTTTTACGAGCATGGTCTCCGCACAACAGCCCATACCCACACGAGGTCCTGTGCCTTTTAGTGGTTTCGACCTGGATGGCAATGGTGCAATCAGTCAACAGGAGTTCGAAAGTGTCCATGCCCAGAGACGACAGGACTATCCAGGAAGAGGCCGCATGGACCCGCCCGATTTTAATGCCTTTGATCTGAATGGTGACCAGGTATTGAGTCCTGCAGAGTTGTCTGCCGGACAAAACCAGCGTGCCATGGATCGTAAAGGCATGGGAATGGGGCCGGGTGCGCGATCCGGCATGGGTCCAGGTATGGGCAGGGGGCCCGGTATGGGACCGCGAGCAGGGCGCAATATGCCGAACTTTAAGGATTTCGACCAGAATGGCGACGGCGTGCTGCATGAAGAAGAGCTGGAAAAGGCCCGTACAGAACGCATTATGCAGCGAGCTCAACAGGGATACATGATGAGGAACCTGCGCAATGCACCACCGTTCTCAGATATCGACAGCAATGGGGATGGTGTGGTCTCGGCGGAGGAGTTTTCCGCAGCCCAGCAACGTCATCAGCAACAGCGGGTACGGCCCCAGTAGTGTTTTGTGAGACTGGCATCGGGGTATCCCCCGGTGTCGGTTGGATGTGATCCAAAGCTGCAAGGAGGCAGCAGATATGCGAAGTCATTTACCAGGGATGGCCATCAGGCCGGGTAGCTCCCGACTCTTGATTCTCTTTCTTACTGCCATTCATGTTTTGGCGTTAACCGGTTTATTGATAGCACCACTTACAGCAACAACTCGTTTGCTGCTACTTAGCGCCGTAGCGCTGCATGCAAGGTATAGCTATCGACGTTTCATCAAGCCCCATCAAAAACGTATTACACAGGTGAGACTCGAATCGGATGGTACGGCTTACCTGACGATGGGGAATGGGACAAAAAAGCGGGGGACACTCAGGGCCGATTCGCTGGTGACGCCCTGGGTTCTGATTTTACGTTTTAACCTTGAGCGCCAGTTTCGTATGGAGAACTTTGTGATTTGGCAAGATATGCTTTCGTCAACAGAATTGCGCCAGTTGAGAGTGCTGTTGAGATTCAGCCGGACTAATCAGTAAGGACTGTAGCTGTCCGGTATCAATATCGTGGGTTTTTGCTGTACGCGATCATCGCTGTAGGGGAAATCAATGGTGTAGTGCAGCCCCCGGCTCTCGCGCCGGCTCATGGCGGAGCGGATAATCAGGTCTGCCACCTCGACCAGGTTTCTCAGTTCCAGCAGATCATTACTGACACGGAAGTTACTGTAGTACTCGACAATTTCCCGCCGCAGTAGATCGACTCGACGTTTGGCCCGCTCCAGACGTTTGTTACTGCGCACAATGCCGACATAGTCCCACATGAAGTGACGCAGCTCGTCCCAGTTATGGGATACCACAACCTCTTCATCCGGTTCGGTCACCCGGCTCTCATCCCAGGGTGGGAGTGTGGGTGGTATAGAGATTTCGGCATCTTGGGCATGGATGTCCTTGGCGGCCTGTTCGGCAAAGACCAGACACTCAAGCAATGAGTTGCTGGCCATGCGGTTGGCGCCATGCAGGCCGGTGTAGGCAATCTCTCCGACCGCGTAGAGTCCGGTGATATCAGTCCGCGCCTGATGATCAGCCATCACACCGCCGCAGGTATAGTGAGCGGCGGGTACCACAGGAATGGCTTGTTCGGTGATGTCTATGCCGAAATCGAGACAACGTTGGTAGATGGTGGGGAAGTGCGCCTGGATAAAATCAGCGGGTCTGTGGCTGATATCAAGATAGAGGCAATCGGCGCCAATACGCTTCATCTCGTGGTCGATGGCATGGGCAACGACATCCCTGGGGGCCAGCTCACCACGGGGGTCGAACTGATCCATGAAGCGGGTGCCGTCGGGCAGTTTTAACTGGCCGCCTTCTCCTCTTACCGCCTCGGAGATAAGAAAGCTCTTGGCCTCCGGGTGATAGAGACAGGTGGGGTGGAACTGGATGAATTCCATGTTGGCAACCCGGCAGCCGGCGCGCCAGGCCATGGCGATACCGTCACCGGTGGCGACATCGGGATTGCTGGTGTAGAGATAGACTTTACTGGCGCCGCCAGTGGCTAGTACCACGAATCGGGCACTGAAAGTCTCCACCTTGTCGCTCTGCTGGTTGAGCATATAGGCGCCGTAACAACGCTTCTGCTTTTTCTCCTCGCCTTTTTCGCTGGTAATCAGATCAATGGCGATATGGTGGGCAAATACCTCAATGTTGGGTCGGCTCAATACCTGTGACTGCAGCGTGGTTTCGACCTCTTTTCCGGTGGCATCGGCTGCATGGATCACTCGACGGTGAGAGTGTCCGCCTTCCCGGGTGAGGTGGAAGCCACCACTGCTGGCAGAAGTGTCGTCTTTGGTGAAGTTGACGCCACCCTGGAGCAGCCATTCGATATTCTGTGGGCCGTTTTCCACCACCAGTTGCACTGTCTCTTCATGGCAGAGACCACCACCGGCATCGAGGGTATCGCGCACATGGGAAGCAATACTATCGGTGGCATCGAGTACGGCAGAAATACCACCCTGGGCATAGTAGGTATTCGTCTCTTCCAGCTCACGTTTGGCGACTATGGCGATTTTCAGATGCTCACCCAGACGAAGTGCGAGGCTTAGACCGGCGGCGCCGCTGCCGATAATGAGTACATCGTGGTTATGGTTGGTTGACATATTTGCGGGGGCAGTCAGTTACAGCGATAATGCGCATCAGTTTCATCCGCATCCTAGCTCAAAAAGGTCTTTTATAGAACCATATCAATAGAAGTGCGGATTGTGAGAACTATTCTACAACCAGATTGTCAATGGGACTGTGCACAGGATGTGCCCGTCGCGAGGAGGTAATGGCCCGGATGGGCGAGCGAGCGATAGATCAGGAACTCGTCGTAAGAGTTCAACAGGGTGATAAAAAGGCGTTCGACCTGCTGGTACTCAAATACCAGCAGAAGATCACCAATCTGATCTCCCGCTATATCCGAGATCCGCACGAGGTCTTGGATGTGACTCAAGAGGCCTTCATCAAAGCGTATCGGGCGCTTCCCAAGTTCCGTGGTGACAGTGCGTTCTATACCTGGCTGTACCGAATCGCCATCAACACGGCAAAGAACTATCTCGTGGCCCAGGGGCGACGACCCCCGACCGATGATGTGGAGGCCGAAACGGCTGAACAAATGGATATCGGTGTACGTCTAAAGGAAACAGATACTCCGGAAAACCTAGTGTTGACCGATGAGATCTCGATGACGGTGCAGAAAGCCATTGACGAGCTGCCCGAAGATCTGCGCACAGCTATCATCCTGCGCGAGCTCGAGGGCATGAGTTATGAGGAGATTGCCAATGCCATGTCCTGTCCGGTAGGCACCGTTCGATCCCGTATTTTTCGGGCACGAGAGGCAATCGACAAGAAATTGAGTCCGTTACTGAAACCCTAATATCAGGCATCTGAAAATGACTGAACAAGAGTACGAAAGATTATCTGCACTGGTGGACGATGAGCTGCCACAAGGCGAAATTGCAGGTGAAATCAAAAAGTTGTATCAGAGTGATGATGGCACGAGAAGCTGGTCGAGCTACCATCTGATTGGTGACGCCATGCGTCGGGATATGGGCCCGTTCTACAGTACCTCGCTCGCTGCTGAGATCAGCCGTCGACTGGAGGACGAGCCGGTTGTACTGGCTCCCGCGGCATTGAAAACGAAGAGGCCTAGCAGGAAAAGGACACTGACCGGTTTGGCGGTCGCCGCTTCACTGGCAGGCGCCGCAGTTGTGATCGCACCACAGCTGATCAATCCTCAAGGCGCAGAAGCACCTCAACAGCTGGCCGAAGTGAAAACGGTCCCTGAAAGTAACACGCTATATGTGGCTCAGGACGGCACACGTTGGGAGCTTTTGAAAAAACCTGCAGTTGAATCTCGCTTGAATGCCTACCTGGTGAACCATCGGGAGCATTCACCTGCAAGCAATATCAAAGGTATCATGCCCTACGCGACCTTCGTCAGTTACGACGGTAACAAGAAATAAGTCATCCTGGGAAGATCGAAGCGAATGAGACAACGGCCCGTCAGATTTTTCAACCACAGCATTCTCTTTCTCTTCACAGCGCTGATTTTCAATCATGCTGTCTGGGCTGAAGATGATCTTTCACCCCGGCAGTGGTTGGAAAGAATGATGGATGCCGTCCAGCAGCTCAGCTACCAGGGCACCTTCATCTATTTGCACGATAACCAGCTCGAAACCATGCGAATTGTTCATGCGGTGGAGGACGATAGGGTGCGTGAGAGTCTGATGTCTCTTAATGGTACGCCTCGGGAAGTTATTCGAGATGAGAATTCGGTTACCTGTGTCATCCCGGAATCAAAAGAGGTTTCCGTTGACCGCCGCCCGCCCAGTGATAAATTCCTCAACCTGTTACCAGAAGATCTCGCGCTGCTGGAGGACCACTATCGTTTCCAACTTCTCGGCAGGTCGAGGATAGCCAATCATCAAGCCCAGATAGTGACCATCATCCCCAAGGACAATCTACGTTATGGCTATCGCTTCTTCCTCGATACAGAAACCGCGTTACCGCTCAAGTCTGACCTGATGAATGAGATAGGTGAAGTGGTTGAACAGACTATGTTCACCGATCTTCAGGTAGGCATCGCTGAGATCAGCGACATCTATCGGCGTAAATCCATCTTCACTTATCAGCTAAAGAACCATGCCGACGCAGCTGACACGATGGAAGGCGGCCATGTCAGTCGATGGGACTTTCAACGTCTACCCAGTGGCTTCAAGATGAGCTTGAAGCATCACTTACCCGACCCGGAGAATCTTCTCGAACCCATTGAGCAATACGTGTTCACCGATGGCCTTGGTTCTCTCTCCGTATTTGTGGAATCGGGTGGGCGCGGAGAAGCGCTCACGGGTGTTTCCCGTCTTGGTGCCATTAATGCCTGGGGCGGTCAGGTAGAGGGGCATCAGGTTACCGCAGTGGGAGAGGTCCCTGCCGTCACCCTGCTGGGTATTGTTCAGGGTATGCAGTTGAAGCCTTGAGATGATCGAGGAGACTGCCACTGTTGTGGGTCTAGAGGATGATGGGTTCGCCATCGTAGAGACCCAACAACGAGCCGCCTGTGGCAGCTGCGATAGTGCCGGCAGTTGCAGTACGACAGTCCTCTCAGGTCTCTTCAAGCGTCGGCATAGTCATCTTAAAGTACACAATCCCATCCAGGCACAGGTTGGAGAAAAGGTAATCATCGGATTGCAGGAATCGGCGCTTCTCAAAGTGTCATTCGCAGCCTATCTCTTACCATTACTCAGCATGATTCTTTCCGCCATTGCAATCCAGGCACTGGCTGATGCTTTCAAGCTACAGTCAGGGGAACTCCCGACGGTTGCCGGTGGTCTATTAGGTCTCATTGCTGGACTGATTCTGTATAAGCAGTTAACAGCTAAAAAGGCGTCAGATCCTTCTTACCAAGCTGTGATCTTGCGGCAAGCGAATATTCAACCCGTTCAATTCGTTTGACCTGAAGACCTTCTTAGCTAACCGGTTTCAGCAAGCACGCAAGTACCTTCAGGAGTTGTTTTGATGAGAATGAATCTATTAATGACCAAACTTCTCACCGTCGTTCTATTGTCCCTTATTTTCGCATTGCCTCTGCAAGCCGGTAGTCTGCCCGACTTCACCGTTCTTGCGGAACAGAATGCTGCCTCGGTCGTGAATATCAGCACCAGGCAGAATTCAAACAAGCAACAGATGCGTCAATTCAATATGCCTGAGTTTAACGATATTCCCGAGGGAGGCCCCTTGGGAGACTTGATGCGTAAATTCTTCGGTGAGCATGGATTTCAGATGCCTGAGGAGAATCCGCAAAAGCGCTCACTGGGTTCTGGGTTCATTACCTCTGATGATGGTTATATTTTGACAAATTATCATGTGGTAGACGGCGCCGATCAGATTATTGTCCGGATGAATGATCGTCGAGAATTTGTTGCAGATGTTATCGGTAAGGATGAACGCAGCGATATCGCACTGATCAAGATCGATGCCGAGGGGTTGCCAGCGGTGAAAATCGGAGATTCCAAGAATCTCAAGGTGGGTGAATGGGTGCTGGCCATCGGTTCACCATTTGGATTCGACCACTCGGTTACTGCCGGTATTGTCAGTGCCAAGGGCCGTAATCTACCTAGCGAGAATTATGTACCCTTCATTCAGACTGACGTCGCCATCAACCCAGGTAACTCCGGCGGGCCACTGTTCAGCCTGGATGGAGAAGTCGTCGGTATCAATTCGCAGATCTACAGCCGTTCAGGTGGATTCATGGGGCTCTCATTCGCTATCCCCATCGAGATGGCGATGGATGTTGCCGATCAGTTAAAGGCCAGAGGCAGGGTCAGTCGTGGCTGGTTGGGTGTGTTGATTCAGGATATGAATACCGATCTGGCGGAGAGTTTCGGACTGGATCGCCCGCGAGGCGCATTGGTGGCTCGTGTGCTGCCAAACAGTCCTTCGGAGAGTGCCGGCTTGCAGGTGGGTGATGTGATTCTCGAATTCAATGGTACGAAAATCCATACTTCTTCGGAACTCCCCCCGCTGGTAGGTCGGAGTAACGTGGATGAACCTGCAAAAGTAAAGATTCTACGCAACGGCAAGGAGCGGACAGTTAAGGTGAACATCGGTGAGCTTCCTCCTGAAGATGCGGTTCAACTAGCCGGCACACATCCACCGAAGGTTTCAGAGAACCGTCTTGGCATGATGGTCTCTGAGGTCAATGAGCAGATAAGAAAAAAATACCAACTCTCATCTCGCCGGGGTGTGGTGGTTGAATCGGTCACAGGTCAGGCTGCCAGGGAAGCGGGTATCCAGCAGGGTGATATCATTTTGAGCATGAATAATATTGGGGTGGAGGATGTGCCTCAATTCAACAAGCTGGTTTCCGAGCTCCCTGCCGATAAGACTGTGGCACTCCTGGTACATCGTAATACGGGGCCGATATTTTTGGCACTTCGCGTCCCTGAGGGATGAAACAGCTTCGGCTCTACTACCGTTCCGGCTGTCATCTCTGCGAGGATATGGAGGCGCATCTGGAGCAGCTGAACCTGTCATGGGTATTCGATCTGGATAGGGTGGATGTGGATAGTGATCCGGGGGTCAAGGAGAGATACAACCATCGGGTGCCTGTCCTGGAGGATGTGAATGGGGCCACCCTGTCCGAGTATTTTCTCGATCAGGCAGCGGTGTTGCGCTATTTGCAAAGCCCTTGATTTGGTATGATCCTCCTTTTTACGCTTTCAGGCGATATTAGAGACGCCCCGGAATGGGGCGTTTCTCTTTTATTGCCAAAGACTTAGGCACCATGGCTGACTTGAGACATATCCGCAACTTTTCCATTATCGCCCACATCGATCACGGTAAATCGACCATTGCCGACCGGTTTATTCAGGTCTGTGGCGGTTTGAGCGAGCGAGAAATGGCTGAACAGGTCTGTGATTCCATGGATCTCGAACGAGAGCGCGGCATCACCATCAAGGCGCAGAGTGTCACGCTCGACTATCAAAGCCAGGACGGTGAGACTTATCAGCTCAATTTCATCGATACGCCAGGTCATGTGGATTTCTCCTATGAGGTCTCCCGCTCCTTAGCTGCCTGCGAAGGTGCCTTACTGGTGGTGGATGCCGCTCAGGGTGTGGAAGCGCAGAGTGTGGCCAACTGCTATACCGCCATTGAGCAGGGGTTGGAAGTATTGCCGGTACTCAATAAGATCGACCTGCCTTCTGCGGAACCGGATCGGGTGATCAATGAGATCGAAGAGATCATCGGTATCGATGCCGATCATGCCATTCGAGTCAGTGCTAAAACCGGGATTGGGATCAGTGAACTGCTGGAGCAGCTGGTGGCCACAATACCGCCTCCGGGTGGTGATTCAGATGCCCCTTTACAGGCGCTTATCATCGATTCATGGTTTGATCCTTATGTGGGTGTCATCTCCCTGATACGAGTCATGAATGGGGAAATCAGGCCCAAGGACAAGATGCGAATCATGTCTACGGGACGTGCCTATCAGGTTGAGAAGGTGGGAGTGTTCACCCCCAAGCAGACGGACAAACCACAATTGAGCACTGGTGAGGTAGGTTATCTCATTGCCGGCATCAAGGAGATTGATGGTGCACCGGTGGGCGATACGATTACCCTGGAGAACCGCAAGGCTGAGGAGGCCCTGCCGGGTTTCAAGGAAATTGTCCCAAGAGTTTTTTCCGGTCTCTATCCCGTCAGTTCAGACGACTACGAGGATCTGCGGGATGCCCTGCAGAAACTTAGACTGAATGATGCGGCGTTGCACTATGAACCTGAGACCTCTCAGGCATTGGGATTCGGTTTTCGTTGCGGTTTTCTCGGCATGCTTCATATGGAGATTGTGCAGGAGCGCCTGGAGCGGGAGTATAATCTCGATCTGATCACCACAGCACCCTCAGTTATCTATGAGGTACTGAAAGCTGATGGAGAACTGATTCGTATCGAAAATCCGGCGGCATTGCCCGAACCCGGTAAAATCGAAGAGGTGAGGGAGCCTATCATCTTGGCTACCATCCTGGTGCCTCAGGACTATCTGGGTAACGTGATTACGCTCTGTGTCGAAAAACGGGGTGTACAAAAAAACCTACAGTATCTGGCGGGACAGGTTCAGCTGAGCTATGAGCTGCCGATGAATGAGGTGGTGCTCGATTTTTTTGATCGGCTCAAGTCAGTGAGCCGGGGCTATGCCTCATTTGAGTATGAGTTTGTCCGTTTCCAGGCGGCTCCCCTGGTCAAGCTGGATATTCTGATCAACGGCGAGAAGGTCGATGCATTGTCGATTATCGTGCATCGTGACCAGTCACAGTCACGGGGCAGAGATCTGACCAGTAAAATGAAGGAACTCATACCCCGGCAGATGTTCGAGGTTGCAATACAAGCAGCCATCGGCAGTAAAATCATTGCCCGAACAACCGTCAAGGCGCTACGTAAAAATGTGACGGCGAAATGTTACGGTGGCGATATCACACGTAAGCGGAAGCTTCTGGAGAAGCAGAAAGCCGGTAAGAAACGCATGAAGCAAGTCGGACGGGTAGATATTCCACAAGATGCTTTTCTTGCTGTATTACAGGTGGGTAAGGATAATTAAATGCTGGCGGAAGGAAATGCCGCTGATCATGGCATAATAGGCCATCTAACTTAAGGATGCTCCATCAAAAATGAATTTCGATTTTCCAACGTTTCTAGTGGCCGCCAGTGCACTGACAGGTGGTATCTGGCTCTTCGATGCGGTTTTTCTGGCGCCCAAGAGACGCAAACTTGCGGCAGCTGATGGTGGGGTTCCGGAATCTGAAGAGGTGTCGCCTAAAGAACCCCTTCTCGTCGAATATTCACGCTCCTTTTTT
The DNA here is from genome assembly GCA_025655575.1 of Candidatus Thiodiazotropha sp. (ex Monitilora ramsayi). Classification (GTDB taxonomy): domain Bacteria; phylum Pseudomonadota; class Gammaproteobacteria; order Chromatiales; family Chromatiaceae; genus Thiodiazotropha. The sequence goes on along the minus strand of JAHXIP010000027.1, from coordinate 28,857 downwards.
CCTGTCATTTTTATTGTATTGATTCTTCGCTCCTTCCTGGCCGAGCCCTTCCGCATTCCTTCGGGTTCCATGATGCCGACATTGCTGGTCGGTGATTTTATCCTGGTCAATAAATTCAGCTACGGCATTCGATTACCTGTCCTGAATAAAAAAATCATTGAGCTGGGTGACCCGCAACGTGGAGATCCTGTTGTATTCCGATATCCCAAACAGCCGAACGTCGATTATATCAAGCGTGTCATAGGTGTACCGGGTGATACGGTCTACTATCAAAACAAAACGGTTTATATCAATGGTAATGCCATGGCAAAAACTTCACTCGGAAGTTATACAGGAAGCGGAACCGGCGCGCGGTTTACAGGCGCTATTAAAGCGATGGAAAACCTGGATGGTATCGAACACACAATCCTGGTACACCCGAGGGCGCCTGATCTTCCTATGGGTTGTCAGGTATTGATGGCTGGTCCTGTCATTATTCCGGAAGGCCACTATTTTGTCATGGGTGATAACCGGGATAACAGTAACGACAGTCGGTGCTGGGGACTGGTGCCTGATGAAAATCTGGTAGGAAAGGCTTTCGGTATCTGGATGAACTGGGACTCGGAACTGGAGACTTTCCCACCTATTGCCTGGGAAAGAATCGGAAAGGCTATAGACTGATATAATCAACAGTCAAAGTGAGGTGACTCGGATGCGTAGTAGACAGAAACAGCAAGGATTAACCTTCATCAGCTGGTTGGTGGTACTGATTGTACTGGGATTTATGGTGATGGTTGCTCTCAAGATCACACCCGTATATTTGGATCACTTTGCCGTCAAGACATCATTGGAATCATTGCAGTCGGAGCCTCTCATTGGCCGTAAACAAATTAAAGACATTCGAAAGATGCTTATGAGACGGCTTGATATTAATAACATCAGACATCTCACTAAAGAAGATATAACTATCAAGCGAGCTGGCGGTGTCACTCGAGTGTCAATTAAATACGAAGAAAAGAGAGAGCTCGTTGGAAACCTCGCATTACTCATGTCATTTGATGATTCGATTGAGCTTATCTCCAATTGATGCCGGCTATCGATAAACTCTGTCGGCAACTGGGATATGAATTCACCGATAAACAACTCATCAAGCAGGCGCTGACACACCGTAGCGCAGCCGGTGAAAACAACGAGCGATTGGAATATCTTGGTGATGCCATCCTAGGGTTCGTGATCGCAGATGCGTTGTTCCACCATTTTCACCATGCCAGTGAAGGACAATTAAGTCGTCTTCGATCCTCTCTGGTAAAGCGAGATACCCTGGCCGAGATCGCTCGTGAATACGCTCTTGGTGATTACCTGACATTGGGCTCAGGAGAGCTAAGAAGCGGTGGTCACACACGCTCATCAATTCTGGCGGATGGTGTCGAAGCAATCTTTGCAGCCATCTATCTTGATGGTGGTTATGCGAGAGCACGTGAGGTCATCCTCACTGTTTTTGCCAAGCGCTTGCAGGGATTAAGTCTAGATGATCATCAGAAAGATCCCAAAACCAGGCTGCAGGAACTATTACAGTCACGAAAGCTTGACCTTCCAAGTTATGAGGTCACAGAAATCAGTGGTGATCCTCACGAGCAGATGTTCAGTGTTTTGTGTACGGTTGCCGAACTCGATCAACAGATGAAGGGCATTGGCGCCAGCCGTCGCAAGGCCGAGCAGGATGCTGCTGCCCGTATGCTGAACATATTAAATCATGAATAAACCTACAGAACATTGCGGTTATGTGGCTATCGTCGGACGACCTAACGTGGGAAAGTCGACACTTCTTAACAGAATACTGGGTGTCAGGTTGGCCATAACCTCGCACAAGGCACAGACTACCCGACATGCGATTCTTGGCATTAAGACCTTCGATCATGGACAGGTGATCTATGTGGATACGCCCGGTATTCATGATCGCTCAGATAACGCAATGAATCGCTACCTCAATCGTACGGCCAGGAGTGCGTTAAATGATGTAGATCTTTTAGTCTTCGTTGTCGAGGCATTGCGCTGGACGAAGGAGGACGAAAAGGTATTGTCGATGATACAGCAGTTGGAAGTGCCGACTATTCTTGCTATCAACAAAGTCGATCGGGTAGATGACAAAGAGACATTGTTGCCCTATCTGTCAGAAATGTCATCACGTCATGCTTTTATTGAGATCATTCCGCTGTCGGCAAAACGCGGAAGTAACTTAGAAAGTCTTGAACAACGGGTTTTGCAATCGCTTCCACTCAATGAAAAAATATTTCCTGAAGATCAACTGACAGACAGACCGGAAAAGTTTTTTGCGGCTGAAATGATTCGAGAGCAGATCACACGTCGATATGCAAAAGAGCTACCCTATGCTACGTCTGTGGAGATAGAAAAGTTTGAAGAACTGACCGGACGCTATCGCATACATGCCGTGATCTGGGTGGAGAAACAAGGGCAGAAGGGTATTATCATTGGAAAGAATGGCCTGGCACTGAAGGAGATGGCGACACATGCCAGAAAGTCGATGGAAAAATTCTTCGATACAAAGGTGCACTTGGAGCTTTGGGTTAAAGTGAAGAAAAGCTGGTCCAGCGACCAGGCTGCACTGGAAAGGTTGGGTTACGGCGACTAATTACCAATAACGAAATGAATTCGTATTCATTGAAGAGACTGACGGTCTGTGACTCGGCATGAGCTCTTTCCGGCCTGTATCATACACAGGCGGGATTATCGCAATACCAGCCTGTTGCTGGAGCTGTTCACCCCACACGAGGGTAGGTTGCCCGCAATTGCCAAAGGCGCCAAATCAACACGTTCAAACCGCTCGGCGCTGTTACAACCATTTATGCCGCTGCTTGTGACGCTCAGTGGCAGGGGTGAAATCAAACAGCTTATTCATGTCGAGCCGGAGGGGCGGCCCCTGAGCCTAACGCAAGAGAAGCTCTATTGCGGGTTTTACCTGAATGAATTGCTTATGCGACTGTTGGAGCGTAAAGATCCCTTTCCCGCTCTATATGTTCACTATGTGCACACACTTGAGAGGCTGGCCTCTCACGAGTCGGCTGACCAGTGTCTGCGTGAGTTCGAGTTGGCGCTGTTACATGAACTTGGTTATGGATTGTTGCTCGATCGTACAGCGGATACAGGGGAGCCTGTGATAGCAGAGGAATCCTACCACTACGTGGTGGAACAGGGTCCCTATAAAGTCTCTGATACTCAGGTAGAAGATCTGTTGCATGGACGAACGCTGCTCCATCTGCATAATAGGAAAAACCTGGATGAACAGGGTGTTGCTGAGGCGAAAAGGTTGATGCGACGAATTCTGGCATTCTATCTGGGTGACAAACCCCTCAAGAGCCGTGAGCTCTTTCAGGGACTCAAATAATGGTTATTTGAATAGGTTGATTAACGTGCAAAACGAGATACTGCTTGGTGTGAATATCGATCATGTGGCGACACTGCGGCAAGCCCGCGGTACCCGCTATCCGGAGCCGATCCAAGCTGCGCTGGTAGCAGAACAGGCGGGTGCTGATGCCATTACCCTGCATTTAAGGGAAGACAGAAGGCATATCCAAGACAGAGATGTGGAGATGCTATCGGATATCCTGCAGACACGCATGAATCTGGAAATGGCTGCAACTGCAGAGATGGCTGCGATCGCCACACGGTTTCGTCCACATGATTGCTGTCTGGTACCCGAGAAGCGAGAAGAGTTAACCACCGAAGGCGGTCTCGATGTGTTCGGCAATCTCGACTACATGAAGGATTATTGCAGTGAATTGAAAGATGCCGGTATACGGGTCTCACTCTTTATCGATGCGGATGCCAAGCAGTTGGATGCTGCCAAAGCAGTGGGTGCGCCGGTGGTCGAGATCCACACCGGACACTATGCTGACGCACACAGCGATAAAGGGCGGCATAGTGAACTTGAGCGAATCATCCAGGCAGTGGATTACGGCCAGCAGTTAGGGTTGCAGGTCAACGCAGGGCATGGGCTCGATTACCATAATGTGAAATCAATTGCGGGTATTGCTGGTATCACAGAGCTTAATATCGGACATTCAATTATCTGTCGGGCAGTGATTACAGGTCTGGATCTGGCAGTAAGGGAGATGAAAGCATTGCTGACGGGCAATTAGGAGAATTCAGAAACTGCAAGACCAAGATAATCATGTGACTCAATTAGAGTAGGTTTTTCAGTTCAAGGTATTGATTCTTGGATGTAACCTAACTAAAAAACTTGGGATTCAGGCTTTCCGAGCGAAGGAAATAACCAGTCTTTGAGCTATGCAAGAGTGATATTGAACAAGATAGATCATAAGGGACTAGTCTTTAAAAAATGACGATATGCTAACAAGTTAATATCATTAATCTTATGTGACATATTTACGTTGCCCCAGCTTTTCGAAGCGCTATCATTTGAGCTGTATTTACAAAGGAGTGTTTTCATGGATATTGAGCACCGTAGGGGAAAAAAGCCGGTACCTGATAACCTGAATGAGGTACTGAATGCCATGCAGTTGTTAGCATTGCAAAAAATTGAGAGATTTGGTTGGAAACTGAAATTTGTCAGGAGACCGTTATTTCAGGATGTCATACCGGTCATCTCCTGCCCGAATGAGAATAAGTTTGGTGTATTGGAAGCAGATGGGGAGATAAACATGAATCCCAATGAATCGCTTCGATTGCGTGATTTACAAAAATAAACGGCACGATCTGATCCTGTAACCCTGAAATGCTAACGGGAACAATAGGGCACATTTGTAATATCTCAGTGGAAGCCAAAAACTCGTCAATTCAGCTGAGTCCTGGCTAGGATGGCGGCTATCAACAGTAGTAAGGTGACGGCCCACACCATGATATAGATCGTCATGGCACGTTTAGCCTTAGCCTTTTCCGCCCAGGTACGAGGCCGAATGCCTTTTACTAGAAAGACCACCTTTGCGGCCAGGTTGACACAGACGATATTGGCAGCCAGCAGCAACGCCGCACCTTGAGCTAAATCTGGGCGGGCATGTCCCAATGTCAGCCCTACAGCCGCGGCAGGCGGCAATAATGCCACGGCTACCATCACGCCGACCAACACGCTGGGCAGGCCCGTGGTGAGAGAGAGTGCGGCTGCAGCCCCCGAGGCAAGTGCCAGAGCCAGAGAATCCAGCCCGACATAGGTGCGCGCCAGTAGTTCGGTGCCTGTAATGCCGAATGGCCATAGCACGCCTATCAAAAATGAGAGTGATATCGCGATGCCAATACCGGCCAGCAGACTCTGTAGGGATTTATTCATCAAATGGACATCACCCAGGGCTGTACCCAGACCGAAGGCCAGGTTGGGTCCCAGCAGTGGGGCGATTACCATAGCACCAATAACCACGGCCACATTGTTTTCCACCAGTCCGATGGCTGCGACTACTGTAGAGAGAATGACAAGCACGACATAATTGACATCGAGTCGGGCATTTTTATCTACAGAGGCATACATCGCTTCTCGTGTTGTACTGGCTTTGTCCTCTTTCTTTTCTGCTTCACTCTTTGCCTGTGGCAGCGTGGCATCCACGGGAAATACAATGATACGGGCCATCGGTTGGGCGCCGAGCACATTCTGCAGGGCGTCGAGTACCAGCTGAACGTTTTCATCGGTAACCAGCATGCGCATGGCAAGCCGGCCGTCCTCACCTTCACGTCCCAGGCGAAAATCACGTGCTTTATATTTTTCAGAGATCACGGAGACGGTGGGAATGCTGCCTGTGTCTGCAATGACTTCTATGAGTTTCATGCTATAAACCGTTCTATGTGTATTGTTATGGTAAAGGGCAAATGTGAGCCCGAAATGTGTATTTGTTCAGCGGCTCGTTTATTCATTGGCTGACCTGTCCCGTCCAGAGAAGAATGCCGATGGTAAAAAAGGCGACTGATAGGAAAATGCAAGTCACCGTAAGTAGAAGGTTGTTCCAACTTCTTCCGCTTTGCAGCAGGGTTTTCCCTGCCACAACACCGCCAACCGCTGTCACGATAAATCCAAATTCACTGATGAATAACAGGGTAAGCAATGGCAGAGAGAGTTCTTTACCAGCGGAAAGAGCACCGCTTCTCATCAGTACGATAGCGAGGACTATCCCTATGCCGGTTGCAAACCATGGGAAGGTGAACTTCATGAAAACCACCTGAGACGTGTTACTGAGTACGCAGTTTACCTTACGATAGTCGTGGCTGAAAATCTGCCAGTTTAGCAATTCGATGAAAGTAGCAGGGACGGGTGACTAAACCAGTGGAATTATTTAACGCTTTTTATTCAGTGCATCAAGAAATTGTGCCCTACAGTGAATAATGTGATGGTGGGGCATGTCGACATCACCCATCAGACTCAGCATGGTCTCTTCATCCAAATCTAACATAGCGATGGCACTGATGGCTTCCCTTTCCCTGTCATTTGCAGCGTGCTCAAGCAGTTTTATTGTGGGTATCTTGTCCACGTAGCGTCTCTTGAACCAGATCTCAAGTTCTTCAAATGAGAGCTTACAGAAACAGTCACGTGGATGCCGAAGGTGAACCAGTAGTTTTTCTTGGTCTTTGTCTCTGGCATGTTGTTTAAAAATCCGACTCAGATAAATGGCCAGTGAAACAAAGAGTAATGATGCCAGAAATGCGATGAAAATACTGAGTGTCAAGTCACCTTCAAGATTCTCTGTGTCGTTATTCAGTTGCTGAATAAAAAAGGGGGATAGAATCGCTGTCAATAGTGCAAGGAAAAACAGTGGCAGCAGAAAAACCTTCGCCTTACCGGCCTGCAGACTTGGAAAGCTACCTATGGTCCTGAATGTGGCCACGTGTTGATTTTAGCCATTGATGTAACTGACCAGCTGCTCAATCACGAATTGCTGGTTTTCGATGATGGCTTTGACCAGGTCGCCAATCGAGATGATACCGACCAGCGCTTCCCCTTGCATCACAGGTAGATGTCGCACCCGTTTTTCGGTCATGACGGCCATGCACTCCTCGATACTCTGCTCCGGGTGGGCGACCACCACCGGTGTAGACATGATCTCGTGAACCTTGGTTTCCTTGGATGTCCTGCCCTTGAGAATGATATTGCGGGCATAGTCACGCTCTGAAAAGAGCCCGGTTGGCTTGCCTGACTGAATTACTACCAGGGCGCCTATGCCCATGTCAGCCATAATAGCCAGTGCAGCGTATACCGTGGTATCCCCATCTACAGTCTCGACATGAGAACCTTTGTTATTGAGTAATTGGCTGATGGTGTACACGAAATCTCCTCCTGAATACTGTTTTTTTCTAACTATAGAACATCCAAACAGATTCGTAAGGTTATGCTTAGAGGGATAACACTAATGTGAGTGCATGTCACAACGCGCTGATAATGCTATTTTTTCTGATCAACGGTGAGAAAACAGGGTAGAATTATCCCCATGCAATATAGAACCATTGAAGACTTCATCGGCAATACGCCGCTTGTCAGGCTGCAGCGCCTGCCAGGAGAGACCGGTAACACCCTGTTGGTGAAGCTGGAAGGCAACAATCCTGCTGGATCCGTGAAGGATAGACCGGCCCTTAGCATGATCCGGCATGCCGAAATGCGTGGCACCATCAGGCCTGGAGACACACTGATCGAGGCAACGAGTGGCAATACCGGCATCGCACTGGCCATGGCAGCGGCGATTAAGGGTTATCGGATGATTCTGGTGATGCCCGAGCACATGAGCATGGAGCGTAGAGCGGTCATGAAGGCCTACGGCGCCGATCTGGTATTGACCCCCAAAGCGGGCAGCATGGAGGCGGCCATTGACAAGGCGCGTGAGCTGGAAGCGACGGGTGAAGGGGTGATACTGGATCAATTCTCCAACCAAGATAATCCACAGGCGCATATCGAAGGTACGGGACCAGAAATCTGGCGGGACACCGGCGGTGAAATCACCCACTTTGTCAGCGCGATGGGTACAACCGGCACCATCATGGGCGCCTCGACCTATCTCAAATCACAAAACCCAGAGATAGAAATCGTTGGTGTACAGCCGATGGAAGGCGCCAGTATTCCTGGCATACGCCGCTGGCCTGAAGCATATCTTCCCAAAATCTACGATGCCAGCAGGGTAGACCGTATCATCGATGTGTCGCAGGAGGATGCGGAAGAGACAACGCGACTACTCTCTGCCAAAGAGGGTATATTCGCCGGTATCTCCTCTGGTGGCGCTGTGGCGGCGGCACTCAAGCTCTCGACGATGGTTGAAAATGCAGTGATCGTAGCCATTATCTGTGACAGGGGTGATCGCTACCTCTCTACAGACGTCTTCCCGGCCAGTTAACGATGGGACGTAGACGTAGAAGAAAGCAGCTCCCGACAGAGCCGGTAGAGACAGCGATCGAGTCCATGACCCATGATGGAAAAGGGGTCACGCATCTTGATGGAAAAACCACCTTCATCCATGGTTCTCTGCCGAATGAGCAAGTACGTTTCCTTTATACAGGTCGTTGGCGAAAACATGATGAAGGCCGGGTGATCGAGGTGTTGCGAGCATCTCCTGATCGGGTGGAACCCCGCTGTCACCAGTTCGGTATCTGTGGTGGTTGCTCTCTGCAGCATCAGGCGCACCGGGCACAGATCGAATCCAAACAACAGGCCATGCTGGATGCGTTGAAACATATTGGAAAAGTTACGCCGGAGCATATTCTCCCACCACTTGTAGGGTCTTCAGCATGGGGCTACCGAAGAAAGGCACGGCTGGGTGTACGCTATGTCCCAAAGAAGGGAGGAGCACTGGTTGGCTTCCGGGAGCGGGGATCATCCCGTGTGGCAGATATCGAGAGTTGCCATGTTTTACACCCCAGGGTAGGGGAATTGTTGCCTCAACTTCGATCACTGATCGACAGTCTCTCCGTTTATGATCAGATACCGCAGATCGAAATGGCCATGGGAGATGAGGCCTGTGTGCTTATTTTTCGCCTACTGAGCGAGCCCACCGAATCAGATCTCGCTGCACTGCATGGCTTTGGTGAGCAGCATCAGGTGGCGATCTATCTGCAGACTGGCGGACCCGATACCGTAAAGCCCTTGAACGGTGCTGCGGCCGAATTGACCTACGATTTGCCTGCATTCGATCTCAAGCTGCAATTTCTACCCAGTGATTTTACACAGGTCAATAGCGATATTAATCGTCAGATGATTCATCGTGCCGTTAAAATGCTAGATCTCAGTTCTGAGGATCGGGTACTCGACCTTTTTTGTGGATTAGGCAACTTTACTTTACCGTTGGCTCGTCATGCGGGCAGTGTTACCGGTGTAGAAGGGGATGCAGGCTTGGTCGCTAGGGCAAGAGAGAATGCAACGCTGAATTCAATCGAAAACACAACATTCTTTACGGCAAATCTCTACGAATCACTGGAACATGAACCCTGGCTAAGTCAGTGCTTCAATAAAGTTCTACTCGATCCTCCTCGTAGTGGTGCTCAGGAAATATTGGAGCATCTACCGAAGCTGGGGGCGGAGAAGATCGTGTATGTTTCCTGCTATCCGGGTACATTGGCAAGGGATGCCGGTATCATGGTTCATGAACTTGGGTACCGTTTAATCGATGCCGGTGTGATGGATATGTTTCCTCATACTGCACACGTAGAGTCGATTGCACTGTTTGAAAAGGGCTAGTCATGGGATTGGAAATCGAACGTAAGTTTCTTGTCATCAATGAGCAGTGGAAGTCGCATGTCGAGAGTGAAAGTCGACTGAAACAGGGTTACCTGGCCACACAGAGCAATGCCACCATTCGCGTGCGTATTTCCGAGAAACAGGCAATGCTTAATATTAAAGGCGCTACCAGTGGCATTCGACGCAGTGAGTATGAGTATGAGATACCGCTGCAAGATGCGCAGGAGATACTTGACAATCTGACAGAAGATTCAATTATCGATAAGGTCCGTTACCAAGTTCGCTGTGATGACCACATTTGGGATCTTGATGTTTTTCATGGTGATAATGCAGGACTGATTGTTGCAGAGATTGAGCTTTCTACTGAAGATGAAAATTTCAGAGTCCCTGAATGGGCGGGTTTGGAAGTCTCTGGAGATGTTAAGTATTACAATGCAAGCTTGGTAAGGAAGCCATACAAATACTGGAAGTGATCGTGCATGGGGGTTTTTTCATTTTTTATATGGATTGCTTCTTATGGTTAAGTGAAGACGATCGGATATTTTTATAGAATCTATATGCGGATGTGATAAAAAAGAGAAAAACACCTTTAGGATTGTGCCTATAGTATTTACATTGAAGTAACGGGAGGGAAGCGTTAGAAAGATGCTGATGCCAGGAAAGGTTTGTCACCAAGTTAATATTTTTGATTTTACTGGAATCTAGATGTCGAATGGTCTCAATAAGCAGCAACTCGCCAGGGCTATACTGCTTATAGCTTTCATCAAAAGCGATTTTATAAATATACATGATGCCTGCTGAGACAACCGAAAGGTGTGATGCAATCAGGGTGTCGTCTATTTTTAATGCATGGACAGACACCTCTTCATGTGCTAGCGCCTGTTGAAAAAAAAGTCTTTGTTTATTATCTTTTTTTAGTGAGGTTCCTCTTGTTCCTTTCCACCCTGAATTTTCCATGTCTACGAGCGAGTTAAACATTGTCTGCTTACTTGCGTCTGTTGATATTTCGTACCTTATGCTGCCTAACTTAGATAATTTTCGCGTTTTTTGTCTAATTTTCTGACGCCTGTTCCTGCTGAGCGTACTGAGGAAACCGTCGATTCCATCTCTACACTCGATTACACTGGCGCTGGTTTGATGTTTGTGTTTAAGGTGTGATGATTTATCATTAATTGTCAGGTTGAATCTTTCAGTATCAAAAATCCGGTCTATAAAAAGATAATCATACTTAACACCGGCTGATTTTAATGCATCGTGGATGTTTTTTAGGGGGTAAGCCGTACCATTTTTTTGGTAAGTAATTATATTATGAAAATTCAGGCGATCGGGTTTGTAACGGCCAATGATATTATAAGTCATTCCTGCAATTTTCTGCTGATATTGGTGTAACGGAAGAATGGCAGTGATGCGTTGGTTTTCCAGGAAGCAGATAAGGATGGGGTTGTTTGAATTTGTGGCTTCTATTGCCTTCATGTGCCAAGTGTATTGATCGAAAAAGTGGTCTGTCTGAAAGGACTCCCAAAGACCTGCAAGAGCTTTCAACTCATCATGTCCAATAGCGATTTTTATGTTGTTTGTCGTCATGAAGGGTTTTATGTGTGTGATGGGAATTGAAAGACGTTTCGACTCATGAACAACTAAATTGGATTTTATAGCACAATCCAAAATATATGGAATATCGCTTTTGTTAATGAATGTGACATGCTGTACATTTCGGTCCATGCTCCTGATTATTTATCTGTCCGGTAGAAGTTGTTGGCCGTGTGCGACTTGACCCATTTCTTGTTGGCGCTTTGGCGACTCGTGATCGCAGTCTCCCTGCTGTTTATCTTATCTTGCTCACATCAGTCCCCCCCCGAAGAGCCTATTAGATTCGGGGTTGGAGCCTCTCCTTTGAATCTTGATCCGAGATATACATCAGATGCCCTGTCCGCTAGGCTCAATCGGTTGTTCTACCAACGATTGGTTGAAATGGATGCTAATAGTATGCCTGTGCCGGGACTCGCAGATTGGTCACAGCTCTCCCCGCTGCATTATCGATTCAAACTGAATTCAACGGTTGGAAAATACCCTGATGGTCGTGTGCTTAATGCAGATGATGTTGTGATGACCTACCGCAGTATTCTCGATAAATCACATGCATCTCCCTACCAAGCTGCTCTTTCCATGATAGATGAAGTGAAATCTATCGATAATGAGACAGTGGACTTTCTTCTTAAAAGAGCAGACCCACTATTTCCCGCCTATCTTGAAATTGAAATCTTACCTGCCGACCATATTGAAAATGATCATCCCTTTTCGAGCCAGCCGTACGGTAGCGGTGAGTTTGAGTTTCTCAGGTGGTCAGAAGCAGGGCACCTTGTAATCCAGCGCCGAGATGACGGCCAACTGTTCGAGATTGTTGAAGTAAAGAATCCACTGGTTCGGACATTAAAGCTACTTCGTGGTGAAATTGATATATTGCAAAACGACCTTTCACCTGAATTGCTCGACTACTTGAGGTATCAAAAAGATATCGAATTAGTCCAAAATAGTGGTAGTAACTTTTCATACCTTGGGTTCAACCTACAGGATTCGCAAACTTCAGACCTCCGCGTACGACAGGCAGTTGCCCATGCCATTGACCATCAATCCATCATCGATAAGGTCATGCGTGGAGCAGCCAGGAAAGCCGAGACAATCTTTCCACCGGAACACTGGGCGGGTAATAGTGATCTTATAGCTTATGACTTCGATCCTAAAAAATCCCGCAGACTCCTATTGCAGGCAGGCTATGGGCCGGATAATCCTTTGACATTGGTCTACAAGACCTCCAGTGATCCGTTCCGCATTCGACTTGCCACCATTATTCAGAACCAACTCAGCCAAGTGGGTATTCATGTCGATATAAAGAGTTATGATTGGGGGACTTTTTTTGGAGACATTAAAGCAGGAAATTTTCAGATCTATAGCCTAAGTTGGGTCGGTATACGCACGCCGGATATTTTTCGCTATATTTTCTCCAGCGAGTCTTTACCGCCAGCAGGTGCAAATCGAGGACGCTATACGAATCCTGCCGTAGATGACTTGTTGAAGAAAGCGGAACAGGCGGAAACTCTTGACAGACAAACTAGGATCTACCGGGAGGTGGCTGCTCAGATCCATAAAGACCTACCCTATGTGCCGCTTTGGTTTGAGGATCAGTATGCCGCACAAGGGAGTCGGGTCACCGGTTTTCGCGTTTCACCTAGTGGCAACTATGATGGTCTTAGCCATTTAAAACTAAAGAAATCCAGGGGGAATCGCCATGCCCAAGCGGCAACTGCGCATTGAAGTAAAACATCAGAGATTGATCTGTTTAGATGCTGGGCAGCCACTCGCGACATACCCTGTTTCGACTGGAGTGCGTGGTACAGGTGAGCAATTTGATAGCGGCTGTACACCTAGAGGCAAGCATCGAATTCGTCTTAAAATCGGCGAGGGGTGTCCGCTTGATTCCGTTTTCGTTGCACGAAGGGCCACAGGTGAGATCTTCAGTGATGCACTAGCAGAAAAAGAGCCCGACCGTGATTGGGTTCTCACTCGGATACTCTGGCTGACTGGCATCGAGCCCGGATTAAACAGGGGAGGTCGGGTTGATACGCTAAAGCGCTATGTTTACATACACGGAACCCCTGAAGAAAACTTGATCGGTAAGCCCGCCTCACATGGTTGTATTCGAATGCGTAACCGGGATCTTATCGAACTCTTTGATTGGGTCGAGAATGGCATGTTGGTGGAGATTGTCGACTAGTCATGATCGACTTTCTCATTTCCCGTTTACTGAGTGCTTTACTGGTAATCGTTGGTGTGGTCTGCCTGGTTTTTTTGCTGATTCACCTGATACCCGGTGATCCCGTTGATGTGATGCTGGGAGAGTCTGCCCGGGCGGCCGATCGCGAGGCACTACGGCATGCCATGGGTCTCGATCAGTCCATAGTCAGCCAGCTCGCCCATTACCTGACCGGGTTATTGCAATTTGATCTGGGTGACTCACTGTATGCAAAGCAATCTGTAGTCGGATTGTTGGTTGAACGCATACCAGCGACACTACAACTCGCCTTTGCTGCATTGCTATGTGCCTTTGTGATTGCTTTACCGCTAGGGATTTTAGCGGCGCTCAAGCGAGGAACAATTTGGGATTGGGGCGCCATGAGTTTCTCCACACTGGGCATTTCGATACCCAATTTTTGGTTGGGTCCGATGCTAATTCTGTTTTTCTCACTCTGGCTGGGTTGGACGCCGGTGAGCGGACGCGAGTCCAGCACGAGTCTGGTATTACCGGCGATCACGCTGGGTACGGGCTTTGCGGCCATTCTTGCACGTATGATCCGCAGCAGTCTGCTGGAGGTATTGGGTGAGGACTATGTCAGGACAGCACGGGCTAAAGGCCTTGGTGAACCTCATGTACTGTGGCGACATGCTATGCGTAATGCCTGGTTGCCGGTGATAACATTGATCGGTTTGCAATTGGGAGCCTTGCTAGGAGGCGCAGTGGTGACTGAGGTGGTATTCGACTGGCCTGGTATCGGCACTTTAATGATCGATTCAATCCAGAGGCGTGATTACCCCGTCGTACAGGGATGTGTGTTGTTCGTGAGTCTCACCTACGTACTCATCAATACAGTGACAGATATTGCTTATGGCCTGGTAGATCCACGTATACGTTATGGAGGCAGGCCTTGATCTGGCGCTGGTTGCCTTTGGCTGTGATGCTCTTGTGGGCCTTGGCAGCCTTCTTTGGTAACAGTTTAGTCTCGGGTGCCAACATGGTGAATCTGGATCACATCCTCGATACGCCAGGCAAGTCCGGCCTATTGGGCTTTGATGATCTTGGCCGGCCAGTCTTACAGAGACTACTGGCTGGTGCTCGTACTTCATTTATTGTTGCCATCGGTGTTGTGACTATCTCCCTGATGCTGGGCACTACGATTGGCATGCTGGCTGCCTATCAAGGTGGATGGCTGGATCTGTTGCTGGTTCGTTTAATTGATGTCTTTATGGCGTTCCCTGGGATTCTGCTCGCCATCGCCTTGGCTGGCGTCATGGGCCCTGGACTGGATAACCTGATCATTGCACTTTCAATGGTGGGTTGGGTCGGCTACGCTCGTCTGGCCAGGGGGCAAGTACTCTCACTCAGGGAGCGGGATCATGTGACTGCAGCCGTTGCACTTGGCAGCTCTCGCTGGGTCATCCTCAGTCGCCATCTGCTGCCATTACTAGCGGCCCCTTTGATTGTTGAAGCGACATTCGGTATTGCCGGTATGGTGATTGCTGAGGCAGGTTTGTCATTTCTGGGTCTGGGCATACAGCCACCGGATGCATCCTGGGGCAGTATGATTCGGGATGGGACCAGCTATATGTTGATGGCGCCGCATTTGGTGTTGGCGCCGGGTGTGATCATGCTGCTGGTAGTACTTTCCCTTAATCTGTTGGGTGACCAGCTGCGGGATAGGCTGGATATCCGTTTCGTTACTGAACAAAAAATGTCGTGAAAAAAAGTGCTTGTAGGGCATTTTTACCGGTTTGCTCTTTCATCAGGCTGTTGACTTGACTCAGGGCCTTTTTACGTAACGCCTCCTTTCCTTCAGGAGTCTTGATCGTCTTTCCGTCCTGTTCAGAGAGCAACAGCAACAGTGTGTGGCGGATCGCCGGGTCATGCAGTTTGAGATCCTCCAGAAAGGCATCATCCTTGGTCATCAGTTGGATGTCACAGCGGATATACTTGCCACCACTGGCCAGATTAGCCACCAGTGAGGGCTTGATCTGGTGGTAACTGATTGTCACCGCCTCTTGCTGTTCCTCGTCCTTTTCCTCATCCGCTGCCAAGGCGGGCAGAGTGGGGGATATTAGGGTGATTAAAAGAAGAACGATCGCACGCTTGTAGATCACCGGACTGTACCTCGTTAACATTCACGGACTGCCGGTGGGCAGTGACGTGTGTATTCACTGTTTTATGCTCACCTATCTTTACGGCATACTGCGGGAAATATTGAATGAGGCAGTGTACAGGATGAGTCTCGGACCGGTCATGCTCGATCTTGAGGGAACCACCCTCTCGCAGGAAGAAAAAGTGCTCCTGCAACACCCCGCTGTGGGCGGAGTGATCCTTTTTTCCCGCAACTACACCTCGCATGCGCAGTTGAGCTCGCTCTGCCAGGAGATACATGCGGTCAGAAATCCCCATCTTTTGATCGCCGTGGACCACGAAGGCGGGCGGGTGCAGCGATTCAGGGAGGGCTTTACCCATCTACCGCCTGCGGCTTGGTATGGCGAGCAGTACGAGCGCCAGCCTAATCGCGGCCTGAAACTGGCTGAGTTAGGTGGCTGGTTGATGGCCGCCGAACTGCGAACCTGTGGCATTGATTTCAGCTTTGCGCCAGTGCTCGATCTGGGGCACGCCATCAGTCGGGTGATCGGAGACCGGGCCTTCGCTAAGGAACCGGACACTGTAGCCAGACTGGCGCATGCCTGGATGGTGGGTAGTCACGCTGCCGGTATGGCGGTGGTGGGTAAGCATTTTCCCGGTCATGGGGGTGTAGCGGGTGACTCCCATACTGAATTGCCGGTAGATGTGAGACGTTTCGAAGACATTGAATTAGAAGACCTGCGTCCGTTCGATCATATGATCCAAGCGGGTATGGAGGCTGTGATGCCGGCACATGTCATCTACCAGCGTATCGATAACCATCTGGCTGGTTTTTCACATTTCTGGCTGCAAAAGATTCTACGCGGGCAGTTGGGATTTCAAGGCATCATTTTCAGTGATGATCTCAATATGGCAGCCGCCGATGCTGCGGGCAGCTATGCATCCCGTGCGGAGGCTGCACTGACAGCCGGTTGCGATATGGTACTTGTCTGCAATAACCGCCCGGCCGCGCTTGAAGTGCTCGATCATCTCAAGGGATATGATGATCCGGCAATGCACGTGCGTCTGGTGAGAATGCATGGCCGTAAACCGCTGAGTCTCCAATCACTTCACATGGATCCACGCTGGAAAGAGGCTGTGGACAAACTTGCACAAAACCCAGATGAAACCACACTCAGTCTCAATCTCGATTGAAGAAGTATGACTATGATCACGCCAAAAGAAGCCGCAGATACGCTTGCCAATGCACAGGAGCTCTACTCAAGAGCTGAGGTTGAGCAAACGCTCGACCGGCTCGCCAACGAGATTACCGACAAACTGTCGGGGGAGGATCCCATTGTTCTATGCGTACTCAATGGTGCACTGATACCGACAGGACATCTATTGACTCGTCTGGATTTTCCTCTGAGGCAGGACTATGTCCATGCCACCCGATATCGCGGAGAGACCTCAGGCGCCGACCTTGAATGGATCGGACAGCCAAGCACCTCTCTAAAGGAAGAGGTCGTGCTGGTTATTGATGATATTCTGGACGAAGGCATCACCTTGGCTGCCATTGTCAAAGCCTGCCACGAGGCTGGCGCATCGGCGGTCTATAGCGCAGTGCTGGTGGAAAAAGTGCATGACAGAAGCAATGGCTACAAGGCTGATTTTGTGGGTTTAGAAGTAGAGGATCGCTATGTATTCGGCTTCGGCATGGACTACAAAGGTTATCTTCGAAACGTAGCAGCGATTCTTGCTATCCCCGAAGATTAGTATTTTCCCTACTGCGTTAAGGTGAATTTAAGGGATTACCCGTGGGGGTGTCTTGAGAAAATTCTAATAGAATTAAGTACCTATTGCCATTTTTCCCTATATGGTCCAAGCTTACGCCGTAAGCGGGCTAATCAACCGGCGAAGACCGGATAGCCGTATGTTGTATCGCAATCCTTTCGCAAAGCGAATATACACGGATGCAAAGATGAATATTTGGAGGGTGGTAGTGAGCGCAATAGAAAACCTAAAAGGCAGTCACACTGATATGTTGGATATGATCAGTGATCTTAGGGCAATGATGACCAAAGAGCAGTTGAGTATTCGGCCAAACGCCATGACAACACATAAACTGATTTGTGATTTGGCTGATAAGATGAAGGAACATATGACGGAACAGGATAGATCCATATATCCTGACCTGTTGATTCACCAGGATCCCAAACTCAAATCCATGGCATGGGGGTTTCTCAACGGTCAGAAACCGATGAGAAAACAGTTCGAGAGATATCATGCAAAGTGGTTGAAGAACTGTGATTTCAACTTCAGTGATGAATTCATCGCGGAAACCATGGAAGTCTTCGATATGATCGAAGATCGCATACAGCGTGAAGAATCGATCCTGATACCCACACTGGAAAGCACTGGTGTTTTGGCACGTGCCGTCTGAGATTTAGGTTAAATAACGATAGAAAAAGACGGGGGAAGCGTGAAAGCGCTTCCCCCGTTTCATTTGGGTCGCTTCTAGGAACCTTGCAGTAGATGACGGGTGGTGTCCTGTCCCTTCCATTTTCTAATCTGCAAAATGTTGATCTAGTTAAAGACATCGGTGAGATGCCTATTCCGTGAGGCTATTCGAGGATCATATGGAAGAGATCAATCTCTGGATTCTCATAACGGCGACATCACGGTAGAATTGGCTGACTCTTCACATCCAACAAAATTGAAAATAATGTCAGAATTAGCCATTATCGGCGGCACGGGTCTGGATAAGATACCCAACCTCGAGATCGTTCATCGTGAGGTCTGCCACACACCCTTCGGCGAGCCCTCTGCGCCACTGACCCATGGAAGGCTCGGCGGAAAAGAGGTGGTTTTCCTGCCCCGACATGGTCCAGCCCATAGTATCCCGCCCCATCGGGTAAATTACCGGGCAAATCTTTGGGCACTCAAACATGTGGGTGTGGAAAATGTCATTGGTGTAGCCGCTGTAGGTGGGATCAAAAAAACCATGGGGCCTGGACTGA
This sequence comes from Candidatus Thiodiazotropha sp. (ex Monitilora ramsayi), assembly GCA_025655575.1. GTDB lineage: Bacteria > Pseudomonadota > Gammaproteobacteria > Chromatiales > Chromatiaceae > Thiodiazotropha. The sequence continues at coordinate 10,319 of JAHXIP010000027.1, read as the reverse complement.
TCGCAATTCCCGATCAGATCATCGACTATACCTACGGTCGTGAGCACACTCTGTACGAGGCTGATCTTCCCCATGTCACCCATATCGATTTTACTCAGCCTTACTGTGAATCTCTTCGCCAACATTTACTGGATGCTGGAGAGAGTAGTGGGGTCAAACCAATAGCGGGTGGGACCTATGGCGCCACCCAGGGCCCACGGCTTGAGACGGCCGCCGAGGTTAATCGTATGGAGCGTGATGGTTGTGACATCGTCGGTATGACTGGGATGCCAGAGGCCTCGCTGGCTCGTGAGTTGAATCTCTGTTATGCCTCATGTGCCGTGGTCGCCAACTGGGCTGCCGGGCGGGGTAGCGATCCGATCAGCATGAAGGAGATTGAGAAAAACCTGGTCCAGGGTATGGAGCAGGTGAAAACGCTGCTGATAACACTCTTGGCGCTCAGGGCCGTTTAAAAAACCTGGATAGAATGTATAGATATTACTCCGCAATGGGAAATATATATAAATTAATATCAATAAGATACTTTGCTTATTTGATGTTATTTATTGCACTGCAAATAGAAGCGCAGACCGATCCATTCGAGATGGGTATGGCGTCATTGAAAGAAGGGGATTTTGCTGAGGCCTACTGTCTCTGGAGACCGTTGGCGATGCGTGGACATACAGAGGCATCTTTCCATCTGGGGTGGCTGTATGCCAATGGGAATGGCCTGCGGGTTGATATCCCGAAAGCCATCTACTGGTGGGGCCAGGCAGCTAACAGAGGTCACAGCGATGCCATGTTTGCGCTGGCTCTGGCCTATACCCAGGGTGAGGGTATTAAGCAGAATGATGATGAGGCCGTTCGCTGGTACTTCAAGGCAGCGAGGAATGGTCACGAGGATGCGCGTGAGATACTCAAGGATAAAATCCGTGCAAAATCAAAACAGATTCAACCTTACTTGGCCGATATTCTGAAGGAAAATTGGCTAGGATTTGAAGTAAAAATCAGTGCTGCCGAGGCCAATCTGCGCTCAGGTCCGGGTATCGATCAGCCGCTGGCGGGTAAGACGCAGCAGGGTGAAAGTTTCGTTGCCATACAACATGTTGGCAAATGGCTCCAGGTTATCAGGCCTGATGACCTCCACTATGCTTGGATTGCAGACTGGCTAACAGACTTAAGGCATTAATTTGTGAGAGATATTACGAGAGAAGCATGGTTTCTGCTGTGCTAATATGTAGATTCATGACCTGCTTGTAGAATGGGGATTTAAGATGGCGGAAGATAAGAACGACACTGAAAAAACAGTGACTGCTGGGGCGGATACCGAGACAAAAGAAGCTGCCGTAAAAAAGAAAACAGCCAAGAAAAAGGTGGCAAAGAAAAAGGTTGCCAAGAAAAAAGTGGCGAAGAAAAAGGCTGTTAGTAAGAAAGCTGCGGTGAGTAAAAAAGCACCGGTTGCGAAGCGTTCATCTGCAACTGAAGCTTCATCCAATCAGGGAAAACAGAGTACGGGAAGTCCTAAACCCGGTCAGGCGGCAGCGGTTGGAGTAGCTGCTGCTTCGTCAGCCGGAGTTGCTTCAAAGAAAACTGCAGAGGCGTCAACGGATCGCTCATCAGGCGTCATCGTCCAGGCAAAAATCAAAAAAGAGGAATCCTCGGAGGAAAGTCCAATGTCAACAGGTTCAAAAAGCTCAGGCGGTTTCTGGGTTAAAGTGGTGTTTTGGCTACTCATCGTGGTGTTGGCCTTCATCTATATTCGTTCTCTGGCAAAGCACCCGAGTGGTGAAGAGACCGCTGCGACAAAGGAGGCGACCCATTCTATGCAAAGCAGTGCTGATTCAACAGCAGCTGCAAAGACAGCCGTGACAGAAGAAGCTATGCCGACTTCCGTTGTACATGCTGAATCAGAGAAAGATGCTTCTGCAGCAGAATCGGCCACGGAAGAGGTAGCAGGTGATCAACCGGCAGCTGTAGCGAGTCAGGCGTCAGAAACAGCAAGCACCGCAAACGAGATGGCTGCTGCAGAGCCTGCGTCTTCTGGTGCTTCTGATAGCTCGGCACCTATGACCTCTAGTGCCGAGGTAGAGGCTGCTTCAACGCAGGCTCCTAGAGGCGGTAGTGAATCGCCAGCCGATGGTGCTTCGACAGCAGAAGGTGGGGTAGCTGACCCTCACGCGGAATCTGTTGCTAAAATTCTTAAAGAGTTTGATGAGCTTCGTAAGGCGGCCGATGCCGAGATGGAAGCAATGCGCAATCTGATACAGGCTGAGAGGGAGCTTCGTGATGCCATGATGGTGCCTCCGCCTCCGCCTCAATCCTACCCGCGTACAAGGGCTGCGCCAGGTTACAATCCATATAGGAACGCGCCTCAGTACTCGCCGTATGGCAGACCCTGAAGGGTCTTGGAAATAAAAAACGGGCACTTAGGTGCCCGTTTTTTATTGTCTCAATCTTAAGCGGCCAATCAGTCCAGGTGGGCCAGTGCTGAATCGTAATCGGGCTCCTGCACAATCTCAGGTACCAGCTGCGTGTAAACCACTTTGTTATTCTCATCCACTACCACAACCGCTCTTGCAGTGATGCCGGCCAGCGGACCATCGGTAATCAGCACGCCATAATCCTTAGCGAAATTACGACTGTGCATCATGGAGAGAGAGTCGACATTTTCGATACCCTCCGCACTACAGAAACGGCTCTGTGCGAAAGGGAGGTCAGCTGAAACAACAAGGGCAACAGCATTTGATTTACCGGCCATGGCTTCATTGAACTTCTTGGTAGAGGCAGCACAGACACCGGTATCGAGACTGGGCACGATGTTGAGCAGTTTCTTTTTGCCGGCATAGTCAGCCAGACCGACATCAGAGAGGTCGCCTTTGGTGAGTGAGAAATCAGGTGCCTCAGCGCCAACTGCCGGCAGATCGCCATTGGTGTTGATCGCATTGCCTTCTAAGGTAATTTGGGCCATTTTTTTATCCTATTGTTGGGGAGTGGAAAGTGTCTAAATCCTGTTTATTCTATAGTTACCTTCGCTTTCCTAAAACCTATAGTCACTATTTGAATACATCGTGTCTTCGCCTGTTTGTCGAGAGAGATATATTGTGTGTGGCATTGCCTCTAACGACAATCATTATCTATGCATAGGATGCGGTTCTCGCGTGCTATTTTCAATTCTAGGGTGAAAAATTAATTTACAAAAATGGATTAAAAACATATTAATTATCAATTGGTAAAGAGATGTATTTAATGTTTTATAGTTGATTGATTCTAGCCTTACTCCGCCAACCATAAACGAGCCTTGAGCCCGAGCAAGGTTGTATACCCCACACTGACGAACCGGATATTGCCCTGAGTATCCAGCACATAGACAGTGGGAACCCCTTTGACACCCCACGCATTGGCGATCCGGCTTTGTGGGTCTGAGATGACAGGGAAACCTAAACTTTGCGATTGAAGGTATTTTGTCAATTCCCGTTCATCACCCGATTGCATGGCGACAGTGACCACGGAATGGTGCTTAGTTAGCTTATCGACGCTACTCGATGAAAGACCGCAGACTGGGCACCAGCTGGCCCAGAAGTAGATCAATAGTGGCCGATCTCTTGGTGCTTCGAGAGAAAACGTCTCTCCTGTCATAAATCTTCCGGATAAAGGCGGTGCCTGACCCACGATGGCGTCACGGGTCTGCCAAAGGTGGAGCAGATACAGGACCAAGAGCAAAACCAGGCCCTCTACAAACCAGCGAAACAGTCGTTTATTTGTGAGTGTTGTATTCAGAAGTGGTACTGCCATGTAAATATTTTTTGATGAGGCTGATCAGCTGTTTGGGCTGGAAGATGAAACAATGTTCTGCATTAAACCAGGCTAAAGAACGGCTGTATGGTTACAGTGTCCCCAGTGTCAACACCGTCACAGGATGCATCAAGCAAGATAAAGCAGTCACCCTTACTCATGGAAGATAAAACACCAGAACCCTGCTGGCTCAGACTGAGTACACTAAACGTACCCTCGGGCGTCTGGTTCATCCGGCCCCGGATAAACTCAAAGCGCCCCGGACGTTTGCGTATTTTGCACTCACTGCGTGCCTGCAGCGTAAAAGGGAGATAGGGCTTGCCGGTAGAGAGGGTATGTAATGCGGGTTGTACAAACTGATAGAAAGTGACCATCACGGCCACTGGATTGCCCGGCAGGCCGAAAAAGAGAGCATCCTGTAAACGACCGAAGGTAAGGGGGCGCCCAGGTTTCATAGCGATTTTCCAGAATTGCATCTCCCCCAGTTTTTGCAGGATCAATTTGGTGTAGTCTGCCTCACCGACTGAAACGCCGCCGGAGGAGAGCACCACATCCGCTACCTTGGCAGCCTCGGTAAAAGCTTGGCTTAACGCTTCTGGGTGATCCTTCACCACACCCAGATCGATGACCTCAGCACCCGCCCGTCGCAACATACCGAAGAGGGTATAGCGATTGCTGTCATAAAGCTCTCCTTCCTCAAGCGGCTCACCAACAGATCGCAGCTCGTCACCGGTGGAGAAAAAAGCAACTTTGGGGCGTCGTCGTACACTGATTTCACCGAAGCCCAAGGATGCAAGCATGCCAAGATCAGCAGGAATCAGTTGTCTGCCGGCTTCCAACACAACGGTACCCAGTGCGATATCCTCACCGGCCTGGCGTACATTCTGCCCGACACGGTGACCGTCACCGATGCGGATCTGGTCTTCTTCGATCGCCATCGTCTGCTCTTGCATCACCACCGTGTCGGTTCCATCAGGCATTGGAGCGCCGGTCATGATGCGAACACACTCGCCCGATCCGCACGTACCTTGAAATGAAGCACCGGCATAAGCGGTGCCGATGACATGAAGATTGACGAAATCGTCCGGCAGATCCTCTCCCGACATGGCGAATCCATCCATCGCGGAGTTGGTATGACCAGGGACATCCATCGGCGACACAATGTTTTCGGCCAAAATGCGGCTGAGCCCATCACGCAGTGCGAGTCGCTCGACTGTCTCTATCGGTGTGACGCTCTGCAGAATTCTTTCTCTCGCAGCGGCAACGGTCAGCGTCTCCGGTGCTTCAGGATCTGCACAACTGGTGACCGTGTTTAGCACTTGACGGGTCATGAGGCTTTTTTTCCTTCGAATTGGTGCAGGTAGTTCTGAACGAATCCCGCGACATCTTCCGGTTTATTCAGATCGAGTTGAGGCAGTTCCGCAGGCACATCAGATAGTGTCGTGTCAGAAGCTATAGCGATGATATGGGGATCCTGACGGCAGAGTAGTGGCTTGCCCAGACTGATCCGATAGAGCTCGATCTTGGGGAACTTCTCCCGTTTGAAGCCTTCCACTAAGACTAAATCAATGCCATCAGGATCAAGCGCAGCGAGGGTTTCACGCAGCGTGGGTTCCGGGTGATCCTCGCCGAATTCTGTCACCAACGCCATGCGCCGTCGTGAGGCGACCAGTGTCTTAACTGCCCCTGCTTTACGCAGTTCGTAACTGTCTTTTCGTGGATGATCGATCTCGAATTGGTGGTGGGCATGTTTGATCATCACAATACGCAGACCCTTATCGGAAAGGATCGGCAGGAGCTTTTTCAACAATGTAGTCTTGCCAGTACCGCTGAAGGCACTAAAACCAATCAGCGGTAGTGGATAATCGATCATACAGCGTCACCCTTCTGCAGTTTGTCCCGCTCCTCGGGCGTGTTGACGTTGACAAAGGTCGAGGGAAGATCGGAGAAGTCCGCAAGAGCGACATGATGTTTTGCGTACCACAGGTCGATCTTCCTGTCCCCAGCATCTAGATAAGCCTGCAGACTTTCTCGCAGGCGGATGGGAATCAGTGCGTAGACCGGTTGCATTCTTTCTCCGTCATGCACCACAGCAATATCGGCCTGATCGCGCTCAAGCGCGGATACCAGCCTTTTCACAAGGTCGTCGGAGAGCATGGGTCCGTCGCAGGGAACAGTTACCATGTGGCTTGTCGTGACGGCCTCCATAGCTGCCAGGAAACCGGCCAGGGGTCCCTGATAGTCGTCCATGGAATCGGCAATGACCGGATAGTTGAACGCTGCGTATTGATCCTGGTTCCGATTGGCATTGATCACCACAGTACCGACTTGATCCAGGATGGCTGAGATGACATGTTCGATCAGCGGCTTGCCGTTCAGTTCGACCAGTCCTTTGTCCACCCCCCCCATGCGGCTACCACGCCCGCCAGCGAGGATAACTGCGGTAATGTCTGATTTACGGCTCATGCGGAAGACCTCATCGGTGATCGATTTTTTGATTGTAGGGGCATAATCTTGAATGGTTCAGCCTCTATCAGACGACCCTCATGCAGATGCAGGTAACGATCGATCAGGGTGCTAAGGTGAAGCGGGTCATGGCTGGCAAGCACCAGCGACATTCCCGCCTCCTTGAGAGAGGTGAGCAGTTGCAGCGTACGTCGGCGAGATTCACGGTCAAGATTGGCGGTTGGTTCGTCCAGTAGCAGAATCCTCGGTTTTCTCAGCCACGCCCTGGCCAGGGAGACTCTTTGGCGTTCACCGCCTGAGAGATTTTTCGCCGGTGTATCGAGCAGATGTTGCAGGCCTGCCCATGCCATTGCCTGTGTGATCTCTGCTTTCCGCTGTTGCCTTGACAGATGGCTCGGCAGTGCATAGGCAAGATTATAGCGGACTGACCCATCGAACATATAGGGGTGTTGATGCAGATAAAGCACCTCATTGAGCAGTCGTTGCCTGTTCTGCTTCCAGGTGCATGGGCCTTCACCGTAATCGATCAGACATCGATCCGGTTTCTCCAGCCCTGAAAGAACCCTCAGCAAAGTCGTCTTACCGGCACCATTGGCGCCGCCCACTTGCAGACAGTGACCCTGTAGCAGATCGAGCAGGATGTCGTGCAAGACTTGCCTGCGACCAAAACGCTTGTTTAGCGATGTTACCCTGAGAAGTGTCTGTGTTTTCATGTCACCGGCTGCCCCCGTCCCTGAAAATTCTGCAGCAGGGCGTTGAGGGTGAACGCCAGGACCAACAAGACGATACCCAGTGCAATGCCTTGAGCAAATTCTCCTTTACTGGTTTCCAACGCGATAGCAGTGGGAATGTTGCGTGTGTAGTGGAGAATATTGCCGCCCAACATCATCGATGCACCGACTTCTGCAATGATGCGGCCAAAAGCGGCCAGCAGGGCTGCCATCAAACCAAATCTTGCCTCATGCATGATTGTGAACAAAGCGCGTATGGGTCCGGCACCCAATGTGCGCGCAGTTTCCCAGGCTCTTTTGTCCACCGCTTGTAGCGCAGAGTGCCCCATGGCCGCCAGAATGGGAAATGAGAGTGCAATCTGTCCAAGCACCATGGCGGTTTGAGTAAACAGCAGTTTCCACTCTCCCATGGGTCCCTGACGTGACAAAAGGATGTAGAGTGTCAGGCCTACCACAACAGCAGGCACCGACAAGAGTGTACTGTTAATCGAGATTAACAGCCTTCTCCCTGGAAAGCGCAGATAGGCCAGGACGAAGGCTGTGACAATTGCCGGTGGTGTTGCTACAAGAATGGCAAGTAATGAGACACGAAAGGAGATACCGATAATCTCCCACAGTTCGGTATTACCACTGATCAGAAGCTGCAAGGCCGTAAGGGTTGCGTCGCTGAGAGTCTCCATCAGTCCACTTTGCTAAATGAGACAAATTCACCGGCATTGGCAGAAGGTGTAAAGAGCCGATTGTCACCAATACGGTAATCGCCGATCATCTGTTGACCGTCAGGTGATATGAGCCATTTGATCAGTGCCATGGCACCTTGATGATTGGTGTCGGTGTGTCGTGCCGGATTCACTGCAATGATGCCATAGGGATTGAACAGCAGGGGATCACCCTCAAAACTGATCCGTAATGGAGATTTGGCCTCATAGGCCAGCCAGGTACCTCTATCCGTCAAGGTATAGGCTCCCATTTCAGCGGCGATCTGCAATACTTTACCCATGCTCTGACCCGCTTCACGGTACCAATTTCCCTCAGCTTTTGTATTGGCTTTACCCCAAAGATAAAGTTCTTTTTTGTGGGTGCCGGAGTCATCACCGCGGGAGACGAATATCGCATGGTGATTTGCTATCCCGGCAAGTGCCTCAACAACATTTTCAGCTTTTCGGATGCCCGCTGGGTCGTGATTGGGTCCCACGATCACAAAGTCGTTGTACATGACGCCGAATCGCTTCTCGCCAAAACCCTCGGTTACGAATTTATCTTCTGCCTGTCGTGCATGGACAAGTACCAGGTCCACATCCCCATCTTTACCCATTCGAAGTGCTTTGCCCGTTCCCACTGCAATAACATGGACCTCATAGCCGGTTGATTCGGTAAATTTAGGTAGTAAAGCAGCAAGCAAACCGGAATTATCTGTACTGGTAGTGGTTGCTAATCTGATTATGTTCTTGGGGTTATTGTCGGCATAAACTCCACTCACGAATGTAATAAAAGTAGTGAAAATCAGTGCTAAAAAGTAAAAAGTCTTAATTTTCATTAAAGGTTTTCCTTATATCTTCGAATGATCCCTCTTTTCATCTGCAAGAGCGATGCCATCGCACAGCAGTTCCCGCAAAGTGCACGAAGTAGAAAAGGTTTCCTATTTGTCTACTATGAATAAAGACCGTCAGGAATGATGCCTGGGTTTTGGAGGAGAAATTCTGCGACTCTCTGTTGAGATTGGGAGAAACATCCCCGCACTGGGACATATGTTCCAAGATGAGCTTCGGAGATAGAGACAAAATGACCCAATTCCCATCGACAACATTTACCGTGTGATCGTACTAAATAAAAATTGAATGACTGGAATTGAACATGACAATGAATGTGCAAGAGTTGAAGCGGAGAGGAGAGGGACAGAATCTTCTCAGGTCAAGCGAACAACCCGTACGAATGGCATCAGTGCTGGTTGTGGACGACGAGCCCGGTATACGGAATTTTCTGCAACGGGGGTTGGCGAAATATTTTGGTCTGGTGGAGGCCGCAGAGGATGTGGCTACTGCCGAAGACCTGCGCCAACGCTGCCATTTCGATTTGATCATTACAGATATCCGTCTGCCGGGGGATATCGGTGGCGTCGAGTGGGTCAAGGCGCTTCGTGAGCAGGGTGGCAGTACGGGTGTAATATTCATGACCGCACATGCAGATCTGGAGACGGCAATTGCAGCACTGAGAGCGGGTGCCGAAGACTTCATCTTGAAGCCCTTCCGCATGGAGCAGATGATGGCTGCGGTTGAGCGTTATCTCGAACGGCAGAAGATTCAGCGTGAAAACTTCGTACTGCGCCGGCAGGTTGACCAGATCTATGACAGTGCCGGTGTGGTCGGTAATTGCGATCTGATGCGTGATCTCTGCGATGTGATTAAAAGGGTGGCGCCCATGCCATCGACTGTGTTGCTGGAAGGCGAATCAGGCACCGGAAAAGAGTTGGCGGCAAGAGCTATCCATGAACTCAGCGGTAGGGGGGGGAGTTTTGTACCGGTAAACTGCGGTGCCATGACGGCGGAGCTGTTGGAGAGTGAACTTTTTGGCCATGTCAAAGGTGCCTTCACTGGTGCACACCAGGCACGGGAAGGCCTCTTCACTTATGCAGAGGGCGGTACATTGTTTCTTGACGAAATTGGCGAGATGCCTCTGCCTATGCAGGCACATCTTCTTCGCGCACTGGAGGAGAGGGCCATAAGGCCCGTCGGTTCCAATCGTGAGATCCCTGTCGATGTGCGCATCATTGCGGCAACCAACAATCATCTTGTCGATGAGGTCAGTGAAGGGTCGTTCCGTGAGGACCTTTATTATCGGCTCAATGTACTTTCACTGCACATACCGGCTCTGCGGGAAAGACAGGAGGATATTCCTCTGTTGGCCAACCACTTTATCCGTCAGCTATCCAGCGAACTGGGTGTTGAAGGTCGAGAGTTGGGAGCGAACGAGATTTCACAACTGCTCAGTTACGATTGGCCTGGTAATGTGCGTGAACTGAAAAATGTTATTGAACGCTGTCTGTTGCTGAACAAACCACCCAGCAGTTGTGTTGTCGGTCTTGCATACCACACCAAGGATGATGCATTGGAAGACGGCGAGAGCCTGCAACTTGATAAGGTGGAGAAGCAACATATCCTCAGAGTTTTGAATATGGAGGGAGGTAATAAATCAGCAGCGGCACGAATACTCGGTATTTCCCGAAAAACCTTGGAGCGTAAGGCACAGGCCTGGGGGCTTGACTAGGGCCTGTTAACACTAATCCAATGCGCCCTGTTGAGCCTGAAAAAGCGCCAATCAAGGCGCACCCCAAGGGCACTTCCTTCGGGGCGC
>JAHXIP010000026.1 GCA_025655575.1 Candidatus Thiodiazotropha sp. (ex Monitilora ramsayi) | reverse complement strand
GGATGAGATTGCCGAGATCACACTGGGCATACCCAATCTCCCCCATGAGACGGTTCCCGATGGAAATGACGAAGCGGATAATCGTATCGAACGTCGCTGGGGTGAACCCAGGGCGTTGGATTTCGAACCCAAAGATCACGTCGACCTTGGTGATGCCAGCGGTCTGCTTGATTTCGAAGCGGCTGTCCGCCTCACCGGCTCACGTTTTGCTGTGATGGCCGGTCCACTGGCCAGGCTGCACCGCTCATTGACCCAATTTATGCTTGATACCCATACCACAGAGCATGGCTACACCGAGACGTATGTGCCTTATATGGTCAATGCTGACAGCCTGCGGGGGACGGGACAGCTACCCAAATTCGAAGAGGATCTGTTCAAACTCTGCGGAGAATCGGAGTACTACCTGATACCCACAGCGGAAGTGCCGGTCACCAACCTGATCCGGGACCAGATCATCGAGGCCGATTACATGCCGCGCAAGTGGGTTGCCCATACCCCCTGTTTCCGCTCGGAAGCGGGCTCCTACGGCAAGGATACCCGGGGCATGATTCGTCAGCATCAGTTCGAAAAGGTTGAGCTGGTGCAGGCGGTGCCTGCCGGACAGTCCTACCGGGCACTGGAGGAGCTGACAGGTCATGCCGAGGCGATTCTGCAGAAATTGCAGCTACCGTACCGGGTAGTGACACTCTGTACCGGCGATATCGGCTTCTCCTCAGCCAAGACCTACGATCTGGAGGTGTGGCTGCCGGGGCAGGGCAAGTATCGGGAGATCTCCTCCTGCTCCAATTTCGTCGATTTCCAGGCCCGTCGACTACAGGCCCGCTGGCGCAATCCAGAAACCGGCAAACCCGAACTGGTGCATACATTGAATGGCTCAGGCCTGGCGGTGGGCCGCACCCTGGTCGCGGTCATGGAGAACTACCAGCAGGAGGATGGCTCTATCCTCATTCCTGAAGTGTTGCGGGGTTACATGGGCGGCATGGAGAAGATTGCCTGAAAATCAGCTGATGTAGGTTGGGCTGAGGCGGGTAGCCCAACTGTGATTCGTGATTCTGGTTGTTGGGCTTCGTAGGCTCAGCCCAACAGCTGGCTCACACCAGCATAATCAAAAGGATGACAAATCCCACCACAAAAGCGAGAGGCAGTACCACGGCTTGCCAGTCCCCTTTTTCTGCCTTGGGGGTATCCTTCATCATCTGTTTCGCCCTGGGCCAGAGCACCAGGATCATGGCTACGATGGCGACAGCCCAAATGATTTTCGTCCAATCCATATCGCTCGTACCTCAGCAAAAAAAACCCCGGATCAAGCCGGGGTTTTGATCTTTAGTCTCAGATTACTATCAATCGTCACCTGAAAGGGCACCCAGCAGGGACAGCAGGTGAACAAAGATATTATAAATGTTCAGATAGAGGCCGATGGTGGCCATGATGTAGTTAGTCTCACCACCGTTCACCATACGACTGGTGTCGTAGAGGATAAAACCGCTCATCAGCATGATGACTGCAGCGGAGATGGCCAGCTGCAGAGCCGGTAGCGCAATGAACAGGTTTGCCAGTATCGCCATAAAGACTACCAGCAGACCGGCAACGAGAAAGCCACCCATGAAACTAAAGTCGCGCTTACTGGAGAGGGCATAACCAGAAAGACCCAGGAAGATAATACCGGTGCCGGCCATTGCAGTACCGACAAGTTGGGGTCCGTTGGCCATGCTCAGGTACATATTGAGTATCGGGCCGAGACCGAAACCCATCAGACCCGTGATGCCAAATACCACCACCAATCCTGTAGAGGAGTGAGCGGTCCGTGGGAGTACCAGCCAAATCAGTAAAAAGGCACCGATGATCGACGCCATATAAGTCCAGCCTGGCACATTAAGCATAACCGACGCAGCAGCTGTCACGGCGCTGAAAAGCAGGGTCATTGATAGCAGGATATAGGTATTTTTAATCAGCTTATTGGTTGACAGTACCGATTCTGTGGGTCGGGCTGCAGAAATATCGAGACGATTCATTGTGGCTTAATCTCCTGATTTGTTGCCGAAAATCAATCTGACTGATGAGACAATCAAGGTCTAAAAACGTTCAGCACAGCATACCTGGGGCTGAAAAAAGATCAACAGTTGAAAAGTGGTGTTGATTGTAGAAATTTCAAGGGGTTTTCTGTATTCTAGCGCCTCTTCGGAGAGGTGGCAGAGCGGTTGAATGCGACGGTCTTGAAAACCGTTGAGGGTTAATAGCCCTCCCAGGGTTCGAATCCCTGCCTCTCCGCCAAATAAAAAAGGGGGCCAGTCGGCCCCCTTTTTTATTTGGCTGCGCGGCAGGATTTGATTCGAACCCTCCGTTCGACAAGGTGCGAAGTGCCGCAGATAAATATAGGAATATCTTCCGTCTCTGAAAAAGCCGAAATCAATAAGGTCTAATGGATTCTAAATATATATTTGACAACATCGGTTTCTTACACTAATTTCTGTAATAACAGAAATAACTGGAATGGAAATAATGAAACTAACGCCTGTCATGGAAAAGTACATCCTTCATTGGGGGGAGATGGGAACACGTTGGGGAGTGAACCGGACAGTTGCTCAGATCCAAGCGTTGCTATTTCTGTCGTCAAAACCACTGAATGCCGAGGAGATCACAGAGACTTTGGGAGTTGCCCGCTCCAATGTCAGTACCAGTATCAAGGAGCTACAGGGATGGAAACTGGTCAAGGTAGTCCATCTGTTGGGTGATCGCAGAGATTATTTTGAAACCATGAAAGACCCGTGGGAGCTTTTCGATACCATCATGGAGGGACGTAAGCAGCGAGAGCTCGATCCGACAATGACGCTGCTTAGGGAGTGTGTTCTTGAGGGTGATGCGGATAAGCAAACACCCACAGAAGTGAAGCGGCGTATTAGGGATGTACTGGAATTTATGGAAACCTTGGATAACTGGCATGGCCAGATCAAGGTACTGCCCAAAGCCACACTGTTAAAACTCATCAGACTGGGCGCTAAGGTGCAGACTTTTCTGGGCAAGTAGCTTTTTTTGTCATCATGTTTCTGTCATTACAGAAATATATGAAATTTAATGTTGGGAGGTACCTATCATGGATTTACTGTTACTCATCACTTTGGAAATCACCCTCTGTCTTGTGATCAGTTTTATCTTGATACGGCTACTCAAACCCCTGTTGAGAGAAGTGCTCACAGATACCTGCGGTACTGATAAGCGAGCGGACTTTTGGGTCATGTTTACCCAGCTGATGCTGGTCATCTCTCCTCTCCTGGTCGTGGTCTACTTTACTCCCACTGTAGAGATATCAAGGCTGAATCTGGCGTATGAGCTGAAACAGGCACTCTTCAGAACACTACTCGGTGACTTCATCGCCTTGAGCGTCATTGGTCAGGTGATGTGGAGATCCATCCGCGCATACGACAGTCACCAGGCCCCACAGATCGATGTGGAGGCGAGGTAACATGCGCATCCTGATTGCCGGCGCCAGCGGATTCATAGGTAGTCACTTGGTTCGTGCATTGTTAGAAGCCGGGCATGAAGTGTGTGCATGCGTACGTCGTCCGGATCATGCTCAACAACACTGGCCGGAGATAAGCTTTATCGAGGCCGATTTTGCGACTGACCATGCAATGTCAGATTGGACTCCCCGGTTACAGAACGTTGACGTTGTCATCAACACAGTCGGCATTATCCGTCAAAACCGCCACCAGACATTCGATGCACTGCACACCCGGGCACCGATCGCCCTGTTTCAGGCTTGCGAATCGGCTGGCGTCAAGCGCGTAATTCAGATATCCGCGCTTGGTGCGGACGAGACAGCTTTCAGTCACTACCACACGAGCAAACGTGCAGCGGATCGGTATCTCAGGGATCTGTCATTGGATTGGGCAGTCGTCATGCCTTCTATCGTATACGGCGCTGGCGCAAAGAGTATGGCCCTGTTCAAAGTCATGGCTGCACTGCCATGGATTCCTCTGATTGATAAGGGCGATCAGGAAATCCAGCCCATCTATATCGAAGATCTGACAAAGGCGGTTCTTCAACTGATAAATTCACCCGCACCACTGCGGGCAGATATTGAGATGGTTGGGCCGGCAGCCATTTCAATGAAATCACTCTACATGGCGTTGCATCAGTGGCTAGGGAAGGGCAGGGCGAGTTTTATCTCACTACCGTACCGCGCCGCGTTGTATGGGGCGCATATGGGGGGGGTTCTGGGGCAGACGCCGGTCACTGAAGAGGCTGTCCAGATGCTACGCAATGGCAACACGGCCGATGTTGAACCCTTTATATCGCGGTTTGGCTTCCGGCCCAAAAGCATGGCGCAGGTGCTTGCCGGTACACCTGCGCAACAAGCCGACCGCTGGCATGCGTCACTCTTTTTCTTAGCTCCGTTGTTACGTTTCACTATCGCATTCGTATGGCTGTTCACAGGCATAGTTTCCGCCTTCATTTTTCCTGTCGAGCAGAGCTACGCAATGCTGGCCAAAGTGGGTTTTGAAGGGATCTGGCAACCGGTCATGCTCTATGGTGCGGCTGCTACCGATATGCTGCTCGGTATCGCCACGCTCCTCTCTTTCCGCTTACGTCTGATCGTCGCGATACAGATCGGCATTGTGCTGCTCTACAGCATCATCATTACGATCTGGCTCCCGGAACATTGGTTTCATCCGTTCGGCTCGATGAGCAAAAACCTGCCATTGATCGTTGCCACGTTGATCATGCTTGTTTTGGAAAGGAGAAGATAATGGAATACACCACAATCAAACTGATACATATCATCAGTTCCACACTGTTATTCGGAACGGGGTTAGGGAGCGCGTTTTACAAATGGATGGCTGATCGCAGAGGTGATCTACGCAATATCGCACAGACTAACAGAACCGTGGTGACCGCTGACTGGCTCTTCACCACGCCGACTGTGATTATTCAACCACTTACCGGAATTTGGCTCGTTCATTTAATGGGTATCCCTTTGAATCAGCCCTGGATAATCATCACCATCCTGCTCTATATCGTTGCGGGCGGGTGTTGGCTGCCGGTTATCTGGCTGCAAATACGCATGCGGGATATCGCAGCCGAGGCGGTTAAGGAGGAGATACCACTTGACGGGCAATATCAGCGATATGCCAGGGCTTGGTTTTGGCTCGGCATTCCCGCCTTCATCTCCATGGTCGTCATCTATTCACTCATGGTCTTTAAACCTCAATTTGTCATATAAGGAAATTCACGTGCAAAAGAACAAAGCGCTATCGGTGATGCAAAAAGCACTGGGAGAGCAGTGGGATCAACTGGATGAAATCGTACAGAGGCACTATGAGATGAAGCCAGGGCAGAGATCCCGTTTAACAGTCTCTGGAACAATGGACCGGGTATTCCACTCGAATATCGCCAAGCTGTTTCTCTTGCCCGGGCGACTCTTTGGCGCTTTGATCCCCTACCGGGGTGTCAATATAGCCACTGAGGTAAGAAACTGGACTGAGGTTGACAACAAGAAGGCGATGTTCTGGCACCGCACTCTTAAATTTCCCGGTAAGCCCCTGGCCGTCTTCAAGTCCCGCATGGAACATGTAGCGGGTGATGAGATCATTGAATATGTGAGATTCGGCATGGGTATCCGTATGCGGATGTCTGTCAGTAACGGAGCACTGGTGTTCACGAGTCGCGGATATACTTGGGATATCGGCATTGCTCGCCTCTCTATTCCGACTTGGGCCATTCTGGGTGATGCGGAGATCATTGAACGCGCAATCAGTGAAAAGGAATTTTATATGGACTTCAATATGGTGCACCCGCTGTTTGGACAGACGTTTGGCTATTCAGGGACTTTTTCCATCGAACCGTCTGCCATGGAGTAGGGGGGCGAATGTGCTTGCAAGGGAGTAGATGAAAATGAAAGAAAAAAAGATTTTCTTTTGTTACCGGTCCCCCTGGTGAACATTAGTTAGCTTTCACCATCCGATTCTTTTGGCAACTTTCCGACTTCTTCTTTAAGTGAATCAAGCTTAGTTGAATTTTTTACCAGTTTTTCGAGTACACTCTTTACACTTTGGATTCTAGGTGGGGTGGTGAGGGACAGCTGTGAATACACCACGATTATCTCTGTATCTATCGAAGAAACTGTGGTCTGTCTCCAATTATTCGTATTATTTCACTCTCATGATGATGATAGAGTGACTGGCAAAATCATATTCATTTATGGTGAATCTTTTGCCAGGAACATCAATAAGAGCAGTAAGAGCCGCATTGAGGCCACCTAATCGTAAACGTGGAAAAGGGAGTAAAAAACCGGCCTTATTTCAGTTATTGATTAAACGTCTCTGGCAGACCGCTATTATTCTGCTTTTGTTTCTGGTTGGTACGATAGTGATATTGCGTTTTATTGATCCGCCTCTATGGTCTGTGCGGATGCAACGGGCTATGAATCCCCCAGCCAGTTACCCCGAAACCATCAAACATCAATGGTGTGAGCTTGAAGAGATTCCACACGATTTGCGGCTGGCAGTTGTGGCATCTGAGGATCAGAATTTCCCCAACCATTCCGGCATAGACTTCGGAGCAATTCAGAAGGCACTGATGGAAGCGGAGCAGGGCGAAGGATTGCGCGGTGCAAGCACTATCACTCAACAGACGGTAAAGAATCTCTTTTTATGGCAGGGTAAAAATTGGAGTAGAAAGGCCCTGGAAGGTGCGCTCTCTCTGATAGTCGAACTGCTATGGGATAAACAACGGATTCTGGAAGTCTACCTGAATATTGCTGAGTATGGTCCGGGTGTCTATGGGGTTTGTGCGGGCAGTGAGTACTGGTATGGATCACCAGTCAATCATCTATCCAGAAATCAGGCGGCGAGGCTGGTGGCGGTGTTGCCCAACCCATGGCGATACCGTGCACAGCCGCCAACTCCCTATATATCGGAAAGAGCTTGGTGGATTGAGCAGCAAATGGATATGCTGGGTCACGACTGGTTGAGATCGGTCCACGACTAGTGAGAGGGTGAATATTAGTGACGATTCCTGTGAATCGTGGTCTGACGTTTCCCTAATATTCTAAAAAAAATATTTATCAAAAAACCATAGTTTTGTTAGCGCAACAATTGATAGAAACGCAATCAAAATTAGAACGGCAATGGCTATTTGGCCGATAGTCGATGTTTTTTCGATAATGCTTCTTAGTTTGTATTTCATAGTATAAGTGTGTTCAATTTAGTATATCTATAGTCATAATAGATGGATCATAGGGACCGATCGCGATCTTACCGCTAATCAGGTGGTATCAAGAGAGCCACAGATTTGCTATCTCTAAAAAACGTATCTTATTCTTGACGCTTGATTACTTCCCAAGCACTGTCCCACTCATCCAAAGTCAGCGTGTGCAGACTCGCTTTACCGCTTTCCTTCAACAACTTTTCCATCTTTCGAAAACGTCGTTCAAACTTTTCATTCGCCCGACTCAGAACCTGTTCGGCATCCATTCCCACTAGACGTGTGACGTTGACCACGCTGAACAAGAGATCTCCCAGCTCATCCTGTGTTTTATCGAGGTCTTCCTGATCCAGCTCGTGTTGTATCTCCGCCAGCTCCTCATGGACTTTTTTCAAGGCACCGTCCACATCCGGCCAATCGAAACCCACCCGTGCGGCGCGTTTCTGTAATTTCTCCGCCCGTATCAGAGCGGGCAGGGCTCTTGCCACACCTGCTATTTCACTCATGTCTTCGGTGGCAGTTTTATCAGCGCGCTCATCAGACTTTTGCTGTTCCCAAGCCATACGCAAATCGGCTTCGGTCTCGAACTTTGCATCGGAGAAGACATGGGGATGGCGGCGAAGCATCTTTTCGCAGATGCCATCAACGACCTGCACGAAATCGAAATGGCCTTCCTCGCGGGCTATCTGACTGTAGAAGACTACCTGAAATAGCAGGTCTCCCAGTTCACTGCGCAGTTCCTCCATATCACCACGCTGGATGGCGTCGGCCACTTCATAAGCCTCTTCCAGTGTATAGGGGACGATGGTGCTGTAGGTCTGGCGCAAGTCCCATGGACAGCCTCCTTCCGGATTCCGCAGGCGGGACATAATCTCAAGTAACAGTTCGATATTCCTCATTAATTTAGCCTTTGAATGAAAGTCGATCCGTGACGGTGTTTTTTATGGGTGATTGTTGTCCATTCTATTCGAGAAGGGGGGTGATGGAACGCTTAATGAGATCAATTGATGTCGTCAAACATAACGTGCGTGTCAGGTATCAATGGGAAATGGCGCTATTTCGATATTATTGAGAGCAATCTTATGGCGATGAGTATCAACAGTATCAGCAGGCCAAAGGGGTAGGGGAATAATCCGTAAAAATAAGCCAGCAAGGTAAATCCCAGGAGCCCAAGAAGCAGTAACAATATCCGGTCGTTGAAGATGATCATTGTAATACCCTGACATGCCTCCGGATATTCCGGGGATGATCTCCCGAGAAGTTGGATCCAATTCAGCCAAGAGCGATTTGTAGCGACGGAGATAATTGTCACAGTCTCTATGGCTTATTCATCGTGCCCTAAAGCTAGGGATATCACGTGAACACCAGTTGGGAATGGAGATTTTGACTGTGAAACCGGTAACGAATTCCCTAGCCAAAGAGGTACTGATGGGTCGATTTTGCTTTAGAGTAGATATATATGAGTAGAGAGATTGTCTTCTTGTGCAAACCTGAAAAATAAAAAACCGCATGCCAGATGACACGCGGTACAAGGGAAGAAAAGTAGTCGTTTTTATTGTTATCTAGAGCTCATTTCCATGGCATTCGGTACAACCCACCATATGGGCTTTGGGGAACTGGACACTGTTCCCGTCGGGGCAGAAGCTGGTGGAGTTATCGCATTGCAGTGTCCTATCCGTGGCCATGCGTGAGAGGACGGTACCCTGGCCGTTGTCGCCATGGCAGGCGCGACAGGCGTTGGGATTGTTTTCTGCCGGGCTGGCATGGCCACCGTCGGCGAATGAGGTATCACCCACCGGATGCATACCGTGCGGACCCTCCAGCGTATTGCCGAGACTGCCCGTATGACAGGTGTCGCATTCGATGATAGTACCCTTGTGACCCTGTAGCTGATTAGCAGCCACATTGTCGTTGGCCAAATCGTTCTTGTTCGGCCAGATACCGTGGGTCGACCCGTGGCAGGTTTCACAAAAGATACCGCCATGGCCTGTGCTGACCCGATAGAGCATCGGATTGCCGATTCTGACGTCACTGGGATCGGTAATGACCGGATTGTCCGCCTCGATGACATTCTCAGCAAAGCGCTTATTGGTCGGCACTATCGGCGTGGCCTTTGCGTCATTGCTCTTATAGGCCTGAAAGAGTCGGATATTGTCCTCGTTACCGTCGGCGTCGGCCGGGTTGACCACCACGTTGGCATCGGAGGCCATGTTGCTCATGGCGTCACCGGTATGACAGGAACCGCATCCGGGTTCGTTGGCCCAGGGCACACGTGGCTGGGCCGGATTGGTGTAAAAATCCCCACCCAGTTCGAAGGCGCCCACATTGGTGGGTGAGACATTGCGGGTAAAGTCGTCGCCCACCTGTGCCATGTTGCCGTGGCAGTCCTGACACAGCATGCCGCCATTGGCCATGGCGCCGCGCAGGCAGTCGGTACGGCGTCCCGGATGGCATTGGTAACAAGTCTCATCGAGTACTGCCCGGCGCTCGGCGTCATTGGAGACGAAACCTAGGTTGTCCTTGATGGCAGCCGGCATTTCGGGGAACAGCAGGTTGCCGTTGGTATCCCTCACCGTACCGTGGTGGCTGTGCATGACGTTGGACATACTCTTTACGCTGGTCTGCTCGCGGCCATTACCGCCTGAAGTGCTGTCCAGCGGCCCGAGCTGGGCCAGATCCAGCGCGGGAGTGTAGTGGCACTGTTGGCAGACCACCGGTTTGTTGGCCTCCAGTGTCGTGCCGTGCTTATGATCATGCAGACGGAGCAGGTTCAGGTCGGCAGCGTACTCTTTGCTGACCTCCAGTGGCACATTGCCGTGCTCAGGATCGTCGAGTACATCGGCCACCGCGATACTGTTGTCTACGAGGGTGGCGGTGGCGGAACCGTTACCGCCATCCAGGGGTGAGCCATGGCAGGCGCCGCAGTTCGCCTCGCCGGAGATGGGTACCACGGTGTCCACAGAGGCCAGGGTGGTGCCGGTCTGTTTTGCCTGTATGCGAAACAGCGGCCAGGGGTTTTCACGGCCTGCATCGTCAAAGGCGGCGAGTGGAATGCCGGGGGCCTCGTACCAGTTAACCGCTTCTGAGACATAGCCGAATTTGAAGGCGGGATTGGTAAAGAAGGGCTGGTCGACCACATAGGCCTCGAACATCTCAACCGCATTGTCCACGTATGGGCCGTGTCTGCCTGGCATCGACTGCTGATCAGCGGTCAGCATGCCGTCTCCCAAATAGAGCCGCTCTACATTGGGCATCGGCAGACCAAGATCCAAAATATCCGCCACCGGGCCTGCCGGATAGAAAGCGGGAAGAATGCCGGCCGGGTAGAAGGGATCGTAAGCATCCCGGGCGATATCCCAGAAGTTGGTCTTGAAGACATTGCCGCCGGCGATGCTGGAGTAGACAGGACCGGTGCCGGCCGAATTAACGCCGGTGAGGATCGGGTCATTGGGATTGGATGATGAAGAGTAGTAGACCTCAACGTTATCGGTGCGTGTCAACACTGTGGGCGTAGCCCCCCGTTGGATGACCGTGGCATGCAGGACATTGAAGGGCGGCAGAATGCTCGACACACGGGTGTCGAAATCACCGCAATGCATGCCCAGATCGTTGACGGCGAAGATCTTATAACCCGCCTGTCCATCCAGCGCTTGCTCGGTGACCGGGGTCGTGCTCAGTGCACCGTTCTGGCTGGTGGAGTTGATCGAGACATTGGGCACGGTGGGGGTATCGGTGATGGTAGCGGAAGCCGTATCGCTATCCGTGGCGCCTTCGTCATCGGTGACGGTCAGGGTCACCGTATAGCTGCCTGCGGCGGCATAGGTGTGGACTGGATTGGCATCGGTGCTGTTAGCGCCGTCACCAAAGCCCCACTGATAGCCAGTGATGGCGCCATCACTGTCGCTGGAACCGGTGCTGAAGAAGCTTACCGGATTGCCGGTGGTGCCCGTATAGTCGCCGTTGGCATTGGCGGTGGGCGAAACGTTGGCAGTAGCCGAGATGGTTGCCGTCGCTGTATCGCTGTCGGTGGCTCCATCGTTGTCAGTAACGGTAAGAGTGACCGTGTAACTACCGGCCGAGGTGTAGCTGTGATTTGGATTGGCCTGCGTGCTACTGCCGCCATCTCCGAAATCCCAGGCATAGGAAGCAATACTGCCGTCGCTGTCGGAAGAGCCGGCGCTGCTGAAGCTTACGGCTACCCCTGCTGTACCTGCATAATCACCATTGGCATTGGCTGTCGGCGCGACATTGGGTGGATCGGAGGTGGTGGCGGTGGTGACATCACTATCGATGGCGCCGCCATTGTCCGTCACCGTCAGGCTGACGTTATAGGTGCCTGCAGCCGCATAGGTGTGACTGGGATTGGCCGCATTGCTGGTGTTGCCGTCACCGAAGTTCCAGGCGTAGGTTGCAATGGTACCGTCCGGGTCACTGGACCCGGCGCTGGAAAAGGCAACGGCAATACCGGTCGTGCCTGTGTAGGGGCCGTTGGCATTGGCAGTCGGTGTCTGATTGCCGCCAGGTGGGTTTGTGATGGTGGCTGAGGTCGTGTCCGTATGGCTTGCGCCGTCATTGTCGGTCACGGTCAGTGAAACGGTAAATGAACCTGCTGCAGTATAGATGTGGGCAGGGTTGGCATCGCTGCTGCTTGCCCCATCACCGAAGTCCCAGGCATAGGTGGCGATGGAACCGTCACTGTCTGCGGAACCAGCACTGCTGAAATTGATCGCCTCACCGGTTTGGGCGCTGTAGGGGCCGTTGGCATTGGCGGTTGGGGCAACATTTGCCGGATCGGTAATGGTGGCTGTTGCCGTGTCGCTGTGGGTGGCGCCTTCGTTATCTGAGACTGTCAGTGTGACGGTATAGCTACGGGCATTCGCATAGGTATGAGTGGGATTGGCATCAGTGCTTGAATTGCCATCACCGAACGTCCATAAGTAACCAACAATCGATCCGTCTGTGTCACTGCTGCCGCTACTGTCAAAACTGACAGCCACCCCCACCGTTCCCATGTAGTCGCCGTTGGCATTGGCGACCGGGGCACTGTTTGTGCTCTCTCCGTTGCTCCCACCACACGCTGTGAGGACGAAGACGAGTATGAGTGAGAATAAGGGATATAGGCGATAGACGCCCTTGACCGGTACTGCCCGATGAGGATGTCGCATGTCTGCTATCCTTAGATCTGTCGTTTTAAGGAGATGACCGGGACGCGGGAAGTGCAGTGCTGCCCCTGAATTCTTAAGATGGGAAATTAATCCCAAAATTGATCTGAGTCAAGTATTAATCCTTAAAATTTACAATCTTAAAGGCTTGGTAGACCTGCAGTTAGGCTGACATCCTACTTGAACATTAAGGAGGGTTACTGGGGTTTATAATTCTCCCTGAGCAGTGTCGCAAAGGCATGTGCCGCAGGTGATAGGGTGGATCCCCGTTTGGCAATGACGGCTAATTCCCTTTCGATATTAAGGCCTGTGACATCGATCTCACGAACCTCTTCCAGACTGTCCACCCCGAGTTGACTGACAAAGGCCAGGTTCCCTGTCGTGGCCACCATGCGCAGAATTGCGGGGATGGAACGTAACTCCATCACCACGTTCATTTCCACGCCGGCTTCACGCAGCGTCGCATCGATAATCTGTCGTACCGCCGTGTCGGCTTCAAAACCGACGAAGGCGAGTCCTTCCAGCGCCTCCGCACGGATACTGCCCGCTTTGGTTAATGGATGATTACTGGGACCGACCAGGACAATGCGGTCGGATAGCAGTGGCCAAAGCGTGAGTTCACGATCCTGTACCGGCAGGGTTACCAGCCCCAGTTCCAGTCGCCCACTGATGACATCTTCCGCTACCTCGATACTACCGGCCTCTTTGAGCTGAAACCTCACTGCGGGGTAGTCCTGCTGAAAGCTGGCGATCGCTTTGGGTAACACAAAGGAGACCGCAGTGGCGCCGCCGCCAATACGGACGGTTCCCCCCTCAAGCCCCTGATGCGCCCGTACCTGTTCCCGCAGGTGGTCGTATCGATTGACCAGTATCCGGGCTTCGTTTTCGACCAGGCGGCCGATCTCTGTCAATTCTGCCCCTTTTCTTCCACGAGAGAGCAATTCGGCGCCAAAATAGTCCTCTAACTGTTGTAGACGGCGTGAAAGCGCCGGTTGTGTCACGCCGATTCTGTCAGCCGCTTCCGTGATCGATCCGCTATCGGCCACGGCGAGCAGGGAGCGTAGGAGTTGTAGATCCATGATGGGCTACTTTAGATATGCATAAAATGCATATTATACATGCGAACAATCCATTATACGTATAGAAAAAGCTCTGATATCTTTTCTGTCACTAGGTCGGTCAAACCGGCTATATCAAACATCGGTTGTGGCGATGAGTGCTCACAACCACCTGTTACCTACGAAGAGAGGTCTAACATGCTCGAAGCCTATCGCCAACATGTGGAAGAACGTGCCCAACAGGGAATTCCCCCGCTACCGCTGAATGCCCAGCAGGTGGCTGACCTGGTTGAGCTTTTAAAGAGCCCTCCCGGTGGTGAAGAGGAGACCCTGCTGGATCTGCTTACCAACCGTGTACCGCCGGGTGTGGACGATGCCGCCTATGTGAAGGCAGGCTTTCTTGCGGCGGTGGCCAAGGGTGAGGCGCAGAGTCCGCTGATTGATGAGAAAAAAGCGGTGGAACTGCTGGGTACCATGCTCGGTGGTTACAACATCCAGCCATTACTCGATCTGATGGATGATTCAGCACTCGGTGAATTGGCGGGAGAGCAGTTGAAATATACCCTGCTGATGTTCGACGCCTTCCATGATGTGAAAGAGAAAGCCGACGCCGGCAACGCCAACGCCAAGGCCGTCATGCAGTCCTGGGCTGATGCGGAGTGGTTCACCCGTAAGCCCGACGTGCCGGCTGAGATCAAACTGACCGTGTTCAAGGTCACCGGCGAAACCAACACCGACGATCTTTCACCGGCCCAGGATGCCTGGTCCCGTCCCGACATTCCGCTGCACGCCCTGGCCATGCTGAAGAACGAACGCGACGGCATCAACCCGGACGAGCAGGGCAAGGTGGGTCCCATCACACATCTGGAATCACTCAAGGAGAAAGGTCTGCCCCTGGTCTATGTGGGTGACGTAGTGGGCACCGGCTCCTCGCGCAAGTCGGCCACCAACTCGGTGCTCTGGCACATGGGTGACGACATCCCCTTCGTGCCCAACAAGCGCCAGGGCGGTGTGGTGCTGGGCGGTAAGATCGCGCCTATTTTCTTTAACACCGTAGAGGACTCTGGTGCGCTGCCCATCGAGTGCCCGGTGGACAACCTCGCCATGGGTGACGTCATCGTCGTCAAACCCTACGAGGGCAAGATAGAGAGTGAGTCGGGAGAGGTCATCTCCGAGTTCTCCCTCAAGACCGAAGTACTGCTGGATGAGGCCAAGGCGGGTGGTCGTATTCCCCTGATCATCGGCCGTTCCCTGACCGAGCGTGCTCGTGAGGCATTGGATTTGGGTGCGACTGACGTCTTCCGTCGTCCGGTCGATCCGGAAGATTCCGGCAAGGGCTTCACCCTGGCCCAGAAGATGGTTGGCCAGGCCTGTGGCGTCGAGGGTATCCGTGCCGGCACCTACTGTGAGCCGCGTATGAGTACGGTCGGCTCCCAGGACACCACCGGTCCCATGACCCGTGATGAACTGAAAGAGCTGGCCTGTCTTGGCTTCTCCGCCGATCTGGTGATGCAGTCCTTCTGTCACACCGCCGCCTATCCCAAGCCGGTGGATATCAACACCCAGCATACGCTGCCGGACTTTATCCAGAATCGCGGCGGTGTCTCCCTGCGTCCCGGTGACGGCATCATCCACTCCTGGCTCAACCGCATGTTGCTGCCGGATCAGGTGGGTACCGGTGGTGACTCACACACCCGTTTCCCGCTAGGCATCTCTTTCCCCGCCGGTTCCGGTCTGGTGGCCTTCGGCGCGGCCTTGGGTGTGATCCCGTTGGATATGCCTGAATCCGTATTGGTGAAATTCACCGGCGAGATGCAGCCCGGCATCACCCTGCGCGATCTGGTCAACGCCATCCCCTATGCAGCGCTCCAGCGGGGTCTGCTGACGGTGGAGAAGAAGGGCAAGAAGAATATCTACAACGGTCGCATTCTGGAGATCCAGGGGCTGCCCGATCTGACCGTGGAGCAGGCCTTCGAGCTCTCCGATGCCTCTGCCGAGCGTTCCGCCGGCGGCTGTACCATTGAGCTCTCCGAAGATTCAGTGGCCGAGTACCTGCGCTCCAATATCACCATGCTGCGCTGGATGATCGACAACGGTTACGAAGACGCCCGCACCCTAGAGCGCCGTGCCCGGGCCATGGAAGAGTGGCTGGAGAATCCGAGCCTGATGCGTGCCGACGCCGACGCGGAGTACGCCGAGGTCATCGAGATCAACATGTCCGATATCAAGGAGCCCCTGCTGGCCTGTCCCAACGATCCGGACGATGTGAAGCCTCTGTCGGAGATTGCCGGCACCAAGATCGACGAGGTCTTCATCGGTTCCTGCATGACCAACATCGGTCACTTCCGCGCCACCGCCAAGCTGCTGGAGGCCTCGGGTGAGTCTATCCCGACCCGTCTCTGGCTGGCGCCGCCCACCAAGATGGACGAGCAGCAGCTGATGGAAGAGGGTGTCTACAACGTCTACGCTAGCGCCGGCGCGCGTACCGAGATGCCTGGCTGCTCCCTGTGTATGGGCAACCAGGCGCGTATCGCGGCGGGTTCAACAGCCGTCTCGACTTCCACGCGTAACTTCCCCAACCGCCTGGGGCAGGGCGCCGATGTCTTCCTATCCTCGGCCGAGCTGGCCGCGGTGGCCGCCGTCATGGGCAAGCTGCCCACGGTGGAAGAGTATATGGCCTACGCCACCAAGATCGACTCCATGGCGCCGGAGATCTACAAGTATCTCAACTTCGACAAGATGGATGAGTATGTGGAATCTGCCCAGCGGGGGCAGGAGATTGCGGTTAAGTTGATCGCCTGAGGATGATGCGAGACCGGAGGGATTTGCCTCCGGTCTGTGTCGATTAGGGTATGAGAAGAAGCGTGTGGAGTGAGTGAGGACACCCATCATTTAATAGTATCTGAGATGGCCCAACCGGCTATGTGGTGCTGAGGGTATACGAACAACGCAACTTAGAAGGAACTTTAAACCGATCTTGACTAAATAATAAAAATCTATAAGTTACTGGTTCGTTGCTGGACAGGAAAAGCATATTTTTTAGTCACAGCTGAACACATGGAAGAATCTTCAGCACTAGAGTGCGCGGGTAGCAACCTATCGGGTTACGGTCTCTTGTTTGCATCAGACCGGTCAATCCAAGGCAGTATTCTTTCACCGAAAAGCGTCTGCTACAACGCTATCCATATGCATGAAGTGCGTCTGAAATGGAATTTATTCAAATGTCTTGTCTGAATATCACTACTGCGACTCGAGTTCTCATAACCACTATCTTCACAGTCTCCCTGTATTGCCAGACGTCTTCCGTTGTGGCGGCGGAGATAACGCCTGAAAGGGTGCTCGCTTCTAATTGTCTATCCAGTTATCAGGGAAAATATCTGAAGCTGAAAAATCAAAAGGCCTTCTCCTATGCGAGAGAGCGCGAGACCGGGAAACACCGGTGTGGTTGGAGCTACGGTTATAAGACAGTGGAGAAGGCGAGAGAGAACTCGCTCAAACAATGTGCAAAGCGTACGTTGAATGCAGAGTGCAAAATCGTTGATGAGAATGGAAAGTTTTTGGCACGAGAAGGGGATTTCTCACCGATAACACCGATTGATAATAATCCGCTAACAGATAATGAACGGAATAAATTGATCGATGAGGCCGGATTGCTTGTTGAGGGGAGTTGTCTTCCTTTCTTTAAAAAGTATCTAAACAACAAAGGACACAAGGCCTTTGCCTACAGTCTTGATACTGATGGTAGATATGCCTGTGGTAAAAGCAGCAAAAAGAATATTTTAGAGGCAGCTCAAAAGGGTGCCATCTCTTCGTGCGAAAAAAACAAAGCAAAACGGAAGAAACCACCGCAAACCGCGTGCAAGGTCTATGCGAAGAACGATGAGATTGTTCTGGCAGGACAGGATTACGGCATCAAAAAGGGTGAGAGTGACTATCGACGGGCTATTTTGAGGGGCAATCTGCAAAAAATTCGACAGTACGTTGCCGAAGGAGTAGATGTAAATCTTGTTTCCAAAGATGGCACCTCGCCTCTATTTGTCGCAGCGATAAAAGGAGACGAGGCATTCTTTCATCAGCTTGTGAAAAAAGGCGCCAATCTGGGGCAAAAGGCCAATGATGGCAGTTCACTGCTCATAGCTGCGGTAATGGGACAGAATCCCAATATCATTCGTTACCTGCTGGATAAAGGATTCGATATCAATGCACAGGGTAGAGAAAACAATACTGCCCTCCATGTTGCATTCATGCGCTTGAACTCCTACCTGATTGGTATGTTGATGCAGGAAGGGGCCGATCCCACTATCAAGAATACTCAAGATGTTTCCGGCTATGATTTGGGCAAGAAATGGAAGGTTGACCTCGATGATCTCAAAACACTCGATGTCCAGCGAAAGAAAAGTGGCTGTACTCAGGTGTTTTATGCAGCGAAAGAGGGTGATGTCATTGGTCTAGAGAAAATGGCGGCACTCAATGCCGATATGAACAGGGCTTGCGATGACGGGCTCTCTCCCCTGTCGTTTGCAAAGAACGAGGAAAAGGTGATTCGCACACTAGTAAAGCTTGGGGCAGACGTAAATAAAGCAGATGAGGATGGTCAAACACCCCTGATGTACTCGGTAAAAGATGGTGAGGATAGGATAAAGTTGTTGTTAGCTCTTGGTGCAGATAAAACTATCAAAGACAATGAGGGGAATACAGCCTACGATCTTGTGAAGAATAAAAAGACAGTTGGTGATGGGGTAAAGACTTTGCTGAAATAGATGGAAGGTAGCACTCAGAAAAACGGTATCTGAATATGGATTTTGAAAATATTTGCATCCATTGTGTTCTGATCCCGTTTTGCGTTGACGGTGGAGAAGAAGGGCAAGAAGAACGTCTACAATGGTCGAGTTCTTGAGATTCAGGGTCTGCCGAACCTGACCGCGGAGCAGGCCTTCGAGTTCTCCGAAGAGTCGGTGGCCGAGTACCTGCACTCCAACATCATCATGCTGCGCTGGATGATCGTCTTCGGTTACGAAGATGCCCGCACCCTGGAGCGCCGTGCCCGGGCCATGGAGGAGAGGCTGGAGAATCCGAGCCTGATGCATGACGACGCCGACGCGGAGTACGCCGAGGTCATCGAGATCAACATGTCCGAGATCAAGGAGCCCCTGCTGGCCTACCCCAACGATCTGGACGATGTGAAGCCCCAGTCGGAGATCGCCGGCACCAAGATCGACGAGGTCTTCATCGGTCCCTGCATGACCAACATCGGTCACTTCCGCGCCACCGCGAAACTGCTGGAGGCCTCAGGCGAGTCTATCCCGACCCGCCTATGACTGGCGCCGCCCACCAAGATGGACGAGCAGCAGCTGATGGAGGATAGCGTCTAGCCACACAGAGAACATTATGAGAATATTGATGGCTCCATGGAATGGAGCACGGCATGCCTCAAGCAGTGATCACGGACCGGTCGGTACACAGCCAACTCTATAAACGCCATCGACAGGAACAGACGCTTCTCTATCAAATCATCAAGCGGTAATACCCGGCGTTTAGGGATGTGATGGTCGTGCAGAGCAAGCCCTTGTCCCTGCACGTACAACAGGAATTTGCCGATTACCTCGAATGCGGCCGGCTGGAGCACGGCTTTCTGCGGGTGCAATGCACAGAATGTCATCATGAACACCTGGTCGCCTTCAGAGGATGATTGATTGTTTCAACGCTCTGTTTGGAAGCGCTATCAGATTTATCTGGCAACCACATCAGAATCTCTTTACAGATCCTGGTCCCAATCCGCTAGTGATCAATAGACTTCACTATCGGTTGTAAGTAGTGGGACTTTCATAGAATGAGACCACTTCGCTCTTTACAACAAACTATCTTGTTATTGCAGCAGATGTTGCACTAGAGCTCGAATTTAAAGCTTATTAACTGATTTAAGAGAATTATATTCCTCTCCCACAGCCACATAGATCTGGACACTGCAGACTACTAGTTATAGCATTCGCTACAAATGGAGCCCCATATCACCTAGGATCGAGCGGGCGAAGGACAACAACGGATCAAGGAATATTTCACTGAACAAGGACTATTTCTCTGAAAAGGATGGTATACGGTTCGCTGGTCTACACCTGCTGATCGAGTTTTGGGGCTCTAAAAATCTGAATGATGTCGATATCGTCAGATCCTCTCTTTCCCGGGCGGCAACCCAATCAAAGGCGACAATACTTGAGGTAAACACCCACCAATTCAACCCCAGCGGCGTGACTGGCGTCGCAATCCTGGCTGAATCTCACATAAGCATACACACCTGGCCCGAACACGGATTCGCCGCAATCGATGTTTTCATGTGTGGTAATTGTGATCCCTATGCCGCCATCGAATCATTGAAACAGGATTTCCTCCCCGACCGGGTATTGCTCTCCGAGCACAAGCGCGGCATGCAAGCGGGATCATAAGCGGAGCAGCAGGAATGATCCCAATCAAGGACGACAACCCACAACTGGCCACACCCTGGGCAACCTATGCGCTGATCGCCTGCAATGTGATTGCCTGGCTGATGCTGCAAGGGGCTGGCTCCGACCCAGGGTTGCACGCTTCCATTTGCGAATATGGACTGATCCCTGCACACCTTACCAGTTCCGGCAATGCGCAGAACTGCGCAGAGTTGGGCTACCTGAACATCCTGACTTCGATGTTTATGCATGGGGGCTGGTTCCACATTATCGCCAACATGCTGTTTCTTTGGATATTTGGCGGTAATGTTGAAGACTCCATGGGCTCGTTGCGCTTTTTGGCGTTCTATCTTCTCAGCGGTCTGGCGGCGGCGCTCGCACAAATGGCAAGCAATGCGGATTCACTGATACCGATGGTAGGTGCTTCCGGTGCGATTGGTGGTGTGATGGGCGGCTATCTTGTTCTGTATCCCAGGGTTCGCGTACATGTGCTAATACCTGTCTTTATTATCTTCTGGACATTCAGAGTACCGGCCTGGGGGATGCTGGGGTACTGGATCGTCTTGCAGGTCCTGGAAGGGGTTCTCTCACAAGGATCAACTGGTGGCGGTGTGGCTTTCTGGGCTCATGTGGGTGGTTTCATAGCCGGCGCCGCACTGGTCATGCTATTCAAGGATGACGAACTGTTGCTCGATCATCACTTTCACGGCTGGTCGGACCGGAAGGATCCCGCATCGATCTGGGACGATCCGGATAATCAGCAGGGGTAGTAGAAGGGTTGGAAGAATGAATATAAGAGTGATGGAAGAGAGAGACCTGCAACGGGTCGTCGAACTCATCGGTGAGACCGATGATGATGACGCAGAAGATGCGCAAAACGAATTTGAATTTGACGGTGTGGAACATCACTGGGTTGCTGAGCTGGAGGGTATGGTTATCGGGGTTAGTGGCTATCGCCAGGTTCCACAGACACAAGGTACTGGCTGGGTTTCCTGGACCTATATCGATCCTGTACACCAGGGCAAGGGGCACGGTAGGGCATTGTTTGAATTTGTGATCGATCAGGCTCGTAAATTCGGCGCGGAGAAGCTGTTCATCAAGGTCTCCAATTATGTCGATGAAAACGGCATCAATATCTATGAGAAAGCCTGCCGCATGTATGAATCCTTCGGTTTTGAGTGCGAACTGGTTTCAAAGGATTTCTATGGCGAGGGTGAGGATCAGCTGATTTACTCCATGTGCCTTGTGACGGAGCAGAATACAGAAGATGAGAAAGAGAATGAAAAACCTGTCATCCGTTTTTTCGAGATTTTTGAAATTGCCGGAACGGAAGGTGCCTACAGTTTTGGCTGGCAGGTGGAGAAGAAATCCCTATTGAATAAACGATCGTTCAGTGTCATGGACCTGAACACAGGGCTTGAAGCGGTCAGGCAACAGGGTGGGCGAATCGTGTTTTTGACATTCCTTTCCAACCTGCCACTGATCCATGAGCCGTTGTCAAAAGCAGGGTTCAAGTTTGTTGGGAAACTGAAGGATTATTTCGAGCCAGGTGTGCATGAACTGCATTTTGTACATCGGCTGGACTAATTGGAGCTGTACTGAAATTTTACTGAGGAAATAGTGATGAATATAGGATCAATCGTAAAGTCTGTTGTCTGGATCGCGATCATTGGCGTGGGTTTGTATATCTATACTTCGGAGGATGATGTCAACGAGCCAGAAATCGACCTTGTCCAGGTTTTGGATGTTACTGTGGATACGATTGTCAAAGTCGCCAGGGAGATTGATGAAGCCAACGCTGATGAATCCCAAAGCGATTCTGCGTTTTTACTTTTAAGCCAGGAGCTGGCCAGCGCCTATAATGCGGAAATCCCTCCTCTCGACCCAGAGCAGATTGGCGTGACGACTCCGGCAACGATCGGTGTGCTGCCTCTTAAGGATGCTTCACTGCTGGCTTATACGGATAGCAATAACAGTAATGATTATGAAGAGAGCGACAAATCGCTTTTTCTGATCGAGGTTGATGGGGAAAACAGTCGCGTGATTGCCACCAGCCGGGCCGGTGCGGTACACGATCAGGCATTCAGTGGTACAGGCCTCTTAACCGGGTTCCTGCTGGGTCATATGCTGAGCCGCCAGAGCGCCGCTGGAGCCACTCGTAACGTTGCCTCGAAAACCCGGGTTTCACCAACCCAGGCCCGTGCCCGCGCACGCGCTGGTTCTGGCAGCCACAGTCGTGGCAAGTAGCACCAGGAGCTGAAATTCGTGGATACAGAGGTTTTACACCACGAAAGTGAGACCATCACTGCGAAACAAGCGTTTACCCTGCTTGTTTCGCTGTTGGTGGTGGCACTATGCGGGATTGTCTATGAATTGATTGTGGGCACCATTTCCAGCTATCTGCTTGGAAACAGCGTCTATCAGTTTTCGATCACAATCGGTCTGTTCATGTTTTCCATGGGTGTCGGCTCCTACCTGACAAAACACCTGAGCAACCGGTTCATTGAAAACTTCATCGCTGTCGAGACCACGATCGCAATTGTTGGCGGACTATCCGGGATTATTCTGTTTACGGTATTCCCGTTTGCCCGCATTTTTTATGAACTGACGATGTACAGTATCATTTTCATCGTCGGTTGCCTGGTCGGCATGGAGATCCCCATCCTGACCGCCCTGTTAGCTCGCTACAAAGACACCAAACAGACCGTGGCCGATGTGATGTCCTTCGACTACATCGGTGCGCTTCTGGGATCGGTTGCATTTCCCCTGCTGCTGCTGCCTTCGCTTGGCTTACTTCACTCGTCCTTTGTGATTGGACTGGTCAATGCGTTTGTAGCTCTTTCAACCCTGCTTATCTTCAGAAAACTGGTTGGACGATTCCGTCTGCTCCTTACTATTAATTTAGCCGTACTCGCCGGTTTGGTTGTATTCAATGTCTTTGGAGCCTATTTGACTCGGTATGCAGAAAAGCATCTCTACTTCGATCAGGTCATCTACTCCGAACAGACCCAGTACCAGAATATCGTTTTCACCCGCTCATCTAATTTCAAGGATCATCGGCTGTTTCTCGATGGCAATATTCAGTTCTCTAGCAGAGACGAGTATCGTTACCACGAATATCTGGTCCATCCGGTGATGTCGATACCCGGCAGTCGCGCACGGGTGTTGATACTTGGTGGTGGAGATGGTCTGGCGCTTCGGGAAGTGCTGAAATACCCGGATGTGGCGTCTGTCCACTTGGTTGATATCGATCCGCGTATTGTGGAGCTGGCCAAAACCCTGCCAATGCTCAAAGAGCTGGGCAAAAACAGTTTCAGTGATCCGAGGGTCCGCGTTTTCAACGAAGATGCGTTCAGTTATCTGAACCGGCAGGGTTCTGTTTATGATCGTGTCATCATCGATTTTCCTGATCCGCATAATGAAGCCTTGAGCAAGTTGTACTCCAGGGAGTTCTACACGATATTGCACAAGCGGCTTGCCCCCCAAGGCATAATCGCCACTCAAAGCTCTTCACCTTTCTTTGCGCGAAGGGCTTTCTGGTGCATAAACACCACCTTGGACGCCATATTTGATCAAGTAATGCCCTACCAGACTTCTCTACCATCATTTGGTATCTGGGGATTCAATCTGGCGACCAAGGGGAGTGCTCTGCCAGAGCAGTGGGACATATCCGTACCGACCCGGGCCATTCAAGCACCAGCGCTGGCCAAGGCCGTAGTCTTCGAGCGTGATATTGGTCCTGTGGAAACGCCGGTCAATACGCTATTTGAGCCGAAGCTCTACCAGTTCTATTCCGAAGACATTCACCTGTGACTTTTCTCATGGTTTGACTAGGCGTATGAACTGGATTGTCGGACCAGACCACCAGGATATACAAACTAGAAGATCAACTACGACAAGTATCGGAGACTATTGAGGTAAAAGATAAACTTGGAATGGTTGGCACCACTTACGATCATCCTCATCACACTTCAGAGTTGCGCCCTAGCGGACATCATTCAGAATCGGGGCTGTGACTCCCTGCGGGATCTGGTTAATGTGATTCCCTATGCGGCCATTCAGCAGGGTCTTTTGACTGCTGAAAAGCAGGGTAAAAAGAATGTCTACAATGGTCGGGTTGTCGAGATTCAGGGGTTGCCGAATCAGACCGTAGAGCAAGCGTTTGAACTCTCTGAAGCCTCCGTGGCTGAATATTTGCGTTCCACCATCATCATGCTGCGCTGGATGATCGTCTTCGGTTACGAAGACGCCCGCACCCTGGAGCGCCGTGCCCGGGCCATGGAGGAGAGGCTGGAGAATCCGAGCCTGATGCATGACGACGCCGACGCGGAGTACGCCGAGGTCATCGAGATCAACATGTCCGCGATCACCGAGCCTCTGCTTGCCTATCCCAATGATCCGGGAGGTGTGAAGCCGCTGAGCAAAGTGCAGGGTGCCAAAATTGATGAATTCTTCGTCGGCTCATGCATGACTAATATCGGTCACTTCCGTGCGGCGGGTAAATTGTTGGAGTCTGCCGATACCGCCATCCCCACGCGTCTATGGATTGCACCCCCCACTAAAATGGATGAGGCGCAATTGATGGAGGAGGGCTACTACAATATCTACGCAACTTCCGGTGCACGAACAGAGATGCCCGGTTGTTCGCTTTGCATGGGTAACCAGGCACGTATTGCAGAAGCTTCCACTGCCGTATCGACTTCAACCAGAAATTTCCCCAACCGTCTTGGTAAAGGCGCCGATGTCTATCTGGCTTCTGCAGAGCTGGCTTCGATTGCGGCAACTCTTGGAAGTTGCCGACAGTAGAGGAATACATGGCTTATGCCACTAAGATTGATTCTATGGCGCCGGATATCTATCGATATCTTAATTTTGACAAGATGCCAGCCCATATTGATCTGCAGATCGCGGTAGGGAAATTGCCGTCAAACTGATTGCTTAGTTCTTGCTAGACACCCGGAGGGGTTTTTCCCTCCGGGCAGGTTTGACGAACCTCTGATCAGGTCATGAATCGTCATGTGGCGGCTTAAATACCCAGGCTCCGAGCCATACTTTTCCCTCTCCAATCCTCATGATTATCATCATTTGACTACTTCAGTATACGTCGTCGTTTGTATTGATGACGGTCACTAAATCCCCTGAGTGGCTTGATCCATATCATT
This sequence comes from Candidatus Thiodiazotropha sp. (ex Monitilora ramsayi), assembly GCA_025655575.1. GTDB lineage: Bacteria > Pseudomonadota > Gammaproteobacteria > Chromatiales > Chromatiaceae > Thiodiazotropha. The sequence continues at coordinate 22,015 of JAHXIP010000026.1, read as the reverse complement.
GAAACCCCCCCATTGACAATTCCATTCTTTAATTTCATTAAATACTCATGTAAATCTTCTTGAGAGAGCTAACTGATAGCTATTAAAAGACAGAGTCTTTTAAATTTTGAGCTATGCTCGAAGGGTGCGAAAGGAGAGTCGTGTTTCAACATCAGAAGTTATTAGGTCAATCGAAGTCACAGGAGAGATAAAACAATGAAGATTCGGCGGAGATCATTCCTCATCGGTGCAGCAGCTGTAATGGGTGCGGTGCTGGCTTTTCCTTCATCGACATTTGCAGCCAAGCGAATCGTGTTCAGCGGCGGTCCGGCCGGCGGCACCTTTCAAGTGGTGGCGAATGCGGTGCAGGTTTACGATCCGGTAAAAGCGTCAAAGAAATTCAAGGTCAAGGCGCAGTCGTCGGCAGGCTCGGTAGAGAATCTGCGTAAGGTCAACAAGGGCAAAGCCCATTTCGGTGTGGTCTATTCCGGGCATGTCTATCTTGGGCGTAACGGTCTTTTAAAGAACGATACGAATAAGTATGAAGACGTTATGGCGGTGGCCTATCTCTATGGCGCACCGGCACAATTGGTCACACACAAGGGCTCTGGTATCAAGAGTGTTAAGGATCTCGTAGGTAAGAAGGTGGGCGTTGGCAACGCCGGTTCCGGTGCCTATGCGAACTGTGAGTTATTTTTCTCGCATATGGGTGTGTGGGACAAGATCGAGCAGAATGCCCTGGGCTATAATGATGCGGCTGCTGCATTCGGCAATAACCAGCTCGATGCCTTCTGGCTGTTCACGGCCTTTCCCAGTGGAGCGGTCATCATGGCTGCACAATCCAACGACATCGAACTGGTGAATGTGGGTAAAGATGCGGAAGAGGCAGGCTTTTTCGAGAAGTATCCCTATTTTTCCAAATTGAGTGTTCCTGCGGGTACCTATCGCGGTGTTGACAGCGACAGCCCATCATTTCAGGACTCTTCACTCTGGGTAGCCAATAAGGATGTCCCGGATGATGTGGTCTATGAAATGCTGTCTCTGATCTTCACTGAAGAGGGTCTGGCTCACATGCGTGCGCAGAAGAAGACCTTCAAAGAGATGGCGGTAAAAGATGGGGTTAAGGGTATCGTGACACCGCTACATCCAGGCGCTGAAAAGTTCTGGAAAGAAAAGGGAATCATGTAATATCACCCAGTGGACTGGAGGGCGTGCACACGCTCTCCAGTAAAATAATAATACTCAAGGAACCTCTGATAAATTCTGGATCGAGTGTATGGCGAGATGAAATGTGTCGGATCAAGGCGAAAAGCGTACGTAGTAGCCGGTTATTGCGAAGCTTTTCAACACAGAGCCGATGCATTTCAGCCGCCACACGCCGGTTCATGAATTGGTCAGAGGTTCCTCAAGCTAAAGGTAGTTTTATTAGATGCTCTATGAAAAACTCCATAAGCTGGAAAAGATACTCTTCGATATTCTGGCGCTTTCACTCGTCCTTTTCTACTCCTACTCCGCCGTCGTTGAACCTGCAGCAACACAATACCATCGCGGAATCTATATCATCATCACCTATGTTTTAGTGTTCCTGATCTATCGATCAAAGACGCCGCTAGGGCGCGTGGTCGATTATGTATTGATGGCAGCTTCTGTTATTTCGATCGGGTATTGGATATACAACTTTCAGGTGATCAACTACCGTGCCGGCGCAGAGACCCAGCTTGATCAGGCGATCGCCATGGTCGGTGTGCTCCTGGGTGTCGAACTTGCCCGACGCGTTGTGGGCAATATCTTTGTTGTCATTGGTTGCATCATGCTGCTGTATGGTGTCTACGGTGACTATGCACCGGAGCTCATCTCCCATGCGGGCGATACTTTTCCTGATCTCTGTACCAGCATCTTTTATAAAAGCGATGGTGTCTTCGGCATCATGGCCAATGTGCTGGCCACCTATATCCTGCTATTCGTCATCTTCGGGGCATTTCTTGAAAAGAGTGGTGCACAGCGTTTCTTCATCGATTTTCCCCTTGCTGCAGTCGGCCATAAGATTGGTGGTCCGGCCAAGGTTTCGGTTATCGCCAGCGGTCTGTTCGGATCGATTTCAGGTAGCGCAATCGCCAATACCGTCTCTACCGGCGCTTTCACCATACCCATGATGAAGAAGGCCGGTTTCAGGCCGCATGTTGCAGGCGGTATCGAACCGGCGGCCTCTATTGGTGGGATGTTCATGCCACCGATCATGGGTGCCGGCGGTTTCATTATGGCGGAGCTGACCGGTGTAGCTTATTCACACATCATGTTGGTGGCACTGTTCCCGGCCTTCATGTATTTCTTCAGTGTCTTCGTGATGGTCCACTACGAGGCGAAGCGTTTCAACATTGTAGGTGAAAAATCCGATACCAGTGCTGTCGAGATTCTCAAGCGAGAGTGGTACTACATCATGCCGCTTGTGGTGATCACCGTGCTCATGCTGATGGGTTACTCACCGGGTTACTCCGCGATCCTCGGTATGGTCACCTGCATCATTATCAGCTGGTTCCGCAAGGATACGAGGATTGACCTCAAAGGCTTCGTCGAGGCCTCGAGGGCAGGGGCGGAGAACAGCCTGAAGATCGGCGCCACTGTGGGTGTCATTGGCATTATCATCGGTGTTTTGACATACAGCGGTCTGGTGCTGACATTCGCCGATATCGTGATCGAGCTGGCCGATGGCAAGCTCTTCCTGACCATTCTGTTGATCGCATTGGCATCGCTGGTATTGGGCATGGGCGTGCCTGTGACGGCAGCCTATCTGATCACTGCGGTGGTCGCGGTGCCGGCGTTAACCCATCTGGGTGTGAACGAGATTGCGGCTCACATGATCGTTTATTGGCTCTCCCAGGACTCCAATATCACACCGCCAGTCTGTATTGCCGCCTTTGCCGGCGCCACCATCGCCAAGGCCAATATGTGGAAGACAGCATTCACCTCGTTCAAATTTGCCAAGTTTCTCTACCTCGGCCCCTTTCTCTTCGGCTATGTGCCTGAGTTCTCTTTGGATGGGTCGACACGGGATATTGCTATCGTGTTCGTACTGATTCTGTTCGCCACCTGGGCTTATAGCTGGTTGTTGAGCGGTATCTGGATCGACAGTATCAAAGGGCTGTTCCGCAAGGCATCATAAGTACATCGAGAACCGGCTCAATTTCATCACTATCGTCGTCCCGGCGCAGGCCGGGATGACGATAACGGGATTTTTCAGTGTTTCCCAACCCGTGAGAGTGCTTTGATTACGAGCTACATCAACGCATTGAGTGCGATGCCGATTGTGGCGGAACATACCAATAGATGCATCAATATGGCTTGGCCTTGTCCCGCTAAGATCAGGCGTTCCGGCCCTCCCACCAGATTATTCCATGAGAACCCCAGGTAATGCTTTTTCCAGATGTGTTGTAGGAATGAGAGGATGGGCCTGATTACTTTGTCAAAAAACATGCTGACCAGCATGACCACTTGAATCTCCAATAACATAAGAAAGATTTCCAGCCCAACAGCGTCAATAAAGAGAGCTAGCTCCACCAATTCCGGATTCAAGATAATCAGCACAACCACAACTACGGTTGCATATTTCCATATCCTGTCTTTCCAATTCATGCTCGATACCATCTATCCACAGGCTAGCCGTTGCCTGTTATTGAGAACTGTCGGCTGCCGTCCATTCCCGATAGCCCCCCGACAGCACCTTCACGTTCTCATGACCGGAAAGACGCAGGATCAAATGCGCTTTCGATGAGGCGAGGCCGGTATTGCAGTAGAGCACAACGGGTTTGTCCTGCGGCACTTCATCTTTCCGGGTGAGGATCTCCCGCCAGTCGATATTGATGGCGTCGGGTATGTGCGACTTCGCGTACTGTTCGGCTGGCCGGGTATCGATGAATTGTATCTGGCTGACATCGGTCGAGGCCAGCTGTGCTTTCGTCACAGCCCCTTCATTGTAGGTGGCGAAATCGAGGAAGGACTGAATGTGCTCCAGTGCCGCCTCTTCATTGGCACTGACCAGGCTGCTGACTGAGAGCAGGAGAATGAGTGACAACCTTATACTTTTCACTATCGATACCTCAGATCTGATGAGTTGGAGGTTATCCACTTATACCAAATGGGACAGGGGAGAGATAACAGGGATTTCATGGGATAGGGTGGTAGAGCGTTTCCATCATTCGTGAAAGATGACTCATTGTCTGCAACCCGCGGATATGGGTATTTACCTCAGCCTTCTCCTAACCTATTGGTAAATTGAGAAAATAAGGGCATGGCATAGCTGTTGCCCAGCGATCGATATCAGCGAAATAGACTATCCCCTGCATTTCGCGATACGACATAATAAGAGAGGAGTCCGGTGATGACCGAAACCTTTTATGACGTCATGCAGTGTCAGGGCATCACACACGCAGCTTTTTGAAATTCTGCAGTCTCACTGCTTCAGCTCTCGGCCTGGGACCGGCACTGGTGCGCCGTATCGCCGAGTCGATGGAGACCAGACCGCGTATCCCGGTGCGCCGGCTGCACGGCCTGGTGTGTACCTGCTGGTCCGATTCCTTTATCCGCTCCGCCCACCCGTTGGCCAAAGACGTTGTGCTGTCGATGATCTCCCTCGACTATGACGACACCCTCATGGCTGCGGCAGGCCATGAGGCGGGGGTGATCATCACGTAGGATAAACCGGGTCAGAGAACAATAATTTCTAAGGCTTGAAGATCTCGCCCTCTGAGCCGAATGGCACTTACTTAAGCCAATTTGGTGGGGCGGGGCCCCACCCTACACCCTGAATTGAACAGTAGGGGCTCTGCTACACCAAAACTGCTGATTAACCCAGGTAGAATGGGTGTCTTGACGCTGAACTAGGTGCCATTTCCCATTTCCCTCTGACCCTAAACATTATTGTCTCTGCTCAGTACTGGCCCAGTCCCATGTCAATGTAGCCGGTGGGGCAAACCTCCTTGCAGATGTGGCAGCCGACACAGCGGGTATAGTCGGTCTCCACATAGCGCCCTATGGTCCGCTCGTCCTTTTTAACCCGTTGAACCGCATCCTGCGGGCAGTAGATGACGCAGTTGTCACATTCGAAGCAGAAACCGCAGCTCATGCAGCGCTTGGCCTCACTGACAGCTTTTTCCTCGGTGAGCCCCATGAAGCGCTCGATCATGCTGCCCAATACATTGGAGACATTCACATCCATTTCACTACGGGCATGTACAGGCTCGTAGGGAAAGTGTCCGGTGAAGAGGGCGTCGGTCTTGATGACATCCGCATTCGCCCGATCCTCGAAGTTATGAACCGACCATTTGGCACTGTTGGTGCCCCAGGTCTGGCCATGACTGTACTCTTCAGGGGTGAGATTTTTGTCGGCGAGTTCCTGCAGCAGATCGAAGTGGTGACCCTCTACCTTGGGCCGATCGTCGTATGCCTCACCACGCAGGTATTTGTCGATACCCTCTACCGCGATAGAGGCCTGGCCGATGGCGGTGGTCAGCAGGTGAGGATTCACCGCATCTCCACCCACAAAGTGGCCGGTCTTGCCTTTGACCTGCATGCTCCGCTCAGCGTCGATCTGATTCCAGTCGTTGGCAATGCTATCGATGCCTTCGTAGTCACCTGTCTGGCCGGTGGCGGCCACGATCAGGCTGCACTCGATCTCGATAGGCTCACCGTTGGCCTCCATCTTGCCGGAGGACCAATCCACTGGCTGTACTTTCAGAGCCCGTGCTCGGCCCTGTCCATCCACTACGACTTCGAGGGGGGCGAGGCTGTCGTGAATCTCCACGCCCTCGGTGATACAGGCCTCCAGTTCGTGCTTGGTGCAGGGTGCCTTGTCGATGGGGCGTCGATAGACCAGCCAGCAGTCGGCGTCGGTGCGTTTCTCAGTCTGCTTGTCGGATTGGTTGCCGGAGCCGTTGAGCACAGCATCAGGGTGCTCGCTATTGTCAAGGTCAGTCACCTGTCCGATGCGTTTGGCCACGGCGGCCACGTCCATGGCGGTGTCGCCACCGCCGATCACCAAGATACGTCCATCGAGATACTTCAGGGAGCCGCTATTGAAGGCCTTAAGGAAAGTCATGCCATCCACGCAGTTGGGGGCTTCGCCGCCTTCGACCCGTAGCGGTTTTCCAACCACCGTGCCCACACTCCAGAAGATGGCGTCGTACTCCTGCTCCAGGGCTTCGACCTTCACATCCCGTCCCACCCGGGTATTCAGATTGACCTCTATGCCACCCACGTCGAGGATGCGCTGAATCTCATGCTCCAGCACGTCCCTGGGAATGCGGTAGCCGGGGATGCCGAACACCATCTGGCCCCCCAGCGCGCTGTGGGCTTCGAAGATGGTGGAGTGATGGCCGAGACGGCGCAGAAACAGGGCAGCGGCAAGGCCGGCCGGTCCGCCGCCGATAATGGCCACCCGCTTGCCGGAATCGGCTTCGGGAGCGGAGAAGGCGAGATTGTGCTCGCGTGCCCAGTCACCGATATACTGCTCGATGGAGTTGATGCCGACATGGCCGTCTAGGCTGTTACGGTTACACCCCTCCTGGCAGGGAGCGGGACATACCCGACCCATGATTGAAGGGAAGGGGTTCGCCTGGGTCAAGCGTTCAAATGCATAGGCCTGCCAGGGCTGGTCGTCCTGGGGCTTGTCCTGACCTCGCACTATCGACAACCAGCCGCGGATATCATGTCCCGATGGGCAGGCGTTCTGGCAGGGCGGCGTTCGCTGAATATAGGTGGGGCAGATATAGGACTCGCCCTGGTTCACTACGTCGCTGTCCCAGTCGTAGTTCTCGTTCTCGCCATCTTGATAACGTCGATAGGTCGGATCAAAATCACTCATTCTTTATATCTCCATGCATGAATCCGCGAAATGCTTTACTGACTGCTCTGCAACAAGATGAGGATAGCAGGCCCTAGCCTCACCTTCTCCAGAGGATACCTTAACCATAGGACCCCCTGCATCGATAACCAGGCGGAATCCCAGCTTGGTTCGAGGTTTCGACCAGGTTTCCGGCAACCACATCAGTGAACATGATGAATACCGATAGTTCACCGCTAACTAAGCATAATTTCTTTAAGAGAAACTTAAGGTGTGTGTGTTGCCTTTCACTTTTTAGGCTTGCGGCCAGAGTTGGCTGGGCAACCTATGAATGTGTGCATAAAATGATCAAGACTCCTCCATATTGAAGTCTTAGCTTATCTTGAGATTCTCTTGATCTATAAAACGAGCCTTGATCTGCGAAACCTGGTGCTCCATGGTCTCTTCGTCTGGGCTGAGCAATTCGCCGTTCAGCCTGGCGTTGAGGGTCGGCAGCCGCAGCTCGAATTCCACGCCGCTGATGTCAAGCGGCCTGAATTTCAGCAAGGTGTTTTTATATTTCCGCCTTAATTCGAGCTGCCAACGGGGGTAGGATGGTTGGCTGGGGTCGTAGATGAGATCGCGATGGGACAGCTTCTCCCCGTCAATACGATGGGTTCTTTGGTCGCTGCGATGGGTGATCTCAATGTTGTCCACTGCTCCGAAAAATTTCCACTCCTGCTGGCTCTCGCCCTGGCCGGCGCCGGATTTTCGGCACAGCGGCTTCTCCTCATCGATCAGGATTTCGATGACATCGGTGATGATCTCACCATCGGTTGTCTCTATCCGCAGTGATACGACCTCGTTATGATTGTCAATATTGCGGTATTCCAGTTTTCCGTCATAACCTTTGACGATCTCATTCACGAAGTAGAGACCCAAGCCCTTGCCATGGTGCTCCCTTCTGCGTCGGGTGGAAAAACCCAGTTGATAGATATACTCCGTATTTTCACTATCGATATGGGGTCCGCGATTGAAGACGCGAAATCGGGCGAAGTCGTCCAACTGGTCTAGAAAGATAGCAATACCTGCGTGTTTTTGCTTGTAGCGACGTTGGCCGGCATAGAATTGTGCATTGCTGATCAGGTTCTCAAGTGCCAATACCAGATGATTTTCGTTGCCGAGCAACAGATCGACTGGCTTGATGGAGAGGCGTGACAGCGAATGACCGTCGACACTGATGTGTCTGTAATCGGTGTCGACTAAGGTGACGCCGAAGCAGCGTTTCAGTGACTTATCCAGAGCGCCTTCGGCTGTAAACACATTCTGGGAAGGGTAGGGTTCGCGCTCGTCTCCACTCAGCTCCGACTGAAAGATGGTCTCTTCGCTTTCACAGATCTGGTTGGCAATATGCAGTGCGATATTGTCGGCGGTTGAGAGATCCAGCAGGTCCCACAGATAGATCAGGCTCTCAAGAGCCGACTGCAGCGGCTCGATCTCTTCAAAGTTATCAAGTTGCTCCATTTGCTCGGTCAGGACCGTCTTGATCTTATCGTAGCTGATCACGCCGTTATGACGCACCTCTGATGCGATACTCTTGAAGTGGAGAAACTTCTCGTCATATTCGATATATTCGATCAGCTTGTCGCTGATAAACAGCTTCAATTTATCCGCATGACCGGCATAGACATGGGCTCTTGCCTGTATCTGTTTCTTGTTCTCCAATAGCTCTTCAACCTGATGCTTGAAGTGTGCTATCTCCTTGGCCTGTGATTTGCACCGACGCCGATAGATACGAAACTCCAAGATCAATGTGAGCGCAAAAGCGCTAATCAGTATCCATTTCCATTGCGGTGAAAAAACCGCGACCGGTATTTTGTATGCGTCGGCGATATTCGGGTGTCCCAGGAGAAAGAGATAGGTAATCACCAGTACCGCCATCAAGGCAGTAAAATAGGGATATAAGATAGTATTCGTTTTCACGCTTTATCCGGTTTCCAGCTGTAGGCGTGTAGATCGCCGAAAGTGACGATGCCGCGCCCCTCTTTGCACAGGGCATTGAAATGACCGCTATTCCCTTCGGCCAGCTCAAAGGCGCTGCGTAGTGTCTTGATATGCTGGCGATAATTTGCGTATGAAAAACGTTCCGGATCAGCATCGAGTAATTCCACGACTTGATCCGTTGTCAATGCGCGGGGGCTTCGCTGCACCAGGTAACGCAGAATTTTTCGCGGTGTCGGCGCCAGCGGTCGTTTCGGATTATGGGGATTCATCAGTTTGACGCCCTTCCAGTAGACCTCCCAACTGACCAGGTCGATACGCAGGCTTCCGCTTTCGATGGTATCGTCTGGCCCCGTTGATTGCTGACGACTTTTTTTCAGTGCCGCCTTGATCCGCCAGCAGAGCACCGCTTCGATATTGCGTTGGTGTTTGGCAATGAAGTCTTCGGCATTGGCTTGCTCGAAGGCCTGCTTTTCGAGTTTGGTGCCGCTGTGTTCGGAAAGGTAGATAATCGGCAACTGCGGCCACCTTTTTCGTAAGGCGCGTGAGACGCTGAAACCTGCCTGGTCCGAGCCGTTCATGTGGGCGTCCAGGATGGCGATGTCGGGCTTCGACTGCTCATCGAGCGTGACAATGCGCTGTTTAGCTGCCGCTGGAAATTTGAATATCTCCAGGCTGTTCCGGCTACCGTCAAAATCGGTGGTTTGCAGAATTTCGGTGAATTTATCGATCCAGTGTGTCTGGTCTTCCACCCAGAAGAGTCTTGCCATAACTAGAGAATGCACAATAATATAATGTGAACCGCGTCACATTTGGTTGGGGTTTGGTCACCAGCTTCCTAGCCTGCACAACGTTGCCGCTGGAACTCACAGATTATTCACAAGCATAGCTAAAAATCTCTCCTCAACAGCGCTGGAAATGTTTCCGTGCGCCACTGTTCACAAATTGATAGGAGAGCAATCATGTTTTCAGACTTGCTGATGATCTGGTCCGACCAGCCCGGTATCACACTGGGGGTCTGGCTGGTTGTACTGATTACCGTACTTTATCTGGCGCGCCTGCCGGCCCACCAGATGCTGAAAAGCACCGGCCGCATGTTATATCGCTTTATGCGCAGCGCCTCGCGTGGGGTGACCAACATTGAACGTCAGGCCATCAACCGTAACAAAGAGGTGATACTGGCCCAGGGTCGCGAGGCTACTGAAAAGGTCATTGAGCGGGAGTTTACCCGTGTCAGTGAGATTGTGGCCAAAGATCTGAGCCGCTATCCCGTGCTGCACCGCAAGCTCAGCGACGTGATCGATCAATTGGAAAAAGACTATGAGTCGTCCACCGATACGCCGCCATTGCCACCTGAGTGGTTGAGTGTCGTGCAGACCATATCGGAATTGCCGAAACAGAGTGATCCGCTGGTCTCCGATATTCTTGAGAATATCAAGGAGAAGGTGGTCAAAGCTCACGAGGAGACTCTCAAGGCATATCAAAAGGCTACCGGTGAGCGTCATGACATACTGGCTGGCATGCAGTCCAAATGGCGATCGCTCAGCGGAAAAATGGATAAAACCCAGACCGCCGTCTCCATTTCACAGGAACGCGCCGAGGCCATCGACCGGCATATGGAGATGTACAAAGCCATACGCGACGGTGAAGACAAGGCCGCCCGCGCCTTGACCGCTTCTTCGCTGACACAGTTTTTCATTGCCGGTTTGGTGCTGTTTGTGGCGGTGATGGGTGGTCTGATCAATTTCCAGCTTATCGCCATGCCGATGTCCGAAATGGTCGGCGGCTCGAGCTACATCGGTAGCCTGAAAACCTCCAACATTGCGGCATTGGTCATCATCTTGATTGAAATCGCGATGGGGCTGTTTCTGCTGGAATCGTTACGGATCACCAAACTCTTTTCAGTGATCGGCCATATGGATGACAAGATGCGCAAGCGGATGATGCTCATCACCTTCAGCATCTTGTTTATTCTTGCCTGCATCGAGGCGTCGTTGGCCTATATGCGAGATTTACTGGCCCTGGATCGGGAGGCATTGAAACAGTCGCTGATCGGTAGCAGTGTCCTAGAGGCGGAGTTTCGGTGGATACCTTCAATCGGCCAGATGGTAATGGGATTTGTACTTCCCTTTGCACTCTCATTCGTGGCCATCCCCTTGGAGTCTTTTATCCACTCCTCGCGCACCGTGTTGGGCGTGATCTCTGTGGCCGTACTGCGCGTCATCGCGATCGCTTTACGCCTGATCGGAGGTACGGCAAATCAATTGTGCAAGATAGCGGTTTATCTCTACGACATGGTGATCAGCGTGCCGCTCGCTATCGAAAAGCTGATACGTCACGCCGTAAGATCCCGAACTCGAGCGCCAGGCAAGCAAAAAACAGAGCCTGCATCGGCTGAGGATAGTAAGGCAATGTATGTCGATGAGACGGGCAAGAAGCCCGCAAAGAAAACGGCTCGAAAAAGCCGGCGCGACACGGAGCTGTCGGATGATGACCTTGCTTTCGGCAAGCGTTAAGAAAAGTGCTTAAGCATTCGTCTGTTGCACTACTGCCCAAGGGCGATTTTCCAATCGAAAAATACAGATTGAGAGAACATCCCCCTGGGAAGCGGCTTCATTTGCCAAAGTTCGACCGATGTACAATGCAATGCGTCAACCAAAATTGAATCGCCGGATGCTACATCCGGCTTGGGAGTTACGATCATGAATAACAGCGCCATCATGAAAATAGCTTTAACGCTATTGTTAACGACTGGTTTGATAGCCTGTAGTCAGAACACGCCTTCGAACCGGGCGGTATATCTGCTCATCGATACCTCGGGCACCTATGCCGAGGAGTTGTCGAAGGCGCAAGCGATCCTTAACTATTTACTGGGTACCCTGGATAGCGGCGACTCGATCGCGGCGGCCAGGATCGACAGCGGCAGCTTTAGTGAGAAGGACATTATCTCCAAAATGACTTTCGATCTGCGACCGAGCATGGCCAATAGTCAGAAACGTCAGTTCAAGAGCAGAATGGACAAGTTTGTCGACAGGATAAGGTATGGCAGTGCCCATACCGACATCACCGGCGGCGTACTCCAGGCCGCTGAGTATCTTAACGAAACCGGTGCGGGCGAAAAATACATACTGGTATTTTCCGACCTCGAAGAGGATCTGAAAAAGGGCCACATCCGGAACTTTCCCATCACCCTGTCAGGTATTCATGTAGTCGCCCTCAACGTGACCAAGCTGCGTACGGACAATATCGATCCACGAGACTACCTCAATCGTCTTGCCGCTTGGCAGCAGCGGGTGATCGACGGTGGTGGCGATTGGCGCGTGGTGAATGACCTTGATCGCCTGGATACCTTGATTGCGGCAAGATGAGGGATGGCGGCCTAAAAAGTAGGTGGATACGCTTTACGCCATGCGACGGCCGACGATTCGTCAGGTCGTCGTTTGGCATAAGCAGAAGCGGTTGTGAGGCGATTTTAACAGACTGGCAGCCATTAGATCAGCATTGAGTTGTGTGGTGTGATCAAGTGGTTCTTTGATCGCATCTTGGAGAGCATTCTAAATATGATTGTGTGTGCACATCTGCAGATACTATTCGTCGATTTCCATATGGATACTCCAGCCTAGTATCGGACGATTGTTGACCCTCATCTATTCCCATACAAAATTTCTGGTAAGCCACTATCCACCCATATTGAGCATCGGTCATCCAATTAACCAATCACATCTATCCACCTTTCATGGCGTCAGTTTTAACCTACTGAATTATATTATAAAACACTGCATGGCATAACAGTTGCTCTCTGACAGATATCAGCGAAATAAACGACCCCCTTCCATTTCGCGATACGACATAACAAGAGAGGAGTCCGGTTATGACCGAAACCTTTTATGACGTCATGCGGCGTCAGGGAATCACACGTCGCAGCTTTCTTAAATTCTGCAGCCTCACTGCTTCTGCGCTCGGTCTCGGTCCCGCGATGGTACCCCGTATCGCCGAGGCGATGGAGAACAAGCCGCGAATTCCGGTGATCTGGCTGCACGGCCTGGAGTGTACCTGTTGCTCCGAGTCCTTTATCCGCTCGGCCCATCCCCTGGCAAAGGATGTGGTGCTGTCAATGATCTCCCTCGATTACGACGACACTATCATGGCGGCGGCCGGTCATGAGGCGGAGGCGATCATTGAGGAGACCATCGAGAAGTACGACGGCAACTTCATCCTTGCCGTGGAAGGCAATCCCCCGCTCGATGAAGATGGCATGTACTGCATCATCGGCGGCAAGCCCTTTGTCGAACAGTTGAAGATGGCGGCAGAACACTGCAAGGCGATCATCTCATGGGGTTCCTGTGCATCCTGGGGTTGCGTACAGGCGGCCCGTCCCAATCCGACCCGCGCGACACCCGTTCACAAGGTCCCGGGATTGGCTAATAAACCGATTATAAAAGTGCCAGGCTGTCCGCCAATCGCTGAGGTGATGACAGCGGTGGTTACCTACATTCTGACCTTTGAGAAGTTTCCTGAACTCGACCGTCAAGGACGACCGAAGATGTTCTACAGCCAGCGTATCCATGACAAGTGTTATCGCCGTCCCCATTTCGACGCCGGCCAGTTTGTCGAGGCCTGGGATGACGATTCCGCACGCAAAGGTTACTGCCTCTACAAGATGGGATGTAAGGGACCGACCACCTACAACGCCTGTTCAACCGTTCGCTGGAACGGGGGACTCTCATTTCCTATCCAGGCCGGTCACGGCTGTATCGGTTGTTCAGAGGACGGCTTCTGGGATAAGGGCTCTTTCTACCAACATGTCACCGATACCCATCAGTTCGGTGTCGAGGCCAATGCCGATAAGGTCGGCCTGGCGGCTGCAGGCATCGTCGGTGCAACGGCCGCCGCCCATGCTGCTGTGACTGCCCTCAAGAATGCGCAGAAGAAAGGAGACCAGGATCAATGAGCACCAAGACTACGCCTAACGGTTATAAGCTGGACGATTCGGGTCAACGTGTCGTTGTCGATCCGGTGACACGTATTGAAGGACATATGCGCTGTGAAGTGAATGTGGATGAAGAGAACATCATCCGTAATGCGGTTTCTACAGGCACTATGTGGCGCGGACTGGAGGTGATTCTCAAAGGACGCGATCCGCGGGATGCCTGGGCCTTTACCCAGCGTATCTGTGGTGTCTGTACCGGTACCCATGCTTTGACTTCGGTGCGTGCAGTGGAGGATGCACTGGGGATAGAGATACCGGAGAACGCCAACTCGATCCGTAACATCATGCAACTGACCCTGCAGGCCCATGATCATCTGGTGCATTTCTACCATCTGCACGCATTGGATTGGGTCAATCCGGTGAATGCGCTGAAGGCCGATCCCAAGGCGACATCTGAACTGCAGCAACAGGTTTCCCCCAAGCATGCCAAATCGTCACCCGGTTATTTCCGCGACATCCAGAATCGTTTGAAGAAGTTTGTCGAGAGCGGACAACTGGGACCGTTCAAAAACGGTTATTGGACCAACCCCGCCTACCTGTTGCCACCGGAAGCGGACCTGATGGCGGTGACCCACTATCTGGAGGCCCTTGATTTCCAGAAGGAGATCATGAAGATTCGCACCATATTCGGTGGCAAGGATCCTCATCCCAACTGGCTGGTGGGTGGCGTGCCTTGTCCGATCAATGTGGATGGTGTCGGTTCGGTGGGGGCGCTGAATATGGTGAACCTGAATCAGATATCTTCAATCATCGATAGTACCCGGGAGTTCATTAAGAACGTCTATATCCCGGATATTCTAGCGGTTGGGCAGTTCTATAAAGGCTGGCTTTATGGTGGCGGTCTGTCGAGTACCAATGTGCTCTCCTATGGGGATATTCCCGACCGGGCCAACGATTATTCTACAGCCAATCTTATGATGCCCAGAGGCGCCATCATCAACGGCAATCTCAAGGAAGTGCATGAAGTCGACCTGCGAAATCCAGATGAGATTCAGGAGTTCGTTCCTCACTCCTGGTACAACTACCCGGATGGGGTCAAAGGACTGCATCCCTGGGATGGTGTGACCGAGCCAAACTTCAAACTGGGTCCAAACGCAAAGGGCAGCAAGACCAACATCGAACAGATTGATGAGGACGCCAAGTACTCCTGGATCAAAGCGCCACGCTGGCGCGGCCACCCCATGGAGGTCGGTCCCCTTGCGCGTTACATCGTCGGCTATGCCAGCGGTCACGAAGCGATAACAGAACAGATCAACTTCGTACTCAAAACCCTGGATGTACCGGTTACAGCGCTCTTCTCGACCCTCGGTCGGACCGCTGCACGGGGTCTGGAAGCCGACTGGGCTGCTGACAAGATGCGTTACTTCATGGATAAGCTGATGGCCAACATCAAGGCCGGTGACTCCGCCACTGCCAATGTGGATAACTGGGATCCGGAGACCTGGCCAAAAGAGGCCAAGGGTGTGGGTTTTAGCGAAGCACCCCGCGGTGCCTTGGGACATTGGATTCGCATCCAGGATACCCGTATCGACAATTATCAGTGCGTGGTGCCGACTACCTGGAACGGCTCGCCCCGTGACAGCGAGGGAAACATTGGCGCTTTCGAGGCCTCATTGATGAACACCAAGGTGGCGCGTGCTGAAGAGCCGGTTGAGATCCTGCGTACCCTGCACAGCTTCGACCCCTGTCTTGCCTGTTCTACGCATGTGATGAGCGAAGCGGGGAGGGAGCTGGCGAAGGTGAAGGTGCGGTGACCGTGGCGTTTTGAGTTGTGAGTGTTGAATTTTTTAGTGAATTCGAGAGGTTGAGATGAAAAGAGTGATACTGGGATTGAGTGGTTTGCTGGTGAGTGGTCCGCTGTTGGCGCATGTGGGCGAACATACTCATACAGCGTGGTTCTCTGCCGTGACACACCTGTTGTCAGAGCATGGCCTTTCATTGCTGTTGTTCCTGGCCGTCGTGCTGGGCGGTCTGGTATTCAGGCGGCGCTTGCGTGGTTGAACCCGGATAAAGGTCGCGTAACGACGGCTCAGGAGAGATACCTATGCAAACAACCATCAAACGCACTGCTGTTTATGTTTATGAAGCCCCTATCAGGCTCTGGCACTGGGTCAATGCGCTGGCGATCCTGGTCCTTGCAGTGACGGGCTATTTCATTGCTAATCCTCTACCGACAATGCCAGGTGAGGCAAGTGACTATTTTGTCATGGGCTATATGCGATTCGCCCACTTTGCCGCTGCATACATCTTCACCGTGGGATTTCTTGGTCGCATCTACTGGGCCTTTGTCGGCAACGAGCACTCCCGGGAACTGTTTCATCTGCCGTTCTATCGTCTCTCTTTCTGGAAAGAGCTGATGCATGAAATTCGCTGGTACTCCTTTATGGAAAAGGAACCGAAGAAATACGAAGGGCATAACCCGTTGGCTCATCTCACCATGGTCGCCATCATCACTGTCGGCGGTATCGCCATGGTGCTGACCGGCTTCTCCCTCTATGCGGAACAGACAGGGCTGGGCAGCTGGCAGGACCAGCTCTTCGGCTGGTTGATTCCCCTGGTGGGACAAAGCCAGGACGTACGCCTCTGGCACCACTGGGGCATGTGGATCATCGTCGTCTTCGTCATCATCCATGTCTATGTAGCGATCCGTGAAGACATCGTCTCCCGCCAGAGCCTGATCAGCACCATGATCAGTGGCTGGCGTATGTTCAAGGACGATCGACCGTAACCCTTGAGTATCCGTCTTGGGGTGACCTGATACGGCAATATGAACAACCTCCTTTCGGGAGCTCCTCAGCTCCCATTTTTTTGCCTGGGATTTAACTGCTGGCATAGTCTGAGCAGGTATCTAAGCTATAGTCGATAGCCGCTGCATGGGCAATTCAATCTTAAAGAATTGAGAAACTTGGCCGATCAATCCAACTACCGCTAAGAGTGGCTGTGGCTGGCTCTCTACAAGACTTTTTCATGATAGGCAGCGTGACAGCTGGTTGTTTCACAACCGATAAGTCTAATTGCAGTCACCAGATCGAATAACCGGTACTTATGCAGCTAGATAATCTGACATAGGCGCTTTTCAAATACATAAACGGAACAGCATTCGTATTGACTCCATCTCCTGAAAATTCTTCAACGACCACCACCTCTCACGCTACTGTCGTACGAGATCTCCTGATCATTGCCGTAGGGCTGGGCTCGATTACCCTTATCCTGGGGACAGTGGATGGTTACGACTGGCTGTATCATCTGACCCGTGATCATGAAGCGTGGGAGTTGGATGAAATCATTCTCGGCCTTCTGGTTTCACCACTGTTTCTCGTTTGGTTTGCGGTTCGTCGATGGCGAGAGTCTGCGGCAGAGGTCAAGTTACGCAGCAAACGGGAGCAGGAGCTGATCCTCAACAGAGAAGCACTTCTGGAGAGTGAAAATCAATATCGGGAGATAGTCGAAAACATTCCTGATCTTCTCTACAGAACAGATATGGAAGGGAAGATAGTCTTTGTGTCGCCCTCTGTTTACAAGCTGACTGGCTATACAGTGAGTGACCTGACGGGAAGGATGGTCGAGGAGATATTTATCAATCCTGGGGAACGGGAAGCACTCTTCTCAGAACTCAAGGAAAAGGGATACGCAGCGAATTTCGAGACAGAGCTCAAACATAAGGATGCTTCCCGGTTGTGGGTCTCTTCGAACGCCCGTTATATGAAAGATAAGCATGGCAATGTACTGGGTGTCGAAGAGTTATTAAGAGACATCTCGCCTCGCAAGCGATCGGAAGCACTGCAAGTGGGTCAGCAGCGCATATTGGAGCTGATTTCACGCGGACAGACACCGCTAGAGCAAACCTTCGAGGCAATAATCCACCTTACCGAAGAACTCTATTCTGCGATACACGCCTCAATTCAGTGTTTTGAAGATGATGAGCAATATCATAGTACGGCCACGAGTATGCTGGCGGCTTACGATACCGCTATCAATGTTCCGGATATTGATCAAATAGCAGGTTCAAGTACAAACGCGGATTCCACAGAGCATCCTATCGTCAAAGATTTAAATGATGACCCTGTGTGGAGAGATTTTCATCAGTTCGCTGATGAGCAGGGTTTTAGAAAACGCTGGGCTGAACCCATACTGGATTCCAAAAATAAGGTGATTGGTGTCTTCACCGCGTTTTACAGTGAAACCAGTAGTCCCGCTTATGATGAATTTCAGCTGATTAAAACCATGGCTCACCTGGCGGGCATCGCCATGGAGCGTAAGAGTGCAGAGGAGCGGTTGCTTGCACAGAAACACTATTTCAGCAGCATGGATCGGGTGGCCGAGGTGCTCTCCAGCGGTAGTGAAGTCGAGCAGGTACTGTACGCTCTGGTAAACACACTTCTACAGATTTTTGAAGTCGACCGGGCCTGGCTTCTCTATCCGAACGATCTTCATGGCACCACCTATCGGATCTCTGTGGACGCATCACGCCCCGAGTACCCGTTTGCGGCCGATCAGAATATTGATCTCAACATGGATGAGTCGAATATCAGCCTCATTAGCGATGCGCTGGCAGCCTCGGGACCGGTCACCCATACCTTTGATCTCGAAGGAGAGGGTGCACATGAATGGGTACAACTTCAGCAGATACGATCACAGATGGTACTGGCGCTGCGGATAGGCGGCAGACCTCCCTGGCTCATCGGTCTGCACCAGTGTACCCATGAACGCCACTGGAGTGAGACTGAACAGAAGCTGTTCCTGGCCATCGGTCAACGTACCGAGGATATTCTGGGACAACTGCTGCTCACGGAACGTCTGTGTGAAGCCCAGGCGTATGCTCATATCGGGCATTGGGAATTTGATGCACTGTCAGGCCAGGGTTACTGGTCTGATGAAACATACAGGATCGCAGGACTGGAAGTGGGTTCTCCCGCCGGTCCTGAAACCCTGGCCAATATTATTCACCCGGATGATAGCGCTGCGGCACTGTCGTCTTTCGAGACGTCATTGACACAGGGGACGGATCATTTTGTCGAGTACCGCATCATCCACCCGGATGGGGAAGAAAGGTGGGTGGAGTGCCGCGGCAGGCCAGAGACGGATGTCAACGGTAAAGTGATACGACTGTTGGGGGTTGTCCAGGACATCACCGATCGAAAACGGTCTCAAAGTGAACTTGAGTTTGCGGCCACTGAGTGGACCCAGGCTATGGATCAATTCGATGATGCGATCTATCTGCTGGATATGGACCGGCATCTCATCCGGGGAAATGAAGCTTTTTTTCATTTGACGGGATTAGATCCCAGCCAAAGCTTGGGCAGACACATCGTGGAGTTGATCCATCCGCAGGGCGAAGAAAACCCCTGTGTTGTCTGCCAGGCACAGGAAGCAAAGCGTGAAGCCTTGTTTACGCTGGAGCCGGATGATCCGAATAATCCCGCCGGGCGGCCGATAGAGGTTGCCTTAAAACTAATCCACGATAATCATGGCGTGCCTCACGCCATGCTCATGAGTCTGCATGACCTGAGCCATTCGCGTAAAGTCGAGGAGCATTTAAGGTTAGCGGCCAGCGTTTTTGAAAACACGGCTGAAGGCGTCTCTATTACCGATCCGGATGCAAATATCATCAGAGTGAATCAAGCGTTTGTCGATATCACCGGCTATCAACCGGAAGAGGTCATAGGAAAGAATTCCAACGTATTGAAATCTGGCCGACATGATGAGAGTTTCTATCGGAATCTATGGCATAGCCTCGAGGAAACCGGTCAATGGCAGGGTGAGATCTGGAACAGGCGTAAAAATGGTTCCGTCTACCCGGAGTGGCTGACCATCAGTGCGGTATTGAATGATAATGAAGAACTCACGCACTATGTGGGAATCTTTACCGATATCAGTCAGATTAAACACTCCAAGGAGCAGCTGGACCATCTGGCCCATCACGATGCCTTAACGGATCTACCCAACCGCACATTGCTGAACGAATACCTGGAGCAGGCGATCCGACATGCAGGACGCTACGACTCCGAGTTTGCGCTCATCATGCTCGATCTCGATAATTTCAAACACATCAATGACAGCCTGGGTCATTCAGCCGGAGATCAGTTGCTGCTGGAAGTGGCGGCGAGGCTGGCCAACTCCGCATACCAGGACGATACCGTGGCACGTATCGGTGGGGATGAGTTTGTCATCCTGATGGAGGATATCAGCAGAGCGGATGATGTGGGTATCGCCATAGAGAAGCTGATGTCGTCTCTTACCGATTCGTATCAACTGGAAGGGCATGAGGTTCAAATCTCAGCCAGCCTCGGTATTTGTCTCTATCCGCGTGACGGCAACGAACCGACCACATTGCTTCGCAATGCGGATGCAGCCATGTACCGTGCCAAGGAAGAGGGAAGGAATACCTATCAGTTTTATACAGAGGAGCTGACGCATAAGGCCTTTGAACGTGTATTGCTGGAAAGTAACCTGCGCCGGGCACTAGAACTGGATGAGTTGTATCTTCTGTATCAGCCTCAGATAGATCTGCTTACCGGGAGAGTAATAGGTGTGGAAGCCCTGGTTCGTTGGCAGCATCCTGAACTTGGTATGATTCCGCCTGCCAGGTTTATTCCATTGGCGGAAGAGTCCGGTCTGATCCAACAGATCGGCAGCTGGGTGCTACGTACAGCCTGCTTTCAGGGCGTACAGTGGTTGGAGCAGGGAACTGAGTTCGGTACACTTGGCGTCAACGTGGCCGGCCCGCAGATTCAACGCGGCAACCTGCCAAATGAAGTTCGAAATGCACTTGATGAAACAGAATTTCCCGCATCCAGGTTGGATCTGGAGATCACTGAAGGTTTCATTATGCAGCAGGTAGATTCCGCTATTGCACAACTTGATCAGTTGCGGCAACTGGATGTGACACTATCCATTGACGATTTCGGTACCGGCTACTCTTCATTGAGCTATCTCAAGCAATTGCCAATCAATAAACTCAAGCTCGATCAGTCGTTCGTAAAAGATATACCAGACAATCCTGATGATGCTGCTATCTCAGAAGCCATTATCGCAATGGGTAAGAGCCTGGGATTAACGGTTATCGCCGAGGGAGTGGAAACGGAAGAGCAGGCGGGATTTCTTAAAGAAGCTGGTTGCCAAGAGGCACAGGGATATCTCTACAGCAAACCGGTCAGACCGGAGGAGCTGGCGAAATGTATTGCTCAACTCGAAACCTAAGAAACTATTGATACGTTGCACTGGTAGTGCAATTTCTCAAGCCAGTCATGAGCTGCGCCACCCAGTACCTCTGTTAAGAGGTAGCCAGCGTGGAGCGCTGTTAGTGGAAAAAATACCGTAGGCATATGCAAATGGTGCGGAGTGGGTACAGCTAACAAATAGAACGGTATATTACGCACTCTCATCTTCGAGCGTTAGTTCCATAGGAAAAAATTCAATTCCATTTTCATGCTGTATACCTCCTGTCTTACGGAATCCCATCTTCTCGTAGATGGATTCTGCATAAGGGGACGAATGAACGATCAGCTTCGACAAACCGGGATTTAGCGCCTGTGCTTTGCGTATTGTCTGGGCTAATAGTCCTTCTGCGATACCCTGATGGCGAATGGTTACGAATAACATCGCTACGCAGTCGGGTGGGAAAAACTCCAATATTCCAACCAGTTCTCCAGCGTTTTTGCTACCAAAACAAACCCACCTGCCAGCTTCCGTTCTTTCATTGCATCGGGGTCGGCAAAACGAAAAAACTCATCAATGCCGTCTTGGCCATAGTCTGGAGCAACATACTCATTAAATATGCCTGCCACCAATTGGCAGACTGCGGATTCTTCTCCGGCAGCCATTTCTTGGTAGGCGATTGGCTCCATTTGGCTAGTTCTTCCTCGTACTTAGCGCATGAAACAGGGGTGTGGTGTCAGCATGTCCAACGACCAAAAGGAGTGACTTGCTTGTGCTGGTAGGTGACATACAGCTATTTTATTCTAATTATCCTGTTTGATATTTATTGACTATTTCTATTGAATTCCCAAGCTTCCACGCACTCTGGCAGGTCATAGAAGAATGCTGGCCTGTTTCCTGATCTTTCTCCGTAGTCGCGATAAAATCGTGTGCAGTATTCCCGGTCTTTCCCCTGTTCCTCTATACACTCATCTATGTACTTTGGAGTTCCCACAGTACGGTAGACACTTCCGAGCTATGATTGGAGTTCCCACAGTACGGTAGACACTTCCGAGCTATGATATGAGCATAGG
>JAHXIP010000025.1 GCA_025655575.1 Candidatus Thiodiazotropha sp. (ex Monitilora ramsayi) | reverse complement strand
AATGAAAAAGAGCTTACTACCCGAATCAAAGATCTCTATCCGGACGCAGAGATAACCGTAGCCGGTGAAAACTGCAGTTTTGAAGTGAATGTCATCACGCCGGCCTTTGCCGAGATGAAAAGCCTGCAGCGACAGCGTTCCATTCTCACCCTGTTCAATGCGGAAATCGCCACAGGAGAACTTCACGCACTGACGGTGAAAGCGAAGACGCCCCAGGAGCTGCAATAGCCCACGCAAACAGAGCACCACACCATGAACACCCGATCCGCAGCCGGCATCGAGTGTGTTCGCAACTATCATCAGCGAACCAAACACCATCTGGACCGTTATGCCGACGGTCCCGGTTTTCTCGATTGGGACCAGCAGCCAGACCCCTTTCGACGTTTTGAAGGGTCGCCCCTATACCCTCTCCCACTAACAATCGATCAGCTTCCCGATCCCGCCTTGGGTGAGCTTGAGCGGCAGCCTCCCTACAAGCTGCTGCACAGTTGGGGGCTGACCGAGATCTCAAGCCTGCTGCGGCACAACCTGGGTCTCTCGGCCTGGAAAGTCTACGGTCCCGACCGTTGGGCACTTCGCTGTAACCCCTCCAGCGGCAATCTCCATCCCACCGAGGGGTACCTGATCGTCAGGGGCCTTCCCATGCTGAAGAGTGGTGTCTACCACTATGCTCCCCATGAACACGCCCTGGAGTTGCGGGCGGCTTTCAAGACCGACAGTGAATCCCTTAATACAGCAACAGCCGAGATACTACTGGGATTGAGCAGTATCCCCTGGCGGGAAGCCTGGAAATATGGCGAGCGGGCCTTACGCTACGTACATCTCGACCTGGGACACGCCATTGGAGCGTCTGATTATGCGGCTGCTACACTGGGTTTCCGCTTCGAGCCGCTTGAGACAAACTCGAAGATGCTTGCAACCTTGATGGGTCTCGACCGGGATCAGGACTTTATCCATGCTGAAAGCGAGCGCCCGGATCTCCTGCTCAGGCTGACATCCGATAACACGGCGGACTCACCAACACCCTTAACCGGCTGGCTGGCCCAAGCCGAAGGCGCCGATTGGTACGGACAGGCCAACCGCTTGAGTCAGCATCCTCGCCATCAGTGGCCCATTATTGATGAGGTCTGTGACGCCATCGCCCGCAACGAAGGGGAGCCTGAAAAAGGCCATGGAGATGATGACTTCCCCCCAATGACCACCACAGCTGACACCTCTGCCAGACAGCTCATTTTAAAGCGGCGCAGTGCGCAGGCCTTCTACGATAACCGTTCACTGCCCAAGCAGGACTTTGTACATCTTCTAGACAGTCTGCTACCCAGACAGGATGATGTTCCCTGGCGAGCCTGGCCCTATCGGGCACAGATCCATCTAGTGCTTTTCGTCCACCATGTCGACGAAATAACATCAGGGCTCTACCTCTTACTCAGACGGTCGGATGTCCTCGAGCCACTCAAAAGAGAGATGAATAAGTCGTTCAGTTTCGAGAAACCGGAGGGGATTCCTCAACACCTGTCTCTCTATCGACTGATCACCGCCGACAGCCAACAAGCTGCACGAGTCATCTCCTGTCATCAGGATATCGCTGCCGACAGCTTCTTCTCCCTGGGCATGCTGGCAGCGTTTGACCACACTTTGGAAACCCAGGGTGCTATCGGTTATCCCAGGCTCTACTGGGAAGCCGGTCTTATCGGCCAGGCGCTCTATATCCACGCTGAGTCGCTCGGTGTCAGAGGCACCGGGATCGGCTGCTTCTTCGACGACCTGGTCCATGAGTTACTCGGTCTCTCCACCACCCGTTTCCAGAGCCTCTACCATTTCACCGTCGGTGAGCCGAAAGACGATACCCGTCTGCAGACCCTGCCACCCTATAGCCACTTATCCAGGAGTTAAACCATGTTCATTGTCGCCAATCGGGTGCCCGTCGTTGCCGGCTACACCGAGCAGTTCGAAACACGCTTTCGCAATCGGGCGGGACAGATCGAACAACAGCCGGGATTCGTTCGCATGCAAGTGCTCAAACCAGCAAAGCCCGAGTTGCCCTATGTGGTGATGACCAGTTGGAAAGACAAAGCGGCCTTCGAGGCATGGGTCGGCAGTGAGGATTTTCGTGCAGCCCACGCCAACCCTATGCCCAAGGAGGCCTTCAGCGGCGAGGGCGGCATCGAAATGCACGAGGTCATCATCACCACCGAAGCGGGGATGCCGTGAGCAGATATCACACGCTGTAAAGTTCAGCCGAGTGATCTTGCTGCGTAGGCGAATAGCTGAAGCCGTGTAAGGGGGTGAGAAGCGCTCATACAGGTGATCGAGAGCCTAACTCTCTTATCCTCAGAGAGGTTTCGGAGATTGGAAAATCCGGAGCAGGGACTCGCCGAACTGAATACCCGCTGAAAAAAATATGCTGTAACAATCAACAATAGTGACTATAGATAAAAAAAGCTGCTAGAAAGTAGATAGATAACTATACTTATCACCCTATCCATCAAACTAATGAGAGGAATCGACACAATGAAACCAGCTGTAAAAGTCACGATCACCGGTGCTGCAGGACATATTGGCTACGCACTGGTCTTCCGTATTGCATCCGGCGCCATGTTCGGCCAGGAGCAGCCTGTGATTCTGAGACTGTTGGAGATTCCCCAATCGATGTCCGCGCTCAGCGGCGTTCGCATGGAGCTGGAGGATTGCGCCTTCCCCCTGCTGCACGACATCGTCACCACCGACGACGCCGCCATCGGCTTCCGCGACTCCGACTATGCCATCCTGGTCGGCGCCAAACCCCGCAGCAAGGGAATGGAGCGCAAAGACCTGATCACTGAGAATGCTAAAATCTTTTCCCACCAAGGACGCGCGATCAACGATTATGCCTCACGGGACATCCGCGTGGTTGTGGTAGGTAACCCAGCCAATACCAACGCCCTGATCGCCGCTGCCAATGCGCCGGATCTGGACCGCAGTCAGTTCACCGCCATGACCCGCCTCGATCACAACCGGGCGCTGGGTCAGCTGGCAAACAAGACCAATACGCTGGTTGCCGACATCAGCCGCATGACCATCTGGGGCAACCACTCCCTGACCCAGTACCCCCACATCGATCACTGTCTGGTCGATGGCAAGCCGGCCCTGGATCTTGTCACTCAAGACTGGGCGGTTGACCACTTCATTCCACGGATTCAACGCCGCGGTGCCGAAATCATCGAGGCTCGAGGCCTCTCCTCCGCGGCTTCTGCGGCCGATGCTGTGGTGGATCACGTACACGATTGGGCCCTGGGCACACCGGAAGGTGACTGGGTCAGCATGTCGGTCCATTCGGATGGCAGTTACGGTATCGACGAGGGCGTTGTCTTCTCCTACCCAGTTACCTGTAAAGCGGGAAAATATGAGATTGTGCAGGGGCTCGACCTTGACGAATTCAGCGTTTCCCGCCTGAAGGCGTCAGAAGACGAACTGCTCGGCGAACGGGCCATTATCCAGGAGTTGCTTCCCTAAAGTAGCTGGATAATCCTGAACAGTTGCACTGGACAAATGATGAAACGGAGATTCAATGGTCTAATCGTGTATCTTGTCGTTAAGCACCGACGTCATCAATAAGGTGCGGCCCCGCCGCACCTAAAGGCTTCAAGCAAGAACAAGTACGAGAAAGGCCAGCCAGTCACTATGTTGCAAACACCCGCTCCGGAAAAGTTCAGCGCCTCCGTCCGACCTCAGGGCAGTCTCGAAGTACTCTCACAGCTCGAGGTCAACGCCCTCCTCGACACCAGCGCACGGGGACTCTATCAACTCTTCCGCCGTTGTGCCCTGGCGGTGCTTAACTGCGGCAGCAACACCGACAACGCGCGGGAGATCTTCGAGACCTATCGCGACTTTGGCATTCACCTGATGCAGAGAAACCGGGGGGTGAAACTTCGACTGGAGAATGCACCAGGTAGTGCATTCGTCGACGGCAAGATGATCCAGGGGATCCAGGAACATCTCTTCGCAGTACTCAGGGACATCATCTACGTCCATAACGAGATACAGAACGACCCCAACTTCAACCTGGATGAGCCCTCACACATTACATCCGCAGTATTCCATATCCTGAGAAATGCCAGAGTGTTGCAAACCGGTACCTATCCCAACCTGATCGTTTGCTGGGGCGGCCACTCCATTAATCGAACTGAATACGACTACACCAAAGAGGTGGGATACGAACTGGGTCTGCGCGGACTGAATGTCTGTACCGGCTGCGGACCCGGCGCCATGAAAGGTCCGATGAAGGGCGCCACCATCGGCCATGCCAAACAGCGCAATCATGACGGACGTTATCTGGGTATCACCGAGCCCGGCATCATCGCTTCAGAACCACCCAACCCGATCGTCAACGAACTGGTGATCATGCCCGATATCGAAAAACGCCTGGAGGCTTTTGTGCGTACCGGCCATGGCATCCTGGTATTTCCCGGCGGTGCGGGCACCACGGAAGAGCTGCTCTATCTGCTGGGTATTCTCATGCATCCTGCCAACAGCGGACATCCGCTGCCGCTGATCCTGACCGGACCGGCAGAGAGTGCGGGGTACTTTGATGCCATCGATCGTTTCATCACCGGTACACTGGGGCCCGGGATTCGAAACCACTATCGCATTATTCTCGATGATCCTCAGGCCGTGGCGCAGGCTATGAAATCTGCGATGAAGACCGTCAAGTCGTTTCGCACCGAAGGCAACGACGCCTTCTATTTCAACTGGCGACTCAAGATCGAGCACGAACTACAGCAGCCATTCTCCCCCACCCATCGTTCCATGGCAGCCCTAACCCTCAATCGTCAGCAGGCACCCTATCTGCTGGCGGCGAATCTCAGGCGTGCCTTCTCAGGTATTGTGGCAGGGAATGTGAAGGAGGATGGCATTCGGGCGGTTGAGACACATGGGCCCTTTACCATCAACGGAGACCCCGACATCGTCTCATCGATGGATGAGGTACTGATGGCCTTTGTGGAGCAAAACCGAATGAAGCTCCAGGGAGACTATTCGCCCTGTTATCAGCTTGTTTCCTAGAGCCTGCAAGGACGCTTTTTTCTACAGCCTAAAAACGATCCACCGAACAATTTCTCATGGGCCGGTGGTTTGAGTGTTTTCAACATTAAATCTCAGACAGCGGGTTTATCCAATACCACCACGCCATCCTCATCAGCATAGAGCCACTCACCGGGTCTGAAGTTCACACCGGCAAACTCGACTACACCACCTACTTCACCCATACCTTTTTTTACACTCTTGCGCGGATGGGTCGCCATGGCCATGACACCCAGCGGCATTTCACCAATCTCGACAGAATCACGAATGCAGCCATACATCACAACACCTGTCCAGCCGTTGTCTACGGCCAGTTGCGCCAGAAGATCACCTAACATTGCACAACGCAGGGAGCCACCGGCATCCACCACCAGTACCCTACCCTGACCCGGTTGTTCAAGTTGCTCTCGTACCAGTGAATTGTCTTCGAAGCATTTCAACGTAGCAATGGCACCATGGAAGGCATGATGTCCGCCATAGTGGCGCAACACAGGACTGCAGACTTGCAGGGCTTCCTCATGAATATCGTAGAGATCGGCTGTTTTTAATGTACTTTCGCTCAGGCTCATCGATTCATCCTCCTAGCATTTTGATCTTTTTTTGCCTTGCAGATTCAAATCTTGTTTCAGCAAAGAAAAAAAAAGCCGCGCCTGGTGGCGCGGCTGAAGGGCAGAAAAACAGTAGATGCAGCGCCTTACAGGCTTGCTGCCTCGTCGAACTGGGCCTCCTCAGTGGAACCGGTCAGCGCGGTAACCGAAGAAGCACCGCCTTGAATCACAGTGGTGACATCATCGAAATAGCCAGCACCCACCTCCTGTTGATGGGAGACGAAGGTGTAGCCCTTGTCACGCGCATCGAATTCGGGCTGCTGGACCTTTTCCACATAGTGTTTCATGCCTTCACCACGCGCATAGTCGTAGGCCAGGTCGAACATGTTGAACCACATGTTGTGGATGCCTGCCAGGGTGATGAACTGATATTTGTAACCCATATCAGCCAGCTCATCCTGAAACTTGGCAATGGTGGCGTCGTCCAGGTTCTTCTTCCAGTTGAATGAAGGAGAGCAGTTGTAGGCCAGCAGTTTGTTCGGATTTTCGGCCAAAACAGCCTGGGCGAATTCACGGGCGAAGCCAAGATCCGGCGTGCCGGTCTCACACCAGACCAGGTCGGCGTAAGGCGCATATGCCAGACCGCGGGAGATGGCCTGCTCCAGGCCATTTTTGACCTGGTAGAAACCTTCGGAGGTCCGTCCACCAGTGAGAAAAGGTTTGTCGTTGGGATCGACATCAGAGGTCAGCAGGTTGGCTGCCTCGGAGTCGGTTCTTGCAAGCACCAGGGTGGGCACACCCATGACATCAGCCGCGAGACGAGCTGCGATCAGCTTTTGTACCGCTTCCTGGGTGGGAACCAATACCTTGCCACCCATGTGTCCGCACTTCTTCACGGCAGCCAGCTGATCCTCGTAATGCACGCCGGCAGCGCCTGCGGAAATCATGTTTTTCATCAGCTCAAAGGCATTAAGTACGCCGCCAAAGCCGGCTTCCGCATCCGCTACGATGGGCAGGAAGTAGTCCACGTAGTCTTTATCTTCCGGGCCGATATCCCGGGACCATTGGATCTCATCAGCACGTTTGAAGGCGTTGTTGATGCGGCGCACCATGGTGGGCACCGAATCATAGGCATAGAGCGACTGGTCGGGATACATGGTCTCTGAGGTATTGCCGTCAGCGGCTACCTGCCAACCGGAGAGATAGATTGCCTCGATCCCCGCCTTGGCCTGCTGCATGGCCTGACCGCCGGTAATGGCGCCCATACAATTCACATAGCCCTTTTTAGAGTCACCACGCACAAGCTTCCAAAGCTTCTCTGCACCTCTCTTGGCATAGGTATGCTCAGGCTGAACCGAACCACGCAGACGCACCACGTCTTCAGCACTATAGCCACGCTGGACATCCAGCCATCGAGGGTTTTCTGCCCAGTCCTTCTTCAAAGCCTCTATCTGCTCGTTACGTGTCATCTCTTATCTCCAGTGTTATCGCTTTGTCTTAAATGTTTCTCAGTGATCCCGATCCGGCGCAGATTTCCTGCGGCAACTCGATCATCTGACTGAGCAACGATGAAACAGGTGGTTTAAAAACCAATCCTGTCCCAGTTATCTCGAGCATCGAACAGGCACTGCCCGCTCCTACCCAGTGTTCATCTCATTTTCCTCTCGAGTTGCACCTCGAAGAGGCAGGTCTAATGGCTCGAATCCATCACCGCCTGCGGATGAGTCAGTGCCGTTTTTTTGTGCACTGCGTTAAAGCATAGTGAAAAGGTCAAGAAATTTTTCATAAAAATATCAATAGTTAGCTTTGACAAAAAAAATAGTGCAGTGCAAAAAAATAGGCTAAACCTTAGTAAAACAGTCAACTAACTAAAATGACCTGACCTATGTGTGCACCAAAATGACGCAAGACCTATCAAGACAGATCGCCCAATCCATACTGACGGGCTTCGACAGACACTTCTCGTTCTTTCAGGAGATCAGCAGTGCCGCGCGTCAGCGATTCGAACGGGCGGACTGGGAATCGGTACGTGAGGCCTCTGCCAAGCGGATCAGCTTCTACGACCTGCGAGTACAGGAGGCCGTCAGCAAGGTGAGTTCGAACTTTGGCATGAAGGCCGTTGATGAGGGGTTGTGGCAGGAAGTCAAGCTGACGTACACCAGCCTGCTGAAAAACCATAGCCGTCCTGAATTGGCCGAGACTTTCTACAATTCCGTCTTCTGCCGACTGTTTGAGCGAAAGTACTACGACAATGACAAAATCTTTATCGAATCCCAGGTCAACAGACAGGAGCTGGCAGAGCGCTATCGGGTCTATATGTCGTATCAGGTTTCCGACGGTGGCCTGAAAAACAGCTTTTGGGAGATCCTCTCTTCGTTTTACTTCAATCTGCCCTATGAAGATATCCAGCGGGACAGCCAACGACTCGCCGATGCATTCATGGCGCAAACCGGATTTGAAACAATCCCTGCTGACCTCCGCTTCGACCTGCTTGAATCACCCTTCTATCGCAACAAGGCGTCCTATCTGGTCGGTCGCATGGTTTACGGGAAGGTGATACGCCCTGTCATCATTCCATTGATGAACAATGAGGCAGGATCTCTCTATGCCGATGCACTATTGACTCAAAACCGACGTGTTGAAGCGGTTTTCAGCTTCGCCCGCGCCTATTTCATGGTCAAAACACCCGTACCGACGGCCACGGTGGAGTTTCTGCGCAGTATCATGCCAGAGAAGACACTGGCCGATCTCTACATGAGTATCGGCCTCCACAAGCAGGCGAAAAATGAGTTCTATCGGGACTTGCTCAAACATCTGGATAAGAGCCAGGACCCGTTCATCATCGCGCCAGGTACGCCGGGGTTGGTCATGCAGGTCTTCACCCTGCCCTCATTCCCCTATGTTTTCAAGGTCATCAGAGACAAATTTCCGCCCCAGAAGGAGGTTACCCACCAACTGGTCAAACAGCGCTATCTCCAGGTCAAAAAACATGACCGGGTGGGACGCATGGCGGATACCCTTGAATTCGTTGATGTGGCCCTGCCCATCGATAGAATCGATGATCATTTATTGCAGGAGCTGAAAGCCTCGGTGCCGTCACAACTGGAGTTTGAGGGGGACAAGCTGGTCATCAAGCACCTCTATATCGAACAGCGCATGACCCCGCTCAATCTCTACCTGGAAGAGAGCGATGAGGAAGAGACCCGGCAGATCCTCTATGACTGGGGCAAGGCAGTCAAACAGCTCATGGGGGTCAATATCTTTCCCGGTGACCTGTTGTTCAAAAATTTCGGTGTGAATTGTATGGGCAAGGTAGTTTTCTATGATTATGATGAGATCTGCTATCTGACCGAATGCAATTTCCGCAAAATTCCAGAACCTCGTAACCCGGAAGATCTCTACCGGGATGAGCCCTGGTATAGCGTGAATCCCAACGATATTTTCCCAGAGGAGTTCATCACTTTTCTCAGCACAGATCCTAAAGTCCGCAAAATACTCAGGGAAATACACCCTGAGCTATTCGACGCCGCATACTGGCACAGTAATCAGCAAGACGTTGAAGAAGGTCGCCAGGCCGATGTCTTCCCCTATTCCCGCACATTGCGATTTACCCGTCCGGAAATTTCAACATCCGCGCTGCCAATTGCCTCAACTGCGTAATTAGATAGTTCTTGAATCGAGCAACCCTACTCCCACCAATGTTGTTGTTATTTTTTCACAAACACCAATTCAAATCTGGGCTATTGTTTGAATTAAGGGAAATTTAAGAAAAGCAGTCTGCCTGCGGTGGGTCGCAGGCGAGATCTCCCTGTTTTTTTGATCAACAAACAGGAAAACAGCAATGGTTGGGGAAAAACGATTCGGCATGGGACCCATTCCCACTTCACCCGAGTATTATTTAAACGAAAAGCAGGTCAGCGGGATGGCAATACTGCGGAAATTTGGCTGGAAGCTGGTCTGTATCCGGCGGCCTTCAGTCAGTGAGATCACTACCGTTTTCAAAAACTACCAGGAGAATACGGTAGGCATACTGGGTGAAGACGGCATTCTAAGGGTCAGCAATGACCTGAAAATCAGAAGATCCTCCATCGAAAGCACCTGAGCCAACTATCGTTATCCGTGTATAAAGCCACACACCATCCAATAACGGTAAATGCTGAAGA
Organism: Candidatus Thiodiazotropha sp. (ex Monitilora ramsayi); assembly: GCA_025655575.1. Taxonomy (GTDB): domain Bacteria; phylum Pseudomonadota; class Gammaproteobacteria; order Chromatiales; family Chromatiaceae; genus Thiodiazotropha. Next base: position 39,599 of record JAHXIP010000025.1, on the reverse strand, counting down.
CGTCTGAATCTACCGGCATTGAGAGTATTGGATTAAGTCACCGCACCCCAACTGGCTGTTGAAAAAGTGGCAACACAAGCCGTGCCATGGCACCGCCCCCCTCCCTGTTCTTAAGTAAGACCTGCCCACCATGCAATTGTGCCACCTCCTGCACAAAGCTGAGGCCGAGACCGCTGCTACGCCCTCCGCCACCAGGCCTGGGCAGGGAGTAGAAGCGCTCAAAGACCTTATAGAGTGCATAATCAGGCACACCTGGACCCCGGTCACTGATACTGCAACTCCAGATCTTGTCATCCACCTGGCAGCTTAGAAAGATAGTCCCATCCTGCGGACTGAAGTCGATGGCGTTATCGATCAGATTACCAAGCGCTTGCTGCAACAGAAACCGCTCACCGGTCACTACCGCTTCGTCGCAGTTCTCATATTCGAACCTGAGTCCCTTCTGTTGTGCTGCCCACTGCCGCTCCTCACAGACCTGTTTCAGCAGATCCGTTGTGTTGATAGGTTCAGGTTGCTCCAAGCCTCGTCGTTTCTCCAGACCTGCCAGACCCAATAACTGTTCTACCACCTGGTGCAGACGATGGGCCTCACTGCGAATATTGGCGATAAATTTCTGGCGATCCGCCAACGGCATCTCTTCATTGAGTAGTTCGGCAGTCCCCTGGATCGATGCCAACGGACTCTTCAATTCATGGGTCATGCTGTGCAAGTAGTTCTCCACATAATCCTTTCCCTCCAGCTCACTGCGCATGGCTTCCATCGCTTCGGCCAGTTGGGCCAGCTCTTTTTCACGCAGACTCGGGACATCCACCCGTTTGCCATCGCGTACGGCGCGGGCATAGCTGGTCAACTTGCGAATCGAGAAAGTCAGCCAGAAGGTGATCAGCAGGCCGAGAGCCACGGCGCCAAGAAGCACCAGTCCACCCTTCTCCTCCATGTTGCTGATCGCACGCTCAATGAATGGCTGTACCGTGACGCTTGGCTTGCCAACAGTCACCACGCCAATGATGTGTCCCGCCTGCATGATCGGCGCTGCCACATACATGATACTGCTGTATTCATCCTGCGGATCCTCCCTGGTTGTGCGTGCCCCATATTGCCCGCGCAGGGTTTTATAGACATCGTTCCAGCGGGAATAATCACGACCCAGGTCGCGGCCGCGGGAGTCATAACGCACGATGCCTTGGTCATCGGTGATATAGACGATCAGATTAGGGTCTCGTTTTTTCAGAAACCAGATGCGTGCATCAAAACGCCGCTTGCTGAATGCCTTCATGGCCGCTGCGAAATCACCATCTGTTACCCTTCCCGCTGCCATCTCTTGGGTGACCAGCTCCGCCACCAGATTAGCGGTATCCACCAGTACCTCTTCGAGGGATTGACGCATGCCTGGAACCAGCTCCGCCGTGAAGGTCCGCATGACGAACCAGACCGCAATACCGATCAGCAGAAAGTAGCCCAGAAAGATGCGGACGCTAAGATTCACACACGTTTCCACTGATGCTGTAACCCATACCGCGATGGGTTTTGATCGGATTCTCTTCCTGGCTCACCTGGCGCAGCTTGGCGCGGATCGTCTTGATGTGGGTATCCACCACGCGCTCCAGACTCTCTTCCGGCTCGCTCCATGCCATGTCCATGATCTGTGCCCGTGAGAAGATCCGCTCGGGCTGCTGCAACAGCGTTTTAAGCAGCTGGTACTCGTAACGGGTGAGTTCAAGCCAGCAGTCATGGTAGCGGATGCGGCAACGGACCAAATCGATGGCGAAAACACAGGGGTTCTCAACTGCGCTGCCCATGGGTATTGCGCTACGTTTGAGTATCGCCTTGATGCGCGCTGTCAGCTCGCGCGGGCTGAAGGGCTTCCCCATATAGTCATCGCCACCGATCTCCAGGCCGACGATACGGTCCACCTCTTCATTGCGGGCGGTAAGAAAAACGATGGGGACTGAGGAAAAGCGGCGGATCTCCTTACAGAACTCGAAGCCATTGCCATCGGGCAGGCCGATATCGAGAATCAACAGGGCGGTCTCAGGATGCTGCTGCAACCAGTCGATACCCTCGCGCCCAAGCCGCCGCCATTCGGCTGCAAAGCCTTCGCTTTTCAAGGCGTAAATCACCATGTCGGCAATCGCCGCCTCATCCTCTATCAGCAGGATGGTCTGCACGGTACCTCCTCATTCCCAGGTCATTCAAAACAGCCTCTGAATCCAGTGCACCGATCGCAGTCTACTCCAGCATTTAGCTTGGAACCATTCACCCAAGTGTGAAGACCGCATGGCTTGCACACACTAAGCACATCATAGACACACATTCATTACGTAGAGTCTTGGTAAATCCTTTCCATGGAGTGAAACAGTGAAACGTGTATTGAGTAAAAAACTGTGGGTCATCGGCCTCCTGATGGTGCTGCTGATGATTCCGCTGACGCTGATCGACCAGGTGGTCTATGAACGCAGTAGTTATCGTAACGAAGCCAGGGAAAGCATTGCGCAGAGCTGGACTGCGGAGCAACAGTTAGTCGGTCCCCTGCTGGTGATTCCCTATAAGGCGCACTTCAAGCAGAAGGTCTGGAATACCAATCAACAGGGCTACCGTCTGGAAGACCGCTTTCATGAAAAAAAAATCTACCTGACGCCAGAGCAGTTGACGATCTCAGGTGATGTCACCACCGATAGCCGCAAACGCGGTATCTATTCGGTACCTGTCTACAACAGCACGCTCGCAGCCTCCGGCAGCTTCGATATGGGCCAACTGGCATTGTTCGAAAAATCATCAGAACATCGCATCGAATGGCTGCCTGGCTATCTTGCCGTGATGGTGAGAGATGTGCGGGGAGTCGAAGAGCAGCCGCTGCTGCAATGGCAGGGTCGGGAATATGAATTTCTCTCCGACACCCAGGTGGAGGGCATGCGCAATGGTATGCATGCACCGCTGGGAAAGGTACATGAAATCAAGCAGCCGGCGGCATTCAGTTTCGAACTACAGCTGCACGGCATGGAGCAACTGCAGTTCTCCCCGGTGGGCAAGAATACCCGTGTGGCGTTAAAGGCAGACTGGCCCGATCCCAGCTTCATTGGCCGCTATCTTCCTACGGAAAGAGCTATCGACGATGCAGGCTTCACTGCCAGCTGGCAGATATCCTCCTTCTCCAGCGGCATGCCTCAGCTCATCAGTGAGTGCCAGACAGGAAACTGCAATGCGCTGGTCAGTGATGTATTTGGTGTGAGGTTGTTCAACTCGGTTGATATCTATCAGCTGAGTGAGCGTTCGGTAAAATACGCCCTGCTGTTCATCGGGCTGACCTTTGTTTGCTTCTTCCTGTTTGAGATCATGAAGGGTTTGCGACTGCATCCCATGCAGTACCTGCTTGTCGGCCTGGGACTCAGCGTTTTCTATCTGCTGTTGATCTCGCTCTCCGAACACATGGCCTTCGCCACAGCCTATCTGACCGCTACCCTTGCCTCCACCTTGCTCATCGGTTACTACATCAGCCATGTGATCCACTCCTTCAAGCTGGGTGGATCAATCACTCTCGGCCTGCTGCTGCTGTATGCCATGCTCTACGGTATCCTGCATTCGGAAGACAATGCCCTACTGATGGGTTCACTGCTGATCTTCAGCATACTCGGTCTGGTCATGGTTGCGACACGACGTATCGATTGGTACGTCATTTCCGAGAAAATGGCCAATTCAACCGCTCAGACTGATATTCGAGTAGAGGCGGCCTCCCAAACGCCTTAAACAGAGCATAGGACCCTCTCCACCCGGAGAGGGGGCAGCTCAGAATTGTCCTCTATCCTGCACATGAACAAGCCGTATCTTGATGAGGTGACGACAACCTCTTCTCTCCTGCTTCTCCCTGAGCAAACCGGTACAACTCCGTCTATGATATCGGGAGTGGTTTGCCGCTCCATGGTGGGTGGGATGGCACAAGCCCAGTTTATGGCCAAGGCCATCTTGAAGCTCACTGATGCCGTCCACAGATTGCGAAACAGACCGAGGAGATGCCACAAAAAATGTTGCACAATCAAAGATCCGGCCGGATAAGTCGATTGGCTCAATTGACAATCGCCTCGATCGGTGGCGTCATGGGGACGTCATAAAACTATGTTCTGATAGAGCGTAGCCGGCAGCAGGAGAAGACCGGTTCCCGATTCTAATAATAAGGTTGATAATAAGGATGAAAACCCCAGCCAATGAAGCGACAGATGGGACACTCGCCCATGGTGTCTTCCTTTTTCTTCTGCTGTTCACACTCTGGTTGTTACTCACCGGCAGCATCGACCCAGCCGAATTGATCGCCGGCGCTATGGTGGCGCTTGCAGTGACCTTGATCAGCCGCCCACATCTCAATATCTTCACCGGCCTTCGCTTGACCCCGGGGGCCATCCTGCCCTTCCTCTCTTATCTGGGACTCTTCCTGGTCGAGCTGATCCGCGCCAATCTGGACATGGCGAGAAGGGTACTGACCCCCTCCCTGCCGCTGCAGCCGGCACTGGTTGAGGTGAAGACGGAACTGCAGTCTCCTCTGGGGCGACTCATCCTGGCCAACAGCATCACCCTGACACCGGGCACGCTGACCGTGGATGTCCTGGAGGATCGACTGGTGATTCATTGGGTCGAAGTCCCGCCAGGCCTCACTATCGAGGATGCCACCCGAAGCATTACCAGCAAGTTCGAACGACACCTCAAAGGCTTCGTTAAATGACACTGACTTTATTGGAAATCATCGCCCTGGCGATACTGGGAATTGCCGTACTGTTGAGTCTACTCCGGCTCCTATTGGGCCCGGCAGCACCCGACCGGGTTGTAGCAGCCGACACCCTCTCTGTGATTACCACTTCCGGCTTGGTTGTGCTTGCCGCACTGCTCGGCAGCCCGCTCTATCTGGATGTTGCCCTGATCTACGGCACGCTGGCTTTTGTCGGCGTGGTGGCCATCGCACGAGCCATTGAGGGGAACGGATCATGAGATTGCTCGCTGATATCGTTTTACTGGTGGGGGCTGCATTCACCCTGCTCGGCGCTCTGGGACTCCTGCGCATGCCCGATGTCTATAACCGGATCCAGGCAGGTACCAAGGCCGTCACGCTTGGCGCACTCTCCCTCATCCTCGGCATTGGGCTGCTCTATCCTCAATGGTGGTCAAAGCTCCTGGTCATTGCATTGCTCATTCTGGTCACCAACCCGCTTGGCTCATCCACCATCGCCAGGGCGCTGCTGATAGCCGGCGTCAAACCCTGGACAAAAACACCAACAACAGCAGGAAAGGAGCGTGAGTCATGACTCAGATTGAGCTCTGGATGGTCATGCTGTTGGCGCTGATGGTCTTGAGTGCTGCCGTGATGGTACTGCTGGTCAAGAACCATATCGCAGCCGTCGCCGCAGCCTCGGTAGTCTCTTTGGGATTGGCCCTGCTATTTGTTTTGATGCGGGCGCCTGATGTGGCCATGACGGAAGCTGCCGTCGGTGCAGGTTTGAGCAGCCTGATCCTGGCACTGGCACTGCGCCGCCTTGGGCTGTGGCGAGTTGATGGGGTGAAAACTCAGGTAAATCTCATCAAGGCCAAAGGCGAGGGGCATCAGGATGCGTAATCTCACCAGCCTGCTCTTTGCCGGAGGCCTCGGCTTCATGTTGCTCGCTATCGCCAGCGGCCTCGATTTCGGCGCCCCTCCCATGTTGGTAGGAGGCGCCATCCAATCCACCGCCCCCCAGGAGACGGGAGCGACTAACATCGTCACCTCTGTCGTGCTGGGTTACCGCGGTATCGATACGCTGGGGGAGCTCTCCATCCTTTTCGCCGCAGCAGCCGCAGCTGGACTGGTACTCGGCCGCCGCCATACCACAGCCGGTACCCTGACCGAGGGTGGCTTTGTGCTTAAGCATGGCGGGGCAATGCTATTTCCCCTGCTGATGACGATCGGTTTCTACATCATCTTTCACGGCCACTTGACCCCCGGTGGCGGTTTCCAGGGCGGTGTGATTCTCGCAGCGGCTTTCTTCCTGCCCCTGCTGGCGCGCCCCGGCGCCCGTCTGCATCACGGCATGTTGAGCGTCATCGAGGGTTTTGCAGGGTCAAGCTTCATTCTTATCGGCTTGGCAGCACTGTCTGAGGGCGAGGCATTTCTCCAACCCATGCTGGTCCAGGACACTCTGGGACAACTGGTTTCCGCCGGTACGCTGCCGTTACTTTATCTGGCGGTTGGGCTTAAAGTCGGCGCTGAACTGGCCGGGCTTCTCTCGCACCTGGCACAGACGGAGTCGGAAGTATGATGCCCGAGATAAGCCTGGAATTGATCCTCTATACCACTGCTTTGGGGCTGATTTCCATTGGTCTGGCCGGCGTCGTGCTGTCACGACACCTATTCCGTATGGTACTGGCTCTGGTGATTGCCGAGGCCGGTGCAAATCTGATGCTGGTACTCGCCGGATATCGCTGGGACGCAGTGGCCCCCATACTCACCACCCTCGGTGAACATCCGCCGATGGTGGATCCCGTGCCGCAGGCCATGGTGCTCACTGCCATCGTCATCGGCGTCGGTATTCAGGCGCTTGCGGTCAGTATTCTGATACGTATCCGCCAACGCTATGGCACCCTGGATCGGAGCCAAGTGGCAGAGCGAATGGATGCGGAGATCGCCGACACTGCGGGTATACCCCGTGACGTCAGCCAGGAGTCACCGCTTGGAGAACGTCCACTGCCATCCTTACCCGATAGCACGGTGGAAATCCGCGGGGGACATTCATGAGCGATCTTATTGTACTGCCGCTAGTCCTGCCGCTATTCGGTGCTTTTCTGCTACCGATCGTGATGCGTACCTCGATCAGTATCGGCGCCTGGATCGGACCCGCCATTCTTGCCTACGGTTGCTGGATTCTGGGTGATCAATGGATGAGCGGAACCGCACTACCCTTCTCGCTGGCCATCGGGGGTTTTGCACCACCCATGGGCATCAATCTCTACATCGATTCCCTGGCGCTGTTGTTTGCCTTTGCCGTGCAGCTGCTCGGCCTGCTTTTCTGGCCCTTCAAAATCGATCAGGAGACCGCAAGGCGACAGGCGCTGATGCTTCTTCTGGTGGCAGCATCCACCGGCTTGGCGCTTTCCGGTGATCTTTTCAACCTCTATGTCTTCTACGAGCTGGTAGCCGTAGCCACCTTCGGATTGATCGCTGCATCGGGAAGCAGTGCAGCCTATGCATCGACCATCCGCTACCTGATCCTCAGCGGTATCGGTTCTGTGTTGACCCTGTTGGGCATCGCCCTCATCTACAGCCAGACCGGCACGCTGAATCTGGCTCACCTTGCACAGCTCGCTCCGGAACAGCTGAACAATAAGCTGGGACTGACCGCATTTCTCACCATTCTGATCGGCGTCGGTGTCAAGGCCGAACTCTTCCCGGTCAACACCTGGGCGCCCGAGGTCTACGCAACGGCTGCCAGCCGGGTCTCCGCTTTTCTCGCCGGTCTGGTCTCCAAGTTGGCGCTGTTGATCATCCTGCGTCTGCTGGTACTCATATTCCATCAGCCGGAGGCCGTACAGGTGATGTTGGTACTCGGCATTCTTGGAGTCATCACCGGTGAACTTGCCGCCTGGCGTGCCAAGGACGTGCGTCGCATGCTGGCGTTTTCATCCATCGGTCAGTTGGGCATGATTTTTATCGCTTTGGCGATTCCCGAACAGGGTGGACTATTGGCGGTTCTGGCACTCACCTTTCATCACCTACTGATCAAGTCCGGTCTTTTCATGTTGGCTGATGGTTGGGGTGGCGCGATAGAAAAACTCCGTGGTGCAGCGAAACGTTCTCCCCTGGCAGCGGCGATTTTCGTCCTCTTCTCCCTGTCATTGATCGGTATGCCCCCACTACCGGGTTTCTGGGCTAAGTTCACATTAATCACGCAGCTGGCGGCACAGACTTCCCCCCTATACCTGATCGGCCTCACGGTCTTTTTACTGGCCACCGTGATCGAGGCAGCTTATCTGTTTCGTCTTGCTGCCTTGCTCTACGGACCGGCAGCGGAAGACACGCCGATTGACACCATACCCAAACCAGCAGGGCTCTCTCTGGCAACGGCTTCGCTATTCGGGATCGGACTACTGGCAGCCGCATTGTTCATTACACCTGTTGGAGACTTGTTGAGTCACGTTGCCGGGCAGGCAGCAAATGCAGATCTCTACATCAATACCGTCTTTGCCGGTACCGGAGGCAGTCAATGACGCTGACCCCTTTGGACGAACTGTTTCTTTATTCCGGCATCACCGTACTGGTAGCCTTGCTGCTCGGCCGTCGGCTACCTGCCGGTTGGATGGTCACGATTCTCTATGGCATCCAACTGCTTGCTCTCATGAAGATGGCGCCCCTCGGTTATGGTGGCGAACCGATCTCTTCAGCACTCACTTTTGAAGTGATGGGTCAAAGCCTATCCTGGCGTTTCGATGCACTGAGCTGGTACTTTGCCCTTATCACCCTCGGCTCCGCCCTGCTCAGCAGCTGGTACGCCTGCGGAGAATGGGAGCAACGTTTCCGTCAGTCCGGTGGGAATCTCTGGTTGTTCCATCTCGCCATGACGCTCAATGTCTTCAGCATGCTCATCCTGCTGGCCAGCGGCGACCTGTTGTCGCTCTTCATCGGCTGGGAGTTGGTGAGCTGGGCTGGTTTCCTGCTCATGGCCATGGCGGGCGGGGTCGCCACAAAAGCGGCCATGCGCTATATCACTTACGCCATGGCCGGTGCGATGGCAATCTTTGGTGGTATTGCCTTGGTTTATGTTTCAGCAGGTTCCCTGCAGTATGAAGCGATCCTGACTGCCGCCAGTCAAATGAGTACTGCCCATCTCTGGATGCTGGTGATCCTGTTCGGTGCTGGCTTCGGCATCAAGATGGGGCTGATGCCTTTCCATCTCTGGCAGGCGCCCGCCTACGCGGAAACCCCGGGACCCGGCAGCGCCTTTCTCGGCGCCATTTCATCTCGTATGGGTCTCTTTGCCATACTGCTGGTTTTGGTAAAGCTGTTCGGCATCGTCAATATCGACAGCTTGAAGATCCCCTTCACCCTGATCGATGCACGCGACCTGCTGGCATGGATTGCCGTCTTCACCATTATCTTTCCGACCTTTACTGCCATGAAGCAGAACGATGCCCGCCAACTGCTTGCCTGGCACGGCATCGGACAGGGTGGCTACATGTTGCTCGGCCTTGTAGTGGCGGATGCTATGGGCGCTGCGGGTGGGCTACTGCATGTATTCAATCACGCCACCTATCAGGCAGCCCTGTTCATGGCGGTCACTGCTGTGATCCACAGAACCGGTACTGCTGATCTCAACAAGCTGGGTGGACTCGTGGTACGTATGCCGCTTACCTTCATGGTGCTATTGGTTGGCATCATCGGTCTAGCCGGATTGCCTCCGATGAACGGGTTTGTCTCCAAATGGCTGGTCTACCGCTCCCTGCTCAACGAGGGTATGCCGCTGCTCTTCGTGGCGGCAGTGATCGGCACACTGGGTACCATCCTGTCCGTCTATAAGCTGATCCACAATATCTTCCTGGGGCAACTGCGCGTCGAGCACGACAACGTCAAGGAAGCACCCTGGAGCATGATGATTCCCATGCTGATTCTCACCGCCATTATTTTCATCACCGGCCTGCTGCCAGGCATTCCCCTCGCCTGGGTGGCCTCAGTGCAACAGGCAGTCGGTCTGCCGGTACCTGACTACACCCTGGGTGGTGTGGAGTCCGCCAGCGGTTCCCTTGATATGATCTGGGTGATCGGCGTGCTCTTTGCCGGTTTCGGTATCGGTGCGCTGATCTTCTACTTCGCCGGCGGTCGCAGCAAACGGGTACACCAGCTCGACAACTACGCAGGCGGGCACTTTCTCACAGCCGATGTCCGCTACCAGTACAGCGATAATTTCTATGCCGGTCTGATGCATCTCATCGGTGGATGGTATCGGGGCAGTTTTCTCTGGCTTGAACAGAGCGTCAAATCACTGGTCGAATTCCTCTCCCTTGGTATGCAGGGCCTCTATCGTCGTGCCAATGCGGAATTCTATCTCTTGAGTACGGCACTCTTCGTCATAGCCTGGGTGGTGATCTGATGGCTCCCATGGAACTGATTATCGAACTGATCCTGATGCCACTGGTCGCCTTCGTGGTCGGCATGATGATGGTATTGATGATGCGGCGTATCGCAGCAAAATTGCAGCGCCGTATAGGCCCACCCTTCTTTCAGCCACTCTACGATATCGTCAAGCTGCACAGTAAGCGCACTCAGGTATCGCATGGTCTGATTCATGACATTGGTATTGTCATGGCGATGGGGGGTTATATCGCTGCGGAGACACTGTTACCCGTACCGGGCATGACCGGCATTGCTGAAAAAGGCGGCATCATCACCCTGCTCTATCTGATGATGATTCCCTCATTGGGTCTCGCGCTGGGTGTCGGTCAGTGTGCCAACCCCAATGGATCAATTGGTATCGCCAGAGCCTTGACCGCCATGTTGGCTTACGACATTCCCCTGGTAATTGTCATCTTCGGCGTGGCTTATGCCGCAGGCACTACCAACTTGGTCGATATTATTGCTGTACAGCAGGCCGGCGGCTTCGAGACCTGGGGTGCGGTACAGATGCCCGTACTCGCCATCGCCGGTCTCATCGCCATGCATGCCTCTTTGGGTAAGCAGCCGTTTGAAATCTATATCGCACCAGCGGAGATCGCCACCGGCCCCATGGTTGAGATGAGCGGAAAATATCTGGGTGGCCTTTTTGTGATGCAGTGTTTTCAGCTGTATACCACATCGGTGCTCTACGTGAGCCTGTTTCTGGGCGGTGGCACTACCTGGTTCGATTTTCTGCTGAAAAGTTTTCTGGTCCTCGCCATTCCGGTCAGTATTGCCTATCTCTTTCCCCGTTATCGTACGGAAGATCTACTGCGTTTGATGTGGAAATGGCCGGTGATGCTGGGGCTGATTGGCGTGGCGTTTGTTCTATAGAGTTTTGAATTTTGAATTTTAAATTTTAAGTTGATGTGTGTGCTATGCACACGTTTGTTTTCTTAATAAGCGTGAGTGAAGCGAACACCGATACTCAAAACTAAAAACTCATAACTCAAAACTCACCATTCATTGGTGAAAACGATGAACTCGATAAACAAGATCCCAGTGATCGAAGAGAAGCGAACCAATCCACTGGCCCGTGTATTCGATGAGTTTGTGCGATTCTGCCGTTCCCGTTCCCTGTTTATTCTCCACTACTGTACGGGGTGTGGCGCCATCGAGCTGCCACCGGCAATGACCTCACGCTTCGACATGGAACGCCTGGGCATTCAACCTATGGTTTCCCCTCGCCAGGCAGATATTCTGCTCATCACCGGGTATGTCTCCATTAAAACCCTGAAGCGGGTCATTCTTACCTATGAACAGATGGGTTCACCCAAGTATGTCATCGGCATTTGCTCCTGTACTGTCAACGGCGGCATGTATTGGCAAAGTTATGCGACAGCGAAAAAACTGGATGAATACATGCCGGTGGATCTCTACATCGCCGGTTGCATGCCGCGCCCCGAGGCGGTCCTCGCGGGCCTACAAAAACTGATGGACCGCATTCACTCAGGGGAAGCCAATAGTTGGGAAGACTACTTCCGCAACTATGACTACTACCTGGGTAACCAACAAAAGTTATTTGGTGAAAACTGGCAGACCCCCACCGACATAATCACCGAAGCGAAACACTATGACCTGATTGGTGAAGGCACCCTTGGCAAACATACCCAGATACTGGAACAACATCAGAAGCCACTGGAGGCCCTGGATATGCGGCTAGGCCACGACTTGAAGGAACCCACAGAATGAGTCAGGAACTCACCCATTGGTTGGATGACCTGCTGGAAGAGATCGAAGGCATCAAGGTACGCCGTAAAAGCAGCCGACGTGTGAGAGCGGATGTCCCGGCAGATGCTCTGCCAGCCTTGCTGGAACTGCTGCAGGGCCGTGCCGGATATATCCACCTGTCCGCCATCAGCTGCGTCGATTGGATTGAGGACGATGAGTTTGAGTTGGTTTATCACGTCTGGTCCTATGAAAGTCATTCACTGGTCTCTGCACATATCCGTATTGCGAGAGAGCCTGGTGTCTATCTTTCTGTCTACGACCTCTACCAACCGGCTGGTTTTTTTGAAAGGGATATCCATGAAATGTACGGCATCCATTTTGAAGGCAGCCCCAACATGGAGAAATTCATCCTGACAGAGTGGGATGGACCGCCCCCCATGCGTAAGGAGTTCGACAGCGAAGCCTATGTCAACGAACATCTCAACTGGCAGGAGTACAACCCACCCTGGCTGCAAGAACTGATTGCCGAGGGAGGTGGTGTGATTATTCCACCGGAAGAGCAACGATTTAGCCGGAAGAAGGACTAGTGTTAAGTTTTTAGTTTTGAGTTGTAGGTTTTCCCTACGCTCTCGCCCAATTTGAATGGTTGTGCGCACCAGCGCACTTATCAACTCAAAACTCATAACTAAAAAACACAAAACTTACGAGCAAAGCGAGTATGAGACCCGAAAACTACGAAGCCCAACGCCATCCACCAAGTAATGAGTTTGAGCTCAACTTCGGTCCCAACCATCCCGGCATTGAAGGCAACTACGCCTTGAAAGTTAAGCTGCACGGCGATGTGGTTGTGGAAGCCAAGGCTGATGGTGGCTACCTGCACCGTGGCTTCGAGAAGCTGATGGAGCAACGGCTGTGGATTCAGAATATCGCCCTGGTACCCCGCATCTGCGTGCCCGATCCCTCGCCCATGGAGGTCTGTTACGCCATGGCGGTAGAGGAGCTGTGCGGTCTGGAAGTGCCACAACGCGCCCAATGGCTACGCGTGATGCAACTGGAATTATCCCGTATTGCAGCCCATCTTTTTACCTTTGGTGGTCATGCCGCCACGACCGGCATGTACAGCACCATGTATTGGGGTGTGGCAGATCGTGATCTGATTCTTGATTTGTTCGAAGAGTTCACCGGCGGTCGCGTTTACAGTATCTACAACATTCCCGGTGGCGTTCGCAGAGAGTTGCCGGATGGCTTTCTACAGCGGATCAGCGAAACCCTGGACTATATCGAATCCCGTTTACCTGACTATGACAATCTATTTTTCAAGAACCAAGTCTTTGTCAAAAGAGCCAAAGGCACGGGTGTGATGAGTCAGGAGCAGGCCTTGGCATGGGGCGTCACCGGGCCTAATCTGCGTGCCACAGGATTGGCCTTTGATGTGCGCAGAGACGACCCATATCTGGTTTACGACCAACTCGATTTCGAGATCCCCACTGAAGCGCACGGCGATGCCTGGTCGCGTACGCTGGTGCGCCGTCTGGAACTGGTGGAGAGTATCCGTATCCTGCGCCAGGTAGTTGCAGCGCTGCCAGATATCGCAGGCCCGATCCGTGCTCCCATTCCCAATCCACTCGCCTGGAATGTACCCGCCGGAGAGGTCTATACCCGCGTCGAGTCATCCAAGGGTGAACTCTGTTATTTCGTGGTATCGGATGGTGGACCCAAACCCTATCGTGTTCATGTCCGTGGCCCCTCCTCAATGCATGCAGTGCAAGTATTGGAAAAAATGTCGGTAGGCTCCCGCATAGAGGACATCGCACAGACCATGTTCTCACTGGATGCCTGCCCCCCAGAGGTGGATAGATGAATTTTGAGTTATGAGTTTTTAGTTTTGTATTGATTAAGGTTGCAGGGAGGCGACCAGATGAGTGAGAAACGACATGTTACGAAGAGAAAAAGTTTTAAGTTTGCAGTGAGAGTGGTGCATCTAGCCAAACATCTGCAGACTGAAAGAAGGGAGTTCGTCCTTTCAAGGCAGGTTCTGCGATCAGGTACCAGTATCGGTGCAAATATCGAAGAGGCAGGTGCTGGACAATCGAGACGTGATTTCAAATCAAAGATGTCAATAGCATCGAAAGAGGCACGAGAAACTTTATATTGGCTCAGACTATTGAAAGAAACTGATATTTTAGAGCAAAAACTGGCTGACTCTCTAATTCAGGATTGTGATGAACTGGTTTCATTATTGACATCCATTGTCAAATCAACAGCTGAGGTAAACAAAGCATGATTAAACCTGAACTGTCGGGCAACAATCAACATACGAATAAAGTGCAGCCAGAGCAGAGTACATTTTTATGAGCGACCAAACTCAAAATTTAAAACTCAAAACTCAAAACTCAATTCTCATCGAGCACAAGGATAGTGGCTCCATCCTCAGCCCGTTGAAGGCCCTCCAGTTCTTCGCTCGCAAACCCGTCACTGTACCCCTGGAACCGCGTCCGGCAGCGGCCAACTATAGAGGCTTTCACCTCAACGAGCATGAAAAATGTATCGGCTGCAGTTCCTGCCAAAAGGTTTGTGACAACGCCGCCATCACCATGGTCAAGGTGCCGCATCTTCCAGAGGACCCCGTCAAGGGTATCCGTAACCTGCGTCCTGCCATCGACTATGGTCGCTGCTGCTGGTGTGCATTGTGTGTCGATATCTGTCCCACCGGCTCTATTTCACTATCACGGGAATATGTCCACACATGCACCCAGGAGGAGATCGACAGCTACTTCATTCTTCCCAAGGAGATAGGTATACACGGCGTCGACTTTGGCCCGGGCTGGACCAAGACCGACGACTCTGATCTGCTCGACCTTGAGCGTCAGCCAATGGCGGAAACAGCACCGGAAGACCGCATCGATAACTTTAATGAGATTGTGGCCGGCTATACAGATCAGCAAGCCGTGTTCGAGGCTTCCCGCTGTGTACAGTGCGGTATGTGTAACGATGCCTGCCCCACTCACATGGATGCCCCTGAATATATCCGCGCCATCTGGCAGGGAGATCTGGAAGAAGCCGTACGCCAGATCTACCAGACTAATCCGTTCTCCCATGTCTGCGGACGCGTCTGCACCCATCGATGCGAGGACGCTTGTTCCATCGGTCGCCGGGGTGAGCCCGTATCAATTCGCTGGCTCAAACGGTACGCCATGGATTCGGTTGATCATGAACGCATCAAAGCTATCGCTGCAGAAGGCAAAGTCGACTATCTAAGTGGGCACAGGATAGCCATCATCGGTGCTGGGCCAGCCGGCCTGACTGCCGCTTATGACCTGGTGCGTAAGGGTCATGAGGTCACTGTCTTTGAGGCCAGGGCACATGCGGGTGGCATGCCACGCTACGGTATCCCCGAATACCGCCTGCCCTACGACATGATGGATCGGGATATCGATGTCATCACATCACTGGGTGTCAAGATCCAGACCAATACCCAAGTGGGTGTGGATATCTCCATGGAGCAGCTCCACGCCGAATTTGATGCCGTGGTACTGGCCATCGGACTGCACCTCGGCCGTTCCACACGGATTCCCGGGGCGGATCATAAGCAGGTCCGCAAAGCAGTAGATCTGTTACGTATGATTACAGATGGGGAGAAGTTCACACCACCCAAACAGGCCGTGGTGATCGGCGGCGGAAATGTCGCTATGGACATTGCCCGTAGTTTAGCCAGGCTGCAGATGCAGAAATTTGGCAAGGTGAAAGTCACTGTCACTGCGCTGGAAGACAAGGCACATTTCCTCGCAGACCCAGTCGAGGTCAAGGAGTGCGGCGAGGAAGGCATCAAGATTTTCGATGCGCGCGGCCCTCAGGCGTGTGTTGTGGAAAAAGGAAAATTAAAGGGACTGCGTACCTGGAAAGTTCGCGCTATTTTTGACGATCAGGGACGATTCTCACCGTCCTACGATGAAAGTGACGAGCAGATGCATGAAGGCGACATGGTTATCGAAGCAATCGGCCAGATGTCAGATATCAGCCTGCTGGGAGAAGACCTGACAGAGGCCTTGGAATGGAACAGAGGGCGAATCCAGGTAGATGAGAACGGACATAGTTCGGTCGAGTGGTTCTGGTCTGCCGGTGATTGTGTCAACGGCCCGGACGTAGTACATGCTGTCGCAGACGGTCACCGGGTGGCGGCAAGTATCGAGCATTGGTTGAGTATGAAGACGGGAGTCACCGTATGACTGAAGACCACAACAGCGGTTACGTAAGACTGCAATCGAAAAAGAGTCTCTCCGATATCCTTGAGGTTGCCATTGAGTTCGAACGGACCGCCAGAGATTTTTATACCGCTTTAATTCCCAATGTCAGTAAACAGATCCGCTACCTGGTTGAAGAGCTGGCGGATGAGGAGCAACGCCATTTCGACCTCTTTAGTGAATTAAAAGCCCGAACCGATATCGAGCATGATATTCAGGCCATGGTCGACACACCGGCCAGCGACAAACGCTTTTCCGATGCCATACATCTACCCGATCTTGGTGAGAAACCTGATGATCAGGCCGTCTTACAGTATGCCCTGGGCCGGGAACATGCCGCCATGGAACAATACCGTGCTCTGGCAAAATCCACTGCCGAAGGCCCGATCAAAGAACTATTTCTTTTCCTCGCCAACGAGGAGACCCTGCATAAAAATCAACTGGAAAAGCTCTACTACGAGATTGTCCACAGCGGTGGGGTCTGACCAAAGCCAATCAGCTTTACGAATCTCCTTATTTGAAATGGTATTTTCGCTGCATTAGGCTACGCTTATGTAGCAAGGGACCCTACATTTTTCTTTGGTTGGCAAACTAAGAAAATCTCTGTTGTCGCTACGTGCGTAGTGTGTTCATGGCAGAACCTCTCGCCATGCAGGGGATAAAATGAAGATCTTTCGTACATTTGGGGTCTACCTATCCCAAGTCGTGTGCTCTTGTGCACTTAAAAAAAACCCTATTCCGCTCTCAGTCTTTATCCTGCTCCTGGCTTTCTGGTCGAGCATCAATAGTGCCGAAGAAATCCAGTCTTACGATCTGGAACAGGCAATTTCCACAGCATTGGAAAACAATCGACTGAGAACCATATCCCAACAATCCCTGGACATTGCCGAAGCTCAATATCAGCAGGCCCGTTCCACATATTGGCCGTCTCTTAGCCTAAATGCCAGCTTCCAGAGACGGGATGAGAAAGCCATTTTTGAGTATCCGGAACAAACATTTAATGTTGCTCCAGGTTTATTGCCGCCGGTAACAGTACCGGCGCAGGATATTGAGATGCTGGGCAGAGACACTTCTCTCTATTCCGTGGAAATGAACTACCCCATCTACACCGGGGGAAAGAGATCAAGTCTCATTGAACAAGCGCGTATCGGTGTCGACATTGCTAGTAAAGAGATTCGTAGAACTGAGCTGCAAGTCGTGCAGGACGTAAAACGATATTACTACGCGGCAATTTATACCCAGCAGCTCAAAGAGCTGGCAGAAGACATCACCATCTCATTTGAAGTATTGCGTGACATAACTCAGGCTTTTTATGAGGGAGGGTCCAATTCCGTCAATAAACTTGATCTTTTACAGAGTAAACTGGCTTATGCCCTTGCCGCTTCCACCCTTTCAGAACTTGAATCAAAGCATAAATCTGCACTGGCTGCACTCACATTCACCATGGGACTTAATTGGCAAGATGTCATACACCTATCAACATCAGACTATCCGTCACCTGTTGAAGAAATGTCATTGGACGCTTTAATCGACCAGGCAATGCAATTCAATCCAGTCGTCGATCAGCTTTCATTAGCAGTTGAAGCGTTTGACGCAAAAGTTGATCTAGCAAAGAGTGACTATTATCCAACAGTTGGGCTGAGAGCCTCGTTCGACAGGTTCAACAATGATCTTGATGGCGGATTGAGTATTGAAGAAAATGAGCGTTCATGGCAGTTAGGTATCGGCATGCAACTAAAACTCTTCAATGGCGGTAGAACAAAACACCAGGTTTCAGCAGCAAAGATTGCACGCAATCAAACTGACCAGAAGAGATTGCTGGTGAAAGACAGTATTGCCATGAAAGTAAAACATCTCTTCATACAAACACAAGCCGCCAGAAAACAGATACAGATAACGGATACGGCTGTAGACACTTCATTTGAGAACCGTGACCTGAGTAACAGAGCATATCAAACCGGCGCGGTTAAAACAGAAAAAGTCATCGAAGCCAGTCTGTTGGATGCTATGGTCCGTGCCAGTCATGCTCGCGCTACTCATGATCAGGCACTTCACCTGGCTGAAATTGCCTATTTACTGGGCAGTGAGGCATTAGAATAAACCAGGCGTCATGACAATGGAAAACGGCTTGAAGAATCCCCACTTACTTTTTGTTAGATTCATTATTTTGCTGTTTTTTTCATCCACGCTACATGCTGATGGGCATAATATTGTACGCGTAGGTGGTAGTGCTGAATCTATTTATGACACCAATATCACTGATGTCGAGATTATGTTCAGCCTATTATTCAATGAGATGTTTAAAGAGGATGATGAGCAGTTCAAGATAGAGATATACAACTCAGACGATACACTTGAACGGGGACTCAAACAAGGAGAGCTTGATGCCATCTTTGCAAATACTGTTCATTATCTGGAAATAGAAGAACTTCTTAACAAAAGTCCCTCTTTTGCTGTACAACATGGTGATTCGGTACATTCTAAATATTTTTTGATAGTGAGAGAAAATGACAGCATTGATAAATTAGCTGACTTGCAAGGCAAAAAAATATTTATTCCTTCCGGCCATACCGTGGGTGAGCTCTTTCTTGGCGTTCAACTACTTCGTTCGAATCACGGGCCTCTAGATGTATTCTTTTCAGAAGTCCGTCGTTCTAATAAATCAAATGACGCCATTGTCAGCCTCTTCTTTGGACAAGTCGATGCAGCGCTTGTTACTGAATTTTCTTTTGAGGTTGCCAGTGAGCTAAACCCCCAAATCGCCACCAGCCTTAAAATACTCAGTAAATCCGAACCGTTGGTTCATATGGTAATTTCCGTCCACAACGACTTTCCACAAGATAGGGTCGATAATATTTATCCGCGACTTGGCGGGATTGAAGAATTACCTCGCTTGGATTTCCTAAGAAAGACTTTTCGTTTTGAAGGTATACATCAAATCAACAATGAAGACCTGAGCAATGTAAGAGCGCTTAGCAATGAATATCGTCAGTTGATGAGTCGTCGTGCAATTAAATGAAAAAGAACACTATCTTCAAGCATCTTTTTAAACGCGTTGCATTCATACTATTGAGTGTGAATTTGATTTTTTCTATTGTTTTGCTACCCATCTATCAGGATAAGCTGGTACGAATGATTGCCATACAAGGCGAGACATTCGCAAACTCTACAATCGCCGCATGCGGTGAGGCGCTCTATACACAAGACTACAGTTTTGTAATCTCATATGTCAGTAAAGTTCTACAGCAAACCCCTGAAATTACATTTGTTTCTTTTACTTCCTTAAACGGACAAGTCATAGAATTAAATAAAAGCGGGTGGAACTTGAATCAGAGTCATAAGTCGATAACGGGTAATCTACTGAAAAACATCTCCCCGTATTCTATTGAGCACGAATCGACATCTTCGAATACTGATAGCGCTAATTCATTTATTTTTAAAAAACCGATCAATATCAGCGGGCTGGACTGGGGAACATTTTCGCTAGGACTATCGGATGCAGAATACCAAGCTTTGCTGTACAGCTATTTTCGCAATGTTGTTGTATTTAGCTTACTCATAATTTCTCTCACTCTTCTCCTGCTTCATGGCAGCTCATTAAAACTAGTACAGCAGTTATCCAAATTACGTATTACTGCTGAAAATCTTGCCAATGGAGATCTTTCCTCAAGAGCTCCCGCTGATTCGATCGGGGAAATCGGTTATTTAGCCTCCACATTAAATAACATGGCCGACAATCTTGATGAAAACACTAAAAGTCTACGCCGTCTCGCACGACTCGTTGAAGACACGAATGATTCCATAATCATATTTGATAACAAAATGCGGGTTCTTTTTGTCAACTCATCACTCAAATCCATGTTAGACCAAAGTAGTGATTACTTCAGTGGCATGGAAATAAATACTTTTCTTTCACATCTCAAGATAGGAAGAAACAAACAACGTGATATTCTCCAGGAGATTTCCCGTATAGACCAGCATGACTGGTCTACAGATATCACACTAAGTCGAGCCGATCGAAAGCTCCTGCATATGACAATGAGAATAGAAAATTTTGATCTTGAAGAGGTCGAAAGCGGTGGCTTTTTTATTGTTCTTACTGACATTACACGACGCAAGCAACTCGAACATGAGCTAGAGACACTTGCTTATGTGGATAAATTAACCAGGCTGCCTAACCGTAGATATTTTATTGATCAATTAAATGAGGCCGTTTCTGAAGCAGAGACTTTTGACTCAAGCCTTACTGTATTTTTTCTTGATATTGATAACTTTAAAATAATCAATGACTCATTGGGACATGAGGTTGGCGACATGGTACTCACTGAGTCCGGCTGGCGAATTCAAGAAGCATTGCGATCTGATGATGTTGTTTGCCGTCTCGGTGGCGACGAATTTACTGCAATAATAAGAGGTGTCAATGACAAAGACACGATAAGTAGAGTAGCAGATAATATTTTGAGAAATTTTGAACAGCCTTTACTCATTAAAGAGCATGAGTTACGAACAAGCGCGAGTATCGGTATCGTTTCATATCCTTTTGACGGCATAAACACAAAAGAGCTAATTAAAAATGCAGATACAGCAATGTACGCTGCAAAAAAGAGTGGGAAAAACGATTATCGATTTTTCTCTGAAGATATGCATCAGGATATGCGAGATTATCTTGAAATAGAAAGCTCACTTCGCAAGGCAATTTCAACAAGCAGCCTTCATCTGGTATACCAACCTTTTGTTAACCTGAACAGCAATACCATCGATCATTGTGAGGCTCTGATAAGATGGAAAGATCCTATTAGAGGCATGATACCTCCTGGCAAATTTATACCTATTGCCGAACAGTCCGGCCTGATTAGCTCAATAGGGGAATGGGTTGTTAAACAGGTATGCGAACAGATAAAAAAATGGGATTTTAGCATTAACGTTTCCATTAATGTTTCCGGCACTGAATTACAGGACAAAATGTTTGCTGAAAGACTCAATAATGTACTCGTCGATTATGATATAGAGCCCTATCGTATACAGCTTGAATTCACTGAACATGTTTTAGTCAGTAAAGAGGGAGAGAACCTTCCACAACTCAATCATCTAAAGCGCTCTGGATATCAATTAGCAGTTGATGATTTTGGTACAGGGTTTTCTTCTCTTAGCTATCTATCAGAACTTCCTATCGATGTCATTAAAATTGATAAATCATTTATCAATAGACTACCTGCTGACAGGAAAACAATTGCTGTGGTTAAATCGATCATATCTTTAGCTGACAGTCTAGATATATCCACCATCGGAGAGGGTGCTGAGAACTTGAGTCAAGTCGAGTGGCTTGATGAGCATGGGTGCAAGGTAATACAAGGTTATTACTTCCACAAACCCATGAGCGCGCAGGAACTAGAGAGGTTAGTTACCAGAGGAAAAATATCTCCAATCAGCAAAAACGTCAAAGCGGTGGATTAATCTGAACAACAATACTATTAGCGCTTGATACCCAATTCATTTAATACTTTCAATGATCATACTCAGCTTCAATCAGTTAGATAAATGAAATACATCATTATTAGTTTTATTACATTATGTTTAATGTTCGCAATATCCGCACACAGCGAAATACTTGTTGATCGTTACAAAGACAATCCAGATATTGGTTTTTTTGGAAGAATGTCAAAAGTGTTATTTGATGCAAATGCGACTGACACAACAATTGCAACGGACATGATCATTAGAACTGTATTCGGCCAAATGAATATGAAATCAGAGATAAAAGTCTATGATAATAGAGATCATCTGATTAAGGATCTAACTGAAAACAGGCTGGATGCTGTGTTTATAAATACGATCGATTTCATTGAACTTGAACATCTCGTCAACCCTGATTATCTATATACACTTGTGTATGGACAACATACTGAACAGAAAATCTATCTTCTCACACGAAAAAAAGACGGTATAGATAATATCAGCCAGCTAAGAGACAAGACAATATCTATACCCAAAGGGCATTTCTTAGGTAAATATTATCTCGATATCCTTCTTATGAATAAAGAACTGCCTACTCAAGATAGATTCTTTTCAAAGACGCTTGAGACTGTTGATACGAATACAGCCATTGTGGATCTATTTATCGGCAAGTCTGATTCTGCCCTGGTATCTGATATCGCATTTGAGCTTGCTGGAGAGCTTAACACACAGATCATTAGAGACCTCAAGGTTATAAACGCCTCAAATCAGATGGTACCGCAGGTTATTACAATCAATAAAAATGTACCTGCGCACATCATGAAAAAAGTAGATGCTTTTCTTGTTAAGTCTCACGAAAACACACGCATCCGACACTTGCTCTCTTTATTCAGAGCTAAACGTTTTGTCAAACTTGAAGAAGACAACATCACTGAAACTCGAAAATTATTAGACGAATACAACAAGCTAATAATACTCACTAACAAACAAAGCCATGAAAAGACCAAACAAATTGCCAACTTCTAATCAGATCAGAAAGATATCAGCTCTAATAATTCTTATCGCTATTAGTCTGCAGGCTAAGAATACAAGCTCAGACCAACTTAATACACACGATCCTTATGCTAGGGATACAGCCCACATAGGAATCATGTCAAGACTTCTTTATTCATCACACCGCACAGACACAAGCATAGCCACGGAGATGGCATTTCTTGAATTCATGAAAAACATCAATAAAAAAGGGATTTTTTCTTCGTATAGCAGCCCAGCACGGGTATTACAGGAGATGGCCAATCATCGCCTGGATGCAATATTAGTAAATCCTGTCGATTATCTGGAGATAGACCACCATATTAACCCCGATAACCGATATAGCCTGACATTCGGCAACCAACTTGAGCAAAAAATTCATTTGATTATAAGAAGCGACCTTAATATCGATAGGCTGGATCAACTAAAAGACAAACACCTTGTATCACCTACTGGCAATCAACTAGGACTATTATTTTTAAATCTCACTTTACTACGAAACGACTTGCCGGTTGCGAATAAATTTTTCTCTAAGATGTCCTCAGCAGAGGATCTCAATAGCGCAATCATAAATCTTTTTTTTGGAAAGGCAGATGCCGCTCTGGTAACAGATGTTGCATACAATCTAGCAACAGAACTAAACCCTCAAATATCACATAAAATAGAAATACTGGCCTCATCCATACCTATGATCCCACTTGTTATTGGCATTAATAAATCGGTACCTGATGAGTTCACTCAAGAGGTTTCTCTCATGGTAGATAATCTAGATGCCTATCCGAGAACGATTCATCTTCTCTCTCTTTTCAAGGCCAACCGCATTGTTAGAATCGATCATAAACAGATCGAACCGATCAGAGCCATGTCAAACGAATATAAAAATCTGCTTAAAGACAATCATCAAACCAATACACATTGATACACAATACTAATACTCAAATAAATCCTCAGTTACAAAATTCTCACTACCATATCCACACAAGATCTTATTTTCTCTCTTTTTTTCAATTCACAATCACATATTTCAGGCAAAAAAATACCGCGTGCGGTTACCGCACGCGGATAGGGGAAAAACCAATGTCTAGTTAGAGTTCATTTTCATGACACTCAACACAGCCAACCGTATATCCTTTTGGAAAATCTGCATCATTTCCATCAGGACAGAAGCTGGTCTTGTCATCACATTCAAGTACACGATCCGTCGCCATACGTGAAAGTACGGTACCCAGACCATCCACACCATGACATGCCCTGCACTGATCAGCGTTCTTTTCTACAAGATCCGCATGACCACCACCGGCAAACTCGGTGACACCTACAGGATGCATACCATGTGGACCACCCAGGGTATTACCCAAATCGCCCTCATGGCAGGTACTGCATTCGATAATCGTACCTTTATGGCCCTGTAGTTGTCCTGCTGCCACATTGTCATTAGCAAGGTCGTTCTTATTCGGCCAGATACCATGAGTCGAACCGTGGCATGCCTCACAGAAGACACCCTCGTGACCAACACTCACACGATAGAGCATGGGATTGCCGATGCGTGGATCATCCGGACCTGTCACAGTCGGGTTATCAGCCTCAATCACATTCTCTGCGAAACGTTTGTTTGTGGGAACAATGGGTGTCGCCTTTGGATCATCACTCCTGAATGCCTGAAAGAGACGAATATTGTCGTCGTTACCGTCAGCATCGTGATGGTTCGTTACAGTCTGAGGCGTACCGACCATATTGTCCATCGCATCACCGGTATGGCATGAACCGCAACCCGGCTCATTGGCCCAAGGTACACGAGGCTGTGTAGGACTGGTGTAGAACGATCCCTGATCCAGGATGAAAGCACCTGCCGTTTGCGGCGTGACATTATTGGTAAAATCGCTACCAACCTGTTCCATGTCACCATGGCAGTCCTGGCAGAGCATACCACCGTTAGCCATGGCGCCACGGAGACAATCAGTACGGCGTCCCGGATGACATTGATAGCAGGTCTCTTCAAGCGCCTCCCGACGTTCAACATGGTTGGTAACGATACCGAGATCATCCTTTATAGCAGCCGGCATCACAGGGAAGATCGGATCACCATTGTCATCTGTCAGACTACCGTGATGACTATGCATAACATTGGACATACTCTTCACACTCAATTGCATACGCCCATTTGCTGTCGAACCTACCGGACCCTCCAGTGGGCCAAGTTGGGCCAGATCCAGCGCAGGTGTGTAGTGACACTGCTGACAAACCACAGGCGTATTGTTCTCCAGGTCGGTACCATGCTTCTGGTCATGCAATCGAACAAGATTGATATCCGCCGCGTACTCCTTGCTCACTTCATCCGGCACCATTCCGTGCAAAGGATCAGATAACGATGAGGCTACATCTGTCAGACTGCCTGTTGCTAGGCCATTGCCACCATCGAATGATGAACCATGGCAGGCACCGCAGTTAGCTTCACCCGAGATCGGCACAACCGTATCAACCGAGGCCACAGTCGTACCATTAACCTTGGCCTGAACACGATAGAGCGGCCATGGATTTTCCCGTCCAAAGTCATCAAATGCACTGATCGGAATACCCGGGGCTTCAAACCAATTGACACCTTCGGAGATATAACCAAACGGAAAGTTGATGAAGAACGGCTGATCAACCACATATGCCTCGAACATCTCCTCGGCATTTTCGATGTACGGATCAAAGCGACCCGGCATGCTCTGCTGATCCGCTTGCAAGTTACCAGGGTCGGTGAGATAGAAAAGCTCGACATTTGGCATGGGAAGACCCAGGTCAAGAATCCCCTCCACCGGACCGTCAGGATAGAAAAGGGATAGCACGCCACCCGCAAAGAACGGTTCAGCCGGATAGAACGGTGCATAAGCCTGACGAGCCACATCCCAGAAGTTGGTCTTGAAGACAGCGCCATTGATCATGCTGGAATAGACCGGACCGTTGCCATTGGAGTTAATGCCAGACAGGATCGGATCTTCAGGGTTGGATGCTGCCGAATAGTAAACCTCGGCACCATCCGCACGACCCAGAATATTAGGCTCCTCACCACGCTCAATAACCATTGCATGCAGGACATTAAACGGAGGCAAGATACTTGAGATACGAGTATCGAAGTCACCACAGTGCATACCCAGGTCATTGACTGCAAACACTCTGTAGCCACTCGTATTGATCAATGGCTGCTCATGTACCGGCGCTCCGGGTACACCATTCTGACTGGTGGAGTTGATGGAAACATCTGGGACAGGTGGTGGTGGTTGACCATCCTCAATCATGGCAGTCGTTGAATCACTATTTGTGAGACCACCTTCATCCTCTACAGTCAGAGATACCGTGTAGGTACCTGCAGCTGCATAGGCATGACTTGGATTCGCTTCGTTGCTGGTGTCGCCATCACCGAAATCCCAGGCATAGGAGGCAAGGGTGCCTTCCGCATCACTGGAGCCGGCGCTACTGAAGCTCACTGCAATGCCAGTCGTCCCGCTATAGGGTCCATTTGCATTGGCGACAGGGGGAGTATTTCCACCGCCGTTTCCAGCATCACAATCAGACGGTGCATTGCGAACATCGTGTTCAGCAGACTGACCATCAGACTGTACGGCGGAAACCCGACAGGGTACGCTGGATGGATTCCTCACCCGCACCTTCCAGCCTTTGCGATCCACGGTATCACTACCGACCAAGGCTGCAGTATCCGCATTAGAGACAGTCACTGTCTCTCCACCTTGACCATTACCTTTGACTACCAATTTGGCCTTGCCCGCATCCCATTTAGCGGAATCGATACTGAACAGATTGGAATCCCCATCCTGTCCATCCCGATCAGCAAAGACCGAACCTGGCAGTAAAAACATGGTGGATAAACAGGTGATAAAAAATGCTTTTTCGAATCCAGCTCTACCTCTATTTCTCATAATTCTCCCCCGTCATTGCGAATCGGTAGTGAGGTAGCCGCCAAAGATCCCATCCAATCCCTGTCTTAAAACGGATTGGCGGCGCTATGAGTAGAAGTTATCAGAACAGACTTAAGGCACGCTTAACCAGGCAGGAACAGGTTCACAATTAAACCTGAAGCATCGACTCTGTCACTTAAAGTGATGGATGCACGGTGAAGTTTACAAATTTCTTTAACGATAGAGAGACCAAGTCCACTGCCACCACCACTGGGCACCCGGTTGAGCCGCTCGAATACCCAAGATTTTTTATCATCGGGAATACCTGGGCCTGAGTCTTCAACGCTCAACATCACACCATTGGTAACATTTGCGAGATGTATTTTGATGTTTCCCTTTTCGGGTGTAAATTTAATGGCGTTTTGCAGCAAGTTACCGATAAGAATACCTATCAGTTGTTTATTTCCGTAGAGCTCTACCGGTTCAATGGCGTCTAATTCAAGCTCTATGTGTTTATCGATAGCAACGGGAGAGTGTTCGGATATTACTTCAGTTGCCAATGCCCTCAATTCAACTGGTTCGAATGACTGACGTAATTTTTCCGGCTCAATAGAAGCCAGTGTCAGCAGTTGATTGACAACATGGCTCAGTCGCTTGAGACCCGCTGTGACCTTTTCTATAATCTGCTGCCGTTCATCTTCAGTAAGACTTGAATCACTGGACTGGAGTTGCACCAGCATACCGGCAATGGGTGTACGCAATTCATGGGCTACATCGGCAGTAAAACGGCTATTGCGCTCAATGGAATTCTTCAACCGGTCTAATAGCGCATTGATCTCTTCCACTAGGCGGGAACTCTCTTCCGGAATATGCGCCACAGTGACCGGATGGAGGTGCGAATAATCCCGCTCTGCAATCAGACGTGAGACATGCCTCAACGGCGCAAGCCCACGATGAACGATGTACCACAACATGCCGAAGAGCGGCAGCGCAAGCAGCAACGGCTTGAGCACATCGATGACAAAGTCGTTGACCATCTGATCCATTGCCGTACGGGCACGGGCAACCTGAACACGAAACCCATGATTCTCCAGGTTCAAGGTATAGATACGCCAGTCGGCGCCATCGAAATGATGATCCGAGTAACCGTCTTCAATCGATGGGGACAGAGGTTGGTCCGGTGCCTCCGGCCCTTTTATGCTCAAATGGTTGTTGTGTTGGCTCCAAATCTGAAAAACCAGCGGGAAATCGTATCCAGCCTCACTCAAGTCAGCTTCATAGTCGTCTAGATCATGCTCTTCCGCTTCATGTGCCGTGGTGACAGCCAACAGCTTCGCCACCTGAGCGAGTTCCGCATCATAAACCTGGTTAATATCCCGACTGGTTTGCCTCCAGGTAAAACCAAGCACCGCCGACCATAGCAGCAGCACCGACAGCAGGATCATCACCAGCAGTCGGAAACGAATAGAACGTTTGTAGGTCATATGGCCCGTTCTTTCTCAACCACGTAGCCGACACCACGTACTGTCCGGATGGGATGGTCACCCAGCTTTTTGCGCAGATGGTGGATATGGACTTCGATAGCGTTGCTTTCCACCTCATCATCGAGACAGTAGACGGTCTCATTGAGCTTTTGACGCGACATCACCCGTCCCATGTTCTCCATCAGCGCCTGCAGAATATCGAACTCCTTGGCCGATAGAGAAACATTGTTATTCTGGACCATCACCGTGCGGGCAGCAGGGTCGAGAATCAGATCCCCATGCTGCAAGCAGAGTTGCTCCTGTCCATGGTGCCGCCGATGCAGTGCACGGATACGTGCACAAAGCTCGTCAATATCGAAGGGCTTGACCACATAGTCGTCCGCCCCGCTATCCAGTGCGGCCACCCGGTCCACCACTTCGGAGCGTGCCGTCAGCACCAGCACCGGAATTTGGTTCCCCTCCTCCCGCAGGCGCGCCAGCACCTCCAATCCCGAGAGCCAGGGAATATTCAAATCAAGCACAAGAACATCATAACGGTAGGATTTTAGCGACTGCATGGCGGAGATCCCGTCACGCACCCAGTCTATACCCAGGCCACGGCGTTGTAAGACGGTCTGAACGCCATCACCTAGCATCTCGTCGTCTTCGACGAGTAGTAGATCCATTGCCCCCGACATAAGCATGCCTCCAGTTAAGGATGGTTTTCTCTTGTCATTGAGCATGCACTGAAGCCCTCTTCGACAGAGAAACAGGTTTCTAAAGATTCCTTCTGGGTATGTCGTCCTTCCTAAGCTTCCGCGGGACTCAGGCAGGAGCAGCTGGACTTACTAATTGGGAATTATAGACCAATAGTGAAAAGTAAAAAATGGTACAGATTCGCAAAAGGCCACACACACCCTCAAATCAGGAGAAAAAAAGCCACGGCGGCGGCGGTTACAAGGCTGATGGTGGTCGGCATGGTGACCAGCATGACACCTGCGCCCAGCATCAGATAGGCGGTCTCCACCACCAGAATGGCCATAGCCATGCCCAGGGCGCGGGGTGTCGACACCCACTTCGTGACACCGGCCAGGGAGATGATCGCCAATCCCAGCAGTGCTGCACCCATCATGCCGGCGAAGGCCTGGTTGACCGGCTCGGCACTAAAATAACCGGCTATCAGATAAGGATCGACGATCAGAATCACACCCCATACCGTGAGCATGACAATGGCGAGTATCAGCGCAAGGCGCTGCAGCACCCGGTTAGGCATAGCATTCCCCAAAATATCTTTTATTTATCATACGAATATAGAGAGTTTCTCAATCAAAGAAAAGAACACATAAGCAATAATTAATGGTGAATTTTGAATTCCGACATGCGTTTCACCCTCATCAATTAGAAATTCACAATTCAAAATTCATAAGTCATCTTTGAGTCCACCCTGTTTACAGTTCTCTAAATGTTCTATATTCTTTATTTAAGCGAGAACATTTGGAGAATATACATGCTGACTGCCACGCAACACAGAACCCTGACCTTTATCCGCCGATATCTGAAACGGCGTGGCTACGCACCTTCACTGATCGAAATCGCCGAGGGAATCGGCATCACCTCCAAAGGTACCGCCCACCGCCATGTCCAGGCCCTGGCCGACGCGGGACGTATACGCCTGATCACCGGCCGCAAACGCGGTATCGAGCTGGTTGATGAGAATGAAGTGTCAAAATCCAGTCTGCCTCTGCTGGGCACCATCGCAGCAGGCCAGCCCATCGAGGCCATCGCCGGCCAGGACCGTCTCGATCTGGCCGACTACCTGCTCGGTCCCAACCGTTACGCCCTCCAGGTCAAGGGTGATTCCATGGTCGATGCCGGTATTCTCGACGGCGACCTGGTCATCATCGAGCGCTGCGACACTGCCGACGATGGTGCCATCGTGGTAGCACTGATCGACGATGAAGAGGCCACGCTCAAACGTCTCCGCCGTCTCAAGAGCGGCCGCATCAAGCTGATCGCGGAAAACCCCGATATCTCCCCCATGATCTATGCAGCAAAACGGGTGCGTATTCAGGGAGTGTTGGCGTGTCAGTTGAGGCGGTATTGGTGAAAGATAATTTTGAATTATGAATTTTGAATTGATGAGTGCGCTATGTGCGCACTCTTATTTAGAAAAACGTGAGCAAAGCGAATACCACAATTCAAAATCACACAAAGCCATGCACTACGACGACAACCGCCCCGACACCTATTGGTCCCGCGCCATCATCCTGGTGGACATGAACGCATTCTTCTGCAGCGTGGAACAGATGGATCACCCGGAGTTACAGGGCCGACCTATCGGCATCACCAACGGCTCCCAGGGCACCTGCATCATTACCAGTTCCTATGAGGCACGGGCCTACGGGGTACGTACCGGTATACGCCTGAAGGAGGCCCAACGGCTCTGTCCCGGTTTCCTGCAGGTGCCATCCCACCCGGAGCGCTACGCCCAGGTCTCCTCCCGCATTATGGAGGCACTTTCCCGCATCACGCCGGACATGGAGATCTTCTCGGTGGATGAAGCCTTTCTGGATGTCACCCACTGCCAGCGGCTGCTCGGCACACCGCAGCGGATCGCCCGGCTAGTCAAGCAGACGGTACTGGAGGCCTCCGGCGGTGTACTCTGCTCGGTAGGCGCCAGCGGTGACAAAACCACTGCCAAATATGCCGCCAAGCTACAGAAACCCAACGGCCTGACCCTGATCCCACCGGGGCAGGCCCGGGAGACCCTGGCAAAGGTACCCGTTACCGAACTATGCGGCATCGCCAGAGGCATCGGCCGTTATCTGGCGGAACGGGGCGTCTATACCTGTGGGGATATGCGCCGTCTGCCCATCGGTGAGATAGGCCGCCGCTTCGGCAATCCGGGGCGGCGTATCTGGCTGATGACTCAGGGGCTCGATCCCGATTCGGCACACACCGATGTAGAAGCGCCCCAGTCGATTGGTCACGGCAAGGTGATGCCACCCAATACTAAAAACCGCTCAGTCATCGAGGTCTTTCTGCTACACATGACAGAAAAAGTGGCTGCCCGCCTGCGCCTGCATCACTTTCGCGCCAGCCGCTTCTACATCGGTGTGCGTATCGATGCGGGCTTCCTCAGCCACAAATACCGTTGCGACCCACCCACCGACCATGCCCCCGATATACTGGCCATGTGTCAGGACTTTCTGGACCGGCACTGGGGTGGCCAGGGTTGCCACCAGGTACAGGTCACCGCCCTGGACCCCAGGCCTACCGATCATCAAGTCGACTTCCTGCAACCCGTCCACCAGCGGAGGGACCGACTCAACCAGGCCATGGACAGCATTAACGGACGTTACGGAGAGTTCACCCTCGCCCCCGTCCGCCTGCTCGAGCGCTCCCGCATGCCCAATGTGATTGCACCGGCGTGGAAGCCGTTTGGGCACAGGGAGACCATTCTTATGAACAATTTTGAATGTTGAATTATGAATTTTAAATTGAGGTATTCACTTCGCTCATGGCTTTTCAATAATGGTTGCAGACGCAGCACATACATTAATTCAAAATCCATAATTCAACATTCAAAATTAAAGCACGCCGCGCACTGAACCATGTGCGGCGGCGTCTACTACATGATCGACGGACAGGAAGTACGCACCTACTTCCCCAACCCCAAGGCCTGCCTGCCGGTGAAGACAAAGCATGGCGGTATCGAACTGCTGCCCTGGGGCCGGCGCCAGCATCAGGCAGGAAAACTGCCGCTGGGCGGCTGGGCCAGACTCGACTCTATCTACGGCGGGCGCTGGGACCGCTGGCGACCGATCCCGGTCAAGCTGGTTATCAGTCAATTCATGGAAAAAGACATGGAAGGTACCAGCCACTGGTTCGATGTCACTCCCGGCAAGTGTATTCAGGGCCTGGTGGCCCACTGGGAACATGAGCGGCGAATCTATGTAGTCACCATCACTCCGGAGATGGAAGATGCGGTACACGATCGCTGGCCGAGGATACTCAGCGTTAGCGAGACAAAATGTGAAAAGCGGATACCCCCTGAGTATGGCAAATGAGGAAGCGTGTCACAAAAAACTTTGTAATTTACTAAAGTATTACCTCCCGCTACCGATACGGGATTTAACGAATAAGAAAGTGAAAGGGATTTCTGCAACATAATTCCCACATTCACCCCAAAAAAAACAGATCTGTCTGTAAGCGGCTCAGCAAACCGTTGGAGTACGCTTGTATCAAAAAACAATAAAAAGTGAACAGACGCCAACGGAACCAGGCCTTTAAATACTGAGGGAAACGACCATGCTGACATTCCTAAACAGATTGACGATCCAAATGAAACTATGGATCGGCTTCATCCTTATCCTCTCCATTCTATCCATCAGCTCAGCAGTCACGCTGATCAGCCTCGGCAGTGTGGGAAATCACGTCAATGAGGTAGTAGAAGAGAGGCAACCCACGCTGACCATGACAAAAGATCTTGCTACCTACCTGAAGCAGGCTGCCGGTTCACTGGGTTTCTATCTGTTAACCAAGGAGAAGACACACCAGAGAGAGTATGCACGGCAGACCGCCCAAGCCAAACAAATCATAAAAAAGCTGAAGGCCATACCTAACATCGTGCAGGACGAGATATCAAGCCAGTGGGTAGTACAACTGGAGGATGAAGTACGTGTTTTTGAATCCAACGCTAAAAGACTTCTTACAGAAACCGCATCCTATGAAGGAAACTTTCCCGGTATCGCGTATGCCAATGAGAACATCAACCCGATCAGCCGGGTTCATCTTCAGCTCACCTCACAGATGATCATGTCCGAAATGGAGGAAGTATCCGATGAAGAGCGTAAGCATCTGTTAGCCAGCCTTGCAGAGCTGCGTTATGCCTGGAGCAATATCATGAATGGAATCCGCGGATACCTCGCATTCCGCAGTGATACCAGCATCAATGACATGACACTCTACATTGAAAAAACTGAAAAACTGTTGAATAAGCTGAATGAGGATATTGACTCACTAACACTGGACCAGGCAGATTCCCTAGAGCAGTTCATTGCAAGCATGTCCGTTTTTAAACAGCATTACAACAAACTGCTTGAGATCCACGGCAGTGAACAATGGCGTACGGATTCCTGGTTGGTGAGCAGCGAGCTTGGCCCGCTTTTCGACAAGCTGGATAAAAACCTGGCGAATCTGGTTAAACGGCAGGAGTCAGCGATTAGTGAAACCAGTAAACTGATGATGCAAAGCACCGAAACCACATACAATCTGGTGATCGGCCTGTTGGCCTTTGGGGTTACATTCGGGCTACTCATCAGTTGGCTGATCGCACGGGCTATTTGCCGTCCCATCATCATGGCGGCTGACTGTATGCAGGATATTGCCTGCGGTGACGGTGATCTGATGAGATCACTGGAAAAAAAGGGTGATGACGAGCTGGGTCGACTGGCTGAGGCATTCAACCAATTTGTGGAAAAAATTCGCGGCTTGATACAACGCACGGCTCATTCAACAGAGTCGGTGATCAGTGCCGTAGCACAGACCTCAGAGAACACAAACCAGATCATCAATTGTGTCCTGGCACAGGAGCAGGAGACTGAACAAGTCGCCACAGCCATGAATCAAATGACCGCAAGCATCACCGAAGTAGCGCAAAATGCCGCTTTCGCTGAGGAGGCAGCAGGCGCAGCCAACATTGAAGTACAAAATGGTCGTGAGATGGTCCAAGAGACCTCAAATGCCATCAATGAACTGGCCGGAGAAGTGGAGCGCGCAGAGCAGACTATCCAGGGTGTCGAACTGGAAAGTGAGCGTATCGGAACGGTGATAGATGTCATCAAGAGTATTGCCGAACAGACTAACCTGCTGGCGCTCAATGCAGCCATCGAAGCGGCGCGTGCCGGGGAACAAGGACGTGGATTTGCCGTCGTCGCGGATGAGGTGCGCAGTCTGGCCACCCGCACCCATGAATCGACCGGTGAGATCGAGGCAATGATTCAGGCCTTGCAGAACGGCACACAACAAGCGGTTTCTGTGATGGCTTCCGGTAGGGAGAAGGTCGATGAGAATGTGTCACAAGCTGATAAAACCTTGAAGTCACTCGGCGAGATCAGTAATTCCGTCGAAACGATCAATCAGATGAATTCTCAGATTGCTACTGCTGCCGAAGAACAACGTGCAGTCGCCGAAGAGATCAACCAAAACATCTTCAGCATCAGCGATGGCAGCAAGCACACCACACTCAGGGCGAAGGAAACCAAAACGACAGTCAATGCGCTGGGTAACTTTGCCGCCGATCTGCAAGGCGTCATTCAGCAGTTCAAGTTTTCCGGTGACAGCGGGCTCAACTTCAGTGCCGCAAAATCGGCACACTTGGCCTGGAAAGCGAGACTGCGGGCCTTCCTTGATGGTGAGACTTCACTCACCCAGGATGAAGCGGTATCTCATCACGATTGTGTCCTCGGCAAATGGTACTATTCCGAAGGACTCAGCCAGTATGGTGATATTCCAGAGATGCGGCAAATCGAGGCGCCCCACAAGACCATGCACCAGCTCATCAGTGATATTATCAAGCTAAAGGAGAGCGGTAAAAATGATGAATCCGAGCGCCTTTTTGAAAGAATTGACCCGCTTTCAAAGCAGATCATCCAACAATTATCGAATGTGGAAACACTTATCAACGAAGAGATGGTGAAATAACTGGATGGCTCAATTGAGCAAAATTGTTAATAATTAAGGCTCGACACTTACAACCTTAAAATATCTCTTGATCTTCTATTGAGAAAATCAGGATAATCCACAGGCTAGTGCCATATACCCGCGCTACCGATGCTCGTGGCCCTCCTTCCGCCACCTCTAATTTGGTGCAAACCAACGCTGAGAGCGACGGCTCTCACCCACGGCCCGATCCCCGCCTAAAACAGCAACAAAGCCTGACGATATCGTCAGGCTGTTGATAGCAATCAAAAAAATCGTACCATCGGCAGTATGACAATGGATTTCACCAGGAAGATTGAATGAACGTGGACGCTCAAAATGGAACTCTTAACGCGCCTTAAGCCAAAGCTTGAGGCCCTGACAGATCGAATCAGGCGCATGGCGCACTCATCGCGTACCCAAGGGCCAATCGAGGGATCTCTTTCTGGCAGAGTTCTCCACGCAATGGATGACGCCATCTTAGTAACTGACATGGCGCTGAAGATTGTTGAAATCAACCCTGCCTTTACCCGTGTGACCGGATATTCCCGTAAGGAAGCGCTAGGGCAAGCTCCCGGCATGCTCTCATCAGGCCGACATGATAAGAAGTTCTATGAGGGCCTGTGGCATGCATTAATATCGAACGGTTATTGGAAGGGTACCATCTGGAATCGCAGAAAAAACGGAGAGGTCTACCCGGAATGGTTATCAATCAACACAATAAAGGATCCTTCAGGAGAAGCCACACATTACTTGGCTACGTTTTCAGACCTCAGCCACCAGAAATCCTTCCAAAATCAAATACATCTGCTTGCCTACTATGACAGCCTGACAGGCCTGCCCAATCGTGAACTGTTCAGTGACAGGCTCAATTTATCCATATCACAGGCACATCGTGATTTGGAAATGCTTGCCCTCTTTTTCCTTGATCTCGACCACTTCAAAGCCATCAATGACTCACTGGGGCATTCCACCGGTGACCAGTTACTACGCAGTATTGCAACACGACTCTCCAGCAGCCTCCGAGAATCCGATACTGTCGCCAGGTTGGGCGGTGATGAATTCACTGTGATTTTATCCGGAATCACAAGCCACGAGCATGCATCGGCCATGGCAGAAAAGATCCAAGGCTGTTTCAAACAGCCTTTCCAGATAGGTCAGCGCGAGCTATTTATCGGCACAAGTATTGGTATCAGCCTCTACCCAGAGCACGGCAGCGATACCGAAACACTCCTCAGGCATGCCGATAGCGCCATGTACCGCGCAAAAGAGAAAGGTAAAAATCAATATTCTATCTATGACGCATCCATGGGATCTCAATATGAACGCCAAATTGCCCTTGAAAATGATCTACGAGAGGCATTGGACAATAATCAACTGAAACTGGTATTCCAGCCCATCATTGATTTGGCTACAGGTAAAATCACAACCCTCGAAGTACTCGTTCGCTGGACGCATCAAGAGAGAGGTGAAATTTCACCCAATCTGTTCATACCACTTGCTGATGAGACGGGACTGATTCTACAGCTCGGTGACTGGATACTCGATACTGCATGTCGGCAAATGGCCGAGTGGCTGCGGCATAAGACAGGCATCAATATCTGTATAGCACTCAATATCTCAGTGCAGCAGTTGGGTTCTGAACAATTCATGGAACGAATAGAGTCGACACTCCAACGGAACGGGTTACCACCTGAATTGCTGGAGCTGGAAATTCCTGAAAGTACCTTGATGACTGACAACCGGGTAGTTATCGAATCTCTCAAAAAGATTAAAGCACTCGGTGCGCAGATTACTATCAATGACTTCGGCATAGGCTTCTCTTCACTCATCAACATCAAAAGGCTCTCTATCGACAAGTTAAAAATTGATGAATCCCTAGTTCACGACCTGGACAGTGATGACAGTCATCAGCAGTTGCTCATGACCGTCATAAATATGGCCCATAATCTCGGCTTAATCGCTTCCGCTAAAGCCATCGAGAATCAAGAGCAACTCGATCTCCTCAAACGGCTAGGCTGTGACCAGGCACAAGGACATCTAATCAGCCCACCACTACCGATTGAAGAATTGACATCTATTCAGATAGATAACAGACATGAGTATGACCATCTCGAATCACCATGCCCTCTAATGACAGACTCTTGCATGGAAACAGAATGACATGCGCTTGCAATCAAAAGAAATCCATTCTGGTAATGGGTATCGGGCAAGTGCAGGCAGATCGATCGTATACAGATGACATTTGAATTATCAGAACATCTTTAAGATTCAATAATGATAAATATCATCATCCAAATAACGCGTAGCAGTATAATCAAAGAACAGGAATGACTTTCAATGCGAAAGGGACGACATAAAAAAGGCTCATCAGAACTTTCTGATACCCATAACCCATGCAGTACGGTGCATATTTTTCTCTCAGGGAACACCCCTGTCCATACATCATCGATACGATTCACAGATATCGACACCCTCCTCCTGAAGTATCCTTGGGATAAATGATATGAACGGACAGGTAAAACTCTTACTGGTAGACAGCAATCCTCCTTCACTGAGCACATTCAGTAAACCTCTTAAAGATGCCGGATACCATGTGTTAACCACGGACTCAGTTGATGAGGGCCTGAACCTAAGCAATAGTGAAAAACCGGACCTAGTCATTCTCGACTTAAATCTACCGAACCTGGCTGGTATCGACCTCGCCAGCGAGTTTCTGGATGCCGGCATACCTTTTATATTTCTCTGTAATCCAGAGAATGGAATACTCGACGGGCTGAGTCCTGACCCCGGCACCCATGGTGTCCTTGAGAGATCTCTGAAGAACGTCAATGTGTTACCTGCCATCGAATCTGCCGTGAAGTGGGCTGAGGAGACACGTCGACTCAGAGAAACAGAGACCCGATACAGCCATGCAATAGAGACCGGCAGAGTAGTTGATGTGGTGGTTGGTATTCTGATGGAACGCCATCACCTTGAAAGAGAGCGTGCATTCGAGTTGCTGCGCAACAAAGCCAGGTCTGAACGTAAGAAATTACGCGATCTTGCGCAGGAAATTCTCGATGCCCTGAACAAGATCAATCAATTAACACAATGACATTGGCTCACCTGCTTACGAACTATGGGCATTTATTCGTCACAACACAGCGGTAGTGATCCGGAATTCGCCAACACCGCCGCTGTGTCTTTGTTAACCCGGCAATCTAATAGCCGGGTTGATAAGGTCAGAATGCAGCACGCTTCCTTGGAATAGCCTGATAACGCAACTTTTCTCGAAGGTCGGAATTCTCACCCGGCTGGCTTTGCACGGGTACGGCATCCAGGCCATACAGCAGTTCCAGTGTAGTATCCCAATTATCATCATTTAGATTGTCTGCATAATCCTCACCTACCTCTTCAGTTGTCCAGCCGTCGAAAAACTTGTTATGACTACCAGTTGTGTAATGCAGACCGCCCGCCATGACGCTGTGGTACCGGTCAACAATGCCATCATTGATTTACAGGAATAGGTCGAGTGGATACTGAGTTCCTGGTTCTCATTACCCAACCACATTTCGTTGGAAGAAGCTAAGGAGCCGTCATCCCACATGACCCACACTGCCCGATTGGCCCAAGCGCTACCGTGAGTCAATGCACGGTGTAACACTATTTACGGTCGTGTATACTTCCTATGTAGGATAATTTCACCCAAACCATGCACACTGACGACACCCATCTGAACATCTCCTCACGAGTCTCAATACCATTATCTGAGATTGAGTTGATTGCTGTCCGCGCATCAGGACCCGGAGGGCAAAATGTCAACAAAGTCTCGTCTGCCATCCATTTGCGTTTCTCTATCACAGAATCCTCATTGCCTGACTTATATAAACAACGTCTTTTCAAACTTCAGGACAAACGCATTACCCGCGCGGGCGTGATCATTATCAAGGCACAAAATTATCGGGACCAAGAGAAAAATCGCGCCGATGCTCTGGAGCGGCTTAAATACCTTATTCAGAGCGTCGCCACCACGCGAAAAAAACGCATTGCCACAAAACCCTCCAAGGCATCACAAAAGCGTCGGGTCGATAGTAAAAAAAGGCACGGGCAACAGAAAGCACTTAGACGAAAACCATTCGATTAGGACAGACCGCATTGGCACTGAAGGCAACAATTTTTAAAGTCGGATTACAGGTTTCTGATATGGACAGAAATCACTACGAACACCACACATTGACCCTTGCTCGACATCCATCAGAAACAGATGAGCGCATGATGATTCGGATAATCGCATTCGCCCTGAATGCTGATGAACAGCTGTCTTTCTCAAAGGGGCTGAGCACTGACGATGAGCCAGATCTTTGGCAAAAGAGCCTGACTGATGAGATAGAGCTTTGGGTTGAACTTGGACAACCTGATGAGAGACGCATCCGTCGAGCCTGTGGACGTGCCAAGCGTGTGATCATCTATACCTATGCAGATCGAAGTTCAGCTGTATGGTGGCAGCAAAACAGTGCAGATTATTCTCGCTTTAAGAATCTCAACGTCATCAAACTTTCGTCTACAGATAGTTCCTTGTTGAGTGAGTTGACCCAAAGAAATATGAGCCTTAGCTGTTCGATACAAGAGGAACAGATCTGGATAAGTGATGACCAGAGAAATATCACCTTAACGCTTGAACATTGGCAATAGTCCAAACGACCCATCGATCCAGGATCAGATGGTCAAGAATTTCTGAAAGCGTAATTCCTAATCTTCTATCATGCTCAATCAACCTTGATCATACAAGTCTGTTAATTTCTAACACTTAAAGCATAAACCGTGGTCTGAAGCACCCCGCCTTTCAAAGACACAAGGTTAAGCAACTGGAGTTCCCACAGTACGGTAGACACTTCCGAGCTATGATGGAGTTCCCACAGTACGGTAGACACTTCCGAGCTATGATATGAGCATAGGAGGAAGCGTATGAGCAGTCAAAGATTTAGCCCGGAATTTA
>JAHXIP010000024.1 GCA_025655575.1 Candidatus Thiodiazotropha sp. (ex Monitilora ramsayi) | reverse complement strand
CCGACGTGCCGGGTAATACCCGGATGCCAATCCCACCAAGACAGAGACGACCAATCCGATGAGAACACCTTCGGTTGTGGGTATCAGTGGCAATCCAGTCACCAGATCCAGCAGTCCACCCAGTAAGAGACCGATCACCAAACCGGTAATGCCGCCCATCACGCTGATCAATACGGCTTCCGCCAGAAACTGAAACAGGATATGGCGACGGTTGGCACCAATGGCCATCCTCACACCGATCTCTCTGATGCGTTCGACAACCGCAGTACTCATGATCCCCGCCACACCGATACCGCCGACCAACAGCGAGGTAGATGCAGCCACTACCCCCATGGCTGTAATGCCGCCGAGAATACGATCCACTGTTTTGAGATAGGAGGCGAGCGTCACCTGAGTATATTGATAGGCGCCACGATGGCGTCGTTCCAACACCTGCTTCAGTTGTGCTACGGCACGCTCTGCCTGATTCAGGGAAACTGCCTCTGCCTGCAGATAGCTGACCTCCCGGTTACCGTTCATCTGCTGTACCAGGGTATAGGGCAGCAGGATGCGATTGTTCGCATCCTCGCCTCCCTCTGAACCGATGCTGGCAAGCAGATCCCTGCTTTTGTATTGCAGGACACCAATCACTCTGAACTTACGACCCGCTATGCGTAAATGACTGCCTACAGGATTTTCCATCTGCGGAAATAGATCCTTGCTGACCGTCTCACCAACAAGGACCACGGGGCGACGTCCCCTGATATCCTCTTGCCTGAGTCCACGTCCCAGTTTCAAGCGATCGTTATTGATCGACAAATAGCGTGCGTTTACCCCTTTGATGGCAGCGTTGCTGTAGCGGTTGCCCCATTGAATGATGGGATCGCTTTCCACCAACGTCACCGGACTGAGTTGATGCACAGCCGGGCAACAGTTACCACTCAACATAGACAGATCCTGCTCCACCAGACCCGATCCTTCGCGCACCCGTCGATTGGGATCTTTGTCTTCATAGTCACGAAACAC
Source organism: Candidatus Thiodiazotropha sp. (ex Monitilora ramsayi) (assembly GCA_025655575.1). GTDB lineage: Bacteria > Pseudomonadota > Gammaproteobacteria > Chromatiales > Chromatiaceae > Thiodiazotropha. Next base: position 50,951 of record JAHXIP010000024.1, on the reverse strand, counting down.
CCACACCGAACGTAGCCCGAAAGTTTCCAACTCTTTCAACACAAAAGCCTTACCGCCGCTACTCACCGCACTCACCGTCATCACTGCAGCAATACCGATAGCGATCCCAATCACGCTCAGCAGGGATCTCAAGCGATTTTCTTTGAGTGCCAATAACGCTTCTATTAATAACTCAATAAAAATTCGGAAGCGGTTCATGGCACAACCACACCATCACGCAGTGATACCACCCGGTCCGCCCACTCACCGATGACAGGATCATGGGTAACCATCACTATGGTATGTCCCTCTTCATGCAATTCCTTAAAGAGCTTCATGACCTGTTCACCGTTGCGGCTGTCCAATGCGCCTGTTGGTTCATCCGCGATCAGCAACTGAGGTTGGTTGACCAACGCCCGGGCAATGGCCACACGCTGCTGTTGGCCACCGGAGAGTTGACTGGGCAGGTGTGTCGAGCGGTCAGCAACACCCACACGTTGCAAGGCGTTCAATGCACGACTTTTACGTGCTGATCGTGACAACCCCTGATAGAGCAACGGCAGCGCCACATTATCGAGTGAAGTCCGGGTCGGGATAAGATTGAAGGATTGGAAGATAAATCCGATATAACGCGCACGTAGCTCGGCCAGCTTATGGGGGATGCTGTGGTCCACGCTCTCCCCACTCAATTGGTAGTGACCCTGATCTGCAATATCGAGGCAACCGATAATATTCAGCAGTGTGCTTTTACCGGACCCGGAAGGGCCCATGATGGCGACAAACTCACCAGCCGCGACAACCAGTTCGACACCCCGAATAACCGCCAACTCAACACCGGATCGCCAGTAGGATTTGTACAATCCTTCAATCCGTATCATGGCGTCTCTCCTTCTTTCACCAGAAGCCCCGTCTCAAATCGCTCTCCATCGAGTCGAACCACCCTCATTCCCTCTTTGACACCTGCCAACAGTTCCACATGGGTGTCGCCCTCCAATCCGGTCTCAACTTGTCGATAGCGCAGTCGTCCCGACTCGATCAACGCCACTTCAAAATCACCCTCTTGCTCCTTCAGCGCTGCAAACGGCAGCTTTAAGACCGCTTGGCGACGATCGACCAGTATTTCCAAATCCACTTGCTGTCCAAGCAACAGTGATGGTGAATTTATCCCTAAACCGAGCCGGACCCGAAAGGTGTTGAGGCGCTTATCCTTCTCCCGCTCCACACTGGGACCAATCCAGTTCACTGTTGATTCCCAAGACAGCTCGGGAAAGGCATCGCATCGAATGACCACGGGTTGACCCAGCTTTATGCGTCCGCTGTCCACCGCATCCACATGAGCTTCGATCTCCCATTGATCCAGGGCAACCAGTGAGAACAGCTGAGTCCCCGCCTCCACCCATTGCCCCACTTCCGTCGATTTCCCCACTACGACCGCATCGAAGGGGGCACGTACCTGTTGCCACTCCTGGGCCACTTCGGCAAGACGCAGATCGGCCTTCGCCACTTCCCAGGCAGCTGTAGCAGCTTCCCAGTTGAGCTTCGCCTGCTCTAATTGTTCTTGGGAAACTGCAGCTTTCACTGAAAGCTTCTCCAGTCGCTGATAACGCATCTGCTCTTCATGACGACGCACTTGCTCCTGCTGCAGATAGGCACGAGCACGCTGTTGTCGTGCGCCAGCGGCACGGTTATCCATAGAGGCCAGTATCTGATCCGTCTCAACCCGTTCACCCAGAGCGGTGGCAACCTGGCTTACCTGACCATCCACCAATGCGGTGAGGGTTACGGTACGATCATTGATGACTTCACCGGTTACCCTGATCACAAGTTTCAGATCCCCCCGCTCAACAGGAACTGTCTCAACCTCCTGTGCCTGATCCACATACCCTGCAAATCCGCCGACCAGAATCAACGAAATAACAGTCAGAACAACCATGCCGCGACGTAGGTTCATTTCAGATGACTTAAAAGTGATAGTTGAGACCGGCAAAACCACCGACAACATTGCGTTGATCAACAATGGGGCTGTCACTGATGCCATCACCAAGACGCCCCACACCGACGCCGCCGATCAGATGAATCTGCTGACTCATGGCATACTCCGCTTGGATTCCGGCAAAAGGTGTAACGGTGGATTTACCCTGGTAGAGCGCTCGATCAACCCTCACTTCATCGCTTTGCACACCGAAGTAGTAGTCGGTCAAATCACTGCTTTGCCAGCTGAGGCCCACTTCAGGACGTAACGTCCACTTACCCGACGCCATGGGATATGCATAACTGACGATGGCTTCCTGACCCTTGGATCGGTTACTCACATCGGTCAGCAGTTGTCCATTCAGCTCGCCATAACCGAAATCCCAACGCGCATTGATCCCGGCATCGAAACCGGCTTTGCGCTTACGCAATCCGGTCAATTTGTCGTTGTCATCAGGATCAATCCCTATTGCACGAATTTTTCCCACCAGATCGATGGTGAAGTGATCATCCTTGATGATGCTATAACCCAGCCCACCGAAATCAGTCATGCCGTTAAAGTGTGAGAGTCCGGGATTACCCAGATTGGCATAAAACCGTTCACCTTTATAAGCCACAACCGGGAACAGGGCAGTAACGCCACCTTCGCCTACGATCGGACTGCGTCCACCCAGGACATTAGCACCTACACTCCACTCACCTGCCGATACATCTTCAGAGGCACCTGATAACACAGCAATTAAAGTCAGTGCGGGTATAGCGGTCTTGACGGACCAAGTATTGAGCTTGAGTAACATAGTGTCGTCTCCATTGCGTTAAATGACGACACCAGATTAAGAGAGAACACAGCACCCGTCTGTGGTGCACTTGTATAGGATTGTATCAGGCTGTAACAGTTGTCAGCTTTGTGTAACCGGCCATGTAATAACGAAACGGGCGCCACCCAATGATGATGTCTCCACGCGCACGCTTCCCTGATGCCAGCGGACGATCTGATTCACGATAGCCAGTCCCAAACCAACGCCACCGGACTCTCTATCCCGAGCGGCATCGAGCCGGGCAAAGGGTTCGAAGATACGCTCCCTGTCCGTCTCAGGAACACCTGTTCCATCATCCTCAACAACAATAGTTGCCTCTCCGCCGACACAACTGCCACTCAAAATAATTCGATTAGAGGCGTGTCGATGGGCATTGCGCAGTAGGTTTTTCACCGCACGTCCCATCAATCTGGTATCAAGTGTTACCTGTGTTTTATCATCCGGTGAAGGGGTCAGTTGCACTTCCACTGCCAGCATCTCGTCGTTCAGTTCAATCAGCAAAATGCTCAACCATTCATCCAACGTCACTGTTTCCAATATCAGGTCCGGACGCTCACGGTCAAACCGCGAGTAGCTGAGCGATTCGTTGACCAGCTCTTCCAGCTCCACAATATCCTTACGCATTGCTGTGATATGACGTTGATAGTCGCTACTGGATAGTGGCTCCTCCAGCATATCCACTCTGAAGCGCAAACGGGCAATGGGAGTCCGCAGCTCGTGAGAGACCGCACCGGTCAACTCCTTGTGCGAATGGATTAACCGTTGCATACGCTCCGCCATCGCATTAAAGGTATCTGCCAGCGGTCTTAATGCAGACCGCTTGTTGACCAGTAAGCGGGTATCCAAATCACCCGTACCGAAATGCCGGACACCCCGGTCGAACTGGTTCAGATCACGCCAAACAGGACGAACCCAGACGTACACTGCCAAGGCAATCAACAGCGCCAGTAAGACGAGTAAAAAGAAATTGAAATAGCGTAGAATCGGCGGCACTTCGAAGGGACCGGCACGAAACACCTGATCAGATTCACCCAGCCGCTTGAAATAGGTCTCTTCCTGATTCTCCAATCCGAGCACAATTGCCTTTCCGGCTTTGATGTCAGCCAGCCTTTCTGTTGGCAGTGCGGTATCATCCAGTGACAATAAGGCCAGCGGCATGTCGAAAAGCTGCCCCAGATCGGTGAGCACATCTGGCCAATCCGCTCTGTCACTGTCAAGAAAACGTGACTCAATCAGATAGATAATCCCTTTTACCTGATCAACTTCCTCCTGCTCAGGATTGGGCCCCAACACCATCATCAGGTAACGGTCAGTATCCAATACCCGTTTGAAGAACCGGGTCTGTTCTCCCTCATCCTGAAATATCAATCGATCCTGTTTCAGCCGCAGCTGCTCTGGACCGGCAATAGCCAGCCCGTCCAGATCCTCTGGACCATAGAGTGCAAGCCCATAGTGAAAGTGTGGTGCGAGCTTGTCTATTACCTCATCCCACTGCGCCTGGGGGTACGCTTCAAGGCGTGCTTCCACCAGATCGTAAGCGCCGATCAATGCTCTTTCGTAATAGCGCTGGACCGTACCACGCAAGGCCACATCAGGCAGCCAGACCAATCCAGCGATAAACAGCCCGCAGGTAATGAACAAGACACCGTACAAAGTGATGTATAGACGACCCATGGTGAGTCAGACCCAGGCGTCGGGGACAAACAGATAACCTCGCCCCCGGACGGTTTTGATGCGATAGGGATGGTTGGCGTCATCCTCTAATTTACGACGCAAGCGGGATATCCCGATATCCACCGAGCGATCCATACCGTCATAGCCAAACCCACGCAGGGTTTTCAGGGCGCTATCACGATCCACCACCTTGCCCGCCATACTGGCCAACAACCAAAGCAGATCAAATTCACCGGTGGAAAGTTCGATTTGCTGTGACTTCAAGCTCACCGCACGGGCACTTGCATCGATACTCAGCTGACCAAAGTTAAGCAGATCACTGGAGGCTTCTGACGAATTCTGCTCAACCGAATGATAACGCCGCAACAAAGATCTCAACCTCGCCAGCAGCACCCTGGGTTCCACCGGCTTGGTCAGGTAATCATCGGCCCCCAGTTCAAGTCCGACAATCTCATCCACATCCTCATCTCTGGCAGTAAACATCACTATCGGTCCGTGATAGTCCATACGCAGGTCTCTACAGATATCCAGTCCATCCCGACCGGGCAGATTGAGATCGAGAACCAGAATATCCGGCTCCTCGGCACGCACACGATCTGGTGCAGTGTCGCCACGATGCTCCAGACTCACCTCGAACTCGTAACGTTGCAGATACTCGCGAACCAATTCCGCGAGTTCCACATCATCTTCCACCAGTAGAACCCGCGAGGGTCCGGGCGCCTGTTTGAGGTCTCTATTCATGGCTGCTCTTCTCAATTCCCTCTACACATTAGCATGCCCTACGATGTTCGCCTGTGACACTGAGTATATGACTGTAACAGCTTGTAACAAGCTAACCCTGAGCAACTGCGAAACCTGTATATGACAGAATCCAAGTTGGCGATTGGGGATAAATACCCTTTAATTAGCACTAAGGCCTGTTAGCATTATTTCGATCGTTACGGCAAAAACCCTAGCTCCGTCAGACATCAGAGAGAAGAGATATGGACCTCACCACTCAGTATCTAGGTATGCAGCTGAAAAACCCCTTTGTACCCTCTGCATCACCCTTGTCGAGAAGTATTGAAGATGCGAAGCGTCTCGAAGATGCCGGTGCTGCCGCCATAATTATGTACTCTCTTTTTGAAGAGGCTGTCACTGCAGAAGAAGAGACCATGGTGCGCTTTCTGCACCACCAGGACACCGGATTTGCCGAAGCCGAGAGATTCCTGCCCGACCACTACGACTTTTCCAACGGACAGGAGCGCTATCTGGAGAATCTGCGCGACCTGAAGGCATCCCTCGACATCCCCGTCATTGCCAGCCTCAACGGCACCACGCCAGGTGGTTGGATCTCCCATGCAGAAGAGATGGAGCGGGCGGGCGCCGATGCACTGGAACTGAATATCTACCAGGTTGCTGCAGATACCGATATCAGCGGCAGTGAGATCGAACAGCGCTATATCGAACTGCTCACCCAACTCAAACAGCAGGTATCGATACCGATCAATATGAAGCTATCACCCGCTTTTAGCTCCATGGCCAACATGGTGAAACGGTTGGAATTGGCCGGCGCGGCCGGTGTCGCCCTGTTCAACCGCTTCTATCAGCCCGATATCAACATCGATAATCTGCGCCTCTGCGCCTGTCTACACACCTCCACATCCGCGGAAGCGCTGCTGGCGATGCGCTGGATTGCCATCCTGCACGGCCGAACCTCACTCTCTCTGGGCGCAACCGGCGGCGTCCACACATCTGAGGATGCTATCAAATTGCTGCTGGCGGGGGCCGATGTGGTACATCTTTGCAGTTTGCTGCTCGAACAGGGACCGAGCGCCATGACTACGGTTCTTGCCGGTGTTGAGGCCTGGATGGAGGAAAAAGGCTTTGAATCGATAGAAGATATCCGTGGCCGCGTCAGCCAGATTGCCGTAGCCGACCCCAGTGAATTCGAACGGGTCAATTATGTCCATATACTGGACAGTTTCAGTCACAATCCTGGTGTGCGTGGGTAAGCGCTTTCGCCCTATGCTGCAAACCGTGTTGCAAAAGTGTCTTTCCCAGAGATCTATGGTTAGCAGTTAAGACCACGCCCTGACATAATACCGGGCAACTCATGCATCTCTACGGCACAGAAAACAACATCCGTGGCTGACCTTATTCATTTTGAACATCCGTTGAACGAAAGGATCCGCACCTTTCTGCGACTGGAACACCTGTTCATGCAGGTGGATCACTTTCGTCCGTTAGCCGACCCATGGAGTAACCGCTCAGCCATCGAAGGCCTGTTAAGCATCATCAGCATCTTCGGCCGCTCCGACCTCAAGACAGAAATTCTCAAGGAGCTGGAACGGCACACCAGCAATCTGGAGCGTGTCCGCCAACAACCCGATGTGGACATGCAGACCCTGGGACAGGTGCTCGATGATCTGGAGCAGGCGATTCATCAGGTCTATCGCCTGGACGGCCAGATCGCCCGCCGCCTGCGCAGCAATGAATTTCTCAACACCATTTTGCAGCGCAACAGCATTCCCGGCGGCAGCTGTAACTTTGACCTGCCGCAATACCACTACTGGCTCAACCAGCCACATGAAGTCCGCCAGGACCAAATGAGTGAGTGGATGCAGGAGCTCCATCCCGTCAGAGAAGCGGTGGTGCTGCTGCTCAATCTGGTCAGGAACAGTAACCTGCCTACCCAGGAGCGAGCGCCACAGGGACTTTTTCAACGAACCCTGGATAACTCGGCGCCGGCGCAGATGATCCGGGTCGGCCTGCCCAGGACAGCCACAGTTTTCACCGAGATCAGCGGCAACAAGAACCGCTTTAACATCCGCTTTCTCGAAACGGTGGACACCGGTAGACCGATACAGGTCAGCCGGGATATTGATTTCCTGTTAACTGCCTGTATTTTCTAAAACGCTTGGCATCCGCGTTTGGATGGTACAGTCTCCGTGATTCAATAATGCTTTGTTCGTCAGCAGCAACGGAAGCGCCTTTTTTCAAAGATGTGCGCGAAGCGAAAACCGAAATTCAAAATTCACAACTCAGAATTCAAAATTCCTTTTGCTTAAATGAACCCCAAAGATTCCAATCAAAACAAAGCCACGTCCGTCCCCTGCCCGACCTGCAACAAACCGGTCCCCTGGCTACCGACATCCCGTTGGCGCCCTTTCTGCAGCGAGCGCTGCCGACTCATCGACCTGGGAGACTGGCTGGATGAGAACCACCGGATCTCGGAACCACTGGATGGCTACTCCGAGGATGATCCATCAGAATGACCGCTGATCTCCTGCGATATCTCCCAGTGCATCTGCTCCGCATCCCGATACCATGACCTGACCCGGTCATTGTCGGGCCCGTTCTCCTTGAGAAAAGTGCGAATCTGATTACAGTGCCATACCGCCTGGTGAAGCTGGCCTTCACTTCTCATACGATTGGCTTCACGTTGGTGGAAATAGCTGAGACATTCAGCTCGTCGCAGGGCGATGATTTGCATCAACTGCATTCGTTCCTCATCCGAGACAGGTGACACAAAACGTCGTTCCTGTGCCATCCAGAGCACCTCACCCAAAGTCCGAATCAACGTCTCCAGCTGTTTTTCATCAAAATTACAGTCGAGGGGACGGGGTTGTAAGGCAGACAGCGCCCGCCCCGCATCAGCGATCATCCTGTCGATACCTTCGTAGCGGGAATGGACGCTTTTCACCACATTCAAACGCGCAAGAACATCCTTGTATAGAATCTGCTCAACTTCTAACGGGACAGGCAGCCCGCTCATTTGATGCAATAACCCCTCCATCTCACCAACCCGATGGAGAATACGCTCGATACGCCGGCGCCGTTCCTCAAGATAAGCGTGGTAGCGCTGGGCAATGCTTGCCAGCATCAGGGTAAGGATTAATAATCCACCCAGCACGAAGAAAAGCGTCATCTGCTCCATCTGCCAACCTGTTTGCTATTGTCTCTTTTAGGGCCTGTTAACATTAATCCAATGCGCCCTGTTGAGCCTGAAAAAGCGCCAATCAAGGCGCGAGGAGAGAAGTTTGGTTGTTCCAAATGAGCGACGAGCAACGCCGAGTGGCGATTTTTCAGGCGCAACCCGAAGGGCTGGGGCTGTTTTTGCACCCAGCAGCGTTATCATTCGCTCATGTAGCCGGGCTACACCACGCTCATTCTGCCTTGCTGGGCATAAAAACAGCTCCAGCAGGGCGTATTGGATTAATGTTAACAGGCCCTAGGCAGCCATTGTATCCGGCGCATCACAAAACACCATCAGGAGACAATTCGATATGTCCTGGGTAATGATCGTCCTGCTGGCGGCTTCCGCCTTCCTTATTCTGATGCCGATGCTGACCTACCTCTCCGCCCGGCGGATGGTGGGTACTGAAATCGAAAGCGGGGTACTGGACAAATCATCGGGAGACCGCATGATCTATTTCTATAGTGCCAATTGTGGTCCCTGCCGCAGCATGACCCCCATCATCGACCGACTGGCTCAGGAGAGCGATAGAGTGACCAAGATCGACGTAAGAGACGAACCCGAGACAGCGAGAGCCTTTAAAATCCGCGCCACACCCACCACCATACTGGTGAAGGACAATCGGGTACTCGATATAACACTGGGGGCGAAGACAGAGACGCAGTTGGAAGCACTGTTGCAGCGAGTCGCCGGATGAAATACAAAATAGTTCCCGTCACGCCATTTGAGCAGAACTGCACCATTTTCTGGTGTGAAAAAACCCTTCGTGCGGCAATCATCGATCCCGGTGGTGACAACCCCATCATCATGGCTGAACTGAATGCCATCGGCCTGACAGCGGAAAGAATTCTGCTGACCCACGGTCATCTGGATCATGCCGGTGGGGCTGTTGAACTGGCTGAACACTTGAAAATCCCCATCGACGGACCCCACCCGGATGATGCCTTCTGGCTTGACGGTATGGCCCAACAGGCAGCCATGTTCGGTTTTGGTGACGAAAGAATCTGTCAGCCCGACCGCTGGTTGCAGGAGGGAGATACCGTCACTGTGGGAGAAGAGTCACTGGAAGTGCTGCACTGTCCTGGACACACACCGGGACATCTGATCTTCTTCCATCCCGGTGAGCGCCTCGCCCAGGTGGGAGACGTACTCTTCAAAGGCTCCATCGGACGCACCGACTTCCCACGCGGCGATCACAATACCCTGATCCGCTCCATTCGCCAGAAACTCTGGCCGCTGGGAGACGACGTACGTTTCATCCCCGGTCATGGTCCCGAATCCACCTTCGGAGAGGAACGTCGCAGCAATCCCTTTGTCGGCGACGGCCGCTAACATCTAGTGGGCCATGCGGTAAATAAGGTAACGATCAGCCAGACCCACAAGGCTCAGCGCCAACCTACGGCTTAGAGCGCTTTCCAGCACGTAGGTTGGGCCGACGCAGGAGGCCCAACAGCATCCTTCAGCACTCCCACACCCAGCACGACCCCTGAAATGATTCCCTCCCCCAAATTTTCACTTTTCTACGAGCCACCCATCACCGTTTTTCTCAACTATCGAATGTAACCCATTGAAAGTTTTTCGAAGCCTCAGAAAAATTGTTTTGCCCACCACTTGATCTCGATCAAGAGTTAACCTTGAAAACACAATATATAGTGTTTTACTTCATAGACACATCCACATCTTGTGGATTCAAATAAAATAACCACGAGGATCACCGGCTATGCCAACCCATGCCGTGCAGCAGACTTTTTGCCTACCCACCAAGGTCCACAAAAGAGACGGCAGCGAAGCCGATTTCGACGCCGGAAAGATCCGCAACGCTATCCTCAAAGCGGGCCAAGCCACCGGCGAGTTCGATGAGAGTGAAGCAAAACTCCTTACCTCGCAGGTGACGAAGGTGCTGACCCATGTCGGTCACAACGAGAGAGCGCCTGAGATCGAACGAATACAGGATATCGTCGAGCAGGCACTGATCAGCGCCAACCATCTCAAGACCGCCCGCGCCTATATCGTCTATCGTGAACAGCACAAAAAACTGCGTGAAGATCGCCGCACCCTGCTGGATGTCTCCGCCTCGGTGAGCGAATACTTGGAACGTTCCGACTGGCGCGTCAGCGCCAACGCCAATCAGGGCTACTCGCTGGGTGGGCTGATCCTCAATACCTCGGGCAAGATGATTGCCAACTACTGGCTCAGTCACGTCTACCCGCCGGAGATCGGCGAGGCCCACCGCCAGGGGGACATCCATATCCACGACCTCGACATGCTGGCCGGTTATTGTGCCGGTTGGTCACTGCGCACCCTGCTGCATGAAGGGCTCAACGGCGTCCACGGCAAGGTCGAGTCGGGACCACCGAAACATATGTCCAGCGCCGTGGGGCAGATCGTCAACTTCCTCGGCACGCTACAGAACGAATGGGCCGGCGCCCAGGCCTTCAGCTCCTTCGATACCTACATGGCCCCCTTTGTACGCAAGGACAATCTCGACTACGAACAGGTCCGCCAGTACATTCAGGAGCTGATCTATAACCTCAATGTCCCCTCCCGCTGGGGCACCCAGACCCCCTTCACAAACCTCACCTTCGATTGGGTCTGCCCGGAGGACCTGCGTGAGCAGATCCCGATAGTCGGCGGTGAGGAGATGCCCTTCAGCTATGGCGATCTGCAGACGGAGATGGACCTGATCAACCGGGCCTATATCGAAGTGATGACCGCCGGGGATGACAAAGACCGGGTCTTCACCTTCCCCATTCCAACCTACAACATCACGCCCGATTTCCCCTGGGAGAGCGAGAATGCCGAGCTGCTCTTTGCCATGACAGCAAAATACGGCCTGCCCTATTTCCAGAACTTCCTCAATTCGGAACTCAGTCCCAACATGGTCCGCTCCATGTGCTGCCGTTTGCAACTCGACCTGCGGGAGCTGCTCAAACGGGGCAACGGCCTGTTCGGTTCGGCGGAGCAGACCGGCTCCCTCGGTGTGGTGACACTGAACTGCGCACGCCTCGGCTATCTCTACCAAGAGGATGAGACTGCATTAATGGCAAAGGTCGATGAGCTGCTGCGGCTGGCACGAAATAGCCTGGAGACCAAACGCAAAGTGATCCAGCGCCATATGGATGCAGGCCTGTTTCCCTACACCAAACGTTACCTCGGCACCCTGCGCAACCACTTCTCCACCATCGGCGTCAACGGCATCAACGAGATGATCCGCAACTACAGCGGCGGTGAACTCGACATCACATCAGATTGGGGGGCAGGCTTTGCCGGCCGTTTCCTCGACCACATACGTCAACGCATGGTCGAGTTCCAGGAAGAGACCGGCAACCTCTACAACCTTGAAGCAACACCGGCTGAAGGCACCACCTACCGTTTCGCCAAAGAGGACCTCAAACGCTACCCCGATATTCTGCAGGCGGGTACCACGGAGAAGCCCTACTACACCAACTCCTCTCAGCTGCCGGTGGGCTATACGGACGATCCCTTCGAGGCGCTCACCCACCAGGAGCCTCTGCAACGCCGCTACACCGGCGGCACCGTGCTGCATCTCTATATGAATGAACAGCTCGGTAGCACCGAGGCTTGTAAGCAGTTGGTGAAACGCTCCCTGGAGAAGTTCCGTGTACCCTATTTGACGGTTACCCCAACCTTCTCGATCTGCCCGGTACACGGCTATCTCAATGGGGAACACGAGTATTGCCCCAAGTGTGACGACGAATTAATCCAACAGAAACAGAAAGAGGTATTGAATCATGCATAAAGCGATTGAACTGAGAGACGAAGAACGCACCCGTTGTGAGATCTGGACCCGGGTAATGGGCTACCACCGGCCCGTTTCCGCCTTCAATCCCGGCAAGCAGTCTGAGCACGCCGAACGTATCTGCTTTCAGGAATCGGCAATATCATCGGATTCTGCACACATGGGTGACGCCTGATACAGCCCTATGACACTGAGATCCCTAAAAGTCGGCGGACTGGTGCCCATGACCACCGTCGACTATCCCGGCTGTCTGTCAGCGGTTATCTTCTGCCAGGGGTGTCCGCTGAGATGCCGTTACTGCCACAACAGCGATCTTCTGCCCCGTGAGGCCGAAACGGTCATCCCATGGCGGGAAATACTGGATTTTCTTAAGCGCCGCCAGGGTTTACTGGATGCTGTGGTTTTCAGCGGCGGCGAGCCTACCCAGCAACGTGCGCTACCCGATGCCATCGCTGAGGTCAGCGCCATGGGATTCAAGATTGGCCTGCATACCGCAGGTATCTACCCCAAGCGCCTGCAGGCGATTTTACCCTCGCTCGATTGGGTGGGTCTGGATATCAAGGCGCTCCCAGAGAAGTATGAATCCCTGACCGGTATGCCCGGCAGCGGTGATCTGGCGTGGCAGAGCGCTCAGATATTGCTTGAGAGCGGCATACCTTATGAACTCAGAACCACCCTCCACCCCGCTTTGACCAGCCACAATGAGAAAGCACGGATAGAAGAGGCCATCGCCACATTTGGCGAGTCACAGCACGTATGGCAAGTCTGTCGCACAGATCACTGCCTGGATCCCAATTTAAGATCCTCATAATCCCTAAAAAACAATTGAACTCCGTCAGCGCAGACCTGCCTGAACAATCACTATCCATCACAACGTCACTACCAACGTCTTAATTAGTTCCTACTAATAATGTCATATGCATTTGTTTACATAGTCTTTTTGCATTGACTATCGACTTGACGTAACATCGGCGAGTCAAGAAAAAAGTACCGATCGAAAAGGAAGTTGACGGCTACGCCAATACAACGACCATACGGAAAAGCAGGTCTTTTCCGTAAGCGAGAATTTGAGGGTGGAGTATGTTCAAGATGGGCGCGCTGGGCCGGTCCACGGGTAAAATATCTATTATCCTGGCAGGTATTATCTTCGTGGTCGGCATGATATCCGCCGGTCTGCTGAACATGGGGTTGGCTTATACCAATGAGATGGATTTTTGTACTTCCTGCCACACCATGAAGATCAATCTGGAGGAGTACAAAGAGACAGTTCATTACAAGAATGCCTCCGGCGTACAGGCCACTTGTTCTGATTGTCATGTGCCCAAGCCCTTTATTCCGAAAATGATTGCCAAAGTCATGGCCGCCAAGGATGTCTATCACGAGATTCTCGGCACCATCGACACCAAAGAGAAATATGAAGCCCATCGCTGGGACATGGCCAGCCGGGTATGGGAGAAGATGCGAGCCTCAGATTCCCGTGAGTGCCGCTCTTGCCATGAATTTACCAACATGGATCTGAGCGAACAGGATCGAAGTGCACGCAAACGCCACCCGAAAGCAATGGACGAGGGGCAAGCGTGCATCGACTGCCATAAAGGCATCGCTCATGAAGAGCCGGACGAACCGGAAGATTACGACCCTGATCAGTCGTAGCTTGGGTGAACAGGCAGCATTGAAAATTTAATACCGTGGATAACTTCAATAACAGAAACTAGATGAAGACAATCAGACTCATCCCTGCCCTGCTCCTCCTTTTCACCGCGTCAACGTATGCGGGAGATTCACAGGATGAAAAAGACCTGCGCCTTGCCGCAGGCATCGGCGATGTAGAGACTGTTACAAAACTGCTCGACAAGGGCGTCCCCGTGGACAGCCCCAACAAGTTCGGTAAAAACCCGCTGATGATGGCGGTCGAGAACGATAACTTCGAAACTGTCGTTCTGCTGCTGAACCGTGGCGCCGACGTCAATGTACGAACGGTTGCAGGCTGCACAGCGCTGACTTTTGCAGCGGAAAACGGTCACCCGGCCCTCTCGGCTATGCTGCTCGAAAGAGGGGCCCACCTGCATGACCGAACCAGAGCCGGCTGGGATGCCCTGATGATCGCATCCCGCTATGGCATCACCGATATGGTGGAGCAGCTACTGTTCAAAGGCGCCGATCCCAAGGCTTCAGACAAACACGGCAGAAATGCACTCATGATGGCTGCGGAAAAAAATCATGCAGCAACCAGTGAAATGCTCCTCAGGCACAATGCCGAAATCGACAGTAAAGACAAAAACGGTTCAACGGCCCTGATACTGGCAGCCGATCAAGGTCATGTTGATGTGATCGAGGTACTGCTGAAGCGGGGCGCTGACATCAATGCACAAGACGATGACGGGGCTACAGCCCTGATCTGGTCCGTCAGTCAAGGTGAATACGAAAGCGCGGAACAGCTGGTCAAAGCCGGTGCAGACGTTAACCTTGCCGATACCGACGGTGTTACACCGCTCATGGAAGCGGCACGCAACGGTTCAACGCATATGGTACAGCTACTGCTGCAGCATGGCGCAAAAAAAGCAGATAAAGACAGTGATGGGCATACTGCAGCCGACATCGCTGAAAAGAAAAAACAACAGAAGGTCTTAAGCCTTCTGAAATAAGAGCAATGCCTGGGTGGAGTGGATGGAAGCCACTAAGAAAACATCAATATAAATTGATACAGGGAGCTCTCCACCTGAGCTGATTGCAAAGGAACAGTCCTTTTAAAACTGCTCCGGCAATTGTGACAGGGCGTATTTTATGCCCTGTTATTTCAATGTAAGCCTGTTTAAATTCCAAAGGAGGTAACATGGCGTACAACAATCTCAAGAGAGCCCTGATCGGTGCACTGGTTATCAGCGCATCGTCCGTGGCTTTTGCTGCTGACAAAAAGCCCCTGCTATCGGGCGCCAGTGCCAGCATGCTGGCCAATACTTGTGCCGGCTGCCATGGTACCAATGGTGCCAGCACCGGTCCCGCCACACCCAGCATCGGCGGTATCTCCGCTGTCTATTTCGAAGAGGTCATGCTGGGTTTCAAGAATGATGAAATCAAAAACACCATCATGACCCGAATCGCCAAAGGTTATACCGAAGACGAAATCAAGGCCATGGCAGAATTCTACGCGAAGCAACCCTTCGTGGTAGCCAAGCAATCCTTCGATGCCGACAAGGCAAAGAAAGGCGCCAAACTGCATGACAAGTATTGTGAAAAATGCCATGCCGACGGCGGCTCTTCTGCAGATGACGATTCCGGCGTTCTGTTGGGCCAGCTGATACCTTATCTTCATTACTCTATGGTCGATTACAGAGCTGGTGATCGCGAGATGACCAAGAAGATGAAGAAGAAAGTTAACGCGTTGATTAAGAAAGAGGGCGATGCCGGTTTCGACGCACTGTTCAACTTCTACGCCCAAGGCAAACAATAAGGGGGAATGAGAAATATGAAAATTACCCGAAGAGGTTTTGTTAAAGGCGCGGGTGCGGCAACTGCTATCGGCATGATCGGCACACCCTACATCGCCCTCGGCGCTTCCAAAAAGGTCGTGGTCGTTGGTGGTGGTACCGGTGGTGCAACCGCAGCAAAATATCTGCGTATGGCCGATCCGACCATTGAGGTCACCCTAATCGAGGCCAACAAGCACTACTACACCTGCTACCTGTCCAATGAGGTACTGGGAGGTGATCGTAGCATCGACTCCATCAAGTTCGGTTATAGCGGACTCGGCGGACATGGTGTGAAAGTGGTACATGATGTGGTTACCGCCATCGATGCCGGCGCCAAGACTGTGAAGACAGCGGGCGGTAAGAGCTTCAACTACGATCGTTGTATCGTCGCTCCCGGTGTTGACTTCAAATGGGAAACCATCGAAGGCTACGATGCTAAAGTTGCCGAGGATATCCCCCATGCCTGGAAGGCCGGTTCCCAGACCGTCACCCTGCGCAAGCAGCTAGAAGCGATGAAGGATGGCGGCACCGTAGTTATTTCGGCGCCCGGCAATCCCTTCCGTTGCCCTCCCGGACCTTACGAACGTGCCTCTCAGATTGCTCACTATCTGAAGCAGCACAAACCAAAGTCCAAGATCATCATCCTGGATTCCAAGCCCAAGTTCTCCAAAATGGGGCTCTTCACCCAGGGCTGGAGAGGACTCTACGGCTATGAGACCGACAACTCCATGATCGATTGGCGCGGCAGTGCTCAAGGCTCCAACGACAACGCTGTGGTTAAGGTCGATGCCGGTTCCAGAAGTGTGACCACGGGCTTTGACGACACCATTAAGGCTGATGTACTGAACGTCATTCCGAATCAGAAAGCCGGCAAGATCGCTTTCGCGGCCGGCCTGACCAACGACAGCGGCTGGTGCCCGATCAACCTGCATACCTTCGAATCCACCATTCACAAGAACATCCATGTGATCGGTGACGCTTCAATCGCCAAGGGTATGCCGAAATCCGGCTACGCTGCGAACTCTGAAGCCAAGGTCTGTGCAGCCAGTGTGGCAGCTATGCTGAACGGGCAGGAGCCCGGTACACCGGCTTACGTCAATACTTGCTACTCCATCATAGGCAAGGATTGGGGTATCTCGGTAGCTGCGGTCTACAAGCTGGCTCAGGATGGATCCAAGATCACCAAGGTCTCCGGTGGTCTGACGCCAACTGATGCTTCTCCTGAGATGCGTGCGCGTGAAGTCCAGTACGCCTATAGCTGGTTTGATAATATTACGAATGATATTTTCATGTAATCCAGCAACCGGCCAAGGATAGGCCGGCAATAAAAAAGCGGGGCATCGCCCCGCTTTTTTATTGCCTACGGCGTTGTGATATCAGGGTCGACTCGGTCTCTGAGGTCGCTGATCAATGGTATAACCCGCACCGGAGTGGAGACTGGGGGGTCTTGCAAATTTCGGAAAATCCGGATTGCGCCAGCCATCAGCAGCCAGCTTGTCTGCAGGCGGCCTGATGCGTGAAACATAGTCCAATACGGCACGGATATCCCGATGTGTGAAGTTATGGATCTGCTTCACCATTTTCTTATCCGCGTTCCTGCGCCGTTCCATCTTGATCCACTCGAACTGTCTCAACAGATATCGGTAGTGCTGACCATAGACGGCTGGAATATGGTCTTCCAGGTGGCCCTCGCCATTCTCACCATGACACTCTGTACAGTTGTCTTCATAGAGTTTTTTCCCCCAGGCCAGGTCGATGCCCGGTCCAATTCCATTGTGCGGTGACATGGGAAGCTGAGAAATATAGGCCGCAACATCTGCGATCTCCTGCGCGCCACCCAACAGCTGGGGAGAGGTAAACGGCACCATGGTGGGGTTATCACGGTTTCTTGCACGAATATCCGCCAGCTGTTTGATAATCACCGTACTCAACTGACCTGCCACCTGGGGATAGGCGCCACTCTCGAGCCCCCAGCCTTCCGGTGTGTGACAGACCGTACACACACGATAAACTTTTTTTCCATTCTCAAGGTTGGGGGTGAGGTTCAGTGCCGCTTCATATTCACGCATGGCCGAATCGTGTGAATCAGCAATGGAAGATCCAGCACTCAACATCAATCCAAGCATCGAGGCTGCCAGAATAGACTTTCTCATTAAAACTCCCGGGATTCGTCGTTATATCGACACAGGCTCACTGATTCACAACCGAGTGGCAAAATATGCCCAACTTGTCGTCTGCCCTGTCCGTGCCGATGGGTTTCAACCCAATAATTATGATTATGTTATGGACTGCCTTGTTCCCTAATATAGCGAGCCAAATGACTGCACACAATAATGAATCACCAATTTAAGTACTTATGAATGCTCTGAAAAAGTTGTAAGAATTATTCGATTAATCGGAAAGTTCCAGAACAATTGAAACATCATGACCATTTTGCAAGAATGCAAAGGAATAAAAAAAGACAAAAAACATCACATCCAACAGGGTTTCCGCGGCAATAAAAAAACTAGCCGGCACCCCCACTTCCCATAGGAGATCAACAAACCTCAAACAACTTGAGAGTTCCGATAACACGATAAATCAAAGGATCTTCAAGCATACCGAATACGTTGATGCTGACCCGTCAAACATATTCTAAAAAACGACAACGACCACAAATAAAAAGCGGGAGCCATGAAAACAATGAAACGGCTATTATTAACCCTCCTACTCACCTTTCCACTAGCGGCACAGGCAGTCGATCTGGAGAACGGACAGAAACAGGCAAGAAGCTGCGCGCTCTGCCACGGTCACTACGGCCAGGGAACACCCGGACCGGCATCGCCGCGTCTTGCCGGCACGCCCGCCGGATACATGGTCAAACAGATCGAGGCCTATATCAATGAAGAGCGGATCAATCCGCGCATGGTGATCACTTCCTCTCTCCACTCCATCAGCGAAGAGGCAATTGACGATATCGCAGCCTACTACGAGAGCGTCAATCTGGAAAAGATCAACCCGGTGCTGAATAGAATCCCAGAGTGGCCAGGTGACACAGCTCGTGGTAAAGAGCTTTATGAGGGAGACTGCAAATCCTGCCACCGGAAAAACGGTATGGGTAAATCACGCAAGGGCATTCCCGCACTGGCACTGCAATACCCTCGCTATCTGTTCCGCCAGATCAAGATGTTTCAGTGGGACAAACGTGTCCACGACGACGACCCTGAGGACGAGACATTCGATGAACTGACAGACCAGGATATCGAAGCGCTGCTTGCCTACGTCTCTTCACTGGCGCCCGGCAATAAAAAGTAAACGGACTCACAAACAAAAATGAATGAACCGACAAAAACTCGGGAGAACCCTATGAAATCGATTAAAGCACTGGGACTCGCATTGGTGCTAAGCCTGGCCCTGACCGCCTCCGCCCTGGCTGCGGAGCAACCGGAAATCAACATTACCGATATCAAGCAGACTGTGGTACAGATGAGCGTCAAGGACGGTATCACCAGAGATGACGCTGTACAGGCACTGATGTCCCGCGCGACTGAGATCAACCTCAAATTCGTTGCCCGCCAACAGGTATCGAAAGAGCTGGAGGCCCGCGGCCTGAAAACCCCCTATCTCGATATCTTCCAGTTCTGTAATCCGGAAGATGCCCGCATGATGATCCTGCACGATCCGATCTATGCCGCCTACATGCCCTGCCGTATCGCCATGGTGGAGGACAAGGATGGCAAACTCTGGCTGATGATGCTCAACCTCGACATGCTGATCAATAGTGAGCTGCTGCCACCCGAACTCACAGAGATTGCCATTCGGGTGAACCAGGCCATGCTCGACGTGATGGTTGCCGGGGCTACCGGCGAATTCTGACCTAGACAAACTGTGAAGCAAAAAACCCCGAGGCCGATGGGCTCGGGGTTTTTTATTGCCCGGACCCTATAGCACTGAGAATTCAGTGTGGCGGGACCACACCCACCCACATAAAAAAAGCGGCGCATTGCACCACTCTCTTTCGATTCTATCGGCCTCACATAGGGCCGATCGCTCCCTCACCACACTAGAGCATGTTATGCGAGAGGTTGCTCTGGAAGATCGCCTTGTGAATATCGCCCAGGCTGAGCATACCCACCAGCCTGCCACCATCGGCCACGGGGATACGGCGAAACTTGTGGCGTACCATGACAGTCGCCGCTTTCATGATATGCATGTCGGAACTGACGGTAATGACATTGGGCGTCATCACATCCGAGACCTTGAGATTCACCACATCCTTATACTGATACATCATTTCATCGTAGTCGGGGACCGCCATCACGTCCTTGAAATCCTCAAGCTTGGGAAACATGCGATGCAGCACATCCTTCTCCGCGATAATCCCGATCAGCTTTCCATCCTCTTCCACCGGCAGACCGCTGTAGCGGAACAGGCACATCAACGAGACCACTTCTAAAAGTTTGGTATCCGGTGTCACCGTCTTGGGCGAACGTGACATGATTTCACTGACAAGCATGGATGCAACTCCTCATCTTCTCTTTTGATTATGTTTCTGTCTTCAAAGACAGGTTGAACAATACGCAATCTCCCGCCCTATGCCAATACCTTTCCCGTACTAGGGTCTGTTAACACGACAAATCCTGATAAACCATCAGCCGGGGCAGTAACGGCATGGCAAATTTCAACAGGTTCTACAGAACCGGCAAATCACCACAAAACCGTACCCTTCCGACGTTCACACTGTCCATTTTATTAACTGCACTCTAAGCCAATGATTTAGCGGGAAATTGATAAAACTACCCAGAACTTATCCACAGAACACACACATTTTTCACATGCTTTTCCACAGCTCCATGCACAACATATTGTGGTTGACATCCCTCAAATACGATATATATTGTGTTTACTGGTTCGAGACAGCGGGCAAAGAATCCCCCTGCACAACCAGCCAAACGCACCGAGCCGGCAGCAACCGGCCAAGAGGGAAGAGACCGGCGTCAGGATCACCACCCCATGCGGGACGCCGATTTCGGGCAGGAGAAGAATTCACACAATGACAATCTTCCTGCCGGTAAAGCATAACCACCAGTAGTCCATCGTAGTCCGGGCACCAATGCCCCTGGCGACATGGCCTACCCGACACATTATTTAGGAGACGAAATGGCGACCCAGGCAGCCAATACCGACGCTTCCGTTGCAGTTTCACGGCCCCCCGAAGAGACAGACAGCCTCACCGAAACACCCCAGACGGCAAGCAACGGCTTGCAGGTCATCCGACGTAACGGCAAGGTCACCCACTTCGACCCCAGCAAGATCAACGTGGCCATGACCAAGGCCTTCCTCGCCGTCGAAGGGGGTAACGCCGCCGCATCCAGCCGTATCCATAATATGGTCAAGGAGCTGACCGAGCAGGTGGTCAGCGCGCTGAGCCGTCGCGACAACAGCACCGTCCATATCGAGGACATCCAGGATCAGGTGGAGCTCTCACTGATGCGCTCCGGTGAACACAAGGCGGCCCGCGCCTATGTGCTCTACCGTGAAAGCCAGAACCAGAAACGCGCCGAAGAGGCCGCCAAGCGCGCCGAGATCGAAGGCATTCCTGAAGAACACCGGGTCAACGTTACCCTGGCCGACGGCACCACCCGCCCCCTCGACATCGAACGTCTGCAAGCACTGGTCAACGAGGCATGCAACGGCCTGGCCGAAGTGGATGCCGCGCACATCCTGCAGGATGCCTGCCGCAACCTGTTTGACGGCGTGAAAGAGTCCGACGTCTCCCAGACGCTGGTGATGAGCGCCCGCACCCTAATCGATCAGGAACCCAACTACTCCCAGGTCGCCGCCCGCCTGCTGCTCGACATCCTGCGACGCGAAGCCCTCGATTTTCTCAGTCTCGACACCCGGGTGAATACCCAGGCGGAAATGGCTGAATGCTATGGCAGCTACTTCAAACGCTACATCCAACAGGCCGAGAAGCTGGAACTGCTCGATGGCCGTCTCGGCCAGTACGACCTGGATCGACTGATCGATGCGATGAAACCGGAACGGGATCTGCAGTTCACCTATCTGGGTCTGCAGACCCTCTATGACCGCTACTTTATTCACAGCGAGAGCGGCACCCGTTTCGAGATGCCCCAGGCCTTCTTCATGCGGGTATCGATGGGACTGGCGATCAACGAGATCGACCGGGAAGCGCGAGCCATCGAGTTCTACAATCTGCTCTCCTCCTTCGATTTCATGAGTTCGACACCAACCCTGTTTAACTCAGGCACCCTGCGGCCACAGCTCTCCAGCTGCTACCTGACTACCGTCGCCGACGATCTGGACGGTATCTACAGCAGCATCAAGGACAACGCCCTGCTCTCCAAGTTCGCCGGCGGTCTGGGCAACGATTGGACCCAGGTACGCGGTCTTGGCGCTCACATCAAGGGCACCAACGGTAAGTCCCAGGGCGTGGTGCCTTTCCTCAAGGTAGCCAACGACACCGCGGTGGCCGTTAACCAGGGCGGCAAGCGCAAGGGTGCGGTCTGCGCCTACCTGGAGACCTGGCACGTGGACATCGAGGAGTTCCTTGAGCTGCGCAAGAACACCGGCGACGAGCGCCGCCGCACCCACGACATGAACACCGCCAACTGGATTCCCGACCTGTTCATGCAGCGGGTGGCCAAAGATAAAGCGTGGACCCTGTTTTCCCCCAATGAGACCCCTGACCTGCACGACCTCACCGGCAAGGCCTTCGAAAAAGCCTATGTTGCCTACGAAGAGAAGGCGGCCCGTGGCGAGATGGATGTGGTCAAGACGGTCAAGGCGAACGATCTGTGGCGCAAGATGCTTGGCCTGCTGTTCGAGACCGGCCATCCCTGGATCACCTTCAAGGATCCCTGCAACCTGCGCTACACCAACCAGCACATGGGTGTGGTGCACAGCTCCAACCTCTGCACCGAAATCACCCTGCACACCAATGAGCAGGAGATCGCCGTCTGCAACCTGGGCTCCGTCAACCTCACCGCCCACGTGACAGAAAATGGCCTCGACCTGGAGAAGCTGCAGAAAACCGTGACCACCGCGATGCGCATGCTCGACAACGTCATCGACTACAACTTCTACAGTGTGCCCCAGGCGCGACACTCCAACCTGCGTCATCGGCCGGTGGGCCTCGGCATCATGGGTTTCCAGGATGCCTTATATAAACAGCGTCTGGCCTACACCTCCGACGAGGCACTGGACTTCGCCGACCGCTCCATGGAAGCGGTCAGCTACTACGCCATCCAGGCCTCTTCCGATCTGGCGGCTGAGCGTGGCCGTTACTCCACCTATGAGGGTTCCTTGTGGAGCCAGGGCATCCTGCCCATCGACTCCCTCAAGCTGCTCAAGGCAGAGCGTGGCGACTACCTGCAGGTGAACGAGAGCCAGACCCTCGACTGGGATGCCCTGCGCGAGAAGATCCAGACCCAGGGCATGCGCAACTCCAACACCATGGCCATCGCCCCCACCGCGACCATCTCCAACATCTGCGGTGTCAGCCAGTCCATCGAACCCACCTACCAGAACCTGTTCGTCAAATCGAACCTCTCCGGTGAGTTCACCGTGGTCAACCCCTACATGGTCCACGACCTGAAGAAGCTGGGCCTGTGGGACGAGGTGATGATCAACGATCTCAAATACTACGATGGTTCCCTGCAGCCCATCGACCGTATCCCGGACGAGATCAAGGCGGTCTACGCCACCGCCTTCGAGATCGATGCCCGCTGGCTGGTGGAGGCCGGTTCCCGCCGTCAGAAGTGGATCGACCAGGGCCAGTCCCTCAACCTCTACATGGCGGAGCCCTCCGGCAAGATGCTGGACAACCTCTACAAACTGGCCTGGGTGCGCGGACTGAAGACCACCTACTACCTGCGTTCCATCGGCGCCACCGGTGCGGAAAAAACCTCAGTACAGGGCGGCAGCGGCAGCAGTGTCGACCTCATCGACGCCGGCGGCAGCGAAGCCCCCAAGGCCTGCTCCATCCTCGACCCGGACTGTGAAGCCTGCCAATAGGCAGACGTCCATCGAACCACCACCACAGTGACAACAGATAAAGAGAGAGGAAAACAACAATGCTGAACTGGGACGATCCACTCGCCAAGCCGGAACCCGCCAAGGCCACCCACGCCGTGGCGGAGAAACCGGCCGACTACTCCCATGTGATGGACGAGGCCGTCGAGGCCCTGCAGACCGATACCGCCATCGGAGACCCCGTCATCTCCGACGTCAAACCGGTCAACCCGGATGACAAGCGTGTCATCAACGGCATGACCGACATCAACCAGCTGGCGCCCTTCAAGTACCCCTGGGCCTGGGAGTACTTCCTCAACGCCAACAAGAACCACTGGACCCCCCTCGACATCAACATGGCGCAGGACGTCCACGACTACCAGCGCAAGCTGACTCTGGAAGAACGCCACGTCTACGAGAACGTGCTCTCCTACCTCACCACCTCCGATATCCTGGCCATGCGCAACATCGGCCTGGCGGTGATGGAGAAAATGTCCGCCCCCGAGCTGCAGATCTACCAGGCGCGCCAGGTCTATGAAGAGTCCCTGCACACCTGGACCTACCAGCACTGTATCGAGACCATCGGCCTCGACCAGGGCGAGATCTACAACCGCTACCGGGTGGTGCCGGAGATCAACAAGAAAATCCAGATCACCAACCGCCGTCTCGCCTCCATCCTGCGCGCCGACATCAACCTGCGCGACCCGGATGAGCTACACAACTTCGTCATGGCCTACATCTTCTTCGGTGCCATCTTCGAAGGCTGCTGGTTCTACAACGGCTTCAGCCCCATCTTCGCCCTGCAGCGCCGCGGCCTCATGAAAGGCACCGCCGAACAGCTGCAATACATCATGCGCGACGAAGTGCTGCACGCCTCCTTCGGCATCCGCGTGGTCAAGCAGATCATCCAGGAAGAGAACCTCACCCTGGACAAACAGGCCCTGCGCGACATGTGGGACGAAGCCGAAGCCGCCGAGATCGGCTACGCCGGTTATATCATGCGCGACCCGATCCTGGGTTACTCCAAAGAGGACCACATCGGCCAATTCCGCTTCACGGCCAACCGCCGCGCCAAACAGCTCGGTATCGAAGAGCCCTTCCCCGGTGCAGAAGCGACCCTGCCCTGGCTCGACGAACAGGCCAACCTGCGCAAGGAGAAGAACTTCTTCGAGACACGCGTGACCGAGTACCAGACCGGCGGCGCACTGAAGTGGGATTGATTGAATAGTTTTGAGTGTTGAGTTTTAAAGTTCGAGTTTTCTGTGCCCGCTTCGCTCACGACCCCAGTGATCCGAGCGAAGCAGGCACACCCTTTTAAGATATGTCAGTTAAGTCAGTAAAACTTTTACTGGAGGCAAACCACATGCATTGTTCACATTGCGCTTCTCTCATGGCCAGGTTGGAGTCGCAAAAGATCGGGCAGACCGAACAGTCGAGATACGAATGCCCCACCTGTGGACGGACCCAGTTGACGACCAGGACGATTGATCAATGGAAAGAGCAGTTATCAGGACAAATGAGCCGCTTTGGGAAACGGACCCTGCGGCACGTTTAACGACCTACATTTTCTCCTCACTACCTGCCACTGCAGGCGGGCGATGGTGCTGTCTCTCATCGCCCGGTTTTTCTTTATTGTTTTTAACCCCTTTTTTGTTTCTGATAACTTCCGCATCAATCTTTTACACTACAATCAGATTTTCACACGGAATCCATACTTTTATAACAGTATGGCATTGATGTGGAATTGCAATTATGTATAAGGATGTAACATGGAATTTACAAAAGAAAAAGTACTAGGCTCTTTAGCATCTTTTATTTTTGTCATATTGCTTTTTAGCGGAGCATGGTACTACATCGATCAACAACGACTACTTACTCTTGAGGCAGAAAAGAACGCATATAAAATAAAACTTGAAGCTGAAGCGTTATTTAATAAAGCTAAAAGCATTGAATCGAAAATAAAGGAAAAAGAACAGTCACTCAATAATTCTCTTGAGGAATATGCTAGAGATAAAGAGCTGTCAGAACTCACTTTAAAGTTTATCGATGAGGTTTCCAGCATCAATATTAATCAGTATTGTAGTGACGACCCAGAACACAATGCGAAAGCGCGGAAAGGAAAGGCTCTACTACAGCTAATAGAAGCAAAAGCAAGAGAGCACGAACGAACAGACATACTGGAATCTTTCGTTGAGAGACAAAAACATAGCATGGGAGGCTGGTCATCCAAATGCAAATCATAACAAAGCCACTAAGAAACAGAAATAACAAGGCAGGTAAAACAGGGAGATAATTTTTCATTATATTTTTTATAGTGGATATAATTCGATCTTTTTTCTTTTATTATTTTAACAATTATATGGACTTTTTATGACTGATCTTATTGTTAACTCTTGCTCAATATCTAGATTTAAAAAAGAGAAATTTTTGAAAGAAATGTCTGAAGACAGCTTTAGAGATGAACTGATACGACCACTACTTCTTCGTATAGGCTATCAAGACGGTAGGGATTTTTGTGGTCCAACAGAATATGGAAAAGATGCAGTATTCTCAGAAGTCAACAGACTCGATCAAAAAGAATACGTTGCGATTCAAACAAAAAAAGGCAATTTAACCCTCTCTTCAAAAGCCTCACAAAATGTTGTTTCTGCAATCACACAATTAAATACAGCTTTAGCACAACCAATACCTTTATTAAAAGAAAAAAAGCGCATTTTCCCCTCAAAAGTAATACTTTGTACAAGTGGAAAAATAAACGATGCAGCAAGATCTCATATTGTATCTGAAGTTAAGGACACTAGAATACACTTTCTTGATTCTGACGAAATCATCCCCTTAACAGACGAACACTATCCAGAATTTTGGCTAGGAATTGATGTTGAGTTAATGCCATATTTGCGCGCATTAAAAAATCTTGTTGAAGTTGATCAAGGCAATGAAGAGGAGACACTTCGAATAAGCCCATTCTTATCGAAAGCTGCTGCTGATAGTGATTATGTTGAACTTGGTTTGTATCATCATAAAATTAAGATAGAAAAGTTTCGAGGAAAAATATATAAAACACAAGAAATTGATGAGTTTTCCTTACAAGATATTATTCATAAAAAAATAAATCCAAGCCTTATTCTTGGCGAAGCTGGCTTTGGCAAATCAACATCTCTTCTTAGACTTGCCTATATCACAGCAAAGAGTTCTGTTGAGTCATCCTATGATTATATAATTCCTATAATCGTTAAGGCCAATGATTACATAACCTCAGAATTCGAAACATTAATAAACTTCTCAGACCATATAACAAGAAAACTCGCTAACACAGATAACGCATGCTTTTCTCCAAATAACCTGGAAAAAGGCCAAGTATTGTTTTTGATTGATGCAATTGATGAAATTGCTTCTGCCGAAAAAAGATCACAACTTATAAGCGAAATCAAGGCACTTCACAATAAATACCCAAAAAATAAAATAATTTTGACCTCTAGACCTTATAAAAACATTCTTGCAATTAAGGAGCTAGAAGGATTCCACAGAGTTCACATACACCCATTGAGCCTAAAACAAGCAGAAAAAATCATTAAATGCGTTCAAAGCAAAAAGCACGAACTACCCAAGGAGCAAAGCAAAGAACTTCTAAGAAGAATAGACCAAGTTCATGGAATTGAGTTAAGCCCGCTATTAATAACTGTCTTTGCTGCCACTTCTGACTTATCAAGGAAAGACATACCAGCCAACATCACTGAATTATTTAAAAAATTCACTGAATTAATGCTTGGCAGGTGGGACGAAGAAAAAGGGCTATCTCAACAATATCATGCACCTTTAAAAGACTTTTTACTAACTAAAATTGCCTTTACATTGCACAGTGATAGGCAGACAAAGTTATCTCTTAGTAGATTAAAGGATCTTATTACAAATGAACTATCCATTAGAGGACACTCAGGGGATAATGAAATAATAACAAATGAGCTTATTTATCGCTCAGGTTTATTTCGCATACTTGATAATGAGATTGAATTCAGACATCACCTTCTCCAAGAATTTTTTGCTGGACGTGGCATTGATAACAATGATTTTGTAGCAGAAATAATCGATGATGATTGGTGGAGAAATTGCATTGTCTTTTATTTTGGTGACAATCCCGATGACATCAATAATTTGCTCGACATTACAACAACATATAAACCAAGAAGTTCCGCGTATTTAATGCAAGCAGCAATAACAATAGGTATTGCATTACAGGCATCTTATCTATCACCTGTCGATGAAAAAATCGATGTTTGGAAATGGGTAGTTTGCGCCCTTTCTTCATCTGAGGACGGTTCATTAAAAGCGCTAAGCGACACAGGATCTAAAACCCCAATCACAGATTTCGTTATGTACTATCTATCTGGTCGTGACGCTGTCGCTTTACATAATTTAGAAGATTTCAGCGAAGCCATACTAAAATGGTCAGAAAATTACTCTGAGCTTGAGAGCCATTCATCAGACGCTCATTCTTTTTGGTTAACAGTGGCCTTAATTGAAATTGGTAGACTTGACTTAGCATTCAATATTCTAAAAGCAAATAGCATTTCAAATACTAATTATTTACTTGCATGCCATCTAGGAAGCTTTTTATCGAAAGAGATCAGAATAGTCTCTGATTCTCAACGAAAATATGCAGATAAAATAATCAATCTATTAGATGTCAAAGTTGGACATTTAAAACAAAATCTTCTAGACGAATTAGGATCACAACTGCTAGAAGTCAGAAATCAAGAAGTTAAAGTTCTCGAACACACGAAGAACGGGGTCGGTGACAAATGATAATTTGAAAACCGGGACATATTTATATTTACACAGAGCGTCAGATCATGACGAAGGCTCTCCGTTTCCCGACCCGCCATTTCTACGGTATAGTGTATTAGACGACCGATACGGACTCATCCAAACGCGATACAGGAGTGTAACATGAGCAATCCCTACGAAACCCCCCTGTCCAATCTGGAGAAAGACGAGCAAGACTCCGTCACGCTCGCCACTCGCGGTTCCCGGTTTTTGGCCGCTTTGATCGACGGCTTGATCGGTATCGCCATCGCTGTTCCTTTCTGGTTACTGAGCGGGATGTGGGATTTCATTGCTGCCGGTGCCCAGGCCCCGCTAATCTACATGCTTGCTGGCGGCGTCTACGGCTTCATAGGCTTTGTCCTGGTTCACTACTACTTCCTGAACAAGAATGGACAGACCGTCGGCAAGAAGCTGCTTAAGATCAGAATCACCGGTACGGATGATCAGTTGAAAGGGGCCCCACAACTCCTGGGCAAGCGCTACCTGCCGATCACCATCGTATCCATGATTCCTTTGCTTGGCTCACTGCTGATGCTGATCAATTTGTTATTCATCTTTCGCAAGGACAGACGCTGCGTACACGACCTGATCGCCGGCACCAAGGTCGTTATGTGCTAGTAGAGCCTGTAAACACTAATCCAATACGCCGTATCGAATCGAGACGCAGCACAGGGTAGACATTCCAGTCTCTTCCTGGAAGGCTTGCTACTGCAGATTTTCATCTGATACTTCAGATACCCGCCTGGGCGGCTTAACAATAAGGAAGACTCCAGTGTTTGAAAAAGGAAAACTGATCTTAAAAAGACCCGAAGGTATCGAAGAATATCGCATTGAAAGTGCCCTGTATAACATTGGCAGCACCTTCGTGTGTGTAGATAACATACGCACTGAAGACTATGTTGCAACCTTTGAAGTTCAGACCGATGAGGCGATCAAAGTTCTTAAAGACAACATTGACTCCGGCATCATGCCCTTTCTTGAGATCAACCACTACTACGGATTCACCGAGCCAAGACCCTCTCTCAAGCCTGGAGACAAACTTTATATACCAAGCGGATTTAACAAGAGGATCAGCGACTGGGCAACTAACATCTTCCAATTCAGTCATGAGGGAATTGACGAGGTTCACATAGAGATCATCTCCTGTATAAACGATCAACTTGAGGTAAAAATAACAGGCGAAACAGACGATATCAGTGATAGTCGAGACGACAGGCACAAGGCAGCCATATACTTACACGCCTGTTTTGATTTAAACCCTGAGACCGCCCCCTCCTTCTAAGGCCTGATAAAACTGATCCAATAGGCTTTTATTCTGGCAGGAGCTGGTCTCACCTGCACCAGCCACTACACCACAGGCGAGGATGCTTTTCTCCAAACATCCGGAGAAAACCGGGACGAGAAAACCGGGACAGATTTATTTTATTCATGCCGTTCCTAGGGCTGGATTTTCCTCAAGGAATTATGCGGAAGATTCCAGACTGTCAAGATAGGTATTGGTTTGAGAGGCTCCCCACTCTTGTACGGTATGAGCCTACCTGGCTTCCTGTTAGCCGGATTCGAACTGTATCGCTTAGTTGCCGAGGGGCTCAACCGCAGTCAGTGGTGAACCCCAATGGCAAATAACAGGCCAAATCGAGTGCCGGTACAAATTATGCGGAGTACTGCTATTCTAGGGCCTGTTAATACTAATCCAATACGCCATGTTGAGCCGGAAAAGAGCCCATCAAGGCACGAGGAGAGATATTTGGTTGTTCCAAATGAGCGACGAGCAGCGCCGAGTGGCACTTTCTCAGGCTCAACCCGAAGGGCACTTCCTTCGGGGCGTACTGGATTAGTGTTAACAGACCCTAGGAGCATCATTCTGAATTCAGACTCTTAGCCATGCTTGAGTGTTAAGCCGGTTTCTGAATATAAGCTATCTATTTGGTATAAACACAAAAAAGGATATTCTCTAAATGGTAACTCGTAATCTTATACCTACGATTCCTTATCTATCATTTATTTTGTTTTTGTGCCTTTCTCACTCTGCTCTGGCAAACAAATGTCTATTCATTTCTTCCTACCATACCGGTTATGAATGGTCCGATCGTGTAGAGCTTGGGCTTCGCAATACCTTGCAGGGTCAATGCGAGATCAAGCAGTTCGATATGGACACCAAACGACACAAAGATGAGGCATCGATAAAGCAAGCAGCACTGAACGCTAAAGCCATAATTGATGAGTGGCAACCCGATGTGGTGATAACCGCCGATGACAACGCAGCAAAGTATATTATCGCCACGCATTATAGAGACGCTTCCATACCTTTTGTTTTTTGCGGAATAAACTGGAGTATCGATGAGTATGAATTTCCATACACGAACACTACCGGCATAGTCGAAGTCGCACCCATAGGGCTACTCTTAGTCAAGGCGATGAATATTCTTGGCGAGGTCGATTCCGCAGTATATATAGGCGCAGATACGTTAACAGAGAGAAAAAATTTACAGCGATTTGCTACTGCTGCACACGATTTTGACATCACTTTAAAAAGCCATCTCGTTAGCACATCTTCAGACTGGATGAAGGCATATAAAGCCGCACAAAACCATGATTTTCTCATTATTGGAAGCCATTCTGGAATAAATGACTGGGACAATACCGATATTAAAGAGTTTGTACGCACTCACACTCGCAGGCTGAGCGCCACTAATCATGGGTGGATGTTGCCCTACACGATACTGGGATTCACAAAAGTTCCTGAAGAGCATGGAGTATGGGCGGGTAGAGCGGCAATTGCCATCTTGAATGGCGCAAGACCCAATGATATCCCGATTGCTTCAAACAGAAAGTGGGATCTTTTGATCAATGACGTCATAGTGAAATCAAGCGGAATAGAGATCCCAGATACTTTAGCCAGAACAGCCAAGAAAACATCCGAACAGAAACGATAATAGCAGTTCAATAGAGCAAAAAAGGGGTCTGAGAAACCGTGACACATTTATTTTCTAAAAACAATTGGGGGAACGTCAGACTGACCCCAGCCACTAGACCCCTAATATTTTAATCGCATAACCAACTGAAACGGGGCCAGAGAAAAAAAACCCCAGAGAGCTGCGTACGCTGACGAGCAATCAGTTCCGTTGCGATCCTCGTGATGAGGTCACGACCGAGACCTGGCGCTTTCTGCCGGCCGGGTCCATGCTCGGCTGTCCGATCCTCTCACCCTTTTCACACGCCTGCGATGCTTTTTTCGCCGCTCGCCCGGTTTTTTGGTCGATGTATGTGGCTTTTTTCCCGACGCTTTAGGCTCTATGCCTCCATCATTGGCTTTTTTTATCCCATGTTGAAGCCTTTTACTTCAACGACGAGGCAATTGGCGGGTATGTAAAATTTCCTGTGTAATTGTCCAAATTTCATTCGGGGCTGAAGCTTTTTGCTTCGACTTTGGAGCTTTTTGCTTTGTAGTCGAGGCCGTTGGGCTCCGGCAGTCGGGATTTTTACCACATGAATCGCGCCTGGGGCTTTACCGGTTGGTATCTACCTCTTGCGCTTGATGGTTTGAGTGATACGAGGCCGGAATAGAATGGTGCTTACTTGATCAACAACACCGGAACTGAACCTAAGATACATTTGTTAACGATTCAGATTTAGTCTCTAAGTTAGAATAGCGTAGCTAAATTCAATCATCGGTAAGTACTATGGAATTCACCGGCATCATTGGCCTTATTATTCTAATTGCGGTTATCTATGCGATCGTAATGATAGTGCAGAGCTCGGCAAAGGGTATTGAAAAACTGATTTGGTCTTTGGTGGTTTTTTTCCTGCCTCTGATCGGCCTGGTCATCTGGTACTTCGCAGGGCCAGGCAAGAAACCATTCTGAAATAATCGAATCGAATTGTTCAGAAAAGGGGGTCGGTGACAAATCGCAATTGTTATCATTTGTCACCGCCCCTTACTTGCGCCATAAACACCGCTTTTTACCTATCGTTCTAGTGAGATATACCACCCCCAGAGATATCCATACCTCGCGGTAATTCCCATCGCTATTAAGTTACCAAGGGAGGTGTCGCTATCTTCTACTCACATACTTTCGAAAATGTTATGGAGACTGACGATATGGATACGATTCGCATCATCCTGATTGGTGCCGGCGAAACCGGTACTCCGCTGCTGCGCCAATTGCTGGCTGCATCATTTGTAAAGGTTGTTGGCGTTGCCGATCTGGACGATCAGATGCCGGGCATTCAGTTGGCCAAAGAGCACGGCGTTCAAACCACCAATGACTTCATGAGTCTGGCTCAGCTTGGCGACGAAGTCGATATCATCATCGATGTTACGGGTGTCGCCAAGGTTCGAGAAGATTTGCGCCAGTACATGCAGGAGTCCAATAATCACCATACCATCATCATGCACGAACTGATTGCCGTGCTGTTGATGTCGCTATCGCAAGACGAGCTGGTATCGATGAAACACAATTCGGTCGGATACGACTGATGCCAGACAACGGGATCAGGGTAAATTTACGCTGATCCTTTTTTTACGCCTCCGAGTCTCTCCCGGTCACGCGACAACTCGCTGGACACAACTTCTTCAGGGTGAGTTAGTTCTGTAAAAAGGGGACGGTGAGAAATAATAAGAGCTTGTTTTTTTTACCCCACAGCAGCCTTTTTAGCACTGCTATCATTCAGTCTAAATTGCGGGAGCTGAGCTCTACGATGACGTTATCGACAGTGCGGATGGTTCGCGCCATCTCTCTGGCGAGGTTCAGCATCATGAGGCCGAAGTCACGCGGCATCTCTTTGTGTAAACGATAGAACAGTTCTGAATCGATCTCCAATACCAGAACATCTTGTTTCGCTACCGCTCGTCCCACTCGATCGTGCAGGGCGACGACACTGACAAATCCGATCTGCTCTCCCTGACGGTAGTCTCGTATGAATGCGTACTGCCCATCATGGTGCTTGTAGTAAGCAACCGTACCTTCAAGAATCACGAAAAAGCTGTTGCCCTGTTGGTTCGGTTCGAACAGTGGCTCCCCGTTTTCCAACCTGACAATCCGGCCCTCCTTCAGCAGCCATCTCAGCGTGACTTCCGACAGGGCGCCAAACGTGGAAGCCTGCTTGAAATAATCCAGTGAGTACTGTTCGAACAGCTCTTCAACCGTGATCATTTGCATGGCGTCAACCCCAGTCGGGTTACTGTCACTGACCGGACATACTTAGGATACGACATAGATTGTGTCCCTGTCCTGGTATGAATTATGAACATCTGGCAGCGTCGCCATACCTGTTGAGTCTGGCGCATAATGGAGGGGGTAACAAACGATAATCCTTTGTTTTGCCAATCGTCACCACCCCCCTTTCGTGCACACCCCGGGGTTACGCCGCCAAGGCTCGCCTATTCACTCGACAGTTCGCCAGATGTGGCTTGCTCAGGATGCGTGGCTTCCGCCGTGAGAATCATCTGTATTGCCTGCTCCAAGGCCCAGTTGAACTCGAGTGGACGGTTCATCATCAGAAAATGGTCCGCGCCTTTCAAAATGATGGCATCGTAAGAGGTCATGTGCCGCCGGTTGGCCTCGTAGTCGATGGGCCACAAATCCGCATTCACGGAGATGACGGGAACGCGGATGTCCTCAAATATCCTGGCCGCCTCTCCGCTGATGTACTGGGACATCATCTCTTCCATGGCGCTCAAGGCGACAGTACTTGGTGCGGAAGCCATATCTGAGAGAATCCACCCTGCGAGTGCCGGATCGGTAGCCGGCAGGATCATCGGTTTGACGAACTCACGACTGCCGCTTTTGAAGTCAGCTTTCAGGGGAGCGGCCATTTGCTCGTATTCTTCGGCGGTCAGGGGATATTCGACATTACCCAGGGTATCGACACCGATCAGTCCTTTGACCCGCTTCGGCATAAGACGGGCCGCCTCAGCGATGACCGCGCCGCCCATGGAGTGCCCGATGAGAATGACCTGTTCACTCCCAGTCGCCTCTACCACCGCCTGTACATCCTCCCCAAACGCCCGCATCGTATAACGCGAACGGTCCAAACCGGAATGCCCATGGCCCGCAAGATCGAGGGTGATGACCCGATATTTGTTGGCGAACACAGGACGCTGCATGCGCCAGTATCTGGCATCACAACTCCACCCATGGATGAACACGAGCGTTGTCTGGCCACTGCCATGAATCTCGTACGAAATCGACGTGCCATCTTTGGAAAGGGCTGCTCCAGGCCATACTGCGTCTGCCTGCACTGCGCCACTGAACCACATTAAAAGCAAGATAGAGACGGCTAATCCCGACAGCTTTTTCAAAACCGCTGCGGCGTATTGTCCTTTTACACTTCCCATGCTGATTTTTATTTCTTTCATTACCTGTATTCCTTTATCCGTGTAGAAGGGATGCATGACAAATCTCAGTCTGCTGTTGGCCAAGGGAGCAGTACTTGAAAGCCACACGATCAAGATCACTTCTGAACAGTTGCCCCATTCAACCCGCTCTCACTCCCATCTTATGAAAAAATCGATCTGAGAGTAATAACAAATTGATGGTGGGGCAGTGTCCCACCCCACACGCCAAACCTCAGATGATGCGAAAGACCAAAGGGAAAATATCGCTGTCTCGCTTGGCTACTTAAAACCTGCCAGTGTACCCGGCATAGAGATAGCGACCGCCGGGGTCGTCCGGATAACCGAAGGTCGACATGTTAAAGGGGATCTCCTTGTCACTCAGGTTGTCGACGCCGAAAAAGAGTTCGTGCTCACGGCTCAGACGGTGGGAGAACTTGAAGTCGAGCACCGCGTAGTCTGAATTGATCGGTACGCGGTTCTGGTCGTTGGCGAAGTAGTCGTCGAACGCTCGGTAGTTGAAGTAGAGGGTATTGTCGCCGAAGTTGGCGCTGAGGCCGATTTTGGCGGAGAGTCTGGCATAGTCGGTCAATCTCTCGTCAGTTTCGGTATCGGTCTTGTCCAGATATTCCAGCGATCCGTTGAGAGAGACCCGCTCTGTGATCTCCGCCGACAGGGTGAACTCCGCACCTTCGATCGTGGCCTTGTCAACGTTGTCATACTCAATCTCGACCGGCGGCGGGAAGCTGCCCACTGTTACGCTTGTGATCATGTCCTCAAGCCTCGACTTGTGCAGCACAAGTTCCATATCAACCGCCTGCATGCGATAACCCACGGCGAATTCCAGCGTCTTGGAGGTTTCGGGCTGCAGGTCCGGGTTGCCGGAAATCTCGTAGGGTCCCCTGAAGAAGTGGCCGTAGAGATGGGTGAAGTTGGGTGCCTTGAAGGCGGAGCCGTAGCCAAGCCGGGTACGCCAGCTGCCATTTTTCCAGCTGAGGGTCGCCCGCGGGTTGGTGGTGTTGCCGAAATCGCTGTAGTCGTCATGGCGCACACCCAGAATCAGGGAGAGCTGCGACGTTAACTCCCATTGGTCCTGCAACAGCAGATAGTAGACATCCCGATCGGGCTTGGCGGTCAATGCGGTCAGGTCGATGGACTGGTGGTTGCCGCCGAGACCGATGGTGGTGATGTGGCTGTCTCCCGGAAACAGGGTCAGATAGCTGTTGAGTTCGGTCTGCGAATAGTCTGTGGTCTCGGTTTCGCCTGTGCCGCGATCCACGTCGGCGTCACTGTGGCCGTAGGAGAGGTTGACGCTGAGAGAGGAACGTTCCATCTCCTGACGGTATTCGGCGAAGTAGTTTTGACGTTTCTCCTCCTCGAAAATCTCCCGGTTGGTATCGTCAATCCCCGCATCGTCCTGTCTGGCGTATTCAGCACCGAAGTTGAGACTGGCGGTATCTGAGAACGCATAGCTGCCCTTGTAGGCGAGAAACACCCGATTCTCATCGCGCAGATTGTCGGTGATGGCATCCGCTTCCTTTTCATATTCATTTCTGTCCCTGATCTCATAGGAGATGCGGTTGCTCAGCTTGCCCTGAGCGGCGAAATTGGCGCTGCCCTTGAGGATGGCGGTCTCCCTGCCTCCCCCGTCCACCGCGCCGCCGATGAAGGTGGCGTTCACCGATCTGCCTTGAGTGGGCTTTTTGGTGACGATATTGATCACACCCGCCATCGACTCCGAGCCGTAGAGGGCTGACATGGGTCCCCGCACGATTTCGATGCGCTCGATGTCCTCCAACTGAATGCCGTTGAGTTCGCTGGAACCGTACTTGCCGGTTCGACGCATGCCGTCCACCAGTAACAGCACATGATCGTCAGAAAAACCCCGCATGACCACACTGGAACTGCTACCGCTGTTTTTCACATAGACACCCGCGGCCTGTTGTAGCACCTGCGCGAGATTTCTGCCCGAGAGCGCTTTGATCTTCGCTTCATCGATGACTTCGATGGTGGCCTGAACATCGTCGATATGCTGCTCGATGCCTGGCGCAGTAACACTGATGACCGGTACGTCCTCAGCGCTCATGACAGGATGGGTGAAAGTGACAAGGCTAAGCCCGAAAAGGGCAGACTTCTTAAGGGAAAGGCCATGCAGGCGCATGGAAGACAAAGGGTACACACAAACCTCCGTTACTCGTTTGCAAAGACCGCATACAAAACAATTTTTGTAACCGTTTCAGCCGAGCAGGTTATGTGCCAATTCTTAGGTTGTTGATATAAAAAGGAGAAAGCAGCCAAGCTGGTATTGAGCTGTGGAATATCACTCAGTTACATATTGCTTATGACACACCAATGAGATCGGATGTGTCGCGTGAGGCCGGGGATCAGGGGTCAGCTTACTTGAAATAGGGTAACGGAAAAAAAGGCTTTGTCAGTCCGATTATTTCTTCCCGCAAGTCAATTCTGTGGGCAGGGTAGTCTATTAATCGAGTGATTGGGCACCAGATGCGAGTCACTGGCCGGGTTAACAAGAAAGGAAATCAGCGTAGATTGACTCTAATCCCACAATCCAGAAAGACGAAAAAGCCTTCTAAAAAAAGACCTACATCACTTCGGCAAGATAAGCGCCCAACTTCATATCCGCAACGAGGATATGCTCGGTTAGCCAATGCTCAAGAAACTCGAAGTCTTCATTCTCGATTCGTTTGCCTGCCTGAAGGAACTTCTGTTGCAGCTCTAAGGCGCTGTTGATTAAGTCCTGGTGCTCCGCCTTGTGCGCGGCCAATTCCTCATAAGCATGTCTCAGCATCAAACGCTCTTCATGTTTGAAGTGCCAAACAGTGCAACTGATCAACTCATCCAACACCGCCTCTTGATAGTCCGGCGAATCCCCTTCCGCCACAGAATGGGTGAGAATATTAAATAGATCCACCAATCTGCGATGATCTTCATCGATCTCATCGACCTCGACACTTAGCGTATTGCTCCAAACCAAATCTTTCACAATGACTTCTCCACTTGAGGCGATCCCGGGAAACCCTCTCTCAAAGTTGTCTCATCAAGAGATATACCTTTTGTTTCACTATCAGAACAGGAAAACCGCAAATCCTAATTCCCGTTTCATTACAGACCCACTATTGATTTAACAAAATAACCAAAATTCTTCCTTACCCTAAGTCAATTGCTGTGAGTTGAGGCACTACGCAATCAATGCTTTAAGGCATAGAGTCAGCAGTTTTCCACCAGGATAACGATTGACGCTTCATGGCCGTGTCACACGAAACGCTTAGACGAAGAACAACGGGGTCTGAGAAAAAAATACTCGCCAGCACAGAGGCAAACGGATAAAAAACAGGATAGGATTACTCGTAAGCGAGGTTACAAAAACCTGGCCCAGCAGCGCTTATTTGTCCGGAACGTCCGGACTTGGGAGCTGCCTGCGATAGTCATTCAGCAGCGTCTCTGCCTGGCGAACCTCCTCGGCAGTCATCACCGACGCAGCCGTCTGCTGGAAGCGTTCACCATATTTGTCGCCGGCATCCTTGCTCAAGCCAAACCAGACATAGGCCATGCTGTAATCCCGCTCCGTGCCAAGACCGTAGAGATACATACTGCCGAGCTTTCCATAAGCACGGTCGTCACCAGCCATCGCCGCTGCCTGATACTCGGCAAAGGCGGTAGCACGGTCACCCTCGCGATTGGCGGCCTCACCCTCTTCAAATCCGGCGATAACTGAAGAGACCGGGATCAACAAGCTCATTAGAAAGAGTACGTATCTGAATATCATGATGCATTTCCTGATAACACGGGAATGGATGTTACAGATTTCTGGATTTATAGTCGCCAGTCAACAAAGAGACATCCTTGTTATCGATAAATCAAAAACAAAATCAGGGTCAGTGACAAATTGTTCCCTTATAATGAAAACCTATCGTTCTTTGGCCTCATTTTATTATGGCATTTCAGTTAAAATTGGTGGGTCAAACTCCTACCACCAGGCAAAGTAGTGCATAATTGTGGGCAGTCCTCACACCACCCCATAATATTGCCTAACATCAAGGCCAGTCCAGCTTGAACATCTATGATTTATATAAACACCATACAGCTTCAATTGCCTCGTTTTGGGTATTTCTTATGGAGTAGCCAACTGGCAAGATAGGCTCGTACGGGCAAATAACAGCAGCACGAGGCTCAGATAACATAACGTCCACGTGCGACAGACGATTTATTGGCAGGCAGTCACCACGATGGACGATCAACAACCCAAGGCGCCCTGGGCAAGGCTATTCGAACTCGCCATTCTCCTCTCTTTAGGCGCTTTGATTTTTACTCTCTACAGTCTGGGCTATCTTGACCGCATCCTCGGAAACACCCTAACTCTTTGGTTTTTCGGCATTATCCTTACCGTTGTTTTGCTGGTTGAGGCCTTTGCCTTTAGCGGGAGGATGACTGATGCGCATTTCTGGTCCTGGCTGACAACCGGCCTGGGCATGCTGGGTACGGTGCTGGGATTCTCCATGGCGCTGGCAGGCATCGATGTGAGAGACCTGCAGGATGCCGCCACCCTCTCCTCAGAGATCGGTCAGTTTCTGAAATCCGTCTCCTTCGCCATCGACACCACCATGATCGGCCTGTCGGCAGCCATGATCATGGAGGCCATGAACAAGATCCGGGATATGCTCTACGGCCCTGCCAGATCACAAGAGCCGCTATCCGAGGAAGAGTAGGTCATGAGCCGACCACGCGAAGACAGCATGTCCATTGTCTTTCGTGACCTGCTGATACTGCTGGCATTGCTGATGCTCACCCTGGTTGTCCTGCTGATTCCCCTGATCAAGGTCAGTCTGGAGAGTGTCCAGACCGAAATCGAGAAGGCGGCAGGCGACATGATTGCGGAGATCACCTGGGACCCGGACATCCCCGCTGACATTGACCTGTGGGCCAGTGCACCTCAAAACGAAAACGTCGGCTATGCATCTCCCTACGGCGAGATATTCAATCTGGTGCGTGATGACCTGGGTCGCGATGTGGATTTCTCCGGGCTCAACTACGAGTTTATCTTCTCCCGCGGCATCCCGGACGGGCGCTATCGCTTCTCTATTGTCTATTACACGGATAACGGCTTGGGAAGCACTCCGGTGGATGTCAACGTCTCCATTCGGCGCCGGGAAGGACGCCTTATGCACGTGATCTACGAAGATAAACTGACTTTGGAATACCCCGGGCAAGAGAAGGGCATCATCTCTTTTGAGATGAGAGATAAGCAACTGATAGAGGAAAGCAAATCCTTTGAGCCGTTTGAAATTTTCCACCGCACTTT
Organism: Candidatus Thiodiazotropha sp. (ex Monitilora ramsayi); assembly: GCA_025655575.1. Classification (GTDB taxonomy): domain Bacteria; phylum Pseudomonadota; class Gammaproteobacteria; order Chromatiales; family Chromatiaceae; genus Thiodiazotropha. Next base: position 10,827 of record JAHXIP010000024.1, on the reverse strand, counting down.
GAGACGGCTAGAGAAGTGACAGAATGTTTACCGATCCGCTGACGGCCAAATACCTGCTGCTCTTTATCGTCGCCATCTGGGGTGTCTTGACGGTTGTTTATACAAAAGGTCATTTTATCGGTTACCTTTTTGGCACTGTCATATTCCTGTCCATTGCCTATATCGCTTTGGGATCCGGATTCTCCATTCGTTTGCCTTATCTGCATGACAAGATGGAGATTCTTGTCTACACAATTCACAACGAACGCGTACATGCGCTTGCTCATCCGCTGGGAAAACCGGACGAACCTTTGCATATTGTCTTCAGTATTGATCCGGATACGGATGGTGGTGGAAAAATGCGCAAAACATTTTTTGATGCCGTCCGCGCCAGAGAGGGCAAGAGGCACAAAACCAGCATCGTTATAGATATGCATGGTTATATGACGGACCATGGCGTCTACATGTATGAGACCGCCCCACCTTTACCACCCAAGGAGTAAGCACTGTAAAAAAAGATAAGCCGTGCAATAAGAAGTACTTTATTGCAATAATTTTTAAAGCCCTGCTTTAGGTATACAACAACAAGTAAACTTGAAAGCCGGAAAACCTAAAGGATGTATTTGTTGTGTAAGTTTCCTGTTTTATGAATTTTAAACCGGTTCAGATAACAGTTACTCGGCCCTTAACAAATATCTATATTGATAATCGAGGAGTTTAAAGATGGCATTTCCAACTAGTGTTAACGACCAAATAACAGATTCCGTCACGCAAGCACATATTGCCGGTGGTGACGAAGCCCTTACGGCTTTATCGGATTTAGTGGCGGGAATTGTAAAATGCCTGGACGGCGCCAAACAAGGGCAAAACACCATGGAAGAGATCTCGGTTACACTTGAAAATGCTGAGGTGGCACTCCATGGAATTGTAGCCAAGTTAGCCTCTGACAAGGAGTAAATAATCTATCCGTCTATGGTCTAGTCAACAATATTCTTTACCTGTAAAGACATTCATCACTGGTCCAGTTTTGTATTAAGGCGCTATTTTTGCACAATTGTGGTACTACCGGTACCGCATCCTAATCCTATTAAAAAAGGGTAAAGGGTGCGGTCGTTCTGCTGTTGTCTTCCATCAACTGTAGTTCCGCATGTACAAGTATGTAGATAAACTTCCGGCATTCTATTTCTGAATCTTTTTGTCCAGCGATGGTAAAGAGAGTGACAACCATGGGCCCAGAAACACCCCAAGCCAACGCTTTTCATTTTATTTGCCTTCATGACCTACTGCCATTCACTCCATTCACACCTCATTCAAGAAAGTGGATCAAAGCAATTCCATATCCACCGACTGATATATGTCATCAGATAATTACTCAAACCATACACAACCCCACTTTAGTTTCACTTCGGTGCTTGATTAGGCGTCCATTACTCCAAGTTTTCCGTCGATATACTTTACACTCTCAACAACACACTAAAATACATATATTCTATCTTATTGATAAATATAATATTAAATTTATCGGCCTATTTATTGCATGATTAAAAACAGTAATCGCAGGACGTATCAAGAGATTACTTATGTAAATACATGTATGGAGGCTTGTATGAATAGGATACTTTCACAAATTTTATCTACCATTTGTTTTTTAGTCTTACCCTTCAGCGTCAATGCAACATTCATCGACGCAGTTGATGTCTATACCGTAGGAACATCAACCACAATTAACTGGCAGCACTATTACGATGGATCAGAATCACCTGAGGCTTCAGCCACGCTAGAAATTGTTGCGGAAGGTGTCGATGCTGCCGGCCCCGGTGGTGGAGAAAATGACCGGGTATTTTTCAACGGAGTTTTATTGGGAGAGCTGGACCAACAACCATTTTACTATAGCGGATTCGGTATCAACCCAGGACCAGGCGCATTGGGTGCCCCCCGGACAGAGCTGACCACTTCAATATTCGACTTAAACCCTGCATGGCTTATCACTGGCTGGAATAGCATTTCTGTCATTATCGATCCGGCAAACTGGATTATGGAAGTTGAAACATCAACACTGACAGTCAATTCAGTACCAGAGCCCTCCTCTCTTTTACTCATGATCGCGGGCCTTGCTGGTCTTGGTTTCGCGAGCAGGAAAAAGATGTCTGCTTAATCAGCAACTTCAACTGTCACTACCAGCCCCGCCCAGTGCGGGGCTTTTTTTGTCAGTTATTTATACTTCTGAGAAAAGCTGCATTCAGCAAGGTCTTTTTACCTAGCGTAACTTTGATATGCGTAAAAAGTCACAAGCCTAGCGCCTAACAACCGGCTTAATGCTATGTTCATTTTCAAAAACTCTCAGGATAAGATGTATTATTAACGTATGTTTTGCATTGTCAGCAGTTAAATGAGTCAAGTGCCTATTTTTTGATTAGTTAAAATTAAATTATTCTTCATGGACCCATCACTTTCATGAGTGAACAACCTGTCAGTGTCTATTTTGGTGAGGCGCTAAGCCGTTACGGATTTGGTGATGGGCATCCATTTGGTCCCGACCGCATTCAGGCCTTCTGGCATGAGACGGTTAAACAGGGGCTAGATAAAAAAGTTCATATTGCCACACCCCAGCTATGTGACAACCAAGCATTACTGGCATTCCACACCCAAGAATATATAAATCGTGTAAAAGCCCAGTCGAAAAGTGGGCATGGATACCTGGATCTGGGAGATACACCTGCCTTCGAAGGTGTTTATGAGGCTGCCTGCACCGTAACCGGATCAGTACTGAATGGTGTTGAAAACATCCTCACCGGTCAGCATCCAAAAGTCTTTGTTCCCATTGCCGGTCTGCATCATGCCAAGCGTGATTCTGCAGCTGGTTTCTGCGTGTTCAACGACGCAGGGGTGCTCATCGAGAATCTAAGACATCATCATGGCATAAGACGTATCGCCTATGTAGACATCGATGCACATCATGGTGATGGGGTTTTCTATGCGTTCGAATCCGACCCTGACCTGATCTTTGCTGATATCCATGAGGATGGGCGTTTTCTCTATCCAGGAACAGGTGCAATAGAAGAAACGGGAAAAGGCAACGCCAAGGGAACAAAACTGAACATTCCACTCCCACCCTTTGCCAATGACACCCACTTTCACAAGGTCTGGCCCAGTGTCGAGGACTTTATACGACAGGGAAAACCTGAATTGATCATTCTACAGGCCGGTGCAGACAGCATTGAGGGAGATCCCATTACACACATGGCTTTTACACCTGCCGCCCACGCTTATGCAGCCATGCAACTGAGTCGACTTGCCAATGAATTCTGTAACGGACGTTTCATCGCTCTTGGGGGTGGCGGCTATAACCGGACAAATCTGGCTTTAGGCTGGAATGCGGTTGTTGGGGCCATGTTGAATGAATAGTCAAACATCGACTCTGACTAAAAAAACCGGGACTGACTTGTAATAGCCAGAAACTGAGGGCCGGATGACTGAAACTGTGAACACATCCTAACTATCAGAGACGATATCCTATTTTTCAACTCAAATGATTCAAGCAGCCATTGAGTGTGCCGACTTGATAACCTGAGAGTACAAAACGGCATTACCCCCGCCAATCCATGATCACGCTGATAAAACCCGGAATTTCTATGATTCGATTATTTGTTATTGCCGCAACGATCTTTACATTGTCAGGTTGTGCCTCCATGGATAAGGATGAGTGCCTGGTTGCCGATTGGCAAGCCATTGGTTATGAGGACGGGGCAAAAGGGTATCCACTCTCCCATCTGGGCAAGCATCGCAAGGCTTGCTCAGAATACGGTATTACACCGGACATGGAACGCTACGAGCAGGGTCGCCTGGCCGGTCTGCAGGAATACTGCATTCCCAGCAACGGCTATGCATTGGGCAAATCCGGCAAGAAGCTCAACAGGGTCTGCAAAGCACCTTTGGCTAAGGACTTTGAACAGGCCTGGTCTGATGGGGCTGAGGTCCATAATGCCAAATCCCAACTGCAGAACAGCGAACGTATGCTGAAACGACAGCAGAAAAAACTGGATGCGCTTAACAGCCAGATTGAGGATGCAGAAGCCGAGTTGGTGAGTGATGGCATCAGCAGCAAACAACGTAAGGCGATTCTGGCGGAGATCAAAGACCTCAATGCCGAGCTGGAAGAAACAGAACACGAATTGTCTGCACTGGAAAACCAAGTACTTGAGGATCACGATAACCTGGAGCGAGTTGAGGCGCGATACAACTATTGATGTTATACGGAGCAGCTCCTGCTTTGTTACACTCGATATAAATAGACCATAAAGCCATGGCTTTTGCTGCGCCCGAGCCACACCCTACCTATCGATCCTTGATGTAGAGGAATTGTTATGCATAAGGAGATCATCGCCGCTTATACGGATGTACAGGAGCTGGCGCAGCAATTGAAATTAAGCGAAGTTGCCTATCGACGGGCGATGACACTCGCCGGCATAGTACCCGACCAAACCTGCTGGTTGCGCTACATCGACCGCTTCCTGATCGCCCTCGGTGCATGTTTGATCGTCGCCGGTATCGCAGCCTTCTTTGCCTGGAACTGGGCCGATCTCAGCCACATGACAAAGTTCGCCCTGATCGAGGGTGGTATCGCGGGTGCAGCGATACTGGCCTGGCGTTTCGGCCTCGACACCGTTGCCGGCAGGGTCAGCCTGCTGACAGCGGCATTTCTGACCGGCACCCTGTTGGCGGTATTCGGTCAGGTCTACCAGACTGGTGCCGATCCCTACGGCCTGTTTCTCACCTGGGCGCTGCTGATCCTCCCCTGGGCGATCATAGGACGGCAGACGGGTATCTGGATGCTGCTGCAGATCCTCCTGAATCTGACATTCATCATGTACTACACCCAGGTCCTGCACCCGCCGGATGGCATATGGCAGCTGTCACAACTACTCGGCCCGTTGGTATGGCTCGGCACTACAGTGATGGATTCCACCCTGGCCGGCTACCTTTTTGTACTCAACGTCCTCGCCCTCCTCATCTGGGAGTTCGGCGCCTACCGCGGTGTCGTCTGGATGCAGGGGACACTGTTCCCCCGGGTAATCGCATTTGCCGCCTTCAGTACGGTCCTATTGCCGACACTGGTCATCATCGTCGCAGCCGGTTTTGAAGAGCAGGCCAGATTGAGTGTGGTCTCACCCATTCTGCTACTCACCGCAACAGCTACCGCGCTCTACTACTACCAGTACCGGCGCCATGACTTGTTCATCCTTACCTGCAGCCTGCTCGGCGTGATCATGGTGATCACCGCGTTCTTCATCCGTCATATGATGTCCGGTTCAGGCAGCCTGCTCTTTCTCGCCCTCCTGGTCATTGCCCAGGTCGCGGGTGCCGCCTGGTGGTTGCGTCAGATTGCGCTGCGCTGGGAAGACAGATCATGAGCGGGTCAAACGTTACCCTGAACCAACTCGTGAATACCTTACGGGCGGAGAATCTACTGAGCGCTGAGGATGACGCACTCGCATATCTGGAAAACAGGTCCACACCGCAGCCCTGGTATATCCGCACGATGGTGGGCTTTGGAGCCTGGCTCGCCAGCCTCCTGTTGATCGGATTCGTCACCAGTTTCACCCTGATGTTTGATGGTGGCTATATCTTCATCGGTGCGGCATTGATCGTCTGTGCAATCCTCGTTCGCCAACGATCCGACAGCGATTTTCTGGTTCAGTGTGCACTGGCATCCAGCCTGGCCGGCCAGGCATTGGTTGCTTACGGCTTTGCTGATATCGCAGGCCATGAGGAGTTCAAGATCTTCCTCGGCTTCGCCCTGGTGATGAGTACAGTCCTGTTTTTTCTTTTTCCCGATCGCATCCATCGTGTCATTATGGTACTTCTCGCTACGGGCTCATTCACCACACTGTTCTACGTCTGGGAGATGAATGCACTGGTACCTCTCCTCGGCCCCGCACTCACCGGTATCCTGATTCTGTTGCACATCCGAATGCCGAGGCTGATCACAGGCAAGCACGGCGAGTTACTGCAACCCCTGATGAGCGGATTGATGCTGAGCGCCTTTGGCACCCTGTTGCTCTCCACTGTATATCTGCTGCCGGAACTGGAAGCTGACTTTTTATTCTATCCCCGGCCCTGGATCTCAACGGTCCTATTGGGTCTGCTTTTTATTTATCTCGGCAGATTGATCTGGCCTGTTATTGCGGGTACTGAAAACAAAAAGTCGCTACCGTTACTGTATGGCATGATGATCGTCATTATCGCTTGCGCCTGGTACGCGCCGGGACTGCTGCTTGGGCTTATCGTTACGCTACTTGGCGCCCATGCCGGCAGAGCGACATTCACCGGCGCTGGTATCGGTTTTTTTGTTCTTTTCCTGACGGCCTTCTTCTACGGCATTGAAGTCAGTCTGTTGACGAAATCGATCACCCTGGTCGCCACCGGCATCGCCATATTGCTCTCTCGCTGGATCATCCTCAAGATCATCCCGACACATGAGACTCAGGAAGCAGACCATGCTTAAATCAATCACCGGCCTACCGGACAAAGCCCGGCTCATAGTCATGGCTGTAATGGCAATATTGATACTCTTCATCGTCAACAGCCAGATCATCTCCAAAGAGGACATCATCCAGAATGGTGACACCCTACTGCTAAGACTGGCACCGCGTGACCCACGCTCGCTCTTGCAGGGTGACTACATGGCGCTGCGATATGCCATGACCAGGGAGGTTGCACAGGCTGCAAAATCCGCCCAGATCGACGACGGAAATATCATTGTGAATCTCGACGCGACAGGGGAAGCCAGTTTCGTCAGCCTCTACCAGGGGCAGCAACTCACAGAGACCCAGCACCTGCTCCGTTTTCGAAAGCGCGGCGATTCGGTACGACTGGCCAGCGATGCCTACTTTTTTCAGGAAGGCCAGTGGGAGACCTATGCCAACGCACGCTTTGGAGAGCTGCGTGTCAGCGATGAGGGTGATGCGGTCCTCACAGGATTATATGATCAGGATCGAAACCGGCTGGGACAGGCATTGCATTGATCAAAGACAGACCCTGGAAAGGGTAGCCTTTAACCAGTAGCAGATTAATCAGAGACTGCTTAACTATTACCAAACCACTTTGACGCACATGCTCGATATAGCGCCGCCACAAGTCGATATAGATCTGCTGCAGCGAACTCAAGGTGAAACGCTCGCCTCTCTTTCCAACGAGCTACAGACCATCTCTATTATTGAGCACGACAACTTACGCTGGATGCGATTTCAAGACGGATCGATTCAGTCCGTCATGCTACTGCAGGAGCCCGCCTATCCTGTACTTGATTATAACCAGGCACTGCTCTCCTCTCTGATATTTGCAGACAACCCAGGCAGCCTGCTCAATCTTGGTTTAGGTTCGGGATCAATTGAACGCTTCATATTGTCGCAACTTCCAGAGATGGAATTGCTTTCGGTTGAAATTGATCCCAATATCATTGAACTTGCCAGAGAGCATTTCCGCCTTCCCGCAACCCATCCGGTAACACAGGCATCAGCGGAAAAATATCTCACAGAAAACAACCAAAAATTCGACATTATTGTTTGTGACATCTACACAAAAACGATTTCGGACAATCCAATCCTCAATCATGGTTTTATTGAGGATGCCACCCGGTCGCTCGATACCAATGGCGTATTGGCACTAAATTGCCTGCCAAACACGGAAGCGGAGATGGTCGATATGTTGGTATCGATACGCACATGCTTCCCATGGGTCATGCTGCTCGATGTGAAGGCACAGAAAAATATTGTCGTGATATGTGCAAAAAGAGCGTTTCTTTCAGGCTTGGATCTGACATCCTGCGTGGAGAGCCTGTCTCAGTCCACAGGGCTAAACCTCTCAACGATTTGCCAGCAACTTATCCGGCTGCCTGTAAGCCCGCAATACAAACGACACGATGATTAACCCGGCACCTTAATAGGCTGTATTCAGCTGATGTCTTCCTGTCTATGGCAAGGCATCAAGACTGCGCCTCTCTACCCAGTTTGTAGGCTTGCAACAAAGCTGCTCTCACGTCGATATGGTTATCGATATCATCAATACCCAGGTAGTCTCGCGCAATGGGCTGGAGTAATTGAGTGATCTTACTCTCTCTCCATGCCGCCTCGAATCCAGCCTGGTCGAAAGCGCCGTCTTTGAGGAACTCTGCGGCCATACCTTTGGCATTGTTGTACTGGACATCCGCCATCTCCATGACCTCATAAAGATAGGAGTAGGTGTCAATGTCGTTGGTGCTGGCAAGCAAAGTATGAAAAGGAGGCAGTGATCCGCTGCTCTCCATATGGCTGTCGAGATCGAGGGTGGCCGAGGGGGTGTGCACTTCCCCCTTGAAGCTGAAAGCCGTGGATACATCGATACTGTTTTTCATTGGGCTACCCGTTGGAATACTGGACATGTACGTATTCTATCGGTTATTCACTCACAAGGGGTTAATTCCAGCGCTGAACAATGCTTGCAGGACAGCGTGACGCAAGCTGGTATCATAGCGTCCACTGCCGATACAGCTCGGCCACTCCCACTAGTTTGAAGAACACGCCGTGAAGACAAATTTCTCCCACTTGAAGCTCAGCCCCACCTTGCTGAGTAACCTTGAAACACTCGGTTATCTGCAGATGACACCGATCCAGGCTGAAAGCCTGCCTCATGTACTGGCCGGACAGGATCTCATCGCCCGGGCCAAGACCGGCAGCGGTAAGACCGCGGCCTTCGGCCTTGGTCTGCTGAATCTTCTCAATCAGCGGTCATTTGCGGTACAGGCACTGGTACTCTGCCCGACCCGTGAACTGGCGGACCAGGTGGCCAAGGAGCTGAGGCGTCTGGCGCGGACCAGCGCCAATACCAAGATCATCACACTCTGCGGGGGTAACCCCTTCGGACCTCAAATCGGCTCACTCGCACATGGAGCCCACATCGTGGTGGGTACACCCGGTCGTATTCTCAAGCACCTGGGTAAAGGCACCCTCTCCCTGGGCAGTGTCCGCGCGGTAGTGCTCGACGAGGCCGACCGCATGCTCGACATGGGCTTTCATGACGATATGACAGAGATCCTCTCCGCCACCCCGCCGCAACGACAGACCCTGCTGTTCTCCGCCACCTATCCAGAGACCATCCGGGAACTCAGCGAAGCCTTCCAAGACAACCCAATTGAGGTGACTGTCGATTCACATCACAGCGATCTCAAGATCACTCAACACTTCTACGAAGTCGCAAAGGGCAAGCGCAATCAGACCTTGGCAGCCTTGCTGGCACAATATAAGCCCGCATCGACGGTGGTGTTCTGTCATACCAAACTGCAGTGCCAGGAAGTCGCTGAGGAGCTGCAGCAAAAAGGTATCCAGGCGCTGGCGCTGCATGGGGATCTGGAGCAGAAAGATCGTGACCTGGTCCTGGTGCGATTCGCCAACGGCAGTGTCCCGGTACTGGTAGCCACCGACGTGGCCGCTCGCGGTCTCGACATCAAGGAGTTGGAAGCGGTTATCAACTACGAACTGCCACGCGACCCGGAGATCTACATCCACCGTATCGGCCGCACCGGCCGGGCCGGCAACAAAGGCCTGGCAATGAGCCTGTTCATCGCCTCCGAGGTCAATCGCGTCAATGCCATCGAGACCCACCTGGAGAACGAGGTTAAATTGGAGCAACCTCGCGGACTCGATCTACCCGAAGACTTCAGTCTCACCGCACCGAATGTCACACTCTGTATCGATGGAGGCCGCAAAGAGAAAGTTCGCCCCGGTGACATACTCGGCGCACTCACTGCCAATAAGGCAGTGCCGGGAGCCATGGTGGGAAAGATCGACATCTTCGATCATGTCGCCTATGTCGCAGTCGACCACAGCATACGCAAGAAGGCGCTGCGGGTCCTATCCGAGAACAATATCAAAGGCCGTCGTTTCAAAGTGCGCGTGATACATCAGGTTAGCAGTAACCCTTGGCGGGCTTAGTAAAGCTTTTCAATCTATTGCCTCAGGTAAGGGACAGTAGTTGGCGCCATAGTAACAGGGGCAGACCACGGTTTAATATGATAATGATTGCAATTGCTGAATATTATTTGTGATCTATCCTCTATTATTCAGTAAGGATAAACAGTCTGAGGTTAATCCCATGAACAGACTTGGTAATTGGATAAACCGCGTAAAACCATTGTCTTCCCGTGTATTGTTTACGTTGCTTTTTTTCCTGTGTATGGCGATGCTTTTGCCCGCCGCAGAGATCATTCGTGACCGTGGGCTGATCATTGCCGCATCTGTTGAAGGCGTGTCGTTAAACATGACGCCAAGGCAGGCATTCGACCACCTCCTTTCAAATGGTTTCGAAGCCGGCAATATTGTCCGGTTCGATGACTGGACCACACCGGGGATTATTTTTAGAAAAGAAGGCGCATTGAAACCGAGTGGCTATCCCGAGTGGTATATTGAGATAAACCTCGGCCGGACAGAAGGACGATTAACCAGCATTACCGAGTACAGTCAGAAGCTAGACCGCACAAACTACAATATCGGAGCAGAGATTGATCGTCTTCGCAGCTACTTCAGCATCTCTGAGGATGAACCCAACTGCAAATATTCAGAACATGGAGGCGCATGCAGCGTCATCGATTCTGAAAATAGAGGTTTGGTTTTTGGCATGCAGGTCAAGCGAACCACGAAATCAAGCCAGATAACGATATATTCGATGTAGCAAAGATCTCTGCACTTGATTTTAAGTCTTCCAAATGCATTGGATAAAGTAACAGGGGACAGACTGAAACACCCCACCTTTCATAGACACTCAGATAAGGGGATACTATCCCAAGGAGTGACCTATGGCTATCAAACGCAAACT
>JAHXIP010000023.1 GCA_025655575.1 Candidatus Thiodiazotropha sp. (ex Monitilora ramsayi) | reverse complement strand
TCATCGGCCACCCCGGAGGAGTTTTTACTTCCCTTCCAAATGTTGTTTCTGGTGCTGTTTGCCGCGACCGGCATCGGCAACGGCTCTACATTCCGGACCATCGCCATGGTGTTTCCCAAGGAGCAGGCAGGCCCCGCCCTGGGTTGGACCTCCGCGGTGGCCGCCTATGGCGCCTTCATCATCCCCAAGGTGTTCGGTGAGCAGATCAAGCTGGCGACCCCGGAGGTTGCGCTCTACGGCTTTGCCATCTTCTATTTCGTCTGCCTGTTGCTCAACTGGTGGTACTACCTGAGCCCCAAGGCGGAATTTAAAAATCCGTAATGGTTAGCGAATGTGGACGGGCTTGCATCCCCCCTCCATCACAAGGTCGAGTCGGAGACTCCCAAACCTTGGCAGGTCCGTTCCACCCTATTCTGACAGCGGGCGCCGGTAGTAGCGGCGCCCAGAGGAGAAATGAATCATGAGTCACTTTCTCGATCGCTTGAAATACTTCAAGAAAGTCGAAGAGACCTTTTCCGGCGGTCATGGCATCGTCACCACCGAGGATCGACAGTGGGAAGATACCTACCGCAATCGCTGGCGCCACGACAAAGTGGTTCGATCCACCCATGGCGTCAACTGCACCGGTGGCTGCTCCTGGAAGATCTACGTGAAGAACGGCCTGGTCGCCTACGAGATGCAGCAGACCGACTATCCGGAGACGCGACCGGATCTGCCCAACCATGAACCTCGCGGCTGCCAGCGCGGGGCCTCATTCTCCTGGTACCTCTACAGCCCACACCGCATCAAATACCCGTTGATTCGCGGCCGTCTGCTGGACCTCTACCGTGACGAGCGCAAGAGCGGCAAGGATCCGGTCGAAGCCTGGGCGAGCATCCAGGCCAATCCGGAGAAGCGTAAGAAATACACCTCGGTGCGCGGACTCGGCGGCTTCGTACGCAGCACCTGGGACGAGGTTGTGGAGATGATTGCGGCCGCCAACATCCACACCATTCAAAAGTGGGGTCCGGACCGTATCTACGGCTTCTCGCCGATACCCGCCATGTCGATGATCTCCTACGCAGCGGGATCACGTTATCTGTCGTTGATCGGTGGCGCCTGCGGTTCTTTCTACGACTGGTATTGCGACCTGCCCGCCGCCTCGCCGCAGGTGTGGGGCGAACAGACCGACGTGCCGGAGGCAGCCGACTGGTACAACTCCAAGTACATCATCATCTGCGGCGCCAACCTGCCGATGACCCGGACTCCGGATGCTCACTTTGCCATCGAATCCCGCTACAACGGCACCAAGATCGTCTCCATGGCGCCGGATTATGCCGAGTATGTGAAGTTTGCCGATCTCTGGATGCCGGTGCGGCAGGGTACCGACTCCGCCGCCTTCATGGCCATGGGACATGTGGCGCTCAATGAGTTTCACATCAAAAAGAAGGATCCCTACTTTCAGGAGTACGCGCGCAAGTACACCGACCTGCCGATGCAGGTGATGCTGAAAAAGGACGGCGACCGTTACGTCTCCGGGCGCTTCCTGCGTGCCTCCGACTTTAGCGGCAATATGGGCGAGGAGAACAACCCGGAGTGGAAGACCGTTGTCTACGACACCAAAGGCAAATCTTTTGTGGTGCCCAATGGCTCGGTGGGCTTCCGCTGGGGCGAGGAGGGCAAATGGAACCTGCTGGAGAAGAATGCCAAGGACCAGTCCGGGATTGAAGCGGAGCTCTCCTGTATCGATAGCCGTGACGATGTGGTGACCGTCGCTTTTCCTCACTTCACAGAGGGTGAGGATTCGGTTCAGCTGCGCAACATACCGGTGCGCAAACTGAAACTGAGTGACGGCGAAGAGACCTATGTCTGCTCGGTGTTCGATCTGCAGGTGGCCCAGTACGGTATCGACCGTGGTCTGGGCGACAATCTGGCCACCTCTTACGACGACACAAGCGTGCCCTATACCCCTGCCTGGGCGGAGAAAGTCACCGGCGTTAAGCGCGCCGATCTGGAGCGTACCGGTCGTGAGTTTGCGGAGAATGCCTCCAAGACCCAAGGCAAGTCCATGGTCATCATGGGTGCGGCGATCAACCACTGGTATCACAACGACATGGGCTACCGCAGCATTATGAATCTGCTGCACATCTGCGGCTGCGTCGGTCAGACCGGTGGCGGCTGGGCTCACTATGTGGGGCAGGAGAAGCTGCGTCCGCAGGCCGGCTGGGCACCCATCGCCTTCGGTCTCGACTGGCACCGCCCGCCGCGCCATATGAACTCGACCACCTACTGGTACTTTCATACCGACCAGTGGCGCTACGAGAAGGTGCAGGCTGACAACATCCGCGGCGCTACCGCCGGCGACAGGTACAAGGGCTACCAGATCGGTGACTACAATGTGGTCTCCCAGCGTCTTGGCTGGCTCCCTTCGGCGCCCCATTTCAACAAGAATCCGCTGGAGATCGTCGAGGAAGCGGAGGCCGCCGGGGCTACCGATGAGCAGGGTGTCTCAAACTATCTGGCAGAGTCCCTGAAGAGCGGCAATACCGCCTTCGCCATCGAGGACGTGGATGCGGAGGAGAACCATCCGCGCAACCTCTTCGTCTGGCGTGCCAATCTGATTGGTTGTTCCGCCAAAGGACACGAATATTTCCTCAAGCATCTGTTGGGTGCGCAGAACGGCGTCATGCAGGAGGGTGTGGACGGTAAACAATGCAAAGAGATCAAGTGGCGCGACAAGTCGCCCGCCGGCAAGCTGGACCTGATGGTGGATATCAACTTTCGCCTCAACTCCACTGGCGCCTACTCCGACATCATCCTGCCCACCGCCACCTGGTACGAGAAGGCCGATCTCAACACCACCGACATGCACCCCTTCGTGCATCCGTTGGGTAAAGCGGTCGATCCGGCTTTCGAGTCCCGGTCGGACTGGCAGATCTTCAAGACCATCGCCGAGAAGTTCTCGGAGCTGGCCGAGATCCATCTCGGGGTACGCAAGGATGTGGTCTCCCTGCCCATGCAGCACGACTCCCCCATGGCCATGGCCCAGCCCTTCGGCGAGGTTAGGGACTGGAAGCGCGGTGAGTGCGAGCTGATCCCGGGCAAGACGGCGCCCCTGTTCAAGGTGGTGGAGCGCGACTACCCCAATACCTATAAGAAGTTCACCTCGGTGGGCCCGCTGATGAACAAGCTGGGCAACAACGTCAAGGGGCTGGACTGGAACACCGATATGGAGATCGAACAGTTGTGCGATCATAACGGTGTGATCACCGAGGAGGGTGTTTCCAAAGGGCGGCCGTCCCTGATGGAGGATGTGCAGGTCTGCGACACGGTGCTGCAGATGGCGCCGGAGACCAACGGCGAGGTGGCGCACAAGTCCTGGGCGGCACTGTCGAAGAAGACCGGCATCGACCACAGTCATCTCTACGAGGGTCGTCACGAGGAGAAGATCCGCTACAAGGATATCCTGGCGCAGCCGCGCAAGATTATCACCGCGCCCACCTGGTCCGGCATCGAGTCGGAAGAGGTGAGTTATACCGCGGGCTATACCAATATCCACGAGCACATTCCCTTCCGTACCCTGACCGGGCGCGCCTCCTTCTACCTCGACCACGAGTGGATGCGTGACTTTGGAGAAGGCCTCTGCTGTTTCCGGCCGCCTGAGGATCTCGGTGCGCACACCAACCTGCCGCAGAACCTGGCGAATAAGCTCAAGGGCAAGAAGACCCTGACCCTGAACTGGATCACCCCCCACTCAAAGTGGGGCATCCACTCCTCCTATCAGGACAACCTGCGCATGCTCACCCTGTTCCGCGGCGGCCCCTACTTCTGGGTCAACGAGGACCAGGCCAGGAGCATCGGTCTCAAGGACAACGACTGGGTGGAGGCGGTCAACGCCAACGGCGCCACTGTGGCCCGAGTAGTGGTCTCCCAACGTGTGCCCGAGGGGATGGCGCTCATGTATCACGCCCAGGAGAAGAACGTGAACGTGCCCGGCTCCAATACCACCGGCAAGCGGGGCGGCATCCTCAACTCGGTGACCAAGGTGGTGATGAAGCCCACCAACATGATCGGCGGCTACGCCCAGCTGAGCTACTCGTTCAACTACTACGGCACGGTGGGCAGTCAGCGCGACGAGTACGTCATCGTGCACAAGATCGAGGACCGGGACGTCGATTGGCTGGAGCGCCCGCTCACCCCCGAGCGCGAAGCCCAGCTCAACCCGGAAGGCGTCAATAACTGAGCCTGCGTCTAACCAACGAATAGCGAGACGAAACGATGAATATACGCGCACAAATCGCGATGGTGCTGAACCTGGACAAATGTATCGGTTGCCATACCTGTTCGGTCACCTGCAAAAACATCTGGACCAACCGCAAGGGCATGGAGTACGCCTGGTTCAATAATGTCGAGTCCAAACCTGGAGTCGGTTACCCCAAACAGTGGGAGAACCAGGGTAAGTGGCGCGGCGGTTGGGTGAAGAAAGACGGCAGGCTGGAGCTGCGCGCCGGCGGCCGCACCAGCAAGCTGCTCAACATCTTCGCCAACCCCGACATGCCGGAGATCGACGACTACTACGAGCCATTCGATTACGACTACCCCAAGCTGCAGAACAAGCCGCTATCCGAGGCCTGCCCGACGGCGCGTCCGGTGTCGCAGATCACCGGTCAGCAGATGGAGAAGATCCATTGGGGCCCCAACTGGGAGGACGACCTGGCGGGTGAGTTCGAGAACCGCTCCCAGGACAAGAACTTCGAAGGCATCCAGAAGCAGATGTACAAGGACTTCGAGAAGACCTTCCACATGTACCTGCCCAGGCTTTGTAACCATTGCCTCAACCCGGCCTGTGTTGCCAGCTGTCCCTCCGGCGCTATCTATAAACGTGAGGAGGATGGAGCAGTACTGATCGACCAGGACCGCTGTCGCGGCTGGCGGATGTGCGTCAGTGCCTGCCCCTACAAAAAGATCTACTACAACTGGGAGTCAGGCAAGTCGGAGAAGTGCATCCTCTGCTATCCGCGCATCGAGTCGGGCATGCCTACCGCATGCGCCGAGTCCTGTGTCGGCCGAATCCGTTACATGGGTGTGGTGCTCTACGATGCCGACAAGATCAGCGATACCGCCGGCACGGACAACGAGCAGCGGCTCTATCGGCAGCAACTCGACATGTTCCTCGATCCCAACGATCCCGAGGTGATCCGCCAGGCGCTGGATGCCGGTATTCCCCAGCAGTGGATCGAAGCCGCACAGAAATCACCGGTCTACAAGATGGTCGTGGAGTGGAAGATCGCTTTTCCCATCCACCCCGAGTTCCGCACATTGCCCATGATGTGGTACGTGCCGCCACTGTCGCCGGTGCAGACGCAGATCGACCAGGACAACCTGCCCACCGAGGCGGACGGCGTCATTCCCAAGGTGGACGCCCTGCGTTTTCCCGCCCGTTATCTGGCCAACCTGCTGACCGCGGGAGACGAGGCGCCGATCATCAGTGCGCTACACCGCATGATCGCCATGCGCAGTAACCAGCGCTCCAAAGCGATCGAGGGTGAGCCGAACCATGCGGTGCTGGAGGCCGTGGGTCTGACCGAGGAACAGGCGGAGGAGATGTATCGGATGCTCGGCATCGCCAACTACGACGACCGCTTCGTCATCCCCACAGCCCATGAGGAGATGGTGCAGGAGGATCCCTATGCCTTCCAGGGCCAGAACGGCTTTGCCGCAGGCAACATCAGCGCTCAGGGCGGTGACGGCGGTCAGGGGGTTACCCTGTTCCCTGCTCCGCGCAAGCGTACCCATACCCCGCAGGGCGTACAGTCCCGCAAGAGAGGTTAAGGAGGTATGTCAATGCAAATCTATACAATACTGGCACGGTTGCTGGAGTACCCGGATACCGAACTGATGGTGCATTTGCCGGAGATCATCAAGCGCGTGAAGAGCGACCAGAGCATCAGCACGCAAGAACGTGACGATCTGATGCAGTTCATCTCCTGGATGCAGCTACACAATCTGACCGGCATGCAAGCGGACTACGTGCAGACCTTTGATATGACACCGGAGCACGCCCTGCATCTGACCCACCACCTGTTCGGTGACGACCGTGGCCGTGGCCCGGCGCTGATCGATCTCTTGGAGCACTACCGTGCCGAAGGGTTGGACATCGACCAACAGGAGATACCCGACTACCTGCCACTGATCCTGGAGTACGCTTCTACCCTGGACGACATGCAGGCGCGGGTCTTTCTGGGCGATGCCCGTAAGGTGATTACCGTACTCGCGGAAAATCTTGAAAAGGCGGATAGCCCCTATGCGCAACTGCTGCGGATTGTTGAGAATCGTGGCCAGCTGGGTCAGGCAGCTTAGCCCGGGTATCTCACCCGGCCGCTTAGAAATCAGACTAACTTGATGGTTTAAAAATATTTTTTGGAATATTTGCAAAGTACAGAGTGTTACCGGGCATCGTTGAACGCGCCCTCGAGCCGGTCTCGTCGCCCAGCTACGGTATTTGCTCAATCATCAATAGCTTAGGCTATTGACTCAGTCGCAATTCCGCATCTGAACGACGAGACCAGCACGATCATCACGTTCCCGGGTGACATATCCGGGTTAAGGAGAACTTGAATGAGCTTACATGATTTTATATTCGGGGCTTACCCCTACATTGCCGGCGTAGTATTCCTGCTCGGCAGCTGGATCCGCTTCGACCGCGAGCAGTACACCTGGAAAGCGGACTCCAGCCAGCTGTTGAGCAATAAGAGGATGCGCCTCGCCTCGAATCTGTTTCACATCGGTATCCTCGGCATCTTTTTCGGCCACCTTGTGGGTATGCTGCTGCCTCACAGCTGGTTTCAGGCATTGGGCATTTCCGATGTTTCTCACCAGTACATTGCCATCTATGCCGGTGGCATCTTCGGCATCATGTGCCTGGCGGGGGCTGCTTTACTCTTTATTCGCCGTATCAACAACCCACGGGTGAAAGCGGTGAGCCGTACGCGCGATACCTTTGTTATCGGTTGGTTGCTTGTCACTGTTGCGCTCGGTCTGAGCACCATCCTGGTCTCTTCCGGTCACGCTGCGCATGGTGACGTCTCGGAGATGATTGCGCTTACGGAATATGTGAAAAGCATTGCCACCCTTAGCGTGGACCCCAGTCTGATCACCAATGTGTCACCAATCTTCAAGACCCACATGCTTTTTGGTATGACGGTTTTCCTGATCTTCCCCTTCACTCGTTTGGTGCATGTCTGGAGTGTGCCGGTGACCTACCTGGGTCGTGCCTACCAGATTGTCCGGGTAAAACGGGTCCGTATGAACTGATGGAAACATTGCTGAAGCCCTCTCTACGGATCGGGAGAGGGTTTTAGAGAGAATGTCTGAAACAATATCTTATTCGGTTAAATGAATGAGGAAGCCGTATGAGCACTAACCCTTACGCTACCCGAATCGAACACCTTGATATCAACGGCAAACAGGTAGCCACCGACCAGGAGGGCTACATCCAGGATATGGATGACTGGACTGAGGAATTTGTCTATGCGCTCGCGAAAAAGGAATGTTTGGAAATCACAGAGGAGCATTGGGATGTTATCCAATACATCCGAGACTATTACCATAAGCACCGGGTGCAGGCCCAAGTACGGGACATGATCAAACATTTCAAAAAAGTGTGGGGGCCGGTGCATGGCAACAATCGATATCTGCATGATATTTTTCCCCGCGGTGGGCCACAGAAGCAGGGTAACCGGCTAGCCGGTATCCGCAGGACCAAGGGGGAGCACTGATGAGAGTTACACGGGATAAAGTCGTCACCATCGAATATCGAATGATGGACTCCAAAAATGAACTGGTCGACAGCAGCGACTACAGTGATCCACTCTCTTTCATCCAGGGTCGAGAGATGGTATTTCCTGCCATCGAAAAGCGCATAGAAGGCTGTCAGGCAGGAGACAGACGGGAGTTCGTGCTGGAAGCGGATGAGGCCTATGGCCCGAGACATGAAGAACTTATTCGTGTGATCCCGCGTGACCGCTTTAACTATGATGGCATGGTGGAAGCGGGTATGACCTTCAGCGCTGGTACGCCGACAAACCGGAAACCGGTGACCGTAATCGAGGTTAATGAGGATGAAATCACGGTGGATGCAAATCATCCGCTGGCAGGGGAGTGCCTTAATATCGATCTTGTCGTGGTCGATGTGCGCGATGCCGTAGAGAAAGAGCTAGCCGATGGTGTGGTGCAGGAAATGGCTGATATCTACGCTCGTGAGGCGGTAACCGAAGAGAGATATCCCACGTCATACTCCGTTTTCGTCAAAGGACCAATGTAATCTGACGAACCCTTAGAGTATTGCCCGCTATTTAGATAACGGAGGTTCTGACTGTCTCGCAGATTTCCTCGAAAATATCGCATGCGACACAAGAAGGTGATGGCATTTAGGATGCCAGATTGTGTGCTTACAGAGACTTGACTTTTATAACAGACGGACTAGTCTGTAATTAATATCAGACGAAGCCGTATGAAATCATGCCTAGACATAGAGAATTTGATCCAAATAAGGTGCTGGATACAGCTGTCTTACTTTTTTGGAAAAAAGGCTTTTTTGATGCCTCTGTCGATGAGTTGGTCAGACTGTCTGGTGTCGCAAAATATGGCATATACGGGACTTTTGGCAACAAGAGGGAGTTGTTTGAAAAGGTTCTGTCTCAATACGCTGAAGACCGGCGAAAAGATATTCAATCTCCCATCAGAAAGAAAGATGCGTCTTTACCAGAGATTGTTGGGTTTTTTAAGTCGCTACCCAATAAGTTAACAAAAAAAGAGTTTCAGTATGGTTGCCTAATGGTCAATACCGGCGTTGAACTTGGAGCTAGAGATGCTGAATTCAGTCATATCGTTAAAGCATTTTTTGATGAATCAACGCAGGTGATGTGTGAATGCCTTGATCGTGCGGTAGTGCAGAACCAGCTAGAGAAGACAACAGATACAAAACGGGTTGCCCACTACTTGATAACTGAATTCAGAGCAGTTCTTATGCTTGCTGCAAGCGGGCATACGAGAAAAGAGCTCCAGCAGCACCTGGATATAGCGCTCAGGGTTCTTCAGTAAGTTTTAATCAATCTTTTAGATGCACAGGAGGTCGTAATGAAATTATCAATACTTCCCTTGTTCGTTATGTTTATTTTTCTCTTCTGTATGGTGATTACACGAAAAGCGAGGATGAATGCATCAATTTCAGAAGCAGAAGAGCGTAGTGTTTATACTCTACTGTTTATGTTCTTTGCCTGGACGATGGTTGTCATAGTGATGGGATTGCAAGGAACTCATATTGCGTTCATGCAAACAATACCTTTGCTTTGGCAGGCTTTCGTCCCTGTCATTATGTGGGGCACAGCTTTTCTGTTATCCAGTTCACTCAGAAACGGTTTGATTGGGATTGCTATCAGTACGCCATTACATTGGCTGATTTTTTTTCAAGCTCTGCGTCTTGGCGCCTTGGGTGGAATTATCAAGGGTGTGCAAGGTGAAATTAGCTCTGATTATGTTTACTGGATTGGAATACCCGACTTCATTTTTGGGCTCTCTGCCCTGATTATTGGGCTGGTGCTATTGCGAAAAAAGATCAGCTTTCGCTTTCTGGCCGCATGGAATATTTTGGGTTTTTCGCTGATATTTTTTCCAACATTCGTAGTGATGAACTACTGGATGAACGAGCCTGGCTTCGTGTTTATCTTTGAGTATCCAATGGTTCTCGCTCCAAGCATTGTGGTGCCAATGTTTATTTCGATAAATCTACTTCATGCATGGGGCATGCTTGAGAAGGAAAAGAGAAGTAAGGTGGCTGAATACGAATAGCTTTCAGTATTCAATGTTCACTTAGGGTGAGTTTTAAACGCCGAAAGATTGGCTAATGAGAGTTTCAGGGCGACCCTGATTTACACTCAGGCAGTGAGGGTTTGTGACAATCACCAACAGCGCCGGTCTCTGGCAGCTCAAAGCATGGCCATCCTGATGTTGACAGGAGCCACTGTCAGAGAGTGCTTGTTTGAATTCAGGTAATGAGCTTTCGGTACATCAGAAGCCCAGCCTGGCCGATAACCAGACCGATAATGATGGCGATGCTAATTGCTGAAATTGTGGAGGTGAATCCCACTAAACCGACGACAAACCAAGTTACTGCATTCATGTTGAGTCCCGTAAACTGCTTAATTGGGCCTTGAATATAAGCTTATCATTATATTGCCAGAATGCAAAATAACCGAAATGACAATTCGTAATTCCAAGGGGTGATTTAATTGATATGGATCAATGTATTTCCACTATTTTCTTTCATTCTTAATAGCCGCTTGTTGACCGTCCCCGAGGATGGACGCGATACTGGCTTACGCATTTTGAAAAATGCTGTTCCTGCACGCAGTCCCGTAGAAGCCTTGCATGTTGTTTCGCAATTCGGCTCGAAGTAGCGGTTTTTGCTCTTCAATTTGCAAGGATATAATATGAATAAGAAGATCGCCGGGCCTCTGGCCTGGTTTTTTTTGGGCGCTACACTCCTTTTTCTCTACATACTACCCGCACACAGCGCAGTGGAAGTGATGACTGTGCTGGGGGAAGAGGCCCCACCCGGCTTTGATCCTGTAACTGGTAAAAGAGTCATTCCCACTGTACGTTGTCTGAAGTGTCATGGGGATGAAAGCGAGCAGACCGATGTGGATGACGACGGCAATGAAATCGAAATCTACATCCCCCCCCATAAATTTGAGGACAGTGTGCATGGTAAGCGCCGCTGCGCCGAGTGCCACGCCAACATTACCCGCGTGCCGCACCGGCAGGAGCCTGAGGTTGTAGTCGGCTGTATCGAGTGCCATCGTCAGACCTGGGACGCAAATAAGGACAAGCCCGACAACGAGTTCAAACGGCTCGGTGTGGTCATTGAGCAGATTGAGAAATACCAGGACTCGGTCCACGCCCGCCCTGAAGATGAGGACGATCCATCTGTACTCAATGCGGGCTGTTACGACTGCCACGACGCCCACAATATCGGCACGCTGGGCAGCCATCAGCGCGACGAACACCGCCTGGAGAATCCGGAGGTTTGTGGTGAATGCCACCGCAAACAGCGGAACAAATACAAAAAATCGGTTCACGGCAAAGCGGTGATGGAGGATGGGGACAGCGAAGCTGCTGTCTGCTCCGACTGTCACACCATGCATGAGATCGATTCACCGGAAGGTGACAAGGTGATGCTGCAGATCACTACGAACTGTGGCAATTGTCATGAGGAATCACGGCAGACCTATCGCTCTTCCTATCACGGTCAGGTCAACAAGCTCGGCTACACGCATACCGCCAAGTGTTACGACTGCCACGGTGGTCATAATGTCCTCGCAATAAAAGATCCCGCCTCCGCGGTCCATGAGGAAAATCGCCTGGAGACCTGCCGGCAATGTCATGAGGACGCCCCTGAAGGGTTTATCGGGTTCCACCCCCATGGCAATGCCAATGACTTCGAAAAGTACCCCGTCATGTGGATCACTGCCAAATTTATGCAGGCGTTGATCATCGGCATACTGGCGTTCTTCTGGGTGCACGTAATGCTCTGGTTCTATCGCGAATACCAGGACCGCAAGGCAGGCAAGAGCTTTGCCCACCCGAAGCCGGGTGATGATACGGTCTATATCCGGCGATTCACGGCGACCTGGCGCTGGATCCACCTGCTGTTTGCTGTCAGTACGATGATTCTGGTGTTGAGTGGCACCACGCTACTCTTCTCCCACACAGCTTGGGCCAGTTTCGTGATGGACATGCTTGGCGGTCCAAAGGTCGAGGCAATCCTTCATCGCACGGCGGCCACTATCTGGCTCAGTGTGTTCCTGGTGCACTTTTTCATTGCCATGACAAACATCGTGCGCAACCGCAAGACTTTCCGCTGGTTCGGACCCAGTTCCATGGTGCCGAATCTACAGGATCTGCGTGATGTGGGTGCCATGTTCAGTTGGTTCTTCGGTCGTCGCGAGCGTCCCAGTTTCGACCGTTTCTCCTACTGGCAGAAGTTTGATTACTGGGCGCCGTTTTGGGGTGCTGCGGTCATCGGCTTCAGCGGTCTGATGCTGTTCATTCCGACCCTGACGGCGAGCTTTCTGCCGGGTTGGGTGTTCAATATCGCCACCATCGTGCATGCGGAGGAAGCGCTACTGGCAACCATGTTCCTGTTTACGGTGCATTTCTTTAATTCACACTTCCGGCCGGATCGTTTTCCCATGAGTACCATCATGTTCACCGGTGCGGTGCCCCTGGAGGAGTTCAAGTTCGAACATCGGCTGGAGTATGAACGCCTGAAAGAGAGCGGGGAGCTCGAAAAGATGCTGGTTAAACCACCTTCAAGGACTATGGAGAAGGGCTCTCAGGCACTGGCTGCAGTGTTGATTTTTGCGGGTCTTGGATTATTGACCCTGGTCTTTATTGGCTACATGACGATGCCGGGTTGATCGGCAGTTTGTCGACTCATATAGGTACATGCCCTGCGTTCCAAGCCTGATAGCTTCAGGTTTGGAACGCAGGTTACGAACAAGAACGACGGAGAGATCTGTTCATGAGTAGAGAGAGACATATCATCATTCTGGCTTTGTTGGCCCTGTTGCCGATCACTGCCCTGGCAGAGAGCCCCACGGCCGCGGCACTCTCTTACACCTGTGCCGGGTGCCATGGGACGGACGGTTCCAGCGTCGGGCCATCTAGCCCTTCTATTGCCGGGATGGATCCTGAAATCTTCATCGATGCCATGCAGGACTACAAGGTGGATAAGCGCAATGCCACCATCATGAACCGTATCGCCAAGGCCTACAGTGACGAGCAGATCAAGGGTATGGCCTGGTATTTCGCCAAACAGAAACTTGAGTTGCTGCCACAGTCGACTGATACACAACTGGTGGAACTCGGTACAACATTGCACGATAAATATTGCGAGAAGTGCCATGAGGAGGGCGGACGTTCGGGAGATACCGGCACGCTCGCGGGGCAGTGGATGCCCTATCTCGATTACGCCATGGAGGATTTTATCGCGGGCAGGCGGGATTATCCGAGAAAGATGAAACGCAAAGTAGATGCGGCGATCAAGGCTGAAGGCGAGCAGGCCATGCCGGCACTGATCCACTACTACGGTAGCCAGCACAACAGCGCGCAGAAGGAAGCCAGCCATGAGTAAGATCAACCGTAGAGATTTTATCCGCGTGACCGCCGGTGCGGGCTTGGTGGGGGGAACACTGGGATTTCCGGGTCTGCTTATGGCGGCCAGTCCGAAGGTGGTGGTTATCGGCGGTGGTGTTGGCGGCTGTACCGCAGCCAAGTATCTGCGAAAGCTCGATCCGAAGATAGAGGTTACCCTGATCGAGACCAAGAAAGCCTATACCTCCTGCTTTATGAGTAACGAGGTATTGAGTGGTGATCGCACCCTGGAATCGCTTACCTTTGACTACGAAGGACTGAAGCGTCACGGGGTTAACATCGTGATCGACCGGGTGACCGCCATCGATCTGGCGATGAAATCGGTGGCCACAGAGAGTGGCGAGTCGTTTAATTACGATGCCTGTGTGGTTTCGCCAGGGGTGGATTTCAAGTGGGATGCTATTGAAGGCTATGACGCTGAGGTGGCTGAGACCATTCCGCACGCCTGGTTTGCAGGCCCCCAGACGATGACCCTGCGCAAACAAATAGAGTCCATGCCCGAGGGTGGCAAAGTCATCATTGTGGCACCACCGAATCCCTACAAGTGTCCTCCCGGACCCTATGAGCGGGCTGCGCAGATCGCCATGTACTGCAAGCACCACAAGCCCAGGGCAAAGATCCTGATCCTGGACCCCAAGGACCGCTTTTCCAAACAGGGGCTATTCCGGCAGGGCTGGAGCAAGCTCTACGGATTCGGTACCGACGACAGCATGATTGAGTGGGTCGGTGCAGCGGGTGGCGGTACGGTTGAGGAACTTGATCCCTCTACCCGTACATTGCAGGCGGAGGTCGAGGAGTTTCAAGCGGATGTCATCAATATCATTCCACCCCAGAAGGCCGGCAAGGTGGCCTTTGCCTCGGATCTGGTGGAAGGGGATTGGTGTCCGGTGGATAAACTGACATTTGAGTCCACTCGTCACCCCAATGTCTTTGTGTTGGGTGATGCCTCCAGTGCGGCCAAGATGCCTAAGTCTGCTTATGCGGCCAACTCCCAGGCCAAGGTGGCGGCAGCTGCCATCGTGGCTCGCTTCAACGGGCAGGATCCCGGTGAACCGACCTTCGTCAACACCTGCTACAGCATCCTCGGCGAGGCACACGGGATCTCTGTCGCTGCGGTCTACTCCCTGGATCGGGAGGCCAACACCATCATGCCCATCAAAGGCTCTGGGGGGCTCTCACCCATGGATGCATCAGAAGAGCAACGCAAGCGTGAGGTCAGTTATGCTCACAGCTGGTTTAAAAATGTCATTGACGACATGATGGGTTGAGGGTGTCGATTCAAGCGCGATGACAAATGGAAATGTCATTAAGATGCATATGCTTTCAATCGCAGCATCAGCAGACTGCCTATGGCCATCATGACTGCTGCGATATAGAGCCCGGCTTGATAACTTCCATTACTGTATTCGGCGATGATGCCGGTAATCGCCGGTGCGGTAATTTGGGCAATACCGTAGGAAACGGTCATCTTGCCCATCATTTTGGCGGGTCGGGTGGGGTAGTAGCGACCGGCCATAGTGAGAACCAGGCTCACAATACCAATAAAAGTACCGCCAAACAGGATTGCGCTGAGAAAGGTGGCTATTGGGCTGTAACTGATGGCGGGTAACAATATGCCAAATATCTGGATGATAAATGCGCTGGTCAGTGCATTGATGTCACCAATCTTTCTGGCGACTAGGTCCCAGATGATACAGGCCGGTGAAGCCGCCAGGCCGATCAGTAAAAAAGTCAATGTACCTTTACCCTGCAGGCCAGGCAGATTATCGACGATTGCGACAATAAAGGTGGCGCTCACTACATAACCGACTCCCGCGCAGAAGTAGACGAGTATAAAAATACGCATGAACTGCCTGCTCGGTGGATTGTCCTCCATGCTGCCGCCGCTACGCGTGGTATTCGTGCTGTCTGGCGGCGGCAGCCAGCGCCAGGCGGGAATTAACAAGAGTGCACCTAATACGGCGAATAGGTACCAGAGCTGTCGCCAGTCTAGATGTTGATACGCCAGTTCAACGACAAGCGCACAGAAAGCAATACCCAGTCCCAGACCGGCGAAATGTATCCCCAGCTCACTCCGGTGATCATGGCGAATCAGCCAATTGAGAATCAGGCCGGATCCCAGCAGCAGGCCTGCGGCACTACTCAAGCCCGCAAAAAAACGCAGCAGTGACCATAACCAAAGTTGATCGGTCAATCCCATGCCGAGTGTGGTGAGTAGAGCAACGACCAGGCCGGCGCGGTACATGCGATCCTTGATATGTAGATCACTTGTGAGTGACGCGATAATCGCGCCGCCCAAATATCCAAAATAATTAATCGCCGCCAACCAGCCACCCTCTGAGATGCCCAATCCAGCCTGCTGCTGCATCAGGGGTAGCAGTGGAGTATAGGCAAACCTGGCAATGCCGAGCGTGAGTACCAGGCTGAGAATCCCGGCCGCCAAGACTTTATAGCGCTGTATTTGGTCGATGATGCGAAGATCCGGTGTGCGAAATGACAAACCAGTCATTTTGAGGTGAACGAGAGGGCGTGTATGCATTGTTCCATAAACCTAGGTGATTGGCATGCACGTCTAATTTTAAGAGCTCAATATGTTGTAAGAGGTTGTTTGTATATTAGCTTTATCCATATTTTGAGTACGCCATTCCAATATTTACTTGTATTATTATGACTATTGGTCATAATATGACTATTGGTCATAATATGACTATTGGTCATTAATATGGGTTTTTCGTGGCAAGATTAGACAGAAAACAGCGCGTATTTGAACACAGAGAAGAGGATATCCTGGACGGAGCACTGGCGCTCTTATCCCACCCCAATTGGGAATCGGTGACGATTGAGCAGATTGCCAATGAGGCAGAGATCGGCAAGGGAACCGTTTATAAGCACTTTGCCAGTAAAGATGAGCTCTTGTTCCGATTGATGATGCGTTTTTACAGCGGCCTGCTTCTCCATCTGCAGGATGCCGTGGTGGAAGCAGATGATATTCTGGCGGGTTTTCGACGGATTTTTGAGTTTGCATTCCGCTATCACCTGGAGCGTAAGGAGTACCGCTATATTGTCGAGTACTGCAATCGTATCGATTTTAAGGAGCGGGCAGACGAGTCGTGGCATGCCTCATTTCTTGAGTTGGACAAGGCGTTTGGAGAATGGGGTGATCCGTTGCTGCTTTCAGCCATGGCTAGAGGGCAAATCGAGAATCGACCGCTTGGGCAGATCAGCATCGGTATGCATGCCTGCTTCAATGGCGCCATCGATATGCTCTGGGCGGGCAAGGATTGGTGTGCGCATGGTGATGAAGAGCAGATTATCGAATCTGTCACTGAATTTATGATGGCAGGACTTGTCGGA
The DNA here is from genome assembly GCA_025655575.1 of Candidatus Thiodiazotropha sp. (ex Monitilora ramsayi). GTDB lineage: Bacteria > Pseudomonadota > Gammaproteobacteria > Chromatiales > Chromatiaceae > Thiodiazotropha. Next base: position 36,141 of record JAHXIP010000023.1, on the reverse strand, counting down.
CGAGTTTGAAAAAATTTTCTTTGAATATGACCGCCAGTCATAAAATGACTAGAGGTCATATGGAGGTTGAGATGAAAAGCTCCATCTATCTTTCCTTAGGGCTGCTACTGGGTGTCGTGCTTTGGATGCTGAGTGGTGCCATAGCCAGCGTTCCTGAGCCGGATGCCGACGTCGACAGCAACACCGAAAAGGTTCAGGTGATGAAGGTTAAGGTCATTGATGTGACGGCTGAAGAGATTACTCGAGAGATTGTGGTTCAGGGTGAACTGGAGCCCATACGCCAGGTCGAGATCAGGGCACAGACCACATCACGGGTTGTCGGGCTGCCGGTCAATAAGGGGGAACGGGTTAAGGCAGATACACCGGTGATCGAACTGGCGGTGGAAGATCGCCAGGCTCAGTTCGAACGTGCCAAGGCAGAAGTGAGCAACCAGAAGCTCGAGGTTGCGGGTGCACGAAAACTGCAAAAGAAAGGGTTACAGTCTGAGACTCGTCTGAAAGCTGCCGAGGCGGGGCTGGCAGCGGCTGAGGCCGATCTGAAAATGGCCCGATTGGAACTCGATTACATCCGTATCAAGGCGCCGTTCGACAGTGTGCTCGAAGCGCGATATGTGGAGTTGGGGAGCCATCTTGAGCGGGGTGATCCTGTCTCCCTGATGGTTGATGAATCTGTGCTTAAAGCTGTGGGGCAGGTCTCTCAGCAGAGTGCAGGAGAGCTTAGTCTGGGGCAACGTATTAATGTCAGGTTACTCGATGGCCGTGAGGCGGAAGGTGTGGTGACCTATATCTCCCGTCTGGGAGATGCAGAGACTCATAGTTTCCGCATGGAAGCCGAAGTACCGAACCCGGATGGGCTGCTGAATGCAGGAGTCAGTGCTGAAATTCGTATTGCCATCGGTCAAGAGGCCGCTCACTTTCTCTCTCCCGCTGTATTGTCGTTGAGCGATAAAGGAGAAGTGGGCGTCAAGAGTGTGAGTGACGATGGACTGGTGCATTTCCATCCCATTAAGCTGGTGCGTACCGAAGCGAATGGGGTTTGGGTCTCAGGTCTGCCTCAGCAATTGCGGGTCATTACCCAGGGGCAGGGTTTCGTCAGTACAGGTGAAGCGGTGATTGCTGTTCCTGCCTCACGAGGCTGAACAATGAATGCCATTATCGATATTGCTTTCTCTCGCAGTCGTACGGTTTTGCTGACCCTGCTTTTCGTACTGATTGCAGGAGCAATGGCCTATCACTCAATCCCGAAGGAATCTGAGCCCGATATTGCCATACCGATCATCTATGTCTCCATGACTCATGACGGAATCTCTCCTGAGGATGCCGAGCGGCTCCTGATAAAACCGATGGAGAAAGAGCTGCAGTCGATTGAAGGTCTGAAAGAGATGAAAAGTACCGGTGGAGAAGGTCACGCTTCGGTCCAACTCGAGTTCAGTGCTGGCTTCGACAGCAATCAGGCACTGACTGATGTACGGGAGAAAGTTGACTTGGCCAAGGTCAAGCTACCGGAAGCAACGGATGAGCCTGAGGTGGTAGAAGTCAATGTAGCACTCTTTCCTGTTTTAACAATCTCATTATCTGGTCCAATTCCTGAGCGAAGTCTGGTATCGATTGCCAGAGATCTTCAGGATCGGATTGAGGCGTTGCCTGGTGTGTTGGAGGCGGTCATCGGCGGTGACCGAGAAGCGCTGCTTGAGGTTGTTGTCGATCCGGCAGTAATGGAAACCTATGGGGTTCAGTATCAAGAACTCTTCTCGTTGGTTAACAATAACAACCTGTTGGTCGCAGCCGGTGCGATGGATACGGGTGCGGGCCGCTTGGTGCTCAAGGTGCCGGGTGTTATCGAGGACTTGGATGACGTGCTGAGCATGCCGGTCAAGGTCGATGGCAACCGTGTGGTGACATTCGGTGAAGTCGCTACTGTTCGCAGAGGGTTCAAAGATCCTCAGAGCTTTGCCCGAGTGGGTGGTAACCCGGCAGTGACACTGGAAGTCAAAAAAAGGGTAGGTGCAAATATCATCGATACGATTGCCCGGGTTCGCGAGGTGGTCGAGGCAGAGCGGGTTCGCTGGCCAACTGGTTTGGATGTGGCCTATATGCAGGACAAGTCCGACCAGATTCGGGATATGCTGGGGGATCTTCAGAACAATATCCTGTCGGCCATCATCCTGGTGATGATCGTCATTATCGCAGCACTGGGTCCACGTTCTTCGATTCTTGTGGGGTTGGCGATACCCGGATCATTTCTGGCTGCTATCCTGGTTCTTGACGCCATGGGGTATACGCTCAATATTGTGGTGCTTTTCAGTCTGATACTGGTAGTCGGCATGTTGGTGGATGGAGCCATTGTGGTTACCGAGCTGGCAGACCGTCGGATGCATGAGGGCCACAATCCGGCAAGTGCCTACGCATCCGCCGCCAAGCGTATGTCGTGGCCAATTACCGCTTCAACTATAACGACACTTGCTGTTTTCATGCCGTTGCTTTTCTGGCCGGGCATGGTGGGTGAGTTCATGAAGTTTCTGCCGATTACCGTGATCATCGCACTGTCAGCCTCACTCTCCATGGCATTGGTATTTGTCCCCGTGCTAGGTGGCACAATGACGAGGCAACGGGTAATTTCTGAGGAAGTGACAGATGGATCTGTGACACAGTATTACACGAGAGTACTGGGCAAACTGCTGAATCATCCGGGCAAGACTCTGTTGGTAGCGATCATGGCAATGATCGGTGCATATATGGCCTATATCGGGTTGGGTAAGGGGATGGAATTTTTCCCCGATGTGGAGCCGGAGTTTGCCCTGGTACAGGTGCATGCACGGGGTGATCTTTCAGTTTACGAAAAAGATGCCATTGTTCGCCAGGTAGAAGAGCGGGTGCTGGATATGGCGGAGTTGCAGGCGGTCTATGCCCGATCATTCAATAGTCCAAGCGGTCAGAATATTGCAGAGGATGTGATCGGCACCATCCAGCTTGAGTTTATCGATTGGGACAAGCGCCGTCCGGCGGTGGAGATTCTACATGAGATGCGCCAGCGAACGGCCGACATCCCCGGCATTCAACTGGAGTTCCGCAAGGCGGAAGATGGGCCGTCCGGTGGTAAGCCGATCCAGATAGAGTTCAGTGCCCGTGATTTTTCCCTTGCCCCCGCGGCGGTGGCAAAGGTACGCAATCTAATGAATGAGCAGGGTGGTTATGTGGATGTTGAAGACGACCGTCCGCTACCCGGCATTGAGTGGCGCCTTGAAGTGAATCGTGAACTCGCCGCCCGCTATGGTGCCGATGTGGCCATGTTGGGCAATGCGGTTCAAATGATCACCAACGGGATCAAACTGACAGACTACAGGCCTGACGACACTGATGACGAGGTGGATATCCGGGTCCGTTTTCCCTACAGCGAACGCAACCTTGGGCAACTGGATCAGCTGCGAGTGTCTACAGCCAAAGGCATGGTGCCGATCAGTAACTTTGTTACCGTTAAGCCTGCGCCAAAAAGTGGCACCCTAACCCGCGTGGATGCAAAGCGTGTGATTACACTTCAGGCTGATGTCGCTGATGGCCTCTTACCTGACAGTCAATTGAAAGGTCTCCAGGCAGCCATTGATGAAGCCGGACTGGATTCAGAGGTTTCGATCAGTTTTAAAGGCGAGGATGAGGATCAACGGGAAGCGATGGAGTTTCTGATCGGTGCATTCATCAGTGCAATTTTCCTTATGGGACTGGTCCTGGTGACTCAGTTCAACTCCATCTATCAGGCTTTTTTGGTGCTTTCCGCCATCGTCTTTTCCACTGCGGGCGTCTTGTTGGGTTTGCTGGTTACCGCTCAACCTTTCGGAGTGGTGATGGTGGGTCTGGGGATTATCGCACTGGCCGGTATCGTGGTGAATAACAACATCGTGCTAATCGATACCTATAACCGTAAACGTAAAGATGGGCTCGACACGATCGCTGCGGCGTTGGAGACAGGACGTCGTCGTCTTCGACCGGTATTCCTGACCGCATTCACAACGGTGCTGGGATTGATGCCCATGGTACTGGCGATGAATATCGATATCATCAACCGGACAATAAGCTTTGGCGCACCCTCTACCCAGTGGTGGACTCAACTGGCGAGTGCGATTGCCGGCGGGCTTTCGTTCGCTACCATCTTGACTCTGGTGCTGACGCCTTGCTTACTTGTGTTGGGTGAACAGACATCGGCATTCATCCGTCGCCAGATAGGAAGAGTTTCAGCTGTGTCATTGCTTCGAAAACGCACGGAAGCAGAGCTGTAATCTGCTGTAAGAATTTTGGAAGATAACTTCGGCAATATATCAAACTGATACGATCACTTATCAGGCAAAAAGGTTGAGATAGGCAGAATCGATGCTACCACCTGTCTGAAAATTTACCAGATTCGGAAAGATGTTTGGCATCAGGGTCGTATCCACACCAAACCAGTTACACAGGGATGCGTTGAGCTGGTCTTGGGCCAGGGTGGGAATAATGCGTCCCTTGCCGCTGTAGTCATCTGTGCCACCCAGGGAGAGGTCTGGCAAACTTCCTAACATTCTACCCCCATCAAGGTTGCCGGCACTGCCGAGCCCGTCACCGCCCATGACGATGTGATGAGCACCCCATGCATGGTCGGTACCGCTGCCGTTGTTGCTCACTGTACGTCCAAAGTCGGACATGGTGAAGGTGGTTACCTTGTTGGCATGCCCTTTCTCTTCCAGGGCTTTTTGAAATTTCCATAGGGCCAGGCTGAGTTCGCGCAACAAGAGTGGATGGGTATTCGATTGGCTGCTGTGGGTATCGAAGCCACCCAATTGGACAAAGAAAATCTGCCGGTTGAACCCAGTTAAATCACCCAAGTTGTTAGCAGTGAGATCAATCATATTGGCAACAGCGCTCAATTGGTTAATCAGACTGCCTTTGATGCTATCGGTGAAGCCGAGATCATTGCTGCTTGGTACGCTGAAAAGTGGTTCGCCATAAGAACCGGTGGAAGTATAGCTCGCCGGATTGTTGATCCAGGTGTTATAAAGGGCATCGAATGTGTCCATGGATTTTATCTGCATACGGCTGTAGAGATCCATGAAGGGATCTGCGGTATGAAAGGTGTTGCTAGCGCCAAAGTTTACATTGGGTCCGCTGCCCTGAATTTCCGCCAGTGCCTTGAATAAGGCGCGGCGGTCATCATGCACGTTGTTTTGGGCAAGTTTCATTCCACTGTATACCGGCGGTGTACTCGGTTTCAGTACCAGTGGTGTGGTGTCGTTGCCGATCAGCATGCGATCGTTGCCAGCATAAGACAGGTTCAGGCCTAAAGTGCTGTTGTTGTTGATGCCGCTCCAATTGTCTGCAATGCGCCCAGCCCAACCCACATCGTTCAGATTGTCTGCCTGACCGGTTTGCAGTGCCCGTTGCTGGTGATTGTGCGCAAAGAGAAACAGCGGCAGGTCGGCGGATTTGGCTAAAATTTCACTCCGTGTCACTGGATTTACAAGGGTGCCTACATTGGCAACGATGTTGGCCTTGCTATCTGTAATTAACTGCGCCAATTCAGGCATCACACCATTGACGCCCAGATCGACGCTATTTGAGCCTGACAGGGGATAGATCCCCTTGATATAAGCCGTGGCCTGTGTCTGGTCGACGTTATAGGGATTTAAAGCGCCAATACTCAGATTGCCGTTGTTAAGATCTGTCCCGCCTGCAATTGTCGGCAAGTCGAGATCGGTATTACTTACCCCTAAAGTGCCACGTACTGCAGCATACGCCCCGTGTGTCGCAGTGGGCACGAACATATTGAAACTATCATTTCCTCCGTAGAGAAAAATACAGACCAGGGCCTTATAGTCACTGAATGCCGGTGCGTTTGCCACGGCATGCTTGATAAATGCCAGTTGCCCAGCTGAGCCTAAAGCGCCAATGGCACCGGCACCAGCGAGGGATTTAAGGAAATCACGACGGCTGTATGATGTATTGCGTTTTTTCATCGTCATGGCCTCAACTATTTCTGGATCATAAACTGACTGGACGTGGCGATCATGCGGTAAGCATCGCGTATCACCAGTCGTGCTTCGTTGATGTTGTCAGCCGTATTGGTACCGCTGCTGAGCAGGAGGTAGTGCTTGAGCCCGGCGCGAAATTCAACGCTCATTGTATCGCCCAGTAAAACAATATTCAGACGATCCAGCAGGGCATCGATGCCATTGGCTTTAGGTGTATCACCCTCTCCATCCGTGGTAGTACTCTTTATCTGTGAAAAATCACCATTGCTATCCCCCTCCATGGCTAGCTCAAACAGTTGCATTAGTGGCGTAAAGTCCGTCAGCAAGAGGTTTTGGCTGGTATGGGTTTTCGTGGCTGCGAAAGTAGTTGGATCCGATCCGTCTACATGTTCTATTTTCGTTTTCTCGTAGGTCTGCACCAGTGTTTGAAGTCTGTTGCTGAAATCCACCAGCATTTGGTCTGTCTGAATCTGGAATTCAGGACCCTCTAGAGAATTCGTAGCAAAGTAGTTATCACTGGGTACAAAATCTGGGTTATAAAAGTTAAAGACGGAAGGTGATCGCATGGGTGCCTGTCCAAGAAATTTTTCTGGACTTGGTAGCCAATAGACATTTGCCATAGAGGTGCCGCCTTGGCTGGTCCAGCCATTCAGTGGTGACGTGTTGGCGACACGGAGAAAGTGCGTTAGGGCAAGTAGCGGTTCTTTGGCTTTACCGTAGTTAGGATTGGTTAAATAGGTGTCACCACGTGCCTCAGGGTCTAACAGGATGGCGCGTATTACCGATTTCAGATCGCCTTTGATACCGTTCCCGTTGTCATTGAATACTGTGGCTACACGTGCCACATAGTCTGAATCGGGATTGGATGTCACAAAGCGCTGGATTAGATGTTTGCTGACGTAAGGGGCTATGTTGGGGTGGGTGAACAGAATGTCAATCACGGCATCCATACCACTGCCATCGCTGCCGCTGTTGAGCGCGAAGGTATTGCCCATGACGGTGACACTGCCATCCCCGCCTTCTTCCAATTCATCTTCGTGTTCAGCAGGTGTGAACTCCATCTGTTGTGTGTAATCTCCATCACGATTGACCAGTCGACCATATTTATTGTTGGCAACCAGGTCCCATCCAGTCATTACCTTGGCCAATTCCTCAATATCGGTCTGACTATAGGTTGGGACTAAATTGCCACCTGCATCTGGATAAGTTGAGCTGTCAGCGTCACGATTCGGGCTGCCGTCAAGGTTTAGTTCATAAAGGCCGATAGTGAAAAGTTGCACAATCTCTCTGGCAAAATTTTCATCAGGTCGAGTGCCATCTACGGCATTGGCTTTTTTGTTACCCTGATGTGAAAGATAAACTCCCATGGTTGGACTGCGGGCTATTTCACCAAGTAGTGTGCGAAAATTACCAAAGGCATGTTTGGTCAGGAGATCGTAATAGTAAGCCAGGGACTCACCACGGCGGTTTAAAGGGATTGCTGTATGTGATGTGACGAGTAATTGGCTCAGGGCATAGGCCATACGCTGACGTAATTGATCATTGCCGACTGATACCGATAGATCCGGATTGCCCAACGCATTATCCCACCAAGCAGCCATTTGATATTCATCAGCATTGCCATCGGCAACAGCTTCGTTGAATGCGGGTGTGCCGTACCAGTCGGTGGCAGGTTCTGCCGTAATGGCGATCTCTATGCATCGCTCGAGATGTGTTTTCCAATCATCAGTACTACTGTCATAGGCCGATGCCATGTTTAGCTGATTATCGAGCCAGGCGGTCAAGCCGATAGATTGTAGATTTTGTATCTCATTCAGTGTGGGCCCGAAGGTGGCTTGCTGCAAAAGACGATAGGCCATTTGATCGGTAATGACACTGGGTTCCTGTACTGTCAACGTGAAGGTGTTATCAATCGTATCAGTACCGTCCCCCACTGAGAGGGTGATCGTGAAAGGCTGTGCAAGCTCTTTCCACGTGGGCGTGCCGGTCAGCGTGCGGGTTTGCGGGGTAAAGCTCAGCCAGGTGGGTAGGTCGGTCGCGGTGTATGTGAGTAGATCGTTTTCCGCATCGGTGGCCGCGATAATCAACGTGTAAGCAGTACCGATTGGGGTATCTGCATCCACGCCGGCAGTTGAAAAAATGGGGTGATCATTCTGTGGGGTAATTGTAAGATTGACCGTAGCTACGTTGGAATCCAGGCTGCCGTCAGTGGCTGTGTACGTAAAGCTGTCGCTGACGGTTTCAGATCCGTCATGAGTGTAGGTAACAGTGCCGTTGCTATTGAGAAGCACTGTGCCGCTGTTTGGCGTGGTGAGATTGGTGACACTCAGGCTATCACCTTCCGCATCGCTGTCACCGGTGAGTATGTCGATTGTTACACTGCCGCCTTCGTTAACTGTACCGCTGTCAATATCCGCCACCGGCGCATCGTTTTGTGGCAATACCGTTATGCTTACTGTGGCAACGGCTGACAGGTTCACGCCATCGCTGGCAGTATAGGTAAAGCTGTCTAGAAGGGTTTCCGATCCATCGTGTGTGTAGATGACGCTCCCATCGTTATTGAGGTGCGCTGTGCCCTGACTCGGCGCGGTAAGGTTGGTGACGCTCAGGCTGTCCCCATCGGCATCAGTGTCACCTGTGAGCACGGCAATGGTTATACTGCCACCTTCGCTGACTGTTCCGCTGTCATTATCCGCTATCGGGGCATCGTTTTGCGGTGAAACCGAAATACTTACCGTGGCAACGGCGGACTCACTGACCCCATCGCTTGCAGTATAGGTAAAACTGTCGCTGATCGTGTTGGAACCGTTATGGGTGTAAGTGACGCTGCCATCGCTATTGAGACTCACCGTGCCATGACTTGGTGTGGTGAGGTTTGTGACGCTCAGGCTGTCCCCATCGGCATCAGTGTCACCCGTGAGCACGGCAATGGTTATACTGCCACCTTCGCTGACTGTTCCGCTGTCGTTATCCGCTATTGGGGCGTCGTTTTGCGGTGTGATGGCTACACTCACTGTGGTGACTGCGGATTCATAAACACCATCACTGGCAGTGTACGTGAAACTGTCGCTGACGGTTTCTGATCCATCGTGAGTGTAGGTAACACTTCCATCGTTGTTGAGGTGTGCCGTGCCATGGTTGGGTGTAGTGAGATTGGTGACGCTGAGGTTGTCATTATCGGCGTCACTGTCCCCATCAAGCACGGGGATAGTCGTACTGCCACCTTCCGTCGTTGTGCCAAAATCAGCGTCGGCAATGGGGGCAAAGTTGATGTAAGCGGAGAGATCGCCGTTATCCGCCACTGCCAGTACATCATTCGACAGACTTGCGAGGCTGGATGGATTAAATAACGATTCCTGAGGGTTCAGTGGATTTCCGTTCAGTGTATTTTGGGCTGCTGACGCAACCACACTTAACGCATTTACCAATGTTTCCCCATTGAGATTGGCCTGTTCAGCGATACTGGCAAACAGTGCCGACGCCTGAAGCGCTGCCTCTCTCTCTTCAGGGGGCAGGGCGTTCAGTTCAGCCGCTGCGGATGGGGCATCAGACAGGTCAATGGGTTGAATGACTGCGGGATCAGAGGAAAGCCCATAGATTACTTTGATGTCATCAGTGATCGCAGTCAGTCCTGATGGGGTCAGCCGGTTTTCCATATAGGCAATTTCAGCAATCAGGTGAGTCAGCGGGGTGATGTGGGCAGTGACTGTAATACTCGCTGTATCTACCACCCTGAGCGATTTCATTGCGAAGCTGGCATCTACGGGATGTGGCTCACCAAAATCAACCAGCCCATTAGTATTTAGATCTGCCTGTGCAATGTCGCTACTGGAAAAAGCCCCGACACCGATATAAGTGGTATAGCTACCGCAACCCGAAGGTGCATCGCAGACCATCGTGGAAATTGCATCAGCTCGGCCACGCACTATCAATTCAAACATCCCAGCCTGATCGGGGGGGAGGGCTAATTCATAAGCCCCATATGCATCAGTCACACTACTGGCCAGAATAGTATCAATGCGTTGGCTGTTTTCTATTTTACGTGCTTCGACGATGCCATTATGAATGATTCCCTTGGCCGTAGTGCCGGATATTCTCTTGTCTACTGCACCGCTATTTGCACCGTCACTGCTACCACCGCCACAGCCGGATATCATCAAGCTAAGGATAATCAATAAGTTTATGTAATTACGCTGAGACATATCTCTTCGCCATGAAGTCATTGAATGTGAGTGTGTTAAATAGATTTACCCAAGGCTACTTAAGTTTATCTGAGGCAGAGAACCCATAAAACTTTATTGGTCAGTATATTAGCAGCAGTCACTGAAGTGGGGGCATGTGATTAGTGATTCAGCATGGGATTAGACGGTGCATTGATAGGGTATCTTACCTACCAGGAAGCCGGAAATACCCAATGAACTCTGTGGGCCGTAGGGTTTTTTAGTATGTGCCTGAGTTTCAAAGCATAGTCTCAGTCATGGTTGGATTTCTGCAGAATCGTCACTGGATTCATGGGATTAGTGATGATCTATAATCGCTTAAGTGAGCTGCTTTTTCGTAAAATTCTTCGCATGATATTGAATCATGCATTTGATAGATGCTGTCCCTAGCTTCATGCAAATTTGGATTTTGATGGAAAAATATATGCTTCCAAAGCGCGTTTTGTGGTTTTGTCTTGTCATGCAAGTACTCTGTTCTGAAGCTGTTGCACTTGAGGAAATAGGTGCAGAGATACTAGATACTTGCCTGAGTGAAAGACAAGCCTTATCGGGTAATGCCACAGCTGGTATACGCTACGGTCTCTGTCTTGGGTATCTGAAGGGGATAGCCGATACACTCAACGGCAGTGAGTTCTGTCTGCCAGAAACGGGTGAAACGGCCCTCATTACACAACGGCTGAAGCAGGTGTATATAAATTATGCGTTAGCACGCCAGGGTGACTTAAATCTGCCGGCCACACGGATTGTAGTCCCTGCGCTGAGAGAGGCATTTCCATGTGGCAGATAGGAGCTTGATGTCTTTTGTAGACAGTGAGGGCTTCTGCGCCATGAGATTATTTTCAGAAATACACCCTATCGGCGGATCAGAAAAATATAATGTGAAGTTGCTATTTGGGCTTCAGCTCGTTCAAAGCGGTCAGTATAAGCTGTTTGGTATAACCATATGCCCTAGCGTCGCCACTGGCGCGGGGGCCTGCCACATTCAATGTTGAGATCTTGTGGTGCTCGATGAAGGAGAGGAGTTCCTCTAACGCGCTTTCTGTAGGAGTCTCCTCGGCGTTTATTAATAAATAGGGTTTTCTCTCGGTCAGGCAGAAGCCGTGGGTCTCCTTGGTACCGCCTGAGAGGCGCTTGAAATAGACAATCAAGGTGGCATCGCTGTCAATTACATTTTTCCTGGTACGTGCCCGGTAACCCGCATTGGTAAGTTCTACCACTGGATAAATATCTGGAATGACACCGTCCTCTGCGGTTCTGCCGGCGGGACACCAGCCACCTGCTGGCATATGGGCTTCCAGTGCTGCATCGAGTGCCGCCCTGTCTACGCCTGTCTGCCCGCCTGATACGATTTTCATGCTATTGCGCTGGCCTCGAGATATACGTTAGCCATACACTTGCCTTGGGAGCCACAACACGACTTCCGGGAAAATAATGCAGATAGCGAGACCGACTGACTGCAATAGCAGGAAAGGCAGGGATGACCTGTAGATTTGCCCCATGGTTACTTCAGGTGGTGCCACACTTTTAAGATAGAACAGAGCATAGCCAAAGGGTGGGCTGATAAATGACATCTGCATGTTAACCATGTAGACCACGCCAAACCATAATGGCAGTTCGTGGGGGCTGATACCGGGGAGACCGAACACACCATCAAAACTCATGGTTTTCATCAGCGGGATAAAGATGGGCACGGCAAGCAATAGAATACCAACCCAGTCGAGAAACATGCCCAGGATGACCAGGATTATCATCATTAAAATCAATACGCCGTAAGGACCGAGGCCCGTACCAGCGATGGAGTCATTGACGAACTCCTGTCCCCCATTGACCACGTAGAAACCGACAAAAAGTGTGGCGCCAAAGATAATCCATAAGACCATGCCGGTCACACGTAGCGTGGTCATGGCAGCGGAACGGACGTTTTCTATGGTGAGGCGACGATGCATGGCGGCTACAACCAGAGCACCGAAAGTGCCAACACCGGCTGCTTCAACCGGTGTGGCGATGCCGGCAAAAATGATACCCAATACAAGAGCAACCAGGGCCAAAGGGGCAAACATATTGCTGAGCAGTCGTATTTTTTCACGGGTATCGACCCGTTCCTCTTTGCGCAATGGTGGCCCCCATTCCGGTTTGATGGTGGTTGCAAGGGAGACATAAAGAATATAAAGGCCTGAAAGAATGAGTCCGGGTACCACAGCGCCAATGAAAAGCTCGCCTACTGATTGTTGCGCAATAACTGCAAACAAAATGGCGAGGATTGAGGGTGGTATCAGAATGCCCAAGGTGCCACCAGCGAGAATGGAGCCGCAGGCAATGGTGGGGTGATAGTGACGTCGGATCATGGCAGGTAGAGCGATCATTCCCATGGTCACTTCAGTGGCTCCGATGACGCCACACATGGCTGCCAGTAAGGTTGAGGCGATAATGGTGGAGATCGCGAGCCCGCCGCGTAGACCGCCGAGTATCTTGTAGACCATGTCATACAATTCTTCGATGATGCCTGCACGTTCAAGCATGGATGCCATGAATATAAATAGTGGAATCGCAGAGAGTTGGTAATTTGTCATTAAAGGAAAGATGCGAGATGGCAATATATTCAGCATGGCTGCATCACCAAACAGGAACAGGAATACGCAGGCCAGACCGCCGGTGACAAATGCCAGGGGTAGCCCTGCCATCAAGAGTACGAGCAGGGAGCCGAACATGAGGATAGTTAACCAGACAATATCGATTTCCAGTCCCATGAGCTAACCTTCCGGTCCGGCTTCGTTAGCGAGTGATGTCACGCTGGGCTTGAGTGCTACTGTGATATCTCTAATCAGTTGAGCAAGTCCTTGGATGAGCAGCAACAGTGCCCCCAGAGACAGCGCAAGCTTAATGGGCCAGTATTGGATACCCCATTCGGATATTGAAACCTCGTTGACCTCATATGAATCGTAGAAAAATGTCCACCCGGTCACTAACAAGGTGCACATGAATATAAAAAAGAAGATAGAAGTCAATACGTCAACTATTGCCTTACCACGCTTGGGTAAATAGTTGTAAATGACATCTACCCGTACATGCGCACCCTCCCGTAATACAAAACCGCCGGCGATGAGATATTGCATGCCAAACATCAGGAACATGCTTTCGTGAGCCCAGTTGGTGGGCGAGTTGAATACATATCGGGCTATCACTTCGTAGTAGTAAACAAAAACTGCAATGACAGACCAGTAAGCAACAAATTCACCGGCAAAACCGTTGATGTGGGAGATAGTGCGGTTAATGAAGAAGGGTTCGTAAGTCTCTTTTTGGTTCTTCTCTGCAGTTGGACAGTGGAAGCCCTCTTCAGTTGGTACTTGCTCAAAGCTATTGCGCTTGCGTATCAGTTTTGGCATCAATATGGCATCCATAAGCAATAGCAACAACATACCGCCACTGAGTAATTCTGCGGTTCTGCTCCATCGATGGCTGTTTTCCTCCACCTGGAGGAGTGAAGATTTGACGTCGGCCAGATTGCCCTTGGCTTGAATGAGTCGTTGCTCTGCATTTTTACGACCCTTTTTTATTGCCCTTTCAGCGCGAACTATTTTTAATTCGGCCAGCTTTATATCATTGTGAGCGCCGGATAGATTGTCCCGCGCTTCACGCACTTCTACATTGATAAACAATATCGAAGAAAACAGTCCAATGAAGGCAAACGCCCAGAAGCTTTTCAGGTAAAGGCGGTGCACGCCGATAAAGCCGCCGGCAACCAGTAAAAAATATCCGAGTGTTAAGGATAGTGGCTGTGTTGCTTGTTCATGCCTTACCCTGCGAAAGAACAGCATGGCAAGTAGTGGAAATAGAACCAGACCGCTCCAGTATAGCCAGTGGGGTAGAACAAAGCTGATTTCTGGCATGGAATTGCATCTCCTGGCGCTGCCCACTTCTTTGTGTTGGTGCTGACTTTTTATACTCTGGGTTTAGCATAGGCGCGGCATCCATGTTTGGCATGCCACGCCTATCCACACTATTTTCAGGCCTTGAGGCTATGCCCTTTGATCATCTCCTTGTCTACATATCCCAGAGAACCAGACATCATGTATTCGAGTTGTATCTTGAAGGCCTTTGCTGCAAAGGTATCCTTGTTGGCCCATTTGTACCAGAGAGGTACCGACAGCAGGGTAAAAGCTTCAACATCGTCTTCCGACAATCGGGTGACTTCGGTGCCTGCCTCCTCGAATTTCTTCCAGGCTTTTTGATCAGCTGCCTGGATGGCTGCATGATGCAGATCAGAATAAGTGTGTACCTCCATCTCTACGAATTGCTTCATCTGGGCAGAAAGCTTTTCCCAGGACTTCTTGGATACCGTCAGGTCCATCAGATCAACCGGTTGGTAGATAGACATGAATCCTGGAGGCCCCATGGAGATGTATTTGGTGACCTGGTGAAAACCCAGAGCATAGTTGACAGCAGGTCCGACATAGTCAGCTACGTCGATGGTGCCCTTCTCGAGCGCTGGGAAGATCTCCGATCCCGGCAGCAGCGTCGTTTTCGCCCCGGCTGCCTGGAAGACCTCTGCCACCATCCCACCCGGTAGACGCATCTTGCGACCGCGGAAGTCGTCGATGGATCGTATCGGTACCTTTGAATGGATAATATTCGGGCCGTGGTGAATCGGACCGACAAAATGCAGTCCCACATTGCCAAAGGCCTCACGTGCCAGCTCAAGTCCGCCCAAGCCATAGTAGAAGGTGTCCCATTCATGGGGATTGCGTAAACCCAATGGGTAGGAAGCGAGAAACACAGCAAGTGGCATACGCCCCGCCCAATACAGGGTAAAGGGATTCATGGCATCCAATACACCATTCTTGACGGCATCGAATAGCTGGAACTCACCTACCACATCTTTAGCGCCAAAAGCTTTGAACGCCAATTCGCCGCCGGTCTTCTCAATAATGCCGTTACACCATTTTTTAAAAATTTCCAGTCCAATACCACCGGGCCAGGATGTCTGGATTTTCCAGGTTGTAGTCTCTGCAGCGGCGGCATTGCCAATAAAAGGCGCGCCGGCAATAGTTAAGGCGCCAGCTGCTGCAGAAGCCTTAAGGAAATGACGTCGATGAATGTCAGGACTGTTGTCACTCTCAGGTGGATTCTGTTTTTTTTGATCATCACTCATACTGCCTACCTCCTCTGTGGTTACTTGTGATTTTCGACTGATAATCGTCACGTCGAAGTTCAGGTATTGATAGTATTCGTGGCAGATAATCCGTTTTACATCCGATACTCTCTGAAATAATCAGTTAATCTGCATCAACGCGATATGTGCCTTGCTGGCAAGTATCCTGTGAGCTGCCTTGGTGGGGTGGATGCCGTCCCAGAAGAGGTAGCGTTTCGGCTTCTTGCAGGCAGCGGGTTTCTGATTTGGCATTACGCAGGCATTTTCAACATTGTTCAGTCCATACTCTCCTGGATTGGTTACAAGATCTTGCATGCTGGTAAAAAGGTTGAGCTGTGCTATTTCCAAACCAGGCAATTCATTGCTCAGTTTGTTAAGAGCCAGGTCGAGCTGAGAATTGAATCCTGCGGAAAGCAATAGGGCGGCGAGGGATGTGCCGGGGGCAACCAGATCAAGTCTGCGGATGGCAGGTATGAGGGAGACATCAGGTGCATTGCCGATCATCATCTTTCTGGCGCCTGCACTGTAGAGGGCGATGATGTTATCAGAAATGGCCGTTAAGGCTTTTGTCAGAATTTCTGAACTGGCGGCGCCGGTATTGTCGATTGCAAAAGCGGCAACGGCATCTCGGATATCGTTACCGCCAAGTGCGACGACATAGAGGGCGTCGCTGGAGGCGATGCCTCCAGAATCCACAAAGAAAGCACCTACCTGACTGGCAAGGTTGATGTTCATGCTGTCTTCATGCGCCCTTGCGCCGCCAACAGCATAGTTGGTCATTTTCAATTCATCCTCATTTTCTCCTTTGAAGGCCGGGCCTGTGGAGTCTCCAAGATCAAGCGGTTCAGCAAACTGCTCCACCCAGGTTTCTCCATTACTAAAATGATTACCGCCCCTGGCATAGGGTGCATCAGGAATCAAGAAAGCATCAAGGGTATCGTAGGGTGGTTTGAGTTTCCTGCCTGTTAAGAAGAAGGCATTTCCAGGATCGGACAAGCTGTCACCAAATACCACCATACGCTCGAATGGTTTGTCGGCATGGCTTAGGCATGGAAGAAGTAGAAACAGGAAAAGTATGCTGATTACGTATGATTTGTATTGTTGAAATTTCATTTTTTTTCATCCTCTTCAGAGTCACCCGTCTCATCAGGTAACTATGCAAATCGTCAAGTACGGGATTTCGACTAGCCACCTCCGCGCCTGAAGCAGAGATTGAACCTGTTCCAGAAATCCTCAATGCCCTGTTCAGCCATGCCACGAAAAACAAACGTAATATCCATGGAAGGCATATTTAGAGAGCCTAAGTTGATATTTATCTGATTACCTAAGCGGATCTCTATCTGTGAATCGCTTATGGTTATCTTTCTTTCCTCTTCTGTAACGGTAAATGGATACTCCTTTTTAAGCGGCTGAAGACTGCGTATAAACTCTGCCTGTGTAATAGACATGGTTCGTATAAAACGTTGTTCGCACTTCGGCATATCTCCTTTCTTATCCTCCAGCAACAGGTGGCCATAATGCGATAACGTCACCATCCTGTAGTTGATAGGTGTTGCGTTGAGACGGTGGTACAAATTCACCATTTCGAACCACAAGATGAGCCTGTTCATGGGGTACTTTAAATTTATCCATCAACTCGAAGATGGTTGTTTTTTTGGGTAATTTCACCGATACGCTGTGTTTCTTGGCGTCTGCCGGCAGGTATACCATTAAACTAGCAAATAATTTGAATTCGACATTTACCACTGATTGACCACTGTGCCCAGATAGGCTTCCATCAAGCGGGTCGGATCCTTAATTAAGCGCGCTTTCCATTTGCCCAGAGGTACCCGGCTACGGATCAGGCCCCGTAGCACGCCGATATGTTGGGTATGTCCGAGGCTGCTTGCGCCAATCAGGTAGTCACCTTCAAACTGGAGCTTGAGATATCGATAGCGATCCTCATCAAGCAACACGGCATGATCTCCTCCCGATACCCCCATCCATTGTCCGAATGATGATGAGATCAAACCCAACGTATCCAGGATATTCATGTTGAGACTACCCTGATGAGAGATAAGCTCACGGTTAACCATATTGGCTGCAGCGATGCGTCCGTGTTCTACTGATGTTGGTTGTATGGCTTGTACCGTGAAGCTACCAGTAGAGAAATCCCGTCCCTGAGCAACATCACCTGCGGCATAGATGTCCGGTTGATTTGATGCAAGGTGGCGGTTAACGACGATGCCTTGATCGATTTCGATACCGGATCCCTGCAAAAAGTCGACGTTGGAATGAACCCCCATTGCTGTTATCACTAATCCGGCAGACAATTGTTCGCCATGTTCCATGCTGACGTTGAGTGCGTTATTTTTGCTCTCTATGGCGGTAACGCCACTATTGGTCAGAATCCTAACGCCTTTGCTTTCACACCATTTTTTTAGTAATTGGCTTGCCACATCGTCCATCATTCTCGAGACCATGCGGTCTGCTTTTTCCACCACGGTAAGTTTTACATGACGTTCTACCAGGGCTTCGAGAATGATACAGCCGATAAACCCCGCGCCGATGAGTACAACCGGCGTATCCGGTTTCGCGTGCTCGACAATGGCGCGAGCATCGGCCAGCGTCCAGCAATCGTGCACACCAGGCAGGTCGATGCCCGGAATGGGTGGTTTCATCGGCCTGGCGCCTGTGGCGATCAACAGGCGATCGAAGTTGAGCGAATTACCGCTAGACAGTGTGATGGTCTTTTTCTCAGGATCGACTTGTGTGGCGTGCTCGCTGACGAGTGTTATCTGTCGGTCACTATAGTGATTTATTGACTTGCGCAGATAGGTACCTTGCTCATCAATAGCTTCGACCAGCAGATAGGGGATTGCCATACGGGCATAGGGCGGCTCCGCCTCACCGGTGACCAGGGTGATGCGGCCTGTTGCATCCAGTTCACGGATGTTTTCGCAGGCTGTGACTCCCGCAGGACCGGCGCCTAAGACGATATAGTGCATCTGACATTTCCGTTTGAGGTCAGATCAACCCAAGTCGTTGACGGGTTGATTCCGTTGGCACGCCATCAGGTGACCAGCCGCGCAACGCATAATATTCCGGGAGCATTTTATCCAGATCATTGACCCGGCCCTTCGCCGGTCCGATGTTGGCGGCCTCCTTCAGCAGGCGTTTGGGCAGGGTGTCATCAGCGGCAGTGATGCCGGCGCGCAGATTGAACTCCCGCTCCATATTCCAGATGCGTTCACCCACTTCCAGCATACGTTCGGCCGTCCATTCTCCTTCACAGGCGCCATCCACTTGTGGCGCGATGTCCTCCAGTGACCAGGCAAAGGTTGAAAATAAGCAGAGTCCACTGGAGTCAACGGCTGCTGTCGCATCCTGAAAAGCCTTGACCAGTTCCGCTTTGCCCTGTGTCTCCAACGGGTCAGTCTTTACCGGGATACCCAGAACCTCGGAAGCCACGGTGTAACCTCGCAGATGACATGCGCCCCGGTTGGAGGTGGCGTAGGCAAGCCCCATGCCCTGGATGCCACGGGGATCATAGGCGGGGAACTCCTGCCCTTTGACCGTCATTGAGAGTTCGGGGTGTCCATATTTTTCGCACAATCGTTTGGAGCCCAGCCCCAGGTCCTTACCGAAACCTTCTCCTTTGACCAGGGCCTCCACAGCCCAGACCAGAACTTCAGCAGAACCGAATTTAAGTTCCTGGCCGTCAGTTTGCTCAGTGGTGATTGCGCCGATATTGAATAGCTCGATAGCCGCCGCGAGGGTGGAGCCGAAGGTGATCGGATCAAAACCGTCTTCGTTGCAGAGAAAGTTGGTATAGGTCAGTGCGTCCAGATCATCGATACCGGTATCGGGTCCCAACGCCCAGGCGGCCTCATACTCCAAGCCACCAGAACTGCCCCAGTACTCCGGTTTGTTTTCGACGGAGAAGTGACCTTTATCGACAGTTGAAATCCGTCCACAGGCAATGGTGCAACCGAAACAGCCGGCGTTCGTTGTCAGGTTGGGTTTGCCGTCGCTGGCGCGTTTTTCATGCATGGCCTCACCGGAGACTTGCTGGGCACCTTCAAACTGCACCTCTTGCATATTGCGTGTGGGTAAAGCCCCGATCTCGTTGACGATATTCATCAGGACTTGGGTGCCGTATGTAGGGAGGCCCTGCCCGGTGACAGCATTGTCTGCCAGCACCTTTTTGCCGGCATTGACGGCTTGCATGAACTTGGCCGGATCTTTGATGTTTGCAATGCCGAGGGTGCCACGTACAGCCACCGCTTTTAAGTTCTTAGATGCCATCACGGTGCCGACACCGGAACGCCCCGCCGCTCGATGCAGATCGTTTACAACGGCGGCGTAGAGACAGCCGGCTTCTGCTGATCGGCCTACCGCGGCAATTCTTAGCATCGGGTCCTGGTGTTTGGTATGTAGCCACTCATCGGTAGCCCAGACACTGGTACCCCAGATCTCCTCTGCGGAGAGAAGCTCCGCCGAGTCGTTCATGATATAGAGATAGACGGGTTTGGGGGACTTGCCCTCAAAGATAATCATGTCCCATCCGGCATTACGCAGCTCCGCACCGAGGAATCCACCGGAATTTGAACAGGCGACACAGTTTGTCAAAGGACCCTTGGTAACGACGGAGTAGCGGCCGCTGGTTGAGGCCATGGTGCCGGTTAAAGGTCCGGTAGTCATGATCATTTTGTTCTCTGGACTCAGAGGATCCACCTGTGCATCGATCTCCTCCACCAGGTATTTCGTCGCCAGACCCCGTTGACCGAGATATTCCTGAGCCCATTGCCTGTTTAGTGTTTCAGAAACACAGCTACCTTGGGTAAGGTTCACGCGAAGTATTTTGCCTGCCCATGCCATGATAGAAGTCCTCTCAGTTATGCGGTTGCTGTGGAGCCGGCATCGGTCTTGCCTGCCCAGGCGCGCATTTTGTCAAACCCGGTCTGGTCAGCATCGACATAGGTGATAGCTGCCGTTGGGCAGGCCTTGGCACAGGCAGGATCACCACCGCATAGGTCACACTTAATGACTTTGCCGGTACTGCTGCTGTAATTTACCGTACCGAAGGGACATGCAATGGTGCAGACCTTGCAGCCGACGCAAGTGGATTCCTGTATGATCTTCGCACCAGTATTGATATCAAGCGTGATGGCGTCTACCGGACAGGCCTGCATGCACCATGCCTCTGCACATTGTGTGCAGGTATAGGGGACAAAGCGTCCTTCCTGATGGAAGGTGAAAACACGAATTCTGGATTTAGCGGGATTGAATATCCCCTCGTTTTCGAAAGAACAAGCCAGTTCGCATTGCACGCAGCCTGTGCATTTGCCGGCATCGATTAAAAGGGAGCGCAGCATACAATTCTCCTTGTTATCCTGTCTGTTGTTGTAGACAAAAACTCAATGCAACGTACCGGCTATAAGTCTTAATTATTTGATGGATGAACGTCTCTAAGAATGACTCTTAGGAACTCTCTCCAACGTTACGCAGATAAACACAGTGCCGACCCGAATGAGTTGTGCAGTCAACGATTATTGGAACTAAAAGCAACATAGAATTTGCGGTAATTCTGTCTCTGCCAGAGAGCTTGTTAACAAAGCCTAGATGGGAAATATTTATTGTTCAAATATTTCAGGAAGAGTCACAGAGTGTGGTGTTTGAGAATGAAAATAGTGACAAATAATGACAACCAGTCATAGTAAAATGACAAAATGTCACCACAGGCGGATCCTGGTATTTTTTTACCCGGCATCTTAATAGGCTATGTTCAGATGCAGTCTGTAGGCAGGTGCCCATCGGCCTTTCTTGCCAATATTAATCTGTCTATTCTGATTTTGGAGCATACATGGCAAAGATTTCTGCCTCTGTCATGTTATTGGTCTTTTCAGCGAAGTTGTAATATGAAGGTTTTCGATCGATAAATACCTGGTGATCGAAGATGAAGTTATCACAAATATCAAACAGCCCCGCCGGTATGAAGTACTGTCCGCTCTCCTTGAGCCGGTAAAACAGATGGCTGCCACAATGTGCGCAGAAGCCCCTTTCGGCCCACTCGGATGAGTGATAAATGGAGATATGTTCTGATTCTTGAAATCGTACCGCAGTACCGCAATCCACTGTCATCAATGGTCCGCCGCCCCATTTTCGGCACATGCCGCAATGGCAAGCGCCGACAGTGGTGTCGGCTGGGGTGGCAGTAAATTGAATTTTACCGCAGAGGCAGCCGCCATTTATCGTCGCTTTGTCAGACATGGGTCACTCCAGGTTCATGAATTGAAGATAATATAGTTCAATGATAATCGACTGCCATGTCTTCGGTTGCTTTCGTGTGAAAGGTGAAATTTTGTGAGACCATTTTGCATCTCATATAGGAGTCACTTATCCTCGATTGGTCCAGATTTCAATGCAGATATTAAAAAAGGAAAAAATATGTTTCATCCCATAGAAATACCCTTTGGTTGTGTGATGCTATTTAATGTGGTCGATCTGAAGGAGGGTGTCACCGTAGAAGATGTTGAGTTGGTACTGGGTGAAATGTGCAATGTGGTGAAAAACAATTATGGGGATGACAACGGCGGTTTTATCGGTGGTCAAGTCTACAAGAATGCCGGTTTCATCTCGGAAGAGGGGACAGTCGGTGCCGATGACAACCACAAGCAGAAGCGTGTCAATCAAAATATGGGAGATATTGTGATTGTGACCTTTTGGCAATCGTTCGACCAACACGAGAAATCGCATGCTGACAAGTTGTTCAAGGAAAAATTTTCTGCACTTGCGGATTTCTGCGATGATACCTATGAGGTCGGTTACGAGATGCTCTGGCAGGGTGTGCCTGAGGATAAGTGAATTACCCATGTCTTCAATGACAGGGTGGCATGATAAATCAATAGGCTGACCATCAGATGCGTTAGTTTGAAAAAAAGATCCTTCCAGGGGCGATCCTATGCAAATCGAATTCTACGGTGCGACCAGCGGCATTACTGGTTCCTGTCACATTCTGCGTGCCAATGGGCATACCATTCTACTCGACTGTGGCCTGATCCAGGGCCGCAGAGAGGAGATGGAAAAGAACCGCCGACCCTTTCCCTTCTCCATGGATGAGATCAGTGCTGTTGTTCTGAGTCATGGACACATTGACCATTCCGGTCGCATTCCACTGCTGGTTAAGCAGGGCTTTCAAGGACCGGTATATGCGCAGAACGCCACCGTGGACCTGTGCGATATCCTGCTTCAGGACTCGGCCTTCCTGCAGGAGAAGGATGCACAATACGAGAATAAATGGCGGAAACGGAAGAAGAAGCCGTTCATCGAGCCGCTCTATACAGTGGATGATGCACGCAATGCACTGGAGAACCTACAAGGCCTGCGTTACCGGGAGAAGCGGGAGATTCTGCCGGGTATCCATATTCGCTATCAGGATGCCGGCCACATCCTTGGCTCCTGCTGTGTGGAAGTTTGGCTAAACGAGAACGGGAAGGAGAGAAAGATTGTCTTCAGTGGCGACCTCGGTCAGTACGATACACCGATACTGAACGATCCTGCCGTGATCGAGGAGGCGGATCATATTATTGTCGAAAGCACCTATGGCAACCGACGACACCGTGACCGGCAGGCGACGATCGATGAGATGGGTGAAATCATCCGGGATGCCGCGCATGAGAGAGGCAATCTTCTGATACCGGCATTTTCAATCGGACGTACCCAGGAGATTCTCTACTATCTGGGGAAATATTATGACCAGTGGGAATTGAATCGCTGGCAGGTCTTTCTCGACAGCCCCATGGCGATTCGCGCCAGTAAGGTCTATTGGGAATATCCTCATCTCTACGACGAAGAGGCAACCAAGCTACGCAAACAGATCCATGAGATGCCTCACCTGCAAAACTTAAAATTAACGCAGTCCCCACAAGAGTCTATGGGGATCAACAGAATCAAGAGTGGCGCCATCATTATCTCCGCCAGCGGCATGCTTACGGGGGGGCGCATCATCCATCATCTCAAACACAATATTTCCCGTAATGGCGCACACATCATGATTGTCGGTTATCAGGCCAACGGCACCTTGGGGCGTGCACTGGTCGATGGTAAACCCACCGTCAGGATTCATGGCGATGAGTACAGAGTGAAGGCGAAAGTGCACACAGTCGGCGGACTCTCCGCGCATGCGGATATTGATGACCTGTCAAAGTGGATAGGTAATTTCAAGACCAAACCGCAGGTCCATGTTGTTCATGGAGAGCCCGAATCTAAACAGGATTTTCGCAACAAGCTTGAAAATGACTTCCATCTGCAGGCGGATGTGCCGGAGCCTGGCGATACCTTAGAACTATAATCTGGAGCCTGTTGGTAGGGCCTCCTTTGTGGGTCCAACCTGCGTAGTTTCGATACCGCTGTTCCTGATTTTTTCAGGGCTTCCTAATGTGCACTTGAATTGGAGAATGCCAGCCGGCTCTCTCTGCCCTGTGCGGGCTCCTCTGGCACCAATAGAGCAAAAGAGAATGAGATAATGGCCATCGCCGCGCCGGCAAAAAAGACCAGCGAGGGAGAAGTCAGCCAGATGACACCGAAGAGTGCGGGGATAATTACGGCAGCGATATGATTAATAGAGAAGCTGACCCCTGCGGTTGAGGCGATGTCCTCCGGTGCTGCAATTTTCTGGAAGTAGGTCTTCAGGGCGATAGCCATGGCGAAGAAGAGATGATCCAGGATATAGAGTCCGGCTGCCACTGTGGCGCTCTCAACTACGGCATAGCCTAGGAACACCAGCACCAGTCCGGCATATTCCAGCAGTAGGGCGCGGCGTTCACCGATTCGACCGATCAGTCGCCCGATGCGGGGTGCAAGAAAAACATTCAGTGTGGCATTGGCGAGAAACAGCAAGGCGATCTGGGACACGCTGTAACCAAACTTCTCCACCATCAGAAAACCTGCAAATACCACGAAGATCTGACGCCGGGCGCCTGACATGAAGGTGAGGGCATAGTAGAGCCAATAACGACGACGCAGCACCATATGCTTGTGCTGTTCGGTCTGCTGAGGAAAGAGCGGGAAACCGAGCCAGGCTATGATGACGATGACAAGGGTCAGTCCACCCATCAGCAGATAGATCCACTGGTAGTCGAGTTGCAGCAGATCGTCAGCCAGCCATATCAAAGCAAAGGTGACGACGGAAGCAAAGGAACCTGCGGCAATCAGACGGCCAAAGGTCTCTGCCGCCTGTGATTTGTCTATCCACTGCAGGGTGAGAGAGGTCTGCAGCGTCTCGTAGTAGTGAAAACCGATGGACATGATGACCGTGGTGACATAAAGACCGAGAATCGAGGGGAAGAACCCGGTCAGTGCCGTACCTATGCCCAGTAGCGCCAGTGAAACGATGGCCAGGCGCTGTTCCCGGATGATCAACAGCAGAAAAACGACGCCGAAGGCGAGAAACCCGGGGACCTCCCGCAGGCTCTGCAAGATACCCATTTCCTGGCCGGTGAAGGCTACCCGTTCGATGGCGAAATTGTTCAGCAAGGTCCGCCAGGCGGCAAAGCTGAGCGGAACGGCGACTGCCATCAGCAGCAACAGGACCTCGGGGCGTCGTAATGTTTGTGAGAGTTTCTTGCTCATTGATTGAATTATGGCGGAATTGCTATTGGCAAAATAGCTATAATCTGACAATGAATATCGAGAAAAGGACAGTTGACCCGACAACGCACGTGGGACATATCATTGATCCTGCCAGGCCGGTGCTGATTCTGTCAGAGGAGAGGAAGGGAGCGGAACAGGTTACCCGGCATCAGCATCTGCGTGGCCAGTTACTCTACGCCATCCGTGGTGTGATGAAGCTGACCACCGATACGGGTACCTGGCTGGTGCCACCGGCTCAAGCGGTGTGGATTCCACCGACAGTGATGCATGAGGTGGAGATGACGCAGTCCGTCTCTCTGCGTTCTCTCTATATAGACCCGGCCCATGCGACAGGCCTGCCGGATAATTGCTGTGTGTTGCGGGTCGATGCCTTGCTGCGCGAGCTGATTGTCGAGGCAGCAGACATCGGCAACGATTACCTGCCAGAGACCCCGGCTGCGAGGGTGATGGCGGTCATTGTCGACCGATTGCAGTCTATGGACCGCTTCTCCTTCCATCTGCCTTTCACCAATGAGCCGCGTCTTCGCAGGATTATCGATGCTCTGGCCGCTAACCCGGCTGATTCCGCCACGTTGTCCGAATGGGCGCAACACGTGGGAGCCAGTGAGCGCACGCTTGGGCGACTGTTTATCCGCCACCTGGGCTTGAGCTTTGGCCAGTGGCGTCGCCGTCTTCGTCTGCTGGCGGCGATGGATCGCTTGGGGCAGGGCGCCTCAGTGACCGAAGTGGCATTCGAGTTGGGCTATGGCAGCCCGAGTGCCTTTATCGCTATGTTCAAGAATAATCTGGGAGAGTCTCCAACCCGACTATTCGATCATGCGGGCAGCGATCGACCGGAACAAGCAGGGCGGAAAGTATAGCTAGTGCGGAGTTTTTTCGATGACATTGCTGCTGTGTTCAGCAAAGGGAGTTGGATTTCAAAGGTGGCATGGTTTATGATTTGCCTCCTTTTCCGGCCGGTGGCCGGCTCAGAATCACCCTGGAGATCAACCGATGGCACGTGTGACAGTTGAAGATTGCATGGACTATGTGGACAACCGCTTTGACCTGGTGCTGCTTGCCACCAAGCGTGCCCGCCAACTGGAACGTGGTGTCGAGCCCCTGCTGCCCTGGGAGAAAGACAAGCCAACCGTGATGGCGCTGCGGGAGATCGCAGATGGCCTTATCTCCCATCAGGATGTGGAAGAGAAGCCCAACGAAGAGGAGCTGGTGGTTGACGAGGCGCTGCTGAATCTTGATGCTGCTTCGATGGATGTCCGCGGCGAGTAATCTCACCGATCTCTGTTCGCTGACCTGAGGGGTTGGCGGACCTGACTCAGAACCCCGCTTTCCGCCCTTGCATCGCGGGGTGAAAAAGGCTCAGAATCCATCATTAGGAATATGATGGGATAATAGATGAGCAACCCCCTTGGCCTACTGGAGAAAACTCAGGACGTACCGCGTTTCCTGATCAGTGACCTCTGCGCCTATCTTGAAGTTTATCTCACACCGGAGCATATCCGTGAGGTCTATCGTGCCTACCTGTTTGGTGCAGAGGCCCATGTGGGCCAGCATCGTAAGACAGGCGAGCCCTATATCTATCATCCGGTAGCCGTGGCCCGCATCCTGGCTGAGATGCGCATGGACCACAAATGCCTCATGGCGGCCATTCTGCATGATGTGATCGAAGACACCCCGACCGCCAAGGAGCAACTGGCGGATACCTTTGACAGTGAGATCGCTGAACTGGTCGATGGGGTGAGCAAACTCTCCAAGATCGATTTCAATTCCCAGGCCGAAGCACAGGCGGCCAGTCTGCGTAAAATGCTGCTGGCGATGACCAAGGATATCCGTGTCATCCTCATCAAGCTCGCCGACCGGCTGCACAACATGCGTACCCTGGGTGTGATGCGGCCGGACAAATCACGCCGTATCGCCAAGGAGACCCTCGATATCTTCGCGCCCATCGCCAACCGGCTGGGCATCAACAGTATGCGTCTGGAGCTGGAGGAGCTTGGCTTCGCCGCCTACTGGCCCATGCGATATCGCGCCCTGAAGAGTGCAGTGGCCGATGCCCGGGGTCACCATCGCGAACTGGTGGAGAATGTAGAGCGGGCCATTGGCACCCGCCTCGAACAGGAAGGGTTTGAGGGTGAAGTCTTCGGTCGCCAGAAACATCTCTACAGTATCTACAAGAAGATGGTGGTGAAGAAGCTGAGTTTCTCCGAAGTGGTGGACGTCTTCGCCTTTCGCCTTGTGGTAGACGCTGTAGATACCTGCTACCGCATGCTCGGTGTGGTGCACAATCTCTATAAACCGATGCCGGGTCGCTTTAAGGACTACATTGCCATTCCCAAGGCGAATGGATATCAATCACTGCACACGGTGCTGTTCGGCCCCCAGGGGATACCCATCGAGATCCAGATTCGTACCGAAGAGATGGATAAGCTGGCGGAGTCCGGCATCGCGGCCCACTGGATGTACAAGACCGGTGAGGCGAGCGGGCAGTGGGTGAAATCGCGGGCCTCAGACTGGCTGCAGAATCTGCTGGAGATGCAGCAGGGGGTCGGTGACTCGGTAGAGTTTCTCGAGCACGTCAAGGTCGACCTGTTTCCCGATGAGGTTTACGTCTTTACCCCACGCGGGCGCATCATGGTCCTGCCAAAGGGTGCGACGGTGGTCGATTTCGCCTATAGCGTACACACCGACGTGGGCAATACTTGCGTGGCCGCCCGGGTCGATCGCCGCCTGGTGCCCCTGCGTACCCGGCTGCATAACGGGCAGACGGTGGAGATCATCAATTCGGAGACCGCCGGTCCCAGCCCGGCCTGGCTCAATTTTGTCGTCACCGGCAAGGCGCGTGCGAATATCCGCTCCTATCTGAAGAATCTGCAGACCCAGGAGGCGGTCAGTCTGGGACGTCGATTGTTGGAGCGGGAGTTGAATCTGCTCTCCCTCAAGATGGACGACATTGCAAAAGAGCAGATCGAACAGGTCATCCAGGAGTTCCGTCTCGATTCCCTCGATATGCTGCTGGCCGATATCGCTCTGGGCAATCATATGCCGCTGTTGGTGGCGAGGCGTCTAGCGGGTGAAGAATTGTCACCGGGGAGTGAGTCGAGTCAGCCCGAAGACCAGGCTGCCGGTGTACTGGCGATCAAAGGCACCGAAGGTATGGTGGTCAACTTCGCCAACTGCTGCAGACCGATACCGGGGGACGCGATCGTCGGCGTTTTCAATCCTGGAAAGGGCATCGTGATCCATCAGCAGGGCTGCCGCAATCTGGGCGATTACAAAAAGCATGGCCATAAGTGGATCGAGGCCGAGTGGGAAGACGACGTACAGGGCGAGTTTTCCACCAAGGTGCGCGTAGAGTCGAACAATCAACGGGGTGTGCTGGCCTCGGTGGCATCGGTGATCTCCCAGCAGGAATCGAATATCGAGCATGTGGGATCGGAGGAAAGAGACGGCCTCTCCTCAACCATGGTGTTTGTCATTACCGTGAAGGACCGCCGCCATCTTGCACGTATCATGCGGCAGGTAAGGTCGCTGCCTTCAGTGATGCGGATCGCACGGGTTAAATATTAGTTTTGGTTTTTGTCATTTTGAATTTCTTGAGCAGGCTTCACGCACGCTAGCCATCCGGGTGAGAAAAGGCGCTAACTGTCTTTTTCTACCCCTGACCCTGACCTTAAAATTCCATTGCGAACTCCGTAGGTGGACCACTGGGCGGTTATGCGCACCTGAAACCAAACCTGTCCTTTGTGGAGATGCTGAAAAGGCAGGAGATGGGGGGTGATGAAGCGGATCTAAAGTTTCTCTGTCTCTATCCGTTAACAATATAATTAATAGGGTTATTTTAATTTTTCATTACGCTATTGGCCTCCCTGGGGAAAGCAGCTTTGCCTAGAGTTTTACTGATAGAGCTTTCTGCGACGATTCGACACATCGAAAAAAACCTCCTGATCAAAGCGGGTTATGAGGTAGAAGCTGATCTCGACTTCAGGTCTGCGTTGATGTGTATTCGAACCGGTTCAGAAGACGGCGTGGCATTCGACGCGGTAATAGTGGGATGGCCCGATCACGCAATCCCTGTCGCGGACGAGCTGTACTCAATGTTGGAGCAACAGGCGTACGCTTCCCTGCCGGTCCTTACCTTTGCCCATGAACCGGAGAGCACCATGGCCGCTTGGGCGGAGAGGAGGCCCAATACCGAATCTCTGCTCTGGGAGGATTACAAGAAGAGCACAGATGTGCTTGCGGCACTGCTTGTTGAGGCGAGCAATAGACAACGCAAGCTGACGGGTTCCATCCCGGCTGTTCAGCCGATCAGGGTGCTTATAGTGGATGATTCGTCCACCGTGCGGGTCAAATATCGGCGGTTGTTGATGGCCAATGGTTACCACACCGAGACTGCTGCTTCTGTGGATGAGGGCTTTGAGAAAGCCCTGGAATCGCCGTTCGACATTGCCATTATCGACTACTTTATGCCCGATTCCACGGGTGACGTTCTCTGCCGGCGCCTACGTGATCATGCCACAACGGCTTCCATCACCACTGCGATATTAACCGGCACCTATCTCGACAAGGCAATCAAAGAATCGCTGGAAGCGGGCGCGGTCGAGTGCATGTTCAAGAACGAGAGTGATGATCTGTTCCTGACGCGAATAGACGCTATGAGCCGGCATATCCGCGCCCATCAATCGATCGAGAAAGAGCGCAAACGTCTTGGCGGTATTCTCAAATCAGTCGGCGAAGGGGTTTATGGGGTGGATTCAGAAGGCCACATCTCCTTCATCAATCCGGCGTGCAGACATATCCTGGGCTATGAGCCCGAGGAGAGATTGATCGGTAAATCGGCACGGGCGCTTTTTCATTACGCCGATGCAGATGGCAATCCGATCGATGACGAGCGCTGTGTCTTACTACAGACTTACGCAGGCGGTGAGGCCATCCAGGCTCGGGAGACTGTTTTTTGGCATAAGTCGGGTGCACGGATACCGGTAGAGTGCACGGTCTACCCACTCACCATCGAGGACAAACGTGAGGGTTCAGTGGTTGCCTTCCGAGATATCTCTGAACGCAAATTGCTTGAAGAGGAATTGCGCTGGCAGGCCGGCCACGATGCGCTGACCAAACTTTTCAACCGACGCTATTTCGAGGAACAGCTCACGCAAGAGGCAGACCGCCTCAAGCGCAGCAATGAGACCAGCGCCCTGCTCTATGTCGATCTTGACCGTTTTAAATACATCAACGATACCGCAGGTCATGCGGCGGGTGATCAATTGCTGGTGGAAATCGCACAGCAAATGACCCGGCGCCTGAGAAAAACCGACCTGCTTGCCCGATTAGGTGGCGATGAATTCGCCCTTATACTACGCAATGTAAACAGGGAGAGCGTGCACCAGGTGGCCGACGACTATCGTCAGATGCTCGATCACTACATGTTTGTCTACAACGACAAGCAATATAAGGTAAACGGCACAATCGGCATCGCCCTGATTGACCGGGATTCCGAATCTGCGGGCGAAATTCTCGCCAATGCGGATATCGCCTGCCACATCGCAAAAGGTGAAGGAAGAAACCGCACCCATCTCTTTGTCCCCGAGAGCGACAGCAAGCAGGTGATGGACTTAGACCTGGGTTGGTCCTCGCGTCTGCACAATGCTTTGGAACACGACCACTTGGTGCTTCATTTTCAGCCCATTATCCCGGTTGAATCTATCCCCTCAGTATTGATGTCGGCATCCGAAGGACCGATTTACGATCAACTTCTCTCGGTCGTGCCGCAGGAGATGCAGATCAACGAGGTGTTGCTGCGCCTTGATGACCCGGTATGGGGAATTGTCTCTCCCGGTGCATTCCTGCCGACGGCAGAGCGCTTTAACATGATGGATAAAATCGACTACTGGGTTGTCAACGCTGCTTTAAGAAAGTTGGCGGTGTTGCAGCATGCGGGCTATTTGGGGATGTTTACCATCAATCTCTCGGGTCAAACTATCGCCAATACGGCATTGATCGAGGATATCGAAGAGCTTGTCATTAATCTGGACATCGACGCTAGCAAAGTGATCTTCGAGATCACGGAAACCTCAGCGGTTTCCAATCTGGTCTCCGCCAATGAACTGATTACAAGACTCAATGCGCTGGGTTGTCGTTTTGCGCTGGACGACTTCGGCACTGGATTCTCTTCATTTTCACATTTAAAAAACTTACCGGTGGATTTCGTCAAAATCGACGGTCTGTTTGTCAGAGGGGTGGCGACGGACCCCAGCGATCGGGCGATTGTTCACTCGATTAACGATATTGCCCACTCTCTGGGCAAAGAGACCGTCGCAGAATATGTTGAAAATGCGGAAATATTGCAGTTCCTCTACGAATCGGGGGTGAACTATGTGCAGGGGCACTTCCTCTCGCCGCCGATGGACATTTCCATGATTGATCCCCACACCAACCAAAGTTCTGCTGACGGTAACCAGAGCAGCGTCAGTGGCGAGAAAATCAGTAGCCAGTGACTCTGGGTTAATAATTTTGGATTGTGGTTTTTGATGAATCGGCATACTGTTTGCCTTTTCTGATTCAGCGTGTTGGATTCGTTTCATCCCTCTCTGTCAGGCGATGAGCGAGGCGAACACTCGAATTCAAAATATTTAATCTAAGGAGTCATTATGAGCCGGGAAATCATCCGAACCGATCAGGCCCCACAGGCCATCGGTACCTATTCGCAGGCCGTCAAAGTGGGTCAGACAGTCTATCTTTCCGGACAGATCCCGCTGGTGCCAGAAACCATGGAGATGGTGGCGGGGGATATCGAGGTACAGATCCGCCGGGTCTTCGACAATCTGCAAGCCGTGGCAAGAGCGGCAGGCGGCAGTCTGGCAGATGTGTCCAAACTGAATGTTTTTCTCACGGATTTAAGCCACTTTCCCGTGGTGAACCAGGTGATGGCGGACTATTTCGCGGAACCCTATCCCGCCCGGGCCGCCATCGGCGTCGCCGCATTACCCAAGGATGCCGGTGTCGAGATGGATGCTGTGATGGCACTATCCTGAGTCCCTGCATTGGTTATTTCTAAAGAAAATCCTGGATTTTCCGATAGATAATCTACAGCTGAATAGCCTATGGTTAGGGGATAAAGGCATTTTCCGGGAATGCGGGCGTACAAGTCACAATGGATAAAGATTTCGAACGACTCATCAAGGTCAACGTCCAGGGACGGGTATTCGTAACCTGTCAATCCCGGGGTATTACCGATCCCACCATCATTGGCTACTATGTCGACATTGTCGAGCAGGCGATCATCGCCCTAATGAGTGACGGCAGCACTCCTGCGGATTTTCACCGGCTTCTGGAAGAGCAACTGACCTGGCTGGAGGGAGAGGTCGACCAAACCGGCCAGGCACCTTCCGCACCCCAGGCCACATCTTCACCTGAAGAGAATGTCGAGGCGGAGGAATCACAGGCAGAGTCTCAACCGCCCAAAGAGCAGAAAAAGGCCACCGGCTATGTGCCCGAGGCGAAAACCATGCCCGAACGGCTGAAAGATGGGCGTTCCATCATGGAGCATCTGCTGGACAATGACTGCATCACCCTGAAGCTCGTTACGCCGAACGAGGCCAAGAAATACAAACATAACCTATTGGGCAAAGTCCCGGAAAAAGCCGAAGAGGAGCTGGTGGCCAGTCTGCGAAATGTGCTGCATGACCAGGTCAGAAAGTTTATCCGTAAAAACAACGGCGGCCCCTGGGCCAGTGCCACCCTGCAACATGAAGTCCGTATGGATATCACCAAGACCCGCACCCTGAGGTCTCTGGTAACGCTGGCGAGGTCGCTGCTCGAAGAGCGTGAGGAGTGGCTTAAAAAAACCAAAAACAGTTTGACCGGGCGTTTCTTCGGTGGCCGGGTGAAAATGAATAAATAGCGGAGAAAAGCATCCGCCTCAAGAGGAGAATACATGGGTAAGCAGTACGATCAGATAACAGAAAAGCATGCTCAGTTCATCATCCATCAGCAGCTTTTCTTTGTCGCCACCTCGACCCCCGAGGGAAGAATCAACCTCTCGCCGAAAGGGCACGACAGCCTGCGTATTGTGAATCCCAATCAGGTAGTGTGGCTCAATCTCACCGGCAGCGGTAATGAGACCGGCGCCCATCTGATGCAAGACAATCGCATGACCCTGATGTTCTGTGCCTTCGAGGGTGATCCCAAGGTACTGCGCCTGTATGGACAAGCAACCTGCCACCATGAGGGCAGTGATGAATGGGATGCCCATATCGGCCGTTTCCCGCGACTTCCCGGTGCACGCCAGATTATCGTTATGGAGGTGGAGTCGGTGGTGAGTTCCTGCGGTTTCGGTATTCCCCTCTACGACTATGTGGACCAGCGGGAAGAACTGCCGGCATGGGCCGAAAAGAAGGGTGTGAAGGGAATCAGGGATTATTGGCTGACCCGCAATAACCGTACTATCGACGGTAAGCCCACCGATTTTGACTGAGCTGATAGGCGGTTAAAGGGAAGGTCGCCAATGGATGCTAATTACCAAGGATGAACGCTAATTAGCTTGTGTATTGTGGGAAGCTTGGGTGATGTGCTCCCCCTTTTTTGTAAGTAATGCTCTAGGTAAGGGGCCGAAGGCGCGCGTGGCGAGCCGTAGGTCCCAGCCGCGAAGTGGCGAACCTTGACCTGATTGTTAGGTGGCAATCTACCCGCATGCATCAGGATACGCTCCCTGTAAAAATTCTAAAATATGATTGCCTGTGTAAGATCCGTAGTGCCAACGGCTAGATTGAGTTCCCCTGATGAGTTCAAGAGCTACAGTGCCTTTCATGGATGGTCTTGACTTCAGTAGAAATCCGTAAGGTAGAGAACTGGATTTCGATTCTACGATCAGGGTGCAGTAGTCACGCCATGCCTCACCTTTAAAGCCAGTAAATGAAATTGGGCTGCTGAATTTCATTGATTCTTTGATTTCACTCCAAATTACAGCAGGAAGTGGGTACTGCTTTCGGTTGGGGCTATAGATAGAGAGCTCAACTACATTCTCTTTGGAAATTTCCTGTAGCTCAGTGATGTCGAACTTCAGGGCTGAATGCAGTATTACTGCGAGAGCAACACCACCAAAAAATAGAGCTATAAATCCATACTGAAACCAACGTGGGAATATCGTCATGACAGCGATCATGGGGCCAGGGTAAATTTACTCTGACCCCGCTGATTGATTGTGGATATTATACGCGTACTTAAATAGTGAGCTCGTATCTTGGTAAATCATCCTCAATTCCAGTATGTTTGAAATTATTCCTTTTCAATAACCTTTGCATTGGCTTGTTAGACTCAAGAACGTAGCCTCGCAATATCGTGATATCATTATTTTTCGCATGTTGAATGAGCAATTCTATTAACAAAGAACCTACACCTTGGTTTTGATAATTATCAGCTACCGTTATCGCGAACTCTGCAATTTCTTTATTGGGAAGTAATTTAATATATCTCCCTAATCCGAGTCCTGACTGAACCCCCTTTACTGTTTTCGTAATGGAAATTAATACATGGTTTTTATTATCAACATCCGTCAAGTAGTCTAATTGAGTATCAGATAATTTATTTATAGGCGCACAAAAACGCAAGTATCTGGAGTGTTTCGACAAATGATTAAATTCATTAGAAATACATTCTTTATCACATGCATCTATTGTCCGTACTATTACTTCGGTACCATTGTTTAACTTGGTTTTAAATTCTGGTTTCAATACTGACTTGCCTTTAGCGCTAACAATCATGGGGTCAGAGTAAATTTACTCTGACCCCGCAGGCCGTGGCTCACTACGAAACCGGTTTGAAGAGGGACGGGTCCATTCCATTTGTTAGGTTTTGTTATGTTACTTAAATACTCATTTGCCAGGCTGATCATAAACCAAACAGAACAAGATTGCTGATCCATCATTGCGATAACCAGCATATTTATGAACAGATTCAGGCTCCTCGGTTACTTTTTGGCAATTATTTTCCGCGAAATCGAGCATGTCAGAATTGTTCACAGATACATGGAAGTATGTATCTCTTCTCTTCCTATTTATATCATCGAGGACGATGTCGAAATACTCCTTTTTGGCAACAAGAGCTTCAGCATAATAGACTTCATTATCTAATCTACGAGCTAGATATCCAGCAATGAATTCACCACTATTGTCATGAAAAAATATTCCTTCGCCATCTGCGATCCTATTCGTTATTTGGCTGATATCTCGCGCTATCAACATACCTTTACCGATAGAAGAATTAAGGTGCCGAAGGTAATCACGAAGTTGTTGGCCGTTTAGAGACGCTGTGCATTTAATTGTTTCTTGCATTGAAGTCATGCATGTCACCTCAATCGATTACGTTTTAGGTTTTCTGTAAATAAATGCCCATTCTCCTGTTACTCTGACGGTGTTATTTTGTGCAGGAGGTGGATAAGAGACATCAACTACAGTCGCTCCATCGGCAACAACTCTTATTGATGGGTAGACTGACGCATAGCCATTAAGAGTACGTCGGTATGCGGCTATTCCGCTCAGATTGATAATATATTTACCGTAACCACTGCTAAGGGCAGATACTTTTTTAGATTTAGAATGATCGCCCAAGCAATTGGTCCCACCGTACAACTCTTCGTCATTTATTGTAATCAAGGTATTTGATGAATGATCAGGATTAGTAATATCTACTTGAACGAGGACGGCACCACTACTGGGGTACTCACAGCGCCGAGCTCGAACAACCGATGTGTACTTCAGCTCTATCACAAGTTCGTCTAATACTATGATTTCTCCTGTTTTTTCATTAACCTCAAACCCTTCGATGTCAAATGTATTGTGAAGGTCTTGAATTTGGTTTTCTTCAATCATGGAAATCCTCCTTCATTGATGGTTTCAAACATAACGCCGCACTCAGCGGGAAGATCGACCGCAGGGAGATTTTATCCGATGCAGTGCCTTGTTATGTGATACTTGTAATTTCATCGCTATTTGAAATTAACCAACTCTCTTGTTCTTTTGTGTCTGGAACTTGTACACCTCTGCAATCATGGGGTCAGAGTGAAACACCCCACCTTTCATAGACACTCAGATAAGGGGATACTATCCCAAGGAGTGACCTATGGCTATCAAACGCAAACTCTACACCAAAG
>JAHXIP010000022.1 GCA_025655575.1 Candidatus Thiodiazotropha sp. (ex Monitilora ramsayi) | reverse complement strand
CCTTCCATGATGATAAATGCCGCCATGTATTGTGAAGGACGATACTTGATCACCTCCCAGCCGGCTATCACAACCAGCGGGGTGATAAAAGTAGTAAGAATAATCAGCGGCATGGAGATGCCATCGATGCCCATGTAGTACTCAACGTTGAAGGCAGGCACCCAGGGCACCCGCTCGACAAACTGCATCTCTGCCGTGGCGCTGTCAAAGGCGAACCAGAGTGGCAGGCTGACAATGAAGGTCAGGATGGCAATGGTCAGCGCGGTCCATTTGGTTGCGTTCGCCTCACGGTCTCCACTGGCGAGCACCATGAAACCACCGATGATCGGGAGCCAGATGGTAAGAGTTAAAATGGGCCAATCGGCAATCATGCTCAACGTCCTTTACAAAAATACGAACCAGGTCAGCAGCAAGAGCAGACCCAGAATCATGGCAATCGCATAGTGATAGAGGTAACCGGTCTGCACATGGCGCACGATGGCAGCCAGCCATCCCACCGAATAGGCGGAACCGTTCACTGCAAGACCATCGATCAGACCACGATCACCCACCAGCCAGAGGATCTTACCCAGTCCGCGGCTGCCGGCAGCGAAGATCGTCTGGTAGATCTCGTCGAACCAGTACTTCTTGTCCAGCAGGGTATAGATGGGAGAGGCGATCGATTTAACCTTATCGGCAATGGCCGGATTAATCATGTAGATGTAGAAGGCCATACCCAGACCAGCCATGGCCAGATAGAAGGCAGGGCTTGCATAAGTATGTGCCAGCATGCCGTTGCCGCTATGGACAACCTCCTGTACCGCAGCCAGTGTATCGTGCTCTGGCAGGACATGGAGTACACCCTTGAACCAGTCACCAAAAAGCATCGGATCGATGGTGAAGTAGCCGAGGAATACCGAGGGAATCGCCAACAGGACCAACGGCACCGTCACCACCTTGGGTGATTCGTGGAGATGCTCTTTGGCGTGCTCATCCCGCGGACCCTCGCCATGGAAGACCAGGAAGAACATGCGGAAGCTATAGAGCGCGGTGACGAAGACGCCGGCCAGCACCAGCCAATAAGCATAGGTGGAACCGGCGATGCTGGAGTGGTGTACTGCCTCGATAATGGCATCTTTCGAAAAGAAACCGGAAAAGAATGGGAAGCCGATCAGCGCCAGTGATCCCAGCAACGAGGTCCAATAGGTGATGGGCATGTACTTGCGAATACCTCCCATGTTGCGGATATCCTGATCATGATGCATGCCGATGATGACCGAACCGGCCGCCAGGAAGAGCAGTGCCTTGAAAAAGGCGTGGGTCATCAGATGAAAGATACCGGCCGCATAGGCGGAAGCGCCCAGGGCGACCATCATGTAGCCCAGCTGAGAGAGGGTCGAATAGGCAACCACCCGTTTGATGTCATTCTGCACGATACCGATCAGACCGGTGAAAAAGGCGGTGGTGGCACCGATTATCAACACAAAGCTGAGGGCGGTCTCCGACAACTCATACAGGGGCGACATGCGCGCCACCATGAAGATACCGGCGGTGACCATGGTGGCGGCATGGATCAGGGCGGAAATCGGCGTCGGGCCTTCCATCGAATCCGGCAGCCACACATGCAACGGCACCTGTGCCGACTTACCCATCGCACCGATGAACAGCAGGATGCCGATCACCGACATCAGCGACCAACTGCTGTCGCCCCAGATCTGGATCTGGGTATCGGCCAAGCCAGGCGCCTTGGCGAACACTTCGGCATAGTCAAGACTGTTGGTGTACATGGCAATTGCAGCAATACCCAGGATAAAACCGAAGTCGCCCACCCGGTTGACCAGAAAGGCCTTCAGATTGGCGAAGATAGCTGTCGGACGTACCGACCAGAATCCGATCAACAGGTAGGAGACCAGTCCGACCGCCTCCCAACCGAAAAACAGCTGCAAAAAATTGTTGGACATGACCAACATCAGCATCGAGAAGGTAAAGAGGGAGATATAACTGAAGAAGCGCTGATAGCTGTTGCGTCCTGCCAGACTGGTCTTGGGCCAGTTGTGCTCATCATCAGCCATGTAACCGATGGTATAGATATGCACACAGAAAGAGACAAAGGTGACCACGCTGATCATCACCGCGGTCAACTGATCGACCAGAAAACCCACTTCCATATGGAGGCCGTCACTCACCATCCAGGTGTAGACCGGGCCATTGAAGATCGCCTCGCCATCGAACATGAAACGCTTCAGAACGAATAGGGAAAGCAAAGCCGAAATACCCACACCGCCACTGGCCACCCAATGGGCACCTTTACGCCCGATAGTGCCACCGAAGAAACCGGCAATAATGGCCCCGATCAGAGGCACCAGTACGATTGTCAGATAGATATTTTCCATATCTCTCGCTACTTGATTATTTGCGTTTATTCACATTCATTTGCGGACAGCATGACTAACCCTTCAACGCATCCATGTCCTCAACATTGATACTCTGTTTGCTGCGGAACAGCACCACCAGAATGGCCAGTCCGATAGCGGCTTCTGCCGCTGCCACAGTGAGGATAAAGAATACAAAAACCTGCCCTGCGCTATCCCCCAAAAAGTGGGAAAAAGCGACAAAGTTGATATTCACCGCTAGCAGCATCAACTCCACACACATCAACAAGACAATGACGTTCTTACGGTTGATGAAGATGCCCGCAATACTGATGGCAAAAAGTATGGCACCGAGAATGAGGTAGTCAGAGAGTGCAATCATATCTGTGTCATCCTTTCTCGGCATCCATGGAGACCATGCGAACACGGTCGTCACGTTTTACTAACACCTGGTTGGTCGGATCGAGATACTTGGTATCGGGGCGCTTACGCATGGTCAGGCCGATTGCCGCGATAATAGCGACAAGCAATATCACTGCAGCAATCTCAAAAGGGTACATATAGACGGTATAGAGGACGCTACCGATCTCCTCGGTGTTGCTGTAGTCGGCGGCATGCCTGGCTGGCGCCGCATACTTATCAAGACCGAAGTTCTCTGCACGAACGACCAGAATCAACTCCGCCGCCATAGCAACGGCCATGACGACACCCAGCGGCAGCATCTTGATGAAACCCGCCCTGAGTACGGCAAGATCGATATCCAACATCATCAGCACAAACAGGAACAGCACCATCACTGCACCCACATAGACCAATACCAGGACAATGGCCAAAAACTCAGCTTCAGCAAGTATCCAAATGCCGCTGCAAGCAACAAAAGCGAGGATAAGAAACAGGGCAGAGTGTACTGGGTTGCGACGTGTCACAACCATCATCGCCGCCAGGATCACCACTGCGGCAAGCACGTAGAAGATCAACTTTTCAAGTGTCATCAATTGTTCCCGTTTCTATACAACCGTTTAACTTAGCGGTATTTGGACTGCGCCTCTATATCAGCAGCAATCTGTGCCTCATGTTTGTCACCGACAGTCAGCAAATCCTGTTTTGTCATCACATTGTCTCCCCGCTGTTCGAAGTGATATTCGTAGACACGGGTTTCGACGATGGCATCCACCGGGCAGGCCTCCTGGCAATAGCCGCAGTAGATACACTTAAAGAGGTCAATGTCGTATCGAGTGGTACGGCGCGAACCGTCATCCCTGGGTTCGGCCTCGATGGTAATGGCCAATGCCGGGCAGGTCGCCTCGCAAAGCTTGCAGGCAATACAGCGTTCCTCACCATTGGGGTAGCGGCGAAGTGCATGCAGCCCCCTGAACCGAGGAGATACCGGCGCCTTCTCTTCCGGATACATGACGGTGAATTTTTTCTTGAACAGGTAGCGCCCGGTCACACTGAGACCACGGAACAGCTCCAGCAGGAAAAGGCTCTTGAAATAGTTCGATAACACTTTCATGTGAGACCTCCTCAGTCGAACCACCAGGGTAGTTGATAGACCACTGCGAGACCTACGACCGCAATCCAGACGATGGTAATCGGAATAAACACCTTCCACCCCAGCCGCATGATCTGATCATAGCGATAGCGTGGAAAAGTGGCGCGCAGCCAGAGAAAGAGAAACATGAAAATGGCCGTCTTGATCACCAGCCAGACGAAACCCGGCACCCAATCAAACAGGGGACCCAATACCGGCCAACCCTGAAAAGGGGAAAGCCAGCCGCCCAGAAACATCACCGCAGTCAGGGCCGAGATCAGAATCATGTTGGCATATTCAGCCAGGAAGAAAACGGCAAAGAGCATACCGGAATACTCAACGTGAAAACCGGCCACGATCTCGGACTCGCCCTCAGCCACGTCAAACGGCGCTCGATTCGTCTCTGCCACACCTGAGATGACATAGACACCGAAGAGTGGCAGCAACTGCAACCAGAACCAGGAGAAAAGCCCGCCTTGCTGGGCCTTGATAATGTCACCGAGATTCAAGCTGCCAGCGGCAACCAGGACACCCACCAGCGCAAAACCCATGGCAATCTCATAGGCCACGATCTGGGCAGCAGAGCGCATGGCACCGAGAAAAGCGTATTTGGAATTGGAAGCCCAACCGGCGATGATCACGCCATAGACACCCACAGAGGTAAGCGCCAGGATATAGAGCAGGCCGGCATTGATATCGGCCAACACCAGCTCCTCATCAAATGGAAATACCGCCCAAGCCGCCAGCGCCGGGCCAAGCGTGATCGCGGGTGCGATGAGGAACAGCGCCTTATTGGCGTTGGTGGGAATGACGATCTCTTTGAACATCAGCTTGACCGCATCTGCAATCGGTTGCAGCCAGCCTTTGGGGCCTACCCGGTTAGGACCGATCCGCACCTGCATATAGCCGATGATCTTGCGTTCCGCATAGGTAAAATAAGCCACCGCCAGCATCATCGGTGCAACGATTACGATAATCTTGATCAGGGTCCAGATCAGATATTGCAGTTCAGCGGGAAGTGCTTCCCAGAGGCTGATAAAGAATTCCATCGGTTACGCCTTCTCCACGGTCACTTCACCAAAGGGCTGTCCCAAGGTGGCGGTTGCCGCCAGTCCCGTCGATATCCAGACGCAGCCCTCAGGGATGGATTCGTCAAGCTCCAATGGCAGATTCGCCTGGTAGCCGTTCTGTTTCACTGATGCCATCTCCTCCGATGTCAAGCCTAGACGCTGAGCCTCGGTGGGATGGAGCCGAATCACTGCACTGCCTGCATCTTGTGTCTGCTGTAACGCAGAGGCTCTACGCACCAGGGGATCGATCGCATGCAGCGGCGTATCACCACCACGTTGCAAGCTATCTGTTTTGAGTTGCCGCTCAATCGGAGTCGATGATGAGAACCGGTTATCCAACACATCGTTTGAACAGACAGCAGAGAGTTCCTCTGAAATCTGTACCGAATCCGTATAGTCGAAGCCCTCAAGGTCGAGCAGATTCCCCAGCACGCGCAGGATTTTCCAACCTGGCCGTGATTCACCCTGAGGCCTCACAGCACCGCGGCTCTGCTGCCAGTCACCCTGAGCATTGATGAATGTGCCGGATGTCTCGGCAAACATTGCCATGGGTAAGAGGATATCGGCGCAGGCCTCAAGTTCAGGGCTGCGATAGGCTGTCAGTGCAACTACGATATCCGCACTTTGCAGCGCACTCATGGAGAGCGCGCCACTCCAAAAATCGAGTCCGGGCTCGATGCCCATCAGCAGATATCCCTTACGGGGCATCTTCAGCAGTTTCAGCACATCCAAACCTTTGGCCTGTGCGGGCTTACCACCCGCCTCTAGGTAGGGAACTGCACCGGCCATCTGGGCACCGGTACTGTTCGCTCCAGTAGGCATCACCATCAGGTTCGATCCCGTTGCTTCGGCCAGGGCCGATGCCACGAGACAGAACAGCGCATAATCGGGATGGGACTGGGCCAGGCCACCCAGTATCACAGCGGCAGATTCTGCTTGTTTGAGTACATCGGCAGTGGTGCTCGAGGACTCATCAGTTTTTGCAGACTTGATGACTTCTTCGATGGCGCCCTTGGCTGCTACACCAGCAGACTTGGCAACGGCCGCCAGTTGATCCAGCAATCCGGCAGGTGTGCAGACCGTCTGGGAGGCCTCATGATTTAGTTCCAGCAACAGCGGATTGATGTAGTGTAGATCCGCGCCGGTCAACGCTGCCTTACGCAGCCGATGGGCCAGCATTGGCTGTTCTTTACGTAGATTTCCACCCACCACGAGAGCGGCATTCAGGCTCTCGATCTGGCTGATTTTCATGCCCAACCAGGAGACTGTACTAGCGGTCTCGTCCAGTCGGAAATCCCCTTGGCGCAGACGACTGTCGATATGATTACTGCCAAGCCCGCGCATCAGCTTCTGCGCCAGGTAGAGCTCTTCCAGGGTCGCGGAGGGAGAGAGCAAGGCAGCTATCTGATCACCGTCCCCAATCTCCTGAAGACCGGCCGCAGCCATCTCCAAGGCCATCTCCCAACCCGCCTCATGCCACTCACCATCCTTTTTGATCATAGGCGTGGTCAGCCGGTCATCAGCATAGAGACCTTCATAGCTGTAGCGGTCCCGATCGGAGATCCAGCTCTCATTGATCGCCTCGTTATCCCGCGGATGCACTCGCATGACTTTATTGCCACGCAGGTGAAGATTGATATTGGAACCAACACTATCGTGTGGTGCGATGCCTTCCACCTGGGTCAGCTCCCAGGCACGGGCACTGAAACGGAACGGCTTGGAGGTCAATGCCCCCACCGGACAGAGATCGATGATATTACCGGAGAGTTCCGAATCGATGCTTTTCTCGATATAGGTGCCGATGGTCATGTGCTCACCACGACCGGTAGCACCCATTTCCCGAATGCCGGCGATCTCCTGTCCAAAGCGTACGCAGCGGGTACAGTGGATGCAGCGCGTCATATCAGTGGAGATCAGAGGGCCGATATTCTTGTCGGCCACCACACGCTTGCCTTCGGTATAGCGGGAGACATCGTTGCCATAACCCATGGCAACATCCTGCAATTCGCACTCCCCACCCTGGTCACAGATCGGACAATCCAGCGGATGGTTGATAAGCAGGAACTCCATGGTTCCCTTCTGTGCTGCCAACGCCCTAGGGGATCGCGTGTAGACCTTCATGCCGTCGGTAACCGGTGTCGCGCAAGCCGGCAGCGGTTTAGGTACTTTCTCCACCTCGACCAGGCACATACGGCAGTTGGCTGAGATGGAGAGTTTTTTGTGATAGCAAAAGCGTGGGATACGAATCCCTGCCGCATCGGTAACCTCGATCAGCATCGTGCCAGGTTTCGCCTGCAGTTCGCGGCCGTTTACTTCAATGGTGACTGTGGTATCTGTCATCGTCGTAATCTGTCTCTCTTAACCTCAGCCGGCCCCGACCATGCAACGTTTGTGGTCGATGTGATACTGAAACTCATCGCGAAAGTGGCGC
Organism: Candidatus Thiodiazotropha sp. (ex Monitilora ramsayi); assembly: GCA_025655575.1. Taxonomy (GTDB): domain Bacteria; phylum Pseudomonadota; class Gammaproteobacteria; order Chromatiales; family Chromatiaceae; genus Thiodiazotropha. The sequence continues at coordinate 48,834 of JAHXIP010000022.1, read as the reverse complement.
AACATGCCCTGTACCGGCATGGCAGCCGCGTCACCCAGAGCGCAGATGGTCTTGCCGCTGATCTTACCAGCCACGTCATCCAGCAGGTCCAGGTCTTCCTGCCGGCCTTGGCCAGTCTCGATACGATGTACGACACGGTAGAGCCAACCTGTCCCCTCCCGGCAAGGCGTACACTGTCCACAGGACTCCTCGTGGTAGAAGTAGGACATGCGATCCAACACCTTGACCATACAGTTGGTGTCATCCAAAACGACAACGGCACCGGACCCGAGCATGGAGCCCGCACCAGCGATGGCATCGTAGTCCATGGTCAGCTCCATCATCTGATCCCCTGGGATCACAGGTGCGGAGGACCCACCGGGAATGACTGCCTTGATCTTGCGGCCATCCTTCATACCACCGGCCATCTCAAGCAGCTTGGAAAACGGGGTACCCATGGGAATCTCGAAGACCCCTGGGTTATTAATATTGCCCGAGATGGAGAAGAGCTTGGAACCGCCGCTATTCTTGACGCCAATATCCGAAAACCACTCACCGCCCTTTTCCAGGATCATGGGGATGGAGGCGAGGGATTCCGTATTGTTGATAATCGTCGGACAACCGTAGAGTCCGAAGTGCGCAGGAAATGGCGGCTTGTAGCGGGGTTGCCCCTTTTTGCCTTCGATAGACTCCAGCAGCGCCGTCTCTTCACCGCAGATATAGGCCCCTGCCCCGAGGTGGCTGTGCAATTCAAAATCAAAACCGGAACCCAGCAGATTTTCACCCAGATAGCCTGCCTCCCGGGCCTCCTCCAGCGCATGTTCGAAGCGCTCGTAGGGTTCCCAGAATTCTCCGCGAATGTAGTTGTAACCCCGGGTCGCACCGATAGCGTAACCGGCCAGGATCATCCCTTCGATCAGCTGATGGGGGTTATATCGAATAATGTCACGATCTTTGAAGGTACCGGGCTCACCCTCATCCGAATTGCACACGACAAATTTTTGACCGGGTGCATTGCGGGAGATGAAGCTCCATTTCAGACCGGTAGGAAAACCGGCGCCGCCACGTCCACGCAGGCCCGATTTTTTCACCTCTTCGATGATCTCATCAGGTGGGGTCTTCTCTGTGAGTACCTTTTTCAGCATCTCATAGCCACCACGGCTCTGGTACTGTTCCAGCAGCCAGGGACGTTCCAGATCCAGGGTTCGCAGGCAGACTTCGTTAGCCATGGGATTTACTCCAGGCCCTCGAGGATCGCATCGACGATCTCCGGGGTCAGGTTTTCGTAATACTGTTTTCCAATCTGCATCATCGGTGCGCCGCCGCATGCGCCCAGACACTCCACTTCCTTGAGGGAGAACCTGCCATCCTCAGTGACTTCACCAAAGGTAATGCCGAGTCGCTTTTCCAGGTGTTCCACGATGGTGTCGGCATTGTTGATCATGCAGGAGACATTGGTGCAGACACAGACTTTATGTTTGCCGACGGGCTTCAACTCGTACATGGAGTAGAAGGTGGCCACTTCGTAGACGGCGATTGCCGGCATCTCCAGATAGGCTGCCACATCGTTCATCAGATCGGTGGTTAGCCAACCCCCATTATCATCCTGAACAATTCTCAAGGCAGCCATGACTGCGGATTGTTTCCACTCCGGCGGATACTTGGCAATCCAACGGTCGATCTCCGCCCTGACTTCAGGGTTGAAGAGCTCTATAACGTCTTTCACTACTGATGTACTCATTCAATCATTGCTCTAACGGTCGATCTCGCCGAATACCACATCCATGGTGCCGATCACCGCCACCACGTCGGCCAGCATATGACCCTTGACCATCTCGTCCATGGCGGCAAGATGAGGGAATCCCGGTGCGCGAATCTTCAGACGATAGGGTTTGTTGGCGCCATCTGAAACGATGTAGCATCCGAACTCCCCTTTTGGTGCCTCGACGGCGGCATAGGCCTCTCCCACGGGAGGGCAGTAACCTTCTGTAAAGAGCTTGAAGTGGTGGATCAGGCTCTCCATATCATCTTTCATCTCCCCGCGGGAAGGCACGGCAACTTTGTAGTCATCCAGCACCACAGGACCGGGATTGTTGCGTAACCACTCGATGCATTGTTTGATAATGCGATTGGACTGACGCAGCTCTTCGATCCGCACCAGATAGCGATCGTAGCAATCACCCTCTTTGCCGACGGGAATGTCAAAATCAACCTTGTCGTAGGCTGCATAGGACTGCTTTTTACGCAGATCCCACTCGACACCGGAACCGCGCAACATGGGCCCGGTAAAACCCAACTGCATGGCCCGCTCCGGTGAAACCACAGCGATACCAACCGTACGCTGTTTCCAGATACGGTTGTCGGTCAACAGCGTTTCGTACTCATCCACCAGATTGGGAAAGCGGTTGGTAAAATCCTCGATGAAGTCGAGCAATGAGCCTTGGCGGGTTTCATTTCGGCTCGACACGTCACGACCGGTAACCCATTGGTTGGCCTGATACTGCGGCATCCGATCAGGCAGGTCCCGGTAGACGCCGCCCGGACGATAGTAAGCCGCATGCATGCGTGCACCCGAAACCGCTTCGTAGCAGTCCATCAAATCTTCCCGCTCGCGGAAGGCGTAGAGAAAGACTGTCATGGCGCCCACATCGAGCGCATGGGTACCCAACCACATCAGATGGTTGAGGATGCGGGTAATCTCATCGAACATGGTGCGGATATATTGCGCACGAACCGGCGCTTCGATTCCCAGCAGCTTCTCGATAGCCCGCACATAGCCATGCTCATTACACATCATCGACACATAGTCGAGACGGTCCATGTAGGGGATGCTCTGATTATAGGGCTTGCTCTCGGCCAGCTTCTCGGTTGCCCGGTGCAGCAGTCCGATATGAGGATCGGCCCGTTCGATCACCTCGCCATCCATCTCCAGCACCAGGCGCAGCACACCATGGGCCGCTGGATGTTGAGGACCGAAGTTCAGTGTGTAGTTACGGATTTCAGGCATCGCCGGCGTCCTGGGTTTCGTTATCTTCAGCCAGATAACGGTTATCATCACGAATCACGCGTGGCACCAGGGTGCGCGGATCAATACTCACCGGTTCGTAGACCACCCTGCCAAGTTGCGGGTCATAGCGCATCTCTACCTGCCCGATCAGCGGGAAGTCTTTACGGAAAGGATGACCGATAAAGCCATAATCGGTCAGAATGCGCCGCAGATCAGGATGACCATCGAACAGGATACCGTAGAGGTCGAAGGCCTCTCTTTCAAACCAGTTGGCGCTTTCCCAGATAGGCACAACAGAAGCGACGATCGGTGCTGACGTATCGACGAAAACCCGCAGTCGCAAACGAGTATTGTTACTGATGGAGAGCAGGTGATAAACGGCGGCAAAGCGATTCTCTTCCATCGCTTCCAACTGCCCGATCACCTCGACCCCACGGCCGAAACCGGTGTCAGGCGCCGCATCTGTCTGCCACTCGGTATTCCCATAGTCGCCATAATCGACGCCACAAACATCGATCAGCTCCTCGAAACCAAACTGCGACTCATCACGTAAGCGGGTTGCCACTGCGATGAGATGTTCCCGCGGCACCACAAGCGTGATCTCTCCACAGACCTGTTCCACACTGCAACCGATATCTGAAAAACCGGATGCCAGTGCTTCCGCCAGTTGCTCAAGCCTTTCCTGCATGCCCTTATGCGAACCGTTGCTCATGAACTCTCCAATCTATCGAGCGATGGTGCTGGTTCGGCGTATTTTGTCCTGCAATTGCAGTACGCCATAGAGAAGTGCCTCCGCTGTCGGTGGACAGCCGGGCACATAAATATCAACGGGAACGATCCGGTCACAACCCCTGACCACGGCATAAGAGTAGTGGTAGTAACCACCGCCATTGGCACAGGACCCCATGGAAATCACCCAACGGGGCTCTGCCATCTGGTCATAAACCTTGCGCAGAGCAGGCGCCATCTTGTTCACCAGGGTGCCTGCCACAATCATCACGTCGGATTGTCTCGGGCTTGGACGGAAGATGATACCAAATCGATCCATGTCGTAGCGTGCTGCCGCGGCATGCATCATCTCCACTGCGCAACAAGCAAGACCGAAGGTCATCGGCCACATGGAACCGGTACGCGCCCAGTTGATCAGTTTATCGGCAGAGGTGGTAAAGAAACCTTGCTCCATGATGCCTTCAATGCCCACTCGCTACCTCCACAGGCGTTGTCATCTGGAAAAAATTCATCTGCTGGTACCTAGGCATCAGCAATGCGGTGCTCTCTAAAGCGGCACGCATGATCACTCCCACTCCAGCGCTCCCTTCTTCCACTCATAAATGAAGCCAATGACCAGTATGCCAAGAAACAGCATCATAGCCATGAATCCCACCATGCCGATCTCATCCAGCACGACGGCCCAAGGGAATAAAAATGCGATTTCCAGATCGAAGATAATGAAGAGAATGGCGACCAGGTAGTAGCGTACATCGAACTTCATACGCGTATTTTCGAAGGCCTCGAAACCACACTCGTAGGGTGAGAGTTTCTCGTCATCCGGCTTGCGGGTACCCAATAGAAAACCAAGACCGATTACAACGCCTCCCAATACAAAGGCCACTGCCAGAAAAATCAGGATGGGCAAATAGTTTTCGAGCATCAGTATGCTGCCCCCTTGCGTCGTTAATCGTTATGTTTATAAGCGAATCTTCAGGGAAGGCACGCAGTCTATCCTCTGGCGACTGATCGTGTCAAGTGGGAGTGAAAGTAATATTTACTTTAAATTCATATAGTTATATAACTTTTACGGACATAAAAAAACGGTATTGCCTCACATGGAAGCAATACCGCTTTGTGTTGGTGCCGATGGCCGGATTTGAACCGGCACGGCTTACGCCACTACCCCCTCAAGATAGCGTGTCTACCAATTCCACCACATCGGCAATCTATTCTCTGAGCATCTACTCCTTCACTGCACCAGATGCGGAATTTTCCGCTTGAGCTGCATCAGGAACTACCGGCATATCAGTAGACTCAACTGGTGCCGGTGCCTCTTCAGCCTCAATGGAGACAGGCGGCATATCAGTGTTAACAGGCACTGGCGGGATATCGGTTTGTGGCTGGGCCTCGACCTCAACCGCCGGCGGTTGCTGAAAACCTTCCAGGACATCAACGCCACCATCACGCTGGGAAGCAGCGAAATAAGCCATCACCATACTCGTGATGAAAAAGAGCGTAGCCAGTCCCGCGGTAAGGCGCGTCAGAAAGGAGGCGGAGCCCTTTGAGCCGAATACGGTGCCTGAAGCGCCACTGCCAAAAGCAGCGCCCATATCGGCGCCCTTACCGTGTTGTATCAGAATCAACCCGACCAGGCCGATGGCCAGAAAGATATGAAATACGATTAAAATTGTCTGCATTTAACTGTTTGCCTTTCAGATTCAATTGGCTGCGGTGCAGATCCCAAGAAAGTCTTCAGCCTTGAGGGAAGCACCACCGATCAGGCCACCATCAATATCGGGTTTGCCGATCAGCTCTTTGGCGTTATCCGGCTTCATGGATCCACCGTAGAGAATACGTACACCATCAGCTACTTCCGCACTCTTTGCGGCTACGCGGCCACGAATGAAGGCGTGAACATCCTGTGCCTGCTCCGGGGTCGCGGTCTTGCCGGTACCGATAGCCCAGACCGGCTCATAGGCAATCACGCCATCTGTCAACGACTCGACACCCGCAAGATTGATCAAGGCATCGAGTTGACGAGCAACGACTTGCTCGGTGACACCAGCTTCCCGCTCTTCGAGGGTCTCTCCCACACAGAGGATCGGTACCAATCCAGCAGCCTGGGCCGCAGCGTATTTTTTAGCTACCAGTTCATCACTCTCTGCGTGATAGGTCCTGCGTTCAGAGTGACCGACGATGACATATTGGCATCCAAAATCATTCAGCATTGAGGCTGCCACTTCTCCAGTATAGGCACCGGATGACTCTATAGAGAGATCCTGGCCGCCCCAGCCGATCACGCTACCGGCCAGCAATTTTTCAGTCTCAGGAATGAAGACAAAGGGAGGACAGACTGCCACATCGGCATTCTTGACCTCATCGATACCACGCTTGATACCGTCCAATAGATTACGGACGCTCTCCAGAGAACCGTTCATTTTCCAGTTGCCGGCTACCAGTGGTCTGCGCATGCCATCACTCCTGCGATCGAAGAAAGCGCGGTAGCTTAACGGCCAATGCGCTTGAAATCAATCTTCATCGCCTCGGAATGCGTCGCTGACCCATGGTGGGAGGCGAGGCTTTTTACAGTAAAACCTACTCTGCAGCCACAATTTCCTTCACAACAGCAGCGATTCCATTTGAAAACCGCTCCACATGAGACTCGTCGCTACTCTCGACCATGATGCGAATCAGCGGCTCGGTGCCCGATGGGCGAAGGAGCACCCGGCCTGAACTGCCCATCTCCACTTCCGCCTCGCGTACTGCCTTCTTCACCGCATCGGATTGCATGATATCTGCTGCTGTTTTGCTTTCCAGCTTAATGTTGGTCAGCAGTTGAGGATATTTGCTCATACCGGCTTTCAACTCACGCAGCGAACGCCCTGTGGCATGTACTTCAGCTAAAACCTGGAGGGCCGAAACGATGCCGTCACCGGTGGTAGTGCGATCGAGACAGATGATATGCCCGGATTGTTCCCCACCAAGCACCCAGCCTTTTTTTGACAGACGTTCCATGATGTAGCGATCGCCCACATTTGTCCGCTCAAATACTACGCCGTGCTCACGCAGCGCATTTTCCAGGCCCAGATTACTCATCACCGTGCCTACCACTGCACCCTTGAGATCACCTACCCGCATTCGGGAGCAGGCGATGATATAGAGGATCTCGTCTCCATCCACCTCGTTACCCTGATCATCGACCATGATCAGGCGATCACCATCTCCATCCAGCGCAACACCGAGGTCGGCGCCATGCTCCAAAACCGCCTTCTTGAGATACTCCGGATAGGTCGAGCCCACGCCGTCGTTGATATTGAAGCCATTGGGTTCGTTGCCAATAGCGATCACATCGGCGCCCATCTCATCGAAAACATAGGGCGCGATGTTATAGGTTGCACCGTTGGAACAATCCACAACAATCTTCATCCCGTGGAAACGGGTTTGCAGCGGAATCGTGCTCTTGCAGAATTCGATATAACGTCCCTCAGCCGCCATCTTCTCAGCCCGGCCAAGATTGGCTGAGTCGACGGTGACTAACGGTTTGTCCATTTCGGCTTCAATGGCTCTCTCCACCTCATCAGGCAGCTTCAATCCATCGGCCGAAAAAAACTTGATGCCATTATCCTGATAGGGATTATGGGATGCACTGATCACAATGCCTGCCTGGGCGTGCAGCGTCCGTGTCAGATAGGCGACACTGGGGGTCGGCATGGGACCCAGCAAAGTGATATTGACGCCGGCTGCGGTCAGACCGGCTTCCAACGCGGACTCAAGCAGATATCCAGAGATGCGTGTGTCCTTACCGATCAGAACCCGGCTCTTTTTCACATTCCCCAGAACACGACCTGCCGCCCAGCCCAATTTCAAGACGAACTCGGGGGTGATAGGTCCATCGCCAAAGCGGCCCCGTACGCCATCTGTACCAAAATACTTACGACTCAAAGATATATCCTCATATTATTCGGCAGATCTCACCGCTGACACCACCTTCAATGCCTCAACCGTGGCGCGCACATCATGCGCCCTGATAATAGCGGCGCCTGAGTTTACCGCAAGTACTGCTGCGGCGATGCTACCAAAGACGCGCTCATTCACCGGCGCATCTCCCAGTAGCGACCCAATCATCGACTTTCTTGAGATGCCCACCAATATAGGCGCATCAGTGGAGACAAATGCCGGTAAATCTTTCAGCAATGCGAGATTATGCTGCAGTGATTTCCCGAACCCAAAGCCTGGATCGAACAGGATGCGGTTGTGGGGAATACCCGCTTTTATACAGACTTCACGACGCTCCAGAAGGAAATCTCTGACCTCTTTCACAACATCTGCGTATGCCGGGGCATTCTGCATGGTACGGGGTTCACCCTGCATGTGCATCAGGCAGACTGGGACGCCGGTTTCTGCGGCCGCCTGGACGGCACCGGGAGCACGCAGCGCGTAGACATCGTTCAGCATACCGGCACCGGCAGCAACCGCCTCGGTCATGACCTGCGGTTTGCTGGTATCGATGGAGATGGGAACATGGACCTCCCCAGCCAATGCCTCTATAACGGGGATCACCCGTTCGAGTTCCTGCTCAGTGGAGACAGGCTGGGCACCAGGCCGGGTGGACTCCCCCCCGATATCGATGATGGCAGCCCCCTCAGACACCATCTGCCGGGCATGATTCAGCGCCGCTTCCCTAGCCAGAAAACGGCCACCATCGGAAAAAGAATCGGGAGTTAGGTTTAGAATGCCCATGACCTGAGGTAACCCCAGGTCAATAGACTTCCCGCCGCAGTCGAGGATCAAAGGAGACGGGAAGAGATCAGTGCTGACCTGCGGGCCCGCCGATAGTACCCGATACGTCATCCGACGCAGGAGATTCACCGGAAGGCTTGGCATCATCGTCCGAGTCGTCCACCCAATCCTTTGGCGGCCGCGGGGGCTTACCTTCCATGATGTCGTTGATCTGATCGGTATCGATGGTCTCGTACTTCATCAGTGCATCCGCCATAATGTGGAGCTTATCCATATTATCGGAGAGAATATTACTGGCCCGTTCGTAGTTGCGATCAATGAAGCTGCGAATCTCTTCATCAATGGTATGGGCGGTATCATCAGACACATTCTTGTGTTGTGTCACCGAACGTCCGAGGAAGACCTCTTCCTCCTCCTCGCTGTACATCAACGGTCCGAGCCGTTCGGAGAGACCCCACTTGGTCACCATGTCACGGGCAATACCAGTGGCGCGCTTGATGTCGTCGGAGGCGCCAGTGGTCACCTTATCAATACCAAAGATCAACTCTTCAGCGATACGCCCGCCGAACATTCTTGAGATGAGGCCCTCTAAGTGCTCCTTGCTGTAGCTGAGGCGATCCGCCTCCGGCAGGAACATGGTCACGCCCAGGGCGCGGCCACGGGGAATGATGCTGACCTTGTAGACCGGATCGGTAGAAGGCAGAAGACGGCCGACGATGGCGTGGCCCGCCTCGTGATAAGCTGTGAGCTTCTTCTCGTCCTCGCTCATAACCATGGTACGGCGCTCGGTACCCATGAGGATCTTATCCTTCGCCTTCTCCATCTCCTCCATGCTGACCAGTGTCTTGTTGGCGCGAGCAGCGAACAGAGCCGCCTCGTTGACCAGGTTGGCCAGATCGGCGCCTGAGAAACCCGGCGTACCGCGAGCGATCAGGGAGGGCTTCACATCCTCAGATGCCGCCACCTTGCGCAGATGAACCTTGAGAATCTGCTCACGGCCACGCACATCGGGTAGGGGCACGACTACCTGGCGGTCAAAACGGCCGGGGCGCAACAGGGCGGGGTCGAGCACATCCGGGCGGTTCGTGGCGGCAATAACGATAACGCCTTCATTACCCTCGAAGCCGTCCATCTCCACCAACAGTTGGTTGAGGGTCTGTTCACGCTCATCATGACCACCGCCAAGGCCAGCACCACGATGGCGACCTACGGCGTCGATCTCATCGATGAAAATGATGCAAGGCGCATGTTTCTTCGCCTGTTCGAACATATCCCGCACACGGGAGGCACCGACACCCACAAACATCTCAACAAAATCTGATCCGGAGATCGTAAAGAAGGGTACTTTTGCCTCACCGGCGATGGCCTTGGCGAGCAGGGTTTTACCCGTACCCGGTGACCCGACCATCAATACGCCTTTGGGTATCTTTCCACCCAACTTCTGAAACTTGGAAGGATCGCGCAGGAAGTCGACCATCTCGGAGACCTCTTCCTTGGCCTCTTCCACACCGGCCACATCACTGAAGGTGACTTTGACCTGATCCTCACTCAGCATCCGAGCCTTGCTCTTACCGAAAGACATGGCGCCACGGCCCGCGCCACCGCCTTGCATCTGGCGCATGAAGAAGATCCAAAGACCGATCAACACAAACAGTGGAAACCAGTTAATGAGTATGTTCATCAACAGGGATGGTTTCTCCGGCGGGGTAGCCATGATCTCCACGTTGTTCGCGAGTAGATCATTCACCAATCCTTCATCACCCGGACTATAGGTGGAAAAACGCTGTCCCGAAGTCAGGGTACCCTCAATATCATGACCATTGCCGCTGATGTTCACTTCCTTGACCTGTCCCGACTTCACATCACTGATGAATTCGGAATAGGGTTTCATCTGCGCCTTGGGCTGGGTGGATGAAAAATTATTGAAGACCGTCATCAGGACGATGGCGATCACCACCCAGAGAATCAGATTTTTTGCCATATCATTCAAAGCCTAAACCTCGTATTTTTTCCCGGTGTATAACGGGACCATGTACCGTATCAGTGTAGCTGCTCTTGACAGCTCGGTGACAGCAGACAGTCACCACAGGTCACCCAGAGAATCCTGTCATCTGGTTGTGACGGTATTGCAACTCACTGATTTACCGGATTAACTGATTGGTACGGTACTATATCTTAAAGTTCCCTGCTACCAGATAGATCTCACGGCTTTTCGGGCGTGATGAGGCCGGCTTGCGGCTTACCACCCGGCCGAAAGATTGTCTGACAGACTTAATGTACTCATCGAACCCGGCACCCTGAAAAACCTTGATGACAAATCCGCCACCCGGTTTCAAGCACTCACGGGCAAAATCCAGTGCCAGTTCACAAAGATACATGGCGCGTGGCTGATCCACACTCGCCATACCCGTAACATTGGGCGCCATATCGGAAATTACAAGGTCTACAGGGTTTTCACCAAGGAGATTCCTCAGTTGCGCCAAGGGCTCATCCTCACGAAAATCCCCCTCAATAATATCCACACCCGCAATAGGGTCCATAGGCAAGATGTCCAGTGCTACCACCTGTCCCTTCTCACCAACAAGACCTCTGGCGATCTGACTCCACCCTCCTGGAGCTGCGCCAAGATCGACTATTCGCATCCCCGGCTTGATAACCCTGTCTTTTTCCTGGATTTCCAACAATTTAAAAGCCGCACGGGAGCGGTAACCGGCCTGTTGGGCCTTTTTTACATAGTCATCTTTAAAGTGTCTATCCAGCCACTGACGGCTGCTTTTGCTGCGTTTCACTTTTCCATCTATCCTCTTGCCGCCCAGGGCAACCGTTTCACTACGGCACCAAAAGGGATAGAATCCGCCTCCCCTGTTATAACCGGTAACCACCATGTCACTGACACCTGCACAGATCCGCGAGCTGAAAAAACTGGCTCACCCACTAAAACCTGTGGTCATTGTCGGCCAACACGGATTGAGTGAGAGCGTACTCAGGGAGATCGACTCAACCCTCGACATTCACGAACTGATCAAAGTCAAGCTGGCAGGTGCCGACAAGACCGATCGGGTGACCCTCAGCCAACAGATCGTCGAGCAACTCTCCACTTCACTGGTGCAGATTATCGGACGGGTGGCCATCTTCTATCGCGCCAATCCAAAGAAAAAGAAAAACCGAATCGTTGTCTGACTTTGGATTAGGGTTATTCGTATCGTACTTCGAGAATTTCAAATTCCCGCGCCCCACCCGGAGTCGCAAGAAAGACATCATCCCCTTCTTGCTTACCAATCAGGGCTCGGGCGATAGGTGAACTGATGGAGATCAGGTTATTCTTGATGTCCGCCTCGTCGTCACCCACGATCTGATAGGTAAATTCAGCATCGTTATCCAGCTCCAACACCATGACTGTAGCACCGAAGACAACTTTGCCACCTGCATCGAGTTGGGTTACATCGATCACCTGGGCATGAGACAGCTTGCCCTCGATATCTTTGATACGGCCCTCAATGAAACTCTGCTGCTCGCGGGCTGCGTGGTATTCGGCATTCTCTTTCAAATCACCGTGTTCACGCGCCTCGGCAATGGCTTTAATCACTTTCGGACGCTCAACACTTTTCAGCTGCGTGAGCTCCTCCTGTAATTTTGCAGCACCTCTAGCCGTCAGTGGTACCTTACTCATCGCATGATTCCTCTAAATCCATGTTTCAGTCGTGCAGATCCTGCAATCGATTGACATTCAGTTCATCGAGCTGCTTCAACGCCAAACAGGTGGCCTCTGCGCCGGAAATCGTCGTAGTGTAACTGACCTTGTGTTGCAAAGCCGCACGTCGGATCTCTGCAGAGTCGGCAATAGCCTTGGCGCCTTCGGTTGTGTTGACGATGAAGTTGATTTCATTGTTCTTGATAGAATCGACAATATGCGGACGTCCTTCCATCACCTTATTGATCCTGCTACAAGCCAGTCCTGCTGCGACTATCGTTTTGCAAGTCCCACCTGTCGCACTCAAAGTAAATCCCAGCTCAAGTAGATCATGAGCGACCTGAACCGCCCTTGCCTGGTCCGCAGGTCGAACACTAATCAATGCACGGCCACCCTGTGGCAACTGAGAGCCCGCACCAAGAATTGATTTGTTATAGGCTTCACCGAAGGACCTGCCGACACCCATCACTTCCCCCGTGGATTTCATTTCCGGCCCTAGAACCGTATCTACACCAGGAAACTTAACGAATGGAAAGACCGCCTCTTTGACGAAATAGTTCTCGGGAATCACCTCTTTTGTGATCCCCTGCTCTTTTAGACTGGTACCAGCCATGCAACGCGCAGCCACTTTGGCCAGCTGTACACCGGTCGCCTTGGAGACGAAGGGTACGGTTCGCGAGGCACGGGGGTTAACCTCCAACAGGTAGATCTGATTGTCCTTGATGGCAAACTGGGCATTCATCAACCCGACCACTTTCAGCTCCAGAGCCATTTTTCGCATCTGTTCGCGCATGCGATCCTGAACCGCAGCCGACAAGGTATAAGGCGGTAGTGAGCAGGCAGAGTCACCGGAATGAACGCCTGCTTGTTCGATATGCTCCATGATGCCGCCAATAAGTACATCCTTACCATCGCAGATAGCATCGATATCGACTTCGATGGCGTCATCCAAGAAACGATCGAGCAATACCGGCGAGTCGTTGGAAACGCTAACTGCTTCACTCATGTAACGGCGTAGTTCGTTCTCATGGTAGACGATCTCCATAGCTCGCCCACCTAACACATAGGAAGGACGCACGACCAGCGGATATCCGATCTCCTCGGCAAGGCGCACTGCACTTTCGGGATCTCGTGCGGTCCTGTTCGGCGGCTGTTTGAGGTTGAGTTTCTTGACAAGCTGCTGAAAGCGTTCACGATCCTCGGCGAGATCGATCGAATCCGGACTGGTACCAATGATTGGCGCACCTGCCGCTTCAAGATCACGCGCCAACTTCAGCGGTGTCTGACCACCATACTGGACGATAATCCCCACTGGCGACTCCTTGTGAATGACTTCAAGTACATCCTCAAGGGTGAGCGGTTCAAAATAGAGACGGTCCGATGTGTCATAGTCGGTGGAGACAGTCTCCGGATTACAGTTGACCATGATGGTTTCGTAACCGTCATCACGCATGGCAAAAGCGGCATGCACACAGCAGTAATCGAACTCGATACCCTGGCCTATTCGGTTAGGACCGCCGCCCAACACCATGATCTTCTTACGCTCAGTGGGCTCAGCCTCGCACTCTTCGTCATAAGTGGAGTACATATAGGCGGTACTAGTGGCGAACTCAGCAGCGCATGTGTCCACCCGCTTGTAAACCGGCCGAATATCGGCCTCATGGCGAAGCTGCCGGACTTTCGATTCATCGGCATCCACCAGTTCGGCTATCCGCCTGTCGGCAAAGCCCTTGCGCTTCAGAAAACGCAGGCGCTGGTTATCCAGTCCTTCCAGTCCCTGTCCGGAAATCTCTCGTTCGATATTGACCAGCTCCTCAATCTGTACCAAAAACCAAGGGTCAATGGCGCAGATCTCGTGGATCTCTTCCAGACTCATGCCAAAGCGGAAGCACTCCGCCACATACCAGATGCGTTCCGGCCCAGGCAGACGAATCTCTCTGACCAGCGTATCGCGCACATCCTCATCCGACAGATCCAGAATCTCATTGAGACCATACATGCCGGTTTCGAGTCCACGCAGGGCTTTCTGTAGAGACTCCTGAAAGGTACGGCCGATAGCCATCACCTCGCCCACCGACTTCATCTGCGTGGTCAAGCGATCGTCAGCAAGCGGGAACTTCTCGAAAGCGAAACGCGGGACCTTGGTAACCACATAATCGATACTGGGTTCAAACGATGCCGGTGTGGCACCGCCGGTTATCTCATTCTGCAACTCATCCAGTGTATATCCCACGGCCAGTTTGGCCGCCACCTTGGCGATAGGAAAACCGGTCGCCTTCGAGGCAAGGGCCGAGGAACGAGAGACGCGTGGATTCATCTCGATGATGATCATGCGTCCGTTTTCCGGGTTGATGGCAAACTGGACATTGGAGCCGCCGGTCTCCACGCCGATCTCACGCAATACCTCCAACGAGGCATTACGCATGATCTGATACTCTTTATCGGTCAGCGTCTGCGCCGGTGCGACAGTAATGGAATCACCGGTATGCACACCCATGGGATCGAAGTTCTCGATGGAGCAGATAATAATGCAGTTGTCCTTGCGGTCCCGCACCACCTCCATCTCATACTCTTTCCAGCCGAGGATCGACTCTTCGATCAGCAACTCATTGGTCGGCGACAGGTCGAGGCCGCGCTCACAGATCTCGACAAACTCTTCCGGGTTATAGGCGATACCGCCGCCGCTGCCGCCCATGGTGAAGGAGGGACGGATGATGGTGGGGTAACCGATCTGCACCTGTACCTGCTGAGCCTCCTCCATGCTGTGAGCAATGGCTGACCTGGGCATATCCAGACCAATCTTACGCATTGCCTGACGAAACAGATCCCGGTCCTCTGCCTTGTCGATAGCTTCTCGGGAGGCACCGACCATCTCCACACCGTATTTCTCCAACACCCCCTCACGCACCAGGTCGAGGGCTGAGTTGAGCGCAGTCTGACCGCCCATGGTAGGCAACAGTGCATCCGGGCGCTCTTTCTCGATGATCCGCTCCAGGGTCTGCCAGGTAATCGGCTCGATATAGATCGCATCCGCCATGTCCGGATCGGTCATGATGGTGGCCGGATTGGAGTTGACCAGAATGACCCGGAACCCTTCCTCCCGCAACGCCTTACAGGCCTGTGCGCCGGAGTAGTCGAATTCACACGCCTGTCCGATTACAATCGGACCGGCGCCTATGATCATGATGCTTTGTATGTCAGTACGTTTTGGCATTTAACAACCGTTGTTTCAGATTAGCCGCAAATAAACGAAAATCACCGCAAATTTTCGCTACAGATAAAAAATGGATCATCGTGCCGTTTGAAATAAATCAGCTGCGACACATTCAACCCCACCGATTCCAGATGACCGATCGCTTGAACTTAATGCTCGTACATCAACCTGGAATTTGCCTTCAGTTCTAAAAAAGCAGGGCCTAACTCACTACCTTCCTCATGGACACCACCGATAATCCCCTACGAAATCCGTGTCGTATCTCTCGCATGTATTTTCGGTGATTGGTGTTTACTTAGGGCTCAGGCCTTTTTCATCAACTCGATGAAGTGATCAAAAACAGGCGCCACATCATGCGGACCGGGGCTTGCTTCCGGATGCCCCTGGAAACTAAATGCCGGTTTATCAGTGCGATGAATACCTTGTAGTGTGCCATCAAAGAGAGAGCGATGCGTGGCCCTCAAGGTATCAGGCAATGATTTCTCATCGACTGCAAAACCGTGATTCTGGCTACTGATCATCACGGTGCCACTCTCCAGGTGTTGTACCGGATGGTTGGCCCCATGGTGGCCGAATTTCATTTTTTCTGTCTTGGCGCCTGAGGCTAACGCCAACAGTTGGTGACCGAGACAGATGCCAAAGACAGGGAGCCCCGTATCGACAATTTGGGAAATCGCCTCGATGGCATAACCGCAGGGTTCTGGATCACCCGGCCCATTGGACAGAAAGATGCCGTCAGGCTGCATAGCCAGCACTTCATCAGCCGGCATCTGTGCCGGTACGACGGTGATACGACAGCCGCGATCGGTGAGCATACGCAGAATATTGCGTTTGACCCCATAGTCGTAGGCCACAACATGGTAAGGCAGGTTCTCATCCCCAGTGTCTAGCGGCTCCGGCAGTCCCCCTTCGAGAGACCAACTGCCTTGGGACCAATCGTAAGGAGATTTGGTTGTCACTGATTTTGCCAGATCCATGCCCTTGAGACCGGGGAAGTTCTTGGCATGCGACAGTGCTTGCTGTTCATCGAGACTGTCACCTGCAACGATGCAGCCGTTTTGAGCGCCTTTCTCACGCAGGATTCGAGTCAGACGACGGGTATCGATATCCGCGATCGCGACAATCCCATTACGTGTCAGATAGTCTTCGAGAGAGGTCTCCGAGCGCCAGTTACTGGTGATCAGCGGGAGATCCTTGATGACCAGGCCTGCGGCATGGATGCAACCCGACTCCTCATCTTCCAGGTTAACCCCGGTGTTACCGATATGAGGATAGGTCAGCGTGACAATCTGTTGGCTGTAGGAAGGATCGGTCAATATTTCCTGATAGCCGGTCATGGCGGTATTGAAAACCACCTCACCGACAGCTTGTCCCTCTGCACCGATGGCCTCACCGTGAAATTGGCTACCATCTTCCAGGACCAGAACTGCTGGTTTTCTCAAGAATCTCTCCATTACGGGCGTGCAAAAAGGGGCAGGCCACAAGTAGCCTGCCCCAGAGAATTCAAAATAGGTTGCTGTCGAATACGACAAGTCGGCACAACCATCAGACAGACGCATATTCTACTGATGCGCATACAGGCTGTCTATCCGAATCAATACAAAATATCAGCACTCGGGGGCCTCTCTCAGGATAAGGCGTCACAAGCTGACTGCAATCAGTCATTCGCCGAGTGCAGGTGTAACTAAATCAACCGGTCAGATGCCCCCTGACCCAGCTCACAATACCGGCCGTATCCATGGCGCCAGCTTGCCGGGCAATCTCATGGCCACCTCGCATCAGCATCAGGGTGGGTATGCTGCGAATGCCGAAACGCGCACCCAACTGCTGGGCTTCCTCGGTATTCACCTTGACCAGGCGCACAGTGGGTTCAAGCTGTGCCGCTGCCTGCTCAAATGCCGGGGCCATCATACGACAAGGTCCGCACCAGGAGGCCCAGAAATCGACTAACAGGGGAATGTCGCTTTTCTGTGCATGCTTTGCGAAACGTGCTTCATCCAACGCCAAAGGTTGCCCGCTAAACAGTGGCCGATGACATTTTCCGCATTTCGCACCGTCAGCCAGCCGATCTGACGGTACACGATTGATCCCATCGCAGTAGGGACAGACGATATGTTGCACTTCACTCATGAATCGATTTCCTGCTAAGACCTACCCTCATCAGATGGGGTAACGGAGCGACCATTTCAAGCCCCGCTTTCTACCAGAGTTTCAGTATAATGGCCGCCCGGATTCACAACTTCTCTCAGGAGCTCTCAAAGATGGCTGACTCTCCCTTCATCATCGATGTTACTGCCGAAAACTTTCAACAGGTGGTACTTGAGACCTCTATGAGCCGACCGGTCCTGGTCGATTTTTGGGCTGAGTGGTGCAACCCGTGCAAGTCATTGATGCCCACATTGGCCAAATTGGTCGATGAGTATCAGGGCAAATTCATCCTGGCCAAGGTCAATACTGAAGAACAACAACAGCTGGCAACCCATTTCGGCATTAAAAGCATTCCCTGCGTCAAACTCTTCCTTAATGGCCAGATGGTGGATGAGTTTCTGGGTGCCCTGCCGGAACCGGAGATCCGCAGCTTCATCGACAAACATATCCCCCGCGAGTCGGACGGCCTGCTGGCTCAGGCGGATCAGCTCTTGATACAGGGTGATGCCGACGGGGCAGGCAGTTTGATCCAGCAGGCTGCCGAGATGGATCCTGGTAGCCCGAAAGTCATGTTGGCCAATGCCCGCTACCTGGCCACCATCGGCAAGCTGGATGATGCAGAACAGCAACTCCAGGCGCTGCCTAAGGGGGAGCTGGAGAACCCTGAGGTCGCCGCCATGCTGGCGCGTATTCAGTTCGACCGCTCCACCGCAGACAGCCCTCCGGTGGAAAGCCTTGAGCAGCGCCTGAAGGAGAACCCGGCTGACAGCGAAGCACTGCACCAGCTCGCCACCCACAGGATCATGCAGAACGAATATGAAGGTGCACTTGAGTTACTGTTGACCCTGCTACAAAAAGATCGTGACTATGGTGACGATGCCGCACGCAAGGATATGTTGCGTATCTTTGAGCTATTAGGCGGCCAGGGTGATCTGGTGAAACGTTATCGGAACCGCATGTTCAATACACTGCATTGACCGGTTGAAACTGTGTCATCAAACAGACATCAATAGCGTAAGGGTAATCGTTTATTAATGATCGTTTGATGCTGACCGGAGGAGATATACCCACCCTTAACCAGATCTTTGAAGATGCGGCAGACCATCTCCCGCGAAGCACCGATGCGGTTGGCCAGTTCCTGCTGGGTAAATGACTCCTCAATGACCATCTTGCCATCCTGCTCGATGGCCATACCCTGCAGGGTTTTACTCAATCGCCCGTAGACATCGCACAGCGCCAGGCTCTTCACCTCGTCTGTCAGCGACCTGACCCGTTGCGCAAGATCCTTGAGCAGATGGATGGCAATGTCGGGATTTTTCTTCAGAACCTGATGAAATGCCTGTTTAGACATCACGGCCATGGTGGATTTCTCCACCGTCATAATCGATGCGGAGCGCTCAGAGTCATCGATCAGGGAGAGCTCACCAAAGTACTCACCCGCAGTCTGATAGTTGAGAATCGCCTCTTTGCCATTCTCATCGTTGAGAAATACCTTTACCTTGCCATCAAGTATCAGGTAGAGCGAATCACTACTATCCCCTTCAGAGAGGATGATGGTATGCCTCGGAAAGACACGTTTAACCATGCACTGCTCAATCAAAGCATGATCGGCGGCATCCATAGAGGCGAAGATAGAGATGTTCTCAAGCATAAACTTATTATATACAATCAATTAGAAAAAACTGCCTAGAGTTAGCGGGAATAAATCACACTACCTCTAACCCCCTTTTAACCACACAACGGAAACATCGTGACAAAAAGAAGGGGTTTATCCTCCCTGGGCCTGGGGTTATTGATCAGTATCCTGGGTATCGCTATCAGCTTTTCACCCGGCACTTCGGACTGGGAAGAGGCGATCGGACTCGGCCTGCTGTTCCAGGTACGGGGTCACCACCCACCTCCGCAAGACGTGGTGATCGTTTCCATCAACGGTGAGACCGCAGCCCAACTCGGCTTGGGAGAAGAAATACCCGATTGGCCCCGCTCCCTCCATGCCGACCTGATCAACCGCCTGACAGAGGCGGGAGCCGGGGTAATCGCCATGGATATCTTCTTCAAAAAACCCGGCATCCCGGAGATGGACAACCGTCTGGCCGACGCCATAGATCATGCCGGCAATGTTCTTCTTGTAGCTTATCTACAGCAACAGGCGGTGGAATCAGGCGCAGAGATCCTACATATCGAAAAACTCCTCCCTCCGCTTGAAACATTCTCAGGGAGTGCTGCCGGTCTGGCGCCATTTGTGCTGCCTAAAATTCCGGTAAGAGTGAGCCGCTTTTGGACTTTCAACGGTAACGATGAGATGCCCTCGCTCCCCGCAGTGGCGCTGCAACATCATGTTGATCCTGAAGGCCATCGTATCAAACAGATACTCATCAATGCCGGACTGCTACCCACCGACACGGACATAGAAGATATCTTCAAACATATACGCAGTGATCAAAAGATAGGTAACCGCCTGCTAAAGATCCTGCAGACAGACCCACCAACAGAACTCACATCTTCTCAGTTGCAGGGGCTCACAGCACTTTTACAACTCTATGTCGGGGATAGCTATCCCTATCTGAACTTCTATGGTCCACCGGGCAGCATCCCGACCGTTCCTTACCAGGCACTACTCACCACTGACCCTGGAGAGTTACACAGGTTCGAAAACAAAGTGGTGTTCGTCGGTTATGCCGGGGCCTATCAACCCAGACAAAAAGACGGCTTTTATACCGTCTTTACTCAGGAAAACGGCCTAGATCTGAGTGGCGTTGAAATCGCGGCCACTGCCTTTGCCAACCTGCTACAAAGAGAGACCCTTATCCCCCTTTCACCAGGCAGCCTGATCCTGCTCTTGGTCTTTTACAGCTTCGCCATTGTGCTGCTTTTCCGATACCTGCCCGGCACATTAGGCATCCTGCTCGGCCTATGCACTGCCGCACTCTATCTACTGCTGGTCTATCATCTGTTCGAGCAACACAACCTGTGGCTGCCCTGGTTCGTACCCCTGGCCCTGCAGACACCCCTGGCACTGATTCTCTCACTCACCTGGCACTACCGGCAGATGCGAATCAGCCGCGAACAACTGCGGGAACTGTTCGGCTACTACCTGCCCAATGAGGTCATAGACCGTCTGGCTCAGGATAAAGATCAAGCCATGCAGCAGAGTGAAGCAGCCTTTGGCGTCTGCCTGGCCTCCGATGCCCAGCAATACACAAAGTTGGCGGAAACGCTGGAGCCAAAAACCCTACAGGTCTTTCTCAACCGCTATTATGAAATCCTCTTTACCCCCGTCAGGTCGAGGGGGGGCGTGGTGTCCGATGTCGTGGGAGACGCCATGCTGGCGATCTGGCCATCGGCAACACCGGATCAGAGCCTGGCGCAAAAGGCTTGTGAAGCTGCCCTCGACATCAACCTGGCATTGGAACACGCAGATTTCGAGCCGAAGCTCTTCACCCGAATAGGCCTCCATGCAGGCACGCTGGTCATGGGGCATGTGGGCGCCATCGATCATTTTGAATACCGGGCAGTGGGGGATATGGTCAATACTGCCTCCCGCATTGAGAATCTCAACAAACTGCTCGGCACTGCCATACTCGCCTCGAGGGAGGCGGCAACCGGCTTACAGGGCATTGTGACACGGGAGCTGGGCGACTTTCCCGTACCGGGCAGACAACAGCCGATCACACTCTTTGAGGTAGCTGCCAGCGATGTCACGGTCACACCAGAAATGAGGGCACTACATGCCAGTTTCGCCGAAGCACTGGCCTATTGGCGTCAGGGCGATAAGGCGACTGCCTGCGATAAATTCGAGGCCATCCTGCAGAATCATCCCGATGACGGTCCCTGCATCTACTACATTCAGCAATACCGGGAGCGCAGAAGTAGCCGTAAAAACCCGCTGGGATGACATGCCAAACAGGACCCGTTATCGCCAGCAACCACTTGTGAGTAAAGAGAAAATATGGTACTCGTAGCCCACAAGGTGAAATAAACGCCTAAACTTGCATAGACAACAAAAAGCATAAACCGAATGGGTTAGTGCCGGGGCTACGAGAGATTATGTTTTCCAGATTGCCCGTTTATACCAAATCGTACTCACTGATCGCTCTGCCCCTGCTCTTTTGGGGGATGATCGCTACAGCCGCTGAATGCGATGTGGCCCAGGCTGTCTCCGTGCAGGGCCGGGTGGAAGTCCTGCCCAGCAATACCAAAGCATGGAAAAGCGTTCATCAGGGCGACCATTTCTGCCCCGGCGACCGGCTGAGACTCGGCGCTAACAGCCGCGCCGGTCTGACACTGCACAACGAGACCCTGTTGCGACTGGATGAACACACCAGCGTCACCATCAACGCCCCTGCAGAGGATGGTACATCCTGGCTCGATCTGCTGAAGGGTGCGGCACATTTCATCAGCCGCATCACACATTCATTCCAAGTCAGAACACCTTATGTCAATGCCTCTATCGAGGGCACTGAATTTGTCGTAATCGTCAAAGAGGCTGAGGCCGACATAACGGTTTTTGAAGGGATTGTTGTGGCCAGTAACGACGCAGGTTCGTTAGAACTCACTGCGAATCAGTCTGGTCGCGCAACGAGTAACCAGGCACCAGTGCATATCACCTATGCAAATCCCCGTGATGCTGTCGCCTGGGCGCTCTACTATCCGCCTTTGCCCGAGCAACCCGATGTAGCAGACAATCTGGCGCAACAGACTGTTACCGCCATCGCGCAGAACCGCCTCGAAGACGCGATTGATTTGGCCAAACAATCGCTGGCCACAGACAGTCAATCTGCCGCAGCATATATGGCGCAATCCTATGTTGATCAGGCACTATTCGATATCCCAGCTGCATTAACCGACAGCCAGAAAGCGGCTGAGTTGTCACCAAATAACGCTCTGGCCCAGGCGCGCTTGGCTGAAGTCTGGTTGATGAATGGAGAAACCCAGGCGGCCAGACAGGCCGCTGAAAATGCTGTGTCAATCGATCCCGAACTCTCACTGGCTCATACAGTCCTGGGTTTTTCATCCCTCCGCGAAGTCAACTTAGATACAGCCAAAACTGCTTTTGAAAAGGCCATCGATCTGGACTCAGCGGCACCTCTACCCCGTCTGGGCCTTGGTCTGGTAATGATTCGCCTAGGGGCATTGGCACAGGGTCGCAGAGAGATCGAAACTGCCACCCTGCACGACCCTAACAACGCTCTTCTTCGCAGCTACATGGGCAAGGCCTACTATGAGGAGAAGAGGAACGGTCTTGCCTCTGAGCAATTTGCCATGGCAAAGGCGCTGGATCCGAATGACCCGACAGCCTGGTTTTATGACTCAATTCTGTTGCAGTCCGAGAACAGACCAGTGGAAGCACTACAGGCGCAACAGCAGGCTATCAAGTTAAACGACAATCGGGGTGTCTATCGCTCAAGGCAATTGCTTGACCAGGATGGGGCGGCAAGAAATACCTCGGTTGCCCGCATCTACTCTGACCTGGGGTTCGAAAAACTTGCCATTACAGAAGGCGCCAGGGCTCTGTCACAAGCGCCAGACAACTTTTCTGCCCATCGTTTCATGGCAGACATCAATGCCACACAACCACAACGTGGACGCGCTGTCGATAGTGAGTTACTACAATCCAAACTACTCCAACCCCTCACCACACATACTCTTCGACCAGAATTGAGCAATTTGCAGCTTGCTGACGGACCTGCCAGATTGTCTTATAACGAATTCAACCCCCTCTTCACACAAAGCGGACCCTCTTTATTGTTCAATGGTTTTGCTGCGGACAACGATACATGGGGAGATGACGTGATAGCATCATATTTACATGATCGCTTCAGCATCAGTCTTGCACAGCACCATTTTGAGAGTGATGGGTTTCGTACACTCGACTGGATTAAAAAGGATACGCTAAAGGCGTTTATTCAACTCGACGTCACGCCGGACACCATGATACAGCTCGAACATTCAGACGATGAGCAAGAAAACGGCGACTTGAATCAACACTTCTTCGCTGATGATAACCAGCCTGAATTCCAGGAAAAAACAGAGAGAAAACTAAGCAGATTCGGATTTCGGCATGCCTTCACAAGTCGATCGGTAGTTCTCGGCAATTACCACTCTTTTAAATCCACAAGCCATACAATCGAAGACTCATTTACTACAGGCGATGGCGGCGAGGAACACAAACACGCTGAAGTACAATGGCTGCGAAAAGGCAGTCAGTCTAAGCTCATCATAGGCGGCAGCCGCTTAAACAGAGATACCAGCGGTGTTGCCACACTATCTATTCCACCGCTCCCCGACTTCACCTCAGACATAGACACAGATGACAATTTCCGCAGCATCTATTTGTACAGCTATATACCATTAACCGCCGGTCTTGAACTTATACTGGGATCCAGTTATTCCGACGACGAAATATCCCGCGTAACAACAGACTTTGATGGAACAAATGAGAACGGAGCAGATGACAATCAGTTCAATCCAAAACTTGGTATTGTCTGGGATATATCCGACCGAACAACATTGCGCACCGCCTTTTTCAGGGAGAGGCCGCTAATTTCCTCTGCCGCCAGATTAGAACCAACACAAATCGCAGGGTTCAATCAGGTCTACGATGACTTTGGGGAAACGTTAATCAATGATGCCAGAAGAGCAGGCATCGGCCTCGACACGCAAGCGGGACCCCATATTTCAATAGGCATCTCTGCCCTGTACTCTGACCTTAAAGGACGCATATTCAACAAGTTTAAAGGCGATATCATAGACTTTGATATGGAGCGTCATTTATTCAATTCTTATCTGTATTACACAATCAACAACGACTGGCTTCTAAATCTGGAATACGAGTTTGAGAATTTTGAATCCCCTCAACCTAACGTTCCGGGCAACAACATCGTCAGGTTAAAAACCCATAAACTTCCCATCTCCTTAAGACACTTCTTCTCAAACCATTTTTCGTCATCCATCACCGGCACTTATTATTCTCAGGACGGAATTTACGAAGGGAACATACAAGGGGAAGATGACTTCTGGCTGTTTGACGCTAACGTCACTTATATCCTGCCAGATAGATACGGAAAAATAACCATTGGCGCCAAAAACCTATTTGACACTGAGTTCAACTATGAAGATAAGGATAACAATTCCTTTTTCAATCCGAACCAAAGCAGTAATATCAACGAGTTGAGTACAGAAAGAATTGTATATGGACAATTCTCCATCAACTTTTAATGATGAGACCGGACAAAACACAAAAACACGTGATCAAGCAACTATCAACACGATTATTCTGAACACAACACATTTTGTGGAGTAACTTATCTCATCACTTAAATGAAGCCATGACAGATTGAGCCTGACTTTATTTTATAGGCCAGCCTATTGACTTGGCTTGCCACTATTTAGCACATCATCCACATCCCATAACACGCTTATATTTATCAGCTACAATTGCAATGACAACAAAGAGGGGAATAAATAAATGAAAATCAGAATATTAGTTTCGATATCTCTCGTTTTTTTTCTAAGTGCATGTCACTCTAAGTTTTATAGAGATAACGACAAGCCGGTCAATCTAAAACTCGATGAATCCATTAATATTCACTACTCTGATGGGAGGCTTGTTGCCGTCGATGAGAAAGGAGAGGTAATCTCCAAGGAAGTGAAGCTACCTATCAGACTTAACGACAAAGGCAGTTCTCCTGTCAAGACGCTATCCAGTGTCCAGGAATTCACCTTGATCACTATCAAGGGTACCTGTGACGCATACGTCAAGTTTGGTAGCCAGTACATTCACGTCCCGCTGCCGGATGGTCACCCTTGGTGTAACAGATAATATCGTCGAGAGCATTATCTGCATTCAAAAAGATCGTAGTTGTTTGAACGCCCACTCTTATGTACTAGTTTGAGTGGGCGTTTTTCAACTGATGTCTTATAGAGTTAGATATAACCTTAATCGATACTATCTCGCACCATGACCGGTCAGCACAGTGGATATCGTTCTTAGGAGAATCACCAAGTCCAGTTTCGAACAACCCTTTCTGATGTAGTTCAAATCATAGAAGAGCTTTATCTCTGCATCTTCCACCGAATCCCCATAGCCATAGCTGACCTGAGCCCAACCGGTAAGGCCAGGCTTTACTCCATGCCTGAGAACGTACCCCTCAATCTGGCGACTATATTGCCCAACAAACTCCGGTCTTTCAGGGCGCGGACCGACGAGACTCATTTCACCCCGTAATATTTGAATCAACTGGGGCAGTTCATCGATTCTACTCTTACGAATGAATCTACCGATTCTGGTTATTCTTGGATCACGTACACGCGTGGTTTTGATACCGTGATCTTCAGCATCGACTCGCATACTGCGAAACTTTATGATTTTAAAGTGTTCCCCATTCAGCCCAATACGCTGCTGATGGTAGAACACGGGTTCCCTTCCGAAGGTACTCAGCCAGATTGCCGACATGACCAGCAACATCACTGGAAGCGCAGGAAGCAGGATCAACAGACTCATGACAATATCAAAGCGACGTTTTGCACCACAGCGGAGAAGGTTGTCCCAACCATGATGAATTTCACCAAATAGCCGACCGGCCTCACTTTGGGTTTTGGTCAACCCAGAAGTGGCATTCGATGTTGAGAAAAAGTAACTCGGCGCACGACTGCCAAGATCATAGTCACGTACCTTTACCGAATGATTTGTCAACATATCTCCACCCCCGCATCACTCATCTCGCTCATGCATCCCTGCGGTGATAAGCAGCATTACCTGTCATGGGTATATGTTTTCATTCCTGAGAAATTCTCGGCATCGAATGCGCCACTACGAATCTGTGACTTTTTTCACTTGTCACAGATGATGTCTATGGCTATGTGGGGATAATGAGGATGATGTATCGAGAAGAGTGAACCGCCCTGCCGGCCATCCCTGGCATGACTTTGACTCCCTTCATACTAAATGAAATCCGAATCACGCCTTCCCTGGCACGACCCAGAACCGGGAGACGGAAAGACGATACCTTGCCGTCATTCTCAATCGCCTATGGCGACAGAAACAGATGGCACATCCCTGTGCCTATGGCTAGCCTGACCCTGTCAGACCAGACCAAATCGAAACTGTTACAAAATCATGTTGGCATTGGGTGAAGACAATTCCGATGAGCGATAGCTCGTCTGCCCCAACGCACCTGCCGGTTGCTTCCTTCCCGCTTTGGAGAATTGTCCGAACAGCAGTTTCATCTCCTCCTCGGACTTGACACAGATCCGTGACTCGACCGCATTACCGAACAAAGGCGTAAACGACGGGTGTATCTCCGGCACCTGGTTCCACGACAGCACGGCACGCACTTTCGGCTGTATGCCATCCAACACACAACCCCAGTACCTGTTCTCATCAAACCTGACAGAGACTGTCTGACGAATAGGATACTGACGCTTTTCCATATCAGGCGGAAGATCACTGACTTTAAAGTGTGTAAGACTTACAGACTCATACCCCTCACCCGCTCCCCAATCGATAAAAAACCTGACATATTCGATCGAACCATGACGGCGAAGCAAGCCGCTATACCCACTTGGCTGATGAATATCCACCACCGCCATCAGTCGTCCGGCATCAGGATTGATCACGGCGCAGAGCAACTCCTCCCAGTAGGTGACCTCTGCGTGGCCGGCGGTATTTTTCAGGGCTTCCCCCGGTGCGATCTGCCCCACGAGGAGATGATCCAGAAATACGCTTCGTGTCTGAATTAAAGTCTCCAATACTGGGGGTTCTGTCGATATCTCTGGTGATTGCGTGTTCATTTTTCTCTATCCCCGGCCTGGTTGTTCTGTGCTTGGGTACAGGATTCCACTTTCAGGCGCTCAAGGGATATGAAGGGGCACATACCCCGGGTGTGACATATTCACTTGACGACACCACGCAAGGCAGTGCATCTGATTTCACCAGCAGACGGGACAGGGGGAAGAGAAATGGGGAGTGCTATCGTCGGATAGACTAGTGAGCAGCCCAGCGGACCCGTATCGAGGGTTCGCCTGGGAGGGCGGCAAATGGCTGGCAGACAAGACGTTCGGGAATCGCAGCCAATTCACCATCCAGATAGATCAGCGGGAGCCGGGACCGCTCCCAGGGAGGCACACCCCACTCCTGAAAGAGCTTTTTCAAGGGGCGGTGATGGGCCTGCCCGGCGGGCAGACAACACTCACCGCCAGTGCGGAAGCGGACTTCGATTCGGGCTTCTGACCAGCGATCGACACTGATACCACCCTCACCCGGCTCGGTGAACAGTCGTCCCAATCCAGCCGGCAGCTGCAGCTCCCGCTTATCATCCCAGTTCAGTGTTGCCGGTACCGCCTCATCCGCCGTCACACGATCCAGTAAAAGCACATCCCGGAAGCGGCGAATCTGCCATCCACCCCAGGCCACCAGGGGATTGGCATCAGGCCGCCCCTTCACGACCTCTCGCTCGATACGTGCCAATTTTTTTGAATGGGGCGTCGGCACGCCCGATATGAGAAGCCAGTGTCTCAGCAGATTGCGTTGACGAACGGAGCTCAATGCCTGAAGCGCCGGGATCAAAATCCCCGACTCGTCTTGTTGCCTGACAGCGGCCAGATCCGATGCCGCCTCTTCGTTTGCCAAATTCAGTAACTCGCCACTAAAGCGGGCAGCCCGGGAGAGTGTCGTTGAGGCTGCCGGCCAGCGTGACTTCAACAGCGGCATCACCTCATGCCGAATGTAGTTTCGGTCAAAGCGCAGGTCCTTGTTCGAAGGGTCATCCTGCCAGTCGAGCTGATGATGTGCAGCATAAGCCTCAAGGGCGTCCCGACTCATATCAAGCAGCGGACGCGCCAACCAACCCGGATCAAAGCGGCTGATTGCCGGCATCGCCGCGAGTCCGGCCGGCCCGCTGCCTCGCAGCAGCTGCAGCAGCAGCGTCTCCGCCTGATCGTCCCGGTGCTGTGCGGTCAACAGCAGATCCCCTGATCCCATCTGTTCGGCCATAGCCCCATAGCGGGCTTCCCGGGCAGCCGCCTCCAGGCTCTCGCCTGCTGTCAGATTGAGCTTCAGGCTAAGGGTGGTGAGAGGAATATCGTACGTCGCACAGACTGTCTCGCAATGGGCTTGCCAGCGATCTGCCTCCGCCTGTAGGCCATGGTGTACATGGATCGCCTGCAGCGTCCACGGCAGCTCATGCCGGATCGACACCAGCAGATGCAGCAATACACAGGAGTCGAGCCCACCGCTGAAAGCGATATGGGCATGCTCGGCGGGAGGCAGCTGCTTGAGGTTCTCGAGCAACCGGTTGGTGGTGAGCGTCATGGGTATTCCCGGCAACCAGGAAGCGGATCAGTCCCCGGAGAACTGCCCGTACTGCATGAGTCGCTGATAGCGGGCATCCAGCAGCTTGTCGATGGCCATGCTGGTGACATTGTCCAGGCCCTCTCGCAGCGCGTGCTTGAGATTCTTCGCCATGGTCTCGATATCCCGATGGGCGCCACCCAGGGGCTCGGCCACAATCTCGTCGACCAGATCCAGCTCTTTCAGCCGATCAGAAGTGATCGCCATCGCTTCGGCGGCCAGTGGCGCCTTTTCAGCACTTTTCCAGAGAATTGAGGCACAACCCTCGGGAGAGATCACCGAATAGGTGCTGTACTCCAGCATCATGACCCGATCACCCACGCCAATGGCCAGTGCGCCGCCGGAGCCACCCTCACCGATCACAGTACAGATGATGGGGGTTCGCAGACCGGACATCACCTTGAGATTACGTGCGATAGCTTCACTCTGACCCCGTTCCTCGGCCCCCACACCTGGATAGGCGCCAGGGGTATCGATAAAGGTGAGGATAGGCATTTTAAAGCGCTCCGCCATCTCCATCAGGCGCAGTGCCTTGCGATAGCCTTCCGGACGGGGCATGCCGAAGTTGCGATGCAGCTTATCCTTGGTATCCCGCCCCTTCTGGTGACCGATGACCATCACCGGGCGCCCTTCCAGCCGGCCTACACCGCCGATAATCGCATGATCGTCGGCAAAGGCCCTGTCGCCGTGCAACTCGTGGAATTCATCAAAAACCCGGTTGATGTAGTCGAGCAGATAGGGCCGCTGCGGATGGCGGGAGAGCTGGGAGATATCCCAGGGCTTGAGATTGGAGAAGATCGATTCGGTCAGCGACTGGCACTTGCTCTCCAGACGGGCGATCTCGTCCTGAATGTTAATTTCATTATCACTGCCGACAAGCCGCAGCTCCTCGATTTTCGCTTCGAGCTCGGCAATTGGTTGTTCGAATTCAAGAAAGTTCAGATCCATGCGCGAAATATACCCGAATCAAAATCGTTAGGACAGTCTGGTATGCACTCAGTGTAGACAGAGGCTAATTCAGCCTGCGTTTGATCCCGAATAATAATATCCGCCACCGGAAAGCGAGGAGGCCTGAAACCGGCGGCACTCAATTTATATACCATGAATACCCAGGATTGGGTTGGCACCCCCGTCCACACGTGGACTGTCAGCCTGGTTAGTTAGGGCCTGTAATCAGCTCAGGAGGAGGTAAAATCGGGTCTTTTACAAATTCCGGGAAAGCCACAAAAATCGTACTTCGGCTGACCACCCATAGCGATGACAGTCACACCGGCCAACCGACCCGGAAATCAAATACTGTATTTTTTCTGTATCGCTTTGCGCACCGGACAACCACACACCAGACCCTCGCCAAAAGGTATCTGATAACCACAGTCACGGCACTGATCGGCAGAGACAAAAAGCACCTCACCACTCGCCGCGACATAGTCGATCCGGCAGAGATCGAATGTGGGATCTTTCAGACAACGATGACACGTATTGCATTGGTCTGCCTGTGCCACGATATCTGCGTTGATCTGATATTTGGGCTTATCTTCCATGACAGCTCCGTACACTAAAAAACATCTCACACGCTCCTTGCTTTATGCTCCCACCATTAGCGGGAATTTTCCTTAATGTGCGACAAGAAAAGTGAAAACTTTTCGACCGGTTTTCCCGAAATCAAAAAAAATCCACCATTTATGCTTTAAATGATTCAATCCTACGCTCCCAGACCATGGTCTACACTCAGACTGTTGGTGGTCAAGCAACAGGGCCATCAAATAATAATACGTCTCATTAGACGCCCCTAAGGGAGCAACAATAATTTCGGGAATCTTGGGAGGAGAATCATGATCATCAGGATGCAGCAGTTTCTATTGCCCCTTTTCACACTCTTCGTACTTTTTATACTCACAGCCTGTGGTGGCGGTGGAGATGGCACAACGACACCGACAACGGCAACCGGTGTTTTAAAAGACACCAACGTCTCAGGCGTCACTTTCGCCTCTGGCGCCCAAAGCGGCATTACGGGTACGGATGGCAGCTTCACCTACGAGGTCGGCCAGCCGGTGGGGTTCAACCTGGGTAACGTGACCCTGGGTAGCGCCACGGGTAAATCGGTCATCACACCCATCGACCTGGTACCCGGCGGCTCCAGCACCTCAACGGAGGTCTTGAACCTGGTCCGCTTCCTGCTGATGCTCGATACCGATGGCGACCCCAGCAACGGCATCACGATCTCACCTGCCGTGCAAACCGTTGCTGATACCTGGTCAGCCGTGGACTTCACCACCGCAGATCTGCCCGCAGCCCTGGCATCGATCATCTCCGATGCAGCAACTGCCGATGGCACCAGCCATACACTGCCGGACAGCACAGCAGCACGGGCTCACCTTGAATCCACCCTCCTCTGCGTCCGCGCCGGCGCCTATGCTGGCACCTTCACCGGTGATGACAGCGGCCCCTTCGGCGTCCTGGTGGATGCATCCACTGGATTACTCTCTGGATTTGCCTACAGCAGCTCAGATGGATTGCTTACCCTGAGCGGCAATACAGCAGTCAGCTTCGATCAAAGCGCCACCTTCATCAGCGGTGATGTCTCATCCGGCGCCACATTCAGCGGGCGATTCACCGGCCCCAGTCAAATTGGCGGCACCTGGGATCTTGTATCCACAGGCGAGTCAGGCACGTTTTCCGGCAGCAGAGTCGGTGGAGCAGCAGACGCCACCCATCGTTTTACGGGCAGCTTCACAACCACAGGAGGGTTCGTATTATCCTATGGTTTATTTACCTTCGACGTTGACAGCGCTGACAACGTCTCGGGTGTCGCCTATACGGTGTATGCAACCGATAACACAGTGGGTGAATCTGCACCCTTCACCGGCACCCTGACCGGCACCACACTGTCTGCACAGATCAGGGACGGCAGCGTAGTCGACGCTACCATTACCGGCACGCTGAATAAAACCACCGGTACAGTAAACGGTACCTGGAGTGACATGGACGGAAACTCCGGCATCTTCTCCGGTACCGGTTGCCAACTTAACTGATCATTTTTGACCGGGCCGGAGTCACTCAACTTCGGCCCTTTAATCACTGGGTGTCAGCTTTGCTAAGCTGCGGACTGAAGGCTATCTAGTGATATCCATAGATAGTGTGGCCGGTCCGTACCCTACTAACTAACGCAGACTCGGATCCAATTCGAAAACAGAATTATCAATACCCTTCAATACCCTGAACTTTGTTGCCTCTTTTGATCCGACAACTTCTTTATTTTTTTTGGTTAATTCGGTTTTGAGTAAAATAGGTCTCTCGACCGTTGCTGGATAGTAATGCATTGTGTCCCAATACCAAAGACGGCTTCGCATGTTCTTTGCGGATATAATGTCGCAGGGTTGCCCGACAACGAAATGCTCATCATTGGCTCTTGGCACGACGACTGGAGAGACATTGCTCTCCTCGTAACCCATTGCCTCTTTCAGTTTATCTGCCACCTTAGGATCAAATGACACACCGACACCAGGTGGACGTTTACTTGTCGTATCCGCATAGAGCAAACTCAAAAGTCTGGCGATTTTTTCATCCTTGCTAATCTCATCAAGCGCTTCGTCGTTCTTGTTTCTAATCCTCTTGGCACTTGGCATGCGATTGACTTTGTAACTTTCATATTCCTGGGCCAAGGGAATTTGACTCACACCCGGTACTGCTTGCACCTTTCGTTTATCTTTCAGGGTAACGAGATAGCGCGCTGTACCATTATCAAGGTCAATTTTCAGGTCCTCGCGCTCAATCAAAGCGCATCGCTCTACCTCTGAAATCTCGTACCGTCTTGTATGCTGATAGAGCGCATATTTATCACCGTAGAAGTACTCTTTTTCGATTTGCTTGCCAACATTTTCCTTTTCCCAGTCGGGCTCACTTGCAGGTACGGCTCTCACATCGTAACCTTTGGGAAGACCTTGCTTGACAGCCTCCCAACCCACTCCACCCTGCTCAAACAATTTTTTATACAGTTGACGCTGATCAGCACAGATCTTGTATTGTGCCTTCAAGCCAGGCACGAGAGCACGACTGCGATCGACTACGCGTTCGATATAAATGCCTGGTATCGTCTCACTGGCTTGTAATTCGCCAATCTCAATGAGATGTGAAAATAATATCAGGACAGTTGAAATTTCCAGTTGGTGTTTCATGTGGTTAATGTTGTTCAGTCTGAGTCATAAATTAGGTATATCAGAGCAAGCAGAACCGCTGAAGTCAAAGCGCAGCAAGCGGCCGTCGGATTGAAGCATGTCGATACACTCATCATGGTCACTGATGTTAATCTGGCAACTATGGCGTCAGCCGAAACCCAAAGGACCAAAAACTTTGCTGCGACTATTGTAGTCGCGCACAAAGACCATAGGCAGATCTCCCGGTAGGCCGACAAGGTTGTCCTCACGCTGGTTATTATTGCCGTTAGTGATGTTAACGGGGTTGTGTACCGAGACACTGGACAAACCAGTGGTGGTGCCTGTAAAACTTACCGGTGTACTGCACGGAGGCGTGCCATCTCCTGGGTCACCTGAGATGGGTGGCAAATCATCTCCACCACCGCCTTCTGAGCCATCATCACCGCCATCGCCCAAACCATCGTCAGTACCATCTCCCAGGCCTTCATCTCCACCATCGCCGCTACCATCTCCCGGGTCATCTTCACCACTGCCTCCCGGATCATCTCCACTACCGACAGGATCCGGGTCGGGTCCGGTAGTGCTACGAGGCAGTTCCGGTTCGCCAGTCAAGCTGATCATCACACCATTGCGATATGCCCTTGATTGCATCCGTACCATTGCGGTACTAACAATAGGGATACGGCCCACCGTATATTGGGCCCGCTCAAAGGCAGTCAGACCTGGCAACCGAACACCAAGGGTACTGATCAGGGGCCCGACGAAGGGGGTATGCAGTGGGTAGCCATAGGTCACCTCTACCTTCAGCAGGTTCGCGTCCTGCAGATTGACGCCACTTTTGGCACCAATGGCGGTGGAAGCCCGGTAGAGCCGCTCATTGGGTAGTTCACGACGTCCTTTCACAGTTTGACCAAAATCATCGAAGGCTTCGCGGGTAGGATTAATGATACGAATACGGGCCGCTGTCAGCAGATCCGGCATGACCTTACCGTGGAAGGTTCTGAGAGCACCGCTGTAGCTGGAATCAGGTGAGTAGAGTGGCAGCAAGCCACGCGCCAAACCTCTGCGGATCGCACTCTCTGTCGCGTGTTCCAGTGCACCTAGTCGGGCACCTTGAAAGGTAGCATGGTTGAGTGTTGCTTTGGCCTGATAAATCAGACCCCATTGTACTGCACCCATCACTAGCAACAGCAATACGGGTAGTGCGATCAGGGTCTCGACCAGAGCCGATCCGGCAGATAATGGGCAATAAAATACCCGGCGGATAGAATACATGGTTCACTCCCTTGATAACTGTCCTTTCTCAACCAGAAACTATGCCTGCCTTTCAGCCGACCCAGCTCTCCTCCATCTCACCCTTAAAGCTGTCAGCTGCACCAAAAATACTACGGTCAGGTGCGTAACCTGATGCGTCGAGTTCGTCGTAAAAACTTGGAACATCGCCAAATCCCCGGTATTCCCCCAGGATCTCTCCACTAGCTCCAACGCCACTCTGTTTAAACTCGAAAAGCTTCTGCATCAGGATGATATCCCCTTCCATGCCATCCAGTTCGACAATGGAAGTGACCCGGCGCCGTCCATCCCTAGAGCGGGTCTGCTGAACGACAATATCAACAGCTGAGGCGATCTGCTCCCGGATAACCCTTACTGGCATATCCATACCAGCCATCAACACCATAACTTCAAGACGGGAAAGCAGGTCCCTAGGAGTGTTTGCATGAGCCGTTGTGAGCGAACCTTCATGACCGGTATTCATGGCCTGAAGCATGTCCAGGGCTTCACCACCACGACACTCTCCAACCACAATTCTGTCTGGACGCATACGCAGTGCATTTCGTACCAGATCACGTATGGCGATCAGACCACGCCCCTCCACGTTGGCCGGTCGGCTCTCCAGTGAGACAACGTGATCCTGTCCGAGTTGCAGCTCGGCAGCATCTTCGATGGTGACGATTCGCTCGTCAGGGGGAATATGCTCTGAGAGCGCGTTGAGGAAGGTGGTCTTGCCTGAGCCGGTACCACCGCTGACAACAATACTCTTGTGGTGTCTGACACAGATTTTGAGGAAGTCAGCCATCTCCTGACTCAAGGAATCGAATTCGACCAGACGATCCAGACTGAAGCGTTGTTTGGAAAATTTACGTATAGTCAGTACGGGCCCAACCAATGATAAAGGGGGGATGATGGCATTGACTCTGGAGCCGTCTGATAGTCTGGCATCAACCATTGGAGAGCCTTCGTCAACACGTCTCCCAATGGGAGCCACGATTCGCTCGATGATGCTCATGAGTGATTCGACGGAAGTGAACTGGGTCGGTGATTTTTCTACACGACCCTGTCTTTCGAGAAAGATCTTGCGTGGTCCGTTGACCATGATTTCTGAAATTGTTTCATCTTCAAGATAAGGCTCCAGCGGACCCAGGCCAATTGCTTCGGCAACAACCTCTTTCAACAACTGTTCGTTGTCGATATGGGCGGGCACTTCCACATCACCTTGATCTATCAGCTTACGTGCAGATTGAGCTGCCTCTTCACGTAATCGGTCGGTGTCAAATGAATCCATGAGTGAACGTTTATAGAGATCAAGATCTACTAGTACCTTTTGCTGTATCTCTTTTTTTAGTTGAGTCGTAGAGGAGTGATCCTTGTGATCTTCATCATTCTTATTACTATCCACAGGCATTTCGGAGTCAGCATCATATAGCCGTGTATTTTTACTCGCCACGTTAATACCGCTCTTGCATTCCAAAAAACCATTCTTCACGATTCGTATAGTACTTCGACCGATACTGAGCTCATCGCCCTCCTTCAAGGGTCCATAGGCTGAAACCTGGACCCCTCGAACGTTAATCCCAGCCTTACCCGAAGCATCCCTGATCACATACTCATCAGGCTCAATGACCAATTCTGCGTGAATACGATTGGCCGTCTTATCCCGGATCCGAATATCGCTGGCTAGGCCTTTTCCCACAGAATACCTGCCTAATTCGAGACTGCGGATCTCAGGTTTTCTACCAGGAACATTGATTTCAATATCAAACATGATTAGTCAAGGATATCGAATTTCAGGTTGTTTTTGGCGGCATTGTTCATCTCGTCATACCGGTTAATTTGCTGTTGTAAGAGCTGGTCTCCAGAAGCAATTAATTGAGGGGTAACCAATACAACAAGCTCTGTCTCCTTAGAGATAAACTCCCTCGACTTAAACAGCTCCCCAACAATAGGTATCTGTCCTAATCCCGGGAGTTTGTCCACATTCTTTGCGTCCTCGTGACTTACCAAGCCGGCTATCGCCATCGTTTCACCTGCCTGAACATTCATTTGAGTCTGCGCTCTTCG
The DNA here is from genome assembly GCA_025655575.1 of Candidatus Thiodiazotropha sp. (ex Monitilora ramsayi). Taxonomy (GTDB): domain Bacteria; phylum Pseudomonadota; class Gammaproteobacteria; order Chromatiales; family Chromatiaceae; genus Thiodiazotropha. The sequence continues at coordinate 12,501 of JAHXIP010000022.1, read as the reverse complement.
GGTAGAAAACCCTGGAATACCAAGAACCTGTATGGAAGGATCTATAGCACTGACCTCCACTTCCACTGAAGTCTGAATAAAACCTTCCCCGTCAGCGACAGGTGATATATTCAATAGAATTCCAAATTGTTTAAACTCAACACTCATCTGTCCATCACTATCAACCAGCGGGATAGGCACCTCACCACCAGCAAGGAAATTTGCCTGACCACCGCTAATGCAAGAAAGTGTCGGTTCAGCGAGCATGCGAGCATCACCATCGTTCATTAATATGTTAATCACTGATGACAATCCAGAAGACATACCGAAAAAATAGTTAGTACCCACATCACTACCCAGTGGGGCTAGTCCTGTCCCAGGAGCGATAGTAGAGCGGAAAATATCGTTGGTGTTGTAATCTGCCAACACTGAAAATATTGGCCCATCAAGCACGTCAGCCCAATCAATACCGATCTTTTTCAGTGCGCTTTTCCTGACCTCCAACAATCTCGCTTTAAGAAATACTGTCTGTGCACGTTCCACCGTCGGACCTCTGACGAGCGAGACTAGATTCGGATACTGTTCAGCAATTGCCTCAACTCTTTTTTTGTCAGATATAGATCTGGCCTGTCCATCAATCAAATACGTATTTCTGATTTTATCAACCGTGATGCCGTCTATACTTCCCAACAGTCTGTTAACCTCTTCGTAGGTTGGACCTGCAGATATTCCATCAACTTGAAGGAGGTATCTATCCGACGATCCAGAACGAAACCAGACCCGGAGATCTGTCACGCCGGCCTCTTTAGCAATGACCAGAACCTCTTGAGTATCAGACAACACTTTGACATCGGCAATCTTTCCATTCCCTACTGACACCCGCTTTATCCCGGGTGCTGTAATAGTTATCGTTTGTCCAGCAGGGACATACAAAACATGCTTGAATTCATTCCCTGCCTGAATAGTGGGAATAGTTAATAGTAATAACACTATAAATAGAGAAATATTAAATATTGTTTTACTGTTTATTTTTGGATCCACTTAAGATCAACCTCCAATAATAATATGTACGCCTCTGCGCGAGGATCCAGGTTTCTTTCCAAGGAGCGTAGATCGTGTGACCTTGACATTTTCGATATTCCCTGGCGCATCAATGCCTCTAAGAATAAATGTCAGACTCCCAGCTTCCTGTGCATGAATAATCTTTGCTGCATCCTTCGGCCACAGAAGAACAGTAACCGTACTGAATGACTTATTTGGCTCTTCTCCATATAACTCGGTTGTCTGGTGTCCTGTTGCCATAACCAGTACATCCTGCAATAGGGGAAGTGTCACTTTTTTCTTTTTTTCCTTGATAGTTAGCATGACATCAATCTTATCGTTTGGTGAAAGCATACCGGCAACTGAGGAGATATCATCAACCCGAAGGGTTAACGCCCGCATTCCCTCATCGATCAAGGTGGCAAATTTCCCACCACGCTGCCTGGATAGGTGAGAATGAAGAATTGGTTCCCCAGAATTTACCGGATGAGCAAGTGCATACCCATTGGTGCTATCAAAGTCATTTCTCCGCAAAGCATCTTTATGCACAAACCCACCAGGCACATCACGCAATGAAGCTGTTGCACCAGACAGTAGTTCTCCTGGCATTAAATCCCTACTAGCGACGATTACCGATACAGGTTCATACTGTGCATCTATTTTTGCAATATGTTTATCAACAGTGTCCTCTATATATGTTTTCGTAAAATAGGCAGCACCGGCACCGGATACCAATGCACCCACAAGCAGGATAATTGTTGCTTTTGGTATTTGCATTTTTCGTCGCTCAGAATGGTAGGACGAGTGCCCAGGAGAATTCAGAATAGTATTCCCTGATTAGAGACAGAATCAGTGGAAGCGTCGTTACAAAGGCAAGAAAACCTGTAATAACTGCGACATATTCAGCCATTACTGACCCTCTTTGTTGCATCATCTGTTTATCTGTAGACATCAATTTTTCCTCCAGTGAAGCAGTACGGTGGTCTGCTCCAATGACTTGTCAGAACTGACGGTAACCTGTACTAGTTGTGAACTCTTTTGAAATTCCAAAACCTGCACATTAAGTGAACTGCCGTCAAATGGCCCAGAGACCTCTGCCCAACCATTTGTACGCATGTGCCTGGATATCTCACCAATCTCATTACGCTGGGATCGGTCGCTGACAGCTGTCAAAGTTTCAGCCGCTATCTCACCATCAAGATACTCATCTTTCCTCACTATTCTTAGACTTTCAGGTAATGGGAAACTGGTTTTTCTATCTGGTGATATCTTTGCGGGATCAGCTGTAACGACGATAAAACCCTCACTTCCCTGTGATGTCGGGAAAGCTTGTATCGTCATGTAGTAATCTCCATCCAGGACACCCAGGATTCTTTGCCTTTTGCCTTGACGGTTTTCCCTCGGTGATAGCGCCCGTTTTCGCCACTCATGGCTGTAGTGACCCATCACCTCATCTATACCACTCTTCGCCTTAAACGCTCGGATACTCATGGGCAAACCATCACGCAGCATCCTCTTGGCTATCCAGGCAGTAGATGCTCCTGGTGGCCCTTCAATGTGCGGCATATTGACGGGGAAACGTTGATTGAACTCATCGACAGGATCAGCCGCCGGGAGTGAGCGTGGCCAGAAAAACACCAATAAGAGAACAAATTGTCCTACTAAGACTAGTGTCCTCTGCCACTCTTCATCTTCCATCATGAGATGTCATCGGTGATACCTGACGCTCCATCTATCGGTCGGAATCCTTGATGAATCTCGATGGCACGACCGAGCTAATCGGTTCCAAATCTGGATCCTGTCCATATTTACCTTCACGGTAGGGATAGAGGGCTCCAAATGTCTTTGTACCAAAGGCCTCAAGTAGAGATATCTCTTCATCGACAGTCAAACCATCCACACGACGACTAAAACGCTCCTCATCGCTTGGTGACCAAGCATCGCTAAGAATTGCAGCATCGGCGGAAAGTGTTGAATTTACCCTGATCTCCTTGGGATACTCCGCCTCCCAAGGTAGCTCCACATGTGTCGTTACATAGTTGCCAGTATTGAGGCCGATGGATTTGTCGAGACTGCCTGGAAGTATTGTTGAGATCCCCGTACCGGCCAACTTGGTCACCATAACTCCATGGCTAGTGGAAGCCGCACCCTCGTCGACAGTTCCGATACCCGGAAGACCCTCGCCGGCATTAGCCAACAGAGACCGGCTCGATCGATCTCTCCATAAAGGCTCACTCGTGATTCCTTCACTTCTTGAGCGGCTCTCATCCACAAGTACAGCACTCCTATGTCCATAAAAGCGATCATTAATCTCCAGGCTGATGTCTGCATCACTCTTGCTGCGCTCGCCATTACGCCAACTGCTGCCAGGATCAGACCAGACCGTACGCTCCCAGGCTGCATAGCGCGCCGCCATGCTGGTTTTATGCTTGGCATCCAGTTGTTTACCCAACAGAGGAACAGCAATAAACAGTGGAATCGCTACCAGTGCTGCCACGAGAGTCTCAACGGTCGCAGAGCCCTTCTCACTTATCATGGCATTCCCAACCGTTTCAGCTTGATACCAGATGGAGGCTCAAATAGTTCAGGACCGGCACAGATCCACTCAACACTCTCTGCTTTATACCAATCTTTGTCTTGCTCTGGATCGTTTGATGAAATGCTGTTACGTTCACTGTATAAAACAGCCCGCATTGTATCGATCTCAGCAACACAAAGTCTCATATCAACAGGGTCGCCAATCATTGGTGGCAAAAATGTGCAGGAATAACCAGGCAATACTTGCATGGTTTCTGGTATTTTTGGCATATCGAATAATGAATCAAGGTCGTCATACATCAATGAGAGTTCAAAATCTTCATGCGTCGTAGAGTCTTTTCCTGACATAAAGCGAACCGACCCATTCTTTTTAATGACATTTACCTGATATGCCTGCTTTTCCGTTCTAATCAAGATACGGTGTAGAGGCTCGTTGGTAAAAGTTGGCTCACCATTTTTTTTGATTGGAAAGCCTCCCATTACACACTCGCCAAATAGTTCTTTCTTCTTTTTATTACGTGTTTGATAGAGAACCTTTCTATCAATTCCCCACGGGGTCGAAGCGAGGAAACCATGCTTCTTTGGATCCAGACATGGAAGGTGATCACTTGCTTTATATTTGATTTTAAGGACAGGCTCCTGCCCTGATTCACAACTGATAGCGTGAGACGCTGTAGTCCAGTAGAAAAATAGAACCCCTACCAACAGAGAACGAAATAATACTGATGAGAATAACACCTTCAGAACCCCGCTACATTTGGGCGATTGACCAACCTGGGTTCCCAAAATGGGTTGTAGAGACTGCCATACTCCTCCCGACTGGTACCGAAGTTCTTAATAGGTTGAGTGAAAGCGACTAATGCTGTGGAGGACGCATTAAGGGGAGATGCTGCCTGCTCATCCGTGCGTGATAGGGGCAAAAGGTTTTCTGTGCGCGTCTGCTCCTGGCGTTTTGTTGCATATACAGTGATATAGAGACCTTCATCTTTGCCTGGGTCATCTTCTCTCAGATTGTAGTAGCGGCGAATTCCACGATAATCATCGTGAAATTCCCTGGCTGTTGCCTTGCCCTTGGCTAGCGTCGACCAATCCCAACCATCCCACTCAAGTGTGGCAAAACTGAGCCTGTCCGTGGATTCCCAGTCGGTCAACTCATCATCAGTATGCGTTGTGGAACCAGTTTTATGGATCTTTACAACCAAGAAGTTTTCTTTCCAGCCTCGATTGCCAGCAATCCATCGTTGGGATGATCCATAACTCCTCATGACAAGAGCACTGATTTCTCCCTCATCATCAGAACCCGGCTCGAAGCTCTCTACAAAGGTGGGGATCTGCGCACGCTGAGCCGCAATCCTAGCAGTGAGTGTGGCACGAACTGTCATAGGAAGACCGGACATACCGCTGATTTCGTTGACCCTGATATCCGGATCGTAGACCCGGGCAGTTTCCTCCATGATCTTGTTTAAGCGAAAATAGGTAAGCCCCGCTTGCGCCTCCACCTGAGCAGCAGAGTAAATACCATTAAGTAAATCTATCCCCTGAGTTACAATAGGTGCAGTTTCTTCGTTAATATCAGCTAATCGCTCGGCATAAGTCTCAGCAACGCGAATAGCTGCCCCAACATAAGGGATCCATCCAGCAATTTTTTCTAAGCTGTCCAGCGAATTTTCAATATAGCGAATCCAGCCAACATAGCTGATAAAATGTCCCGTCCCCACATGATTGGCAATCATGGCTCTATTGGTATAAGCCATAAAGTTTAGATGCCGGGCTGTCCAGATACCTGCACTATAGGCCGATGCATCGGCTGCATTTGCCACAACAGTTTTGTCAGTGATCTTCTGACCGGAGTTGTACATCAAGAGGAGTACAGTACAACCGATCATGAGGCCTACCACAGCAATTGGCAGTACCTGCCCCCGGTTCCTTACCAGGCTGCTTATCCGCATGTCACGTCCGTTGTTAGCAATGAGCGAACCGGTACCAAAGCAAAAGAATTACCAAGGCACGGAACTTATTTGATTAAGTTGCTGAAAGACTCGAATCTACCGGTACTAATCGTCTATGTTCTGAGTATTATAGGTACCCAATGTATCTGACTGAGAACCGTATCCTTCAGCACGGGCGGAGTCTGCTTTCGCTGCTGTGACCCTGGCACTGCCGTCTTCACCTGAGATCTCTTTAGCCATCGCCGCTGTCTGATTTGACAAAACATCACCGAATGCGGCAAATACACCGATTGCAGCCACTGCAATCAGAGCCGTAACGATAATGTACTCCGACATTCCTTGGCCGAATTGACGAAATTTGGAATTTTTAGAAGATAGAAGTTTAGACATGAGATCCTCCATGAATCTTTAAATTTGTTCTTCCTAATCTGGATGATCACAGAAAAGTGAGACGCAGTTCCGAGATCTTCGTCACAGTTTTCCTATCCTCTCTATTATTCAGACTTCATTACACTTACGCCAACCCACGTAATAGAGCTATCAATCTGACGCGCTAATTTTTTGGTTGATGTGCGATAAAGCTTACCTGTTTCCGCTGCATAAAAGAGTGCTTTATTCCCATCATCCTGCAATAGAACTATATCCCCCTGACCAGTGGAGGCGATACCATAAACGTGCTTGTATTTAACACCCGCCGAAGGGGTACTATTGAGTACCCCGACCCCTAGTTTCTCAAGTTCATGGAGTGCATCCAACTTCGATACGTCATGTAATGTCAGGCTTTTTTTCAACAGACCCATATCCCTAGCTATAAATTCTATTACAGAGACATTTTTCTTCACTGGAGGGTGTGTTGCTTTTACTTTTACTGATTTTTCGTATTGTGATTTTATTGTTATGTATTGCATAGTAATCAGTATAACTGATAGTAATACCGTAGTGATTAGTAGTGAGTAAATCGGCACTGAATCCAGCGACTTCTTATATGGTAGTTTTGGCTTCTTTATTAATACCTGGTAAATCAGAACTGCAAAACTCACTAGATAAACAAGTGACAAGTATGGAAACATTATGTAATACAATGTGCCATACTCTACTCTCTTAACATTTCCCACAACCAAACCGGATTGATAATTCTCATATATTTTACTTACCCGACCTGACGGACTAATAATTGCAGATGGCCCGCCATTTGCCGATCTTACAATCCCCAACCCGGATTCAACCACTCGTACTTGATCAAGCGCCAAGTGCATATGTGAGAGTATTGAGGGTCCTGCATAGGCATCATTCGTGACAACAGCAACAAAATCTGCACCATTCTTATACAGGTCGAAGTAATGTTTTGTAAAAGCTGAATCCGAACAGACTAATACACCAACACGTTTACCATCTACTTCTACTGGCATAGCATAATTTTCTGGTACTTTATATTCTTCCACAAAAAGCACTGGGGTTTGCTTATACTGACTTCTTACAATTTCACCATCTGTATCTATTTGCCATCCTGCACTAACCGTTTCTCCTTTTTTATCAAGATCATATGCATGCATAATCTGGTGTCGCTTCAGGCTTTGTATCTCCTGTATTATGTCGTTTGGTATCTGGATTGGTAATCCCGGAATGATCGATTCAGGCCATATAACGAGGTCTTTTTTTTCAGTATTCCTGTTAATCTCATTTATTAGCGTTGTAATTTCATGAACAACTAATTCGATACTTCCAGGAAGACCAACAAGATCAAGTGTTTCTGGCTCTAATGATGTTTGCACTGCAACAACATCCATTACAGATTTTTGCGTTTGAAATTGTTCCAAACAATATCCACTCATTACCCATACTGCAATTAAACTCACAAATAATATCAACTGCCTTGAGATATGATTGAATTGAATAGACACACATTCTAAATTAATTTCTTTGGCCAACTTTGCTTGTAGTGAAACAAGCAATAGGGTTGCTCCAGGGGAACCTATTATTGAAGCTACTTGAATAATTTCAATATGATTTACAAGTGACACAGTAAATGCAAATGGCAAGCCAATCTCATTGAGAATGATTTCTGCTGATGCCCATATAACACCTATCTTTAACGATGACCATTGTCCATCCGATATTTTTATTTTTACCGTCATCCATCCTAATGCTGCAAACGTGACAACGACAATTACAATACAGGCAATATAGAGTATTGGACTCTCAAAAAGAGAACCAAAGTAGACATATGTCCCGATGAAAAACCCAATAACTCCTGCATCTATTACTGCATATCTTAATGATTTGGATATGGAATAAATAAAATATGGCAGAAAAGCGATATATGCGAATATCGAATATTCGAATGGGGGTAAAGTTAAAAGAAGTAATAATGCCGTAAGAATACCGGCCATTTATGGGTAATCTCGTGTTGTGCCATTCGAGGCATTATGTGATTTGCTCTCTATTTATAATATTTCTTTGATTATTATAGAGTAGAGCGAGGTAACAAATAGATAAGATTTTATTACTTGATAGTTTCTATGTTTTTTATCATTTCAAGATATTTTTCTCGTTCTACATCACTGGATGCGTTTATTGCACACTTCTTGAGTAAGCTGTATGCACTTGATATCTGTAAAACAGCCAAATTGTACATGGCTTTTGAATTATTTGGTTCCAGATTAACAACATGGGAGAAACTCTTTTCAGCAAGCTCTGCATTACCCTGACGATAGGCAGAAACACCTAATCTGAAATGTGCCTCAGAATCAGAGGGAAATGCTTCTGTCAGCTTTTCATATAAAGATTGAGCATCATTCCACTTTTGTGCCATATAAGCTCTATTTGCATCAACCCATACATCACTCATGGATATACTATTTATTTTATTAGAGCCTACGGAGGTGCAAGAGGTAAGTAATACCACAATGATTAATAAAAACAGTGTATAGCTCTTCCTGTTCATTCTGAAGATTCTATCATCCATTGTAATCGTTGACCTAGCTTAACCCCATGGCATATAGCCATACCGCTTGATGACTCAAGCACATATCTCGTTTTTTTTGGTGCAATACAGAATCTAAATGGCCTAACGCTATCTTTTACCGTCAATATATAACCGTCTTTGTCAAGAAATATTACATCGATTGATATTTTCATCCCAATTGTATGTATGCTACCTCCTGATTCAAAAAGCAGTCCCTCATCGTCGGCTAGATGCTTTCTCCCTATAAGCCCTCGTAGTCGCTGGGTAAAGGTTTTTGCATATCCTACTCGACTTAATACTTTTTTTTCATCAGTGTTTCTACGAATAATCAACACGGTGACTCTATCCATTAATAAATACTTTATGGATGCCAGCGTCAATAAACTTAATAACCAAAGGAAATCCTATGATGATAAACGTGATAGGGAATAACAGACCCAAAAGTGGACCTAGCAGTTTTACAGGCGCTTTGTTTGCCATTTTTTCAGCCCTAATAAAACGCTCCTTTCGTCTCTGCTTAGCCTGCTCGACCAGCACTGCACTAATTGATCCCCCCGTTTCTGCCGCCTGAATAAGCGTTGCTGTAAAATTACTGATTGACGACATATTGATACGAGAAGAGAGTCTCTCCAAAGCCTCTTTGCGACTTAATCCTGTCCTGGTCTCTCTTAAAAAGCGAACAAATTCTTGCTTTAATGGACCATCAGGTATTCTTTGTACAGCTTGTTTTATCGCACTGTTAAATGTCAAACCTGCATTCATTGCCAAAACGATGACCTCAAGAAAAAAAGGAAAGTCTTTATCTATTCTCGTTTTTCTTTTCTCAATAACATCCCTCAGCCAGATATCGGGATAAAAGAAGCCCAAGGGTACTAATACAAGGCTGAACACGATGGCAAATGAGCTGGTTATTCCAATTATGAATAGAATGTAGACGACCAAGAATACTGCTATCAGTAAACCTAAACGGCGCATCACTACAAACTCTTCTGGTGAAAGTACATAACCATAGCCAGCTTCTGTAAGGCGACTCAATACCATATCGCGTTTATGTGAATCCATAGTCATCTCGATACGATGTGTATAGAGACGGACCATCGGGCGTAGAAGACGAATAAACCCAGGTGGACGGTCCCGCCACTCATCATTATTCTTTTCCCTCCCCTTTCTCGCCAACATAACAGGAACGAAGACAAAGGCCCCTGCACAAATTGAAGCAAGTACTATTGCCAGAATTCCATAAAAACTATTAAACATCGATATTTACAATTTTCCGTATCATATAGACTGCCAACATCATCATGCAGGCTATGACAGCAAGTACGACCCAGCCATATATCTCAGTGAAAAGCAGCCTCATCGCTTCTGGCTGTTGTTTAAACAATACAGCGCCTACCGCCACTGGCAAAAGACTTATAACCCAACCTTGCGCCCGGCCAGATGCCGTCAAAGCCGAGATTTTTCCTTCTATATGCATTTTTTCACTTAATGTCTTAGCCAGTGAATCCAGTGTATCCGCCAAATTGCCACCGACTCCACGGGATATACCAACCGCTGCAGTAAACAGTTCCAATTCCTGCCGCGGAATACGCCTACATAACTCATCTAACGCTTCAGAAAGATCGCGACCAACACGATGCTCAGCAACCACAAGAGAGAATTCCTGTGATAACGGAGCAGGTTGTCGCAACGCTAAATGCTCCAGCCCTTTTGGCAGGCTCGCACCTGCCCTCATTGCAGCTGCCAATGTCATCAATGCATCAGGAAACTGATATAAAAACTTATCAATACGACGTTTTTTTAAGAAAGAGAGTGTGAATCGGGGTGATAGAACACCCGTAATAACTCCAAAAACAACACCGACTGGACCAACTACAAACAAACCAAGAACAGCGAGTGAGAATGTGAGAACAAGTGTTGCAATAAACAGAACAAGAGGATCTGTATTCAAGAAGCTGGCTCGTAGATCCTTGCCCATATTCTTGACGAAATGACTACGATAGACAGACAACCCACGTATAATAAAACGACCCCCCAAAGAAAAGGCCAGGATGCCGAAAACGAAGGCAGTAATTATAATCAGAGTCGATATAGTAGAGGAGAGAACTTCCATGCTCTTTACATATAAATTTCCATTTGTCATCTGATATTAGCACTTTGGACCGAGTATGAAAACCGTCGCTTTGCTATCAAATCAATCAGTGATACCTCCACGATACAGCAACATATATCTATATATACTTTATATTAATCAATCTATTCGAGGTGATATACCATTCAACTTCACTCAATATAGTAATTCTTGACACTTTTTTAAAAACCCATTAAGGCAGGAAACATGGATAGAAAACACTTCATACGGAAATCACTTAAATACACCACACTTCTAAAATCTCATCTCAAGGGCAGCCTATTCAACTCAGTAAATTTTGTCCGGATTATTCCAACGGACAGATGCAATCTTAATTGTGCATACTGTTGGCAAAAAGACGATTCCTCCGATGAAATGAGCTTGGTTGCATTTCGCAACTATCTCGACAAAGCCATCAGGCTCGACGTTGGTTTGATCACTATTCTTGGTGGTGAGCCTATGCTGTGGGATGGAATCTACGAGGCCATTGCTGCATGTACAGAGAAAAACGTACTATCAGATATGACAACGAATGGCACGTTACTTAACCGAGAGACAATAACAATGTTGGCAGAATCGGGACTTGATTATTTAAATATATCTACCGATGGCTTGAAGATATCTTCGGTGTCAAAAAAGAATAACCTAATACGTCGTGAACTAATTGGAGCTCTACATGATGCAAAAAAAATGTATGGCATGCACTACCGGCTCAATGCAGTATTATATAAAGACAATTTTGATGAGATAAAAAAACTCATTAACTTTGCTAAATACAATAATACACAAATTTCGATCGGCTACGCGGTTCCACCAGTCGACAGAATAAATCCATCCAATAAGGACATATATTTTTCACATCAAGATAAGGAAAAATTACAGGAAATCATCAACTACCTCTTATTGAAAATAAATACAGGCTACCCAATTATTGATCCGGATTCGTATTTTGAAAATATATTCCGTTTTTTGAATAGGGAGAGATTCTGGAAATGTAACTACCCCACACGATATGGCTGGATTAATATTGCACCAAATGGGAAGATCAGAAGCTGTACAAAAAAAATGGATGAGATGGATATCAATTTCCTGGAACTAGACACCAATAGCATAAAGAAAACCAGAAAACAGATGAAAAAGAACTTGAAAATCTGTAATGCGAAATGCTATTCAAATTGCGCATATGACTCATCATATTATGTGCACAACAAATTTCAATTAGCTAAAATAATAATTAGCAGACTTAGTGGCTAAGCAGGTCGTGTAGTAGCGGATCTCTTTACCGTAGAGTCACGGCGGGTAGATGTGGTAGAGGAGGATATAGGGCACGTTGTTTGCCTGACGATGGGAGTAGGTATCCGCCAATGCGTGGAGGTATTCGCCGTAGAGCTGCGATTTGATGTCCGCTGCCGAGGCGCTGCTGCTGATGCAGGCCCGGTCGGTCAGCATCGCCGATTTGTAGAGCCTCGACAGCTGATCGCTGGTGGGGTTCTCGAACCGGGTAGCGGGGTCGGCGCTACCATCGCCGTGGTTCGTATCATTGTAGTCGGCGGTGAAGTGATAGGACTGCAGGGCTTCTTTAAGGCGTGACCAATTGCCACTTATGAAAGGATTAGGCGTCGTCAGTGGATTGTCGTCAATACCCTGTGCCGCATTGGCGATCCGGAGGGCAGTCTCTTGCGGCACCCCTGCCGTGACCGCGAGGAAGTAGGTCATGTAGTAGTGGATCTCTTTACCGTAGAGTCCCAGCGGGTCGATGCGGTTGAGGGGGTCGTTGTCCACGTAGGCGTAGGTGTTGAGGCCGGCAGTCGCTCCCAGGGGGTCGCTGGTGAGGTAGCGGCCGCTTTGTGGATCGTAGTCCCGGTAGAGGTTGTAGGCGGTGCCGGTCTCTACATCGT
>JAHXIP010000021.1 GCA_025655575.1 Candidatus Thiodiazotropha sp. (ex Monitilora ramsayi) | reverse complement strand
ATGTAGCCGGGCTACACCACGCTCATTCTGCCTTGCTGGGCACAAAAACAGCTCCAGCAGGGCGTATTGGATTAGTGTTAACAGGCCCTAGCCCCGGCGCATTCTGCTTTCTTCGTTACGTTCTCAATCAGGCGTAGACATCAATTCCCAGCACCTCGCTGACGTAGTCTCTTTCGTCATTCTGCTGTAGTGATTGATAAGCTGCAACAGCCTTCTGCTGGTTCGATTCTTCAGCGAATGTCCCATAGGTATCACGTGCTCGTTGGCGCTCCAGCATCCTCTCAGCCTGTTTGATATCGTCAACCGCCCGTGTCGGTCTGCTTTCTTGGGTTACCTGCGGTAGGGCAGCAAGGGAATTAACCTCAGTGGGCACACGCCCACGCGACGGCTCCAGTGGAACCGGAAATGCTGGCAGTGTGTGAGTCTTCCCTATCTGCATCGGCTAAATCATTCAGTAGTCAGTAGCGGGGGCGAAATCTCCCGCATAACCTTAAGTCAGAAGAACGGACTACTCCGCCTCGTAACCCGCCGACTTCACGGCTGCGATGAGGACGGATTTATCGGCCTGCCCGGTCACCACAGCCTCTGCACTGTCGAGTGATACCTCAGCGTTTTCGACACCCTGAACCGCCTGAAGGGCTTTGGTGACATTCATAACGCAGTGGGGGCAGGTCATACCGTTAACTTTGAGCGTTGTGGACAACTTTTTCTCCTGTTGTGTTGGTTGGAAAAAGCGCAATCGATTGGCATTGGTCACCACTGTGACCGATGACAGTGCCATGGCCGCACTCGCAAACATGGGGGGCAATAGCCAGCCTGTCACAGGATAGAGCACGCCTGCCGCCAGTGGAATGCCTATCACATTATAGATAAAAGCACCGAAAAGGTTCTGTTTGATATTTCTCAGGGTGGCGCTGGAGAGGGCAATAGCGGTACTCACATTATTCAGTGAATCTCCCACCAGGGTGATATCGGCATTATGAATCGCCACATCGGTGCCGCTACCGATAGCGAAACCGGTATCGGCCTGGGCCAGGGCTGGGGCATCATTCACCCCGTCACCCACCATGCCAACCCGAAATCCCTGCTGCTGCAAGACCTTCACTATTTCGAGCTTTTCCGCAGGCAGTACCTCACTATGGACATCGACGATACCCAGTGATTGTGCCACCGCCTGAGCGGTCGCCTGGTTATCTCCTGTGCACATCACCACTTTTACACCTTGCTTTGACAAGGAATCAACAGCTTTTTCACTATCAAAACGCAGGGGGTCCTTGAGAATGATCAGCCCCTGCAGTTCTCCGTCAATCATCAACCAGACCGGCGTACCTGCCCGCGCAGCCTCGTCCTCCGCCTGCCGGGCTAATGCCCCTGGGGGATCAATACCCAATGCCTTCAGATATTGCTTTCCGCCCAACTGGACAAGATGCCCGTCAACCCGTCCTTCGACTCCCTGCCCGTCGAGTGAGCGGAAATCCTCTACCAGAGCAGGTTCAACACCTTGCTCGCGGGCATGATCGAGGATCGCCTCAGCCAGCGGATGAGAAGAGACAGACTCCACACTGGCCGCGAAATAGACTAGATCATTTACCGCTTCACCCGAGGCCGTATGCAGCGCTGTGACCTTGGGCTGCCCCAACGTTAGGGTGCCTGTCTTGTCGACCACCAGATGAGTCAACCGGCTGGCGCTCTGCAATCCCTCACTGTTGCGGATGAGTACATTCAATTGAGCTGCCCGGCTGGTACCCACCATAATGGCAATCGGTGTGGCCAATCCCAGCGCACAGGGACAGGCGATCACGAGTATCGCGATGCTTGCCGTTAAGGCATAGGGCATCTGCGGTTCGGGACCGACCAGATGCCAAACACCGAAGGTGATCAGCGCAATCAGGATAACGATCGGCACGAAAACCGAGGAGATCTTATCCACCAATCGCCCAATAGGTGGCTTGCTCATCTGTGCCTGGCGAACCATGGCGATAATGTGCGCCAGCGTGGTCTCGTCACCCAGACGCGTCACCTGGAAGAGCAGTGTACCGCTACGGTTGATGGTACCGCCGGTCACACTATCACCCGTACGCTTCTCCACCGGCATCGATTCACCGGTCAACATCGATTCATCGAGGCTTGCCTGACCGTCGACCACCTCACCATCGATGGCGATCCGCTCACCGGGACGCACCCGGACATTATCGCCAACCTGCAATAGTGAGACGGGCAGCAACACCTCTTTGCCCTGCCGTACCACAGAAGCGATCTTGGGCGCCAGCCCCACCAAGCTGCCCACCGCCTCACTGGTGGTTCGTTTGGCCCGAGTTTCCAGTACATGTCCGAACTGGAGAAATGCCAGAATCAGCACCGAGGCATCGAAATAGAGCTTCTCTCCTCGCAGCAGGGAACCATCAGGCAGCAGCACAATGGCCAGGGAGGAGAGCCAGGCAGCACCGGTACCCAGAGCAACCAGACTGTCCATATTGGCCGATAGGTGTTTGGCCTGCTTCCAGGCACCCCGATAGTAGTTCCCGCCGCTGAACCCCATGACAAAGAGTGTGACCATGGCGATAGCGAGCCAGAATCCCTGACCGCCTGCCGACACCAGTGCTGGCGTATGACCGCCCATTTCGGCCACCATCAGACCGGCGCCGACCATCCCTGCCAGTAATGCCCGTTGCCAGGAGCGCCTGACCTCTGCGGCAGCAGAAGCCGCCTCTTCCGCATAAGGATCGGTAAACCGCTCCTGCAGGCTGGCCTGACAACCTGCCTCCGATAGACCAATCAGCAAGTCTGCCGGATGGGCGGTTGTATCAACCTCCCAGTTGTCTACCACCTGGCTGAATTCCGCCGAGGGATCCAGGCGATCCAATACACTTTTCAAAACAGCTTCCTGCTCATCGCCGGGCAGACCATCAATCTGCAGCAGCAAGCTATCACTGGCTAGGGATGTCTCGATGAGGCGGGCATCGTAGCCCTGATCGATCACGGCATTGACTACCGCACCGGGATCGCCCCCCACCACCTGGGCCCGCTTCTCCACCAGATTGACCGATGCAGCCTCTACACCTGCCACGGCGCGAATCGCACGCTCCACTGCAGAAACACAGCTGGCGCAGGTCATGTCATCGACCGCCAACAGATAGCTGCCGGCAAGGTCCTGCACCACAGCATCTTGCGTTTCCGATTCAACAGGATCGGAAACCGGACAGCTCTGCGGAATCTCGGCGATAGGTCTGGCCTCATAACCTGCCTGCTTGATCGCCTCGATCGACGCATGGGGCAAACCGCCAACTACCTCTGCACTGTTGTTCTCCAAATCAACTTCAACCGATTCGACACCCGGCACCGCCGAAACCGCTTTCTCTACCGCAGACACACAATGACCACAACTCATACCATCTATGCTCAAGCGAAAGGTCTGTAATGGCATGGGAGGGTCTACAAGTGTCTGTTGCTGTTCAGTCATATTATCGATTATGAACGATTCCTGTCAGATTCGTTCGATTTGCGGTGAACCGGCGTTTTTGAATGGTGACGCCAAACCTGCCGGGGGGTTTTCCCAAAGTGCCTACCTGCTTCCTGGTAGGGCGAGTCGCGTCTTGCCAGTACTAATCAGTGCCTAGAGTCTGGCCCTGCCGCACGCACCCTCTCCCACGATTACGACTGACAGATAGCAGATGCCAATGAATCATACTTGTGAAGCAACATGTGAAAAAAACCGGCTGATCGCATCAGCATCCTGAGTCTTGGTCATGGGTGGCAGACTGCGGATAAAGATCTTGCCATAGGGCTTGTTGATCAGACGCGGGTCGCAGACTACCAGAGCCCCCGTATCTTGCTCATCGCGAATCAGACGCCCGGCGCCCTGTTTTAGGGCTATGGCCGCCTGCGGCACCTGGAACTGCATGAAAGGATTCCCCCCCTGTTTGCGCAGTGCATCGATGCGTGCCTGCAGCACGGGGTCGCCGGGCGAGGCGAACGGAAGCTTATCGATGATCACGCAGGAAAGCGCCTCACCCCGCACATCCACGCCTTCCCAGAAGCTGGAGGTGCCCAGCAGCACCGCATTGCCCAGCTCCCGAAAACGCTCAACCAGCTCGGTTCGGGGTGCGGTACCCTGCACCAGCATGGGAAACTCGAGCTTGTCTGCGAGATATTCGGCCGCCTCCTGCAATGCCCGATGACTAGTATAGAGCAGAAATGCACGCCCCTGGCTCGCTTCGAGTATCGGGATAGAGAGATCAGAGACTGCGCGATTGAAATCCGAACTACCTGGATTCGGCAGATCTTTCGGTACATACCAAAGTGCCTGACGGGGATAATCAAAAGGACTGTCCCAGCAATGCGTCTCTGCCTCTTCCAAACCAATCTGGCGGGAAAAGTGATCAAAACTGCCGCCCACCGCCAGGGTTGCAGAAGTAAAAATCCAGGCAGCCGGATGCTGCTGCATGACGCCACGAAAAATCCCAGAGATCTCCAGCGGTGTCCGGTTGAGTCGAAAACCCTGCCGGGTGGTCTCATACCAGCGTATTGAGGCATTCTCTTCCGCATCATCCTCCTGTGCCTGCAGGCGCTGCAGGAGTAACTCGCATCGCTCCTTGCAGCTATCGAGCCCCTTGCCCCGGCCCTCGACGGCTCGCAGTGCCTCAGCAAGCGCTTCAAGACTCTCCTTAAGCCGTTCAAGCTGCTGCGCAACCGACGGATTGTCGGCCAGCTCCGACCAGGCACCGCGGCGGACTTCAAGACCAAAGGCAAGCCGCATATCACCGGCGCACTTTTTCAATGCATCAGCGCGTTCAACGAGAACCGGTGTGTCCTTCGCCTCCTTGTGGTACTCAGTAACAGTATCCCGTGCCAGTTCCTGCAACTGACGACCACTGAGGGTCGATCCGAAAAAGTTACTTGCCACATCGGGCAGTTGATGGGCCTCATCGAGAATAAAACAGTCGGCGCTCGGTAGCAGCTCACCAAATCCTTCCTCCTTGAGCGCCAGATCGGCACAGAGCAGATGGTGGTTGATCACCACCACATCTGCCTCCTGTGCACGCTTGCGTGCCTCAACCAGATGGCATTTGCTGTAAGAGGGGCACTCCTGTCCAAGGCAGTTGTCGGTATTTGAAGTGACGACTGGCCAAATTGATGCGTCTTCAGGTATTGCAGACATCTCTGCGATATCGCCACTACGCGTCTCCGAGGACCATTCGCGGATACGTTTCAGCTGATCCAGCTGTTCTCGGGTCAGGCGGATCTCCTCCACCAGCGTATTATCAAGACGGTGAATACAGAGGTAGTTGGCTCGCCCTTTCAACAAGGCGGCAGAGAGCGGGCTGGCGAGGGATTGTCGCACCATGGGCAGATCACGATGGTAGAGCTGGTCCTGCAGATTCTTGGTGCCGGTGGAGATAATCACCTTGAGACCCGACATCAACGCAGGCACTAGATAGGCAAAGGTCTTGCCGGTGCCGGTACCCGCCTCACACACCAGCACGCCGCTCTGCTCCATCGTGCGACCGATGGCAGCGGCCATCTCCTGCTGTTGGGGACGGTGTGAAAAACCTTCGATGCGGCTTGCCAACCACCCTTCAGGCCCGAATATCTCGGCGTAGTCAGTCATCGAAACATCGCGTGAGAATCAACCTGCCTGGTTGTCCCAGACTTCAGGTTCCAGGCCATTTTCACGGGTCCAAGCCAGACGACCGATTATCTTGAAACGGGAGACCGACATGGCGCCTCGTTTGGCGCGGCTACTGCTCGATTTATCCATAAATTCTAGAATATCGTCCCGCTCGGCCTCGTAGATCTCGTAGGGCTCATAATTCTCATCCATCAGTACCAGCAACACACTGTCCCAGTCTTTGTCCATCTTGAGTTGGCCGAGGCGCTGACCTGATTTACTCTCATCGAAGATGGTACGTGATTTGATCTGAATACGTTTATCACCACGGGCCGGATCGATGGCATCGTAGCCGCCTTCACCTTCAGGTCTGGGAGCCAACTCAAGCAGCTTTACCGCATCATGCTCGGCAATTTCATTACTGATGCCCGGCAGAGGCTTACCCATGGTTCTGCGGTATTCCGCAGCCAAAATGCGGGCCTGGGCAATCAGTTTGTCGGCGGCATAAAGGGTCAAGCCTTGGCTCCAATAGTGTGGGAATTATTTTCAGCCTGGATTGTAGCCTATATTGCCCCTCTTTCGCATAAAGCGCATGCTAGGGCCTATTAACACTAATCCAATGCGCCCTGCTGGAGCTGTTTTTGTACCCAGCAAGGCAGAATGAGCGTGGTGTAGCCCGGCTACATGAGCGAATGATAACGCCGCTGGGTGCAAAAACAGCCCCAGCCCTTCGGGTTGCGCCTGAAAAAGCGCCACTCGGTGTTGCTCGTCGCTCATTTGGAACAACCAAACTTCTCTCCTCGTGCCTTGATTGACGCTTTTTCAGGCTCAACAGGGCGCATTGGATTAGTGTTAACAGGCCCTAATAGGACCTCATCGATCCTGAAATGGGGGATTAGGCTTGTTCGCTGACCGGTATCGGGGATTGGGGTGATGTGATTTCATCGAGGATATCACTCAACAGCCGCGGTTTGGCAAAATGATACCCTTGTCCATAGTCGACGCCGATGGCCGCTAACGCCTCTGCTGTTTCCGCATCGGAGACGAATTCTGCAATAACCTGCTTGTCCATGAAGTGAGCGATCTCAGTGATCGAATTGACCATGGCATAGTCGGCTGGCTTGTTGAGTATCTCCTTCACGAAAATACCATCTATTTTGACATAATCTACGGGGAAGTCCTTCAGATAGGAGAATGAAGCATAACCGGAACCAAAATCATCCAGTGAGAAAGAACAACCCATCTGTCTGATTTCTTCGATAAATGCAGCAGTATCACTGATATCACCCACCAGTGCGGTCTCGGTGATTTCAAATCCCAGATATCCCGAATCGACACCTGATTCGTCTATTGTCTGCTTCAGGAAAAGTTTGAACTCATCGTCCCCCGTCGACTTACCCGAGAGATTGATTGAAAAGCTCACATTGTTGTCGAGGCTATTTGAGTAGGGCGCTATGGCGCGAAAGAAGGCCGAAACCACCCAGCGGTCCACAGCACGCATCATATCGTAGTGCTCTGCTGCCCGGATAAAGGATACCGGACTCTCCAACTCGCCAGCATCACTGCGAATACGTAGCAGGATCTCATAGTGGGGAACCAAACCCAGATCAGGGTTCAATGGCATGATAGGTTGCGCAAACAGCACCATGCGATCCTTTGCCAAAGCCTCCTTGATACCCGGCAGAGACTGAACCATTTCCTTCTGCTCCTGGTAGGCAGTGTCATCAGCAAGGTAGATTCGGGTGCAGTTCCTGCCACCCTTTTTAGCCATGTTGCAGGCGGCAAGGGCGGCCTGCAACAGCTCACCAGGTGTATGCTCGTCTGTTTCTACATGCACCAGTCCGATGCTAGCCGAAACAGGGATCAACCTATCCTCCCACTCATACTGATACTCTTCAATCGCCTGCCGCAGAGTCTCCGCTGTCTGGTAGCCCTGCTCAAGATTCTGTCCTTCGATTAAAAGTACGAACTCATCATCACCGATACGCGCCACAACGCCCTGATCCGGGAGATAGCTGATGAGTATACTGCTCAGTGAACGCAACAGATTATCACCACCATCAAATCCACAAAGGTCATTCACTGCCTGAAATTTATCCAGATCCAGAAGCACCAACACATATTGCTGTTCAAGCGCATTCGTCAGACGTTTTCTGATTTCCTGATCAAAGGCACGCCGATTCATCAGACCGGTGAGGCTATCGATGGCCGACTCATCACTGACAGCCTCATAACTGCGTGACAGAATTTTATCGATAGCCCGATCGACGATCGGCTCATGCTGACTCTGCATCACTTCAATGTCTTGCCTCTCCAACAGCTTCGCCAGCCCCTCATGTCCCATATCCAAGGCCTTGAATCCATCACCATCGACCAGTAGATAGCGGGTTTCAGCTGGGTTTTTCCAAGCCAGGTTGAGTAGACCGGACTCATTTTTTTCGTCCTTTACGACGAACCATTCATCCAGGCTGAGATTACCCGTGCGTTCCAACCAAACATCTGAGATTTCTCCTGATATCTGATTGGTGCTTTGGGTCGGGATACCCGTGAATTGTTTTACCAGATAGGCCTCATCGACAACGATTCTTTGTTGAGCAAACAGATCAAATCCAGCACCCGCTTCGAGTAATGCTTGCTGAAGCTCAAGCGCAAATGCCTTTGAGCCCGTCGCGTACACAGGGTAATCACGGAACCCTTTGCGAATCAGAGATACCAGGTCACGCGCCTGTTTTTCGGGGAGGCCCTTACCCCCCTTGTCGCCATCAAAAATTTTCAGCAGTATGTCGATAACCCTTAGATATGCCTTCCAGCTGGCACTCTCCTCACCCTTTAACACATGCGTCTGCACCAACAGGTTGGCCCAACCAAATCCGAACAGTTTGTCGATGGCAATTGATACGGATTGATTCAATAATTGTCTGCCTAGTACCTCGTGGACTGATGCATGCGCCTGCTTGAGTCGTTCATCCTTCTCGCAGCGTGAGATGGCCAGTTCCCGATTTTTCTCAAAACGCTCTCGCTTTTCCTGCTGCAATGTGAGGATCTTTTCCGTTGCCTCATCCACGGTATGGATTTTTCCCAACTCAACGAACTTGATAATCTCTGAAAGTTTTTTCCTGTCTCCGTCTTTCACCCGGGAAGGGTGTTGCAGTGCACTCATGTAAGGCATCATCGATTCGATCGCGACGAGTAACCGCCTGACGGGATGCTCCGTATTCTCCAACAGGGAGGGGTCCTGCAGGATTGACTCGATGATGAGTATTTTTAAATGCCCCAAAAGCTCACGTAACTCAGGCACCACCAAGGCATCGTTACAGAGGGTGGCAACCAGCTCTTCCCCTGCACCAACGGCCGCACGAGCTTCCGCAGGTAGGCTCACGGGTTCTGCTGCCTCCCTTTGCAACAGATTTTCGAGCTGCTGCAGAAGTGAGGTATTCTGCAGTTCCGCCAGGGAGTCGAGTGAAGCAATGACCTCCTTTTGTTCCGCCACAGGCAGATCGTCTCGCATCGCCCCATCAGCACCAGGTTGATGTAGATTCGCTAATGAGTTGAGCTGCTGCGTTGCCCTGTCAGCAGCCTGACGGATGACCTGACCCTGCGAGTCCACAATCGACCAGGCATCACTACTCCGTTGTGACGGCACATCGGCAACCTGATGCTTGAGAAGTTGCAACAGATCATCATAGTGGTAATTGAGATCATTCAGAACCGCCTTTTGAAAGGCAGCGAGGATAATCTGAATACTCTGCATACCCAGATCATAGTTATCCAGTTGCGTTCTCAGATTTGCCAGTAGGCTAATAGGAGAAAGAGGGTTAATCTCGTTTCTGATATCTCCCTGAAAAAGGTAGGAGAACGCAGCTTCCAGTTGAGCCAACTTAGTCGACACATCATCCCCGACGCGTCTGGCCATATCATTGAATAGAATCCAGGCATCGACTTCCTGTTTTTCCACCAATGCCAGTTCAATCGGTTCGTCTTCCTTACACTCGCGTTCTTCGACCGCTTCTCCTACAAGCTCGGCAAGTCCTCTATCCACGAATACACGAAAGTCTGTATTCAGCGCCGTCTGGTTTTTTTCGAGTGTGTTGTACGCAAAGAAAGTAGCTGACTCCTCTTTGCTATCGATATTCTCTTTCGTGTGCTCTAAAAGGTCCTCAAGTGCCTGTGTAAAGAAATTCTGCAGGGCCGAATACAGGTAATCAGAAGATTTCCCTCTGAGCTGTTGCAACAGTCTCCGAACCAATACCGGGTCGGGATCGGAATTGTCTCCGGACTGCGTTGTTTCTCTCTCCTTCGTCTTGGCCTGTAGACTGGCCATAAGCGTATCGAAGAGTGTGGACGCATTTGCATCGTCGAAACTGACACCCAGGCCGTGTTGGCGGAGGTAGACAATGGAAACCTCGGCACGAACCCCTTCAGGCTGTATCTCAAGTATGCCCTGCTGTCTTTCATGCTCTGCATAGTAGCCATCCGGCAGGTAGGCCTGCAGCTGGGTGTCTGCAAGCTGCAGATAGACGCCTCCCCTGGAGAAATTGAGTAGACGACAAGCATCGAACCGCTCTCCGTGATATTCAAATATGGCGGAGTGATCGATATCCAGTCTTGGATGCCGTCTTCGATTCATATGGTCTGTAATCTATTGTCCCTGTAGCAGACACACCAACCATCATCCATACCATACGTCTGAAGTTGGTGCCCTAGCTCTATCTTAGCGGCCAGGAGCTGACCCCCTTTAGCAGGGTTACCGGCAGAGACAAAATTTCACAATCAATCGAGTAGCTGCTGCAACCATTGTAAGCCCTCATCCATCATGGAGTTTTGGCGGGCACAGCGCGCTGCGGCCTTCGGTGCACTGCCGCTGATAAAGGGTGTGCTCTGGGCATTTTCACATCCTTCACCAAGCAGACCCGTGACGGGATCCACCTCGACCATCTCAACACCGACCGGCATGCGCTCATCGAGGGAATTCACGCCAATACGTCCCATCAGATCAGCCCATATACGCATGGCGCCAGCCGATCCACTCAGGCCCATGGGGCCATTGTCGTCACGGCCAACCCACACAACGCCAACTCGTCGCCGGTCAAAACCGGCAAACCAACTATCTCTCAATTTATCTGTGGTTCCCGTCTTACCCGCCACCTCAACCCCGGCTGGCAGCAGCCATTGCAAGGCTTTGGCCGTACCCGTATGAGTCACTTCCTGAAGCGCATGTCGCAGGAGAAAGACCGCCCTGGCATCCACCGCAGGTTTGACTGCCAGGGGATAGCGGGAAAGTGGCTTGCCTGTTGCATCGGTCACTTCGCGAATAGCTTTCAACGTGGCCGAATACCCCCCGTTGGCCAGGGTCTGGTACATCTGGGTCATCTCCAGTGGTGAGAGGGAAACAGCCCCTAAAAGCAGAGAAGGATAGGGATCCAGTGGCCGATGAATACCTGTTGCCCTGAGATTATTGATGACTGAATCCAGTCCGACATCAAGACCCAGCCGAACCGTGGCGAGATTATGAGACTGAATGAGGCCCTGCTGCAGCCTGATCTTGCCGTGATACTGATTGTCGTAGTTCCCAGGTTGCCAGATTTCTCCATTGGCCCCCTGGATACGAATCGGCTTATCCTCCAACTCACTCATCAGCTGATAGCGACCCGGTTGGGAGAGCGCTGTGAGATAGACCACCGGCTTGATCAAAGACCCGACAGGGCGCAACGCGTCCAGGGCCCGGTTGAATCCGGCAAAACGGGGATTCCGATCACCGACCAGCGCCATGACCTCACCGGTCTCCACCTCCGCCAGCGTCAATGCGCCCTGCAGTGTGCCTGCGGGTAATTTTCGTGCCTTCTCCAACGATTTCAGCTGCAGTGCAAGCCCTTCCTCAGCTTGTCGCTGAACCCAGGGGTCAAGGGTGGAGAAGATGCGCAATCCCTCGGCATTGAGGTCCTCTTCCCGATAGTCGCGTCGCAACTGTCGCCTTATCAGATCCATAAAAGCCGGTGTTCCGGAGGCCTGTAGACTGCCCTCTTCTATACCCAGTTCACGGGTTTTGGCCTGATTTGCCATCGCTTGATCGATGATGCCCTGCTCTGCCATCAGCTCGAGCACCAGGTTCCTGCGTTTGAGTGTACGCGCTGGATAGTGCCTGGGATCATAGGCCGATGGTCCCCGAACCAACGCCACCAAAAGGGCTGTCCGTGAGAGATCAAGCTCATGCAGGGGACGGTTGAAATAGAAGCGGCTCGCCAAGGCGAAACCGTGGATAGCCTTGCCACCCGACTGCCCCAGATAGACCTCATTGGCATAAGCCTCGAGGATCTCATCCTTGTTGTATCGATACTCAAGAATGAGGGCCATCAAGGCTTCATTAAATTTCCGCCATAAGGTTCGCTCAGCCGTAAGGAAGAAGTTTTTCACCAACTGCTGGGTCAGGGTACTGCCTCCCTGCACGACCCGCGTTGCACGGATATTGGCCCACAGCGCCCTGCCGATCGCTACGGGATCCACTCCCAAGTGGTTGAAGTAATCCCGGTCCTCTACCGTGATCAGCGCCGACACAAGCAGATCAGGCAATGCCTCACGCTTCAACAGAATACGGTCTTCGCCATGGGCCGAGGTCAGACTGCCGATCAGCCGGGGTTCGAGACGATAGTGCCCCACTGGATCCCCATTCCCGGCCCGTCTCAACTGCTCAATGGATTGCTGCCCGATTACCACTTCGAGATAATCGGAATCACGCACCATATCGGTAAACTGGAAAGGCCGGGTACGCAGCAGGAGCCGGTTCTTATTAACAGAATAACTACCTGGCAGATCCGGATGTGCGACACGACGGTAGCCTAAACCATCCAGCGTCTGCCTGAGCTGTTCCCGACTGATGGTCGCACCGGGAAAAAGTGCCATAGATCGACCATAGACTTTCGCCGGTATTGCCCAACGTTGTCCCTCAAAGCGGGATTGAACGATACCATCCAGATAGAGGGTATAAAGAATGCCCGCAAGCAATAAAGCGATAACCGTCAGCAACATCCAACGCCGCCAGTGAGCAAAGCCGCCTCTTCTCGATTTCGAACGTCGTCTTGACCTTTTTACTGCCATCAGATTACTGTCGGACCACCTAAAATGGCGTTAGCTTACCGGATTCGCCGAACAAAGACAGGAACACAAGAAGCGGTGCAATCCCTTCAGGCAATTTGACTTGACTTGGCTCTCAGGCATTAAATGCCTAAACGCTAAATTGTGAATCAAGTCTCATATATCCCTGCCGATAGCAAGTCTATTAAATCAATTTTAAACAGTGAGTTGAAAGAAAAAATGCTAAATATGGATTTATTCAAGCACCCCGGGTTGTTGCTGCTCATCATTGCTTCCGTCAGTACTTTAACCATGTCACCGACGATGGCATCCACTATGGAGGAAGACCTGTCTCTCCGATCGGCTCTTGAGCAGCGCATTGCAACGATTACCAAAGATCCCGCACTACACAAAAAAATGATCCGGGAGGGTCGTGATCGGACTGTGCTATGCAACACTTGTCATGGTAAGGATGGTATGGCAATTAGACCTCTGACACCCAATCTGGCTGGGCAGAACCCCGTTTATATCGTCGATCAGTTTCAACGCTTTGGTGATGGCAGGCGCAACGAATACTTGATGAGTAGTCTCGCTAAAACCTTTTCCGAGGAAGACAAAATAAAAATTGCACTCTACTACTCCGAAATGAAAATGCTTTCATCGGGTGGTGGCAACGCGGCGTTGCTGCAGGAGGGAGAGAAGCTATTTAAAGAGGCTTGCATCTCCTGCCATGGACAGGACGGCCGGGGGCAGGAAGGTTATGCCAGACTTGCAGGTCAGCGTTATGACTATGTGGTAAAAATGCTGAAAGAATTCAGAGACCGTACCGGCAAACGGATCAATGTCTGGATGACCAGCGTTGCCATTCGACTGAGCGATAAAGATATCGAGGCAGTCTCCACTTATCTTGCCAATCTTAAATAATGCTATCGCAGGTCGTTGGCCAGGCTGATGCCGTAACCAAAGGGATGGGGCGCTACAACAGACCGAGAAAAAAGATCTTAATTAGCACCATGCTGACTGTATCGAGCAGCACTGCAACCCTGTGCGCAAGATACCGACTTTTCTGATAGCGGGAAGGCAGCCAGTCTAATTTTCAGATATGTGTAAAGTCTATGCACCCAATCGGGTTCTTCAGCATCCAGACTGATCTCCCGTGCACGGAGATCATAGGGTGCAATTAAGACCCCCGTATTTTCAATCCCCGTTTTTCCAACCAAATAAAACAGTTCCTCCACGTATCGGTTACCTACTGCCAAACAACCCGCTGACCAGGCGCTGCCATGGATGAAAATATTCGAACCGGGTTGCGCCCTTCCCTCTTTGGTCGCCTGTAGCCAGTCAAAACTGTTTGGATAGTTAAGTTTCATGGAGAGATGGAAATGGCTGTTGGGATTGAGTTCGGTGATACGATAAAAACCTTCAGGGACCTGTTTATCACCCTCTCTTAATTTGGGGCCCACCTTACCGCTGGCGGCAAAAATGGGATAGTCGTGGACAAACTGCCAGCGACTGCCGTCATAGGCCCACAGCTCCAGACGCCGGCTCTGCTTGAATGCGATAAGTTGAACTCTTTCTGGAGGATAGGTCACCATGGCCTGCCCGAAACGCTCAATCAACCGAGGCTCGACCTCATCTTCGATCTGCTGCAACATCGACTCCACCTCATCCTGGGATGCCACCGCAATGGTTGACCCAAGACAAAACAGCAGGATGACTAAGACGATCTTCATTTCACTTTTTCGCGTGATACGACACGCTCGACCCAGTGACCGTAAATTAAATCAGAGACTTTGTGCAGGCGCTCAAGCCTTGTATCCAGATCCGTCAGAATCGATTCCGCTGACTGGCCACAGGCCGAATCAAGCAGTAGATCACTGCCATAGCGTTCGATCCAGTGTTCGATCATTTCACGGGTCATTTCCAAGTGAAACTGCAAACCGATATGATCACCCATAACAAAACCCTGATGAGGAAAACAGGCACTACTTAGGATGTGTCGGCTCGACTGCGGTAAAGTGAAGGTATCGGCATGCCAGTGAAAGGCATCAAAATGACGCGGTAGGCCTTCGAGCCAGCCATCTGATTCCTCGCCAACTTTCTGTAGTGGGTGCCAACCAATTTCCATCCCTTCGCCTCGGCTGATGGTACCGCCCAGCGCCTTGCTCATCAGCTGTGCACCAAAACAGATGCCCATGACAGGAAGATCGACTTCAAAGGCCTTGCGAATCAGCTCCAACTCCCCTTCAACCCAAGGCAAATCATCGTTAACGCTGACGCCCGCCCCCATAAAGACCAATGCAGAGACATCGTCGGTGCTTTGGGGAATGGGGTGATCCTGATCGATACAGACCAATTGCCAGGGAACGCCCCGCTGTTGCAAAAACTCCCCCAGATAGCCTGGGTGGTGGCAAACGAGATGACGGAATATCCGAATGGGTTTCATTACAACCATTGAGTAGCAAACTATAGTTGATTCTAACCCGATTTCTCTCCCTGCGGAAAAAGGGGTTCCGCCTGCGCCCTGACAATAAAACGAAGATCACCACCGGGTATCATCGAATCGAAGGGGTAACAGGTGACAAGCACCAGTTCACTGACTGTGGACGGCCCCATCAACCATCCGGCAGTCTCATTCACCACAGCCACCTCCGTCACCCAATAGCTCACCTTATCCCCGTCAGCATTTTGCACCAATAGTTGGTCACCGGAGACGAGATCCTTGAGAAAACGGAAGTGCGTATCCCGATGGCCGGCAATCATCACGCGACCATCCTTGCCGGGTAGTGCTGTCTGTTCCGCCCAACCCGGTCCGAAAGCCAGCGTCCTGCCGCTAACCCCGGCCAGGACGATGCGTTGCACATCCAGGCGAGGCACTACCAGTCTCGCCACAGGCCAGGTATCAGCCCAGGACCAGGGAGGGATGCGATCATCAGCAGAATCACTCTGTGCCCAGGCATTGCTGATCAGCCCTTGGGCAAGCCAGGCCTTGGCCTCAATCCACACCCCCTGCCACATACATGCACAGGCAAGTAAAAACAGTGACAGGGTGGCCCAGCGCCTCATGAGGCTTTCCGACGATGAAACCAGAGTGACGCCAACATGAGAAAAAGACCTGTCAGCAGTGACAGTGGCCCATAGGTCGCCGTCTGCGGCAGAGAACCAAAGACGTGATTTGCATCCCAACCCGCAGGCAGATTGAGCGGCATAGGTCCACCTTTGAGCGATGCCAACAGAGGACGTACCGGTTGCCGTTCTACCGCAATCAGGCTGGTGTAGGCGGAGACAAGTTGATGTCTGAGTGCCAGCTGGAGTACCTGCTGACGCCTCACTTCCGCCGACTCTCCACCCGTAGTCGATGACATCAGTGCCTTGATTTGCTGTCGAGCCCACAACTTGTGCAGCCCCGCTTGTGTCGTCTTGGACGGCCAATCGACACGGTGTCGCCAGACAGTACCATCCCGGTCACCCTGAATCCGCATCTCCCCCTCGAGGCTTTCACTTTTTACGACCACCAATAGCGGTTCGCCCAGATAGAGATCAGGGATACGCGTCGGCAATATCTCCAGTGGTGCCTGCCCCTCCCATTCAATATGGATATCACTCATGGCGGGATGTTCGAGTTTATTGAATAGTGCCAGCATGCAGCTTTCCACTTCACCGAGATCCCCGATGTACGTGAAGCTCCCACGGCCAAATTCTGCCGCCCGCCGCATGAAGAAGCTGTTAGGTGCCGAACCAATACCGATGGTAAAGAGACGACTCTCTCCCAGCTGCCGGCGAATCAGTTCGAACAACGCGGTTTCATTGCCCACACTTCCATCTGTGAGAAAGACCACCTGGCGTAACCGACCACCGGCGTCCCCTCCCTTCAGTGCCATAAGCAGTGCCGGCATCATCTCTGTACCCCCCTCAGCCCTCAGCCCATCAACAAACCTCATCGCCTTCAGTCTATTGGCTTTGCTACCGGATCGGGCTTGGGGAAATAAAGCATGACTCTGATTACTGAAATGGATCAGATTGAATGTGTCATCTTCCCGAAGCCGGGACATAGCCAGCCGCAACGCAGCCTTGGCCTGGGTCATTGAGGCACCGTGCATGGAGCCGGAGCTGTCGACAACGAATATCATCTCCCGGGATAACCGCTGAGACTCAGGCTCCTGATCAGGCGGCATGACCATCAGCAGTGCATATGCCTCATCCTGCCAGCTTTCCGTGAAGACAGCGGTCTTTGGATACATACCTACCGGTGCCCGCCAACTGAGCAGGAAGTCTCTATCTGCCGGCACCTCACCTTCTGCGAGTCGTAAATTAACGATCCCCTGATTATCCCGATGCTCGATAACCGGGTGATACTGGCTGATGATCTCCGTCACAGGCATGCCCGCATCCAGACTGACCTCAATGGCAACAGGGTTGATGGGGCCTTCTGCAGGATTCAGCACCGGCGGGGTGATCCTGCTCGCATCTGGAACCTGATCCGTATCCACTGCCCCGTCCGTCAACGTAGCGGGGAACTCAGAAGCCAGCGGTGTCCCGGGAATATATCTAGGTCCAATCACCAATGGAAAGCGCCACGCATACCGGCCCTTCTCATGGTGGATCATCTGCTGATATTCAATCACCACCCGCACATGCTCTCCCGGCGCAATATTGGCCACTGAGGTAGTAAAGATATTGGGCCGCTGCTGGCTCAACAGACTGGCCCGCTGTCCCGACGCCTTCGCCTTCTCATAGGTCCTTTTTGCCTGGGCTTTCTCTGCAATACGCCCCTCAATGATCCGCTCGCCGATCACCATCCGCAGTTGATCCACCGCGCTATCCTCGGGCAGGGGAAACTGATAGATCCCCTCCATCCACTCCCCGGTCGGGTTACTGAATTGCTGCTCGACTCTGACCCGTGCCAACAGGCCGCTGACATGCATGGAGACCTGTGTATCCAGCAATGGCGCTTGCTGCAGCAGTCGCCCATCCAATGCATGGAGGCTAAGCCGTCCACTTGTCGGTGACGCTGTTTCAGCCTGAACACTTGTCCAGCCGAACACCAGCAGTATCAATAACAGAGAGGCTGACAAACCGGTCAATACAGCAGAGAGCAATGTTAATAGCATCTCCCGCAGGAACACCGGCTTCATCAATGAGGAAACACCTGCTGTGACGCTATCCTGGCTAGGTCTTACGTCTGATTTCATGACCTACCTCCCTTTGCTTCCGGCGTTGCAAGACTCTCACAGCCTTCTCTGGATTTACCCAACGAAAGGAACCCCCAACCGGCCGTTCCGGAGAGCAGTAGACAAAAGACTCGCTGAGGGGCTGGCGATAGGTCTTCATGACGGATCATCCTTGACCAAGGTCAGCTGTACGATGCGATCGAAACCCAACCCCTCGATATCATCAAGTGAGTAGGTTGCTTCCGCTTTACCGACATAGTGGATTGATAAGCGTGCTTCTGGCAGGCCCGCTTTCAACAAGCGATTTGCCACCGCCTCAGCACGTATCTGGCTAAGCGCCTTGTTGTACGTCTCACTACCCCGCTTGTCTGCACCCGCCAGTATGTTTAATTTCAGCTCTGGAAAGGCCTGAAGCATAACTGCAATTGAGGTCAACTGATCTGCGATCCTTGGCTCAATCTGGGCGCTACCGGAGCGGAAACCGAGACAGAATGAGAAACCTTCCTGCATGGCGCTCAAGCGTGATTGCTTATTCTCCAGCAGTGTTTTGAGTGCCTGGTGACGCTCAGCCGTCTGATATTGCTCCCGGGTCAGGTCGTTCTGAGCATCTTCTACCGCATCACTCAGTGTCGTAATCTCACTTTTCCCCTTCTCGATTTCTCCCACCAACGCTCCCCCGGCCATACCAACCAGCATGCCGGCCGGACCTGCCAGAATGCCACCGATCAACACACCAGTTGCCGTGGATTTCAGTGAGCCTTTATCGATTGGGCCAGGCTGCTCATCAGCGAGCAGCGGTTGTTGCACCAGAAAACCTGAGAGCATGATTGTCATCAAACGCTTTTTCATCTTGTACTCCTCGTTATTGGTCCAGCGAACCATCCCTGGTATGGATTGGCGATCCCCGCCTGCGCCGGTGATTGAAACTTGCGAGTTAGATTAAACACGTGTGAAATAGCCTCAATGGGACGGAATCCTGACTATCCAGGGGCAAAATCTGGCAAAAATGTGGCAATCGCAGTGATCCAACCGACTTCCCACCCAACCTAGAATGACCTGATAGGCTAAAGTTACTCGTGGCCTCTGCCGACACGGTAGAGGAACGCAAGGGAATGAAAACCGAGAATGAAGTCTGCCCACCGAGGAATCTTTTTCGCTCTCCTACTCTGCCTCACCAACTCATCAGGTGCGGTGGATCTTGTGGTTAATGGAAATGTTCCCATAGAAACCCTAAGCCGAAGCACTGTTCGGTCCGTTTTCAGCATGCGCATGACCAGTTGGCCTGACGGCGTACCGATTCAGGTCTTCGTCATGGGTGATAAAACAAGGCTACATGCTTCCTTCAGTAAAGAGATTCTTGGGGTTTTTCCACACCAACTACGTCGCGCCTGGAACCGCCAGATATTTGCCGGTACAGGACAAGCACCCGCCAAGGTAGATACCGAGCAAGAGATGCTCGATAAGGTAGCCACCACACCTGGCGCCATAGGCTATACATCAGAGGAACTCATCAATGAGCAAATACGGAAAATTGCCGTTGAATAGGGCGAGCACCTACTACCTGATCTTACTCGCCAGCCTGTTGGGCACCCAGCAGTCGGCACTGGCGAGCAAGCTACCCGAGAACCACTTTCAAATTCATGGCTTTCTTACCCAGGCCTATGTAAAAACCACAGACAATCGATTCTTCGGCGACAGCCAGGACGGGAGTTTTGATTTTCGGGAGATCGGGGCCAACGCATCATACCGGTTCAACCCGAAACTCATGGCCTCCGCACAGTTACTCTCTCGAGTAGCTGGTGACATGTACAACGGCTCGCTAACCGTGGACTATGCGCAGTTGGACTATACCTTCCATATGAGTGAGAGGGCTCGCTACGGCGCCTTACTGGGCCGCACCAAAAACCCACTCGGCTTCTACAACGATACCCGCGACGTGGCAGCAACGCGTCCTGGAATCTTCATGCCACAAGCCATCTATTGGGATAGAGTCCGCAACATGGTGCTATCCAACGATGGTGTTCAATTCTACGCTGACAACTCTAACGGACTGCACCGGTTCAGTCTTCAATTGCTGGCCGGAAAAACACCTATCGATGAAAATGTGGAGAAGAGTTATCTCGACCCATCGCTTAATGCCTCTATGGACCAGGATGGTGTCACTACCGGAGGCCGCCTGCTCTATGAATGGGATGGCGGGCGTCTCCGACTGGCATTGAGCAATGCCATGTTGAAGCTTGATAGCCGGACCACCATATTGCCACCGGGCTCCATCGATATCGACTACTGGGTTCTCTCGGCTCAGTACAATCACGGACCCTGGCGGCTGACGGCAGAATACATGGAGGAGCCGATCGACTACCAAGGTTTCGCCAACCTGCTCGATAGTGCCGATACGACAGTAGACGGTTACTATCTTCAAGGTGACTACCGATTGCATAGTGATTGGGAACTGTTGCTCCGCTACGAACAGAGCCACTACGACAAAGATGATCGATACGGTTCTAAAGTCAGCACAATCTCAGGACTGCCACCGTATAATTTTTACAGCAAACTTTGGACTGCCGGACTGCTGTGGGAACCGACGGAGCAACTGATGTTACGTGCAGAATTCAGCCAGGTGGAAGGCGTTATTTTCCTCTCAAACCTGGAAAACCCCATACCCAGCGAGCGGGTAAAAGACTGGAATCTATTTTCACTTTTAATCTCATACAGCTTTTAAGGCACAGCAGAGAACCCTTAAGGAAAGCCAGCAGGATGTCACAGTACACCGAGCAGAGAAAACAGCGCTTTTTCAGCCTGAAATGGAAAGTCGTTCTACTGTTCAGCCTGATACTTTTGATTGTCAATGCCGGCCTCACAGCCATGGGCTATTTTGAGCAACGCCAGCTTTTCAATACCTATCAACTGCAAATCAGAGACCAGCAGGCTCGTCAGGTCAAAGCACTACTGGAAAAGAGTTTCTACAAACTCGAGCAGATAGCACTAATGATCCCCGCACTGGCGACAGCAACCACACCGTCACCACAAGTCCCATTAGCAGATAAACTACAGAATTTTTTTACACACAGCGCTTCAACCCTGGATCTTGAGTGGGGACTGGCGGAAGCCTCATACTATTCACCGCATAATGAGAGACTGTTCAGCTGGCAGATCGAACAGTACGACAACGGTAGTTTTAAAAACCTGGTCAACGCCGTGAATGCATCAGAGCTACCTCTGAATATGCTCTATTGCGGGTTACGCTGCAGCCAATTCGTTGCTGTACCACTACTCGACGGCGGAAGGAAGGCAGGTGTATTACTGGTAGGTCGTTCACTGGCAGACGTTGTCATTGAATTCACCGAACTCGCTAAAGCTGATATCGCCGTCATCAGCAAGCCGAAGGAACTTAATAGTCTAGTTGGAAATTCCCGCTATCTTAGAGATTGGCAGCGATATATTGCAGCTGCCAGCAACTTGAACCAAGTACAACCACTGCTGGAAAAATTCACCCAACAGGCTGGCATGAAGCAGTTAATCACCAGCGACTTCAGGGGTAGTCTGGATGGCCACCACTACACCATGTCCATCGTACCCGCGAGCAGTGACACCGGTGTCATCTCAGCCGATTTTCTTATCCTTACCGACATCACATCGGTAGTCAGGCAAATACGCGCAGCCACCACAAAGTCAGTACTCATCGGACTGGCAGGCTTTATTTTTTCAGAAATTCTCTTACTGCTTATTCTCAGACAACCACTCAAACGCCTGCTGCTGATTTCTGACAGTCTGCCACTCATGGCAAAGAATGCTTTCAACCAGGTGAGAGATAAACTTACCAACAAGCAACACGCATGGCTTCAGGATGAGATCGACATTGCCGGCGATTCCGCAATTGATTTGACCCATACATTGGAGAGACTCAATCAAGAGGTCAAGAACCAGACCGAGCGACTGGTAAAACACAGCGACGAACTCTCATCCGAACGTGACTTTCTGACCGCGATTATGAACAGCGCTCAGGTCATGATATTGACTCAGGACTGTGATGGAACCATTCTCACAATCAATGAGGAAGGGCGGGATTTTATTGGTGTCAGAAACTACCAACGGGGATCACGCTTCTTTAGCGACAGCTTCATGGCCTCTGGTGATAATGACGAACTCCAACACGCTCTGACACGAATCAAAATTGGCATGGTCAGTTCTTATCAACACGACGCCACAACCTTTTCATCAGATGGTAATAAACGAACCATTTCCTGGATACACTCACATCTGCCGGGAAAACCCTATCCTAATGTACCCATCCTGCTTTCTGTCGGTCTCGACATCACAGATCGAGAAGTTGCCAAGCAACGCCTGACCTGGCTTGCCAACCATGACCCATTGACAGAACTCTACAACCGGCGGAATTTTCAAGTGGAGTTCGAAAAGATACTGACATTGGCAGAACGCTATCACCATAATTCTTCGCTGCTTTTTCTCGACCTTGACCATTTTAAATTCATCAATGACTCAAGCGGGCATCAGGCAGGCGACGCCCTACTCCAGATCGTCGCCAAAAAGCTAAAAGAAATTACTCGCACGAGTGATCTTATCGCACGACTGGGAGGTGATGAATTTGCTATCGTCATTCCAGAGTCGGATAGCAATAGCGCTGTACTTTTCGCAGAAAAGGTCATGCAAGAACTGAAGCAAGTCTCGCTACCACTTAAGGGTCGAAGCTACCGTGTTTCAGCCAGTATCGGCATTGTCACCTATCCCGATCATGGCAGTAACTTTCAGGAACTGCTCTCCAATGCCGACCTCGCCATGTACCAGGCAAAAGAGGCCGGCAGGGATGGATGGCATCTCTTTTCCGACAGTGAACATGCTCGAGAGCAGATGAACGCCAAGGTGACCTGGAAGGACAAGATAGAACAAGCGCTGGCCGATGAACGTTTCATCCTCCACTTTCAACCCATCATGCATATCGAGAGTGGAGATATCTCACACTATGAAGTGTTGATCAGAATGGTCGAGAATGATGACTCCATTACCATGCCGGGTGAATTCATCTCAATTGCCGAACGCACAGGTCAGATCCACGCCATCAACCGCTACGTCTTACGCGCATCAATCGAAAAGTTATCGACCCTGCAGGAGATGGAAAAACCCATAAACCTCTCAATAAACCTCTCTGGCAGGGTCATCGATGATCCGCAACTGTTACAGCAACTGACCCACATGCTCCACGAAAGCGGCGTCAATCCGAGACAGCTCGTGTTCGAACTCACAGAAACGGCGGCACTGGCTGATGTCAATGCTGCTGAGCGGTTGATGACAGAATTGCAGGCACTTGGTTGCCGTTTTGCACTGGATGATTTTGGTGTCGGTTTTTCCTCTTTTTACTATCTGCGCGAGTTACCCCTTGATATCGTGAAGATAGACGGCTCTTTCATCAAGCATTTACCCAGCAACACGAAAGATCAGGTCTTCGTCAAGGCTCTCACCGAGATGGCTACCGCACTGGGTAAAGAGACAATTGCCGAATTTGTCGAGGATGAACCCACACTAAAGCTACTGTCTGATCTGGGTGTCATCTACGCTCAGGGATACCATATCGGTAGGCCCTCCTCCCAGATTCCTGTCATTTCCTCTGCTGCCGGATTGGGCACTCCTGTGCTCGACCATGGCTGAGTGCTAAAATAGACCGTCGGAGTGTGACATCTATCCGGATAGCACGAAACTTAAGGAAGCCCTGGACGAGTCAGATTGAGAGTCATTAAGCTTTCGCCAAAAGGCGTCAATCGCAGGTGATAGCCGGACTATTGCCAAGATAATTAACACAGATGCGGAAGTTTTGGCCATGAGATGAACGCCCATGACTGTTCCAGGGCTTCCTCAAGATAACATTCATAAGTTGGCTGAACGTCAGCACTGATCACGAGAAACTCTATACGTGGCAAGCAGAAAGATCGCAATTATCGAAGATGAAGCGGTGATTCGTGACAATTACAGTGACTATCTGCAACGCCAAGGCTACCAAGTCAATGGTTACGCATCACGGCAAAAAGCCATCACTGCTTTCGAGACTGGCCTGCCGGATCTCGTGGTTCTTGATATCGGCCTTGAGGATGACATCGATGGCGGTTTCGAACTATGCCGTGAGTTGCGTACCCGTTCCGCCACACTGCCTATCATATTTCTAACTGCCAGGGACAGTGATTTCGACACCGTGGCAGGATTACGCCTCGGTGCTGATGATTACCTCACAAAAGATATCAGTCTACCCCATCTTGCGGCGCGCATAGCTGCTCTCTTTCGCCGCCTTGAGGCGATGACACAAACGCTGCCTGAAGCAAAGCGCTATCTCTGTGGTGCCCTCCAATTAGATATCCACCAACTCACTGTGCAATGGGAGGAGACACCTGTAGCCCTGACTGTCACTGAGTTCTGGATGATACACGCCCTGGTAAAACATCCAGGACACGTTCGCAGCCGTGACCAACTGATGGAGCAGGCAAAAATCTATGTCGATGAGGCCAGCATCAGCTCACACATTAAACGAATCCGTCGCAAATTCCAGGAGATAGACCCTAACTTCGACCACATCGAATCGGTCTATGGTGCTGGTTACCGTTGGAAGTATTGAATTAGTGCGTCGTCCACACTCTTTTCTTCACTCACTGCGTTTTAAACTGCTGATCGCCTCACTGACTCTATTGGTGATTCCCTGGATCGGCTATCTCTATCTGCTTGAGATTGAGGACTCTCTTCGTCAGGCTCAGGAGACTCTCTTACTGAGCCGTGCCGAAATTGTCGCCAATCTTCTCAACGACCGGCTCACAGCAGAAGAAAACCAGACCCTCTTAGCTTCTGATGATAAAGCCACCACAAGCCTCTATGTTCACCCGTTGGAGCAGGCACCTGTGGCAGACGGTTATCCTGAAGAGTGGGGTAATCTGATTACCCAGACCCGGCGATACCTGGCCAGTGAAACGTCGACTGATGCTGTGAGCTTCGAACTGCTCGCAGGTTATCACCAAGAGTATCTCTATCTACTGATGCTGGTATCAGATACAACCCTTACTTATCCAATACCAGGTGGACCACTCACATCCGGGGATCATCTGATACTTGCCCTGCCCGGCTCAGTCCGCAAGAGCCGGCAATACTTACTGGGCACATCAGCACCAGGCTGGATCCGAGTGCTGCAGACTGACAATTTACAGAGTGAGACCGCTATCCGCGGAGAGTGGCAAGAAACTTCGACAGGATACAATGTAGAGCTTCGGATACCCCTGGCTATGGTGGACCGGGGCCTCTCTCTGGCTGTCATCAATAAAGACAATATTAACGACAAACCCAGAGGCATCGCCGCCACTTCAGGTTGGCAGACAAACGCTAACCTGGCCAGACTGGTCATGCCCTCTCTGCCCAGCGAAAAGCTATTGAGAGGACTCGACAGCGATAGTCATCGCTACACCATTCTCAACCGGCAGCGACAAGTGGTCGGCAGACACGGAGATCTACCGAAACCTGAACCGTCACAGACAACTTTTACCAGTCGTATTCTTTCCGCACTACTGGTCGAGCGACCGATTTCCAATGAGTATAAGCGAGAACATGCGGGGCATATGGACGGCCCGGAAATCCGTCAGGCTTTAAACGGCAGGGGTAATGTCCACCGCTATCGAACCCGGCGTTCACAAAGCGCTATTCTCTCCGCTGCCTATCCACTCTACAACTCAGAGAAAATATCAGGTGCGATCCTGGTTGAGCAAACCACCCATACCATCCTCTTTATGCAGCAGACAGCACTGGAGCGTCTGCTGACTTCCACCCTGTTGTTGTTTTTGATCACCGGCGGCACGCTGTTTATGCTTGCTTCTTATCTGACCCGGCGCATTACCCGACTGAGTCGTAAATTCAGCAGAACAGTCAGCCAGGACGGAAGGATCATCGGCCCAGTGAGCAGCACGACAAACAATGATGAGCTGGGAGAATTAGAACAGAGCTTCGCCAGCGTGCTACAACGCCTACAGGGCTACAACAGTTACTTGGAGGCTATGGCATCCCGGCTTGCTCATGAGTTTCGAACCCCCTTGGCAATGGTGCAATCCTCATTGGAAAACCTGCAAGCCGATGACGAAAAGGCAGCCCAAAAACGCTATACCGGACGAGCACTGGAAGGTACGCACCGACTTCAACTGATTCTAAACCGCCTACGGGAAGCGACACGTCTCGAACAAGCGCTGCAGGGTGCCGAGTTAAAAACCGTCAACATGACCGAACTCTGCCACTCTCTTTGTGAAGGATACAGACTAAGTCATCCTTCAATTCAGTTTCAATGCCAATTCACCGACACACATCTTCAAGCCTTTGTTGCACCCGAACTGATCAGTCAGGCCATGGATAAGCTAGTTGGAAATGCGGTGGATTTTCACACCCCATCGACTCCGATTCATATCATGCTGACGCAACAGGATGAGAAACTCTTTATCCACATCACCAATCAGGGGCCTCCCTTACCCGAGGGCATGCATGATGCTTTGTTCCAGTCCATGATCTCAATCCGCAAGCTCAATGATAATGAACCCCATCTGGGCTTGGGACTCTATCTGGTGAGACTGATTGCAGAATTTCACAACGGCCAGGTAATGGCTAAAAATACCAAGGATGGTGTACGTTTCAATCTGGCACTACCGCGAGTGCTGTCTACTGCCAGAGATAAGAATGCAGAATTTTTAACGGGATAGTGGTTATTATTGTGATAGTGATAAGTACAGGCAGCGGTTACCACTCAAGCGCACATCACTCCCGTTCTTCTATCCAGGCAGCCTGAATGGCTTCAAGAATCTTCTCGCCGGAATGGTGGGGATCATCATCGAACTCATCCAGTGCAACCACCCAGTCACGAAGATCGACAAAATTAATCGTGCGTGGGTCCCCATCGGGGTGTGCCTCATCGAGCGCAATGGCGATATCCAGAGAATCGACCCATTTCAGTCCCATAACAGTCTCCTTCTCAGTGGTGTTCTGAAACCATATTGATAGTGTACTTGGGAATCTCAATGACCAAGTCTTCATTCCCAACCTGCGCCTGACAACTGAGACGTGACTCGGGCTCCAGACCCCAGGCCTTATCGAGCATATCCTCTTCGTTCTCATCGGCCTCCGCCAAAGCATCGAAACCTTCGCGGATGATCACATGGCAGGTGGTACAGGCACAGGATTTCTCACAGGCATGCTCGATCTCGATACCATGCTGCAGCGCTGCATCACAGATAGTAATACCGGGTTCCGCCTCGAATGCAGCACCTTCGGGACAGATCTCTTCATGAGGGAGAATAATAATTTGTGGCATGGGCTGCTGATCCAATTCTGCTAGTGCCTGTTAGGGCCGGTTAACACTAATAGGTTCTTGTTACTCAAACTCTTCTACATTATGGCCGGACATGGCTTGCTGGACACTTTGGTTCATTCGGCGCTCCACATAGAAGCCACAAACCCGCTCCAGCTCCTCGATGCCCTGCCTGATGATCTTCAGATCATCGGACTGCGCCAGTCTGCGTAATTCTTCGAGGGCAGACTCCACCGTACTGCGTTCATCGGCATTCAACAAGCGGTCACCATCATCTAACAATGCAGCTTCCAGCGCCTCGATCGTACGCGCCGCCTCCACTTGTTGCTCACGCAGGCTACGCGCCAGTTTGTCTTTACTGGCATGGGCAATGGAGTCCCGCAACATGGTCTCGATTTCATTGTCTGTCAGACCGTAGGAAGGCTTCACCCCGATACTGGCCTGCACACCGCTACTCATCTCCTTGGCACTGACGTTCAGTAAACCGTCTGCATCTACTTCAAGTGTGACTCTGATACGTGCCGCACCCGCCACCATTGGAGGTATCCCGCGCAGCTCGAAACGTGCCAACGAACGGCAGTCCGACACCAACTCGCGCTCACCCTGTACGACATGGATGGCGATGGCTGTCTGACCGTCCTTGAAAGTCGTGAACTCCTGCGCCCTGGCAACGGGTATGGTGGTGTTTCGGCTGATCAGCTTTTCGCTCAATCCGCCCATGGTCTCGATACCGAGCGAAAGCGGAATCACGTCCAGTAGCAACATCTCATCATCAGGCTTGTTACCGGCCAGGATATCAGCCTGAATAGCGGCGCCCACAGCAACCACACGATCTGGATCGATATTCACCAGTGGTTCGCTACCAAACAGTTCACCCACCTTTTCGCGTACTCTGGGTACACGGGTGGAACCACCCACCATCACTACTTCGCTCACCTCCTCCGGCGTCAGTCCCGCATCACGCAGGGCTCGACGGCAGGCCATCTGGGTCTTTTTGATCAGCGGATCGATGAGTTGATTGAAGGTCTCGCGATTGAGTGCCTGTTCCCAACAACTGCCATCATCCAGGTTAATGACAACGTTTGCTTCATCTGCATCGCTCAGTGCCTCTTTTGCATCGCAGGCAGCCCGCATCAGACGCTTCTGCAGGCCATGATCGGCATCATCACCGATGGCTGCCTGCTGCATAATCCATTCGGCAACGACCCGATCGAAATCATCACCACCCAGTGCGGAATCGCCACCGGTGGCCATAACCTCGAACACACCCTTGTTGAGTCGTAGAATTGAGATATCAAAAGTCCCGCCACCCAGATCATAGATGGCATGAATCCCTTCAGCCCGCTTATCAAGACCATAGGCAACAGCCGCCGCAGTGGGCTCATTGAGCAGACGAAACACATGCAATCCTGCCAGTTTTGCCGCATCTTTAGTCGCTTGGCGCTGGGCCTCATCGAAATAGGCCGGCACGGTGATCACAACGCCGGACAGGTCGCCTCCCAGTGTCTCCTCGGCCCGATCGGAGAGTACCTTGAGCACCTCAGCGGAAACTTCGATTGGACTGATATCGCCAGCCACCGTCTGGATGCGGGGTACTGTGGTATGTTCCTGAATGAAGCGGTAGGGCAAGCGGCTTCCCAGGGTCTTGATATCCTGCACGCCGCGACCAATCAAACGCTTGGCAGATGAAATCGTATTCAGCGGATCAGCCGCCTCTTCCGCTCTGGCTACATGACCCACATCGATGCCATCCGCTTTGTAACGCACAACAGAGGGCAGCAGATGGCGACCGGCAGCATCCGGCAGCGTTTCTGCATTCCCACTGCGTACACTGGCCACCAGAGAGTTAGTGGTGCCCAGATCAATACCGGCAGCAAGTTTGTGTTGGTGAGGCGCTTGCGCCTGTCCCGGTTCCGCTATCTGTAGAAGAGCCATGTATTTTCAATGCATCATCAAGTGATCGGGTTTACCGATAAAAATCTACTTTCACCTGTCCGGAAAGGACAAATATCTTACTCAGCGCAGGCAGTGAAAATGTCGAGGTGCTGGTCATTGCTATATTCTCAAACTTTAGAATTTCCACTTGTGATTCACACTATTGATATGGGA
Source organism: Candidatus Thiodiazotropha sp. (ex Monitilora ramsayi) (assembly GCA_025655575.1). Classification (GTDB taxonomy): domain Bacteria; phylum Pseudomonadota; class Gammaproteobacteria; order Chromatiales; family Chromatiaceae; genus Thiodiazotropha. The sequence goes on along the minus strand of JAHXIP010000021.1, from coordinate 33,125 downwards.
TTCAGTCTAGCGTCAATCAGCTCAATTCATCCTCAAGTTCTGCTGCAACCATTTCTGCCTCACTTCGCAGCTTTTGCAGAAACCGCATCTTGCGTAAAATTTCTCTTGCTGCCGCCAACTGGTCATCGGTGGGTGTCTCGAACTGTACGGCCATCTGTCCCACCAGACTGGTAATCTGTTTGTTGACCCGGTTGCTGATATCCAGCACAGCTTCGTAGGGATCGTCCTGCCTTCGCACTTCCTCCAGTTGCTCGCGCAACTCCATCTGCTGCATGAGGAAACCCATATCCTGCGTGGATTCATTCTGAGCATCCATCTCGACACCGTGAAGTGTCAGGAGATAACTGCCCCTGGCAATCGGGTCTTTAAGTGTCTCTAATGCTTCATTGATCAACGCCGCGCCCTGTACCGAAAGCCGGCGCTCTTGATCCGTTGCATTGGCAAAACGATCAGGATGCACAATCCGTTGCAGGTCGCGATAGCGATCCGACAGGGCGTTGGCATCCACGATATAACTTACCGGCAGACCAAAGAGTTCAAAGTAGTTTTTCGAAAAATCCAGCATATCGAAAAAAACGGCCACCGTTGGGCAGCCGTCTCTCATTTAGAAAGTATGTGTCAGTGGTATGCAATCAGACCCCGAAGCTCTCACCACAACCACATTCGCTTGTGACATTGGGGTTATTGAACTTGAAGCCCTCGTTCAAACCTTCCCGCGTATAGTCGACTTCAGTACCATCCAGATAGACAAGGCTCTTGGGGTCAACCACGACCTTAACACCATGTCCCTCGAAGACTACATCCTCTTCCTGCAGCTCATCGACGAACTCCATCTCATAGGCCATGCCTGAGCAGCCTGAAGTCCGTACGGCCAGCCTGATACCGACGCCTTTACCTCTGTTGTTGAGGAAGGTCTGCACATGCTTTGCCGCTGCTTCAGTGATCGTGATTCCCATGATTCTGCTCTATCGTCTTACGAGGTTTAGCCAACCCATGTGGCTACTTTGGCCGCTTTTCAGCGTAGTCTTTGATCGCTGCCTTGATAGCGTCTTCCGCCAGCACTGAACAGTGCACCTTGACGGGTGGCAGTGCAAGTTCTTCGGCGATTTCGGAATTCTTGATCTGTTGTGCCTCATCCAGGGTTTTTCCCTTCACCCATTCGGTAAGCAGACTGCTGGACGCAATCGCTGAGCCACAGCCATAAGTCTTGAAGCGGGCATCTTCAATAACGCCAGCATCACTGACCTTGATCTGCAGGCGCATCACGTCACCACAGGCGGGTGCGCCAACCATGCCGGTACCGACGGATGTGTCTTCATTATCGAATGTACCGACATTACGGGGATTCTCATAATGGTCCAGGACCTTGTCGCTGTATGCCATAAGCTTAAACCTCAGTTGAAGCGCTCAGTGCGCTGCCCATTGGATCGATTTCAGATCGATACCGTCTTTGAACATCTCCCAGAGGGGGGACAGCTCTCGCAGCCGTTGTACCTCTGTACGAATCTTGTCGATGGCGTAGTCCACCTCTTCAGTGGTGGAAAACCGGCCCAGCGTAAAGCGGATGGAGCTGTGCGCCAACTCATCCTCTCGCCCCAGAGCCCTGAGTACATAGCTGGGCTCGAGACTGGCGGAGGTACAGGCAGAACCCGATGAGACCGCCAGATCCTTAAGCGCCATGATCAGCGATTCACCTTCGACAAAGGCGAAGCTGACATTGAGATTGCCGGCCACCCGCTGATTCTCGTCCCCATTGAGATAGACCTCCTCCATGTCGCTGATACCGTCCCACAAACGATTACGCAGACTGAGTACCCGCTCATTTTCTGCAGACATCTCTTCGGCTGCAAGGCGGAAGGCCTCGCCCATACCGACTATTTGATGGGTCGGCAGGGTGCCGGATCGCATCCCACGCTCGTGTCCACCACCATGCATCTGCGCCTCGAGACGGACTCTGGGTTTACGCTGCACATAGAGTGCACCGATACCCTTGGGGCCGTAAATCTTATGCGCGGAGAAGGACATCATATCGACCTTCAAATTCTCCAGATCGATGGGCACCTTACCAGCGCTCTGCGCTGCATCCACATGAAACAAAATCTTCCGCGCGCGGGTCATCTCGCCGATGGCCTCGATATCCTGAATCACGCCGATTTCGTTATTCACGTGCATGATGGAAACCAGGATAGTGTCATCGCGCAATGCAGCTTCCAGCTTCCCCAGGCCGATCAGACCAGTGGGTTCAGGCTCCAGGTAGGTGATCTCGTAACCTTCGCGCTCAAGTTGTCGGCAAGTATCGAGCACTGCTTTGTGCTCTGTTTTGCAGGTAACGATATGGCGCCCTTTTTTGACGTAAAACTGCGCCGCACCCTTGATCGCCAGATTATCCGACTCCGTGGCGCCCGAGGTCCACACAATCTCCTTTGGATCCGCATTGACCAACTCAGCGACTTGCTTGCGCGCACGAGTGACAGCCTCATCCGCCTCCCAACCAAAGGCATGGGAACGTGAGGCCGGGTTACCGAAACAGCCGTCCGGAGTCAGGTGACTGCACATCAACTCCGCGACGCGTGGATCAACCGGCGTGGTCGCCGAGTAGTCCATATAGATCGGTAACTTCATCTCAAACTCCGAAATTCATTATCAATCACACGCCTGCAGGCGTTCCAACCTGATCAATCAGGGATGCGTCCGCATCACCGTGTTCCTGGCGGTCGGCCACCTCACGAACCGCCTTGCGGTCCATCAAATCCTGCAGACTGATATTATTCAGGTAGCTATATATCTGGTTGCTCAGATCCGACCAGAGATCGTGTGTCAGACAACGTTCATTGTTCTGGCAGTTATGGGCACCATGACATTTGGTCGTATCCATATTTTCATCGACAGCCGAAATGACCTCGCCAATAAAGATCTCTCTGGCCTCTTTTCCCAAGCTATAACCGCCGCCAGGACCTCTGACGCTGGCAACCAGAGACTGTCGTCTCAAGCGGGAAAAAAGCTGTTCAAGATAGGAAAGAGAAATTCCCTGTCGTTGGGCAATATCTGCCAGTGTGATCGGACCCTCTCCATAGTGGAGTGCCAGATCCAGCATGGCCGTCACGGCATATCGACCTTTTGTGGTAAGCTTCACGTTATCGGCTCCCTCTATATCTTCATGCGCTAATATACTTTCCCAACTAAAATAGTCAAGATTTCGACACCCCTTTTATTCAGAGGTTTTCTCTTCCCCGGTTATCTGCTCTTCAATTTTCTGCAGCTCCTCTGCGGTCGAGATGATCTCGCAGGAGTCCAATGCCGGCAGATCCTCATCTGTCTCTTCCACACCCATACGCTTGAGTGCCTCGCACATCGTCTGCATTTTGCTATCCATCACATGCATATGATCGAGCATGCAGTTGATCGCCTGCGCAACCGGGTCTGGTGCATCCTTGGTAGCCCCGTAGGCATCGAAACCGATCTTTTTCGCGATCGCCTCCCTGTGTCCGCTCTCTTCCTGCTGCCTGGCGGTAATCAGCTTGCCTGGTACACCCACGACAGTGGCGCCAGTCGGAACATCCTTCACCACCACGGAGTTGGAGCCGATCCTTGCACCCTCACCGATAAGAATCGGTCCGAGAACCTTGGCACCAGCACCGACTACCACATTATTTGAAAGGGTTGGATGGCGTTTCCCCTTCTGCCAGCTGGTGCCGCCAAGCGTCACGCCATGATAGAGCGTGCAGTCATCACCGATAACTGCCGTTTCACCAATCACGACGCCCATGCCGTGATCGATAAAAAAACGTCTGCCAATGACAGCGCCGGGGTGAATTTCGATACCTGTAAGCCATCGTCCGAGATTGGAAAACAGGCGCGCGATGGTTTTCAGGCCAAAATTCCACAGCTTGTGAGAAAGGCGGTGGAAAATAATGGCGTGAACACCCGGATAGGAGATCAATATCTCAAATGTATTGCGCGCGGCAGGATCGCGCTCGAAAACACTTTGGATATCCTCCTTCCAACGGGAGACCTTTTTGTCTGGTGTATTTTCCAACGGCATACCTGACTCGGGGATCCCCTTAGGGCCTGTTAACACTAATCCAATACGCCCTGCTGGAGCTGTTTTTGTACCCAGCAAGGCAGAATGAGCGTGGTGTAGCCCGGCTACATGAGCGAATGATGACGCCGCTGGGTGCAAAAACAGCCCCAGCCCTTCGGGTTGAGCCTGTAAAAGCGCCACTCGGCGTTGCTCGTCGCTCATTTGGAACAACCAAACTTCTCTCCTCACGCCTTGATTGACGCTTTTTCAGGCTCAACAGGGCGCATTGGATTAGTGTTAACAGGCCCTAGGATGTCTATTCAAAAATAGTGGCACGAGGGTGGCAAATTATCCACAATCCCACTCAAATTACTAGGGTATTCATGGAAAATACCAATTTGACTCAGCGGCGCATCGATTTCCCACCCTGCATGGCGCTGAGAATCCCCCGCAGAATGTTGATTTCGTCCTTATCGGGACGGGCGCGCTGGAACAAGCTGCGAAGACGACGCAACAGCCTTTCCGACTGCCTGGGATCGGTAAAACCCACATCATCCAGAGCCTGTGTCAAATGCTCATGAAAACCCTGCATCATCTCCGCCGTTGCCAGATCCCGTGGAATTTCACTCGGACTATTAAGTTCCAGCATCGAGGCCAGATAAATCTCATAGCTTAATACCTGCACAGCGGCACCCAGATTCAACGAACTGTATGCCTCATTGGTGGGTATATGTACCAGAAAATTACATCGATCCAACTCGCTGTTGCTCAGCCCTGATTTTTCTCGACCAAAGACCAGGGCCACTTCACCAAGCGCAGCCTCATCCGTCAGCTTAGTCGCAGCATTTCGAGGTGACAGTACCGGCCAGGATATTGTTCTGGGGCGGGCGCTGGTCCCCACGACCAAACGGCAGCCGGTCAGTGCCTCATCCAGCGAATTGTGCACGATGGCATTGGCAAGCAGATCATCGGCCCCCGATGCCCGGGAAGTCGCCTCTTCACTGGGGTAGTGATGGGGTGTCACAAGATGCATCTGACTAAGACACATGTTTTTCATGGCCCGGGCAGCGGCACCGATGTTGCCGGGGTGGCTGGTATCGACCAATACGATTCGGATGTTGTTCAGCATGGTGCGCAAGCCTACATGATTTCCTGATCCATGTTGAGCCTCTGCTTATTTAGATCACGAATAGGCTTTTCATCCGGCTATTTTGAGCACCGATATCCCATAGTTGGAGGAAATCCACCGACAAAACGGTTTATCGACACCCGCACATGCTGTATCCTCGCCGCCCATGAATCCGATGGTAACCATAGCTGTACGTGCCGCCCGTGAGGCTGGGCGTGTCATCACCCGTAATTTCAACCGGGTCGATCGCTTGACCATCGCTGATAAGGGTAAGAACGATTTCGTCACTGAAGTCGACCGCAATGCCGAAGCCGCCATCATTACCGTTTTGCGGGATAAGTATCCGCACCACGCCATACTGGCCGAGGAGAGCGGCACCCATGACGGTAATGAATACCAGTGGATCATTGACCCCCTCGACGGCACCACCAATTTCCTGCATGGCCTGCCCCAGTTTGCCGTCTCCATTGCATTGAAGGTCAAAGGCCGCTTGGAAATCGGCGTGGTCTACGACCCCATCAAAGAAGAGATGTACACCGCCAGCCGTGGTGAAGGCGCACTCGTCAATGATAGAAAGATCCGGGTCTCCAACCGCAAAACCCTGGATGGCGCCCTGCTGGGTACCGGCCTGCCCTATCGGGATTTCCGCTTCATGGATAACTACATGGGCATGCTGAAGGATCTGATTCAGGATACGGCTGGCGTACGGCGTCCAGGCTCTGCCGCTCTCGATTTCGCCTATGTGGCTTCAGGGATAACGGACGGCTTCTGGGAACTCGGTCTGAGTGAGTGGGATTTTGCCGCAGGAGCACTGCTGGTCAGAGAGGCAGGCGGGATGGTCACCGATATCGCAGGCGGTGAAAAGTTCCTCGAGACCGGCAACGTAATCGCTGGCGGCATCAAGCTTCACCACGCCATGCTGAGACGCATTCAGCCACATCTCGATAGCAAACTCACCGCTTAATTCCCATCCTGAAGAACAAGGTTCACAGATTCGTCTGAACCTCAGAAAAGCCGCTCAAGAAACCCCTCCGTCAACCGTTACCGGTGTTAAATCAACAGTGATTTACCACACGGTCAAGCCACATGAGTGAAAATAACAACCGACCTCCAATACTCAGCGATGTCGCCCTCGAACGGGTTATGCGTGATGTACTTGGGCTGTGGGAACACCCTGCAGCTGAAGGGATTGGCGAGGAGTCAACCGTAATAGGGGTTGATCAGGACATCACGCATGATGAGTCTGACGAACGCCCCTAGTCGTTGATAGTCAATACACCCGGAAAGTCCAGATTATCGTCCTTTTCTGATCTCCAACAAAGCCAAGAAAACCTTACGGCATTTCATCAGCAGCTTCATCTTCCTTTTTAACCGGCATCAGATCAGCCTTACTGACACCCATCATGAGAATCGCGCTACCGGCCACATAGATGGATGAGTAGGTACCTATCACCACACCGACAATCAATGCCAAGGCGAAGCCATGAATAATCTCGCCGCCGAAGAAAAACAGTGACAGCAACACCAGAAGAGTTGTCATCGAGGTGACGAGAGTACGGGATAGGGTCTGATTCAGAGATGAGTTGATGATCTTTTCTGAATCACCTTTGCGGATCTTACGGAAATTTTCACGGATCCGATCGTATACGACGATGGTATCGTTGAGAGAGTAGCCGATCACCGCCAAAACTGCTGCCAAAACAGGCAGGTCGAACTCCACCTGAAACAGAGAAAAGAGACCGATGGTGATGATCACGTCGTGGATCAACGCAATCACAGCGCCGACAGCGAAGCGGTACTCAAAGCGAAGCCCCACATAGATCAGAATACCAATCAAGGCATAGAGCATGGCCAGCCCGCCATCATTGGTCAATTCATCACCCACTTGAGGTCCGACAAACTCTACTCGCCTGAGGTCTGCACTGCTCTCCAGGCCTTGCATGGCGCTGAAGGCACGATCGCTCAGCTCAGCACTCTCAAGATCCGCTTGTGGTGCCAGTCGGATAAGTACATCGCGGGAAGTACCGAAGTGTTGCACAACAGCATCACCAAATCCTTCCGCTGACAGTTTCTCACGTACCGATGGCAGCTCTACCGCAGCCGGAAAACCGACCTCTACCAGCGTACCGCCAGTAAAGTCGATACCCAGGTTGAGCCCCCTGGTTACAATTGAACCTAAAGCCACCACGATCAGCAGAATTGAGAGAATCATGGCCAGCTTGCGCTTGCCCATGAAATCGATATGCGTGTCATGTTTGAACAGTTGCATCTCTAGTGCGCCTCTTTAAACCGCAAGTGATTTGACCCGCTTGCGGCCATAGATCAGGTTGATCACTGCACGGGTACCCACGATGGCAGTGAACATGGAGGTGAGGATACCGAGCGCCAGGGTAATCGCGAATCCCTTGATTGGCCCGGTGCCGAAACTGAACAGGACGATAGCCGCAATCAGGGTGGTCACGTTGGCATCGATGATGGTGGAGAAAGCCTTCTCGTAACCCGCCTGGATACTCGCCTGGGGTGTACTGCCGTTTTTGATCTCCTCTCGAATACGCTCGAAGATCAGCACATTGGCATCCACTGCCATACCCACCGTCAATACGATACCGGCGATACCGGGCAGCGTCAGAGTAGCCTGCAGCAGAGAAAGCAACGCCACAACCAAAATCAGGTTCATGGCCAGTGCAAGATTCGCTACCAACCCGAAGACCCTATAGTAGACCGCCATGAAGACCATCACCAGAGCCAGACCAATCATCACCGAGCGGAAGCCCTGATCGATATTATCCTGTCCGAGGCTGGGACCGATTGTACGCTCCTCGACAATCTCGATAGGGGCCGCCAATGCACCGGCTCTCAGCAACAGTGCCAAATCGTGCGCCTCCTCGGTACTGTCCAATCCTGTGGTCTGGAAGCGGCGACCGAATGGCTCAAGAATATTGGCGATGGAGATCACCTCTTCGACCTTGGACCTCACTTTCTCCGGCTGGCCATTGACCATACGAGTCGTGGTTCGGTTTTCGATGAAGACCACAGCCATCGGTCTTCCGACATTCTCGTTGGTCATCCGACGCATGCGTTTTGCGCCGATCCCGTCAAGACTGACGAATACCGCCGGCTGACCGGAGCGCTGATCAAATCCAGAAGAAGCATCAACGATTTGATCACCCGTCACGATCACCTGTTTTTTCAACAGCACAGGCTGCCCGTCTCGCTCGCGATAGAGTCTCGAACCCGGTGGTACGCGGCCGTTGACCGCGTCCTCAACACTGTGTTCCGTATCCGCCAGACGGTATTCCAGCGTGGCCGTAGCACCGAGTAATTCCTTTACCTTTGCCGGATCCTGCGCACCCGGTAACTGCACGACAATGCGGCGATCCCCCTGTTGCTGGATCAGTGGTTCAGACACACCCAGGGCGTTGACACGGTTGCGCAGGGTGGTGATGTTCTGCTGCAGGGCAAACTTTTTCACATCTCGGCTCTCACTGGGAGAGAGAGATGTCTTCACCAGGAAGTCTTCACCCTGATCCAGATCCTCTATGATCAGTGAACGAAACTCCTCGCCGATAATACCTGAGGCTTCATCTCGCTTCGCCGCATTATTGAACTTGACGATGACTGCCTCACCCTCTCGCCCTATACGCACATAGCGCACCTTCTCTCCACGAAGCAGTGTGCGGATATCACTACTGTAGCGTTCCAGTGCTTGCTCCAGCGCGCTCTCCATATCCACATCGATCAGCACATGGATACCGCCGCGCAAGTCGAGCCCGAGATACATGGGCTCTGCGCCCAATCCACTCAACCAACCCGGCAGATCGGGCAGCAGTGTTAACGCCTGTGTGTAGTTCTCACCAAGCGCTGCGGCAATAGGATCCATCGCCTTGAGCTGATCATCTGAGGTGGTAAAGCGCACCAACAATTTCCCATTATTGATACTCATCCCCTTGGACGAGATACCCGACTTTTGCAAAGCCGCTTCTACACGAGTTTGCGTCGCCAGGTCGATGACAGCATCGCGTTGGGCGGAAACCTCCATGGAGGGGTCCTGATCGAAAATATTGGGCAGCGCATAGAGCCCGCCCAACAGGACCACCACCGCGACCAGCAGGTTTTTCCAGAGTGGATATCGGTTCATTGCCTTTTCAACTGTTTCAATGAATAACTAAATCGCTTGCAGAAATCTGAGATTGCACTTAACACAAACCCGGAATCACACGACAGGGGCTCGCCATAAACGGGAGACTAGAGCTCCTTAAGTGATCCGTTGGGCAGTATGGAATCCACGGCTTGACGGCGGATCTTAACCTCAGTGCCTTCGGCGATCTCGACCTGGATGAAGTTCTCACCCATGTCAGTAATCTTGCCGGCCATCCCGCCAGTGGTAACCACCTCATCCCCTTTGGATAGGGCATCCACCATTTTTTTATGCTCTTTTTGTCGCTTGACCTGTGGGCGTATCATCAGGAAGTAGAGCACCACACCAAAGATCACCAAGGGCAACAAACCAGTGATGGCATCCGCCCCGCCTGCAGCCCCTGGTGCTGCTTCCGCCAATGCGTCAGAAATAAAGAAACTCATATCGGCAACCTCTGAATTGGTTGAAAAATGTCCTAAACGGCACTGCTGTTGCAGTTACACGGAAAAATCAGCCGCCGATTATGACACAGAAGGCCGCAAGATACAGGACCCTGGAGCGAATGCGACACTGGGGCAGAAACGGATCTCTGGCTTTGCTCTCTCAGCCGCTGCTCAATGCAACACAGGTGCTGGGGAAAACCTCGGAGCGGCCGCAGCAACAGGCAATGACATCAGATCAATACCAAATCGACAGATAGGCCATGATCACGTTAGCGGTAAAAGAGTAAAACGGCTCTTCTCCGGGCGCCAAGGTACCACCAGCTGCAGTTTCATCTCGAAAATCATCATAATTGAATCGAATATGATCCAATGAAAAATTGAGGGTACCTGTATCGATAAACTGCCAACTTGATGGTTTGAACTCATAACTCACACCGATCCCTATCGTGTGGTCCTGGAAGGTGCTCAGCTCTTTATCCCGCGCCAAGAAGTTCAGCTCCCCTTCCCGGCTGAAGAGATCGCTATAAAAATCAGCCGCCTTTTGGGTGTAGTAACGATAGTGAACATCTAAGATCCAATTTGCTTTCAGCGGGTGCGTGTAACCAATCTCAACATTGTTGGCGCTGATACCCCAAGTATCATGAAAGTAACGATACTCACCACTGAGCGCGGCACGGTAGGGAAGAAAATACTTAAAGCGGAATGACACTGCATTGCTGGTGCGTGTATTCGGATATTTCTCAGGTGCTTTGCCGAAAGTCGTACCATCAGAAAAACGATAGGGTCGATATGGGCTGCTCAGAAAGCCTTCATCGGTGATGGTCTCAAGATTGACACCAAGTAAGCTATTCTTGGTTAACACCTGTGTCAGCCCAAGACGAAAATTCTGTCGCTTTGCCGATCTGAGGAAGGTCTCGTCGGTATTATTCCCAATATCGTCATTACCAACAGAGTAACCTAGCGTGACAGTAGTAAGATCACCGAACATGTCATGACTGATGGAAAAGCTACCGGTCTCTGCCAAATAGTCACTTTCATCACTTTTCGTGTAAGACAAATTCATCAGCGTCTTGTTGTGTAGATAGTCTACACCTAGGCTTGTCTCTGTTCGTTCTTCTGTATAAGGGGAGGCATTACTAATGACATCCACCGATGCGCTCGAAATAGAATCGACATAGTAGTTTGCTTTAACGGAGACACTCTGACCGATCGATTTGCGCACCAGGATTGAAGGACCATCGACTGTGACGCCACCACCATCATAGCTGTGAAACAGTACATCAGCCCTCTCTTCAGGCAGCACAGCAGCCGATAGTGTGGCGCTGACGGCCATAAAACCCGCCAGGCACAGTAACCCTCTAGTTACAGCCACAGCCGCCTCCCCCCTTGCCATCAGCACCACGTGCTGCCTCACGGGTCTCATAGACGTGAAGCCGATAGGCATTCGCCACGGGATCACGATCAAAACTCATGATGGGATCGGCCAGATTCGCCCGCTCATAGGGCTTCACCCAGGGTTCGACGCTACAGGCGGAAACCAGCATGGCCAGCAATATCACAACTGCAACCCGGAGTGTGCGCTTACCCATTGGCATCATTCGCGGATCAGCTCCCGGACCTGTTGCTGGTACTCATCTTCGTAACCCGGCTTATAACCCTTGTGGAGATACCGCACCTTGCCGTCCCGGTCGATGAGAAAGGTACTCGGCATGGCGCGTACCTGATAGTTCTCACTGACCTGGTTTTTGCTGTCATAAAGTACTGGGAAGCTGACAGGAATCTCTCTCAGCACCTTCTCAGCCGCAGCACTATCCTCTTCCACGTTCACGCCCAACAGGGTGAACCCCATGGGCTCATAGCGTTGATAGAGCTGGTCCAGTATCGGCATCTCCTGGCGGCAGGGACCGCACCAGGAGGCCCAGAAATTGATCATCACCACCTGACCGCGAAGCTCGCTCAGTTTGATATTTTCACCAGAGCGGCTTTTCAAAGTGAAATCCGGTGCCGGACCGGATGTATTGGTAGCGAACACATGTCCCATGGCCAGCATCATCGCCACAGTCGCCAACATTGTTCTGGTCCATTTCAGCGTGCGGGTATACTTCAACATAGTGAATTCCTCAAAAGAAAAAGGTCAGGCCGCCATGCAGCTCGATATTGTGCGTGGTCTTTGCCTCGCCCAGCAGATCCGACTCAAACATATGGTCCCTGGCATCCAGATGCAGGGTCAGCCAGTCGTTGATCAGCAGACGGTAGCCTGCACCAACGTTAACGGTAAATTCGTCGTTCCCGGCAAAACGGGTACTGCCCACGCCGGCGATCAGATAGAACTGGCTGTTGTAGGCATGCCGACCACCCAAAAAGACTTCACCGGGTAACAAGTTGTATCCCGCCGAGAGGTTGTAATAGGTGAAGTCCCGCTGATCATCAGTCAGTAGCTGAACATTGCCACTGAGTAGCTCGAAACTGGTTTTGTCTGCGGTACTGGTGCCTATTGCAGCCTCGAGAAAAATTCCCTCTGTGACGTGATAAGCGATTCTCGCACCGTAAACCGGACTGGTACCGAAATCCTCAATACTGAGAAAACCCGCGTAAGCACCCACCTCAAAATCCTCTTCATCGATATCGGGTTCGACAAATTCCCGCCGGGCAATTTCCGGTTGTACAACCGGCTCTGAACGCAGGCTGCCATCAATCGCCTCCTGCGAAAAAGCAGGCATGCTACCCATGAACATCGTCAGCACAATGCCGCTTAAAAGAAGAAACCGAATCCAATTTTCCACTGATCAAAATCCTCATTATCATCGCGACTGGTAAAGACGGTGTAGTGTCTGAACTCAGCGCGCAGAAAGAAACGTCGTGTCATATAGGCGTGCAGGCCAATACCGACATGCGCGGTCGAATCGGTACGGTCTTCGGTCTGTACCAAGGTGGTATTCGGTTTGGTGTTGATCATGCCACCCCCAATCGTAAAAAAGGGGCTGTAACGCCACTCTGGAAACGGGTGGGAGAGCAGGTTGACATCGACCATATATTCACTGGAAAAGTTGCCTATCGCCTGCGACAGCGTTATCTCCGTGGATAAATTATCGTTAAAGGCATACCCGCCATAAACACTCAATACCGCTGCGCCATCCATGTCGCCGCCGAGAAAACCAAACTCCCAGTTCCGCTGCTTGAAATCATCAAACGTGAAGAGTTGAACAGATAGCGGCTCTCCATCAGCTGTCATGGTCAGTTGCATCTGCTCCACATGGACCCAGCCTAAATGTTCACGGCGGGTACGCACTTGAAACCAGTCAGTTCGACGCTTGAGTACCTCAACGGACTCACCACGCTCGACCACATAGTCGATCGGGTAGCCGATTCCGGGACCGGTGTGCACTTCGATATAGGGTGCTGTCACCTCAACGCTGAGATGCGCCTGCTCTGCTCGACCCATTAACGGTACCAGCCATAGCAACAACAACAGCCAGCCAGGCTGAAGGACCTGCTTAAACCTCTTTTGTCTCAAACGTCAGTTATCCAATGGTGCGAGAAAGGGGTCATTGTAATACTGAGCACCGATATCTAGCCACTCGGCGATTAAGCGCTTCTCTGCATCACTCAGATATCCACTGTGTGTACCGCCTGCATCGAATTTACCCAGGAACCGTCCTGCTGCTGCAGAACCTGCAACCATAGAGGCACCACCGGCAACCGGCACCGGTACATCAGGCAGGGGGATCGGATTTCCATCAACATCCAGTATCAAGTTGCCGTCCGCATCAACTTCATAGAGCTGATTACCGTCCGCGTCAGTTGCTGGCACCAGTAATTCCTCTAGTATTCCGTCAGCATTGACTACCTGAACATTATCGGGGTAGAGCAATTCGTGATACGCAGCAAAATGTTCAGGTTCATCATCGGATGCACCATCAATCAGACTAAGCTGGGCTTCCGGCTCTACCGCCACACCGGCATTGTCCGAGGTGTGGCAGCTGGTACAGGTGTGATCGTCAATCACATTATTCATACTGTCCAAAACCTCTCGTGGCTGACTCCATAGGGGATGGATATGCGCTTCGTAATGGATAATCGAACGGCAGAGACTGTTCCAGGTGGTATCACAATTACTACCACTCATGGGCTGTGCTGTTGTCAGGTCATCGTAGCGGAAAGTAATATCCGGATCGGCTGCACGTACCGTGGTGTCGGTCCACTCATCGGTGAAGAGAACATCCATTGTCGGCTCACAGGCACCGCCGCTGCAATTTAGACGATTACGGGTCTGCGCCATCGACTCTCCAGGATTAGTCCATAATGCCGGGTCGGTATTGGGAAACGGCAAACTACCTGAGGGAGCACCAGCATTGACACTGGGTGGTGCCGCTGTCAGGCGTCCATGCGGCAGTGGACTGGCAGGGTCATGACAGCCACTGCACTCAATCACTTCGCCTGGACGGAATTGCAACCAGAAGGGGTGATTCTGTTCAATCTTTCTACCGTCGGCATCGAGCACTTCAAAGCTGACAGGAATATTGGCCGGTACCCTTACCTGTACCGAACCATCAGGCTCGATGGGGGTATAGCCAATCACTTCCCGCATACCGAATTGCGCGGTACGCCCAAAGGCAGAATTGGAAAAGTCGAGAACATCCTGATCAGGAATGGTGACCGGTTTGATCAGTCTTAAGAATCGGGCGGTCCGATTCGCCGCCAGTGTCTGTGCAGGGTCGGCGAGGGTCGGAATATCCGGTGTAGCGGTATCCAACCCATCCATGTCATAGATACTGCGGATATGGAGCAATCCCACTTTTTCATCCACCAAGGTGGGATCAAGTTCAACGCCCGGCATTTTATCAAGCCGGACTGTCGGCAGCGTTCGATTGTCCGCAGCCACCACTTCACTGTAGATCACGCCTTCCTGTGGAGCGACGATTGGTAACTGGGTCTGCTGCGAGATATCGTAAACGAAGATACCGTAGATTGGTGGCGCTTCTACATGACTGGGATTCGCCAGACGATCTGCGGTACAGGGAACGATAATACCGTTCTCCATCAAACGGCACTGGCTCCAGCTGATCAGCAGACGATTGGTGCCGTCATAGAGTGGAAATGCACTGCTCAGGCGACCACCACTGGAAGCGGTGCCGTCTGTTGTTACCTCATGCACTGTGGCGAATGACTGTGCGGGTCCTGCCAGTCCTAAATTCTGCCATGTCGGCTGTTGATTATCGACGAAGCTGGGGGAATCGATACGCATCATTGCCCCACCCCAATTGGTACCATCAAATGGGAGCAGCAGGCTCAAAAGCTGTCCGTCCGGCATCTCCATCGGCCGCATAAACTGCACCGTGCTACCGGCGGTGCCCGTGTCATGGCTATTCACGCCGTAGAGCAACTCCAGCTCTGTACCGTCTGGATTCATACGATAGAGATGGATGGCGTTATTACCGTCCGCATTATCCCAGCGACTAAAAACGATCTGACCATTGTCAAGCACACTGGGAGCAAAATCATGACTGCGATTTAGTGAAATCTGTTTAATATTTTGACCGTCGTCATCCATGACATGCAAGACCATGGCAGGTTCATCCACCGCCTGCTCCATGGCCAAATACTGTGATTTACCTTCATCCAACAACCTCGCCTTGGCAAGTCGCTGGCGAGTTGAAGAGAAGACGATGCGCCCATCTGGCAGGAAATGGGGGAAACGATCATGCCCATCTTCTGCAGTGATATCAGAACTGATGATTCGCCTGAGACCGCTTGTCGTTATGTCATATTCCCAGATATTCCATGTCGGCTGATCCTCCGGGTCGGCCCCTTCAATCAGCGGCATACGCATTGAAAAAAGTAACTTATCCCCTTCAAAAGAGACAGAGACATCACGCACATCACCCTGTCCACCCGTGATACTACCCGTAATGTTGTACTCCGCAGCACTGGGGGATGCGCGATCTCTTAGATAGAGATCCCCTCCCGCCTCGAATGCTTGAGTAACCCGGATATCCGTAGTTGCTGTTTCGATCACTGGCCTTTTTACATAAGCAATCGGTTTATCCACCACAACAGGATCGGGCTCATCACTACCTGTGCCACATCCGACCAATAAAAGGACCGGAATACATAAGCCCGAAAGAGCTGCAGTAATTTTACGATAAGAGTTGTTCATTCGCTGATGGTCCCTTCAGATGCCGCACTTGTCTTTTCGATCAAGGCAAAACACGAATAAGAATTAGCTTCATATATCGTCAAGTAAATCATGGAGTTGAAAGTCTACGCTAAGAAACATCCCAATCAGTGCGATAGATCACACCCTGCGAATACGAGTATCACTTTTCGGTGAGATCGAGTTGACAATCCAAGGGGGTCATATAGAAAGCATGGGTAAAGATTAATAACTCCTCGCAGGCATTTAATTCAGCTTGAAAGAGGAATCCGTTTTCAACATGGAACAGAGGCACTCTGACATGTCAGGAATGAAGTTGAGAAAGCGACCTTCAAAACAGATACACGCCGCACTGCTGGCACTACCGCTTTTTTTGCTGGTTTGCTCAACAGCAATGGGCGGACCAAGAGAGCAGGCCAAACGCATGCACGACCGTTTGGCAGGTGTACCTCCCACAAGCACAACACTCGACTTAATGGTTGATGAGATCGTCAACAACAACGACCCCTTGGCAGCAGCCATGATTGCCGTTGAGCATGATGATTTCTACAATGTCACTGTAAAAAACTGGGCCACACCCTGGACCAACGAAGAACAGACCGTATTCGCACCCCTGAACGACTATTCAGCCACCGTTATCGGCATGGTGCGTGATGAAGAGCCGTTCAACCAGCTATTGTCAGCCGATATCCTCTATGTCGGCAGTAACGCCCCTGCCTACTCAGTCAGTGATAACGCTCACTACGAGGCCATGGAAGATCAGGGGCTCAATCTGAAAGATGTACTGGTAAAAACCACTCAGTCAGGTGAAACGGGCATACCGAGCAGTGGGGCCGCAGGTGTCATTTCCACACGTGCCGCTGCCCGTGCCTTTTTCATCGACGGCACAAACCGGGGGATGTTCCGTTTCACCATGCTTAACCATCTCTGTACAGACCTGGAGTTGATCAAGGATCCCACCCGATCATCTGACAGGGTTCGCCAGGATGTTTCGCATAGTCCAGGTGGTGACAGCCGGGTCTATTTTAACAACTGTCTCGGCTGTCATGCCGGCATGGAGCCCTTGGCTGAGGCCTACGCCTACTATAACTACCAATACCCGGCTGGCAATGAAGAGGCGGGAAGCCTTGACTACACACCGGGTATCGTCCAACCCAAGTATCTGATCAACAGCAACAATTTCAAAGACGGATACATCACGGTGGATGACAGTTGGATCAACTACTGGCGCGAAGGTCCCAACTCTGTACTCGGTTGGGATACCAGCCTCCCCGGTTCGGGCAACGGCGCAGCTTCGATGGGTCAGGAGCTGGCCAACAGCCATGCCTTTGCGGAATGCCAGGTAACCAAAGCATTCGAGGCAGTCTGCCTCAGAGAACCGGGTGACAGTGCAGATCGTGCACAGATTGACACGATGACCACCAGCTTCAAGTCCGGCTATAACATGAAACGCGTCTTTGCCGAAGCCGCCGTCTATTGCGCAGGGGATTGAGCTCGTGCCAGCCAAGAGAGTGATCATGCATCAACGGAAAAAAAATACCACTCAGGGATGGGCGAGCCGTCTCCTCCCGATCTGTTTCCTATCCATTCTGACCCTGGGTATTCAGGGGTGTCAGGATGGTGTCTCCACTGAGGGGCAGCCAATAACAAACGGGACACCTGCCAGCACTTATAACGGTCCGGCAGCCCGCACGACGGATATTCAGAATTTCCGCGTCAGTCTTTGGGAACCCCTGCGCAAGCAAAACCGTTGTGGCGAGTGTCATGGTACTGGCGGGCAAGCCCCACTCTTCGTGCGTGAGGATGATGTCAATCTGGCATACGAGGCAGTCAATCCCTTTATCAACCGTGCCGAACCGGATGCATCAAGCCTGGTCACCAAAGTGGCAAATGGCCACAACTGCTGGGAGGCGAGTGATAGCGCCTGTGCATCCATTATCACAACCTATGTAGAAGCTTGGGTAGGCACCGGTACCACAACTGGCCGGGAGATTGAACTGGAAGCCCCCATCGACAAGGTAGTCGGCGAGAGCAAGCAGTTTCCTGTTGACCCGCTACTCTTTGCAACTCATGTACACCCCTTGTTAACCCAATATTGCATCGAGTGCCATATCGAGACGGCTATTGCACCACAGTCGCCCTATTTTTCTGATACAGATATCGATACAGCCTACGCTTCTGTCAAAACTTCAATTGATCTGGACACACCGGCAAATTCCCGCCTGGTGTTGCGTCTATTGGAATTGCATAACTGCTGGGATGACTGCCCAAGCAACGCATTAGAAATGGAAACTGCCATTACACAGATGGCAGACGGCATCCTGCCCACACCAATCGATCCTGATTTGGTCGTTAGTGGAGCGCTCTCACTACCGGACGGTATCGTCGCCAGTGGCGGCAGCCGGCATGAGACAGATGTGATTGCACTATATGAATTCAAGACCGGCACTGGCGATATTGCCTATGACACCAGCGGTGTCGATCCCGCAATCAACCTGACCAAAAGTGGAGATGTCTCCTGGGTTGAAGGTTGGGGACTGGAATTCCGCAACGGTAAGGCCCAGGGCGTCACGGGTGACAGTAGCAAACTGACACAACTGATTCAGGCCACTGGCGAGTACTCCGTCGAAGCCTGGTTGGTTCCCGCCAATGTCACTCAGGAAGGACCAGCCCGTATCATAAGTTATTCGGCAGGTGACAACGTACGTAACTTTACGTTGGGCCAAACCCTGTACAATTACGACTTCATGCATCGCTCAAGTACGACGGATGGCAATGGTGAGCCTGCCCACTCTACCGCCGATGCCGATGAGGACCTGCAGGCTTCCGAGCAACATGTGGTTATCACCTACGATCCTGCCAACGGCCGTCGCATTTATGTCAACGGCGTCTTCACCGATGACATCGACGCTACCGCATCGGGCAATCTCAGCGATTGGGATGACAGCTATGCGCTAGTGTTGGGAAGCGAACCCTCCGGCACCAACCCCTGGGCTGGTAAGGTCCGTCTTCTTGCAGTTCACAACCGAGCCTTGACTGAGCCGCAGATTACACAGAATTTTGCAGCCGGCGTCGGAGAGAAGTACTACCTGCTGTTTAATGTCACCGATCTGGTTGGCCTCCCACAGAGCTATATCATGTTTGAGGTGAGCCAGTTCGATAACTACAGTTATCAATTCCGTGATGCCCGATTCATTAGCCTGGATACTACAGTCACGCCGGGGTCGATCCCTCTGGAGGGTATGCGTATTGGTATCAACGGTAAGGAATCAGCCATGGGCCAGGCGTATGACCACTTGGTCACCACGATCAACGGCACCGATTACACGGCCAACGGCCAGTCACTTTCCAGAATCGGCACCACCATCCCACTGGAGAAAGGTTCAGACAGTGATGAGTTTTTCCTCACCTTCGAGCGACTCGGCTCGAACACCAACGTCTATACGGAACCGGCAATACCAGTACCTGCAGTACCCGCTGATAACGATCCAGTCTCACAGATCGGCCTGCGAACCTTCGAAGAGATCAGCGCCAGCATGTCGATGCTGACCGGTGTACCGCGTACCAACAGTGCCGTGGCATCGACCTACGCTACGATCAAACAGCAGCTGCCCTCCTCGGAAATCATCAACGGATTTCTCTCCTCGCATCAGGTAGCCGTCTCACAGCTGGCCATCGAGTATTGTAGTGAACTGGTTGATGACAATGGTCTGAGAAGCAGCTTCTTCCCCGGTCTCAACTTCTCGACCGATGCCAATGATATTGTCGATAACACTTGGCAGGATCAGGTGGTGAACCCCATTATCGATACCTTCCTCGGCCAGAACATTGCCACGCAACCTGTCCCAGCTGACGTCAGAGCAGAACTGATGCTGTTGTTGACCGACACCTCAGATCTCAAACCATATGACAGCAGTGGCAACTCGAATCCTGATGGCTTGCCGGATGGCCTAGCCCGGTGTGGGGGACCCTGTAGTGCAGATCGCACGAGCATCGTTACCAAGGCGGCTTGTGCCTCGGTGTTGGGAAGCGCCGCACTGCTACTCCAGTAAAACTCCTGGGAACTCTATAAGACGGAAGATTGAATATGCGCAGAAAAGTGAAAAACCTCTCACCAGACGCCCCTTTGCTATATCCGGACCATCCGCGTCCGATGAGCAGACGTGATTTCATCCGCCAGGGGTTGATGAAGGGGATGGCAGCCGTCACTGCACCCTCTCTGTTTAGTCTCTTTGCCAATCCCCGTGAGGCCCATGCCGCGCTCTCTCCTGATCTACAGGCTTTAAAGCTTCCCGACCGGTGCGACATCAGCACATTGGGTGGCGGTAAGATCCCGTTTATCTGCTTTGACTTGGCGGGTGGTGCCAATATCGCCGGTTCCAACGTCCTGGTGGGCCAGGGCAGCCAAATGGATTTTCTCTCGACTGCCGGATATAGCCGCCTTGGTCTACCGGGCGACATGATCCCTCCCATCGTGAATCCAAACACAGGTCTCAACGATTTTATCGATGCAGACCTGGGACTGGCCTTCCACTCCGACAGTGCCATGCTCAGAGGTATCAAGGAGAGATTTAACACCGCCGGCTGGGCTATGACCAACGGCGCCGTCATCCCGGCTCGATCGGAAAACGACACCAGTATCAATCCCCACAATCCGATGTACGCCATCAACCGCTGTGGTGCGGACGGTGAACTACTCACCCTGATCGGTTCACGCAGCTCCGACTCCGGTGGCAACTCCATTGCCCCGGCAGACATGATCGATCTTACGGTACGCCCGACCAAGGTCGACCGCCCCAGTGACGTCTCCGGCCTGATCGATACCGGCAAGCTGGTGGGACTGCTCAATCAATCGGATGCCGTAGCGGTCATGGAGGCCATACAGCGTATCTCAGATATGAAGCTGGCCAGCGTGGACACGGGCATCACCACAGATGCAGTAGTGAAGGAACTGGTGCGATGCGGTTATGTGAAGAGTGCCGACCTGGTCGACCGCTATGGTGATCCGGCCGAACTCGATGTCACCCAGGACACCGACATCATCGGACCCATTTTCAGTCAAACGGAATTCGATGGTGATTCTGAATTCCGCAAAACCGCCTCGGTCATGAAGCTGGTGGTCAACGGCTATGCCGGCGCCGGCACTATCACCATGGGTGGTTACGATTACCACACCGGTGACCGTGCCGTGGGTGAGATCCGGGATCTGCGTGCCGGCCGTTGCATGGGAGCCTGCCTGGAGTATGCCGCGCGCAAAGGTACACCACTGATGCTCTATGTCTTCAGTGATGGCTCTGTCTCAAGCAATGGCACGTTGGATAACTCACAGGATGGCGGGGGCAAGGGCGTCTGGACCAGTGACAATCAGTCCACATCGGCCTCTTTTTTCCTGGTCTACAACCCGGGCAGCCAACCCGCATTGATCAATGGTGATTTGGTGCGACAGCAGATCGGTACCTTCAGTGCCGACGGTTCAGTGAACAACGCCTCCAGCCCGGCCGCCAACAATGTCAACCTGCTGGTGCAGACTGTGGCACTCAACTATCTGGCACTGCACGGGGAGCAAGGTCGCTTCACAGATCTGTTTGGTACAAATCTCGGCAACAGCGCCATGCTCGATAGCCTGACAGTCTTCAATCAGATTCAGTAGTGAGGAAAAGAAAGCACTGAACAAGTCATGGATGGTCACACTTGTTCAGTGCTTCCCTAACGTTTCAGAATCGCATCCGGTAAGCCAGATTTATCATGAAATCTGGAACGGAGTCGGTCGCCAGATTTTCCCCAATGGCCAGATCGATAGCACTGCGTCCTTGGTCCATTGGGATGGTTCCACCGACCGTTAAAAGTGTGGACCTTAGCCCCAACTGATCCAGGCCGCTTCGATAAAAGGCACCATGGACATCGATTTGACCCTTCAGCGTCAACCAATCAAAAGCCTCCCAATGCACACCCGCACCAGCAAACCAGACCGAATCACGCTGTAATTCCGGCATCACATCTGCCTCTCCCATCGCTAGCACTCCAATCTGAGCAAATCCCCCAATTCTCATATCGGGCCACAATGTTGGTGCAGCAGCGCTCACCCAGACAGCCAGATCTACTGCACCACTACCCTGTAACCTGTCGGCATCACCAGTCGGTAGTTTGAGAGCAGCATGAATGGTCAATAAATTACCAGCAGATGATTGGCTCAGCACTTTTGAGGCGAGGAACCTGATATCACCCACCCCACTGGTGCCATCAGTTACTTCGAACGCAGTCGAACCCTCTCTCGCATAGCGAAACAGCAGACGGTTTTTCGGCCAGGGTTCACGATCACTATTGGATAAACCAAAAAGGTCGTGCCAACCTTCAATGAAGTTATCCATCACACCATTCTGATGTGAGATCAGAGGCAACTCAGCACCGATCTGCCAACCATTCCCTAAACCTCGTTTCCAGATCAATACTGCACGGTAAGTCTCTCCATCCAAACTGATCGATTCACTGCCTGTCGTTGATGATTTCGAATGATTGGTGAGATCCAGCTGCCATTGAAAGATCGAATGATCAGCCTCGAGAATCGATGCACTCTGTACTGTCGGCAAGCCATGAATAAGGATAAAGGGATTGGTGTTCGATACCGAAAAAGGGGCTTTCACCAGGCTATCGCCAGGCTGGCCAGCTGAAAGGTATCCGGAATATAGGCCAAGGAGACAAATCCAGATTTTTCTACACATCACAAAGAGATTCCCCATTGCCCATTAAACAACCGCTGGATGAATCAGAGGGAATACCCACCAGATCACCCATAAACACTATAAATAACAATAGTTTACCTAGAACACACCAAATCAAATGATATCTCGCGTAACCTAATCACAAGTGGCATAACACACTGTATTGAAGGTATTTTATCCAACTAACACGAGACAAGGTGTTGCACGGCCAGACAACATAACAGAAATCAAAAAATAAGCGATTCGTGGCGATAGGAATCCAGTTCCGCTATGATTTGCACATTTGGGAATACAACACCAAAACCCCGTGCCAAGCTGTGACTATGATCGCAAACGCAACGTCCTAATTCATATAGATTTATGAGCTCCATCTCGGGCACATATTATTTGGAAACCAGCACCTTGAAGACCTTCGCACGCATCCTGATTTTTCTTACCTTCTACATGGTCATCTCTCTGGCGTGGGCGGAGTCCACCGCCGACCAGAGCAAAGCCCTGGACCAGCAGGTACAAGATCTGAAAAAGTCCGTTCTGGAACTCAATCGGGAACTCTTCATCCTGGAGGAGGAGTTGCTGTTTCCCGGTAACACCCAGGTCTCGGTTTTTCTCTCCATGGACATCGGCAAATACTTCAAGCTCGATTCGGTCCAGCTACAAATCGACGATAAAGAGCTGACCAACCACCTCTATACCGAGCGTGAAACCATGGCGCTGCACCGGGGTGGTGTACAACGCCTCTATCTCGGCAACCTTAAATCGGGTGAGCATGAACTCGTCGCTTTCTTCACCGGTGTTGGCCCGAAAGGCAGAGACTACAAGCGTGGCGCCACCGTCACATTCTCCAAGGGCATAGGCCCGAAATACCTTGAACTAAAAATCGTCGACAGCATCGCTATGCAGCAACCGGACTTCGAGGTCCGGGAATGGGAGTGATCCCTTGCGATCCGGCCTGCGCTATTCCATCCTACTGACGCTCTCACTCACCTTGCCGATGGCTGCACAAGCTGCAGTCAAGCCAGGGGAACCTGAGGCGTTGCGCGATCTCCACTACGGAGAAGCACTCTTTCAGCTCTATCAAGAGAACTATTTTCAAGCCATCGTCCGCCTGCTCTCCGCCAGGAAGCAGGGCCTCATGCAGGCCTACGAAGATGAACCCGAGCTGCTACTGGGAGGACTCTATCTGGCATACGGCATGCCCGATACAGCGGAGACCATATTCCAGCGTGTATTGGAGCAGTCTGCTTCTCCCCAACTACAAAGCCGGGCCTGGTTACACCTGGCCAAGTCCCGTCACCGTCGGGATGACCGACAGGCAGCCAAAGGCGCACTCTCGAAGGTCGGCACTGCCCTGAAACCCTCTGAACATGACGAAAGCCTCAACCTGCTGGGTCTGATACAACTGCTCGACAAGGAAGACACGCAAGCGCTTGAGACACTACCGAAGGTATCTGGTGAGACAGAGTGGTCGCTCTATGGCGATTTCAATCAGGCCATTGCCCACTTGCGTCAGGATGAACAAGCAAAAGGATATAATCTGCTGAGGGAGATCGGTGCCAGCTCTGGCAGTAGCGAAGAACAAAAAGCAATCCGAGATCGCGCCAATCTACTGCTCGGCTATCTGATGCTGGAATCGCAACAGCCGGAACCTGCATTGGAAGCCCTGCAGAAAGTCAGACTGCATGGTCCGTCAAGTAACCAGGCGTTGCTGGGTGCTGGCTGGGCATCACTACAGCAAAACAAGCCGGAGCAGGCATTGGTGCCCTGGCAGATGCTCGCCGAGCGTACAACTGATGAACCTGCTGTCCTCGAAGTACAGCTGGCCATCCCCTATGCTCTCGCCTTGCTGGAAGCCGATCAACAGTCATTGCAAGGCTACAGGGATGCCATCGCAAGGTTCAACACATCGATTAACGAGCTGGACCAGGCCATGGTCAACATCCAGCAAAGCAACTTCCCTGACAACCTGCTGAATGCAACGAATCAACCCAACGTGGAAGTTTTGCCGGAAGAACAGGGGCTACGCGCCCAGCTCCCTGTTCTGCTCTCGAAGAACGAGTTTCAGGAGCGTCTTCAGGACTACAAAGATCTACGCCTGATGGAGCGCAACCTGCACCAGTGGCAGGAAAAGATCGCTTCCTACCAAAGCATGCTGGATGTACGAATCGCAGCTTATGCCAAACAACAGCAAAAAGTGGATGCCTTTCTCGAAGGGGATGCGGTGAAACAGCTGGAGAAAGAGCGGGACGAACTGCAAGCTCTCTACGAGCGGGCCGCTTCACCTGAAGAACCGGCTTTCATGCTCACCACAGAAGACGAGAAGAGTTGGCTGAAAAGGTTGGAGAAGATTGACGGACTGATCAAGCGCCATAACAGAGGCGGCAGACTTGCCAGCCAGCAAGAGGGCGCCAGACTCATGGAAGGCATCCTTGTCTGGCGGACAGTCACCGAGCATCCGGCCAGAATCTGGACCCTGAAAAAGCAGATGCGAGAGCTGGACCTGACGCTTGAAAAGACCAGAAAGCTGGTAGAAGACCTCACACTGGCCAGACAACAGACAGAGGGTCGGTTTGAAGCCTTTGCAGCACGTATCAAGAACCTCGAGAAAAGCATACCCTCACTGGTAAAGCAGGTTACTCAGCTACGTGGAAAAGAAGCGCAGCAACTACAGCAGATGGCATCCCATGTACTCGAACAGCGAAAAACCCTGTTGCATGACTACTTGATACAGGCCCGCTTCGGTGTCGCCAGCCTGCTTGACAGTAGCAGCGAATCCACCACTGGAGATGCGAATCAATGAAACGCATTTTCCTGCTGACACTCATCCCTTCCCTATTGAGCGGCTGTGCAACGTTTATGGGTGATGGCTCAGATGAGGCCACATTGGCCAATCTTGAAAAAAAAGAGATCGTCATCGAAAAACGCCAACTCTCCGCCACCGACCGGGCGGAGGTCATCAAAAACTATCAGGCCTTGTTACAACTCAAGCCCGATCGGCGTCTCAGTAGCGAAGCCACCCGCCGCCTGGCCGATCTTGAACTTGAACAGAGCGAAACACGCCTGTTGCAACCCGAAGAGGCAAGCAACGCCAGTGGTGCAGATCTAGAAAAATCGATTGGACTTTACGAGCAGCTGCTGCAGAACGAGCCGAACTATCCATCCCGAGACCTGGTGCTCTATCAACTGGCAAGAGCCAGCGAGCTCCACGGCGACCTGAATAAAATGATGGCGGCCTTACAGGAATTGGTGGTCAAACACCCTGATAGTCAGCATTGGCAAGAGGCACAGTTTCGCCGGGGTGAACGCTTTTTTGTGCAACAACGCTTCGATCAAGCCGAGAAAGCCTATGGCGCCATTCTGGCTCAACGAGATGATTCCCCCTACTACGACCGTGCGCTACTCAAGCACGGCTGGTCGCGCTTCAAGCAGCGCGACATCGAGCAGGGACTCGACTCCTTCACTCAACTGCTCGACCGCAAGCTGGGCAATGCCCCGCAAATCGACATCACCAGCATTTCGCCCGCTGACCAGGCCCTACTGAAAGAAACCCTGCGAATCATCAGCCTCACATTCTCTGAGCTGGGTGGTACGCGCCGCATCAGCAGCTACTTCGATCAAAAGGGCCACCGAAACTACGAATACCTGGTCTATCAGGGTCTGGGGGATCTCTACCTGAAACAGGAGAGAATCCAGGATGCCGCAGATGCGTATCTTGCCTTCGTTGACTTCAACCCGGTGCATGCCCAGTCACCCAGGCTTTCCGTCAAAGTGGTAGAGATCTACACAGAGCACGGCTTCACCACACAGGCCCTGGAAAGCAAGAAAGCCTTCACCCAGCGTTATGCCGTGCACAGTGAATACCGGCGGCAGCTCAATGAAGCCGACCGAGCCTGGCTCAATGGCCAGTTGCGCAGCTACCTCAAAGAGCTGGCTGAATATCACCATGCCCTGGCACAACAGAGCGCCAAACTGAAGACCAAAGAAGCAACAGCTACTCAGGCCCGTGAAGGTAGGGAAGCCGCCCACTGGTATCGTCTCTACCTCGACTCATTCCCGGATGATCCGACAGCCGGCAGCATCAGTTTCCTACTGGCGGAACTGCTGTTCGAGCTACAGCGTTACCCCGAAGCCGTAACGGCCTATGAAGAGAGCGCCTACAAGCTGCCTCCCCACGATAAACGTGCTGAAGCCGGCTACGCCGCCCTGCTCGCCTACGATGAGCAGGAAAAACAGCTGCCCAAGGAAGCACAGGCGGCTTGGCGCAAGCGGTCAGTGGAGAGTGCGTTGCGTTTCAGTTCTGTCTTTCCCAAAGACCGCCGTATGGCCCAGGTTTTGACCCAGGCTTCTGAGCGGTTACTTGAAATGAACGACCACGGCAGGGCTCGTGGTGCAGCACTGCAGATCGTCAATCTGGATCCCCCAGCCAAGACCGAGTTGCAGCGCACAGCCTGGACAGTTGCCGCCCATGCTGCTTTTGAACAAAAGGACTTCGCCGCAGCTGAAACAGGTTATCAGCAGGCACTTGCTCTCATGTCGAAGCGAGATGAGCAACGTCCCCCACTCGAAGAGAAGCTGGCCGCCAGCATCTATCAGCAGGGTGCCGTACTGCGTGAAAAGGGTGATCAACCGGGTGCAGCCAGACAGTTCCTGCGCATTTCCACCCTCGTACCGAAGGCATCAATACGAGCCACAGCGGAATATGACGCTGCAGCCAGCCTCATCGCCAGCGGTGACTGGAACCGCTCAGTCACGATTCTTGAGTCATTCCGTAAACGCTATCCGGATAACGAGTTGGTCGCCGAGGTCAACAACAAACTGGCCACGGCCTATCTGGAAACAGACCAACCCCTGAAAGCCGCTGCCGAGCTAACAACCATCTCCGATCAGGGCGCCACCCCTGAGTTGAGGCAGGCTGCAGGCTGGCAATCAGCGGAACTCTATGAGAAGGCCGGCCGCACGTCGGAAGCCATCAACGCCTATGCCCGCTATGTCAAAGCCTTCCCCACACCTCTGGATCAATCCATAGAGGCAAGACAGAAGCTGGTTGATCTGCACGAGAAACAAGGTAATCCCAAACAGCGGGATCACTGGCTAAAACAACTGATTGAGGCCGATGCCAAAGCCGGTAAGCTGCGCACGGACCGCACACGCTATCTGGCGGCTCAGGCTTCTCTGAGACTGGCAGGTCCTGACCATGAACTGTTCCGTCGTACTGCGCTAAAGGCCCCGCTGGAAAAGAACCTGAAGCGCAAGAAACAGCAGATGCAGAGTGCCATTGCCGCCTATAAACAGGCTGCAGAATATGGTGTCGCCGAAGTCTCAACGGCGGCCACTTACCATATGGGTGAAATCTACCAAGAGTTTGGTGCAGCGCTGATGGCATCCGAACGACCCAAAGGCCTCAATGAGGAAGAGTTGGAGCAATATGAGATTCTCTTGGAGGAGCAGGCCTTCCCGTTCGAGGACAAGGCCATCGCCATCTAT
Organism: Candidatus Thiodiazotropha sp. (ex Monitilora ramsayi); assembly: GCA_025655575.1. Taxonomy (GTDB): domain Bacteria; phylum Pseudomonadota; class Gammaproteobacteria; order Chromatiales; family Chromatiaceae; genus Thiodiazotropha. Next base: position 5,040 of record JAHXIP010000021.1, on the reverse strand, counting down.
GAGTCCAATGTCAAACATACGACATCGGGCATCTATGACGAATGGGTCAAAAAGAGTTTCAAGGCACTGGCAAAATTACAGCCTGCCCGCTATGCGAAGCAGGAACAGAGTGAGGAGTGGGTCGATGCGATCAACTAAACCTGCCCGACTGATCCTCTGCCTCACACTGCTGCTCGGCGGTTGTACCGCCATGCAGGAACGTCCAAGCAGCCAGGCATCCCCAGCTGGTGAAAAGAAAGTCAGCTCAACCCTGGAAAAGGACTATGCCGCAGCACTGAAATCTCTGCGCGAAGGTGATACCAAGCAAGCAAAGCGACAGTTTGCACAGCTGGCGGCGGAAAATCCCCGTCTGGCCGGCCCGCAAACCAATCTCGGTATTATTCAATTGAAAGAGAACGACCCGGCAGCAGCAGAACAGTCGTTCCGCAATGCCATCAAGAGTAATCCCGATAGCGCACCGGCACATAACCAGCTTGGGCTTTCTTTACGCATGCAGGGCCGCTTCCAAGAAGCGGAACAAGCCTATCAGGCGGCGCTCAAAGCTGAACCCGTCTATCAGATGGCACATCGAAACCTAGGCATCCTGTATGACCTCTATCTGGAAAAACCAAAGCAGGCATTGGAGCACTACCGGGTTTGCCAAAAACTGGCTGACGCAGAGGATCGGGAAATTAAAGGTTGGATACTCGACCTGGAACGCCGTTTGAAACGCGCTAAATAACCCGTGAGTATTTTGAGATGACAAACACGATTAAAAGATACTGCATCCTGACACTGCTCCTCCTGGTTACATCAACAGGTGTGGCAGAACAGAGACTCGACATGGAGGGCGCCGCCATTTTCGGTAACAAAGAGTCACCCAACGTACTCTATGTGGTGCCCTGGCGCCCCGCCAAGCGTCTGACGGGCATGATGCCGCCGGAAATGAACACCATGGATGAGCTGATGGTCCCCCTGGACCGTGATGTATTTCGCAGACGTGTGGATTGGTACCAGACATTTGGCGAAAAACCGTAAAGAATCCGGGCACGACTGCCGATCCGCACCAAATGCGGCAAAGCCCGATAGTAATCAACTTAATTTTTGAAGCTTTAAACAACGGAGAACCCCATGGAGCTCATCGACCCCATCATCCGATTCTTTCAGGAAGGCGGACTCTTCATGTATCCCATTCTGTTGATCTTCGCCGGCGGGCTGGCAATCGCCATCGAGCGCTGGGTCTATCTCAGCCTGGTCACCGGCAGTAACAAGCGGACCTGGAAAAGAGTTCTGCCACTCCTAAACAGCGGCGACTTCAATGAAGCCATGAATGCTGCCAACAAATCGAAGACCGCCATCGGCACCATGCTGACATACGGTCTGGCGCGTGCTCGTACCGCCCGACGCCGCGATGATGTGGAGGTCGCCATGGAAGAGGGACTGATGGAAGCTATCCCCCGCATGGAGAAGCGCACGCACTACCTCAGCACACTGGCCAATATCGCCACTCTGCTGGGCTTGCTGGGCACCATCATCGGTCTGATTCAGGCCTTTACCGCGGTCTCCAATGCAGACCCGGCAGAGAAGGCCGACCTGCTATCCGCCAGTATCTCGGTGGCAATGAACACGACTGCCTTCGGTCTGATGGCTGCTATTCCTCTACTGCTGGTCTACGCCCTGTTGCAGAGCAAGACCACCTCACTGGTCGACAGCCTCGAAATGGCCTCGGTGAAGTTCCTCAATATCTTCAATGAGAAGGCATTTTCAGCTTCCGCACGGAGCAACGCATGAGAAAACGTCTGCGTCACCATCATCACGAGGCGGAACTGAATATCACCGCCTTTCTTAACCTGATGGTGATACTGATCCCCTTTCTGCTGATTACTGCGGCTTTTTCCCGCTTTGCCATCCTTGAGCTCTATCTGCCACCGGCCAGTGAAGGCAAATTGCAGGCTATCAAGGAGTTGCAGCTCGAGGTCATCATCCGCAAAGAGAGCATGGAAGTCGCCGACCAACAGGGCGGCCTGATCAGGCGTATCGAAAACAACGCCGAAGGACACGACTTCAAGACGCTGAATGATCTGCTGATACAGATCAAGGTCCGTTTTCCGGAGAAACGCAACGTCTTCATTCTCTCTGAACCACAAACCAGTTACGCAACCATGGTTCAGGTCATGGATGCGGTACGTATGACCGAGCAGATGGAGGCCGGCTCGCTGGTACAGGCTGAGCTGTTCCCCGAAATTTCATTGGGTGACGCACCTCCGCCTCTCAAGACATCCAACAAGGCTCAAGGTAACGCTTCATGAAAATGTCGCGCAGGGCGAAACGAATGGATCGCCACCACAAACGAAACAAAGGTCGAGCCACGCTCAACCTTGTCTCTTTGATGGATATTTTTACAATCCTGGTCTTCTTTCTGCTGGTCAATTCTGGCGAAGTGCAAGTCTTGCCGAATGCCAAGGCGCTTAGCCTGCCCGAGTCGGCTGCTGAGCAGAAACCGAAAGAGACCCTGGTCGTGATGGTTAACCAGAACGAGATCCTGGTGCATGGCCGCCGTATTATCGATCTGGCACAACCGCTGCCTCCCGGCACCCTGCTGCCGACGCTGAAAGCGGAACTGCAGCTTCATGCGGAGCGCGCCAAGGCAAGTACTCTGGAACCTTTCAGCGGCAATATCACTATTATGGGGGATAAAGAGATTCCCTATAACCTGCTGAAGCGTGTGATGGCCACCTGTGCGGACTCGGAATATCCCCGTGTCTCCCTTGCGGTTCTGCAGCGTGCTGAAAAGGCCAAGGGAGGACAGACTCTGTGAGCGTCTCCTACCGCCATTCCCAGATACTACCCTGGAATACCCAGGATGCCGATGAGCGCCGCTTCTATCTGATCAGCTCAATCGTTCTGATCATCACACTGCTGTTCGGTCTGCTGATTCCAATGATCGAATTACCCGAAAAGGAGCGATTCAAGAAGCAGACCCTGCCACCCAGACTGGCACGCCTTATCCTTGAACAGAAGAAAGTACCGCCTCCCAAGCCAAAACCGGCGAAAAAGCTGGTGGAGAAAAAGAAACCGGAACCCAAGCCGAAGAAGAAGAAGCCTGAAGCCAAAAAGAAACCTGAACCGGCCAAGAAGCCGGCTAAGAAGATTGCAAAAATACCGCCAAAGCCCTCGACAGAGAGTGCGCGTAAAAAAGCAGCAAGTGCTGGCCTTCTGGCCTTTTCCGATCAGTTGGCGGATCTGCGTGACGAACCCGCAGTACCACAAGTCGGTGGCATTCGTAAGCTGGCTTCGACTGGAGAAAAAGCAGCCACATCGAGTCGCTCGATCATCACTGGCGGGGCGTCGAGAGGTAGTGGTGGCATCAATACTGCAACATTGAGTCGGAATACTGGTGGACAGGGTCTCGGTGGTCGTTCAACCACACAAGTTCAGAGTCGTGCAGCCAATGCCAAGCGGGCATCCGCCGCAAGCAGCTCAAGAGGCAAAGGCAAGGATCATAAAGGAAACCGCACACGGGAGGAGATACAGACTGTCTTCGACCAGAACAAGGGGGCGGTCTATGCGCTCTATAATCGAGCCCTTCGAAGCGACCCAACGCTGCGTGGTAAAGTCGTGCTTGAGTTGACCATATCTCCGGCCGGCAAGGTGACCAAGTGCCGCATTCTCTCCTCGGAGCTGAACGACAGTAAACTGGAGCGAAAGCTGGTGAGCCGAATCAAGCTCTTCAAGTTCTCGGCAAAAGATGTGGAGACTGCCATCGTCTCCTATCCCATCGACTTCCTGCCATCCTGACCGGATGAAACTGCGTGCTGGCCTTCTTTGCGCCTTCTTGACGGCGCTGCTGCTACCATTCTCATCACAGGGTGCCTGGTTTGGGAAGCAGGCTGCCATCATGGGCACTCGGATAGGCGTTGAGGTCTGGCATGAAGATGAGCAAGCCGCTAACCAAGCCATCGAATCCGTACTCGACGAATTCCGCCGACTCGATCAGGCGTTGAGTCCCTACATCGAGACCAGTGAACTCTATCTTGTCAACGATAGGGCAGCCTATCAGCCAGTACCGATCTCCAAGGAGTTTTATGACCTGCTGGAGACTTCCCAGACCTATTCGCAATTGACGGGCGGCGCTTTCGATATCACTTTTGCCTCAGCCGGCCATCAATACGACTACCGGAAAGAGATAAAACCCACTGATGAGGCCTTGGACCAGACACGTCCCCTGATCAACTACCGCCATCTCATACTCAACCCGGACTCTCAATCCGTACACTTCAAACAGAGCGGTGTACGTATAGACCTGGGGGGTATCGCCAAGGGTTATGCTGTCGACCGGGGTATTCATCTACTCGAACAGCGTGGCATTGAGAATGCCTTGATCAGCGCAGGTGGCGACAGCCGTATGCTGGGAGATCATCAGGGGCGTCCCTGGTATATCGGCGTGCAGGCACCCCGAGATGACAAAGCTCTGGCAGCCGTATTGCCTTTGTCGGATACAGCCATCTCTACATCCGGTGATTATGAGCGCTATTTCGAAGCCGATGGTGTGCGTTACCACCATATCCTCAGTCCGAAGACGGGCCGCTCTGCCGAAGGACTACGCAGCGTCACCATCATTGGGCCCAATGCAACGCGAACCGACGCTCTCTCCACCAGTGTGTTCGTGCTTGGATTGAAGGATGGACTGGCACTCATCAATCGCCAAAAGGACGTTGAAGCGGTGATTATTGATAGCCAGGGACAGATGCATGCATCGCAGGGGCTGGAAGATTTCAAGCAATCTGAAACGACTGAAGTCCAGCCAGCTCATCTAGGGCCTGTTAACACTAATCCAATACGCCCCGAAGGAAGTGCCCTTGGGGTACGCCCTGCTGGAGCTGTTTTTGTGCCCAGCAAGGCAGAATGAGCGTGGCGTAGCCCGGCTACATGAGCGAATGATAACGCCGCTGGGTGCAAAAACAGCCCCAGCCCTTCGGGTTGAGCCTGAAAAAGCGCCACTCGGCGTTGCTCGTCGCTCATTTGGAACAACCAAACTTCTCTCCTCGCGCCCCGAAGGAA
>JAHXIP010000020.1 GCA_025655575.1 Candidatus Thiodiazotropha sp. (ex Monitilora ramsayi) | reverse complement strand
CATAGTCATCTCGGCGGTGTTAGTCCGGAGGCATTTGAGCATGCCTCATTTTGAGGGTTCGGTGTGTCATCTAGACCGTGGGAACTCCACTTTTCACGCAATGGGGCCAGTTTTTCTTGACGTGCTGCCTCACAAGCAGCATCTAACTCCTGCTGCTTCATCTTCATATCATCTGCATACACTGAAGTAGCGAATAGAATAATGAATATTATCGATGACTGTATTTGTATTCGCATGCCTTACTCCTGGCGCCTAGGACACTATTAGTCCGTATCCGTATTACTGGTAATAGCTCAGACGGAGCCTATCACAAAGTGGTCGAGATGGATGATGCTATAAAATGCCGTATATCACATCAGTATGAAGTGTATTTTACCTGGAGTGGTTGTTACTGAGAATGGTGAAACTGACCGTTGTCATTTTGTAGGAAATATCCTATAGAATCCTTCCTGTCCCAGTAAGTCCCTATTGAGCTTTATCTACAATGTGTGCCTATGTTTAAGGTAACGTGAAACACGGTTTTGGGATTGGTATGTGGTTCTAGTGCGCTGCGCACCCATGCATGTGGCAACAATTGCATGCGAATCTGTAATCGTTGGGCGAGGGAACTTGAAATGGGCCAATGCTGTCACCATATTAAGCCCATTCAAATTTTCCATGTAGTAGAGAATAAATGTTTAGAATCGCACTGTTTTTGGGTACCAACCTCGCCATCGTTATGCTTATCAGCATCACGTTCAGGCTGCTCGGTGTCGAGGGTCTGCTGATGCAAAATGGCGTCGATCTTGATCTGAATACATTGCTGATATACTCAGCGGTGATCGGGTTCAGTGGATCTCTGATTTCGCTGTTTATTTCCAAGTGGATGGCCAAGCGCAGTATGGGGGTCCAGCTCATCGAGCAGCCGGGTAACGCCTCGGAGCGATGGCTGGTAGATACGGTGGCCATGCAGGCGAAGCAGGCCGGGATCGGCATGCCGGAGGTTGGGATCTTCAATCACGGTTCTCCCAACGCCTTTGCCACAGGCTGGAATAAGAATAGTGCCCTGGTGGCAGTCAGCAGCGGATTGCTTCAACAGATGAGCCGAGATGAAGTGGAAGCGGTACTTGCTCATGAGGTGAGTCACGTGGCGAATGGGGATATGGTGACCCTCTCGCTGATTCAGGGAGTGGTGAATACCTTTGTGGTTTTTCTCTCCCGTATCATCGGCCATACCATTGACCGGGTGGTGTTCAAGACAGAGCGGGGTTACGGACCGGCCTTCTTAATTGTCTCCATGATTGCTGAATTTGTGCTGGGCATACTGGCTATGACGATTGTGATGTGGTTCTCCCGCTGGCGCGAATACCGTGCCGACAAGGGAGGAGCGGAACTTGCCGGCCGTCACAAGATGATTGCAGCATTGAGACGGTTGCAACAGGCACATGAGCCCGAACCTATGCCGGATGAAATGGCGGCATTGGCCATCAGTGCCGGTAAAGTGCAGAAAATGTTTGCCAGCCATCCACCGCTGGAAGCGCGCATTGCCGCGCTGGAAAGTCTGAACTGATACCTTTTGTGTACCGCCGTTATGCCGCGATCATGACCGGGTACCTACAACGAGTGGGTTATAGCGATTATGAATAGCGCTATGCGTAACAGGTAGAGGGGGTAGGTGGATAGTCAGTGAGTCACGTGTTTATGAGCAAACAGAGACTGCTCTAGTGACAAATTTCCAGTCTGTCACCATTGGCTCCATGAGGACATGGAGAAGGAGAGATTTCTGGATACCGGCAACTGGTGCTTTACCAGTTGCCGGTATCAATCTGTCAAATCAAGCGTGGACGCTGAACCGACAGTTTGGGGACGTGCTTACCAGCGACCGCCACCACCGCCACCACCGCCACTACGACGGGGTTTTTCCTGAGCTTCGTTGATTCTCAAATCACGGCCCTGAAAATCCTTGCCATTGAGCTGAGAGATGGCACGTTCTGCGTCGGCCTGGCTCATCTCGACAAAAGCAAAACCGCGAGAACGGCGGGTTTCACGATCGAGAATCAGATTTGCGGACTGAACTTCACCAATGTCGGTAAACAGTTCGCGGATATCGTCTTCAGTGGCAGACCATGGCAGATTGCCAACATACAATTTCGTCATCGATATATTCCTAACAAATAGAGAGTTGCTCAATAGTCTGACGGTCCCATTTACAAACCTGCCAGACAGACTTTGAACAGATAAACCACATGGACCATGTCCATGGAAATTAGCCTGGAAACCAAAGGAATCCGATTCTCAACAAGAGGGAAGCTCAAACGGGGAAGCGGTTATGGGTCTGTTTCTTAGCCACAGCCATCATACTCGGCAAATCCAGGGAAGCCAATGTTTTTTCATAACAAATTCATGACATAACAATGTTTCCACCAGGTTTTTTATCTGATCTCACCGGGAAATGCCCCTAATGTGGCGTGTGATATTCGAGTGGGGTCTCTGACTCGTGATTAAAGCCGTGGTTTTTTCATCGGCGTGATGAAGAATAGGACGGTAAACAGGCAGAGAGAAATGATCAGTATCCATTTGGCTGCATGATAGAGCGAGCGAAGTCGGTTATTGGCTTTCTGTACGATTTCGAAACGCTCCAAATAGATGGTCTCACAGGCTCCGTTACCACTATCTGTCCGGACCGTACTGGTACCTCGATGGAAGCCGTTGGATGGATTCTCGTACTTTGCCAGCAGACCCTCCAGCCGAATGTGGTCGCCGGTTTCTGCTGACATTAACAGGCGCTTGAGTTCGATATCATCGGTCAGCAGGTGGTTATTGGAGAGTTGCTCGCCTTTGAAACGTGAACCGGTCTCAGCGTCAGGCCAGTAGGCCCAGCAGGTCCAACTGTCATTCTTGAACGACATATCCTGATAGACACCGCTAGCAACATTGGCTCCCCAGATGATACAAAGATCTTTCACGTTGAGAAAATCCTTCCATTTGTCATGGTGCCAGATGTCGCTGAAGGCATCGGCATCATGGTAGCTGACGATGACACCTTCGAGCTGATAGTCAAATGCAGGATCGATTTTGTAGGATTCGCCGCCTGCCTCAACGGTGAAAGGAGATCGGAATGTTTTCTCCTGTTTGGGATCGGTCAGACGATCCAGATCATATCCCGCTGGGTCCGGTAGATCATCCTTATTGAATAGGGTGATCAGTAAAACGGCAAAAGAAATGATGGCTATCCATTTGCAGAGAGATTGCAAGAGGTGCAGCATGAGATTCGCTAAATACCAGACATAAGTGGTCTTTGATGATTGAGCATAAACGTAATTGATGTGCGCTGGCAAATAGGCATTCTGACTAAGGGGGATACACAAGAGCCTGGCCGCTAGATCCTGATGGGTATCAAATTGAGCTGGTTGAGCGACCGGCCAACTGGTTCCAGAATTAGTTAACTCAGGAATCTGGAAGAGGAATTAGGACGGATCATAAATGTACGGTACATTTCGCAGCGATAATGAATAAGTCACATCATGACCTATAAAATGACCCCCAACGTTGTTCTTGATTTCTGGTTTTCACCGGAGGTAAAAGCCCATTGGTTCGATTCAACTCCTGAGTTGGATAGCGAAATCCGGCTACGATTCCAGTCTCTTTGGGAATCTGCCTCAAATGGTGAGATGAGCGATTGGCAGAATTCAGCCGCTGGTGCTTTGGCGCTGGTGATCGTGCTGGATCAATTTCCGTTGAACATGTTCAGAAATCTACCCGCAGCGTTTGAGACTGAGCAGCAAGCAGTAGCGATTACCAAGCAGGCGATTGCATCTGGTTTCGACAGTGTACTGAAGGGGGCTCAGTTGGCTTTTCTCTATATGCCATTGATGCACAGTGAGTCGATTGAGGATCAGGATCTTTCAGTGACGTTATATGAAGCGACGGGGCTTACTGATAATGTGAAGTTTGCCCGCCACCATCGTGATATCGTCAGGCGATTTGGCAGATTTCCCCATCGCAATGTCATACTGGGTCGTGAGAGTCGTCCGGACGAAATTGCATATCTCGAATCGCCCGGCGCCTTTACGGGGTGACTTCTGCCTCTTTTTCCTGACGCTCCTCGCAGTGCCGTTTGACCCTTTCCAGCAGGTGTTCCAGATAGGTCAGCCGTTTGACTGAAACCTCCAGCTTGTCCTTTAGCTCTTTATCATTTTCAGTGTTATCGATCAGATGGAACATGTCTTCGAAGAAGAAGACGAAAAAGCTGTCAAGAAAATGGATCTCCCGGTTGGTGTCCATGACCAGGTTGTCCAAGCCAAAAAGGTCGATCATCCGGGGATTGTCGGAAGTCCGCCAAGCATTGGCTGCTCTCACGAACCTCGCCAGCTGGATGCGTGACTTGGGATTGGTGCACAGTAACCGGACGGCTTCCTCTTCGTTTTGCTGGTTCGCGATGTTGAACCAGATATTCACCGCTTTTGCGAGTACGAAGACGCTCTTCACGCCGTTGATTTTGGTAATGACGAAGAGGGCGTCTGGGATAACCTCGTCAAGTGTCTCTTTCAGTAACCGGTAATGTCTGGCGAGCAGACGGGATTCCGACTCAGAATAGTGGGCCAGCGGCCATTTGATAACAAATTCCGTATAGGAGGCGCCTTGATTATCACCGTCCAGTGGCGCATAACGCTTACTGCTCCGCCAGACTTCGCAATGACTACCTGTGGTCGAAATCAGTGAGGCACGGAGCTGTTTGTAATCCAGACAGGCGATGTCAACGAGTAATCGATCTAGCTCTTTTCCGGGGGGGCTTTTCATTCTTACCACAAACGGGTTCCAGGGCCCGTTTACTCATTTGACCGTCAGAAGCTCAGCCTATCAGACATGCCCGGTGAGGAGAATGTTGCAAAGGGTCAGGGGCTCTATTTATTCAGTTGTTGCCTGATAAACTTGGGGATGCGTGACTCCAGCCAGTAATTCAGTCGCCAGGGGTATTTTCCGTTGATGAACCCTACATGACCACCCTGTTGAGACAGCTCGAGGGTGACACCAGGCCCCAATTGGGCTTGGCTGGGGATGACGTCCGGTGGCATAAAGGGGTCATCTTTTGCCTGTAGGATTAATGTTGGTGTCTCGATAGTGTTTAGAAAACCGATACAGCTACAGCGTTGATAATAATCATCGGCGTCTTTAAATCCGTTTAGCGGAGCAGTGAGCAGGTCATCGAAGGTATAGATTGAATCGATGCTGGAAATATTCACATCCAAGGGCGCGGGGCGTCCGGCAAATTTTCTTCGGTAACTGGCAATCAGTTTGTCTAACAGGTATTTCTGGTAGATCCTCGCAGCGCCGTGTTGTAGGTGTTCAGCTGTCTGGTCCAGATGAAAAGGTACGGAAACTGCCACTGCCGCTGACAGTCCGGATTTCCTGCCGGTCTCGCCCAAATGCTTGAGCAGAAGATTGCCGCCCAGAGAGACACCGATGGCGGCAGAGGGTTTCTCACCACGCTTTTCAAGGTGTTCGAATACTTCTACCAGGTCCTCCGTGGCACCTGAGTGATAGCTGCGACTCAGTCGATTCGGTTCTCTTCCGCAACCTCTAAGGTGCATGAAAACTGTATTGAAGCCTGCCTGTTTGAGGGCTTCCAGCATTGGCACAGCGTAGTGAGATTGAAGTGATCCTTCCAGACCATGGATTAACATGACCAGCGGACCACTAGCACGATGCCAGGCCAGGTCGATGAAATCCCCATCCCTCAGTTCAACCCGTTCCCACTCGACCAGAATATCTTTTTTAACCCGCATCAGGGCGGGCCAGATGGTCTGTAAATGCGGTGATTTGAACCACGGTGCGGCTTTGAACTGACTATCGAACACTTTTGACATGGGAATCTGCTGACAGCCTCTCCGTGGTGATTTCAGTAAATGGAGTTGTTCTTCTGTTCAGTGCCGGAGGTGGGACTGCCCAGCGCTGCTCATCAACTCGATTGTACTGGAGAGCAAAAGGAAGCGCTCCGAGAAGGTGACCGTCTCGATAATGGCTTGCTTGTCTGTGTGGTGCAAAGGGAGAAGGGTGGTCAGTACATTCAAGACTTGGGCAAAGGGTAATTGCTTCAGTGCATCCTGGTTCATCTCAAGATTGTTGGATTGTAGATAGTTCTCAAGCGCCGCAAAAAAAGCGGGTTTGTTGGAGGCATCATCCCATTCGGAAAACTCATAGTCGGAGACGAAGCGATGCCAGTCCGGTTCCACCAGTCGATATCCGTGCCTGCTAGGTAGCTCCTGTTTGATGTCGAAACGACAAACGCCCGTTAACATGATCTCGATTCTGCCATCTGACGTTTCGTTGTAAAACGTTATCCGTCCGGCCCCCCCTGTTGTATGCACCTTCTCTTTGGTTCCCTCTTTTGTCACGGCGGTAGGTTGCACCATGCCGATTAAGTGGTGAGTCGCCAGCGCAGCCTGAATCATTTCGAGATATCGGGGTTCGAAGATATTCAGGGGCAATTGTGCACCGGGCATGACCAGTGCATCCTGTAGCGGAAATATGGGCAGGGTAGATGGTAAGTGTTCAAAACTAGGCAGAAATGGATTTTGCATTGATATCTTCCGTACGGCTTACAGTTTTATGAGCATTCAAGCGCCTGAATGTTCCACTGTCAGGTGCTGTTTTCATACCCCAGGATAGGTTCAACCATGCATCGGCTACGATTAAACCTATACTGAATATGCGTCGGAATATTGCAATCATCTATTCAGGGGAGGTAACGGATGACTGACATTAAACAGTTGTTAGCTGGTGAGGCAGATAGTCTGCTGGGACATACTTGTAAGACCATCACCCAGGATATGCTCCACCTGCCGGGACCTGACTATGTTGACCGGGTGGTAGCCGACAAAGACCTCAAGCCAGGCGTCCTGCGGAGCGTTCAGTCGCTCATGAACAGCGGACGACTTTCCGCTACAGGCTATGTCTCAATTCTGCCAGTAGATCAGGGAGTTGAGCATTCTGGGGGTGCCTCATTTGCACCCAATCCTATCTATTTCGATCCTGAAAACATTGTCGAACTTGCCATTGAGGGCGGCTGTAACGCGGTGGCGTCTACGCTTGGTGTTTTAGGTGCAGTGGCTAGGCGTTATGCGCATAAAATACCCTTCCTGGTGAAGATCAACCATAACGAGATGCTGACGCACCCGGCCATATTTGATCAGACTCTCTTTGCCTCTGTTGATCAGGCCTTTGATATGGGCGCCATTGCCGTTGGGGCGACCATCTATTTTGGCTCGGAACAATCCCGTCGTCAGATACAGGAGATTTCTGAGGCCTTCCAACACGCCCATGAACTGGGTATGGCAACCGTGCTTTGGGCCTATCTGAGAAATCCTGCTTTTAAAGTGGATGGTACCGACTACCATACAGCAGCGGACCTGACCGGTCAGGCCAATCATCTGGCTTCCACGCTGGAAGCCGACATCGTGAAACAGAAGCAGGCTGAGGGAAATGGAGGCTATCAGGCCGTTAACTTTGGTAAAACTCACGATAAGGTGTACACGGCGCTCACCTCTGAGCATCCCATAGATCTGGTCCGCTATCAGGTTGCGAATTGCTACATGGGCCGGGCAGGATTAATCAATTCAGGCGGTGCATCATCCGGGGAGGGGGATTTGGCTCAGGCAGTGAGAACGGCTGTGATCAACAAGCGTGCTGGTGGGATGGGTATGATTTCCGGTCGTAAGGCCTTTCAGCGTCCGATGAAAGAAGGGATCGAACTACTCCATGCGATTCAGGATGTCTATCTGAGCAAGGAGGTGACTATCGCTTGAGCGGTTGATATATTCATTACAACTGACGGGTGTTTAAAGTCTGTTTGAATATATTAATTATAATTAAAAACAGTAAGTTAAAAAAATAATTTAATGTAAATAGTATGGTTTGATGAGCTGCTTGAGCTTCTTAACTTGGGGGGGATATGTGGGTTTTCATTAAGGGGATTCCTGATGAGATGGGATCTAAAGAACTTGAAAAATTCATTAAGAAAATACTCAAATCATCGTGGTCTCCCTTCACGATAACTGGACGCATCAGAGTGTCGGGAACAAAAATCCTCAAGATAGTCCACACAAGGACCAGAGTGACTGAGTACCATGGGCTTATCCAGATCAAACCGGTGGATAAGATACGTGGTGTGGTCGATAAAATTAATCAGGCCACGCTCAATGGACGGCGATTGGAAGCGCATCCATATTGCAAGCGGTTTACAAGGCGTGATCCACGTAAACTACTCTTTAACGATACACATGGTAGTCCTTCAGAGAGACGGCAGGTCGAGCGGCGCAGAAAAAACCTGGTGAGCCAGGTGATAGATGCATCGTTCTAGGGCGAGTGATTATGAATTGCTGATCCGGTTTTTTCAGAGTTCTGAGCCGTCGAGATGGCATTCCTCCTGGAGATCGTTGCTCGTGAAAATTGTATGACCCACACAAATTATTCCTAATGCTGACAATTGCTTAGTCAATAGCTCCAGCTATCAGCCGGGCTTTTGAACACAGGCCTTCTTGTGATCGTCAAGTCTGTTGTTGATGTATTCTGTCATGCTATGAGGTAAGAGTTTACAAATCTTTTAGCTTCTTCTGTTTGCCGTTCGGCAATCCTCCCACTAGACTCGGAACTGTCCAATACGGACGATAACCAATAAGAGTAGGGGACAATGACGAAATTAGTAGAAATCGAAGGCATCGGAGAAACCTTCGCAGCAAAGCTTCAAGCTGCAGGGGTAAGCAGCCTGGAAAACCTGTTAGAGAAAGGTGCAACCAAAAAAGGTCGCAAAGAGGTAGAAGATGCGACAGGCATCAGCGGTAAACTCGTGCTCCGCTGGGTGAATATGGCAGACCTCTTTCGGGTTAAGGGTATTGGTGAGCAGTATTCCGACCTTCTGGAGGCAGCGGGTGTTGATACAGTACCTGAACTGGCTCAGCGAAAACCGGAAAACCTTCATGCCAAAATGGCCGAGGTCAACGAGCAGAAAAAACTGGTGAGAGCGATGCCTGCGCTTTCTGCTGTAGAGAGCTGGGTTGCATCCGCCAAGGATCTCCCCCGGGTCGTAACATACTGAGTGTAATTGCTGGCTGACTTCCTGCGGAGGGCTGCTATTGTACAAATGGCGGCCCTTTTGCCTGCCTGGTCAAAAAGTGCTCATTTTCGAAGCGTTCTGCATGATCTGGTGTCTTCTATTAGGTTAGAATTAAGAGAGATGATGATAGAGGAGATACCTGGTGCCCACATATGATTATTATTGTGAAGCAAACGGCCGCAAGGTCGAAGTTAGCCACAAAATCGATGTAACTGTCACGACCTGGGAAGCGCTAGCCGGTTTGGCCTGTATAGATCCCGGTGATACCCCCTCAGAGACTCCTGTAAAAAAACTGATTTCTGGGGCTGCAGTGGTTAACAGTAAGACATTGTCGAACCCTGAACCCGCCTGTGCCAGTGGTTGTGCGTCGGGGCGCTGTGGTCTGTAAGGGTGTCGATAGCAAGCCGATAAGATGATCTATCTTCTGCTGTTGGCGGTTATCATGATTCTTTTGCTGGGCCCCCAACTCTGGGTTCAGTGGGTCATGGGAAAATACAATCGTCAGCAAGAGAAGAATTTCCCCGGCGATGGTGGAGAGCTGGCACGCCATCTCCTTGATCGTTTTTCACTTCAATCGGTGAGCGTTGAAACCACTGATATAGGCGATCACTATGATCCGGTAGAAAAGGTGGTTCGCCTAACGAAGGATAAACTGAATGGCCGATCATTAACGGCAATAACCACAGCAGCCCATGAAGTTGGACATGCTTTACAGGATGCGGCAGATGATCCCATGTTTCGCTTGCGAACCCGCTTGGCAGTATTCGCACAATTGGCACAGAAAGTGGGCTCTTTTTTACTATTTGCTGCGCCGCTGCTGACAATAGCAACAAGAGCACCGGCGCCAGGTTTGGTTACAGGACTGGCGGCATTTCTCATCATGGGGACGAACGTGGTTGTACAGCTGGTCACCTTGCCAGTAGAGCTCGATGCCAGTTTTAAAAAGGCATTGCCGCTTCTGAAATCAGGTTATCTTGCGCCCCAGCAATATCTGGCTGCTAAGAGAATTCTACGGGCAGCATCGCTGACCTACCTCTCTGCATCATTGGCGGGATTGCTTAATTTCTGGCAGTGGTTGAGAGTCATCAGACGATAATGGAAATCAAAGAGAGCAATCAGGAAGCAAAGGATAGGCGTATGAGGAAAACAAACATCAAGACTAACAAGTATAGGGAAAGAGGCATGAGATATTCTCAATCAGGTAGAGGCAAAGTGTGGACGGGTTTGTTCAGCCTGGGGGTGATTTTTTTCGCTGGTGTGGCGCTGTCGCAAGAGCTGCAGGAATCTCCAGTGCCAGACGCTTATGCGGCGCGTGCGCTTTTTACTACAGGCATTGTCAATCGTGAGCCGGTCGATCAGGTGGTGAGTCTGGACGCCTATCAGGGGGATATCTATTTCTTTACTGACTTAAGGCATTTAGAAGGAAGAAGCGTTACTCACCGTTGGGAGTTCGAGGGACAGTTCATGGGACAAATTGAATTTGCGGTGGGTGGACCGCGTTGGCGGGTCTATTCAAAAAAGACCTTGAATCCAGGGGTATCCGGAAAATGGACTGTGTTGGTGCTTGATGAGTCTGGCTGGCCGCTGCATGCCAGTATATTTATGCAAGGCCCCACTCAAGAATAATAATGGATCGCTGCGGAGTTGGCCGTGTATTACTCCACAGGCACTGTGGAGGCATGGATGCCGCTAGCCTGTTCGCCTGTTTCGTTCGTAATAGTTGGATTTAGCGGCTGTTCGGAATCGGCTTCTTCTGACTGATACTGCTGATTTTCTACCGGCAAATTTGACGGTTGGTTTGTGCCGTTAATCTGCAGTAGCTGCTGATTGTATTCCTCTTCTGCCATTTGCCGCAGTGTCAGTTCGGCCTGGAGCTTGGCTTCTTCTGAAATCATGTCTGATGTTGACGCTGGTGAGGGTTGAGCGCCCGGTGACGCGGATACTGATGAAGAAGAGGAAGAGGCCGTATCGGTCTGGCTAGTCACCAAGTTTGTATCGTTTTTAATTTCTGACGGTGCTTTCTGAACGGCGGGTCTCTGTGGCACCTCGATTGAATTTGGTGCCACGCCTTCTGGGGATTGTTGTAAATAGCGGTAGAGATAGCTACTGCCTAAGCCAAGTAGAATAAGCAGGATAAGGCTGGCAATAGCAAAAGACGAGAGGGAGCGTCGCTCTCTCGGTGGCTTTTCATCGTTTATTCGATAGGTGGGAATTGACAGGGGTTCGGGCTGTTTTGGCTCAACCGATACCGGTTTGGCCATGGGAGCAGGTGTTGGATCCTTTTCAGGAAATATCTGCAACACGGGTGCTTTTTCTCTGGGTGTATCTTCGTTGGTGGAAGGGAACCCGTTGAAGATCAGTTCACTCTCTGTCGGTTCGTTCAAACTGGAGATGTGACTGTCGGCAGGCTCCTGCTTGCTATCCGCTGATTCGGTTTGGTGTTCTGGTTCTGGGGCGGAATTGACAGCTTGATGTTGTGCCGCTAAGAGCTGTTGTTGAATCTGCTCGAGTTGTCCTCTTAGCAGACTGATGTTGTCTTTCAGACTTGTGTTCAGTTGTTCGGCGTTTCGGTAGGCCAGTTCCGCCTTTTGTGCTCGATTGTTAAGTGCATCGAGCTGACCCTCAAGTCGCAGGTTCTCTTCCTCGTAGAACTGATTGGCCTGTTTGAGTGTGGCGAGGCGTTCTTCATCATTTTCAATCAGTAGCTGCTTCTCTTGTTCAACCGCCTCAGATTGCAGATGTAGTTTATGATTCGTGCTTTGCAGATCAGTCAACTTGAGCTGCATCTGCTGCTGCTCACTTTCAAGCTCAAAGACTCGCTGTCGGAGCTGTTCCGATTCAGCAGACTGCTTGCGCCAGCGCTCCACTTGTGATTGTAAATCCTTGTTATCGTCCGAGAGCTGCTTCATTTGTTTTTGCAGTTCGGCTATTTGCTTGGCGGCTTCACTTGGCTGGCTCAGGTTTTCAGCAGAAAGCTGATTTGATGGGGTGGATGCTATTTCCTCGGCCGCTTGTTGACTACTGCTTACACCCGACGTTATGGGTTGGGTAAAGAGGCTGCTCTGGTTTGCAGAGTCCTGCGAGTTGTCAGGTGTAGAAGAGACCGGTGTAAGCGTATCGTTACCCTTATCGATAACACGGTTACCACCCAAGTCCATGGCTGCTTTGAGGCGTCCTTCCGCCAATAGCAGCAGCTCTCTGAGGCGTGTACCATGTTTGATCTGAGGCGCAGAGATGCCAATACTTGCACTCACAGCGTCATCGGTCTCCCCAAGGTAAAACTGTTTGGCTACAAGGTCCTCAATAATTCGACGACCGATGTAGCGGGTGCCAATGGCATTCGAAGCCGGGCGCAGAATTGCATACAACCCCTCTCCAAAATAGGCCATGGTGTCATCGGGATGGATATGCTGATGAATGATCTCCGCTGTGGCTAGCAGGATATGCTCAACTGCCGGGCCGCTGTAATGATGGCTGATGTTATCGAACTGGTCGATTTTCAGCAGAGCGATGGCTAACTCATTTTTATTGCGGATGGCGAAAGAGAGTTCCTTGCTCGCAACTTCCATGAAGTTGCTTTGACTGGAGATGCCTGGTAACAGTTCGGTCTGATGATCCTCGTCCGGTAGGATGAAGTAGCTCTCGCTTTCCTGCTTCGAGACAAGGGTATTGGTATAACTGATGATGCTTGCGGGATCGAAAGGCTTTGTCACAATTTCTGTGGCTCCGCTTTCCTGAAGCTCCCGGCGGGTATCGCTATTCTCTTCATTACCTGTAACAACGATAAAGGGCAGATTACGGACTCGGGTAATCTCCGATTGTCTGATTTTCTTGAGCAGACCACGGCCATCCAAACGAGGCATGGAGAGATCGGAGAAGATCAGCTGGACATGGGGATGCTCGAGTAACAGTTCCCAGGCTTGCTGACCATCTTCCGCTTCAATGAGATGACAGTCTTTCTTCAGGATGTTTTTTAACGAAACACGAACAACTCGAGAGTCGTCGGCGATCAGGATGACCGGTTTCTCGTTTGTGTCTGTGGATGACACGTTTATTGCCTGTTCAGCCATGGTAGTCGTTTTATTCTCAAATTCTTTGGGTATAGGTTTCCTGCTCTTTAATTCGACAGTTTATAGAATATCTTTAAATTTAAAAGTGAACTGTTTTTTAACAAAAAAATTGTAACTTTATGTAAATAAAGAAAAAATACAGTTTTTTCAGCTTTGATGATAGGGATGAAATGAGAGGTCAATCACTAATTGATCGAGATGTTTTTATCTAGAAAGATGCCGATTATCAGCTTGTTTTATTAAGCGTCCTGCAAGAGCGGGTTTTAAAAACTGAGATGGTCTGTTGAAAACAGCCGGGTAACATTTCGCACTTTTCAGGTTTTCTCGATGATTCCAATTCAAATCATGCGGTTAGACCCTATTTATAATGATTATTTTAGATATCTGGGCTAGTGGCATGGCGATATCATGAGCTAAACTAACGGCATCGGAAGCCCTCAACAAGGCGCAGCAACAATTGAGAGGCTGCGGGATGGAAAATTGAAACAGCACGACCCACTTTCATGAGTAAATCAGTATTTCACCTTTCTGATGGCGCACCTGCCGACCTGGAAGAGGAAAAAAAAGAGCAGGAAAAAGCGAGTGAAGACGCTTCGGTTAAGGAGTTTGTCGAATCCGTTCGCGAGGATCTACTCGCCAATAATATCTATCTGCCCACCCTGCCTGCACTGGCCCTGGAAGCCCTGCTGGTGATCAATGATGTGGACAGTTCCTCATCTGATCTGCAAAAGGTTATCTCACGGGATGCAGCACTCACAGCCCGCTTGATACGATATGCCAATAGTCCCCTCTATCGTGGACTGAATACAATCACCACCATTAAGCCTGCCATCACAAGAATTGGCTTTCAGAGGGTGAAAAATGCTGTCTACGCAGTCTCCATGAAGGAGGTCTTCAGAACCTCCGTCAAGGAAATTGAAAAGCGCATGGATCATCTCTGGTCACACTCTGTAAAAGTCGGTGCTCAGGCGGCTATGCTGGCAAAAAGCCAGCCTGGATTGGATGCCGATGTGGCACTTGTGGCGGGACTGGTGCATGACATCGGTCACATCCCACTCCTGACCAAGGCTTGTAAATACGAAAGCCTAATCAGCAAACCCGATGTATTGGATCGGGTTCTGGAAAAGCTACACACTCAATTGGGCGGCAGTATCCTCAAGCTCTGGAAATTCGACCCGCTTGTCATTGCCGCTGCTGCTGAGCATGAAGATCTGGCCCGCGATCCAGGCGACGCACCTGTCGACTATGTCGATGTTGTACAAGTTGCCAACATTCTCACTTATGAGGGGAGCGATCATCGTTTGGCGGCTGTCGACAGGGATGCCATCAAGGCCTTTTCAAGACTCAAACGTGGTGAAAGCCATGAGGCGGATACCGTGGATGAGGATACCAAGCACGTGGAGGATGTGGTCTTCTGAGTCTATGGACCGAGTACGTCGACTCCTTCATTACGAAGCATATTGACCAGACGTATCAGAGGCAGGCCGATGAGCGAGGAGGGATCATCTCCCTCCATGCGCTGAAATAGACAGATGCCCAGGCCTTCAGACTTAAATGATCCGGCGCAGTTATAGGGTTTTTCCAGGTGCAGGTAGTGCTCGATCTCATCGCGAGTCAATTCTCGGAACTCCACATGAAAAGGTTCACACCATAATTGTGTGTTGCCAGTGGTGCTGTGATGCAGACACAGACCGGTGAGAAAACTGACACGTTTACCGGATGCCTGCATCAATTGCTCGACGGCTTTCTCATGGTTACCGGGTTTACCCAGTATTTGGCCTTCAATGGTAGCGACCTGATCAGAACCGATGATCAGTGCATTAGGATGAGATTCAGCAACGGCTTTGGCTTTACTCTCAGCCAGCCTGGAAACCAGCATTTCTGCATTTTCGTCAACCAGAGCCGATTCATCGACAGCAGGGGAGACGCTGCTGAACTCCATGCCTAGGCGACTGAGCAGTTCTCTGCGAAAGGGAGAGCTTGATGCAAGTATCAGTGGAGGGTGGGTTTGTGGCATTGAGGGTTCCAAAATACTTTCGTGTGGCCATCATAAAGTTTGGTAGCCTTGTCGTGAAGGACGGCATGGTACCAGATGAATTTGCACTTTAAAGCGATGCCGACTATTTTCATGGCATTATTGGTATATCATTGGGTAGTTTAATGCTTACCATGGATATTCTAAATAAAGACTGGATATTGCATTAAGAACAATACGTTAACCATGATTTTGAAAAATACTGATGCTTGACAACGAATGTTTGGACAACGTAGAAAGAGCCGAATAACAACTACGAGATGAAATAAACTGATGCCAATAACAGATATGCTTATGTCGGGTGTGAGCCTGATGCTGGTTGGAATGGGGATCGTTTTCACGTTCCTGCTGGTTCTGGTCTTTACCATGAAAGGCATGTCCAAGTTGGCGATTTTTATGGTTGAGCGACACGGGAGCTCTGAGACGCAATCCCATCATCCTTCAACAGCGCTGCAAGGGCAGGCTGGCACAAGGGGTGATTTGATAGCAGTGATTTCGGCAGCAGTTTCCCGGTATCGCACGACCCACAGTTAAACCTGTTGGAGCTCCTCTTCTTTTAACTAACACCTGTTACCAGGCTGTTCACAGACAACGGCGGCTAGTTTATGAGCGAAACCAAACCACTCGGTATCACAGATGTTGTCCTTCGCGATGCGCATCAATCCCTCTTTGCAACCAGAATGCGAATTGACGATATGCTGCCCATTGCCGAGAAACTCGACAAGGTCGGATTCTGGTCTCTGGAGACCTGGGGCGGCGCGACATTTGATGCCTGTATCCGTTTTCTCGGAGAGGATCCATGGGAACGCATCCGGACACTGAAGGCTGCGATGCCGAACACGCCGATGCAAATGTTGTTCAGGGGACAGAACATCCTGGGTTATCGGCACTATGCCGATGATGTGGTGAAAAAATTCGTCGAACGTGCCGCCACCAATGGTGTCGATGTCTTCCGCATCTTTGATGCTATGAACGATCTACGCAATTTAGAGACGGCCGTCCAGGCAACACTGGATGTGGACAAGCACGCCCAAGGCACCATGTCTTATACCGTGAGTCCGGTGCACAATATGGATTACTGGCTTGATATGGGCCGGCGACTGGAGGATATGGGGTGCCACTCTATCTGCATCAAGGATATGGCCGGTCTGCTCAATCCCTATATCGCCTTTGATCTGGTGACACAGCTGAAAGAGAACGTCTCCATCCCCATTGCCATGCAGTCCCATGCCACAACCGGCATGAGCACGACTACCAATATCAAGGCTGCCGAGGCGGGCATCGACATGCTCGACACCTCCATCTCCTCCATGAGTATGACCTATGGTCACTCAGCGACGGAGTCTGTCGTGGCGATTTTGCAGGAGAACGATCGGGATACAGGGCTCAATCTGGAACTCCTGGAAGAGATCGCCGCCTACTTTCGTGAAGTACGTAAGAAGTACGCCAAATTCGAAGGTTCTCTCAGGGGTGTCGATTCCCGCATATTGGTCGCCCAGGTGCCAGGCGGCATGCTGACCAATATGGAAAATCAACTGCGCGAGCAGGGCGCAACAGACAAACTTGATGACGTGCTGGAAGAGATCCCGCGTGTAAGAAAGGATCTCGGTTACATTCCCCTGGTGACACCCACTTCACAGATCGTGGGTACTCAGGCTGTCATCAACGTCCTCATGGGTGAGCGATATAAGACCATCGCTAAAGAGACGGAAGGTGTTCTCAAAGGTGAATATGGTGCAACACCGGCGCCGGTTAATACCGAGTTACAGGCACGGGTACTCGGAGATGACAAGGAACCCGTGACTTGTCGCCCGGCAGACCTGCTGGACGATGAGATGGATAAGCTCACCGCCGAATTTAATGAGCTGGCCAAAGAGCACAATATCGACGTTGCCGATGCGGAAGTGGATGATGTGCTGATCTACGCACTCTTCCCACAGGTCGGGTTGAAGTTCCTCAAGAATCGGAACAACCCGGATGCCTTCGAGCCTGCTCCGGGCAGTGAACCTGCACCTGTTGCAGCAGCTGCACCTACGGCTCCCGCCGGAGGCCCCGAAGCCTACCAGGTGGAAGTCAACGGTGTAACCTACAACGTCAAGGTCTCACCTGCCGGGGCTGTCACTGAAGTGGCGCCGGCTGCTGCGGGTGCACCTGCTGCCGCACCCACGCCTGCGCCAGCATCGAGTGGGGGTGCGAATATCACCGCACCGCTGTCAGGTAACATACACACCATCAAAGTGGCTGCAGGACAGAGTGTGAATACAGGGGATGTGGTTATGGTGCTCGAGGCCATGAAAATGGAGACAGAGGTTCGAGCCTCCTCTTCAGGCACTGTTGCCCAAATCCTGGTCAAGGAAGGCGATGCAGTGCAGGTCGGTACGCCTCTGCTGAGTCTATCCTGATATGGTTGAGATAGGCGTAGATGCACTTTGGCAGTCCACCGGGATAGCCAATCTTACTTGGGGGCAGGCACTCATGATGGGTGTCGGCTGTCTTCTTATCTACTTGGCGGTGATGAAGAAATTTGAGCCGCTATTGCTGGTCCCCATCGGTTTTGGCGCCATTCTCAGCAACATCCCATTGGCAGGTATCGGTGGCAGTGAAGGATTGTTGGGCTATATCTATCAAGTGGGGATAGAGACAGGTGTCTTCCCGTTGCTCATCTTCATGGGCGTTGGGGCATTAACCGATTTCGGTGCATTGATCGCCAGACCCTCGACACTATTCCTAGGCGCAGCAGCTCAGTTCGGCATATTTGTGACCCTGCTGGGCGCCTTGGCGCTGAACTTCATTCCCGGTTTTGATTTTACACTGGCTGATGCCTCTGCTATTGCGATCATCGGTGGGGCGGATGGCCCCACGGCAATCTTTCTGGCGTCAAGACTCTCGCCCGATCTGTTGGGTGCAATTGCAGTGGCAGCCTATTCGTATATGGCGCTTGTGCCGATTATTCAGCCGCCAATCATGCGCTTGTTGACGACGGAGAAAGAAAGGAACGTGGTCATGCAGCAGATGCGGCACGTGAACAAACTGGAGAAGATCCTGTTTCCGTTTGCTGTGTTGCTCCTCTGTCTAATCTTTCTCCCCTCGGCAGCACCGTTGATTGGTATGCTGACATTCGGAAATTTGCTTCGGGAATGTGGTGTGGTCGAGCGCTTGAGCCATGCGGCACAGAACGAGATCATCAATATTGTGACGATTTTTCTCGGTCTTGCTGTGGGGTCCAAACTCTCGGCGGATAAATTCCTGACTATTGATACATTGGGCATACTTGCTCTGGGTGCGTTCGCCTTCTGTATCGGTACAGCGGCAGGCCTCCTCATGGGCAAGGTGATGCACCGGGTGTCTGGTGGCAAGGTCAATCCGCTGATCGGTGCTGCCGGTGTTTCGGCAGTCCCCATGGCCGCACGCGTGGTGAACAAGGTCGGTTTGGAAACCAACCACCACAACTTTTTGCTGATGCACGCCATGGGGCCCAATGTGGCCGGTGTTATCGGTTCTGCCGTCGCCGCTGGCGTGCTGTTGGCTCTCGTCGGCGGTTGATGTAATGAGTCCCAAGG
Organism: Candidatus Thiodiazotropha sp. (ex Monitilora ramsayi); assembly: GCA_025655575.1. Lineage (GTDB taxonomy): Bacteria > Pseudomonadota > Gammaproteobacteria > Chromatiales > Chromatiaceae > Thiodiazotropha. The sequence continues at coordinate 44,589 of JAHXIP010000020.1, read as the reverse complement.
ACGCCCGTGTTGTTTTGACACGGGAGTCCCTCCCGTAATATTATTGCCCGCTTATGTCGCAGCGCATGCCCGATCGCCTGGATCCCTGGCGTTTTGCAGATCTTGGTAAAGAGATCAGTGGACAGTCTCCTTTGGATTCTCTGCCCAGGCTAAGTGCCTGCCTGTTGGATCGTGCGGGAGAAGTTGCTTTCGATCTGCACTTTCAGAGGGACCTGCAGCGGCGAGCCACCCTCACAGGAGTGATCAGTGCTGTTCTGGTACTTGAGTGCCAGCGGTGTCTGGAGGCGGTAGACCTGCCTGTCGAGACTGAAATGGCCATCGCATTTGTCGAGGGGTACGATCAGGCGGCACAACTGCCTGAGGAACTTGATCCGTGCATGGTGGAAGATGGACAGGTTCAATTCATGGATTTGATCGAGGATGAGTTGCTGTTAATGCTGCCGCAGGTTGCGATGCATGAACCAGATGTTTGTCAGAAGCCATTGACAGAGATGGCCGATGAGAAGCCGGCGGTGCAGGATGCACAGACTGGTGAAAATCCGTTTGCAGTTCTATCTGAACTGAAACGTGAAAAGTAGTAGATTTTTTTAGACTTAGATTCAGGAGATCAGCCATGGCTGTTCAAAAAAGTAAAAAGACCCCTTCACGTCGCGGCATGCGTCGTTCTCATGACGCACTTCAGGGTGAAACCCTGTCCATCGATTCCACCTCTGGTGAGGTACATCTGCGTCATCATGTGACCACTGATGGCTTTTACAAGGGCCGCAAGGTTGTCGACGCCAAGGGCGAGTAATTTCTCGATCTCCCTATCTTTGGTGAGTTATGAACCCGTGCACTGGGCCAGTCCCTCTGCCGGGTTCTTTACATCTGGGTATTTTCTGTAGCGAATGAGCAAGCCAGTCACAATCTCGTTAGATGCTATGGGTGGCGATTTCGGGGCTGAAGTGATTGTGCCTGCTGCGCTCAAATATCTCTCACGGGACAAGGAGAGCCGCCTGATCTTGGTTGGGCGCCAGGAAGTCCTTCAGCAGAGACTTGGCAATCATTCCTTTGGTGATCGTCTTACTATCCAGCATGCCTCTGAAACGGTGGAGATGGATGAGTTGCCCTCCAAGGCCTTGCGGGGTAAAAAAGACTCCTCCATGCGTGTGGCCATCAATTTGGTCAAGAGTGGCGAGGCTGATGCCTGTGTCAGTGCAGGCAATACCGGTGCACTGATGGCCACTTCCCGATTTGTCCTCAAGATGTTACCTAATATCGACCGCCCGGCGATTATCACTGCACTGCCATCTATTGAGGGCCAGACCTACATGCTGGACCTGGGTGCCAACGTGGACTGTACGGCGGATCATCTGTTTCAGTTTGCCGTGATGGGGAGTGAGCAGGTATCAGCAGTGGCTGAGATTGCCAATCCGCGTATAGGTCTGCTGAATATCGGTCAGGAAGAGATAAAGGGCAACGAGCAGGTCAAAGGTGCGCACGAACTGCTAGCCAGTACTTCACTGAATTATGTGGGATATGTCGAAGGTGATGACATCTACAAGGGCGGTACAGATGTCATCGTCTCCGATGGTTTTGTCGGCAACATTGCGCTCAAGAGCAGTGAAGGGGTGGCAAAAATGATCAGCCACTTCATGAAGCAGGGATTCCAGAAAAATATCCTGACCAAGCTGGCGGGACTGATTGCGCTGCCTGTGTTGCATGGCCTGCGCCGCAGAATTGATCCACGACGCTACAATGGTGCCAGCCTGTTGGGGCTTAGAGGTATCGTGATCAAGAGTCATGGCGGGGCGGATGAACTGGCTTTTATGAATGCAATTTCCATCGCGAAGAAAGAGGTACTGGCCGATGTAACTGGCCGAATCGCTGAACAGGTGAAAACGCATATGGAAAAGAGGAAGATCGCGTGATCTATTCCAGGATTACCGGCACGGGTGGTTATCTTCCCGATAATGTCGTGACCAACAAGGATCTTGAGAAGATCGTTGACACCACAGAACAGTGGATCGTCGAGAGAACCGGTATTCATAAGCGTCATATTGCTCGCGAAGATGAATATACCTGCGATCTGGCGGAGCAGGCTGCTCGTAACGCACTGGATATGGCAGGGCTTTCTCCACAGGATATCGATTTGATCGTTGTGGCGACGACGACTGCCGATCAAGTTTTTCCTAGCACAGCTTGCCTACTGCAGGCTCGTCTGGGTATCCACGGACCGGCGGCTTTTGATGTGCAGGCGGTCTGTACCGGATTTGTCTATGCACTCAGTGTGGCTGATCAATTCATTAAATCCGGTTCGGCAACCAAGGCTTTAGTCGTCGGTGCCGAGACCGTATCCAGGATTATCGATTGGACCGATCGTAACACCTGTGTCCTGTTCGGTGACGGAGCGGGTGCTGTAGTGATCGAAGCCAGTGATGAGCCTGGCATTATCTCCACCCATCTGCATGCCGATGGGGCCTTTGAGCAGCTTTTACGCGTACCGGGGGGGATTTCCCGGGGTTACGCGCAACTGCAAGAGGGTAACGCCTACATGGAGATGCGGGGCAACGAAGTCTTCAAGATGGCGGTCACCACACTGGGTCGGATTGTCGATGAGACATTGGCGGCCAATGATATGCAGAAATCCGACATCGATTGGCTGATTCCGCATCAGGCCAACATCCGTATCATCAATGCCACGGCGAAAAAATTACAAACCCCTATGGATCGTGTTGTGGTGACCGTACACGAGCATGGCAATACCTCAGCCGCCTCTGTGCCTCTGGCGCTCGATGTGGCAGTCAGGGATGGACGTATTCAGCGGGGTGAAACCCTTCTCATGGAGGCCTTCGGTGGTGGTTTCACCTGGGGCTCCGTGTTGGCGAAATTTTAATTCGACGCATTAATTCTCATGAGTGATTCCACTTTCTCTATTGTTTTTCCAGGCCAGGGTTCTCAATCAGTTGGTATGTTGGGGGCGTTGTCTGAATCGTATCCAAGTGTTACCGAGACTTTTTCAGAGGCCTCCGAAGCCCTTGGCTATGATCTGTGGGAACTGGTTCAGAACGGCCCGGCAGAAGCCTTGAATCAGACCACCAAGACACAGCCTGCCATGTTGGCGGCCGGTGTCGCCGTTTGGCGTGTTTGGCAGTCTCAGGGAGGCGCTGTGCCCCAACAGATGGCCGGCCACAGTCTTGGCGAGTACACGGCACTGGTTTGTGCCGGCGCCATCGCTTTTGCTGATGCAGTAAAGCTGGTTGCGGAGCGTGGCCGTTTCATGCAGGAAGCTGTGCCGGAAGGTACCGGTGGCATGGCCGCGATTCTCGGGCTGGATGATGACAAGATTCGTGAAGTTTGTTCCACGGCGGCTGAGGGTGAAGTGGTCGAGGCCGTCAATTTTAATTCCCCGGGCCAGGTCGTGATTGCTGGCAATAAAGCTGCCGTCGATCGGGCCTGTGGATTGGCGAAGGAGGCTGGTGCCAAGCGAGCACTGCCTCTGCCGGTCAGCGTGCCCTCCCATTGTGCGCTGATGAAACCTGCTGCCGAGCGGCTGGCCGAGATGCTGGCCACGATCGATGTCTCATCAACGACAATTCCGGTTTTGCACAATGTCAGCGTAGAGACTGCCGACGATGCCGACACCATCCGCCAGATGCTCGCAGCACAGCTCTACAGTCCTGTACGTTGGGTTGAGACTGTTGGGAAGATGGCGGCATCAGGTACAACCACTCTGCTCGAAGCGGGTCCCGGTAAAGTTCTGGCCGGTTTGACCAAGCGTATCGATCGCAATCTCAAAGGTGTCGCAATGTTCGACCCTGATACATTGAAGAACGCACTGGAGACAATCGAATGAGTCTGGAAAACGAAGTTGCACTCGTCACTGGCGCCAGCCGCGGGATCGGTGCGGCCATTGCAGATAAACTTGCCGAAGCCGGCGCCATAGTTATTGGCACAGCCACTTCAGAGAAGGGCGCCGACGCTATCAGCGAACGTATGCAAGCAACGGGGCAGAAAGGCATAGGCATGGTGCTCAATGTCTCCGAACAGGATTCGGTAGATGCCCTGATGAAAGCCATTTCTGACGCATACGGTAATCCGACAATCCTGGTGAATAATGCGGGCATCACCCGTGACAACCTGCTCATGCGTATGAAAGATGACGAGTGGGAAAGTATCATCAATACAAACCTGACCTCTGTCTTCCGCCTCAGCAAAGCAGTGCTGCGCGGTATGATGAAAGCACGCAAGGGCAGAGTGATTAACATCTCATCGGTTGTTGGTGCTATGGGTAACGCGGGTCAGACGAATTATGCCGCAGCAAAAGCGGGTATCCACGGATTTACCCGCTCAATGGCAAGAGAAGTTGGTTCCAGAGGTATAACGGTTAATTCCGTGGCGCCGGGTTTCATCGAAACCGATATGACCAAGTCCTTACCTGAGGCTCAACGCAAAGCGCTTGAGGAGAATATTCCTCTGCAAAAGCTGGGACAGCCAGAGGATGTTGCCAATACTGTGCTCTTCCTGGCGAGTGAATCAGGACGCTATATCACGGGTGAGACACTGCATGTGAACGGCGGAATGTACATGGGATGATACAAATTCCATAAGCGCCAACATGTGTCATTACATTAAGAATTAACAATAACTTATTGTTATATATTGTTTAATATTGATTTTTACTGCGTAAGATTCATCTGAGGATTACGCTTTTCTCAAAAGTTTTTTGTTACTACAATACCGCATCGGTCCTATTCGAGGCCGTCGGTTAATCCAGAGGAAATTAATAACATGAGCGATGTCGTAGAACGAGTTCGTAAAATTGTCGTAGAACAACTGGGCGTTAAAGATGAAGAAGTGACTCTCGAAGCTTCCTTCGTCGATGATCTTGGCGCTGACTCTCTCGACACGGTGGAACTGGTAATGGCCCTCGAAGAGGAATTCGAAACCGAGATTCCCGATGAAGAGGCTGAGAAGATCACGACTGTGCAGTTGGCTGTAGATTACATCAACGCACACAGCTGATTCAGCAAGAGACTTTCATAACAGGCCGCGATGCCCTTTGTACTGGGGCGCGGCCTTTTTGCTTTTCTGCCATACCACTGAATATGGGGGGTAGTCTCACATGACTGCAAGAAGGGTTGTTGTTACTGGACTGGGCACGGTTGCACCGGTGGGCTTGGATATTCCCTCTTCATGGGAAAATATTGTGGCTGGCAAAAGCGGTATTCAACCCATCACCCACTTCGATGTTGAGCCTTTCACTACCCAGTTCGGCGGGCCGATCTACGATTTCGAGATCACCGACTACGTATCCAAGAAAGAGGCCAAAAAGATGGATAAGTTTATCCATTATGGCGTCGCTGCCGGGATACAGGCGATCAAAGACTCAGGTATTGAAGTCACCGAAGAGAATGCGGATCGTATCGGTGTTCTGATCGGCTCGGGTATCGGTGGTATTACCGGGATCGAGAACAGCTACCAGTCCTACCTTGATGGCGGTCCTCGTAAAATTTCACCCTTTTTCGTGCCCGCAAGCATCATTAACATGGTGTCTGGAAACCTCTCCATTATGTATGGCATGAAGGGTCCCAACTATTCCATCGTTTCGGCCTGTAGCAGTGGCGCTCACAGTATCGGAGAAGCAGCGATGATGATTCGCTATGGCCGCACAGATGTCATGATTGCCGGTGGCGCCGAGATGGCAACCTCACCAGTCGGTCTGGGCGGTTTCGCGGCTGCCAGAGCACTTTCACGCCGCAATGATGACCCTCAGGGTGCGAGCAGGCCTTGGGACAAAGATCGTGATGGTTTCGTGCTCAGTGACGGTGCCGGTGTCGTGGTACTGGAAGAGTACGAGCAAGCCAAAGCACGGGGTGCAAAGATCTATGCTGAATTGGTCGGTGTGGGCATGAATTCAGATGCCTACCATATGACAGCCCCATCGGTTGACGGCTCCGGTGCTGCCAAGTGCATGGAATTGGCACTTAAGGATGGCGGGCTCAACAAAGAGGACGTGGATTACATCAATGCCCATGGTACCTCCACACCTGCGGGTGATGTGGCTGAGACCATGGCTGTGAAGCGAGCCTTTGGCGATCACGCCCACAAGCTTTGTGTCAGTTCGACCAAATCGATGACCGGACACATGCTTGGAGCAGCGGGTGGAGCCGAAGCGGTTTACAGCATCCTGGCGTTATATCACCAGGTAGTGCCGCCAACCATCAACCTGGAAAATCCTGATCCGGATTGTGACCTGGACTATGTACCGAAGACGGCTAGGGAGATGGAGATGAATGTGGTGATTTCCAACTCGTTCGGCTTTGGTGGTACCAATGGTACGTTGGCATTTCGTAAAGCCGACTGACCGGCACGGACCTGACTCTATTTACTGTTCGGCCCGTGTTTTTCTAGCTTCACAGGGACAGCCCCCTTGCTGCTAAACGGTCTTCCTGCCGAACAGATTCCTCTTACTGACCGGGGTCTTCACTACGGTGATGGGCTTTTCGAGACCCTTGCGGTAATAGACGCCGAACCCCGATTCTGGGACCGCCACATGGCAAGACTGGCAAGGGGAGAGGCGGCATTGAAGCTGCCCCCAAGCGATAAAACCCAGCTTTACCATGAGGCGCAATCACTCTGTCAGTCTACAGCACGGGGTGTCTTGAAGATCCTGATTACCCGTGGCAGTGGAGGGCGAGGCTACCGCCCACCGGAGACCTGCGAGCCCCGTCGAATACTCTCGCTCCATCCCTGGCCGGACTATCCTAAGCATTGGTTTAGCCAAGGTGTTCGAATGCGGGTCTGTGAGACACGTTTGAGTCGTAATCCTCGGCTGGCTGGACACAAACATCTCAATCGCCTGGAACAGGTCCTGGCCCGTCAGGAGTGGCAGGCCCCGGAAATTGCCGAAGGCCTGATGTTGGATGAGCAGGGAATGGTTGTCTCAGGCACCCAAAGTAATCTGTTTGTGATTGTAGAGGGTAAGCTTATGAGTCCGGATCTGAGTTATTCAGGGGTGACCGGCATCATGCGTGAAGTGGTGATTGAGTGTGCCGAACGATTGGGACTGCCGCTCCTCATCAAACAGCTTGATCTTGCGACGGTGAAAAGTGCTCAGGCAATGTTTATCACTAACTCCCTAATGGGACTCTGCCCCGTTGCCTCTCTGGATCAGCATCACTATGCGCTCAGTGGGATACCGCACAACTTGCAGCAAGTACTATCCGAATCCATAGAGCAGGGAGTGTGAGTGTGAAGCAGTGGTTAAATAAGCCTAGTGAGCACTGCAAAAGCGCCTGATTTCAGTAAAATAGACCCATGTTGAATCGACTTCTCGGAATCGCCATCTTTGTTATCAGTATCCTGCTGGCCTGGGGCTGGATGCAATACGATGACTTTATCCATACGCCACTCCAACTACCGGAAGCGGGCATTCATTATGATCTCAAATCCGGTAGCACCATTCGTGGCGTGGCCAGTGATCTGCAGGAAAATGGCATCATCACCAAGCCTGTCCTGTTGCGGTTGGTTGCCAGATGGAATGGGCAGGCCAGTCAACTGAAAGCGGGCGAATACCATTTGCCGCACGGTATTACGCCAATTGAATTACTGGATATTCTGACATCGGCAAGAGTCGTGCAGCATGCCTTGACCATCATCGAGGGCTGGACCTTTAAGCAACTCATGGAGGCTGTCAGGCGTCATGAATCCTTGACGCAGACGCTGAAAGAAGTCGAGAGTGAAAAGATTATGCAGGCACTGGGATTTGACGAGATGCATCCCGAGGGCCGCTTCTATCCCGATACCTATCACTTTCCCAAAGGCACCACGGATGTGGAGTTTCTCCAACGTGCCTATCGCCGCATGGAGGAGAGCCTGCAAAAAGCCTGGGATAAGCGAGGTGAGAATCTCCCACTGAATACTGCCTACGAGGCCCTGATTCTGGCCTCAATTATTGAGAGAGAGACTGGCATACCATCAGAACGCGACAAGATTGCCGGTGTCTTCGTACGACGCCTGAAAAAAGGGATGCGCCTGCAGACAGATCCCACTGTGATCTACGGTATGGGTGATGCCTACGACGGCAATATCCGGCGGCGTGACCTGACAACCGATACACCCTACAACACCTATGTCCACAAGGGCCTGACACCCACGCCTATCGCCATGCCCAGTGGAGCCGCCATCGAAGCGGCGCTCCATCCCGCAGCAGGCAATGCCCTCTATTTTGTCGCCACCGGGAACGGTGGACACCACTTTTCCGCTACCCTGGAAGCACACAACAAAGCTGTACGAAAGTACCAATTGAAAAGATGAAACAGCAACGCGGCAGATTTATTACAGTCGAAGGTGGTGAGGGCGCCGGCAAGAGCAGCAATCTTGCCTTTGTGCAATCCCTGCTCGAAGCAACCGGCAAGAAGGTGCTGTTTACCCGTGAACCCGGAGGTACGCCACTGGGGGAGTCGATACGTGAACTGCTGTTAGGCCACAAACATACTGGGATGGCCGACGAGACGGAACTACTGCTGATGTTTGCCGCTAGGGCAGAGCATCTGCAGCGAATAATCCTACCGGCGCTAGAGTCGGGGACCTGGGTCCTGTGCGACCGCTTCACAGACGCCAGCTACGCCTACCAGGGAGCAGGGCGGGGGATTGCCCGGGAGCGTATAGCCGTTTTGGAGAATTACGTGCAGGGAGATCTCAGACCCGATCTGACATTGCTGCTCGACCTGCCGGTTGAGACCGGTCTGGCACGGGCAGGTAACCGATCAGCGCCCGATCGGTTCGAAAAAGAGGCGATGGATTTCTTCGAAAAGGTTCGCCAGGGTTATCTGAATATTGCTGCCGCCGAACCGGATAGAGTCCGCATCATCAATGCCTCACCGGCACTGGAGCAGGTACAGGCGCAGATCTCCCATATCATTAAGGACTATCTGGCATTGAGAGATGGATAAGGCTGTCTATACCCGCCTTCCCTGGCAGGATGATCAGTGGCAGCGACTGCAGCAGGCCCGCCAGCAGGGGAGGCTGCCCCACGCATTACTCTTCGGTGGACCGCGGGGAGTCGGCAAGGAGGTGTTCGCTTTGGCATTCGCTCAAACCGTCCTCTGTCCTGATCGTGATGATGACAGTCGCCCCTGTGGTATCTGCCGTCATTGCCATCTCCTGCATAGCGGCAGCCATCCAGATTTTCAGTGGGTAGTGCCTGAGGAAGAGAGTAAAAGCGGCGAGATCAAAATCGAAGCCATCCGTAAACTCACTGCCAGTGCAGGCCTCACGGCACAGAGCGGTGGGCACAAGGTGGTGATCATCCAGCCCGCTCACCGCATGAACACGGCCGCTGCCAACAGTCTCTTGAAGACATTGGAGGAGCCAACCCGGGACACCCTCATCATCCTGCTGACCGATCAACCGGCCAGATTATTGCCCACCATCAGAAGCCGCTGCCAGCAGGTGCTTTTTCAGATACCGCCGTACCAAGACTCACTGGACTGGCTTGGTGGAAAGATCAAACATGCAGATGGTGAGACACTACTCTCCCTCGCCAGTGGCGCACCACTGCTGGCGTTGAAACTGGACGATGCCGACCTGCTGGCTGCCCGTCAGCGGATGTTGGGCCAGTTTCTCTCTCTGGGAAAGCAACAGGAGGACCCGGTTGCCCTGGCCCAGGCCTGGACCGGACTTGACGGTCGCCTGCTGCTGGAGTGGCTTGCGGGGTGGGTTATCGACCTGCTGAGGCTGAAAACAGCGCCACAACCACCGCAGCTCTTCAACCGGGACCAGACTCAAGCTTTGCACAGCCTGGCCGACAAGCTAAACTCAGGGGCGTTGCAACGTTATCTTGGTTCGGTCTATGAGGCCCGTGCCCTGATCGACAGCAACCTCAACCCGCAACTGGTGCTGGAAAAACTGCTTATCGAATGGCACACCTGCCGTTGACAAGCTCGACAGAAAGGAAAGACTAGGAATCGAAATGGCTGGTGGACCCAAACAAGGCATACTCTCACTGACTATCAAGGACAAAAATGCCCTCTACGCGGCATACATGCAGTTCGTACAGTATGGCGGCCTTTTCATACCCACCACCAAGCAGTACCGGCTCGGTGACGAAGTCTTCATGCTGCTGACCCTGATGGACGAGGCGGAACGCCTGCCGGTTGCCGGTAAAATCATCTGGATTACCCCGGTTGGTGCCGAAGGCAACCGCGCAGCGGGCATCGGTGTCCAATTCAGTGACCAGGATGGCGGTGCCGCACGTAACAAGATCGAGACCTACCTTGCCGGCGCCCTGAAGTCGGATCGCCCGACTCATACCCTTTAAACGCGTAAGATTTCGATAGCTGATTTTTCTCTCTGGTAGGATTCGTGTGCCTGCTGCACCTATCGCCCAAAGGGAGCAGTCCGCAACAACCGGACAATCTGGCAACTATTTACGGTGATTAATTGCGTCCATTTACGGCAAAATAAACCCATCAAAAGCAACGACTCAACAGGATACTAGCCATGCTGGTGGACTCTCACTGCCATCTCGACCGTGTCGCTCTTGACCACTACGACAACAGCTTCGATCAATTCGTCCAAGAGACAGTCGAAAGTGGCGTCGGCCAAATGCTCTGCGTTTCCATTGACCTGGAGTCCTGGCCCGCAATGGTCAAGCTAGTCGAACCCTATCCCCAGATCAGTATCTCAGTTGGTGTCCATCCCAACGACAAGGATCGTCGTGAACCCAGCGTGGAAGAGCTGATTGAGCTCTCACAGACTCCCAAAGTGGTCGCCATCGGCGAGACCGGCCTCGACTATTTCCATGGCGAGGGCGATCTTGATTGGCAGCGCGATCGCTTCCGCCGCCACATCTGTGCAGCCATCACCGCGAAAAAACCCCTCATCATCCACACACGCCAGGCCAAGATCGACACTATCGATATCATGCGTGAAGAGAACGCCGCAGAAGCCGGTGGCGTCATGCACTGCTTCACTGAAGACTGGCCTATGGCAAAACAGGCACTGGAGATGGGTTTCTTTATCTCTTTTTCCGGCATCATCACTTTCAAGAATGCTGCTGACCTACGCGAAGTTGTTCAATATGTTCCCATGGAACAATTGTTGATCGAGACCGATTCTCCCTATCTGGCGCCGGTGCCATTTCGTGGCAAGCCCAATCAACCCCGCTATGTGGAGAAAGTGGCAGCGTGTGTGGCGGAATTGAAGGGGCTGACACCTGATGCTGTGGCAAAACAGACGAGAGAAAACTTCTACCGTTGTTTTCCATTGGCTGGTGTCTGACTGGCTTTTTATTTAACACTAGAGATGAAATATTGAATTAAGATCTGTATTTTTTAAGAGTGGTTCTTATTGGGACAAGATTCAAAAAAGCTTCCTTAAAAAATGATCTTGCTTGCTCTATCCAGAAGAATAACCTGCTTCATTTCTCAAAGTATCAGGCTCTGATTATTACCTAATTTGCCGCATGACCCTCTAGAGCGGAGTGAATCATTTTTTATCAATACTCCCCAATCCCTAAACGAAGTATATATAGCCATTCAATCAATAATATATTTCCACATCATGATTCTTCATAGAAAAAATACTCAGCGTTTGAGTCAGAATTAAAAACACTGAACCCACTTTTTATTAAGACTTGTTAATATTACCAATCCTCGAAAGCCTAACAATTTTTCATCAACGATCTGATTCAACATTGCTTGTGCCGGGTCAACGCGGGGATGGATACGAACTGCTATATTGAAGATTCAGCTGTTGTTGCCGATAGTCTGTGTAATGGGTCCTATTTCTGAGCTGATGACTATCTAATTCTAACAGCGCTTTCTGGAGTGGCTTTCATGCTACAACGCCTCAACATGACTGGCATGGTGAGGGACGAAGAAAATCATCCAGGGAAAGGTCTTTTCTCAGAGCAGATCAAGCTGATCTATGCCAATGCGCTACCCTCCACGATAGCGATTCTTACTGTCACCCTCCTGGCATGGATCGGATTGGATGGGGCTTTGCCCGCCTGGATGCTCAACCTTTGGGCCGGCTACATGTTAATTGTGGCGATTGCCCGCATGGCGCTCTATCTTTCCTATAAAAAATTATTCGATGAATCTCGTATAAGACTTTGGGCGGGCATGATTATCGCCTCAGCCTCATCCGCCGGTATTGGCTGGGCCGGAGTGAGCCTTTTTGCAGAGGCGGCAGTTGACCCGGCCTACAAAATTGTTGTCGTCATGATTGTGCTTGGCATCATGGCGGCAACTGTTCCTGTGCTCTCTGCCGTTTTGTCCGCATTCTTTACTGCCAGTCTGCCGCCGGCGATCACGCTCTTGGTAGTCATTGCCCAATGGGAAAGCAATGGAACGCTATTATTACTCACAGCACTTTCGGTCTATACGGCGCTGGTGATCTATACCGCGATCAATACCAACCGCATCCTACTGCAGACACTCAGCTTGCAGAGAGACAAAGAAGCACTGATTGACAATCTGAATGTGGAGATTTCAGACCGTAGACTGGCTCAGGAACAACTGGAGACACATAAACGGAATCTTGAAATAATTGTTGAGGAGCGTACCGAACAACTGCTGCGCAGTAATGATGAACTGGAAAGCGAGATTGCGGTTCGGCTGCGTTCAGAGAATGAACTGCGTGAATCGCATGATCGCTTTACTGCTGTTTTGGATACGCTGGATGCATCTGTCTATGTGGCAGACATGGAGAATTATGAAGTCCTGTTTATGAATCAAAGCGCCATTGCCCGATGGGGCGACAGGGTAGGAGATCACTGTTGGAAGATGATGCAGAAAGATCCACAGGGACCCTGTCATTTTTGCACCAACAAAAAGCTACTCGATGCCAAGGGCGTACCTACCGGCGTTTACTATTGGGAACGTCATGTTGAGGAGAGCGAGGAATGGCTCGACTGTCGCGACCAGGCCATCCTGTGGCCAGACGGACGCCTGGTTCGTATGGAGATCGCTAAGGACATCACCCCGCGTGTAATGGTGGAACAGCGCATCCGCGCAGAGCACCAGTTTCTGCAGACAATCATCGACGGTGTCGCGGACCCGATCCTGGTGATTGATATGGACTACAACATCAAGTTGATGAATAAGGCAGCGGAAAACACACCGGCGGTTGCCCATCCTGAAGTGTCTGAAAAGTGCTATCAGGTCAGTCATGATCAAGACTTTCCCTGTGAAGGTGACGACCATGCCTGTCCGCTTGATATCGTAGAGAAGACCCACGAGCCGGTGACGGTTATTCATCGTCACCGAATCGAAGACGGCTCGGAACGATTGTTCGAAGTGGTGGGCACGCCTTTGTTCGATGAGCAGCACCAGATGACAGGCATGGTGCAGGCCTCAAGAGATATCACGGCACATATCCAGACACAGGAAGAGTTGCAGGAGAAGAAAACACGTCTCGAACATGTGGCTTATCATGACAGTCTTACCAGCCTGCCTAACCGGACCTTGCTTGCAGACCGGCTCAATCTATCCATGGCACAGGTCAATCGCCGCGGCAATAAGCTTGCGGTGGCCTATCTCGATCTTGATGGTTTCAAGGAAATCAACGATACCCATGGTCATGAAATCGGTGATCTCTTTCTCGTCGCTTTATCTCATCGAGTGAAAGAGAACCTGAGAGAGAGTGACACTATCGCACGCCTGGGTGGGGATGAATTTGTGGCAGTACTGGTAGATCTGCAGGAATCCAAAGACAGCATTCCACTGTTGGAGCGCATGCTGTCCGCCGCCGCCCAGCCGGTACACTTGGGAGAATTGACTATTCAAGTCTCCGGCAGTATCGGCGTCACCTTCTATCCGCAGGATGAAGAGGTCGATGCGGATCAACTCCTGCGCCAGGCCGATCAGGCCATGTACAGCGCCAAAGTTACCGGTAAGAACCGTTATCACTTCTTCGAGGCGGACAAGTATAGAGGGCTGCGCGGGCGTCATGAGAGCGTGGCCAGAATACGTCATGGATTGAAACATAACGAATTCGTCCTGCACTACCAACCCAAGGTCAACATGCGTACCGGTGAGGTTCTTGGCGTGGAGGCATTGATTCGTTGGGAGCACACCCAACACGGACTGCTGTTGCCTGGAGAATTTCTGCCCCTGATTGAGGATGACGAGCTGGCCGTGATCCTGGATGAGTGGGTGATCAATGCAGCGCTTACCCAGATGGAGCAATGGAAAGCCGATGGCCTGGATCTGTCGGTCAGTGTCAACATCGGTGCCCGTTTTCTACAGAAAAAGAATTTCGTGGAAAAACTGCATGCACACCTGAAGGCGCATGCCACCATTGACGCGGATCGCCTGGAACTGGAAGTGCTCGAAACCAGCGCTCTGGAAGACATGGCCCAGGTCTCGGAAGTGATCAAAACATGCCGGGAGATGGGTGTGATATTCGCGTTGGATGACTTCGGTACAGGCTACTCATCGCTGACCTATCTCAAACTGCTGCCGGCGGGGTATCTCAAAATCGACCAGAGTTTTGTACATGACATGCTCGATGACCCGGAAGATCTAGCTATTCTTGAGGGTGTGCTCGGCCTCGCAACAGCCTTTCGACGAGAGGCTATTGCAGAAGGGGTGGAGACCATTGAACATGGTCAAATGCTTATGCAGCTGGGCTGTAATCTGGCACAGGGTTATGCTATCGCGAAACCTATGACTGCTAATCATATTATCGCCTGGATGCAGAATTGGCAGCCGGATCCCAGGTGGGCCAATCAGAAAATTATACGGCGCGAGGACTTGCCGCTGCTCTTCGCCAGCGTGGAGCATCGTGCGTGGGTGCGTCATGTGGAAAATCATGTGAGAGGTTATTCAGTTCCCACAGACTCGATGAGTATGAAGAATTGTCGCTTCGGTCAATGGTTGCATGACACGGGACGCGAACAGTATGGTGATTATCCCGGCTTCAAAAGAGTCACGAAACTGCATCACCTTGTCCATGATTTGGCCTCCCAACTTTGTGAATCCGCAGGCCAGTTGGATGAAAATGATTTGGAACAGGGCCTGCAAAAGCTCAATAGTCTCAGGGATGACCTGATCAGGGAACTGAATACACTCATCTAGGTCCATAGACTATCTGCTTTCTGCAGAAGGTTTTGATACCCTGATATTGATATGTCTCGAAGAACCTGCATCAAGACTGAATTTTTACCTTGTCCTTGCCATATCTTATGGTCAGGTTCGAGCTAAGCGGATTTCCGTGATCGGGTGATTTCTCTTGAGGCTGGGTAAAAAATGAATGATATGTGTGTAAGACAGATGACTGAAGGAGCATTTAATATCTGGCCGGCTGAGTGGTCACGAGTAGAGCTTAGAGCAGCATTACATCAAGTCATTAATGGCACTAACTGAAAAGAGGAGTGCATGAATGTATTAGATGATGCCGTTAAGAATACACGTGATATCAAAGTGCTCGACATTAATAAGAATGGTGCGCTGTTGCCAGATAGGGCCTGGGAGGGCGGGAAATGGAAAACAGAAATCAGGAATATCGTACAGTGAAAAATGTTATGACTTTAAAGTGCTCGATTTAGGTTTGGCCGGTGTGCTAAAGGAGTAATCAGTTTGAATGGATTTAAATGCAGGTAGGAGTGTTCAATGAGAGGTGTAGGTTTGGGAATGCTTATGGCCCGCTTGCGGAATAACGGGCCGATGGAGAAATGTAGTCGTTGTGGACTGAATTACAGTGCCAAAGAAGAATATTGTCCTCATTGCAATGGTATGTCGGAAGTTGAATTAGACGAATTTAAAGAAAAAATAGCCCGTCAACGTGATGGACACAAAAGCTTGGGTAATATTTTTTATATAGCAGCCATTGTGCTATTTGCTCTAATTGTGGTCATCGTCCGATAGGCAGTGCGCTTACACAGACGATTGGCGCCAACCGAATTATCAGACTAGACATCCTGTGTGATGACTGGCGGTTAACAAAATATTATGTGAATGATTAATGAGAGGTAGAAATGAAAAGGATACTTTTAATAATAATGCTCTGGCTGACATCTACTTTTGTTTATTCTGCTCCAGAGTTGAAGGGAAGCCCTCAGGATCTAAGAGGATTCCTCCATCCCGCAGAGAAAATTGTAACTATTGTCGGACAGGCTGAAGAGCGGGCTTATTCTGATAAAGCAATCGTCAGTCTTGTCATATCTACTGAGAACAAACGCTTATCTCAAGCAATTTCAGACAATAGCCTGCTTCGTGACAAAATCACTAAATCTCTTGTTACAACAGGAATTCAAAAAGACGCGATAAAAAGTTCTAAATTCTCATCATCACCACAATATGGGTGGTTTGGAAGTAAGCCTTCGAGTTACAAGATCGCAAACCGTATGGCAATCACCATTTCTCAGGAAAAGCAGCTAAAAGAGATTGCTTTGATAGCCGACAATTATAATGAAGTAGAGCTGTCCAATGCTGAATTCAAGCATACGTATAGCGATGAATATAATGATAAAGTCAAAATCAAAGCTCTTGAAAAAGTCATGAAACAAAAAAAGTATTATGAGCAGACTCTTGGCCTCAAACTTACACCCATTGGCATTAGAGATTCCAATATTCTTCAGCAAGCAACCAGAGGCGCAATGATTTTGGATGAATATGTAGTCTCTGATGCCAATCGGGAGAAAAGTGGTTTTTCTTCAAGCATAAAGTACAAAGGGCAGGCTAATGGTTCATCCTTCGATGAGGTGAAGTACGAGGCCAATCTTTCAGTCGATTTTAAAGTGGAACAATCATCACAAGATGATCCACAGTGAAATTGTGCGGGAATACACGCAAATATCACAAGCGCTCTATATGTCAATATTATGCGTGCTAAGGGAAATATTTATCGTGGAATGAAGTTAACGGAAATGCCGTCATCATGCAAAGTGCCAGGGGTAAGTAGGTATTCGTCCATATAAAGTATTTCAATAATAAAAGCTGTTGCCCAATAATAGACCAAGCTATTACTTATGTAATATCTACTGATGGACACGGTATATTCTGTACTGAAACCTTGAAATAGGTAGATGATACTCGACCACAAAAAATGAGCGCACCCAAAGGAATGATTTCAATACTGACTGCAGTCATATTTATCTTGATCGTTGGTGTTTCTGTACTCATATCAGCAATACCATCAGAGATATTCGCAATCTATGTAACCGTAAGTCTAATCACTTTCGTAATGTATGCTAGGGATAAATCAGCCGCGAGAAGGGGGGCATGGAGGACTAAAGAGAGTACACTGCATATACTGTCATTGTTGGGAGGATGGCCGGGTGCGCTTGTGGCACAGCAGAAGTTGCGACATAAATCGAAGAAGCAATCATTTCGCGCAGTTCTCTGGATAACTGTCATTGTTAATTGCGTTGTGTTCGTATGGGCCATAAGCACTGACGTTTTAATCACACTGCAGAAATATATTTTGCCACTGACATGATCTCATCTAAGCTGAATTGATGATTATTGAGTTCATTGGTATAACTGTATTGCATGGTGGTATCTCTTATGTTTTCGATTTCACTCTATAACGTAATCCTGAGGATATATTTGATACAGGCTGAATACGTTACCAAAGCAATATTCTGACCCTAAACGTCTAAAAAATATATGTATCCTCTCATCAGATTGTTAACTATCTCAATCACTGCTTTAAGATCTGGAAAGATGCTTCCTGAGACTGCCTGTGAAAGCACCTTTCGGTGTATGCCTTGGGATCTTGATATGTTTCGTGAAATGAATAATGGGAGAGTGCTGACCTTGTATGACTTGGGGCGTTTTGACCTATCTATTCGAACAGGTTTGGCAAAGGCGCTCAAGAATAATCGATGGGGTCTCGTCGTTGCTGGGAGTTCCATTCGTTACCGGCGGCGTATTAAAGTATTCGATAAAGTCACCATGCGTACCCAGATTGCTGGTTTTGAGGGCAGCTGGACATATATCATTCAGTCAATGTGGGTTAAAGGGCGACCGACTTCATCGGTATTGTTACGAACAGGCGTAACAAGTCAAGGAAAGGTTATCGATACGGATCTTGTATTGAATGCCCTTGGTATTGCTGAATGGAAACCTGAGCCACCTGACTGGGTGGGATCGTGGATAGCGGCTGAGGCCAAAAGACCCTGGCCCCCATAATGTAGACAGGTTGTAGATAGGCTTTCATCTGTTTGCAAATATTACAGTAGACATGATTAATTGAGCGGATAGTGCAAGTGAGTTGATACCCGCCCTTGTTATTGTATGCGATATGTTTGGTGGGATTTATTAACAGGAGGGGATGCACAAATGGAAAATATTGATTTGATTGAGAATCCGTACGCGCCACCGAGTGCAGAACTGGAAAATCCCAAAGACACAGCGGAGCACTTTTATGTCGTTTCCATTCGGAAATTCACAGTGCTATTTCTGTCGACGATAGGGCTGTATACGATCTATTGGTTCTACGCTAATTGGAAACAATATAGGCATGCCACTGGTTCAAAAATATGGCCAATACCGAGAGCCATATTTAGTATCTTCTTTGCTCATTCTCTATTTGACAAAGTGCAGGCAGGTTTGGAGCGGCAGGGGCAGGAATATCAATGGATGCCTTCGGTAGTAGCAACGTTCTATGTAATAGTTGCGATTTTGGGTAATGTTATGGACCGCATTGCTGTAAAAGGTATATGGTCGCCATATTCAGATCTCTTAAGTATCTTATCAGTATTCGCGTTGTATTTTATTTTAGTGCAACCCCAGCGTGCAATAAATCTCTCTGAAGGGGACCCGGAGGGCACTTCAAATAGTAGTTTTAATATTGCCAATTATGTCTGGGTCGGCATTGGCTCGGTGATATGGCTATTCGTTATTATTGGGTTGGTATATACGTTAGGTTTGGTATGAGGAGATAGCAATTATCCCACCCGCATCAACTCGTCTCGCAAGGAGCGTGGAAAGCCATACGCTAACTGACATGGTGTTCTTCGTATCATCAAGAACAAATTTATTAAGTATCAGTGTCCGTCGTATAACCCCTTTAGCTCATCCGCATAACGCTCATAGATTGCTTTACGCTTGAGTTTCATGGTTGGAGTGATGAGGCCGTTCTCAATGGTCCAGGGTTCCCCAATTACAGACAGGCTCACGACTTTTGCATAACCGGGGAAGTTGTCGAGCTGACCGTTGACACGATCCAGCAGCGCTTCTCTCTGTTGAGTTGTGATTTGATTTGGGTTGATGCCTTCCTCTTTTGCAGCGTCTTCATTGAGCACGATCAGGGTGCTGAGATAGGGCTTGCCTTCACCGATCACCAGTACTTGTTCAAACAGACTGTCCATGGCGATACACATTTCCATGTCTGCAGGCGGTACCTTTTCACCGTTTGCCATGACGATGATCTCTTTAAGACGGCCTGTAATGAAGATGTGGCCATCCTCGATTTTGACTTTGTCGCCGGTGTGGAGCCAACCCTCTTCGTCAATCACCTCTGCGGTGGCTGTACGGTTGTTCCAGTAACCGAGCATGACATTCGGTCCGCGCACCATGAGTTCCTCAGCCTCGCTGACTTTGATTTCGAGTCCAGGAAAGGGGATACCGACACTGGCCGGTATGTTGTTTTCATGGACATTGGCGGAGATGATGGGGCTGGTCTCCGTCAAACCGTAGCCCTGCAGGATGGGCACACCCAGACCAATGAATACCTTGGCGATATCCGGCGATAGGGGGGCGCCCCCTGAGACTGCGATACGTAGCCGACCGCCCAGTTTCTCCTGGATCTTGCCGGCCACCAGTTTTTTATATAGCGGCCAGAGTGCGAGCTTGGGTGACCAGCTTGCACGGCCGTGAGAATGTTCAAATCGCAGCCAGCCCGTTTCGACTGCACCATTGAAGATGGCCTTGGCGATGGCTGAGTCGTGCTGCAGCTTGTCCTGAATCTTGGCGTAGACTCGTTCGAAGATGCGCGGTACAGAGATCAGTACGGTTGGTTTAATCGCCTGCAGATCCTCTCCCAACTGTGGAATGGAACGGGAGAAAGCGACACTGGCACCCGCTTTCATTGCCAACAGGCAACCCACCGTTCGCTCAAGCGTGTGGGAGAGTGGCAGAAAGGAAAGAAAACTGTCCGACGGGTAGATGTCGATGATCTTCACACCGCTCTCGAGATCCCAGAGCATATTGTGATGACTGAGCATGACGCCTTTCGAGCGGCCGGTGGTGCCGGAGGTGTAGACGATGGTCGCAAGCGTCTCGCTGGGGATGTCGATTGCCTGGGGTTCCCTGAGACCTTTAAGCGGAAGCCATTCATCGATATGGGCCAGTCGCGGCTGTAGTCCCATAGGGTCAACCCGCTCCAGGGTGACGATGCGGTTGAGCCCCGCCAACTGGTTACGGATCTTCTGCAGGTCCTGCCACTGCTCGTCGTTCTCAATAAGCAATAGACGCACACCGGCATCCTGCAGGATATAGCCGATGTTTTCGGCCCGGTCATTGGTATACAGGGGGACAGTGACCAGTCCCAACCCCTGTGCCGCCATGTCGAACAGGATCCACTCACTGCAGTTGCGCAGCATCAGTGCTACACGATCGCCGGGTTTGAGATCTTCCTTTTGGAAGGCCGCTTGCCAGCGTGCCACTTGTTCGCCCATGGTGGCCCAAGTGATCTCCTGCCATTGTGATTGGGCTTCATCGTATTGGACAAAGGCGGTTTTGTCGGCTGATCGCTTGACTCGCTCAAGGAATACCCCGGCCAGGGTGTCAGCATCTTTCAGTTGTATATAATCGGTTTTCGCTTTGTTCATGACATGCGCATCATTGTTTTCGTTTTCTGCCCCATCGGTCATCTTATTTTTCCCTGCATGACCGACCTCGTCGAATAATAACATCTCACACCTCGCCTAATTGAGTCCATCCCGAATCGGGATGAAACTTGCCACCGTGACGTTGTTCCAGCACTTCAAGTCGATGGCGTTGCTGTTCCAGACCGCCACTGTAGATGGTATGCATGGGTCCGCCTCTGAAGGGGGCGTAGCCGGTACCGAAGATCACGCCGGCGTCCAGCAGGTCGGCATCTTCCACGACACCTTCGCGCAGACAGGCGACCGATTCATTGAGTAGACGGAAGATCATGCGGTCGGCAAGATCAGCAGGCGGTTGATACTGACTGTCGATCTTTTCCCGCTGCAGCCGGCCTTTTTCATAGCGATAGAAACCCTGGCCGGTCTTCTTGCCCAGCAGTTTCTTGTCCACCACCAACTGTTCGAGCTTGCGGGGAATGGTGAGGTCGAACAGGGGGGCGAGTTTCCTGGCGACTGCGAGACAGATATCCAGCCCGACTGCATCTGCCAGCTCCACCGGTCCCATGGGCATGCCGAAATCGACTGCCGCCCGGTCGATCGCAGGTGCGGGGACGCCTTCATCTATCAGACTCATTGCCTCCAAGAGATAAGGCATCAGGATGCGGTTGACCAGGAAGCCGGGACTGCTTTTCACCGGTAGCGGCAGCCTGTCGATACGACGAACGAACGCGGCACCCTTGTCGATCAGGGCCGGATCGGTCTGCATACCATGCACCACTTCCACCAGTTGCATCTTGGCGACCGGGTTGAAAAAGTGGAGCCCGATCAGTCGTTGCGGGTTGTTCAGTCCCTCAGCGATATCCTCCAGGGGAATGCTCGAAGTATTGGTGGCCATGATGGCTTCAGGCTTCAATTGATTCTCTAAGCCCTGAAAGAGTTGCTGTTTGGTTTCCAGATCTTCGAAGATCGCCTCGATGGCTACATCGGCCTGGCCCACACCGTAGCCCTTGGGGTCGGGAATCAGCCGATCCATGGCAGCTGTAATCAACCGTTTCGAGCGGAGTTTGCGTTTGAAGAGCTGATGAGCGCGTCCCATGGCCTGGGTGAGATATTTTGCTTCCCGGTCCTGCAGGGTGACGCGCATCCCTTTGAGCGCACACCAGGCGGCGATATCGCCTCCCATGATGCCGCCCCCCACCACGTGGAGGTGTTGCGGTTTGAACTGCACATGGGAGCCGAGCGACTTCATGCGTTCCTGTAGAAAAAAGACGCGGATCAGGTTCTGTGATGTCTCACCGGTTAACAGACGGCTGACTTCAGTGGCCTCACTGTCCAGCATCGCCGCTCTATCACCGCCATGGGCCTTCCAGTGATCGATCAGGGCATAGGGCGCCGGGTAGTGATCACGCTTGGCATGCTTTGCGGTCTCCTTGACGAACATGGGTGAGAGCAGGTGGCGGGCGGGTAGACTGTTGAGCAGGCGTTGTGACCAGGATGCCGCTCGTACTACGGGCTGATTCTCGATAAAGGAAATGGCTGTGTCCCGCATCTGCCGTTGTGGAACCGCCTGATCGACCAGTCCCATCTTTTTCGCCTGACGCCCGTTGATGCTGCGGCCGCTCAACATCAGCTTCATGGCTTGAAAAGCGCCGATACGTTCGATGCTGCGAGCAGAACCACCATAGCCGGGAAAGATGCCAAGTCTGACTTCGGGAAAGGCCAGCCGGGTGGATTCGTCGTCACGGGTGACCCGGTAGTCGCAGGCGAGGGCCAGCTCAAGTCCGCCACCCAGACAGAAACCGTGAATCAGGCAGAGGGTTGGGAAGGGGAGTGCCTCGACGCGGTTATAGAGTACATGCACCCTGCGAATATGTTCTTCCGCTTCACGCCGGTGCATACCACTTCGGAAGCTCTCCACGTCGGCGCCTGCGATGAAACCGTTCTTCTTGTCAGAAAGGATGATCAGCCCTTTCGGCAGTGTCGCCTCCAGTTCGTCCAGGGTCTCATCCAGCTCCTGCATGGCCTCTAGAGAGAGGATGTTGACAGCACTTTCAGCATGATCGAAATGGAGCCAGGCAATACCCTGCGAGTCGGTTTCGAGTTGCAGATGCTTGTTCATGACTGTGCCTCCAGTAGCATGGCGCCACCCTGGCCACCGCCGATGCAGAGGCTGGCGATACCACGTTTTGCATTGTTCTGTTGCAGGGTTTTGAGCAGATGTAGAATCAGCCTGGCGCCACTGGCGCCTACCGGATGACCGATGCTGACAGCACCGCCATCCACATTGAGCCGGTCATCGGGAATGGGTGAGGGCAACGTATCGAGGCCGACCTCCTGCTGCATATAATCTTTATCTTGCCAGGCTGCCTGACAGGCCAGTACCTGAGTCGCGAAGGCCTCGTTGATCTCCCAATAGTCGACCTCTTCGCCCTGCATCTTTTGTCGCTTCAGGAGTTGGCCCATGGCGTGAACCGGTCCCAGGCCCATCTGGCTGGGATCGAGGGCGGACCAATGGGAGTCGATAACTTTACCGAGCACGGGGAGGCCGTGACGTTCTACGGCTTCTTCCGATGCCAGCAGCAGCATCGCTGCACCGTCTGTGATCTGGGCACTGTTGCCGGCAGTGACACGTCCTACAGGACGATCAAAAGCCGGTTTGAGCTTGGCCAATTTCTCCAGCGT
The DNA here is from genome assembly GCA_025655575.1 of Candidatus Thiodiazotropha sp. (ex Monitilora ramsayi). Classification (GTDB taxonomy): domain Bacteria; phylum Pseudomonadota; class Gammaproteobacteria; order Chromatiales; family Chromatiaceae; genus Thiodiazotropha. The sequence goes on along the minus strand of JAHXIP010000020.1, from coordinate 21,143 downwards.
ACCCTCACGGCGCAGGCCGTCGTCCGATTCAAAAAGATGACCGGCCTGATTGTAGATGGGTTCTATTTCATCCAGTCTGCCATTGTCCTGCGCATCGGCCAGTCGCTGGTGGCTGCGCAGGGCGAAGCGATCCATCGATTCCCTGTCGATGTTGAAGCGCCAGGCCAGTTTTTCAGCGGTCTGCCCCATGGACAGGCCAACCAACGGATCGGTCAGTCCTCGCAGCAGGGCGATAATGAGCTGGAAATGATGGGGCCTCAGGGCAGCCAGTTGGCGTCCTCTGGCAGTGAAGCTTTTAGCCCGGTTCCAGTCGGCCAGCCAGGCAACCATCCGCTGATTGAGTAGAATCGGGTGATGACTCATCGCTTCGGTACCACCGGCCAATACCAGGTTGGCGCGTCCGCTGCTGATATCGAGTGCGGCACTGTCCACAGCCTGCATGCCAGAGGCGCAGTTACGCTGGACGGTCCAGGCAGGGACCTTGTCCCCGCAACCCAACCGCAGGGCGACGATTCTTGCAATATTCGCTTCATCAACACCGGGTGCAATGCAGCCGAGTATGACTTCATCGAGCTGTTCAGGGCCGAAGGGCTGTCGCAGTAAGAGGGGACGGCCTGCACCGACTGCCAGGTCGGATGCCCGAAAGTCCCCCGGCTTACCCAGGGCTTTTAAAAACGGGGTTCGACTGCCATCTACCACATAGACGGCTCTGGCAGCGGTCGACTTTTTGCTCATGGAACTCTCCTCCAGTCTGTATCCTTCCATCCCTCATGCGACGCCCAGCCGATCAAGCAGGGATACCTTGTCGCCGGTTTTTCTTTTCTCTGTGACATTCTCGCTCAGGCCATCAAAGGCATTGACCTGGATAACCTGGTTGCGCAGTCGACGGGCTTTCATGATCTTTTCCATATCTGTCGGGGTCAAAATACCCAGTGAAATGGCTTCCTCGATGACGGCATCCTCATCCCGAGAACTCAGTTGCCCGGCTCGTTTGGCTTGACGCAGGGTCTTTTCTATCGGCGCTGCCTCGGTCACGGCGATCAAGGCCGCTTCCAATTGTGCGATGCGCTGTGTCTGAGTATCGGTCAGGTAGATACCCTGGGTCAGACGATCGCGTGCTTCGCCCGGTCTCAGTATCAGGCGGGTTACCTGATGATCAAGGGCATCGGTGGGTTTGTAGAAGGGCAGTCCTGTTGGAAAGATCAACAAACGCAACATCCACGCCAATGGGCGTATCGGTAGATTTCTCAGCAGGGCGCGCAGGGCATGCTGGATACGGTAGAGAGAGTCGTCCATGGCCCATCGCATCAGTGGCAGGTCTGCTGTCTGCATGCCCTCTTCGTGGTATCGCTTGAGGGTGGCGCTGGCGATATAGAGCTCGCTCAGCATGTCACCGAGCCTGGCAGAGAGCCGCTCCTTGCGTTTGAGAGAACCGCCCAGGGTCATCAGGGCCATATCTGCCGTCAGGGCAAAGGCGGATGACATCCAGTTGAGACGTTGAACATAATGCTTGGCCGGTCCATCCATCGGGCTGTCAGAGAGCCTGCCATGGGTGATGCCGAACCAGAAGGTGCGGGCGAAGTTGGTCAGCACAAATCCAATATGGCTGAACAGGGCTTCGTCGAATGCCTTGAGGGCTTCTGGCTGGTTCGGGTTTTCCGCCGCATTGAACTCTTTGAGCACAAAGGGGTGGCAGCGAATCGCTCCCTGCCCGAATATGATCATGCTTCGGGTGAGGATGTTTGCCCCCTCGACCGTGATGGCAATGGGAATAGCCTGATAGGCGCGGCCCATCAAATTGTCGGGGCCAAGGCAGATGCCGCTGCCACCCTGTACGTCCATGGCATCGTTGATGACCTGGCGGTATCGCTCCGTCAGGTGATACTTCACGATGGCAGAGATCACTGAAGGTGTCTGGCCGTCATCCAGGGCGCTGAGTGTGAGTTTGCGGGCGGCATCCATCTGATAGGTCAGACCGGCGATGCGAGCCAATGCCTCTTCAACACCTTCAAATTCACCAATGGGTGTGCCGAATTGGCTGCGTACTGCGGCGTAGGCGCCGGTGTATCGGCTTGCCTGTTTACCGGCACCTGTGGAGAGGGCTGGTAATGAGATGCCGCGTCCTTCGGAGAGGCACTCGACCAACATGCGCCAACCATTTCCAATTCCATCTTGTCCACCGATCACCCAGTCCAGTGGGATGAAGACATCTTTACCGATAATAGGACCGTTCTGAAATGGCAGGTTCAGCGGCATGTGGCGCTGTCCGATGGAGATGCCGGGGGTGTCCCGGGGTATCAGGGCGACCGTAATCCCGGGATGGGTATCCTCACTGACCAAGTGATCCGGGTCTTCCAGTTTGAAGGCGAGTCCGATCAGTGTCGCGATCGGCGCCAGGGTGATATAGCGTTTGTCGAATTCAAGCTGGATGCCCAGTGTCTCCTGACCTCCGAATTCACCATAAGTGACGATGCCGCGATCAGGAATGGCGCCGGCATCACTGCCTGCCTTTGGTCCGGTCAACGCAAAGCAGGGGATCTCATCGCCGGTGGCAAGTCGATTCAGGTATTGGCTCTTTTGCGCATCGGTGCCGTAGTGCATCAACAGTTTGGCTGGCCCCAGGGAGTTAGGCACCATGACCGTGACGGCGGCTGTGACGCTGCGGCTGGCAATTTTCATCACTGCCTGGGAGTGGGCATAGGCAGAGAAACCCAGACCGCCATAGGATTCGGGGATGATCATGCCGAACAGACCGGCATCTTTAATGGACTGCCAGATTTCGGCTGGAAGATCCTGTTCCTGATGGGTGATCTGCCAGTCATCCAATTTGTCACAGAGCGCCTGCACGGGACCGTCGAGAAAGGCCTGCTCCCGCTGGGTGAGTTTGCAGGATTTATGTCTCAGCAATTGCTGCCAATCGGGCTGACCGGAAAAGAGTTCGCCATCCCACCAGACATTGCCCGCATTGAGTGCAGCCTTTTCGGTATCGGACATGGCGGGCATCACCTTGCGAAAGGCCGATAACAGTGGGCGTGTGATCCACTCCTGTCTTAAGTTGGGCATGACATAAAAGAACAGCGTACCGGCATAGAGGAGCCATAAGGGTACGGAAACCGGCGTGCTCAACAATCCAGCCAGCTGTAGGCTTACCAGCAATATGGGAGGCACGACGATCCACACGATAGATCGAGCCGATCCGTATGCCAGCCCCCAGAGGGTGACGAGAATGAGAGTGATACCGAGAATGCTCATGTGTCAGCCTCCCTGACCTTTGGCTGTATTAGAGTGGAGTCTTTTGTCTCTTCCTTACCGGATTTATACGTCTTGACCGTCTTCTTTAGTTTCAGCCGAAAGACAGTACGGTCCTCTTTGCAGGCCGGTTCACCCTCGCGTGTCACAGCTGCAAAGGCCCGCTCATCATCGTTATAGAGAATGGTTTCATCGCACCAGGGCAGCTTGCGATAGACGCCCAGATCATCGAGCCCGAGGAAGGGGTATTTGATGATGTTGAAGTAGGGCGAGTAATCGAAATCCTTGGGTGTGAAGAGTCGCGGATTTCGCTTGAAAAAACGGATGCTGCCATCATCGTCCCGGGCAATAAAGGGCAGGATGGGGAAGTTGACCCGGTTGAAGGCAGATGCAATAAGAGATGAACAGACCGCCCGGGTGGGCGTACCTGCGTTGTGTTCGAAGAGACTTGAACGCAACTTTCTCGGCAGGATGTTCCAGGGAAAGAAAAAGCGGGCCAGATCGAAAAGCTGCCTGACATCGTAGTCCAGGCCCAGGTGGTCGAGGGAGTGGGAGACGACCTTATGGGCGTCTTCCGGTTCCAAGCCAGCCGGTCGGCAAATCCGCAGGTGATCCTGCCGGTATTTTGAAACCGGGACGATAATCGTCCCTTCACCCAGCAGTGCCTCGACCAGCAACTGTTCGGAGAGGTCTCCCTGATAGGCCATTCTGACCCGCTGTTGCAGATCGGGATCTCTGATGTCGTAGATCCGGCCGATATAGAGTGCGGAGTGAGTCCAGGTGCTCTGGGTAATGGTCTTGATCACATTGCTGACCCGGCTGCGGCCTTCGACAAGCAACACATCCCCTGGCCGGAGCTCGTAACTGAGCCGGGCAAAGTCGCAGAGCGGGGACGTGGGTGGCGGTCCTTCTTTCGTCAACCAGTCCGAGATCCACTTCATGAATCGCTGACCAAACCTACGCATATTGAAAACCCAGTAAAATACTAAGTATTACGAAAGTATAGACCGTAAAATCGTGCTATGGGTTTCAAATCGGGAGATTTTTGAATTTAAAAATTGTGAAATATTTACTTTTTATTCAGCAGGATACATGAATCTTTATTAGTAAATATTTAAAAAATGATTGAGGCTTTTCCTGCCTTTAGTTCTGCTTTCCCAGAAAAAACCGGAAAAATTCAGTGTTAACAAATGCGAAGATTTATTGATGGGCAGCACGCTCTCGGATGCCACCACTCCACCAAATACGACAGGCACCTTCGTCTGAGACCATGCAGGGCCCGATGGGATTTCGTGGTGTACAGGCCTCACCAAAAAGGCGGCACTGGTTAGGATATTTCCGACCCAGTACCACTTGTGCGCAGTCACACCCCGGAGGCATTTCACCGGCGCGTTTTCTGTCGGGGCTGTCGTAATCGGGAAAGCGCAGTCTGGCGTCCCAATGGGCGTATTCACTACTTACCGCATATCCTGAACTGGGAATGATGCCGATACCTCGCCAGTTGGCATCGACAACATCCATCGCTTCGTCTAAATGCTGTTTGGCACTGGGATTACCGCCGGGACGCACCAGTTCCGGATAACAGTTATCGAGAAACCGCCGCTCATCCAGCCACTGCCTGAGCACGGAGTAGGTTGCCGCCAGCAGGCTTTCCGGGGTGAAACCGGCAACCGCAGCCGGGATACGGTGTTTGTCGATGACGAATTCCCACTCTTCCGCGCCCATCACGGTAGCCACATGGCCTGGTGCTATCAGGGCATCAAATCCGGGCGTATCCGATTCGAGTAGCATTGAGACGGCAGGCCAGGTCAGTCGACCGGAGAGAAGCAGGGAGAGATTGTCCGGTACGCCCTGTACCAATAGCGAGGCAACGGGTGCAGTGGTGGTCTCGAATCCGGCGGCAAAGAAGACCACCTGCTTGCCGGGTTCAGCCATGGCGATTTGCATGGCTTCCAACGGCGAGGCAATGGGACGAATATCGGCGCCGGCTGCATGGGCCTGATCAAGGGACCGGGGTTCGCCTTTGGGCACATTGACCGGTACCCGCAGCATGTCGCCAAAGGCGACCAGGATGACCGGCTCGTTCAGCGCCAGTTGCATCGCCTGGTAGATGTCCTCTTCGGGACAGACACAGACCGGGCAGCCCGGTCCTGGAATCAGTTCGATTTCTTTTGGCAACGCACCCCTGAGCCCGGCCATCGTAATGGATCGCTCATGTCCACCACAGACATTCATGATACGCACACGCTGCGGCAGAGGCAGGGTGTGAATCTGTGCTAACCAGCCTTTTGCGTCCAGTGCCATCAGGATGTTAGGACCTGCTTAACCGTGAGAGTGCAGTTGTTGGCCTTCCGGCGCTATTTTCGGCGTAGCTGTTTTGCCTTCGCTTCTCCTAAGGGACTGCTCGTCGATTTGACCTTCAAGCCACGACAACCAGAGATCGAGTCCCTCTCCACTCTTGGCGGAGGTTATGCTCACTGGGGCCTCTACGGCCAGTTGTCGCACGGCTGACTCAGCTTTTTCGGGTTCAAAGTCGTCCAGTACTGCAAGCAGGTCGGATTTGGTGATCAGTACATGGTCGGCGGCACGAAAGATGACAGGATATTTTGACGGCTTGTCGTCACCTTCAGTCACCGAGAGTAGGGTGACGTTTCGATGCTGCCCCAGATCGAAGCTTGCTGGACAGACCAGATTACCCACATTCTCGATGAAAAGGATATCGATGCTATTGAGATCCATCTGATGCAAGGCGTCATGGATCATATGCGCATCAAGATGGCAGGCGGTTCCAGTGGTTATCTGTACCGCTGATACCCCCTTGGTCCGTATGCGTTCTGCGTCGTTCTCGGTTTCCAGGTCGCCCTCGATGACACCGATTCGGTACTTCTCTTTGAGGGCATCGATAGTGCTTTCCAATAAGCGGGTCTTACCGCTGCCGGGAGATGACATCAGGTTGATCGCCAACACCTGGTGATTGTCTAAGTGTTCCCGGTTATGAGCTGCCTGGTGATCATTCTCACTGAGAAGATTCTGCAACACTTCAACGGCCACCTTGCCATCATGGGTATGCTCATGTTTGCCGCCCTCCCGGATCAGATGCTGATTGCCTTGGGTGACGTTACAACCACATGTATCGCACATTTCAATAACTCCCGGACTCGATGGTGCCGTGTGACCTAGGGCCTGTTAACACAAATTTGATCGTCACTGCCATGACCATTTTTTTGTCCAGCAAGGCAGAAGGAGCGCCGTGTAGTCGGTCTACATAAGCGACTGATAACGCTGCTGGACAAAAAAATGGCCTTGGCCCTCCGGGTTGCGCCTGAAAAAGCGCCACTCGGCGTTACTCGTTGCTCATTTGGAATAACCAAACTACGCTCCTCGTGCCTTGATTGGCGCTTTTTCAGGTGCAACAGTGACAATCAAATTTGTGTTAACAGGCCCTAGTTACCTGATAGAAAAACATCGCTTCATGCCGGATGACGGAGACGTTCATCCGATAGACGATTCAACTCAACACTGGCGAGTAACAATTCATCTCCGCTGATCACCCGTGTTCGATAGTCGCCGCAGGATTTGCAGAGGAGCCGGTTGGGCAGAACATCGGATTCTGCGCCACAAGACAAACAGCTGACCCGTATGGGTTGCTCCTCTGTTACCAATTCAGCTTCGGCTGCAATGGTACCGGCACGCGCTACGGTAAATGCCTGCTGCAGTAAATCGGGAACAACACCTGCTAGCGGACCGATGTATACAACGATTCGTGTAACATCCCGTGCATTTTCACGTCTCGCGATCTCCTCGACCTGCGTCAACATCGCCTGACAGACGGAGAGCTCATGCATTCGTGTGATGTCTCATGTCGTTCGACAATGGCAGCGTGGCACTATTGGGGCTGGTCCATTTTACTCAGCATCTCGTCATAGATCTCCCAGGCGGAGTGGGCTTCCTGCGGCGTGACTTTCTGGATCGCGTAGCCCACATGCACTACCACGAAGTCCTCCGGTGCCAATACTTCGTGTTGCAGCATGAAGAGACTGACCTCCCGCTCGACGCCCTTGGCTTCACAACGGGCCGTGAAGCCGTCAATTTCTTTGATCTGCATAGGTATGCCGAGACACATGGTGTAACCTTATCGGGCTTTGTCGTACTTTCATTCTCGCCAGGAGTAATAATTTGTCAATCGAAACCGTATTGATTCTCGGTATTGGAAATACCCTGCTGACAGATGAGGGAATCGGTGTGCATCTTGTGGAACGCATGCGTGAGGAGGTCGGGGAGATACAGGGTGTCGAATATCTCGATGGCGGTACGCTCAGCTTTACTTTGGCAGAGCCCATTGCGCGGGCCGATGGTTTGATAGTGGTAGATGCAGCGCGCATGGGAGAAGCCCCCGGCACCATGAAGGCGTTTCATAATGAAGAGATGGACAAATACCTCTCCGGCAATCGATCCAGCGTACATGAAGTGAGTCTTACGGACTTGATGGATATCGCGCGGCTTTCGGAATCTCTGCCTGCGCAACGCTGTCTTGTCGGCATTGAACCTGAGTCAGTCGATTGGGGGGAAGCGCCAACAGAAAAAGTGGAATCTGCAATCAAGCTTGGTATTCAAGAAATTCTTTCTATACTCAACGAGTGGCGATAAAACGACCCACAAAAATTAAAACGTTTTAAGAAAAAAAATAAACTCAAAATGCGCTTAGATGATCCAGGTCAGTACCCTTATCAGTTATTGCTGATATTCTTTCGATTAGACCAACTTTTACGGTATTCGTAATGCAAAAGCTGCAGGATATCGCAGTGATGGTTGAACCCAAGGATGATGTCCCTCTCAACCATTTGAACGCGACGCCCATCTTGCATGAAATTCTCCATGCACTGCAGAGGCTCGCTACCCAGGGTGAACCCACCACCATTGATCTACGCGCAATTCCATTCGGTCCCGGTGATGAAGATGCACTGCTAAATCAACTGGGTATGGGGGAAGTCAAGATCGAACTCGACACACTGGGCAAAAGCACCATCTGGGAAACAGCATTCAGCGGCGTTTGGATCATCGATCACCAAAATGCTGAAAGCGAACGCATCGCACTGCAGATCGAAGTGGCACATATACCCGCGATTATTAAAGCGCAGACCGAGGATGTGACCGAATCTTTACAACTGCTTGACAATCAACTTAATCCAAATCGTACCGAGACCACAGGTTTACGGGAGGAGTAGTGATGGCTGACGATATGAAGCGCTTCACACAAACGTTGGGCGAGAGTCTGCGGGAGCGGGGCGTCTCCCGACGTGGATTTCTTAAGTTTTGTACCGCAACCGCTTCGATGATGGCACTACCACCGACGATGGTGCCCGCCATTGCCGCAGCGCTGGAGAAAGCCAGGCGTCCTTCTGTTATCTGGTTGTCATTCCAGGAGTGTACAGGCTGTACGGAGTCTATTACCCGTAGTCATTCACCCTCTGTAGAGAATCTGATCTTCGATCATATATCCCTCGACTATCATCACACGCTGCAGGTTGCTGCAGGTGACGCGGCAGAGGCAGCACGCGAAGCCGCCATGCATGAAAATGAGGGAAAATATATTGTGGTGGTTGATGGCTCTATTCCACTCGACAATCCAGGCTTCTCAACCATTGCCGGCATCAGCAATTTGCAGATGCTGGAAGAGACCGTTGCTGGTGCAGCAGCGGTTGTAGCCGTTGGTTCCTGTGCCGCCTTTGGCGGATTGCCCCATGCCGATCCCAACCCGACAGGCGCCGTTTCCGTATCGGATATCGTGCATGACAAACCGATTGTAAATGTTTCCGGCTGCCCACCGATTCCAACTGTGATTACCGGTGTGCTGGCCCATTTCCTGACCTTTGGTTCGCTCCCGGAACTGGATGCCTTGGGCAGACCCATGGTCTTCTTCGGACAGAGTATTCATGACCGATGTTATCGGCGTCCCTTTTATGACAAGGGACTCTTTGCAGAAACGTTTGACGATGAAGGCGCACGCAAGGGCTGGTGTCTCTACCGGCTGGGCTGTAAGGGACCGATGACCTATAACGCCTGCGCCACCACCAAATGGAATCAGGGCACAAGTTGGCCGGTCGAGTCAGGTCATGGTTGCCTGGGTTGCTCCGAACCCGACTTCTGGGATGCAGGCGGGTTCTATAATGCGCTCTCCATCCCGGATAGTGACATCATACGCAGGGCCGGGGTGGTTGCCGCCGCAGGTGTTGCCCTGGGTGCTGCCGCCGGCGCACTCAACCGCAGTACACGCGCCAAGGCCGCTGCGAGTCATGAGAAAGTTACCATTGACGATCTGGATAAAACATCATGAGCACACCGACAGACTTTCTTCTATGGGTTAGAGGACCGGGCTTCGATATTGCATTGGTCATCTTCATTATTGGTGTCATTATTCGATTGCTTGAGGTGCTGGTGCTCGGTCGCAAGCCGGATCAGGCAGAACCGAGAGGCGGAGAGTTGGGGCCGGGGCTGCGTACGGTAGTCACGCGTACACTGCCGGAGACAGGTTCATTCAAACGTGCACCCTTTACGGTCATCGGTGGATATATCTGGCATATCGGCTTCTTCATCAGCCTGTTCCTTTTCGTGCCACATATTGAATTGATCAATGCCACCCTGGGGCTGATCTGGCCGGGTATACCGAGTAACCTGGTGGATGCCGTTGCCGCTGTGACCATCGTGACACTCATTGCCATGTTGTTCAGCCGGCTCAGCCACCCGGTGAAACGCTACTTGAGCGGCCCGGAGGACTATCTCACCTGGCTGGTGACATTTCTGCCTATGCTGACAGGCTATCTGGCTTATCACCGGATGATCGATCCTTATCCCCTGGTATTGGGGTTACACATTCTGAGTGTTGAGTTGCTCATGGTGGTGTTCCCATTTACCAAGCTGATGCACGCTTTCACCTTTATCATCGCTCGCTGGTACAACGGTGCCATGGCTGGCCGTAGAGGAGTTCAATCATGAGTGGCGCAACCCTTGAAAGAGGCATGAATGCCTTTCGTGAACAGATGAATGCACCCATTGCATCATTCTTCTCAAGTTGTGTGAATTGCGGTATGTGTGCAGAGGCCTGTCTCTTTTACACAGAGACGGATGATCCCAAGTACACACCTATCAACAAACTGGAACCTTTTCGCCGTGTGTGGGAGCAGGAATACACCATCTGGGGCAAAGTGAAATCCATGTTGGGTCTGACCAAACCTGTGACCGATGAGTTATTGGCTGAATGGGAAGAACTGATCTATGATGGTTGCACCCTGTGTGGGCGTTGTTCAATGGTGTGTCCTGTCGGTAACGACATTAGCTATATGATCCGCCGTGCCCGCGAGGGATTTGTCGCTGCCGGTTATGCACCGGAAGGGATCAAAGGGGCGAGTCGCAGAGCCATCACCATCGGCAGTCCCATGGGCGTGAAATATCCCGCTCTGGCGGCCCAGATAAAGCATGTCGAGGCTGATACCGGACTCACCATCCCGGTGGATGTGGAGGGCGCCGACTACATGGCCTTGCTCTCTTCCATGGAGATCATGAACTTTCCGGAGTATCTGGAGGCGTTGGCTCGTATCTTCAAGCAGGCGGGTGTCAGCTGGACCATCAGCTCCAAGGCCTTCGAAGCGACTAACTCGGGTATCCAGATTGGTTCATCCGACATCGCCCGTGAGCTGGTCAGCCGTGTGGTGAGTGAGGCCGAGAAGCTCAAGGTCAAATATGTGATCAGCCCCGAGTGCGGCCATGCCTATACGGCCATTCGCTGGGAAGGTCCCAATCTGATCGGCAGGCCCTACAACTTCAAAGTGGTGCATATCCTTGAACTGCTCGACGAGTTGCGTGCCACTGGTCGTATCAAGACTGAGGGCACTGAGGATGACCGCCTCACGTTTCACGACCCCTGCCAGATCGTCAGAAAGGGCGGTGTGTTGGAACAACCGCGTAATCTGCTTGAAATGGTGACCAGTGACTATGTCGACATGACCGACAGCCGTGAGATGAACTGGTGCTGCGGCGGTGGTGGTGGTGTCAGTGCCAACGAAAGAGCGGAAGAGCTGAGAATCAAGGTTTTCAAACGCAAAAAATCTCAATTGGACGAGCTTAACGTAGACACCCTGGTCACAGCCTGCGCCAACTGCCGATTGATTATCGAAGAGGGCCTGGAAGAGTACCGCATGGAAATGCCCGTTGTCGGTCTGACGGAAATGATTGCGGAACACCTGGTTGAAGACAAAGAGTAGCCACAACTGATTACGGCCTATTCGTACCGACAGGAGACGAGTAAAAATGAGTGAAAGAATCGTCGTTGATCCCATCACAAGAATTGAAGGGCATCTGCGCATCGAAGCCCAGATGGAAGGTGACCGGATCGCCAGTGCCTATTCTTCGGGAACCATGGTTCGCGGTATAGAGCTCATCCTCAAAGGCAGGGATCCGAGAGACGCCTGGGCCTTTGCACAGCGTATCTGTGGTGTTTGCACCCTGGTGCACGGACTCGCCTCTGTGCGGTCAGTGGAAGATGCGCTGAATTATCAGATACCCCAGAATGCGCAGCTCATTCGCAATCTGATGATTGGCGCCCAGTATATCCACGACCATGTGATGCATTTTTATCATCTGCATGCCTTGGATTGGGTGGATGTGGTCTCGGCACTTTCTGCCGATCCTGGCAAGACTTCAGAATTGGCGCAGTCACTCAGTAGCTGGCCGAAGGCTTCTCCTGGTTACTTCTCCGATATGAAGAAGAAACTCAAAGGTTTCGTCGAAGCGGGGCAGCTGGGTATCTTTGCCAAAGCCTATTGGGGACACTCAGTCTACAAACTGCCGCCCGAGGCCAACCTGATGGCGGTGGCCCACTACCTGGAAGCCCTCTCCTGGCAACGGGATGTGGTGAAACTGCATGCCATTTTTGGCGGCAAGAATCCCCACCCCAACTTTCTGGTAGGTGGTGTGGCGTCGCCCATCGATCTAAATTCCGATTCCGCCATCAACAGCAAGAAGCTGTCCCAGGTACAGGATGTCATTACCAAGATGCGCGAGTTCACCGATCAGGTCTATGTGCCTGACACACTCGCAGTGGCGAGCTTCTACAAGGATTGGGGCGAGCGGGGCGAAGGGCTGGGTAATTTCCTCTGCTACGGTGATCTGCCGAGTACATCGATGGATGATCCCGACAGCTTCTTCTTCCCATCCGGTGTGATCCTGGATCGCGATCTTTCAACCATCCATCCCTTGGATCTGAATAACGCGGATGAGATCCAGGAACAGGTCGCTCACTCATGGTACGACTACAGCGTCGGCAAAGAGCAGGGACTGCATCCCTACGACGGTGAAACCAGCCTGAACTACACAGGACCAGAGCCTCCCTATAAGCATCTTGATGTGGAGGATTCCTACTCCTGGTTGAAGTCACCCCGTTGGAAAGGCAAGTCTGTCGAAGTGGGGCCCTTGGCCCGCGTCCTGATGCTCTATGCCAAGGGACATGAGCAGACCCAGGAACTGGTCAACATGACCCTGAGTCATCTGGACCTGCCCACCAGGGCGCTCTTCTCCACCCTGGGCAGAACAGCTGCCCGTACCCTGGAGACCAAGATTCTGGCCGACGCCATGCAGGGTTGGTACGACCAGCTGATCGCCAACATCAAGGCAGGCGACACCAGGACCTTCAATGAGACCCTCTGGGATCCCGCCACCTGGCCCAAACAGTGTCAGGGCGTCGGCTTTATGGAAGCCCCCCGTGGTGCTCTGGGTCACTGGATCGTAATCGAAGACGGCAAGATCGCCAACTACCAGGCAGTGGTGCCCAGTACCTGGAATGCTGGTCCCCGGGATGCGGAAGGCCAGGCCGGTGCCTACGAGGCGGCCCTACAAGACAACCATCAGCTTGCTGATGCCAAACAGCCTGTGGAGATACTGCGTACCATCCACAGCTTTGATCCCTGTATCGCCTGTGCTGTTCACCTCTCTGACGAGGAGGGTGAAGAAATGTTGCAGGTGAAAGTGAAATAACCAACTAACAACAGCACGACAATACAAGGGTGTTGAGCCTCTGTCCGATGGGCAGAGGCTTTTTATTGTCCGGTGTTGGCAGAATAATTGGTGGCAGTGAATTCACACATACCGATGATGAATCGAAAAAGTCTTTCTTATGGTGAAGAATGTAACACCGGCAGGAAGGCTAGTGGGTCAATCAGATAGATTGATAACAGCGCCTAGCGGACTGACGACAGCAGAGCCTGATCGGTTGAGTACATGGGTATAGATTTGTGTGGTTCTGACATCCTTGTGGCCCAACTGCTCCTGCACGGTGCGTATATCCATACCGCGTTCCAACAGGTGCGTTGCAAAAGAGTGGCGAAGTGTGTGACAACTGGCCTTCTTGTCGATGCCAGCTTGCCGTACAGCTGATGTGACAGCCTTCCTTACGCAACTTTCATCGACATGGTGACGTCGCTCGATACCGGAACGTGGATCGATGCTCCGTGACGAAGAGGGGAAGACATACTGCCATTTCCACTCACGATCGGCTGACGGATATTTTTTGGCCAATGCGTGAGGCAGATAAACGCTACCGAAGCCTGCCTGCAAGTCTCGTTCATGCAAAGTGCGGACGGTTTCCAGATGACGTTTGATGGGTTGAATCACCTCGTCTGCAAGGGTGACGACCCTGTCTTTTCCCCCTTTTCCATTTCTCACGTAAATCGCACGTCTATCAAAATCGATATCCATGACGCGAAGCCTCACACTTTCGATCAGTCTTAGCCCCGAACCGTACTGCAGGCAAGCTATAAGCCAGTGTTGGCCGGTCAGTTTGGAAAGGATTTTGGCAACCTCGACTTGCGTCAGGACAACCGGCAGCTTCTGCGGTTTTTTGGCCCGAACCAGGCCTTGGATATTATTGAGCGGCCTGTCCAGGACATGTCGATACATAAAAACCAATGCATTCAGTGCGATATTTTGCGTACTGGCGGCTACGTTTTTCTTAACAGCGAGATAGGTGAGAAAAGCCGCGACCTCCCGTTCAGCCATGGTTTCAGGATGACGTTTATTATGGAAAAAAATGAATCTCTTTATCCAATGTAGGTAGGTATCCTCAGTGCGTCGACTGTAATGCCGAACACGGACTGCATTGATAACCTGCTGTAAAAAAGGGGATTTGTGAGTTGTTTCATCCATGAAATAGTACTCTTAATGTTCTCATTTTCTAAAATCTTATTAAAGCTGATTTGGCATGTCAATGAGTTTGTGACAGGAGTTAGGAGGCAAGTTGCCTTATTTCACCACTTTGGATTTATTCTTCTTGTTACTAAATTTGGATGGGATATTGGCAAGTCGGTGAAATATCAGGTAAAACTAGATGTAGAACAGGGAGGTTTCTTTGATGTGAACTTCCCCCGATTGTAACTCGCAGGCAAACCGCACGATTATTTATGTGCAACTTGCCTTTTATCCTTCTCATTCAGGCTTCATATAAGGCGCCCTGCCTGTATAAGCCGAAGATAGGGGGGATAGGAGGCAAATTGCCTTCTACTTAAATGTTATGCGTAAATAAGAAATGGATCTGACGGAACATCTCGAAAAAGTGAGAGATAAAGAAACCTTCTTGGCGTTTGTACGTGCATTGCAAATGGACAAAGAGGATGAAAGCAGAAAAGAAAAAAGGAATCACTCCAACCCGTACAGTCACGGATGGAATGGATGGGAAAACAGCACAATTGAGGGCTTTTTAGAATCAGCTATAGCATGGGCAGAGGACTCTGATTTTGGTAACAACATCGAGCCAACTGACAATCATTGGAAAATGTTTGCCCTATTTCTGTATGGCGGCAAGATTTATGAGTAACTCACGCTTACTTGGCCGCATTGAAAATGCTCTAGATGAATACAAGAGTGGAAAGATTGATCGAAAGACCTTGATTTCATCAATCACGGAGAATGGCAAGGCACTTGAAATGATGCCGTACAATCTGATCAAAGAGATCGATGAAATAGAATATCAATTTACTGTTTCTCAGTTTTCTGATGAGGAAGAGTGTTTGCCGAGCGAGGCAGAGGTTATAGCTCGTTTATCAAGGTGGTTAAGCGAAGTGCCACGTGAGAGTTAAGAGTGAAAAATCGCATAACAAGTAGCTCCACCGGTCAAAATACTCACTGCGCTCGCATTTTTCCGGTGAGCTAGGCGTTAGAAGGCAACCATGATCGAGAGCGCGGAAGAATTCGTCAGGCTTAGGGCGAGCGAGAACCAAGAAGAATATGTTCGTGCAGCACATGACGAGGCTCCAATCGAAGTATGGTACGAAGTAGTTGAAAAGCACCCAGATATGGCTTTCTGGGTAGCCCAGAATAAAACCGTACCATACGAGCTACTGGAGTTTCTCGCTGATCATAGTGAGGATCGCGTACGTTCTATGGTGGCTAGTAAAAACAAGCTCAAGGAGCCATTGCTTCTGAAGCTAGCATCCGATTCAAGTGAATCAGTCCGTATGAGTATTGCGCGGCATAAAAAGGCTACTTCTGCTGTTCTTACACAACTCACCGGTGACACCTGGGGTGAAATCGCCAAGCTGGCATCGGAGCGTATTGAAAACGGTAGCCACAAATGAGCACGCCTTCTAACAAGGCGTGCAAGCGGGACCGCAAAAAGCGTGGCTTCGCCACAATGCGGCCCCTTCACTAGGCGTTAGGGCTAAAAGGTTCGGAGAATGAGTGATAAGGAAGATGGTAATGAAAGCGAAAAAGAATTCCCTGATGGAGGGAATTTCGCAAAAGTATCTCGGGGGGCATTGCAGGCAGCAGGAGGCTTAATTCCTTTTGCTGGCGGGGTGTTGTCGGCCTTTGCTGGGGCCTGGTCGGAAAAAGAGCAAGAGGAGGTTAATAAGTTCTTCAAGTATTGGGTTCAGGGATTAGAGGATGAACTTAAAGAGAAAGAGACCACCTTGATTGAAATAATGGCAAGACTCGATTTACAGGATGAAGAAATTGCCAAGCGAGTTGAGAGCAAGGAATACCAGTCAATTGTAAGAAAAACATTCAGAGATTGGTCAGCTGCTGAAAGTGAAAATAAAAGAGAATATGTAAGAAATATACTTGCTAATGCCGCTGCATGTAGCGTATCAAGTGACGATGTCGTTAGAATGTTTTTTGACTGGATTGATAAATATTCTGACATGCATTTTCAAGTCATAGCCTCGGTATACAATTCGAATGGTATTTCACGTGGTGAGATCTGGAGAAGAATTGGAAGGGAGCGTGTTAGGGAAGATTCTGCTGATGCTGATGTGTACAAATTGCTAATACGGGACTTAAGTACTGGTGGGATTATCCGTCAGCATAGAGAAAGAGATTACAACGGGAATCCTATACCCAAAAAGACAGTCCGCCGTCCCAAGGGCAGTGGTCCAAAGCCACCAGTTTCAGCATTTGATGAAGAAGAGCTTTATGAATTGACAGATCTTGGTCAGCAATTCATTCATTATGCAATGACTGACTTGCCTATCAGAATTGAGTACAAACATGAACAAGAGGAAGAACAGCCCTAACAAATTGCTCAAGATCGTTCGCTATCGCTCACTGGGACGCTCGTTTCACTCGCGCCCCTTAGCTCGGCGTTAAGCCTCAAGTAGGTATGCTTATGAGCATCACATTTTGTATGGTTCCCTTTCCTAACGATCCTGACCTTGAGATCAAATCAGTGGCAGAGCATTTCGCTGAAACTTGGCCGGATTTTGGGCAAGTCTCCGACATCGAGATCTGTGACAACACAGGGTCATTCAAAGTGGGTGAATTGAATGTAACTCTCGGTGATATCAATGGGCCTATCCCTTGGTCAGATTTAGAAGGGCCATGCGCGACCAGTATCCTGTGGAAAAATGCGGAGGCGGAATTAAAGCTACATCAATCTCATACTATTGTGACCGTATACGGCGAGCTAGAGGCTATTCCTTTGTCTGCCTTTCTAACGAGAGTAACTACTTCAGTCCTAGCCACATCTGGGACAGCGTTGGGAGTGTTTTGGGGAAATGCGGCATTGCTAATCCCGAAACCGATATTCGTCGAATTTGCTATGAAAATTTTACGGGAAGGTGCGCCACTGTACATCTGGGTAGATTTTCGCGTTGGCTACGATGGTGAGTCAACCAGTTCAGGCTTTACTCAAGGCATGGAGGCTTTGGGCCATATGGAGTTAGAAGCTGTAAAAGTGCCAGAAACAGTGCCCGACTTGCGGGAACGACTGTTCAATATAGCTGATTATCTCGTTGATAATGGTGCAGTTATTAAAGACGGTGATACCATCGGAAGCGAAGAAAACGAAAAGATACAGGTTGTGTTCTCCAAATCGAATTTCGGATACGAAAATCAAGTAATGGCTCTGTGCCACAGCCAGAATGCATTAAAAAAGTCGTGGTGGCGACGCGGTAAGAAATGAGGCTTAACAAGGCCATTAAATCGTTCGCTGCGCTCACTGGGACGCTCCTTACGTCGCGCCCCTTATGGCAACGTTATGTGGTAGATGCATGTGTCTAAAATGGAGATGAAAGGCGTAATAATTGCACCTTTAGCTGGGGTTGCAGCTTTTGCGATCTTCTTGTTTGCCATGAGCATTTTTTCACCGAATTATGGTGATCTAAATCTGGCGCTGGTATTACATTCAATCTTCTGTTCTTATGCAGGGATGATATTTGTTGGTATTCCGATCATCATCGTACTAAAAAAATCAGATGACTTTACATTGCTCAATTTAGCGATATGTGGCGGTGTTGCTGGTATATTAGTACTTCACTTATATATCTATATTGTTGTTACTGGTCAAGAAGTCAACGTAAATCAGATGGGGATTATTGTAGGTTTTCTTTTAGGATTGATTGTAGCGATAACTTATGGAGCAATTGCAAAAATTAATACAAGAGGAAGTGGCACATAACAAGCGCATTATGTCGTTCGCTTGCAGCTCACTGGGACGTACCGCCGCTGCGCGGCTTGCCGCCCCATATGCTTGGCGTTATGTTTACAATATATCGAACAATAAATTATGTCTGAAATAGAATTCTCAAAAGATGAAAAAGAAATCATCACTAAAAAGATTCAAATGTATTTTAGTGAAGAGCTCGATCAAATAATTGGGCAGTTTGATGCACAGTTTTTACTTGACTTCTTTTCAGATGAAATAGGCCCTTATTTCTATAATCGTGGTCTTTATGATGCTCAGTCCATTTTAGAAAAAAGAATGGAGAGTATTACTGAAGCAATCTATGAGATAGAAAAAGTCACAGAATTCAAGAAATGAGAACTATGAATAAACATAACAAGCAGCGCAACACGAACTTCGGAGCTGACGCGCCTCCGCCGGTTCGCTGAACGATAGCCGCATAGGCGATTATAGATTATGGACAAAGTATTTCGAAAAGTACGAGTAGCTGCGATACAGATGAAATCTGATAATTGTCAGATAGAGAAAAATATTAATCGTGCTACTCAACTAGTGGAACAGGCGTTTGATAAAGGGGCGCAAATCGTTGTGCTCCCTGAATTTATGCCTACCGGTTACATCATGACAGAAGAAATATGGGATTCAGCCGAAAGAAACGATGGCAAAACAGTTCAATGGTTAAAGGGTATATCAAAGCTATTGGGGATATGGATAGGCACGAGTTATCTTGAGGCAGATGAAGAAGATTTCTATAACACATTTGTCCTTGCTAACCCTGATGGTGAAATTGCAGGACAAGTTAGAAAAAATCCACCTGCATCTGTAGAAGCTTATTTCACAAGGTCGGGTTCTGGAAAACGATTTATCGAAACAGAATTTGGTCGTATTGGAATAAGTATTTGTGGTGAAAATATATTTTGCAATAACTTAACTGAATTGTTTTATTCATCGGTTGATATGGTGCTTCAGCCCACATCCGCTCCAACACTTATGAAAAAGTTTCCGTTTAGGCAGAAGGATGTAGAGGCAGTATACAAACTAATTGAAAATGGACCGCAAGTTACATCATACAAGCTAGGTGTGCCGGTTGTTATGGCGAATAAATGTGGTGATTGGATCAGTCCAATGCCAGGCTTGTCCCCTGACCAACATTCCAAATTTACGGGGCAATCTGCAATTGTCGATTATGATGGGTCTGTTAAAGCAAGGCTTAGAAGAGAAGGCGAAGGAGTCATTGTTGAGGATGTCATACTTGACCCGAATCGAAAAGCAATGACACCGCCCAGATGCAATGGGCGTTGGTCAATGCCCATGCCCTGGTTTGCGTTTCTATATCCATTTACCCAAAAGCTCGGCGAAAAGTCATATAATTCTAATCAAAGAAGAAAAGAACAGGCAAAAACAGTAACCATGGGCTAACAATGGGTTACACCGGACAGCCAAAAGCTCCGCGGCGTTTCCGCTACGCTCCAAGCTGCTCCACTTTCGGCTACCGATGAACCTAAACGTTAAGTATTCAATGAGCGAACTCTACGACGAAGCGCTTAGGATGATGCTGGACTCGTTTAATAGACTTGCCGAAAAATTGGACTTGCCCGAAAAAATCGCAATAAATGGTGGTTATACATATAGATATAAAAGCAAAAGCATTTATGTTGCTATGGTTCTCAAGCTGGCCCGGGTGATAACGGGGCTTCAAGCAATCTTTCATTTGAATAGGCTTGGATTGGTACAAGAGCAAGCTGCAATTCAAAGAATCGAGGACGAGTTAACAGAAGATATTACGTTTTTGTCATTATCAATAATCTTTAATGATTCTACTGAAATGCATGATAGGTATCTTTCTGCTTTCTTTGAGGAAGAGTTCGAGGGCGGGAAAACAGCTATTGAATCAGAGCAAAAGCGGCCAATGATACCCAGGAAGAAAATTCACGCATACATCAACAAAGATAGAGGAACAGGGGGCGATCAAGGCACCGGAAAGGAAGTGAGTAGAACAATTTCAAAAACCTATTCGGGCTATGTGCATGCTGCCTCGCCTCATATCATGGAGTTGTATTACGGAAGTCCACCGAAATTTAACTTGTCGGGTGCATGGCAGTCACCGCTGTATGAGGATCATATAGATGATATGCTGAATTATTTTTACCGAGGGATTTTGGCTTTTGCGTTCACGGCCAAAGCATTTGGTGATGATAAGCTTTTTTCAAATATCTTTAGTTATTCCAAAGAGTTTGCCAAAAAGTCAGGCAGGGCGGAGCATTTAACACCATATGAAACTTAACAAGCAGTTCGAGATGTTCACTACGCTCACTGGGACGCTCCTGACGTCGCGCCCCTCAACTGGTCGTTATGCGTAAAAAGAGGGTTGTTAAGAAACGAGGATGAATACGATGCTACTTTCCGCAGGTGTTTTAGCGTTTGTTGTTGGGCTTGTTCACTCTGCTCTTGGTGAGGTGCTCGTTTTTCGCCGTCTCAGAAAGGGCAGCATCATTCCAACACATGGTAAGCCATTGCTCCTCGAGAGAAACGTACGAATACTTTGGGCAACATGGCACATAGCGTCAATATTCGGCTGGGGTGTTGGTGCGATCCTTGTGTACCTATCGCAAGCGGAATTTGAACCCATCTCCACAAATTACATAGTTCAAGCCATTGCGTACTCAATGTTTTTAAGTGGCTTACTCGTATTCATTGCAACAAAAGCAAGGCATCCTGGTTGGGCGGGGCTAATGGGTGTAGCAGTACTTTGCTGGCTAGCGTAGTGATGTGAATATGAAACGCATAACAAGTACGTCAACACCGTTCGCTATCGCTCACTCGGACAGCCTTCGCTGCGCTCGGTCTGCCGGTTACGTTGGCGTTGAGGCTGTAGAAAAACCCAAATATTAACGGAAGGAATGATAAAATAGAGCCAACTGAAACGGAGTTATTCAATGCCTAAATTCAT
>JAHXIP010000019.1 GCA_025655575.1 Candidatus Thiodiazotropha sp. (ex Monitilora ramsayi) | reverse complement strand
CCTCATTGTTTCCTGCGCGCCGGGGATGATAAAAACGCACATCCTGATTCTCGTAACCAACCAGTCTTTTTGTCAGCGTACTCAACAGCATTTGCTTCACTGAATTTGTCATTTCTGCACGCTGTTGATCGGTCATGTGACGATTCATGGGTCCTGCCACCCAGTTAGTCATATAGTCAAAATCAAAATAGGGCGCGATTTCCCGCTCGACAAAACCAGCAATCATCTGCTGATTAGGTCTCTCCTGCTGACGCATAAATCTCAATAACTTTGTCATACCCTCACGCAACAACTTGTCGGGGCTTGCCTGTTCTGTTTGAGGTGTGCGTGCTGGGGACTGGCCATAGCCATAGTAAGGCGATGCCTGCAGGCTGGTGCTTGTCACTAGTACCAATAATATAATGGCTGACAGGATCTTTTTCATAACTCCTCCGGTAGTTGTTAAGCGCCGTCTTCGCGGCGTCAAAGGCAGGTTGCCAATGCATTGCATTAAAATCAAGCTCGATAAGAGAGGGCTTATTCAGGACGCCTGGCATCTCATGTCGTAATTTTTTTGTAGATATCAGAGACCTTGAGCGGCAGCTTCTCCACCTCACTGATGACAGTGTAGTTGGCGCCACCATACATATGTGGCAAATAGTCATGACCTGCTTCATCGATAGTGATACAAAAAGGGTGTATACCACTACGTCGCGCCTCAAACAGGGATTGACGTGTATCCTCGATACCGTACTCACTGCGGTAGTCGTCCTGGTAGTCGTCCGGTTTTCCGTCCGATAGGGTGATCAGCAGTTTGGTCCGCGCTTCAACCCCATTCAGCCGAAAACTCAAGTGGCGTATTGCAGCCCCCATGCGGGTATAGTCACCGGCCTGGATACCACTAATGCGCGCCTTGACGGCTTCGTCATAGGGCTGATCAAATTGTTTAACCGGAAACACTTCACAACGCTTTCTGGTCATCCCGGTAAATCCATAGATCGCATATTGATCCCCCAAAGCTTCCAACGATTCAGCTAACAAAACCAAAGCCTCTCTCTCAGCCTCATTGACCCACCCCTGGGTCGAACCGGACATATCCACCATGAACATCACAGCAATATTGCGCTCTTCACGATGCATGCGGGTGAAGAGTCGTTCGGACATCTCCAAACCGGTATGCACATCAGCCCAGGTCTCAACGAAAGCATCAATGTCGACACCGTCGCCATATACCTGGCGCTTGAGCAAGCGATCTTCATCCCGCATAGCCTCAAAGGTCTTTCGCAAATGACTCAATAACCGGCGGTATTTCACTGTGACCCTCTCAGCGAAACCGTCATGGACCGGCTTGACTGACATTTCACGCATCACACACCATTTTTTTCGGTAATGCTTGCGGCGATAGTCCCACTCATTATAGAAAAAAGCACCCTCTTCATGATAAGCGCCACCCCAAACATCCTCCGGATTCAGTAAACGTCCCTGCCCCGTCTCGAAGTCATACTCGCCGGGACCTGCCGGCACCAGATACTCCGGTGGCACATCGCCCAAATCCTGCATGATCGAAGTCAGGGTTCCTCTGACATCGTCCGGCATCGGTATGGATTTGCCATTAATCAACAACTCAATACTCATATCCTCCAGTTGAGATGTAGCATCCTTTGATCGAATCTGAAAACGGCCAGGTTCTTCTCGTTCAAGTTTCGACTTATCCTTCAACTCATCGGCCACTGCCTTCAGCGCTACCCTCAGTGCAATCTTTTCACGCTCAATCCGCTGTTGCATCACCTCGAACGCCAATGCCGGATTCAACTGACCCTGAAAACAAGTCGTCGCCGGTAAGGGCTGACCCAGTATCGATTCCGTCATCTTTATACAATCCATTACGGAAGCATCCTGTTTGCGCAACTCGGCCACCTGTTCCAACCAACCGTCAGGAACGCTTCTGCCAGTCAATTTATCTGTCAGTACTGACATCTCTCGATAGAGTCCCGGCAGCTCCCGTCCAAGACAGGCATTGAGACGTTCTGTTTCCAACGCATGAAATGTTCCCAATGCCAGATCAGGTGTTTTGTGATGAGTCAGATAGTGCAGGAGTGACTGATGAAAAGTACCGAATCGCACTTGCGCCCAATGATAAGCCACAGCCACTTTATAGAGCAGGAAGTTATCCCGCTTATCAGGCAGGTGCGCCATGACTGACGGTAAGTAGATGGTTTCTGTATCGGTAAACAGATCATCGCCCTGTTGCAGTTTCAACTTTCTTCCTGAAAGACCTTGCACAAAAGGCATCAGTACACCTACCTGCTCTTCAAATAGCGCACCGGATGCCCGCTCCCGGCCCTGCCTGACAAAACGGTCGATCCCACTGATCACCTTCAGCGCGGCATGCAGACCGATCCGATCATAGACATCCATCGCCTGCAGCACCCAGGCCTCGATCATTGACTCGTCCATCACGTGCAAAGCACGAGAAGCCTGCGAGGTAAACCGATAGGCAATCTCAATGTGAGTACTGGCAATGCGTCTCACCCAATCAAGTACAAACGCTTGTTCGTCAGACTTAAGCTGCGCCAAAGCCAGACTCAAATCCTCTGTGTTTCGAAAACTGAACTCAACCTCGAAGTATTCGTCGAGTAATACCTGTATTTGATCTTTCTCGAGTCTTACTTTCATTTTTCAACACCGGACTCAACAATTCGTATCAAAATGTAAAACACCCTTTTGTCTCTAGAAAAGTGAAGCGCTCAATTCGTTGACCGCCACCAACATATCCACGTCATCCGTTAAAGCCTGCGCGATACTGGACCGGCAGGCCACAACTGGGTCAACACCACTGGTAATCAGCTTGGCCGCGTGTACGAGCAATCGGGTTGAAGCGCCCTCATCCAGACCACTGCCTTTAAGGTTTCTTGTCATATGTGCAAACTTCACCAGCCTGGCTGCCATCTCTGCATCGACAGACGCCTCGTTCTCAATGATCTTCTGCTCCAGCGCTGGCTCAGGATAGTCAAACTCCAATGCCACAAATCGCTGTCTTGTACTCTGCTTCAGGTCCTTGAGTACGCTCTGATAACCTGGATTAAAAGAAATGGCGAGGCAGAAGTCCGGTGTTGCTTCCAACAACTCACCCACCTTCTCCATCGGCAGCACGCGTCGATCATCTGCAAGGGGGTGAATGACCACCGTCGTGTCCTTTCGCGCTTCAACCACTTCATCCAGGTAGCAGATTCCACCCACCCTGACAGCGGCAGCCAGTGGACCATCCACCCAGATCGTCTCGCCGCCTTTCACCAAGAAACGACCAACCAGGTCTGAAGCTGTCAGATCATCATGACAAGAGACGGTAATCAATGGACGCTTCAAACGCCACGCCATATGCTCCGTGAAGCGGGTCTTTCCACAACCTGTTGGACCTTTCAGCAGCACAGGCAATTGGTTCCGATAGGCAGCTTCAAACACGCTGATCTCGTCTCCCACCGGCTGATAGTAAGGTTCATTTTCGATAAAATATGCTTCTGGTTTGAGTATTCTGGCTTGCAAAACCCGGCCCTCGCCTAACAAATAATTAATAAAACAGGCCCCATTCAAAACATTTCACAAGCTGGGCGCCCAATGACTGGATAGGTGTTTTTTTCCTAGTAGACACCTTGTCGTTCTGCGTGGATCACTAAAAACGAGACCCACACCCCACCATTAAGTTATTCATAATAATTGCTGTCTACACCTCATAACTAATCTGGTTATACTTTCCGATAGGACAGAATGCATTGAAAAATGAGACCCTTTTCGCATCCAGGTTGTCGGATATCCCTAAATTGATCGTGGATTCCGGATATGGGTTGACCGGATAGCCAAATCACTACCCGATTAGAATGAGTGACAGGGAAACGTAATGCCAGGACCACTGCGAATTCTCTTTATAGAGGATTCCGAAAGCGAGTATCAATTCCTGCAGCGGACGCTACATCGTGGCGAACTCGAGGTGCGTCCGCACCGGGTGGCCACCTATGCAGGTATGCAACAAGCTTTGAATACTGAGCAATGGGACCTAATCCTTTCCAATACACACTTGACGCACTTTTCGCCTCAAAAAGCCTTGGAGTTACTACAGTCGATCCCCTTGGACATCCCCTTCATCCTCGTATCTGACCACATCGGAGAGGAGAAGGTTGTCTCACTGCTGAAATCGGGTGCAAACGATTTCGTCAATTTCAATAATCTCTCACGTTTGGTTCCTGCCATTGAGCGCGAACTCAAGGAAGCCAATACAAGGCGCGAGGCGGAGAAGACGAAACTCGCCCTGCGACGCAGTGAGAATCGCTATCGCCAACTGGTAGATGATTCACCCATCCCCATATTACTGCTGCAACAGCATCGAGTCGTTTTTCTCAATGAAGCGGCAAAGCAAGCCTTGTCCGTGCATGACGAAAAGATCTTGATCGATCAGCCTGCAAGCGCTCTTTTTCTTCAAGCTTCGGAGGACCTGCTGAATGCAAAACTCCAAGCCATGGAGAATCACGGCAACCAACCATTCGAGGCATCTTTTAAAAGAGCAGATGATGCTGTGATTCAGGTTGAGATCTTCCTCAGCGCTGTCGAACACGAAGGGACACCGGCAACCCAGCTGGTATTTACCGACATCACCCAAAGAAAAGAGTCTGAAGCGAAACTGCAGCAAGCCGTGCAGATTATCGAACACACCATGGAGGGGATCATTATTGCCGACAACCGGGGCCTGATTACCTCAGTCAATCCCGCTTTTAGTGAGATCACCGGTTACTCATCAAGCGAGGTGCTCGGCCAGCATCCGGAGATGCTCAAGTCGGATCGTCATCCCACCGAATTTTTTGATGAGTTATGGCAGATCATCCGTGAGACCGGCTCCTGGCGCGGCGAAATCTGGAGCCAAAGAGAAAACGGAGAGATCTACCCCGCCTGGGTAACCATCAGCACCGTGCGTGACGAATCAGACAACGTCATGCACTACGTGGGGGTTTTTTCCGACATCACCAGCATCAAACAATCACAATCCCAGCTGGAACATTTGGCCCACCACGACTCCCTGACGAATCTGCCCAACCGATTACTGTTCGAGGATCGTCTGCAACATGCCATCTCCCAGTCTAAACGCCAGCGCCGTCAACTGGCCGTACTCTTCCTGGATCTCGATCGCTTCAAGAACATCAATGACACCCTGGGACATGCCATGGGTGACGAACTGCTCAAGGAGGTCGCAAAACGCTTGCAGGGCATTCTGCGTGACGGTGATACGGCAGCGCGCCTTGGCGGTGATGAGTTCACCGTTTTAGTTGAGAGTCTGGATGATCCCAGCCAAGCGGCCGTAGTCGCCTCCAAGATCCAGGAGAATTTCAAGACCCCCTACAAAATTGCCGGCCGCGAGTTACATGTCACCACCAGCATCGGTATCAGCATCTATCCCGAAGACGGCCTGACTGTAGCCGACCTGACCAAGAACGCCGACGCCGCCATGTATCAGGCCAAGGAGCAGGGACGTAATAACTATCGCTACTACACTTCCGAACTCACCCGTACTGCATTCGAGCGCCTGTTGCTGGAGACTGAACTCCGTAGTGCGCTGAAAAAAGATCAGCTGCTGCTCTACTATCAGCCACAGATCTCACTCAAGAATGGGGAGATGACAGGAGCGGAAGCCGTATTGCGCTGGCACCATCCGCGTCTCGGCATCATCCCCCCCGCCCGCTTTATCCCCCTGGCTGAGGAGACGGGCCTGATTCATGAGATCGGCCACTGGGTGCTCAAAGAGGCCTGTGAGCAGACCCACTACCTGCAACGCCAGGGACTCTTTCAGGGGCGTATGGCGATCAATCTCTCAGTCCGCCAGATCATGCAGACAGACCTGATTCTACGCTTCGAGCAGATCATTGCCGATTCCGGCTGCCCGCCCGACCTTCTGCAGCTCGAGGTGACCGAGGGTATATTTATGGGGCAAATGCAGCAATCCGTGCCCGTTCTTGATGTCTTCAAGCAACTCGGTGTCACGATTGCCATCGATGATTTCGGCACGGGATACTCTTCACTCTCTTACCTGAAACAACTGCCCATCGACAAACTCAAAATTGACCGCTCGTTTATCCGCGATCTACCCAACGACAGCGATGCCATCGCCATCACCCAGGCCATCATCTCGCTGGGCAAGAACCTGGGACTCCACATTATCGCGGAAGGTGTTGAAACCCTGGCGCAGCAGACCCTGCTTCAGAAAATGGGGTGTGGTGAGGGCCAGGGATACCTCTATAGTCCACCAGTGCCCGCCAATGCGTTCGAGGAGATGCTACTGGAGGGCAGCCGTACCTTCCGGCATCACTTCTCAAACTACGGGTTTTAAAGTCAGACAGCGGGTATCGCCTACCCAGACAGACCGGTCAGTCAGGGCACCTTCTATTAGCAATAGCTAATAATTCATAACCCTTTTCTATTAACTCATTTGAAAATTCGATGGATTATTCCCAGCTGGGATATAGAAGGACCACGTGAAGACGCGTATGGTAACGGGTCCGGAATCCTGGGTGCGGATGTGCGCCCAAGATCATGAAATAACCAGGTGGATAAGTCAACAATTGTGCACCACCGGTTAGTCATTTTTTATAAAGCCATTCCGCAACGGAGGACAATCCATGACGGAAGTAATCGCAACCAATGAGACTATTCTCGTGGTCGGTGGCGGCATCAGCGGCATGACCGCTGCGCTGGAAGCTGCCGAAACGGGTAAGCAGGTCGTCCTGGTTGAAAAGCGCCCCTATGTCGGCGGTCGCGTCACCCAACTCTACAAGTACTTCCCCAAGCTCTGCTTCCCAACCTGTGGGTTGGAGATCAACCAGCGACGGGCGAAGATGAACCCCAACCTCAACATCATTTCGATGGCTGAGGTGACCGACATCAAGGGTGAGGCCGGCAATTACACCGCCACGGTCAAGATCAGTCCCCGTTATGTGAACGAAAACTGCACGGCTTGCGGCGATTGCGCCAAGGCTGTCGAAGCAGAATTCGATGACGAATACAATTATGGTCTGGGTAAGCGCAAGGGTGCTTATCTGCCTCACCGTATGGCACATCCCCAGCGTTACGTCCTCGACCCGGCCATCATCGGTACCGATGATGCGCAGAAAGCGAAAGACGCCTGCAAGGTCAACGCTATCGATCTGGACATGCAGGAAGAGGTCATCGAATTCAAGGCCGGTGCCGTCATCTGGGCAACCGGTTGGAAGCCTTACGATGCCAACAAGATCCAGCCCTACGGCTACGATCGCATCGCCAACGTCATCACCAGTGTTGAGTTTGAGCGCATGGCCGATCCTAACGGGCCGACCGGTGGCAAGCTGACACG
The DNA here is from genome assembly GCA_025655575.1 of Candidatus Thiodiazotropha sp. (ex Monitilora ramsayi). Taxonomy (GTDB): domain Bacteria; phylum Pseudomonadota; class Gammaproteobacteria; order Chromatiales; family Chromatiaceae; genus Thiodiazotropha. The sequence goes on along the minus strand of JAHXIP010000019.1, from coordinate 59,457 downwards.
CCCTTCCGATGGCAAAGAGGCCAAATCGGTCGCTTTCATCCAATGCGCCGGCTCCCGTGACAAGAACCACCTGCTGCACTGCTCACGCATCTGCTGTATGGCTTCTCTGAAACAGGCCACCTACCCGGCTGATGATGTGCCGATCACTATCTACTATATCGACATCCGCGCCATCGACCGTTTCGAGGATTTCTACCAGAAGGTCAAGGCGCAAGAGAACGTCAAGTTCATCAAATCCAAGGTTGCCTCCATCGTGGAGAACAAAGAGAACGGCAATCCAACCTTGCATGGTGTCGACACCGAAGGTTACAACCGCTACGCCGATGAGCACGACCTGGTGGTCCTGGCCGTCGGTATGGAGCCCAGCGTTGACAAGGCCAGCTTCCCGGTCGAGATCACCATCAACGAAGAGGGTTTCATCGAGCCTGCGCCTGAAAACGGCGGTGTCTTCGCTGCCGGGTGCTCATCCGACGCACTGGATGTCAACCGAGCCGTTCAACACGCCACCGGCGCCGCCATGCGCGCCATCCAAGTGGTCAATCGCGTAGCAGCGACGGAGGGTTAAGAGAGTGGCTGACGATAAGAAATTTGCTGGATATGTCTGTACCGGCTGTGGTCTGGGCGAACGCCTGGACGCCGGTCAGCTCGAAACCACCGCTACCCGCGACGGCAAGATGCAGAGCTGCAAACAGCACGAGATGCTCTGCTCCGCAGAAGGCGTGCAGATGATCAAAGACGACATCGCCAACGACGATGTCACTCATGTCATGATCGCTGCCTGCTCACGCCGCGCCAAGGTGGAGGCCTTCAATTTTACCGATGTGGCCTTAACCCGCGCCAACCTGCGTGAGGGTGTCATCTGGGTGCGTCCCGACACGGACGAGAACAAAGAGACCACCCAGGAGATGGCCGACGACTACATCCGCATGGCTTGTGCCGAGCTGAAGTCGATGGCCAAGCCCAGCGCATCCGGTGAGCAGTCTCTGAATAAAAACATCCTCGTGGTGGGTGGCGGCATCACCGGCATGACCGCAGCCATTGAGGCAGCGGCGGCTGGCTACCCGGTCCACCTGGTGGAAAAGAACGGTGCCCTAGGCGGCGCAGTGGGCAGTTACTACAAAGTAATCCCCACCCGCTCACCTTACGATGCACCGGCTGAGAACCCGGTACCCGCTTTGAGCGAGGCAATTGAAGCGGACGGCAACATTACCGTTCATCTCAATAGCACCATCACCAAAACCGATGGTGCTCCAGGCCGTTTCAGTGTCGATATCGCTACAGAGTCCGGTTCTACCGAGACCATCTCCATTGGCGCCATCATTCAGGCCTCCGGCTGGAAGCCCTATGACGCTAACCAACTACCTGAATTCGCTTATGGAAAGAGCCAGGATGTGGTTACCAACCATGAGCTGGAAGCCCTGGCTGTGGCAGCCAACGGCGGCCCCATAAAGCGCCCCTCCGACGGTAAGGAAGTACAATCGGTCTGCTTCATCCAGAATGCAGGTCAATGTTCTGATAAGGATGGACATCTGACCTACTTCGCAGGTGTTACCGACCTGGTTTCCATCAAGCAGGCGATGTATTTCAAAGAGCTGAACGGTGAGTGTGATACCACTATTCTTTTCGACAACCTGCGTACCCCAGGTGCAGGCGGTGAAGACTTCTACCGCGCCGGCCAGAATGCCATGGTTACCTTCTCCAAGGGTATCGCTTCTGAAGTGGTCCCTGGCGACAGCCTCACCGTAAAGTTTGAGGACAAGATCCTCAATGAGCAGACCGAGATGGCCTGCGACCTGGTGGTGCTGGCAACCGGTATGGAGCCCAACTCCGGCCCCGATCCCTACGCCCAGTTGACTGTCGACATGGCTGAGGATGAGGAAGAGAAAGCCAAGGCTCAGGCAATTCTGGAGAATGCCCCGCCGTCGATACTCAACCTGCAGTATCGTCAGGGTACCGATCTGCCGCATCTGAAGAACGGCTTCACTGATTCACACTTTATCTGCTTCCCCTACGAGACCCGTCGTACCGGCATCTACTCCGCCGGCCCCGTACGTCGCCCGATGGACATACAGCAGGCCCGTGACGATGCAACCGGTGCCGCCCTGAAAGCCATTCAGGCCGCTGAGAATGCCGGCCTCGGCCGTGCAGCACATCCGCGTTCCGGCGACCTCTCATTCCCCAGCTTCCGTAAGGAAGGCTGCACTCAATGTAAACGTTGTACGGTTGAGTGCCCGTTCGGCGCCATCAACGAGGATGAGGAAGGCTACCCGATGTACAACGAGTCACGTTGTCGTCGTTGCGGCACCTGCATGGGTGCCTGTCCGGTTCGCGTTATCTCGTTCGAGAACTACTCGGTTGAGACCGTCAACCAGCAGATCAAGAATGTTGATATCCCTGAAGAGTGGGATGAGAAGCCTCGCATCCTGGTCCTGGCTTGTGAGAACGACGCCTATCCGGCGCTCGATCAAGCCGCCCAGGCAGGTGTTGAGATCAACCCCTGGGCTCGTGTCATACCCGTCCGTTGCCTGGGTTCTGTGAGCCTATCCTGGGTAACCGATGCACTGAACAACGGTTATGACGGCATCGTCATGATGGGCTGTCGTCGTGATGACGACTACCAGTGTCACTTTGTACGCGGTTCGGCCATGGCGGCGGAACGCATGAGCAAAGTGGGTGACACCCTCGATACGCTGAATCTGGAACCGGAGCGTGTGATCCTGCACGAGGTTGCCATCACCGACGTCGAGCGTGCGCCTCAGTTGATCAACGACATGGCGGAGACCGTGGAGAAGATCGGCCTGAGCCCATTCAAGTTCTGATAACTGGCACTACGGGGCCTGATAACACAGGCCCCGCAGCTGATTGACGGCCTGAACAACTTTACTTTTTGTAGGGTGGCCCTGGCCAACCGCCCTAAGCACCCTACAAAGGGGAGTAAAAATGAGTGATTTAAACACCGCAATGATTGAGAAATACCGCAGCAGCTTCCTCAAGGAAGTTGAGGCGAATGTGGAGGAGGGCGAATGGGTCAAGATGTGCATGCAGTGCGGCGTGTGCTCCGGCTCCTGCCCGCTCGGTAAACACTGGGAGCATCCACCCCAGGAGATCTTCATGATGATCCGTGCCGGCAAGCGCGACGATGTCCTGAGCTCCGATTCCATGTGGATGTGTACCTCTTGCTACAACTGTATCGCACGCTGCCCACGCGGCCTGCCGATCACCCACATCATGCATGGCCTGGCGGTCTACTCCAAACGCCTCGGCCTGACCCCGCAGAAGCAGCCTACCGCTGAATTCTCGCAGATCTTCTGGGACAACCTGATGAAGAAGGGTCGTGTCAACGAGTTGAAACTGGGTCTCTCCATGTATTTCAAAGACGGCTTTGGACAGGGTATCAAGAATGCCATGGCCAACCAGAAGCTTGGCCAGAATATGATGAAGGCCAAACGCATGAACGCCATGGAGTTCTTTGGCGGACACAGCGTAAAAGATCTCTCCGGCTTCCAAAAGATGGTGAAGAAGGCCCAGGAGATCGAAGAAGGCAACATCAAGGACTTCAAGTGAGGAAAGACCGACATGGCTAAGATAGAACTTTCATTCTACCCGGGTTGCTCCTCACAGAAAGGCGCAACCTCTTCAAACTACCTGGTCTCCGCGCAGACCATGTGCGAAGAGTTGGACATCCAACTCAACGAGATCCCGGACTGGAACTGCTGTGGCGCTTCCATCGGTTATGGCGGCGGCGGTGAACTGCCTCGTCTGACCCTGTCAGCACGTAATATAGCCCTCTCCGAAGAGCACAACAGCGGACAGGAGATTGTCGCCACCTGCGCGGCCTGCTGGCTCTCCACACGCGAAGCAAAAGAGCGTCTTCACGAAGACGAGCAGATGTTCAAGGATGCCAATGCGGCACTCTCCGAGGCTGGCCTTAAATACGAAGGTGAATCCAACGTCCGCCACATGGTGGAAGTGCTGGTTGAGGACATCGGTTTCGATGGCATCAAGTCAAAGGTCAAGAAGCCCCTGGAGGGTCTCAAGATCGCCGGCTATGTAGGCTGTCAGACCAACCGTCCCTTCGGCATCGCCGGTGAGTCCTTCGAAAACCCGCAATACCTGGACAAGATCGTGGAGAGCGTCGGCGCCGATTCGATTCCCACCTACGAGAAAAAGGTCCAGTGCTGTGGTGGCGCCCTCGCTTTCTCCGAACCTGAGAAGTCACAGGAGATGATCAAGGGCATCATCGAAGCGGCCTACGACAATGGCGCAGATATGATCGTCACTCCCTGCCCCCTGTGTCAGGCCAACGTGGAGATCTACCAGGACAACATCAATGAGACCTACGGCACCAAGTTCAACATGCCGGTGGTCTACTACTCCACATTGATGAGTGTTGCCTTTGGTCGCAGTGCCACAGATGCCGCACTGAACGGTCAGGTCATCCCGGCCAAGAAACTGGAGGAGATTGCCAACAAATAATAAGGCGATCCATCTTCGGTCTTGAAAGCCCGCTTTTGCGGGCTTTTTTTATGTCCTCAAGCTTGATCTATCAACTTGATCCAGAATCAGATGCTAAGGCATTCATGGAGGGCCGGTTCCTGCTCTTCTTGTCATGTACAATGCTCTATGATGGTACAAGCTTGCCAATTTCTGACACGTAAACCGTGGTCTGTGCCCGATTATTTCGGTTTTGGCTGCGTTGCGTCAATTCCTGTGGAGACGGTAAACTCCTACCGGAAGAGTAGACAAGAGATCACCTGCAAAACTTGACTGGATATCAGATAACTCGTGATGGGACGCCCGAGGCAACTCTCCCGCAAGAGCAGAGTCCTGTCTGAATATCGCATTTATGACTTCCTCCCGATCGGAACATCAGAACGCCAGGTCTGCGAGCTTGACTGTCAAACTCAGACCACCTGAACCGGGGCCCTATTTCGTGCGTCCGGCGCTGGTAAAAAAGCTGACCACATTGGTTGAAACGCCGGGAAGAGTCTGGATCAGTTCGCCTGGTGGGGCGGGAAAAACCGCGCTGGTTAGAAACCTCCTGACCACCGACCCCCGACCGCTGCTCTGGTATCAGGTGGACGCTGACGACCATGATCCGGCTAACCTGTTCTTTTATCTTGCACAGGCTGCGAGCGAGTTAGACGTCGAAACCAACCGCATCCCGTTACTGACGCCGGAATACCTGCCAAACCTGGAATACTTCAGCCGCACCTTCTGCCGAGCCCTCTTCGCCAGCATAAAGCAAGCGTTTGTGCTGGTCTTTGACGATCTTCAGGAGGGCCCGGGGGAGTCCCTGTTTGGACCCTTTCTGTCCGCTGCCACGTCAGAACTGCCTCAAGGCTCATCGATTATTATGCTCAGCCGTGAAGAGCCCTTCCCCCTCTTCGCAAGAGATCGCCTCAATGGACAACTGGCGCATCTTTGCTGGGACGACTTGCGCCTATCAGCTGAAGAGACCCGGTTCTTCATCGCTTGGTCCCATGAGGAATCACACCCGCCGCAATCGGATCAGCACGCCTACGATCTCACTCAAGGCTGGCTTGCAGGCCTGCTGCTCTATCTACAAAACGCCGAGAACTTGGATAGACCTCATGAGTTCTCTTTGGATCAGAGTGATCTGTTGTTCGACTATTTTGCCGGTGAGATTTTTGCCCGGCTGCCAGTGGAGAGTCGGGATTTACTCCGCCTATGCAGTCTCATGCCAACGATCGATATCACCATGGCAAGAGAGCTCACCGGACAGTCGAACACCGGTGAAATGTTGCGTGAACTGGTAAGAAAAAACTATTTTATCTATCGGATCTCAAGCAAACCCGAAGTCTATCGGTTTCACCCCCTGTTTCGCCAATTTCTCCTTACCAATGCTGCGGCGTCTCTGGAACACAGACGGCTATCGGCCATCCGGGAAGCTGCAGCCCGGTTGCTGGTTAAGGAGGGGCAGTTCGAGTCAGCCGCCGAACTGATGATCGAAGCCAGCGCCTGGCCACAACTCATCGAACTCATCTCTTCCCAGGCTGAAAACCTCTTGAGTCAGGGCCGTTTTCAAACCCTGCTTCAGTGGTTGGATGCCTTGCCCGCAAAGCTGAGAGACAAGAATCCCAGACTTGTCTACTGGCATGGCAATTGCTTAATGACCACGAATCCGACCATTGCACTGGTGGAATTGAGTCAAGCTTTCGATCTATTTGATCGTGAAGGTGATACCGCAGGCAGTATGCTGTCCTGGAGCATGGTGGTGAATGCCATCGTCATCGTCTGGGAAAATCTCGATGAACTGGACCGCTGGATCGAACACTTCGACCGGCTCCGGGAACGCCACTCTGAATATCCATCGCCAGCGATCGAGAGTCTGATGGTGCAGGGCATCTGCAAATCCCTCGTCTGGCGCAATCCTAGCCGTGCAGACCTGCCCTATTGGGCGGACCGTCTGCACCAGTTGGTAACTACAAGCAGCGATGTTGATTTCCGGCTGCTGGCAGGCAGCAATCTGGTTCTCTATCACATTATATCCGGCGACATAGCTGTGGCCCAATCCCTGGTTGAAATGCTCAACAGCGATCTTCATTCGGACACTGTCAGTCCAATGAAAAAGTTGGTCTGGCTTTCTACGCGGGCCGGCCTCGAATGGGTGCTTCTGGACCGCTCAGGGTGCATAGCTACCCTTGAGGCTGGCAGGACACTCATAGAAGAGAGCGGTGTTCATGTTCTGGATGTTCGTCTCTATGCCCAGGGAGTCACTCTGGGCCTGACAACTGGGGATCTTCCACTCGTGAGCAGGCTATTCGATGAGTTTCCCAAGAACCCCATTGCAACTTCCCTCGATCATGCCCACTACGCACTCTTACTGGCCGAGCGCAGTCTGCAGGAGGGTCAAGTGACAAAGGCCGTCGCTTTGGCTGAAACAGCTGCCAAACGAGCAAATGATGGCGGCAATCTGGTCATCAAGGTAATGAGTTACTCCGTGCTTGTTATGGCTTTGTTCGAGGATGGTCAAACCGGTCAGGCAGAACACTACCTGATAGAGGGACTCGCAATTTCCAAGGGAATGAATTTGTTCAGCAGTAACTTATGCCTCTTGGCCGCCTATTTCGCCCTGAAAAATGGAGATGGCGAAACAGCCAGTCACCGACTACGTGAAGGGTTCGGAATGGCCGCCAGGCAAGGGTACCTCAACTTCATACCCTGGCGTGATGAGATCATGACCCGGCTCTGTCAGGAGGCATTGGCGGCAGGTATCGAAGAGACCTATGTCAAGCGGTTGACGAGTCAGCGTCAACTCGATACGACCCAACCCACTCCCAATCCATTGACGCCCAAGGAGATGGAGACACTCAACTGGGTCAAAAGGGGGAAAACCACCTGGGAGATAGCAAAAATCCAGGGGATAAGCGAGAGAACCGTGAAGTTCCATGTCGGAAATATTCTGCGTAAACTCGATGCCAACAGCCGCACACAGGCTGTTGCTATTGCCCTGGAAATGGGTTTTTTGGATGAGCGCTGATACAGGCGAAACCAGCGCGACGTCATGCTATGCCCATGGTCCGTGGGCGATGTCGTGCATAAAGGATGTAAGGCGGTAACTTATAGCGTAGCAATAGCCAGGTGAAGGTCCTCACTAAACACCATCTCAAGCTTCACGATTGGGTCAATTGGCTGCTCCTGTGATTGACTTCGGCTGATTGATCAGGTGGCTAGATAACCGCTACTGGTCAACAGGCGTTCTCATCTCCCTCTACATAATTTGATGATTCACCATCGTGCACCCGTTCATCGTGCTAGGACTTGTCAATACTCATCTAATGGACTCTGTTGTCTCCAGAAAAAAAAGCGTCGCGCCACGTGCTCGTTTTTCATTTGGAATCACCTAATCTCTCTCCTCGCACTTAGCTTGTCGATTTTTCAGGCGCAACCCAAGGGTACTTCCTTCGGGGCGCAACCCGGAGTGCCGGGGCAGTTTTTCCGCCTAGCGGAATTTCGTTCGTTACAACGCCAACAATCAATTTTGCGGTAGGTTCTAGGCAATCTGTTAACTCCATCAAAAATTTTCCACAAGAACCTGTCCGATCGGCCAGCTGTCCTGGCCGGAATGATATGCGACTGTTCATTGGCATTTGGCAAACAACAGGCCAGGGACAGTGCTGCCGACCCTCACTTCGGTTTGCTGCCCAGGCAACATGAACAAAACATAGGTTTGAAGGTATGACTATGAAACCCTCCCGGTTACCCGGCTATCTCCTGGCTTCCCTGCTGCTCCTGCTGTTGGCAGGTTGTGGCAGTGGCGGTGATTCGAATACGGGCGATACAGGTTCAGCCACCGGTTACAACATCCTCTACGACGGAAACGGGAACACAGGGGGACAGGTGCCGATTGATGCTGCCGACTATGCACAGGGGGATACCGTCACCGTGCTCGGCAACACAGGGAATCTTGTCAATCTTAGCCAAAACTTTGTGGGTTGGAATACGCAGGCCGATGGCAGCGGTGATCACTACACCCAGTCCCAGACCTTCAGCATGGGCACTGCGGGCGTGACCCTGTATGCACAGTGGAGCCTCAACCCCACCTATAGCGTAACTTATGATGGCAACGGCAATACCGGTGGCAGTGTTCCGGTTGATTCGAGCAACTACGCACAAGGCCAGACCGTCACCGTGCTCGACAACACAGGGAATCTTGTCAATCTCAGCCATAGCTTTGTGGGTTGGAATACCCAGGCGGACGGCAGCGGTACCGGCTATACCCAGTCACAGACCTTCAGTGTCGGCACTGCGGACGTGACACTCTATGCACAGTGGACCCTCAACCCCACCTTTAGCGTGTCGTATGACGGCAACGGCAATACGGGGGGGAGTGTGCCGATCGACTCGACGAATTACGAGACAGGTCATACCGTCACGGTTGCGGGCAATACAGCCCTGCTTGTGAATGCCGGTTACAGCTTCTCCGGCTGGAATACGCAGACGGATGGCAGCGGCACTGGTTATAGTCAGTCCCAGACCTTTAGCATGGGCGCGGAAGACGTAACCTTATACGCACAATGGAATCCCAATCCCACCTACAGCGTGACCTACAACGGCAACGGTAATACCGGCGGCAACGCTCCGGTTGATTCGAACAACTACGAGCAGGGCCAGACCGTCACGGTATTGGGCAACACGGGTAACTTTTCCAACACCGGCTACAGTTTTGCAGGTTGGAACACCGAATCGAATGGCAGTGGCGCCGGTTATACCCAGTCCCAGACCTTCACCATGGGCGCGGCCGAAGTCACCCTCTACGCGCAGTGGAGTGCCAACCCCACCTATAGCATGACCTATAACGGTAACGGTAATACCGGCGGCAGTGTGCCGGTCGACTCGACCCGTTACGAACAGGGTCAGACAGTCACCGTGCTCGGCAATACCGCCGTTCTGCAAAGAACCGGTTACAGCTTCTCCGGCTGGAATACCCAGGCAGACAGCTCCGGTACCGGCTATGCGCCGAACGATACCTTCGCAATGGCTGACGCAGACGTCACCCTGTATGCACAGTGGAATCCCAACCCCACCTACAGTGTGACCTACACTGGCAACGGCAGTACCGGCGGTAGTGCCCCGGTCGATTCGAACAGCTATGAGCAGAGCCAAGTCGTCACGGTCCTCGGCAACACGGGCAACTTTTCGAGGACGGGCTACAGCTTCGCAGGTTGGAATACGCAGGCGGATGGCAGCGGTACCAACTATACCCAGTCCCAGACCTTCGCCATGGGTACGGCTGACGTCACCCTGTATGCAGCGTGGACCCTCAACCCCACCTATAGCGTGACCTACAACGGGAATAGCAATACGGGCGGCAGTGTGCCGATCGACTCGACGAATTACGAGCAGGGTCAGTCGGTCACAGTGCTCGGCAATTCCGCCGTTCTGGTACGAACCGGCTACAGTTTCGCCGGCTGGAATACCCAGACGGATGGGAGCGGAACCGGCTATACCCAGTCCCAAATCTTCAGCATGGGCACCACGGATGTGACTTTATTCGCACAGTGGACCCTCAACCCCACTTACAGCGTGACCTACAATGGCAACGGCAGTACCGGCGGTAGTGCCCCGGTCGATTCGAACAACTACGAGCAGGGCCAGACCGTCACGGTGCTGGGCAATACGGGTAACTTTTCCAACGTGGGCTATACCTTCGCCGGCTGGAACACCCAGTCGAACGGTAGCGGCACCGGCTATACCCAGTCACAGACCTTTAGCATGGGAATAGCCGATGTGATCCTGTATGCACAGTGGACCCTCAACCCTACCTATAGCGTGACCTATAACGGCAACGGCAATACAGGCGGCAGCGTGCCGGTCGATTCAACCCGTTACGAGCAGGGTCAGACGGTGACGGTTCTCGGCAACACCTCAGCTCTGGTGAGAACAGGTTATAACTTCTCGAATTGGAATACCCGGGCGGACGGCGGCGGTACCGCTTATGCGCCGAACAATGCTTTCGCTATGGGTACAGCGAATGTCACGCTGTATGCGCAGTGGACCGCACCGCTGTCGAACATGCTATACAACGCAGGGACCAGCAACGGCAATCTTGGTGGTTTTAGTGGTGCCGTCACAAGGTGTCTGGCCCATAAACCGGCCGCTTGTGGGGATCGGTCAAAGGTAGAGCCATTTCTGAGCGGCAGACCAGATTATCCGTTCGACTCTATTGAGACTATCCCCGACCATCTCGGTATAAGCAGTGACGTAGCCATCACCGGGCCGACTGGAATCCAGATCAGTGCCAACTGGGCCGGGTTGGTTGATGGTCCTGACGTAAGTCTGGCGGCTGCAGGTATCTTGCCGCATAACACGCTCTGGTGGTCGGGTTCTACTTCTCCGTTTGGGAATGCCATTTACGCGAGTCAGAACTGCTTTGTTAGTCCTAATTCAGAAATCGCTTGGGTAAATAGTGGAGGCGCCTTATTTGACTGGGGACAAACCGGAATGAGCTCATCTGCCGATTCAAGGACCTGGCTCGACCACAATACTGGTGACGGTATTTATAATACTCGCTGTAATGCGGTTCATTACGTGGTCTGTGTCTGCGGGGAATAGTCTCGCGGGTTTCTGGCTAAGACAGCTGCCGTGATGAGAGCGGCGGCTGTCGGGCGCCACTCTCTTTGATTGCGGAAATCCCAGGTGATGATTAAGGCGATCCATCTTCGGTCTTGAAAGCCCTCTTTTGCGGGCTTTTTTATGTCCTGAAGCTGATCTATCAACTTGCTCCAGAATCAGATGCTGAGGTATCCCTGGAGAGCCAGTTCCCGTTTTCTTGTCATGTACAATGCTCTGTGATGATACAAACTTGCCAATTTCTGACACGTAAACCGCGGTCTGTCCCATTGGACCATCCTAGTGAGTGGAGCGTACGGGTTTTACGCCTTATTAGAGACAATCATTTATCCGCGCACATGATGCATTGAGTGTAGGTAGGATCCACCTCTAGTCTGCGGATGTTTATCTCTTCCCCACACGTGAGGCAGACACCAAAATCACCAGCGGTAATTCGGCGCAATGCACCCTCAATTCTTAATAGCTGATCTTCTCGCCGCCCTTTTGTTTCAATTGCCATTCCTTGCGCACGCATCGCATCCATTCGACTGAGCCTGCCAACCGCTGACTGATCTAGCTCCACAGGCTTTGCTGCTTCGTCAGACGTGCTGCTTAGATTTATGAGTTCTGACCGCAGCTCGAGCAACTGCTGTCTGAAGCTATCTAATTGCATTTTATCCATCTACTTATGCACTCTGCTCAATTGCCTCTAACGTTCGAGTTGTGGGGGCGGATAATGCGCGCAGCGTTTTAGACGATCCCACACGAACGACTTGTTAAGCGCAGGCCTACTCATTCACCAGGCCAAGAGTAATCATACGTAATTTTTTGTCTTTAAACTCATAATGCGTTGTATATGTTCCATGAGCACCATTTATCCATCTTTGGAACCATTCATCGTTTGGATCTTCAGATGGATAATTAGTAAATTTTACCCCATTGTTCTCGAAAGCACTCTTGGCTTCAAGAAACGATCCATAAATCGGAACATCAATTTCTGATTTATCTATTGGGGTAAAACCTTCTCGTGGCACCATATATAAAAATATTACATCTAGTAACTGATTTTCATTAAACCGGAATTGAAATCCATTTTCTTGCGATGCTGCCCAATATACATCTTCCATTCCTTCATGAGTTCTATCGAAGTCATACACGACATCCATATCGTAATGCTCCAATATTTCCATTACTACATCATCTTTAAGTTTCTTACCGAGCAACTTCGCAAATTCCATTGGTTTACCTTTTGGCGCTTAACAGTGTCTTATATTGCTCGCGCAAATAATGAGTTATACCGCAAGCACAAATAACGACTTATGCCGCCAAATGTTCTCATTTCTCTTCACAAGCAGGTATTGCCTTGTGTTTGAGCAGAATTCATGACTTTGCGATCCATGCTTTTGATTCAGTAGTGACTCTTTTCGTTTGGGTGTCGGGCGCCCTGATTTATCTGTTAGGTTCATTGCTGTCCCACAAACGCCCTCTCCCTTCAGCGGGAGGGGGCGTTTAAACGACTATGCCAGTGTAATCATTGCATACCCAGATGCGCGATACAGTTTAGGCCTCCTGCGCACCTGGCAATGTGTAGATGGTTTGCGTTGGAAAGGCGAACTCTAGACCCTTTTCATTGAAGGCACGCAGGATGGCCATATTCATCTCAGTCTGCACGCTGAGAATATCTGCACCCTTGCGAATGTAGTAGATAAAGAGGATGTTGAGGGAGAAATCCCCAAAACCGTTGAAGCCCAGGGAGATCTTATCTTCTGCACCCGGGTTGTCTTCATGAATTTCACGCAGCAGGTCCAGGGCCTGTTGCATCTGCTCCGATGTGGTGTCGTAAGTCAGCCCCAGGTTCAGCACCACTTTGCGTGAGGGCTCACGGGTGACGTTCTCCACCGGGGCATCAGCGAACTTTGCGTTGGGGATGGTGACCTCACGCCCCTCCAGAGTGCGCAGGCGGGTGCTGCGAACCCCTATCTCACTCACTGTGCCATCGTAACCGGCCACCTTGACGCGGTCATTTATCTTGAACGGCTGATCGGAGAAGATAGTAAAGCCACCGAAGATGTTCGACACTGTATCCTTCGCCGCCATCGCCAGGGCCAAGCCACCGATACCCAGGCCGGCGATCAAAGCACCCACGTTATACCCGGCGTTATTCAGGCCGATGATGACCGCCATGGCCCAGATGATCATCTTCACGCCTTTGCTCAATACCGGCAGCAGTTGGTCGTCCAGATCATTCTCTGTCTTTGCCGCCCAGGGCACGAGGTACTCCTGGTAGATGGCATCGAACAGGCGGCTCAACATCCAGCCGATCAAGAGGGCGAAGATGACATGGTAGGCATTACTGATGGAGACTTCCATGATCTCCGGCAGCGTCAGTTGATGCAGGCCAAACCAGATGCCGAAGGTGATCAGCAGAAAGACAACCGGCTCTTCGACCATATCGACAATGATATCGTCCAGCTTGCTCTTGGTACGGCTTGTCACACCGCGCACGATCTTGGAAAACACCCAATACACCACCTTGCCGAGCAACGCGGACAAGACGATGATGCCAAGTGCGATCAGCCAGGTTTGCAGGGTATTGCCGTAGTAGGTCTGCTCTAGCAATTCGGTCATTTGTTATTCCTTCCGGCTCAAGCGTAGTGCGTGAGTCCGGTAATTCTGGTTGAACGAAGTGACGCTACAAATGCATCAGGGATGGAATTTTGCCATTTTTCCTCAGGACTGTCCCGTAAACTCCCTCTCCCCAGGGAGCGGGTTGGGGTTGGGGGAGATGAACAGCTAACGCCTTGTTGATTACGACCTCTTTATCCTGCCCTTCTCCCTCAGGGACAAGGGACGTTTAGTTTAGCTTTAGCTTTCAAATCTGTACGAGTCGGATAGTGCGCAAATACATTCGCATCTGTGGGAAGAAGATGGGTGAAAAGGTAATCTCGGATTACGGAGGTGATGTCGAACAGGTGCTGGCTGGGTTCTTGTACCGGCTTTTGGCCTAAGTCGAAGCAATTGCAGAAAACTAAGCCCCTATCCCAGTGAAACTGCAGCTAAGTTGTTTGGCCAAAGGTTCCCTAGCTTCAAGCATCCCTAATACAACGCTCACTGTCCGCTATAGAGATTGACCTGTACCCGTTGGTTCTGTCTGGCAACCCGGTTCCACTCAGCCGCAGTCTTAGCCTCATATCGTTCGGGATAGGGGTATTGCGGGTTATTGAGACCACTGTTGAAGAGCAGTATCTCCACTTCACCGCCACTCCTGGCAATCTCCACATTCAGATAGTTGGCGAAGGCGACCGACTGCTCATTGCGCCACTGATCCCGCTCCTCCAGGTCAGCCTTGAACTGACACTGACTGAGCTCGAGACCAGGGTCTGCCAACTGAAGGCTGCCGGCTGCATCCTTGGTCAGGCAGAAGTTGCCGTAGCTTGCGCGTAATTCTATGGAACCCTGGAAACCGGCTGTCTTGAGCTGCTCGACCAACTCGGAGAGCCATAGCGCCCGGGTATCATTGAATGGCATTTCGCCGTAGTTAAAATGCGTTCCCTGGTTCGCCGCCCATTCGATCAGCCCCAGTGGCAGATTCTGTGAACGCTTACCACTGCTGTCCGCAACCCCTTCGTAGACTGCCGTGGTAATCAGGTCGATCTTTTCATCCTGTGCAATCAGCCGCTCCAGCAACACTTCACTGGTCTCAATCTCTGATGTGGCCGGTTTATCCGTTTGCATCGAGTTGTATTGAAGCAACGCGAACAGGACACCCGCTACCAAGAGAATCAGTGTCGAAACGGAGAGAATCGCAACTCTGCGAACCTGCTGATTGTTCTCCTCGAGGTGAGCTTCCAACTCAAAAAAGTCACCATGAAAATCTGCGTACTGTTTTTCCAGCTGATCCTTCAGCCGCTCCTCGACCTGCCCCTGCTCCCTGCGCATGAATTTTTTTAGGTTCTCGTCAACCGGAGCCGCCCCATGCAGATCCCCCATCGGCAGCGTGACGGGTTCTACCGGCATTCCACTTCGCCGACCGGCCTCCCCAATCGGATGAACATTCTCCGAATGTGGTACTCGCCTGAGGCTTCTCAGCTCATCATCGGGTAAACCCCGCACCAGTGAGTCCTGTTCCGGCATTAGGTGCAACGAATGGAGGACGCCTTCGAGATCCTGTGGCTCAAGCTTTTTTGGCAAGACACCAACAGCACCCAGTGCTCTGGCCTGGCTCATGGCCAGCCCACCGGCTTTGGAGGTGTACATCATGACCGGAATCACAGCGGTATGGGGATTGGACTTGATGACCTTTAGCGCCTGAAACCCGTCCATACCGGGCATCTCATAGTCCATGAAGATGGCATCCGGGGCATTGTCGTAAAGGTAGTCGATTGCTGCAGCTGCGGACTCGCGTGTATCGACATCGATACCGTATTGCAGCAATTTATTCGACAGCACCAGCCGTGCTGTCTTCGAATCGTCGACAATGAGTGCCCGTTTCGTCATACCTTGATTTCCCAAACTCGCCTATACCCTACGGTTTGCATGTATGCAGGGAGGGATGAATATCTGATAATTCCATTCATAGCACTATATCTGACTCAATTCATGAGAGGAAACAATCCTATGGTAGCGCTGACCGAAGAAAAGTGTGAAGCCTGTCGCGCAGATGCCCCCAAAGTGAGTGATGAGGAACTCGCCGAATTGATCCGTGCCATACCCGATTGGAATATCGAGGTACGCGACGGCATCATGCAGCTGGAAAAGACTTTCACCTTCAAGAACTTCCCGGATGCCCTCGCATTCACCAACAAGATTGGAGAGCTGGCTGAGAGTGAAGGACATCACCCTTCACTATTGACTGAGTGGGGTAAAACTACCGTCACCTGGTGGTCGCACAAGATCAAAGGCCTCCACCGCAATGACTTCATCATGTCTGCAAAGACAGACGGTCTTTATAGAAGTTGAGCCCATAAAAAACGCCGCGCCAGGTAACTGGGCGGCGTTTGCGGCAGAAAAACGCTGATCTCAGATCAGGACAGGGCGTCCTTCATCTCCTGTTCCTTTTTCTGCTTGTGGATCTCTATCTCCGCTTGTCGGCGCAACTCGAGCACCTCTTTTCGCTCTTCGATACGTTTGTCGATGGCATTCTCCTTGACCGGAATCGTCACATCGCCAAACAGCACCTGCTTGAGCAGCCGGGTACCGAATTGCATCAGCGCCAGGTCTTCCTTCTCGACCGTCTCATAAAATTTGTCGTCCATCTCGTAGGATGCCTTAAACGAGTCGTTTAAAACAAAGCGACGCAAGCGATCCACATCGTAGGAGCACATGAAGAAGAACTGAAGACTGGTGTCCGAGGGACGACCGATGGAAGGACCGGCCGATTTCTTTTTCAGCATCAGCTGCAGCCAGTCCCGGTTGATCTGGTCGTAGATCTCGACCTCCTGTTCCCGGCGGTAGTCATCAACGGAGACCTCACGGTCCTCCTCGTGGCCCTTGCAGTGATCCTCTTTGATCAGGAAATAGCGTGCTTCATCCTCTGTCGAGCCCGCCTCTTTCATCGCCATATGTCCAACAGGGTAGTAGCGGCATGCCGTCGGCCGGTCTTGATAAACGCTGCAACCCTCGTCGGTCACAAAAAGACAGGCACCTTCGTTATCGGTGCGCAGCTTTATGCCTGGTATCCCATCCTTATCCATCTCGAATGGCACCGTATGCTTCTTTAAAAACTCCGTCCCGGAGACACCGAGATTGTCCTTGAGCCGGAGAATATCGTAAGGCGTCAGTTGGATATCCGCATGCTTGCAGCAAGCATTGAAGCAGGAGATGCCCTTGTGACAGTTGAACTTGAGTTTACTGCCCGGCTCCATCACCGTGGGGACAAAACTGCTCTTATTAGGAATGTCGAATTTTTCACTCATCGTTTGCCTCCGATATCGAAATCGGCTGGTTTGCGTATCAATTCTCAAAGGAATGTAACCGGTAATTATACATTCAAGGCTATATGGCTAGCCGCTTCAATACCAATCACGTTCCTGTGGAAACTGGGTGATTTCCTCAGCGTAAAGACGGAAAAAGTCCGGGCGCCTCTCGGCACCCGGACTTTTCCTAGTCACAGACCGTCAAGAATTACTTGAACAGCTTGGACTTGTCGACCAAATCGACGTGAGCACGCTTGAAGCAGGTCCAGGTCTTGCTCTCTTTGTCGTAGATGGAGTTAACGAAGCAGTGCCAGTTCTCCTCGTCCACGAAGTTCTTATCCATGCGGTAGTAGAAACCAGGATAACGAGACTCTTGACGGAACTGGATGTGCTTCATGTGAGCTTCAGCAGTCAGGATGCGGTGGTAGTTCTCCCACGCACGCAGCAGCTCGTGAAGGTCTTTGGCACGCATTTTCAGCGAGTCTTCCTTCAGGGCAGCCAGCTTCTGCTCAGCCTGATCCAGCATGTGCTCGTTGGTGGTGTAGTAGGTAGCAACACCGGCAACGTACTCATCCATGATCTTCTGCAGACGGAACTGCAGCATACGCGGTGTGATGTAGTTAGGATTCACATCAATCGCGGTGGAGTAGTCCTTGTGCTCCAGGTAGTTGCGGACAGGACGGTAGATCTCTTCGATCAGCTCGTCAGGGGTGGTGTCCAGCTCAGGTTTGTAGTCCTTGTTATCCATGACGAACTTGACCATGGACTTGGCACACATACGGCCTTCAGCGTGAGAGCCGGAGGAGAATTTGTGGCCAGAGGCGCCCACGCCGTCAGCGGCGGTGAACAGACCCTGAACAGTGGTCATACCACGGTAGCCCCAGTTCCAACCGGCAGGCAGATGCTCGGGAACACCGGCTTCGGTCTCTTCAGTCGGCGCGCCGACATCGTCAGGACCGGAAACCCAGATGCCGCAGCAACCGGAGTGAGAGCCCAGCAGGTAGGGTTCGGTAGGCATCAGCTCAGAGTTTTTCTTCTCTGGCTCAATGTTCTCACCCGCCCAGATACCGCACTGGCCGATACACATGTCGAGGAAATCTTCCCAGGCTTCTGCTTCCAGATGCTTAACCTCACGAGGAGACAGGGTCTCACGCAGGTTGGCGAGGGCAGTCACGGTGTCCATCCAGATAGGACCGCGGCCTTCACGCATCTCTTTCAGCATCAGATGGTTACGCAGACAAGAAGCGGGAACGGCAGCCTGACCATAAGGAGGATAGTCGTCCAGCATCTCTTTGTTGCGGTCCATGTAGACTTCACCGAAGGCGTTGGTAGCCTTGGATTTGAAGAGCAGGAACCATGCGCCAACAGGACCGTAACCGTCTTTGAAACGGGTCGGTACGAAGCGGTTTTCCATCAGAGTCAGCTCAGCGCCGGCTTCAGCAGCCATGGCGTAGGTAGAACCGGCATTCCAGACGGGGTACCAGGCACGGCCCTGACCCTCACCCACGGAACGGGGACGGAAGATGTTTACACAACCACCGGCAACCAGCAGGCAAGCCTTGAACTTGTAAACAAACAGCTTGTGCTCACGAACAGAGAAACCGACAGCACCAGCAACGCGGTTCTTGTCGTTCTTGTCGTTAACCAGCTTAACGATGAAGATACGCTCCTGGATGTTATCCATCCCCAGCGCTTTCTTGGCAGCCTCAGCGACGATCCACTTGTAGGACTCACCGTTGATCATGATCTGCCACTTACCGGAACGTACGGGCTTGCCGCCATCCGCCAGAGGCGTCATGCCTTTAGAACCATCGTGACGCTCACCGTTCTCGTCGGTCTTCCAGATAGGCAGACCCCACTCTTCGAACAGATGTACAGACTCATCCACGTGACGGCCCAGGTCATAAGCCAGATCGTCGCGGGTGATACCCATCAGGTCGTTGGAGACCATACGGGCGTAGTCAGCAGGATCCTGCTCGGAACCGATATAGGTGTTGATCGCAGACAGACCCTGTGCCACGGCACCGGAGCGGTCCATAGCGGCCTTGTCGACCAGTTTCACGTTGATGTCGCCACCTGCAGCTTCCACCCAGGGGCCAATCTCGTATGCAGCACCACAGGCGCCCATACCACCACCGATGATGAGGATGTCTACCTCTTCTTCGACGACTTCGGGATTTCCAAATTCAGCCATGTTCAAATACCTCGATATCTATCTTTATATATGTTCAGCTTCGAGAACCGCTTACTTGCGGATCAGCTCGCTGGGATCGCCGGCACGGTAACCGTTGCACTGGACGAAATAGCCGCTGTCGTTGATCTTGGAGATGTCGGCAGCAGGCTTATTGCCATAGGGATCGATGGAACCCTCTGGTGTGGTGCGGATCGGGAATTTGAAACGTTTCATGGTGCCGTTGCGGAACTTGATGGTCCACATGATGGAATCAGTACCGCGCAGAGGCTGTACGGAAGCACCCAGGGGTACGATGTCAGCGTAAGGACGCGCTTCGATAGCCTGCTGAGGGCAGATCTTGATGCAGGAGTAACACTCCCAGCACTGCTCAGGCTCCTGGTTGAATGACTTCATGGCATGACCGGTCTCAGAGCCGTCTTTATCCAGCTTCATCAGGTCATGAGGACAGATGTACATGCAAGCTGTCCTGTCCTGGCCTTTACAGCCATCGCACTTCTCAGTACGCACAAATGTTGGCATGGTGTATTTCTCCTAGGTTTCACTGCAGTGATTCAGTCGCCGCGATTCGCCGCGACCTTGAAGCACGTCCGGGCACTCGCCCAGTTGTATTTCATTTTTTCTATCCCAGCGCAGGTCTGAATATTCCCAAACTTAGCGCCAAGTCTATCCAGCACGCGCACGCACGCCTGGAGTCAGGGCGACAAACATTAATGGGTTGCGCAACCTTTAGCCAAACAATTTTTTAATGAGGGCACATAAAATACGCTTATTGACTTAGCCCGTTGAAATACCAAGTAATTTAGTCAGATTAGTAACACCCTATTTATACGAAGAAAATTACCAATATATTGATCATGGTCTTTCGATATTCATGAGGACACACACCCATTTGAGCCCCTCATCTATCCCAAGGGAGATAGATCAAATGCTTCGTCATCCCATGCTGAGTGTAAAAAACAGATAAAAAGTCTGCCTTATCAGGCTTGCACACCAAACTCCATCAGTTAAAGTGGCGGCTTTTTCGAGCGTTGTAAATGAGACAGAGAGAAGCCCCTGACGCCCTACTCCTGCTGGCAACCGGCTGCGCCCATTGTCCCGTCGTGCTGGAGGGCTTGAGTCAACTATTGAAGCAGGGCAGCATTGGCCGCCTGGAGGTGATCAATATTGTCGAGCATCCAGAGGCTGCACAGGCAGTTGGCACCCGCAGCGTTCCCTGGACCCGTATCGGGTCATTCGAGCTGGCGGGTTCCCTGTCACCCGATGAACTCGCTCGCTGGGTAGAGCTGGCTGCCAGTGACCAGGGGTTCGCAACCTACTACAGCCATCTGCTGGAGACCCAGCGACCCCATCAGGTAACCTCAACATTAGAGGAGAAGCCGCAAACCCTGCCGCAGCTTCTTAGCCTGTTGGCGTCCAGCGATACACCGATGACCGTACGGATTGGTATCGGTGTGGTACTGGAGGAGCTGGAAGGGAGTGAACTGATACAACAAGCACTACCGGATTTGACCGACCTGGCCAACTCGGCGCACCCTAATATTCGAGCCGATGCGGCCCATTTTCTGGGATTGACACACCTGCCGGCGGCCTCTGCCATACTGCAGGAATTGTCTAAAGACCCGAATCCCGATGTCCGTGAAATTGCCGCCGACTCTTTACAAATGCTGCACAACGAGGAGAAGTGATGGATAGAGAGGCCCAGATACTTGCTGTTCACGCAGTCTTTATCAATCAAGTCGTCACCATCGGCCCACAGACCGACCGGCAGGATGAATTCGAGAATCTGCTGAAACTCGCATCCGATAGCGGCTGGAGCAGCCTGGTGGCTGCGATTCGCCAAATCATCCACAAAGGACGCCGGGATCTTGAAGTCCTAAACAGCCTGGATGAAGAGGATCGCATCATCGCAGAGTCGATCCTGCGTGGCCTGCAGGACCCCTCCACCCTGCCCGACCCCAATGCCAAACCCGACCCTACAATGGCTGCACCGGGGCTGGCCGCCATGATCCATGCCGCGGGAAGCGGCAACGCACAGGCCCTGCAGATTATCGCCGACATGGCAGATCAGATGAGCAAAGTCGGCGGCCCGATGGGCAAACTGGCCGCTGTCATCCGACCCATGATCAATGGTGAACGGGACCCGGACAAGCTCTGCAAGCAGATGGACAGCAATACCGAAACGATGGTGATGGGCATTCTTGAAGAGCTGAAGCAGCTAGAAGCGGATAACCGCTGATGGCCAGAACTTTCCTCTTCATCGCCGCTCTCAGCGGCCTGCTGGTGGTGGCCCTTGGCGCCTTTGGTGCTCACGCCCTTGAAACACGCGTAGCGGCCAGCCATCTCATCTGGTGGCAAAAGGCGGTCGACTACCAAGGGCTGCACACTCTTGCCCTGCTGGGCAGCGGCCTGCTTGCCCTGCACCATCCCAGCCGGCCATTACTATTCGCCGGCTGGTTGTTTCTGCTCGGCATTCTGCTCTTCTCGGGCAGCCTTTATCTCCTCACGCTGACCGGCCAGCGGGGACTCGGCATGGTCACACCCTTCGGTGGGATGGCATTCCTCGGTGGCTGGATAGCCTTGGCATTGGCCGCTTGGCGCTTACCCCGCCGAGGCGACACGTAAGTCACAAATGGAACTGAACGCCTTTACCAACCGGCTGCGCAAGAACCAGCGGCACTGGAGCAAGTGGGCTCGGCGGCGTGGTATCTCCTGTTATCGCCTTTATGACAGAGACATCCCAGAATTTCCCCTTGCGGTAGATTGGTACGCTGGTCAGGCGCATGCTCAAATCTTCGCCCGTAAGGGTCTCGAACCCCTTGACGAGCAGGCAGAGCAACAGATCGGCAATACCATCTGCCAAGTACTGGAGATTTCAAGCGATGCATTGGCTTTCAAGACCCGCCAAAGACAACGGGGTCTGGCCCAATATGAGAAGACCGGCGAGACCAGCCGCCCAATGACGGTCGAGGAGAACGGACTGCAGTTCGAAGTTGACCTCCACAGTTATCTCGATACCGGTCTGTTCCTGGATCACCGCAACACCCGCGCCATGGTACGCGAACGGGCTATGGGAAAGCGTATGCTCAACCTGTTTGCATACACGGGCAGCTTCTCAGTCTATGCCGCTGCTGGCGGCGCAATCGCAACCACCAGTGTCGATCTCTCAAATACCTACCAAGCCTGGACCGGCCGCAATCTGGCACTCAACGGTTTCAGCGGGCCAGACCATGAACTGGTGAGAGAAGATGTTTTCGCCTATCTGGAAAGGACAGTCCGGGAAAGACGGCTGTTCGGCCTCATCGTGCTTGATCCGCCCAGCTTCTCCAATTCCAAGAAGATGCTAGAAACCCTCGATGTGCAACGGGACCATGCTCGACTGATTGAGGCCTGCAAAAAACTGCTGACGCCCACGGGAGAACTGATCTTTTCCACCAATCGACGCCGATTCAAACTCGATCCGGAGCTGGCCGAACTGCCCGGCTGTCAGGAGATCACCCAGCAGACAGTACCCGACGATTTCAAACGCCACCCCGCACACAAATGCTGGACTTTTCGTCGCTCCTGAATCTCTCCGGTGGACCCTTCGGGCTCTTCATCGGCAGCTTCCTCGCCTCCACGCTGCTGCCGGGTGGCTCGGAGGCGATGTTGTTATGGGAATTGCAACAGACACCTGAAGAGGCTGGACTGCTCTGGCTGGTGGCCAGCCTCGGCAACACCCTGGGCGGACTCAGCAGCTGGCTGCTGGGCTGGTGGCTGGCCCGGCGCTTTCCCGGCCGCGGTCTGAGCAACGAGCGCCAACGTCGGGCGCTCCAGCGTGTGGGTCGCTATGGCAGTCCAGCGCTACTCTTCTCATGGCTGCCGGTGATTGGCGACCCACTCTGTCTGGCAGCTGGCTGGAGTGGCGTCAGACTCGTTCCCGCAACACTGTTTATCGGCATTGGCAAGGCAATCCGCTATGCCGTGCTCATTGGGGCTTCGGAGGTATTCATTAACGGCTGGTAAGCCTCACAGCCCAGCCTCGGCCTGGGGTGCCCGCTCCTGCCCAATGCCCGTCAACGCCGCCAGACCCTCCCGATTGGCATGGAGCTCCTTCACCGCCTTTTTGTAGAAACCCCGTAGATGCTTTTTCAAGTGCCTGCTCACTGCTGCGTTCGGGATCTCTTTCAATGCTGCAAAGAGTGCCAACGCATAGGTCGCCTCATACTCGCTGAGTGCTGCCTGACGGACTGCGTTTGGGTTGTAGCAGCTGCCGCATCCACCCTTGAAGGTAAAGGCGCTGTTGGCGAACATCAGACCAAAGCCCATAAAGATGGCCAGTAGTTCTGTGATTTCCGGCCAATGATCGGCACCCCCAGGAGGCGGCTCCTGACTCATCTGCCCCAAATAGTAGGCAAGGATGTGTGCAAAGCTTGCGATCATCCCTTCAGGGTTATTGATCTGCTGAGGGTTGTAGGGAATCGGCAGGCGTTGCGACTGCTCTTTCACAACGGCCCCCTTGACATCCTTGCCTCTGATAGCGCCTTGCGGCAGTAACGCTGTCTGATCCATCAGTGGACACTGGTTTTGATCGATAACCAAGGTCGGCCAATGCCCGACCCCGGCATAGTGTTTAACCCGCTCGAAGATCAGCTTCGCCATACCTTCCGTGCTATCCACCACACCTGGAAAGTGCTCGTTGGTCGGCAATACCAGCTGGGTATCCGAATAAAAATAATCGGCGTTGAAATTTCTTAGTGACCAGCCGAAGGCCTCATGCAACCAATCCGTGGAAGCCTGATTCAGCAACGGTTTATTTTTGAGCAGACCAAACATTTTATGAATGAATATCCCCATTCAATCGCCTATCAACCAGCCCTCTGCGAACGCTCATTATATCTATCGAGCTCCCGTACCCCAAAGGCACTTCCTTTGGGCGTATCCATACAGTCGCGCCTCTTCACTGGACGTCACTGCTCACCTGATACCTGTGCATCAAAAGAATACGCCCACCTGCAGCGACGCCTCAGCCATGGTGAACTACTTACGCCAAAAGGCAGGCGTCAACAGCACCAACAGGGTAAAGATTTCCAACCGTCCCAATAACATGGCGAAGCAGAGAATCCACTTGGCAGGATCATTGAGCGTGGCATAGTGCAGCCCCACATCCCCCAGTCCCGGCCCCAGATTATTGATACTCGCCGCCACAGCTGAGAAGGAGGTCATCAGATCGAGACCCGTGGAAGCCAATGCCAAGTACATGACGCCGAAACTCGCCACATAGAGGGCGAAGAAACCCCACACAGCCTCTACCACCCGCCAGGGAATGGTCTTGCCGCCGATGCGGATCGGGATCTCCGCATTGGGGTGGATCAGCCGGTTAATCTCTCGCACACCCTGCTTGATCAACAGCAGAAACCGTATCACCTTGATGCCGCCACCGGTCGATCCGGCACATCCACCCACGAAACTGCTGAAGAGCAACAGAATCGAGATAAACCCAGGCCAGAGAGAATAATCCGCCGTGGTGAAACCGGTTGTCGTACCGATGGATACCGCCTGAAACAGGCCACGCATGATCGACTCGTCCCAGGTGCTGTAGACCCCCATCAAATAGAGTGCTGTGGATACCAGCAGAAACACAATACCAAGCGTGACTATGTAGCCGCGAAATTCAGCATCTTCGAAATAAATTCGAAGCGACCGCCTTCTTACCGCCAAAAAATGGAGCGCAAAATTAGCACCGGAAAGCAACATAAAGACCACAGCGATCATCTCGATCACACGACTGTCGTAATATCCGATACTCTCATCATGGGTAGAGAAGCCACCGATCGCCACCGTAGAGAAGGCATGACCCAGGGCATCGAAAAGCTCCATACCCCCAAGCCAATAGGCCAACATGCAGCTGATCGTCAATCCCAGGTAGATATACCAAAGTGCCTTGGCCGTTTCGGTGATACGGGGGGTCAGCTTATTATCCTTAACCGGCCCCGGCGTCTCGGCACGATATAGCTGCATGCCACCAATACCCAGCATCGGCAACACAGCCACCGCCAGTACGATAATTCCCATGCCGCCCAGCCACTGTAGTTGCTGACGATAATAGAGGATAGAGGTAGGCAACTCGTCGATACCGACAATCACCGTCGCCCCGGTCGTCGTCAGGCCGGAGACCGATTCAAAAACCGCATCGGTGATCCCCATGTTGGAGTTTTCTGCCAACAGGAACGGGAGTGATCCGGTCAGACCCAGCACGGTCCAGAACATCACAACCACCAGGAAGCCATCCCTGACACGCAGATCCTGTCGCCGATAACGCACCGGCAACCAGATACCCAGGCCAAGCCCGAAGGTCAGAATAAAAGCATCGGTGAAACCTACCAGTGCACCATCATCCACCCACAGGGAGAAAAGCAGTGGCGGCAGCATGGTCAGGCTGAAGAGCATCAGCAGGACACCTAAAATGCGTTGTACTGTGGAAAGATGCATGCTGTATCAGGTCAGACCGGCGGCAATGGGGCAGACACCCTTAACCAACCACAAGCCTGTTCGCTCCCATCGCTCCATCACAAAAAGGTCACTCCAACCTGGAACAGTTTCTCAACCTCACGGATACGCCGCTTGTCGACCACAAATAGAATGACATGATCCTCACTCTCTATCATGGTGTCGTGATGAGCGATCAGCACCTGGTCGCCTCGTACCACCGCTCCAATAGTGGTGCCCTTGGGCAGCTTGATCTCCTCGATAGCGCGACCGACAACTTTTGACGAACTGCGGTCACCGTGCGCCACCGCTTCGATGGCCTCGGCTGCACCTCGGCGCAGGGAATGGACCTGTACCACATCACCCCGCCGAACACGGGTCAGCAGTGTACCAATGGTCGCCTGTTGAGGTGAGATGGCGATATCGATGGTCCCGCTCTGCACCAGATCCACATAAGCAGGTCTATTGATCAACGACATCACCCTTGCCGCTCCCAGGCGCTTGGCCAGCATGGCGGACAGGATATTGGCCTCATCATCGTTGGTCACTGCACAGAAGACATCGGTGTTCTCGATATTCTCCTCCAGCAACAGGTCCTCATCCGCCGAATCACCATGCAGGACGATGGTTGAGTCGAGACGCTCGGCAATCTCTCTGGCCCGTGTCGGGTCCTGCTCAATCAGCTTGACCCGGTATTTCTGCTCCAGCGCTGAAGCCAGCCGACGACCGATGTTCCCCGCCCCGGCAAAAATGAGTCGTTTATAGGGGTTTTCCAACTCACGCAGTTCACTCATCACCGAGCGGATATTCTCCGAGGCAGCAAGAAAAAAGACCTCATCCTCTGCCTTAATCACGGTATCACCATGGGGCTGGATAACCTCACCCTCCCGATAGATCGCCGCAACTCTGGCCTCTACGTCGGGCATATGCTCGTAGAGTGTACTCAGCGCATGACCCACCAACGGACCGCCATGATAAGCCTTGACCGCCACCAGGCGCACTCTGCCACCGGCAAAGTCGAGTACCTGCAGGGCTCCCGGAAACTCAATCAATTTCATGATGTAGTCGGTGACCAGCTGTTCCGGGCTGATCAGCACATCCACAGGAAAGGCGCCCGACTCGAAAAGCTGAGGATAGTCGAGATAGCCCTGGGCTCTTACCCGGGCGATCTTGGTCGGTGTATGGAACAGGGTATAGGCAACCTGACAAGCCACCATATTGGTCTCGTCACTATTGGTCACCGCCAGGATCATATCCGCATCCTCGGCACCCGCTCTACGCAGGATATCGGGTTGACCGGCATGACCTTTCACCGTACTCAGATCGAGCCGGTTCTGCAGCTCCTGCAGCAACGCATCGTTCTGGTCCACCACGGTGATGTCATTGGCCTCACTGACCAGTGCATTGGCCACCGAACGACCGACCTGTCCTGCACCCAGGATGATTATTTTCATTCTTTCACGCTTGGCATAGAAAAACCCATCCTACTTGAGAGTTCCATTTACTGTCATGCCCAGGAACTATCAAAGGTTATTCTGACGGAAAATACCATAGTTGGGCACCACCAATCCCTCTTTTCCTTCTTCACTCACCATTAAATCTGTCCTGAGGATTCTCTTAGATCTGAAAGAAAATAGAAAAATAACTGTCACGCTGGAGACATTCAATAGCAACATCCTCCCCATAAACTTCCCGCATATTTTTTAATTATGGGGAATCATTCAATGATCGCTAATAAAAAGCCATTTCGCCTATCCATGCTGTCTATAGGCATAACAACCGTCATCCTTGGTACCGTTATTCTCCTCACGGGTTGCGAAGGGGATGATGGTAAAGCCGGTGTGGATGGCCAGGATCTTACAGCCCTGCCATTCACGCTCTCATTCACTGAACTGGGGACGCCAGACACAACGGCGGAACAGGCAGCATCCCGTTCCAGTGCCGATACGACGGTGGATGGCACCACCTACGCCATTAACGCCAACACGATGATCAGTACCAATGACACTTTGCCTTTGCTCGGCGGCACCGGTAACACCATCTATGGCACATGGCAGAAGAGTGATGGAAGCGAATTCACAGACGGCACCAACCCCGTCGTCTGCACCAACGGCAGCGGCCCTGACTACACCTCGCTAATCGAGTATAAGAAACTGGGTGACGAGGCCCTCTTCGCCGTCACCAATATGGAGTGCAGTGTTGGTGGCGCCTGGATCACCAAGCTTCATCAGGACCCGGCCACCGGTCTGCTGACCGCAGTCAGCGCGCGTCCGGTCGACTTCTCCACTGTTTACGGCACCTACGTCAACTGCGCCGGCATGACCACTCCCTGGGGTACACATCTGGGTTCGGAAGAGTACGAGCCGCCCATGGCGGCTTTCGATGCAGCCGCCAGCGCCTATGCCACCAGTCCCCCTTGGGCAGGCCAGGACAACATGCAGTGGTTCGGTAGCGAGACCTGGCATGATCAACACATGCTGGCGATCGCCGAATACAACGGCCTCCCCAACGATGCCGCCAGCGCCGCCAATTTCGGTTACTACTACGGCTGGGTACCGGAGATTGCCATCACCTCTGTTGATGGTGATCACGAGGTACAGAAACACTTCGCCATGGGCCGCTTCGCCCATGAACTCTCCTACGTCATGCCCGACAGTCGTACGGTCTACCAATCGGATGATGGCGCCAATACCGGTCTGTTTATGTTTGTCGCCGACAACGAGAAGGAACTCAGTGCAGGCCAACTCTATGCCGCAAAATGGGAGCAGATCAGTGGCGCCGGCGCTGGTGAAGCCTTCATCTCCTGGGTCGATCTGGGCCACTCGGACAACACCACCATCAAAGCAGCCATCGACGCGGGCATCACCTTCAGCGACATGTTCACTCAAGAGATGCCTAACGTTGACGGTACCTGCCCCACTGCCGGGTTCCAATCAGTCAATGCCTACGACCACCGCAATGTCTGTGTTCAGCTGAATGCCGGCAACTTCAACGGAACGCCTGTGGCAGAGCTGGCCTCACGCTTGGAGACTCGCCTCTATGCCGGTTACAGGGGAGCAACCACAGAGTTCCGTAAGGAAGAGGGCATCACCTTCAATCCGGATGACAACATCCTCTACGTTGCCATGAGCGAACTGGAGCGGGGCATGATGGATAACGACCCTACTTATGACCTGGGCGGCCCCAATCATATTCGTCTGGCTGGTCCGGCGGATAACGAGTGTGGTGCGGTCTACGGTATGGATGTGGCAGCCGGTTCGGCTTATGACGATGCCGGCAACCTGATCGACAGCAACTATGTGGTCGAGACCATGTACGGAGTGGTGGTCGGTGAAGAGGTCGTGGAAAACGGTTGTACCCCGGACAACATCTCCAACCCGGACAACATCACCTACCTGCCGCAGTATGGCCAACTGGTGATCGGTGAGGATTCCGGCGCCAGTGGTGACGGTTCCAATGTGGGCTATTTCGATCGCGACCTGGGTAACTTCATCTGGTCCTTCGACGTCAAGAGCGAAACCCTGACCCGTATCGCCACCGCACCGGCGGGTGCGGAGACCACCTCTCCCTACTGGAACGCCAACATCAACGGCTGGGGCTATCTGATGATGGTCAACCAGCATCCCGATGGCGCTGAGTCCCAAGTGGGTTATGTCGGTCCCTTCCCGCAGCTCGACTGATCTAGCCAATCAATGACCGGATTAAAGTGAGCAGGCGCGCTCCCACCTGAGGGAGCGCGCTTTTTTTGTAGAGATGCATTCAGAGGGGTGTTTGTGATGAGCAGTAAGACTCGACTGATAGTGATGGCGAGTATATCGATACTCAGCGCCTGTCTTACATCTTGTAGCGGTGGTGGTTCCGAAGATGTGTCAGTTAGCAATGGAGACACAAGCTATCCTGTGGACAAATCGTTTGATCTCAGGGATCTCAGTATCAACAACAGAACGGTCTATATCACGTCCCAGTGTTATACCAAGACCCAGGATGGCGTCGGGTCGACCCACAATCCCTGTTTCACCTGCCACATCCCACCGACAACACCCAACTTCCTCAATGACAGCGATCTGCAAACAACACTCTCTTTCCCCGAGCAGGCCCTGACAAACCCCTTCAGTAATCTGTTCGAGGACCGCACCAGCAGAATCTCGGCCATCAGCGATGCTGAGATCCTCGACTATGTAGCGACCGACAACTACAAGTCAGAAGACGGCGAGATCATGCTTGCACAGCTATTGGCCAGCGAGCTGCCGGACAACTGGGATATCGATGGCGACAAACATTGGGATGGTTATATTCCAGACTGCCAATTCAATTTTGACGATGAGGGGTTCGACCGTAAGCCGAATAAAAACTATACGGGCTGGCGAGCCTTCGGCTACTACCCATTTCCCGGCACATTCTGGCCCACCAATGGCTCGACAGACGATGTCATGATACGCCTCGACGCCCCCTTTCAGCAGGATATCAACGGCGATTTTGAGCTGGAAGTTTATAAACTCAATCTCTCAATCGTCGAGTCGCTGGTCAAACAACGTGACATTACCATCTCACCGGTAGAGGAAGCGCAGTACCTGGTCGACCTCAATGATAATGGTATCTTTGACACGGCCTCCGTGATCGTACATAAACCGGAAAACAACGGCAGCGACATGTCTTATGTCGGTCGCGCCGGACTGTTACAGCAGGCAGGAGAGTTGCCTATCGCCAGCGGCCTCTATCCGTTGGGTACTGAGTTTCTGCATAGTGTGCGCTATTTGCAACCGATGGACGACAGCAGTATTACCTTAGCCAATCGGATGAAAGAGCTTCGCTATGCACGCAAGGAAACCTGGTACACCTACGGAGAACTCTGGCAGGTGGCAGACCGAGAAGCGGCTGAACGTACCCTGGATGACGATGCGGTACGAGCTGTCGTTGGAGATCTAGAGCGTGGCATGCGAGATCAGGGCTGGCGCTATCAGGGCTTTATCGAAGACCGAAATGGTCACCTGCGACCGCAAAGTCAGGAAGAGAGTTTCTTCTGTATGGGGTGCCACTTTGGTACGGGCGCAACCACGGATACCGTCTTCTCCTTCACCCGCAAATTTGACCATGACAGCTTTCATCAAGGCTGGTATCACTGGAGTCAGAGTGGCCTGCGTGGCATACCCGAACCCATTCGCAGTGACGGTCAGTTTGAGTACTCACACTACCTCGCTCAAAATGGCGCAGGGGATGAGTTTCGAAACAACGAGGAAATCATATCGAGATTCTTCAATCCTAACGGCAGCCTGGTAACCGCAGAAATCGACGCCCTACACGATGACATCTCACGTCTGTTGCTCCCATCCCGCACGCGGGCACTAAAGCTGAACAAGGCCTATCGGAGCATAGTCGAGGATCAGGACTTCCCTCTGGGACGCGATGCCAATATCACCCCGGTGGATAACGTTTACAAGTCGGTAATTCGCAATCAGCCTACTGGCATCCTCATGCCTATTGAGGGACCGGGACTGATCCAGATCCCATAAACATTAGCCTGGTAATTTTTATGGGGCACTCGTATATCCCAATTGCAGTCTACGCATGAACGCTGATGAAGAATAAAGTGCCACACGTTGCCAATCCATGTCATTAGGGAACCTCTGATTAAGTCAGGGTGACTACTCTTTGTTCAGAATTTCCTTAGGATATTGAACACAACCATTTCTTACCCGACCATAAAGAACAAATGGTCTATCCCCGATAATGATGGCTCAGCATTAATCGGTAAAGTGTTTGAATCCGTTTGATGAGACGCCTCGTATAAAAGTTTGAAAGCAGCCTATTTACTGCTTCTAAACTTTTCAAACTAAACGAGGAATACCAAAATGAAAATTCTATTAGCCACAGCAACAATGCTTCTGTCTGCCAACCTGTATGCCACCAGTTATGACAGCCTGTATGGTGTTATCGATAATAACCATGATTTTTATATCGGTTCGACCAACTCAGTAACGCTGCCCACAGCTATGCAACCAGGAATCGGTGATCAATACGGCAGCTCTTTTCTCTACTCTGATGGCTTCTCAAATACGGCTCATACTGCGCAACGTGGTTATATAGACGCATATGGAAGCAGCCTGATCGATGTCGGTGCATCGGTAAACTGGTAATGCAGGCACCAACATGAGCGGGGCAAAAGGCCCCGCTCATGCTTTCCCGTTAGTCGTAGTGAATCCAGCCGTTCAGCAAGCCCCTGCCGCAGAGCCGGGAGAATGCGAGACGGCATTGCCTGAGGTATTTAGGCTAATCCATTGAATAATAGTAACTATAGTGTACATAGCTTTAGCAAGCCCAGTCCGGCCATCGTTTTAGAAATAATCGGTTATAGCAGCAGTTGAATAGCTGGAATCAGGAGCAGATTGAATCTATGGCGATTGATTGAATCTAAACAACGACACCCCCCGTATAAACCAGATAGATGCGAATAATCTCTTGAGACTAGGGATAGACACGATTAATAGGATTTCTCCATCCATTTTCATTGATTGAGGTGTGTCGTGCCGCCAAACCTACTGCCACTACTAGGGCTTCTCACGCTATTGGCACTCACATCATGCGCTTCCCTCGACAATCAGCCCAGCCAGTATCGGGTGA
This sequence comes from Candidatus Thiodiazotropha sp. (ex Monitilora ramsayi), assembly GCA_025655575.1. Lineage (GTDB taxonomy): Bacteria > Pseudomonadota > Gammaproteobacteria > Chromatiales > Chromatiaceae > Thiodiazotropha. Next base: position 27,189 of record JAHXIP010000019.1, on the reverse strand, counting down.
TACCGGAAGACGACATGTCTGCCGTACGTCACGAGTCGGTTAAATTAATCGATCGGCTGCTTGAGGAGGAGTTGGTACCCGGGCTGAGTATCGCACTGGTGGATAAGCATGGACCTATTTGGGTTGAAGGATTTGGTGTCGCCAATAGCATGACAGGCGCAAAGGTCGACTCGGAAACGCTGTTTCGCATAGGATCACTAACCAAACCGATTACTGCACTTGCTGTCATCCAGCTCGTTGCAGAAGGCAAAATCGACTTGGATGCACCGCTAAAGGATCAGCTTACCGGTTTCTCCATACGTCGACACGATGCCGAATCACCGCCGGTAACACCACGTCAACTGCTCAGTCATCGTAGCGGCCTACCCAGTGATTTACGCAAGGGGATGTACACGGATACACACTTTACCAAGGTGACATCCCTGTTACGCAATGAGTATGCGGCTTACCACCCTGACATGGTCTACAGCTATTCAAACATCGGCTATGACCTTCTGGGCCATCTGGTTCAACAGCGCTCAGGCATGACTTATACCGATTATATCGAACAGATACTCCTTGCCCCTTTGGTCATGAACCGTAGTGGTTTTGTCCTTTCTGAAGAAATGTCGAAAAAATTATCCGCCGGACATCTCGATGGCATGACGAGGCCTCAACCACCATTGAGAGATACGCCCGCGCTTGGCCTCTATTCCACCGCAAACGATCTTGGCAGGCTGTTGTCGGCACTGCTTCAAGAGCAAATCCCCGGTGTGCCCGCAACGCTGTTGAGAGAGATGTGGGAACCTCAAACCGTCGATGGCCAGGTCTCGCGTAATGTGTCACCCGGGATGGGGTGGTTTATTGAACGCCATCCTGTTGCCGGAAAAAGCGTGCGTCACGGCGGCAGCACTCTGTTGTTCGGCGCAGAGATGGCCGTATTACCGAAACAGGGTCTGGGTGTTGTTGTGTTGGCCAATGGTGCAGACAGCAATCGGCTGGCAAAACAGCTGGCAGGCACCATTCTCAGTATGGCGGTCTCATTGCGCGACGGCGTCCCCAAACAGCTACAGACGCAGGTTGCACAGGCAGAACAGACCGGTTATTCCACCCCATCGGGTGGCTACGCCACAGATCTTGGCCTGCTCATGGTCGATGCTGAAAGACCCAGGCTTTGCGCCTGCATCATTGAGCGTATTCTGGACTTGGTGCGGTTCGAAGACGGCAGTTTAGGACTCACACCGGAAAGCATCAAGCAACTGCCGGACGGTTACCGGGTACTGGGAGAATTGCGCTTACGCTCGCGTGATATCAATGACATGGATATCTTGGTGGCTGACCGAAACGGTAAAGAGATCATGCTGGGAAACAGAGTCGAATCCGGTCCATGGGAATCCGTCTGGAAAAAACGCTTAGGCAGCTACCGGACCATCAATCCTGATGGGGACTTCTCTATCCAGGACCTCAAACTGAGTGAACAGGACGGCGTGCTTTGTCTGCACTATCGGGCGCCACACTTGAGCGAGAATCTAATCAGAGTGCCGCTGCAACCTATTTCCGCCACAGAAGCCGTGATACAGGGATTTGGCCGTGGTGGTGGCGAGACCGTGCAGATTGTCGAAGTTAACGGCAAACAGTGCCTGAAATTTTCCGGTTATATGGGAGAACCTCACGCAGAGTGAATTCGCTCTGACACCATGTTATTCCACCCCTGCTTGTATACGCTAACGTTTAGCTAACCAGCGTAGACATGATTGCGCGAAAATCCGAGTTCAATTGTTTGTTCCAGCTATGGCGCTTTGCTGCCTCGCCCAAATAGGAGGTAGAACATGATCATGAGACCTCCAAAAACCAGGCCGATAATCCAGTAGCTTGACTGAGCAGAGACCTGGCCTCCGGTTTGTATCTGCATCCAGGCGTTAGCACGCTCCAGCACATAGACAGTTGCAAGACCACACACGCCGGAGACTCCGATAACGATTTGTGTTGACGCATAGCACGAGAACTTACGACTTGCCCATAGCATGAGGCCAATGACATTTGGAACAAGGAACAACAGGAGCACGACCATACCAATGGACAAATCTCGCATCGCTGTGAGTACGGCCGCCACTAATATCCATGCCGTTGCTCCGACCTGCCCGCCGAACCATCCTCCTACATTCCAGTTCATGTTTCCTCCCCACCAATACCTAACGCCGTAATTTATCGGAGGCAAAGAGTGTAGCGAGGTATAAGCAAATATTATGAAAGCCGGGTAAAACAGTCTTATCAACTGTTGCGTTCATGCTTCAGCATCTCTCTGATATATGGCCTTGCTAGGGAAATGGAAACCTGACTCCATACAAACCAGACTATACACACTAAAGATAGGCCAACTATTTGAAAAGGCCACATTGGCTCTCTTGGATGCGCAAGCAAGTACAGAAGCATAGAAACCGACAAAATTGCTATTACCCACTGCTGCCAGTGGCGATATGTTTTCCAATAACTAGGCATCCATGTTTTCTTTATCAATGCCTTGTCAGTATTCTCATATTCTGGGATTGATTTTATAACCCAGTATATTTTCATTCGTCACCACCATCCATTACCACACTGCGCTTTTGGCAAAAGCAAAAAATGAGGACCGCGGCAATTACGAAAACAAATGATTATTTTCAATCCGCCTTCCTTTAGTTTGGAGTCAGCCTCAATTTTGATCGGAAGGGCTGATATCCCAAAAAGGTTCACCTTTCATTGAAAAACACTACGATGCGCAATGGCGCGACTGACCTACTCACTACATTGTCAGATTAATTGCGTTGGTTTCCATTCATGCGTGGAGTGTTTCAACTAAAGTTTTTTTAATTTGAATTACCGCTTGTCTTTAAACTCAATCTCCAGGGACTTGAGTTTACGGTAGAGATGGGTTCGCTCCATACCCACCGCCTTTGCCATGCGAGAAATATTGCCTTCGTGCTGGTGCAGCTGGTATTCAAGGTAGACCTTTTCGAAGGCCTCTCTGGCCTGACGCAGGGGCTGGTCAAAGGAGATCATCGAATCCAAACCCCCTGCGGACGCTCTCACATCCGGCGCACCCAGTGTCGCCTCAATCTCTTCCTGGACGATTTCAGGACCTGCTTCAAGGATCAGCAGACGCTGTACCAGATTCTTCAATTCCCGCACATTGCCAAGCCAAGGATGGTTGCGCAGCTTATTTTGTGCTCCCACCGCAAAGTGCCGATAGGGTAATTTCTCGTGGGTCACGAACCAGTCGACATAGAAGTTGAGCAGCTCCGGCACATCCTCAGCATGGTCGCGTAGCGGCGGTACATGCAGAGGTACCACATTCAGGTGGTAAAAGAGATCTTCACGAAACTTACCCTCCTGTACAGCCTCCTCAAGATTATGTTTCGTGGCCGCGATGATCCGTACGTCGATACTGACCGGGTCGCTGCCGCCCACCCGCAGGAAGCTGCCGGTATCCAGGGCACCGACCAGTTGCGCCTGGGCCTCCAGGTCCATATCGGCCACTTCGTCGAGAAACAGGGTGCCACCCATGGCCTGTTCAAGCCTGCCGTAGTGGATGCGTCCGTCTACCTCTTGCCCGAAAAGCTCTGCAGCCGCATTGGCTTTAACGATCGCACTGACGTTGACCTCGACAAAAGGACGCTCACGACGCACGCTCTGGGCGTGCAGATACCGCGCCAGGGTCTCCCGGCCGCTACCGGGCTCACCGGTCACCAGCACCCAGGTATCGTGCTGGGCAATGCGTTTGACCTGCTCCCGCAGCCGCTGCATGACCGGACTCTTACCGGTAGGTTCATGGATAACGTGATTGTGCCGTTTAAGGCCGACGTTCTCCTGCTTCAACTGCTCCGCTTCGAGTGAGCGCTCAACTGTCAGCAGCAGCTTGGCGAGGGAGAGGGGCTTTTCGAGAAAATCATAGGCACCCAGGCGGGTTGCCTCCACGGCAGTTTCGACCGTGCCGTGTCCCGACATCATAATCACCGGACAGGGCAGCCCCTCCTCCTCACCCCACTCCTTGAGCAGCGTGATCCCATCCACATCGGGCATCCAGATATCCAGCAGAATCAGCTCCGGACGACGGTCACGCAGGGCCTTGCGCGCCGACTGGCCATCGGCGGCCATGGCCACTTCGTAGTCCTCGTCCTCTAGGATCTCCTTAACCAGATTGCGTATTTCCGGCTCGTCATCGACAACCAGAATATAGGCGCCACTCATACTTCACTCTCCTCTTCGAGATCCAGCAACATGGGCAGATGCATCACCATACAGGCACCCTTATCACAGTTTTCCGCCCAGATAATTCCGGCATGCTCCTCGACGATTTTCTTAACGATGGCCAGGCCAAGCCCTGTTCCCTTGGGTTTCGAGGTCACGTAAGGCTCGAACAGATGCTGCACCATAGTCTCGTTGAATCCCGGACCGTTGTCCTGCACTCTCATTTCATAGTAAGGATGGTCATCACGCTGCAATACCTTGGTGATCACTGAGAGTTCTGCCGCTTTCTGACCCTCCATGGCCTCAATGGCATTCTTCATCAGATTATGCACGACCTGACGAACCCGCAGCGAATCCGCCTCGACACGAGCGGCGCCTGCCGTCAGTTCTATATTGAACTTAACCTCCTTGTTGCCGCGATACAGGTCGACCACCTCCGCGATCAGTTTGTCGAGTTGCAGGGGCTTGACCTCCATCTGCGGCGGTCGGGCGTACTCGGAAAAATCGTTGACCATGGTCTTCATCGCTTCCACCTGCTGCACGATGGTGTGGGTGGCACGTTCAAGCAACTCGGCATCCTTCTCCGGCATACGCTTGAGAAATTTATGCCGTAACCGTTCTGCCGACAGCTGGATCGGCGTTAACGGATTTTTGATCTCATGGGCCAACCGCCGCGCCACTTCGCCCCAGGCCGCATCTCGTTGTGCACGAATCAATGCGGTGACATCATCGAACAACACGATATGCCCTTTGGGTCCGTCGAGCTGGGAGAATGGAGTACTGCGACAGATCAGCACCTTGCGCCCCTCGCCACCGAACAGAGTCAGTTCACCGCGCCACTCTTCCTGGAACTCCAGCAACGGGTCCTGTAAGCCCTCCACAAACTGCCGTAACACCGGCGAGACGAGGGCCAAAGACTGAACTGGAGAACCAATAACCCGCTGTAGATTGGTGCCGAGAATCTTCTCCGCCGCCGGATTGGTAGTCCGCAGCCGATGCGCCTCATCAAAGGTCAACACGCCGGATGAGAGCCGCCCCAATACCGTTTCCAGATAAGCACGCTGCCCTTCCACCTCTCGCTGGCTGCGAGAGGCCTGATCCCGCGCCTGGCCAATACGGCGCGTCATGGCATTGAATGAGGTAACCAGAAAAGCCAACTCATCTTTGGCTCTTGGTACCGGTAACTGCCGATCGTAATTACCCTCGGCCACAGCACGGGTACCAGCCGCAATGTTGGTAATCGGCGCCACCATGCGCCGCGCCGAGAAGAAGGCGGCCCATACCGCAGATAGAATGGCAAACATGAGTACCATGAAGAGCGTCAGCGAGAAATTGCGCTTCAATGACTGACGGAGAAAGGAGAGTTCCTTATAGCGGTTATAGGCAAGTTCCAGCTTCTCGGATAAAGCGCTCACACGCTCTGAAGCGGGATAGAGGCCCTGGATGATATAGGGCCGGCCCAGTGGGTCCGCCACCGCCACCCGAATCATCAACTCATCCTTCTCTCTCACCAGCCCCACATAACTGTTACTTTCACGCAACTGCTGCATGATGAAATCGTCGGGCTTGGCCGGCGCCAACTCCGAGGCCACGGCATTGGAATAAGCAATGATCTGGCCGAATGGGTCACTCAGGGACAGCTCCAGTGCACCGGACTGCTGACGCAACTCAGCAATCGAGAGAGAGAGGGCCGATTCAGAAGCATCTGTGATACTCAAGAGTTGCTGCTCTGTGTATTTCAACCAGAGCCGCTTGTTCAGATCCAGCGAGGCTTGACCCAACTCCCGGGCATCTTCCATCGCCTGATCAATCTGTACATCGAACCAACTGTCGATACCACCCTGCAGAAAACTGAAGGAGTAGTAGTAGACGACCCCCACAGGGGTGAGCGAGATGACAATGAAGATCAGTAACATCCGCAGGGTCAGCCGGGAACCGGCACTTTGACGCAGGTACTGCCGAATAAGCCGAACAGAATTGTAGGTGATCATCCCGATGAGGATCACCATACCGGCCAGGTTAATCACTAAGAGGGGTACAAAATAGCGGCTAAGCTCTGCTGAGTTCTGCACAGCACTGCTCATCAAGTGCAGGGTCACCAACAGAAGGATCAGCAGCAGTGCGACGGAAAATCCGCCAATACGCAGGCGACTCAGGGTTGAAGCGGCCATCGTGTCCACCCGGTAGTCAGTCTCCAACCACGACCCAGATAAGCCAATGGCTGCAGGGGCAATGGTAACGACTCAATCTCGAGGTCAGCCCGAAGATGCAATTGATAGGTCTCGCCCGGCATCAACGCCGAACGTGACACCAACAACATGTCACCGATCTCGCCCAAGGCATAGAGTGCGGCGTCCTGGGTCACGAAGCTCTGTTCCTCCCCTGTCTGCATGTCCACCACCCGATAGAGTTCCGTCAACGCATGATAGCGGATCTGGAATCTGAGCGTACGTGAAAGTGGGTTCTGCTCCCAGAAACTGCGCCAAATCTTCCCCACAACCAACTCCACCCGCAAGGTCAGTGGCACCCCGTTACTCAGGGCTTCCTGCACCTCTTGTGTCAATCGGTAGTCAATGCGGGCGTTGAGCCGATAAGCCTCATTCTGCTCCGTGATCACCACATCATTCACCATGAATGTTGCTGCTGATGCACTGCCCAGCCAAGCCAACAGTATCAGTAGACTGAGGATCTTGTATTTCATACGACGCTTTTCTCCACCAGCGCGTAATAAAAACCATCAAGCCCGGCCTCACCGGGAGGGATCTGTCGACCGACGGCCCTCGCTTCTCCCCACTCTGCCTCAATCGGCTTTTCTTGTGCGTCCGTGTGTTGCGAGAGAAATGGCCTGAGCTGGGCTTCGTTCTCCTTCTCCAGTATCGAGCAGGTGGCGTACAGCATCAAACCACCCGGCTTAAGCAGTGGCCAGATGGCTTCGAGAATACGCTGTTGCAGGTCTGCCAGGGCAACGATATCCGATTCACGACGTAAATACTTGATGTCGGGGTGGCGCCGAATCACACCCGTGGCCGAGCAGGGCACATCGAGCAGGATCCTATCGTAATCCTGCTCCGACCAAGCGCCCTTGGGCTCGGCTGCATCGCCTTGTTGCAGATCCGCCTGCAGCTTCAGGCGATTGAGATTCTCCGTTACCCGCAATAGCCGTGCTTCATCGACATCCATAGCCGTTAATTGAATCCCGGGCTCAGTCTCTAACAGATGACTCGTCTTGCCTCCCGGTGCCGCACAGGCATCCAGGACATGCTGACCGGGAGAGAGAGACAGCAATCCAGCTGCCAACTGTGCCGCCCCATCCTGTACTGACACCATCCCTGCGGCAAACCCCGGCAGAAGCTCCACGTCCACCGGCCGTTCAAGATCCACACCCATGGGTACGGTAGTGTTTGCTTTGGCTTGAATCCCCTCGGCATCCAGCAGCTTGAGATAGGCTTCTCGTGTGGTCAGCAGCCGGTTGACTCGCAATGTCATGGGCGGGCGCTCATTCAGTGCGGATACTCGCTGCTCCCAGTTGTCAGGCCAGCGGGCCTGCAGTTCGCCCAACAGCCAACCCGGCATGGCATGGCGCGCCTCTTGATCGGATTCCAATCCGGCCAGCAGCTGCTCCTGCTCTCGCTGAAGTCGGCGCAACACACCGTTTATCAGGCCAACCGCCCACCGTTTCCCCAGTTTTTTTGCCGCACCCGCCGTCTCATTTACTGCAGCATGGTCGGCCACACGCAGATAGAGCAGTTGATATGCACCGATCAGTAACAGTGCTTCGATATCTCCATCCTTTGCCTTCAGCGGTTTTTGCAGCAGGCGGCCGATCAGAGCATGCAATCGCGGATAGTATCGCAGGCTGCCGTAACTCAACTCCTGCGCCAAACTGCGATTTCGCACATCATCAATGCCGGAGAGGTGCTGCGGTATCAAATCAGACAGAGAGCGACCAGAGAACACGCCATTCACTATCCGGGCGGCGGCGACCCTGGGATCAGGGTTCTGACGACTCATCAGCTCAGCACCATGCCATTCACGCTATGCGCATTGAGAAAATCAGCGGCCGACATGGCGCGTTTTCCCGGCATCTGCAGCTGGGTGATACGTAACAAACCCGAGCCCGTCACCACATCGATACCTGACTTACCGGCGCTCACCACCGAGCCCGGCACCAGATCTACCGGCACTTGCTCCTGTATCGGTGTCGCCTGCCAGATACGCATGATTTTGTCCTCAAAACGGCATTGCGCCACCGGCCAGGGGTTGAAGGCTCTGACTTGCCGGTCTATCGACTCAGCCGGCTGCGACCAGTCGATCAGGCTCTCCTGCTTATCGAGCTTTTTGGCATAGTTCGCCAGATTGTCATCCTGTACCACCGGATGCAGGCTCCCGTCGGCAATACCCGGCAAGCTATCCAGCAGCGCCCGGGCACCCATTTCGGCAAGCCGATCGTGCAGACTGCCGCCGGTATCTTCAGAGCCGATAGGTGTTTTCAGCGTATACAGCATGGGCCCGGTATCCAGACCTGCCTCCATCTGCATGATGGTCACACCACTCTCCTTATCCCCGGCCAGTACAGCGCGTTGTATGGGCGCTGCTCCACGCCAGCGGGGCAACAGGGAGGCATGAATGTTGATACAACCCAGACGTGGTGCATCGAGCACGGCCTGGGGCAGCAGCAGCCCATAGGCCACTACGACCATGAGATCAGCCTTCAGGTCAGCCAGTGCCGACTGGTCCGCAGGATCTTTAAGTTTCTCCGGTTGGCGCACCTCAATCCCATGCTCGAGTGCCAGCTGTTTTACCGGGCTGGGTTGCAGTTTACGCCCCCGTCCCGCTGGCCGGTCGGGTTGTGTGTAGGCCGCCACCACCTGGTGCTCGGTAGTGAGTAGCGCGGATAATGCGGATGCGGCAAAGTCCGGTGTGCCGGCAAAGATGATCCTCAGGGGTGCTGTCATGAATCAATTTCCTGAAAATGGCTGTTCTGGTAAGAGTTGTCCGGAGTGGGAACCGTGTCTCAGAATCCTGCTGCCGCTGAGAAGAAGATGCAGGCAAGAGGCTCAAATACAGCTCGTCATGGCGAAGTGTATTCAGATGACCTGATGCGCACCTGTTGCCGTTTCGGTCTGCTGACGGTTCTCTTTTTCCAGTTTTTTCCGTATGCGCTGACGCTTGAGGCTGGAGAGATAATCAACAAATAACTTACCCTCCAGGTGATCCAGTTCATGCTGAATGCAGACGGCCAGCAGATCTTCAGCCTCCATCTCAAAGGGGCGACCTTCCCGATCAAGGGCTCGCAGGCGAATATGGTTGGCCCGTGTCACCTTTTCATAGATGCCGGGCACAGAGAGACAGCCCTCTTCCATCTGCTCAATGCCGTCCTTTTCAAGGATCTCCGGATTGATCAGGCAAAGCGGCTCGTTTTTGTCTTCGGAAAGATCAATCACCACCAGCCGTTTGGCCACATTCACCTGGGTTGCAGCGAGACCAATGCCCGGCGCCTCATACATGGTCTCAAGCATATCGTCTATCAGCCGACGTATAGAGTCATCGACTTCTGCCACAGGCTTCGCCTTATTGCGCAGTCGTGGATCGGGAAAATGAAGTATGTCAAGAATCGCCATCGGTTTTTCCAAAAATCTATAGTACAAATGCAAGAAATTACGCTAACATTATGATCATACTGGAATCTGGGGACAATTTCCGGCGTTCATCTTTAGCTTAGCCGAAGACAAAACCAGCTTCGTATCCAAGGGAATCGTTATGCCATATCTTAACAACAAACTCATCGGATTCATCCTCGGCCTGCTGCTCACCTGCTGGGTGATTGCCGCCGAACCGGTTGCACTCAATCCATCGCATCCTGAGCGCTATACCGTGGTCAAGGGTGACACCCTGTGGGATATCTCCGCCCTATTCCTGCGTGATCCCTGGCTCTGGCCGGAAGTCTGGTTCGTCAACCCTCAGATCGAGAATCCCCATTTGATCTATCCCGGTGACGAGATCGTCCTCACCTACCGAGACGGCCAGCCTATTTTGTCGCTCAACCGGAAAAACAAACTCTCGCCCCAGATCCGGGCGACCCCGTTGGATGACGCCATCCCGACCATCCCGGTCGATGCTATCGCCCAATTCCTCACACGACCCTATGTTATGGAAGAGGGAGAACTGGAGCAGGCGCCCTATATTGTTCACTTCCTTGATGACCATATCATCGGTGGCGCTGGCATCTCTTTCTATGCCCGTAGCGTGATGGAGGATCAACCGGCCCGTCATACCATTGTCAGACCCGGCAAGCCATACAAAGATCCTGACACGGATGAGATTCTCGGCTACGAGGCTGCCTTTATCGGCGATGCCGATCTGAAGCGCACCGGCGACCCGGCCAAGCTGCTAATCGTCAGTTCAGACCTAGAGGCAATCATCGGAGATCGCCTGATCAAGGCGGAGGAACAGGAGCCCCTGACCAACTTCCAACCCCGCGCACCTGAAGGCGATATTGAGGGCCGTATCATATCCGTACTCAACGGCGTCTCACAGATCGGCCAATATAATGTAGTGGTCCTCAACAAAGGCGCCAATGACGGTCTGGAGCCCGGCCACGTGCTGGAGATCCTGCAAGGGGGTAATGAGATCCGCGACATCGTCAAGGGCCGCGGCGAAACCGTCACCCTACCGCTGGAAGAGGCCGGTGTGCTGATGGTCTTTCGCACTTTCGACCGGGTCAGTTTTGCGCTTATCATGCGCGCCACCAAACCCCTGCATGTGCTGGACTGGGTGCGACCACCCAAGCGCTGAATCCAACCCTAAACATTGAGGGCCCGTTCATGGAAGAGCCGTCCCCTTCGCTCCCCACCGACCTGGAGGCCTGGCTGCTTGTCAGCCAGACTTCCGGTATCGGCAGTCGCTATTTTCAACGCCTGATCGATCACTTCGGCAGACCTGAGAAGATCCTCCAGGCCTCACGTGCCGAACTGTCTGACTTGGGCATCCCCCAACGCACTATCGCTCAACTCGAACGGCGCCAATTGTCGGATATCGAACCAACGCTCAGCTGGCTACGCGAGCCTGCTCATCAGCTGATCACTCAAGCAGACGAAGACTATCCCCCACTATTAAGAGAGATCGACGCACCCCCACCACTGCTCTATCTGATTGGCGATACAACCCTCCTCAGCCAACCCCAAATCGCCATAGTCGGCAGCCGCAATCCAACCCCGACAGGGATCAACAACGCGAAGAAATTCGCTCACTCCCTGGCAACTGCGGGCATTTGTGTGACCAGCGGCCTGGCCATCGGCATCGATGGCGCTGCACATATGGGCGCCCTGGAAGCTGGCCACACGATTGCTGTAATGGGCACGGGACTGGATAGGATCTACCCCGCAAGCCACCATAACCTGGCCCACCGGATTGCCGACATGGGCCTGCTGGTCAGCGAATTCCCGCCAGGCACGCCGGCAAAAGCGGAGAATTTCCCCAGGCGCAACCGTATCATCAGCGGTTTGAGCCTCGGCACCCTGGTCATCGAAGCTGCTGTACAAAGCGGCTCCCTGATTACTGCCCGTCTGGCTTCCGAACAGGGACGTGAGGTCTTTGCCATTCCCGGCTCCATCCACAATCCCCAGGCCCGCGGCTGCCATGCCTTGATTCGCCAGGGTGCCAAACTTGTCGAATCGGCGCAGGATATTGTCGAGGAGCTGGGTGCGCTGCTCGGGTCATTGGCGCCATTGAGTGAGCATTTTCAAAGTGAAAAAACGCCACCAGGCGATCAGATTGACGATCCCGAATACACCCGCTTAACCGAGGCCCTCGGCTATGACCCTGTCTCAGTTGACGAATTAATCACCCGAACGGGTTTGACCGCCGAGGCAGTTTCGTCCATGCTGCTGGTGCTTGAGCTGGATGGTCATGTATCATCAGCTCCAGGCGGCCTCTACTGCCGCACAGACACCCTGGCATCCCGCTCCAGCGGGAGAGAGAGCACATGAACGAAAACGTGGTCGATATCCTGATCTACCTCTATGAAAACTACATGGATGGTGAGCAAGCCCCACCCTCTGATCAAAACGATCTCCGCGACGAACTGATCCAAGCCGGCTTTATCAGCGGCGAGATAGACAAAGCCTTCGACTGGCTCGACGAGCTGGCAGACAATGTTCAGTCTCAGCAGGGTGAGGCACACCAGCCCCACTCACTACGTATCTTTACCGATGAGGAGCGCGCGCGTCTCGACGTGGATTCCCGTGGACTGCTGCTGTTCCTCGAACAGAACGACATATTGACGCAAACCGCCCGCGAGCTGGTTATCGAACGCTCTCTGGCCCTCGATACACCGGTTATCACGGAAGAGGAACTGAAGTGGATCATCCTGCTGGTATTGATGAATCAACCCGGCCAGGAGGCGGCTTTTGCCCGCATGGAAGACATGGTCTACAACGAAGCGCCTGAATATCTGCACTAATTTAGGACTTGATTTCTTCAGCGCGGGGCGTTTCACTGTCCCGCGTTTTTCATTGAATCCGATCTAAATTACATGAATCTGGTAATCGTCGAATCTCCGGCCAAGGCCAAAACCATCAAGAAATACTTAGGAGGCGGCTTTGAAGTCCTTGCCTCCTACGGCCACGTGCGTGACCTGGTGCCCAAGGAGGGCGCGGTAGACCCGAATAACGGTTTTGCCATGAAGTACCAGGTCATCGAGCGCAACGACCGCCATGTGCAGGCGATTGCCAAAGCATTGAAAAACTCAGATGCCCTCTACCTCGCCACTGATCCGGACCGCGAGGGCGAAGCGATCTCCTGGCATCTCTCCGAGTTGCTCAAAGAAAAGGGCAAGTTGAAGAAAAAGCCCGTCTACCGGGTGGTGTTCAACGAGATCACCAAAAAAGCGGTGAACGATGCCATCGCCAACCCCAGGGAGCTCTCCCACGCCCTGATCGATGCCCAACAGGCCAGGCGCGCCCTCGACTATCTGGTCGGCTTCAACCTCTCGCCTCTATTGTGGAAGAAGGTTCGCCGGGGCCTCTCTGCCGGACGCGTGCAGAGCCCCGCCCTGCGCATGATCGTTGAACGGGAGATGGAGATCGAGGCCTTCAAGGCCGAAGAGTTCTGGACCATCGAGGCCGATACCGAAAAAGAGAATCAGGCCTTCTCCGCCAAGCTCACCCACTACCAGGGCGACAAACTGGAGAAATTCAGTATTACCAACGAGGCGGATGCCTCAGCTGCCGAACAAACCCTGGTATCAGCCGGCAGTCAGGGTCTGCTGGTCACCAAGGTCGAGAAGAAACAGCGCAAACGCAACCCAGCGCCCCCTTTCACGACTTCAACCTTGCAGCAAGAAGCCTCGCGCAAACTCGGCTTCACCACCCAGCGCACCATGCGTACCGCGCAACAGCTCTATGAAGGCATGGATGTGGGTCAGGGTACTGTGGGCCTGATCACCTACATGCGTACCGATTCGGTCAACCTGGCAGATGAGGCAATGGGAGAGATCCGCGATTTCATTACCGATAAATACGGTAGTGGCCAGATACCGCCGGATGTACGCCGCTTCAAGACCAAGGCGAAGAATGCCCAGGAGGCCCATGAGGCCATTCGTCCCACTTCGGTTCTGCGCACGCCTGACGAGATCAAGCAACATTTATCCAAGGACCAGGCAAGACTCTACGAACTGATCTGGAAGCGTGCCGTCGCCTGCCAGATGATCCACGCCACCATCCACACCGTGGCGGCCGATCTCCAGTGCGGAGAAGGCAATCAGTTTCGCGCCAACGGTTCGGTCATCGCCAAGCCGGGCTTTATCGCCGTCTACCAGGAAGGTCTGGACGATGCTGCCAAAAGCGACAGCGATGAAAAGATACTGCCTCCATTGGTAGAGGGTGAAACGCTGCCCTTGAAAGCTGTTCGCCCGGAACAGCACTTTACCGAACCGCCACCTCGCTACAGCGAGGCGAGTCTGGTCAAAGCCCTGGAAGAGTACGGCATCGGCCGTCCCTCTACCTACGCTTCGATCATCTCGACTCTGCAGGACCGTGAATATGTGGTCCTGGACAAGAAGCGCTTCATGCCCACCGATGTGGGCCGCGTGGTGAACAAATTCCTCACCGAATATTTCACCCGTTATGTGGATTACGACTTCACCGCCAATCTGGAGGACGAATTGGATGCCGTCTCCCGTGGCGAAGAGGCCTGGGTACCTCTATTGAGCAAGTTCTGGGGACCGTTCAAGGAACGCATCGACCACACCCAGGAAAACGTCAAACGCAGCGATGTCACCCACGAGGCACTGGATGAGGCCTGCCCCAAATGCGGCAAGCAGCTCTCCATCCGCCTCGGCCGACATGGGCGCTTCATCGGTTGCACCAACTATCCTGAGTGCGACTACACGCGAGACCTCAACGCAGACTCAAGCGAAAAGGAAGAGCCCGAAGTGGTTGAAGGGCGCACCTGCCCTGAATGTAACTCGGAACTGGTCGTGAAACGTGGCCGCTACGGCAAATTCATCGGCTGCTCAAGCTATCCCGACTGCCGCTATATTGAACCCTTGGAGAAACCTGAAGATACCGGCGTCACATGCCCCAAGTGTCAGAAAGGCACCATATTCAAGCGCAAGTCACGCCGCGGCAAGATCTTCTACTCCTGCTCCACCTACCCCGACTGCGACTATGCGGTGTGGAACGAGCCCATCGCCGAGCCCTGCCCCAGTTGCGGCTGGCCGGTGCTGACCGTCAAAACCACCAAACGCAAGGGAACTGAGAAAGTCTGCCCGCAGAAAGACTGCTCCTTCAGCGAACCTTATGAAGCCGATTAACTGTAGATTTTTAGATCTATTTTCATACTGCAGCGTACCCGGCTACCCACTCGTTATCTAAACTAAAATCTATGGATAGAAACAGGCAGGCCACGGACAGGCAATCGCTTACACTTGTACTGCTTCCCGGATTAGATGGCACCGGAAAACTGTTTCAGCCTTTCCTTTCCCTGCTACCGCCAGACCTACCCGCACAAGTCATCACATACCCCACTGCTAACCCCTTGGATTTGTCTGAGTTGGCAGCATACGTCAGGGACCAGCTTCCTGAGGGTCCATTGATTCTCTTGGCAGAGTCTTTTTCAGGCCTCGTTGTGCTTGAGCTTCTGAGATCAAACAAACTATCGCCGAAAGCCGTTGTGCTTTGTGCAACCTTCGCTGTGCCACCCCGACCCAGAGTGCTTTGGTTGATTCAACGCATTCCCTTCATCGAACAATTTACACACAGCGTACCGGATTCCATCCTGAAACATTTCTGCATGGGTGAACATGCGACTCAGGAGCAGTTAGATATTCTGAGAGAGGTGCTGACAGGTATTCCACCCAGGATTATCAGACACAGACTTAACTTGATTGCACGTTTTCAAGCCGATGACAAAAGCCGCTTTGAGATCCCTTGCTACTATCTACAGGCGATGGGGGATCGTCTCGTACCCGCCAGTGCCGCCAATTTGTTCCAAAGACATTTCATCCCTTTTCAAATACGACAGATCGAAGGCCCGCATTTCCTCTTGCAGTCACAGCCGGGAGTCTGTGCTGAACAAGTCATGTCCTTAGTCAATCAAGTTACCGAGGCTGAAATCTAATACCCCTGAAACGGACTCATGCTGATTTCAGTTTCTCATGTAGCAGACCAATGATCTCCACCGCCTCATCCATATGCTCGAAGGTGTGGCTGCCTCCCTCGAAGAGACGAATATCTGCCTGCCCCCGATAGCTCTCTTCCGCTTCGCGGTAATCAATCAGTTCGTCTCCCTTGTCCAGCAGCAGGGTAACCGGCACGCCTACTTCTGTTGGCAGGGTTTCATATGCCTGTGTCGCAGCTACCATCTCGGGTGAGAGGTAGTAGTGCTCATCCTTGGCTTCGTTGTATTGCCAACCCTCTACTTGTTGCAACAACGCCCAGGGCTTGAGAGCGGGATTGATCATAACCAGGTGATGCGCTTTCACACGACGCGCCAACCAGGCACCGTAGAACCCGCCCATTGAGCTGCCCACAAGAATCCTCGGCTCGTTGTGTTGCAACAGAGGCCCCAACTCACTGCTCAGAATCTTCACAGCCTCCGCCGCCGACTGTGCCGGATAGGTGGGACTGACCACCTCGATGGGAGCCAGTTGCCGGCGAAGCACTGCCGCCTTGCCGGAAGTGCCTGCGCTATTGAGGCCATGCAGATAGACGATCATCGTTCACTATCTCTTGTCAGTGATTGGTGGAGAAACGGGGAAGTATACCCAAGCGGATTCGGCATCTCATGTTCCTGACAACGAATAAGGCAGCTTGACCCTCACACGCAATGGCTGTACTTTTCCCGCCTGCCGCAGGTGCCCGGAGTCTTCCGGGTTAAACGGGAAGCAGGTGAGATGCCTGCACTGCCCCCGCAACGGTAAGCAGACAAGATGCCGCGACAGGCCACTGTGGATTCAAACCATGGGAAGGCGCTGCATCGGGTGATACCAGTCTGTGAGTCCGGATACCGGCCTGGGTAAAACACTGTGTTGCGGTGGGCGACATAGAGGCACAGCTGTCTCTTTCAGACCTCGCCATGCCTCCTCTCCCATTGAACACACCCTAACCCAACCATCGACGCGGGTGTGCGTCACCGGGAGTCAAACGTGAAACATCCAAGAAGAAGCCGCTGCTTTACAGCCGGCCTGTTACTGTTTTCAAACCTGCCACTACAGGCGGCATTTCATCTACCCACCATTGTTATCAGTGCCTCACGCACGGAACAGACAAGCATCGAAACCCCTGCCAGCATCACCGTGATCGAACAGGATGAGATCGAGAACAGTGGCGCACAAAACCTGCAACAACTGCTGCAGACCCGCAGCGGCATCCAGATCAACACCCTCTACGGCGACGGCAGCCAGGCCACCATCGACATGCGGGGGTTCGGCCCCACGGCGGGTTCCAACACCCTGATCCTGGTGGATGGACGACGACTGAACAACCCCAGCGACATCGCCGCACCGGACCTCAACGCCATCGACCTGCGCCGGGTGGAGCGGATCGAGATCGTCCAGGGCAGCGCCGGTACCCTCTACGGCAACCAGGCGGTGGGCGGCATGGTGAACATCATCACCCGGCAACCGGAAGCATTCTCCGCCGACATCGCTGCCGCCATCGGCAGCTATAAAGGCCGCGAAGGCTATGCCCACATCAGCAACCGTCTGGACAGCGGGCTGGCCTACCGCTTCTCTGCCAAACGCCGAATCAGCGATAACTACCGCGATAACAACGAGACGGATAGAAATGATTTCAACCTGCGCCTCGACTATCAATACGAGAGCGGCGGTCTCTTCTTCGAACAACAACGGGTCGATCACTATCAGCAACTGCCAGGCTCACTCTTTGCGGACGAGCTCGCGCAGAACCGCAGGCAATCTGCTGCCGCCTATACCGGCGACTTCAGTGATACTGAAACAAACGTCAGCCGGATTGGCCTGCAACAGCAACTGGGACTCTACTGGTCCTTCGAAGGAGAGCTGACCTACCGCGATAACGACCGGGAGTTCCAAACCAGCTTTCGTACATTTCCCGGTTCACTTGCGACCCAGGACAGAACGGTCAAAGGCTTCAATCCCCGCTTTATCGGCGTCTACCCGATGGCTCAGGGCGAGGCCCGAGTGACCGCCGGCGCCGACCTGGAGCGCACAGACTATTCACTTCAGACCAGCTTTGGTCCGACCGGTCTCGATCAGTCTGTGGATGCCATCTACGCCCAAATCACCATACCCGCTACCGACCGCATCTTGGTCACCGGCGGATTTCGTCACGCCTCAGTAGATAATCAAATCGAGAGCTTCGCCGGTATCGATCAGTTGGATGACTCCGAGAGCGTTGGCGCCCTTGGCGTTAGCCTGCAGGCGAACGATTCACTGCGCCTCTTCGTGCGTGTCGACGAGAATTTCCGCTTCGCCACCGTGGACGAACATACCAACCCGGTCTTCGGCCAGCCAGTGGGACTGGAGAATCAGACCGGCATCTCCCATGAGGCGGGCGCCGAGTGGAGCCGCCCCGGACTGAGCGCCAAGCTGGTCATCTACCGACTCGATCTTGAAAACGAGATCAGCTTCGACACCTCCGGCTTCAGCAATATCAACCTGGACGAGACGAAACGCGAAGGTGCCACCCTGGAAGGCCGGTGGCAGATACACCCGGATATCACCCTGGGAGGCAGCCTGACCTACACCGACCCCCGCATCACCGACGGCCCCTTCGACGGTAACCGCATACCCCTGGTGGCGGCGCGAACCGGCCAGGTCTCTGGAGACTGGCGACTGTCCCCTAAGTGGAACCTCTTCGCCGAAGGCCTCTTCAGCAGTCAGCGGGTATTAGGAGGCGACTTCAACAACAGCTTTGAAACGCTACCCGGTTATGGCGTCCTCAATCTCGGCTCTCAATTCATCACCGGCCCCTGGCGTCTTGGGCTACGGATCGATAACCTGCTGGATAAACAGTACTCGAATGCCGGCGCCGTCGGATTCGATGCCAGCTTCACCAAGAGCGCCGCCTTCTTCCCGGCACCGGAGCGAAACCTTTGGCTGAGCCTGAACTATCGTATCGAATAAGCCATGCGGACTAATGCGATCGCTGCATTGCTGATGCTGTTGTCCTCGCTGGCAACAGCAGCCGAGCCACCCCAACGGGTGGTCTCGGTGAACCTCTGCAGCGATCAGCTGCTCTTGATGCTGGCCGACCCCCAACAGGTGGCGTCAATCAGCTACCTCTCCCGGGATCCCGACAGCTCCTTCGTGGCGGATGAGGCCGCTGCCTTTCCCCTCAACCATGCCCGGGCCGAGGAGATCATCCGTCTCAAGCCCGATCTGATACTGGTCACCCCCCACACCAATCCCCGTCTGCGCACGACCCTCGAGCAGCTGGGCTACCCGCTGCACCCACTCTCCCTCGGCCATCGCTTCGACGATATCGTTGAGGATATTCGCCAACTGGCAGCCCGGCTGGGCCAGGGGTCGCGGGGTGAATCGCTGATACAACAGATGCAGCAACGATTGCAGTCCGGCGCAGCAAAAGTCACGCACCCGCCTACTGCGATCTTCCTGCAACCCCGCGGTTATACCAGCGGCAGCGACACCCTGCAGGACGAAGCCCTGCGACTCGCGGGCTGGCACAACCTGGCAGCACAGCAGGGCGTCAAAGGCTATACCCCGGTGCCGCTGGAAAAGGTCCTGCACTGGCAACCCGAGACCATCTTCACCTCCGCCTATACCGGCTCGGGGGATTCCCTGGCGGAGAGACAGCTGCGCCACCCCGCCCTACAACGCCTGTTGGCGAAGCATCCAATGGTGGAGATACCCTACAAGTACTGGATCTGCCCCGGGCCGATGCTGGCCGATGCGGTAGCGCTGTTGCAGAAGGCGAGAGTGAGGGAGAGAGATCGATGATCGCCGCCATCAGACAACACCGGCTGATGCTCTCCCTCGGCGGCGCCATCGTCATCACCGCCCTGCTCTCCCTGACCATCGGCAGTCAACCGCTGCCGCTGATGCAGGCATTGCAGGAGAGCTTCGGCGACAAGCCCGGCGTCTACAGCCTGATCCTCACCGAGTTGCGCATCCCGAGAACCCTGGTCGCCCTACTGGCCGGGGCCTCCCTCGGCCTCTGCGGCGCGGTGATGCAATCCCTGCTGCGCAATCCCCTGGCCAGCCCCGGTCTGATCGGCAGCGCCAGCGGCGCGGCCCTCGGTGCCGTGATCACCCTCTACTTCGGCGTCGCCAGTCTCTTCGCCTACGCACTGCCTTTAGGGGGCATGGCGGGAGCCCTGCTAGCCACCCTGACGGTCTACCTCCTGGCCGGTCGTGACGGGGGCACCCTCACCCTGATCCTGGCGGGGGTGGCGGTCAACGCCTTCGCCCTGGCCCTGGTTTCCCTGCTGCTCAACCTCGCCCCCAGCCCCTACGCGGTGCAGGAGATCGCCCTCTGGATGCTCGGCTCCCTGGCCAATGTCAGCCGCAACGAACTGTGGATTCTCCTCCCCGGCACCCTGCTGGGCTGGCTGCTGATCTGGCGACAGGGCCGCCCCCTCGACCTCCTCACCCTGGGGGAAGAGACCGCCAGCTCCATGGGCGCCGACCTGCCCAATCTGAGAAGACGCCTCTTTCTCGCCGTCGCCCTGGCGGTGGGATCGGCCATCTCGGTCACCGGCGCCATCGGCTTCATCGGCCTGGTGGTACCCCACCTGCTGCGTCCCCTGGTGGGCTACCAGCCCAGCCGGCTGCTGATCCCCAGCGCCATGGGCGGCGCACTGCTGCTGATGCTCGCCGACATGGGGGTACGCCTGCTGCCGGTAGAGGGCGAGATCAAGGTTGGCGTGGTCACCTCCCTCATCGGCGCCCCCTTCTTCCTCTGGCTGATCCTGCACCATAGAGGGAGGGGCGTATGAGTCTGTTGAACGGCAGGGCGCTATCCCTCAGCCGTGGGCAGCGGCCGATCCTCAAGGGTGTGGACATGACACTGCAACCCGGGGAGATGCTGGGCCTGATCGGTCCCAACGGCGCGGGTAAGAGCACCCTGCTTCGCATCCTCGCCGGTGTGATCGAGCCAGACGCCGGCGAACTCACCCTCGACGGTCAAGGGGTCGGATCCCTCCCCCACCAAGCGCGGGCCAGGCGTATCGCCTACCTCCCCCAACTGAGCGAGATCGCCTGGCCCATGAGCGTGGCGCGGATCATCGAACTCGGCCGCACCCCGCACCTGGAGCCCTGGCAATCCGTGGGAGAAAAGGACAGGGAGATCATCGACAGGGTCATCCGGCAGACCGATCTTCTGCCGTTCCGGGATCGCGCCTTCAACACCCTCTCCGGTGGTGAACAGGCCCGCGCCCTCCTCGCCCGCGCTATGGTCACCGAGCCCGACATCCTGCTCGCGGACGAACCCGTCTCCGCCCTCGATCCCGCCCATCAGCTCGATGTCATGAACCTGCTGAGACAACACTGCGAAAGTGGCCACTCAGTCATCGTCGTCTTGCACGACCTCAGCCTCGCCGCCCACTACTGCCATCGACTCCAACTCCTGCACCAGGGCATCACCCTCGCAGAAGGATCAGCAGAAGCGGTACTCAATGATAACAATCTGGCCGATGCCTATGGTATTGCACTGACCAAAGGCAATGGGAACGCGTTAAAACCTACCAGCCTGCCTTGGCGGCGGCTTCACAAAGACGATTAAAGAAGATTCAACCAGATCCGTTACCACCCTGAGCATTCTACAGCCAGCGGTACAGGAACCAGCTTCCTGACTATTTAGCTTTAACGGTAACTTCTGATAACCTAAAGATAACTAAGGGAATCCTCTCTGGCAGGATGCTATCTGATCCATTCACCTCATCTCTGCCCGTTAGCTCCCGACACTCATATCACAGTACGGAGTGAGAACATTTAGCGTGTTATTACAATATCAGTGCCGGCTAGATATCACATTATTTGTGCCAGCAAGATAATCAACCGTTAAGGCTTCAATGGAATATGAATATGTATGGAGTACAAATCATACAAAGAGGTAAACGTAAAGCTCACACCATGAAGTGGCTCCGTAGAAGGGAATCTGATGCATTAAGTCGCAAACCAGGATGGCAAGCTTTTAGAGACTTTGTGGCTTCGCTCATTGGTGGTGCCGTTTCGCAGGCTCGTCGCTTGGTGCGGTTAGCGAGTGTGTCGCAGCATCAAGGGTTCGCGCTCTGCGCAAACATCTATGCCTTAACCAGCGGGTCTAGTGGATCGCAAACTCTCCGCTGCGCTCCGTGTTTGCTCACCACTAACCCAAATCGTTATGTGCCTGTCGCTCTTTAGTGCATGCTGCAAGACTGGTAATTGGGGAAAGTTGGCTGCGCCGCTGCAGGATAGAGAATGCTAGAAAGAATCCACAGAGTTAAAGGGATTGGCCTTCTGCATGATGCAGATGGTCGGCAACATGGTCTGAAAAAAGCAAGCCTTATCTACGCTGACAATGGGGTAGGCAAGTCTACACTTGCTTCAATTTTCCGTTCATGTGCATCGAATGAGCCTCGTTCGATTAGTCGCCGAAAAACGATAGATGGGAACAACCTGCCAGAAGTCCTTTTTCAGTTTTCTAATGGGCAGCAATCGGCGTTCACGAATTCTAGTTGGGACACCCCGCACCCTGAATTACTAGTATTCGATGCGGATTTTGTGGAGCAAAACGTATACGCAGGAGGCCAGGTAACGACTGATCAGAGGAAAAACCTTCTGCAGTTTGCATTAGGAACAACAGCAGTTAATGCACAGCATGAGTACGATCAAGCTGACAATGATGCGCTCGCTGTGGCCCAGGCAGTTCGAGATCTTACGAATCAACTGGCCGGATTCCATCGGGGCATGTCACTTCAGCAGTTTCGAGAACTTGCAGAAGTGGCCGATGCGGATGCCAAGATTGAAAGTTTGAACGAACGAATTGTTGAAGCGCAGAATATAGGGCTTATTCAGGCAAAAGCTTTGCCTAGGAAATTGGATGAACCGCTTTTTGAAATTGATCCAATTTTTGGCGTCTTAGAAAGATCTCTGACCGAGATTGATTTTGCTGCGGAAGAGCGGGTCAAACAACATCTAGACTCCCACGAAAAGCCAAATCTCGAAAGATGGATTAGTGATGGTTATTCCTACGGAGACGGTGAAAGGTGCCCTTATTGCAACCAATCGCTTGATGGTGTCGACCTCATACATGCATATCGGAGCTACTTCAATCAAGATTACAACCAGCTTAAGGCTTCTGTAGCTGGTCTGGGCAACCTAATATCGACTTGCACGTCCGACGGGGTTATTGAAAGGCTTCAAGCAAGTTTTGCTACGGCTAGTGCGATCATTGACGGTTGGCAGGAACATGTGGAAGTTCCGCCTCCAGAATTTGATCGTGAGGCGGCAAAGCATGCGCTGACTGAGATCAGGGCCCAGCTTGATGCCTTAAGGAGCTCCAAAGAAGCTAAATTGCTTGAATCAGTCGGTTCCGAAGAGGAAAAGGGTGAACTGATCGGTAAATGGCATAAACTCATTGATATTGTCAGGTTGTGCAACGAAGGAATCGATAACGCAGTTAACCTAATCACGACTTACAAAGCAGGCTTGGCGGCGGTCAATCCGGACGTTTTGCGACATTTTATTGTCAATTTGGAGATGGCGAAGACTCGCTATCGGCAAGATGTCGTTGATCTTTTCTCACGGCTTGATTTGGCCATTTCTCAAGAAAATGCAGCTAAGTCGGAAAAGCAGCGTAAAAAAGATGCTTTGAATTCCATCATGCAAACAACTCTTGAAAACTATAAGGATAGAATTAATGAGTTACTTGTAGCTTTTGGTGCGCAGTTTTCTATACCGAACATAGATTTCAACTATCGGGGAGGGTTGAGAAGTAACTACAATCTCCACATGCGAGGCTCCAATATTGAGCTGGCCGGAGGCACCCCAGATTTCAAGACTTCGTTGAGTGAAAGCGACAAAAGAACGCTGGCCTTCGCTTTCTTTGTTGCATCTGTTGAGTCCGACGTTGATCTAGCTAATAAGATTGTTGTTATTGACGATCCCATGAGTAGCTTTGATCTGAACCGTAAACAGCAGACCCGGGCCATATTGAAAAGAGTTCATGACAACTGTGAACAACTAATCGTGTTGGTTCATGATATTCATTTCATGCGTACCCTGCGGGACGACATAGTTCAAGTCAGCCCTCCTCAGGATGTCGTGTGCGTGAAGTTGAAAACCGTTGCAAACCGCTATAGCAACTTTGATGTGATTGACGTTGATAAGGAGTGCGAAGGCTCGTACTTCAGATGCCATAGAACATTAGGCGAATATCTAGATGGAACTACGCAAAGCAGCATGGAGGTTGCTAGATCTATCAGGCCGATGCTAGAAGGGTATTTGCATAGGCGCTTTCCAGGGATGATAAATAGTGGATTGTTATTCGGGCAGGTGATAAATCTAATTAACGATGCCGCACAAGACAGCCCACTAACTCATGCGCAGAACATTACGACAGAACTCAATGAAATTAATAACTATGCCGGCCAGTACCACCACGATACGAATCCAGCTGCAGATCAAGTGCAAATCATTGATGGTGAGTTAAGGAATTTTGTCGAGAGAGCTATTAGAGTAGTTCATGCTGGCATGGCATAGCTAGCCAATGTGTGGTGATCATGCACATAACAAGGCGCTCGTTCGCACGTTCACTACGCTCCAAACTGTCCGGTGTTGCGGGCGTTATGTGAAGAAGGGAGATATTAATGACCAATCGGTCCAGGAAAGGGGTCGGTGACAAATGATAATCTATCGTATTCTTAATTGTCACCGACCTTTTTTATCACTAAGCAGGGTGGAAGAGAGTGTGGATCGTCTATGAAAACAGAGTCAGAGAGCAATTGCTTCTAATATTAGTGAATATGAGTTGACTGGGGTCTGAGTAAATTTACCCTGACCCCAGTCGCTTAGTTAACATAGCGATATGAGTATAAAGGAGAAACGGAATGAAAAATGCTAATGAATTATTGGAAGAATTGGCTCATATCCGAGGCGAATATGAAAAACAGCTTAAAAGATTTTGCGAATTTGTCGCTGAAATTCAGGAAGTAATAAGTATTGACGCACGGCTTGCAGGGATAGATTTAGATGTTATTGAAAACAATTTACTTAAAATACGATTCATTGATAAGGAGTTGCATGTAAAATATTCTTATTTTTTAGATAAAAACAATAATCAGAAAGGACGTATCACTTGTTATGATATATGCTCAACACCAGATATCAATTATAAAGTCATTAATTCATTTTGTTTTGATGGACTCGGTACCACTGATATTTCTATCAACGATGAGAGGGGTCCTTATGTGATTAGCACAAGGCCTGATGCTGTAAATATATTGTTGTATTGGTTACGTACTTCACTAGATGAAGACTCATAAAAATGTATAACAAGACAAAGGTCTCGTTAATAACAACGTTATACTCATTAAACGATTGACACTTAATTGTCACCGATCCCTTTTACCTCAATCGCCGGTTATGGCGAAGTTAATGAAATCAAAAACCAAAGAATGAACGTAATCTCAGAAGATAATGAAGTTCTGAATTCACTGGTTTCAATTCGGAACATTGAAAAGTCTTTTGGTCTCGTCATGGAGTCTAGAGGAGGAGCTATTGGCAAGCCAAATGAAAGGAATACGGATTACTCAATTGCGCTTGATACACTGTTGCAACGTTTAAAAAACCAGAACGTTAAGAGCATACGCATTTCTATCGTTTCATCTTTAGCTCTTAAGATATGGGATTCTCAAGAGCGTTTTATAGAAGTAGACGGTTCTAATGACATCTCTCTTAACGACACAGACATAAGGGACTTACGTAAAAAAATATCTAAGGCACAGCAAGACAAAAAAGAAGATCCCGAAAGCAAAGGTGGCAACTCCACAAAGCGAATTCTTATTGAGGCGGATCTTAATAAGGATTCATGGAAAAATATTATTTTTGGACAAGAAGACAAAACCATTCCAGTCGCAGAAACTGATATAGAAGACCATTCAGAGGAATTTTCTCCTGAAGATACTGAAAAAGCCAAGGAAAAGGTGTCTAGGTCTGTAGCTCTTAGGCGTGGCCAACCTAATTTTAGAAAAAAACTTCTTAGTGCATATGAGAACTCATGTGCGGTTACTGGAACAACGTTTCCTCCTATCCTTGAGGCTGCTCACATAGTCCCCTATATGGGTGAAAACACTAATCACATCACCAATGGCATTCTCCTTAGAGCAGACATACATACATTATTCGATTTGGGATTATTAGGGATCAATCAAAACTACGAACTAATTGTTGCCAATTCGATAAAATATACTGAATATGAGAGATTTAATGGGAAGAAAATCAACCTTCCTAAAAACAAAACGGAGCATCCAAGTTTGGCAGCATTGGAGAGCAGGCCATTACCTAGAAGGAGCAATTGACTGGGGTCAGAGTAAATTTACTCTGACCCCAGTCGTTTGCAAATATTCAACTCTTTGGCATTAGGTGTCATGACATCTCCTTCGATAAAGACTGTGAAGCGATTGTTTGCGGTGTCCGGGAACAGGTGTGCGTTTCCGGGTTGTCGAAACCCTATTGTGGAGGAATCCGGGACCATTACTGGCCAGATTGCCCACATATGTGCGTCTTCCGAGAACGGTCCACGTTATGACCAAAGTCAAAGTGATGATGATCGGCATGGCTTTGACAACCTCCTTCTGCTTTGCGGACGACACCACACGATTATTGACTCTGAAATAAATACGTACTCAGTATCTCAGCTCCGGAAAACCGGGACAGATTTATTTTTATAAAAAGGCGTTAGGTGTTTAGCTATTCGTAGAGTTCGTTAATATCAACCCTGAGGGCTTTGGCTAGTAAAACTACTTCTTCATCCGTTACCCTTCGTACTTGAGCTTCAATTTTGGCCAAGGTTCCTCGACTAATATCCCATTCAAGCAAGTTGCACTTGGTTACAAGCTCCTCTTGTGTGAGCTGCTGTTTCTCTCTTAATTCCCTTACTTTAGGCCCAACCAGGTTCATTTGTTTTGCTCCGATACCGGAGCTTGATTTTCACAGAGCCAAATGTCAAAATTGCTCCGTATTCGGAGCAATGCCTAAAGAGTCTGGAGACATGAACAAACAATCCCGCAAACTAACGGTCGTGCGGCACTTTTCTCATAAGCCTGTGGCCTCCTTGCCGCTCAAGGGGCAATTGTTAGAGGAGGCTGGGTTTAAAGTTGGCTCTCAGGTCAATGTCATTGTTCGCAAAGGGTGTTTGGTAATTTTGGCGTCAGGTGCTTCAGAAGGGTAGAAATACCTCAGATAAAGGGGTCAGACTGAAACACCCCACCTTTCATAGACACTCAGATAAGGGGATACTATCCCAAGGAGTGACCTATGGCTATCAAACGCAAACTCTACAC
>JAHXIP010000018.1 GCA_025655575.1 Candidatus Thiodiazotropha sp. (ex Monitilora ramsayi) | reverse complement strand
CCGAATGTAAGGATGCAGTTGTGACCGTTGTTCCATGTCGATTCTTGGTTAGCAAGCCGGGACGGGTCCATGTAAGGTGATTATGTGGACGTCACAAATATTGTGTTATGTGGACGTCTTGAATATTGCAATATGTGGAATATTGTTCTATAAATGTACTCATCAGTGACACGTGTAAGCAAGGAGCGCTTTAAGTCATGGATTCTAAAGAACTTCCTGATCCCAGAGTCAGTCGGTTTTGGACAAAATACGCTGAACTGCTCAAGCGATTCCGAATCTCTGATAAAACCATCCCATGGTACCGACGCCATATAGAGAGGTTTCTGTCCGACCACCCAGATATTCGTTTGCGCTCGCATACACCGGAGACTGTTGAGTGTTGGCTGGATCAGTGTGGAAGAAATACGGCCATCAGTGATTGGCAGTTCCGTCAGAAGGTCGATGCATTGAGAATTCTGATGGGCCACATGTTGCACCTGACTTGGGCAAGTGGCTTTGATTGGAACAGATGGTCGTCGGGGTCCTATTCTCTGGAAAGAGATCATCCAACGATTGCCAGAACCTACGAGATGATCGATAAAGCGGTCGATGACCCCAAAAACCACCTGGCCAGGGCTCATCCGGAAATTTACCGAAGGTATCTTGTGGCGATTAGAATTCCTGACTACGCAACAAATACCGAAAAGAGCTATCTTGGTTGGATAAACCGTTTCCTTCGTTTTCACCATGACAAGCATCCATGTGATACCGCAGAGTCCGATGTTGCCTCCTTTCTAGAACATTTAACCTTGCAACGCAAGGTTTCCGGTGCCACGCAGGCACAAGCGTTGAACGCTCTGGTCTTCTTCTATGCCCGTGTTTTAGAACGTCCCCTGGGTGAGATCGGCCCATTCAAGCGTCCTAACAAACCACGCCGTTTACCGACGGTACTAAGTCCATCGGAAGTTAATTCCCTTTTTAGGCAACTTACAGGCCTCAACGGGTTGATCATACATCTTATGTACGGGACAGGCATGCGTGTCATGGAGGTTGCTCGGCTTCGCCTCCTCGACCTGGATTTCGATTATCGACGGATCATTGTACGTGCTGGCAAAGGGATGAAAGACCGCTCGGTACCTATGCCAGAGCTGCTGGTCGATGCGTTAAAAGCTCAAATTGAGGTAGTAAAAAGACAGCATGATCAGGATCTTGCTTCCGGTTATGGCTCTGTCTATCTGCCAAATGCCCTGTCCCGGAAATATCCCAATGCCGACAAGGAACTGCGCTGGCAATATCTTTTTCCAGCCAGCCGGGTCGCCCAGGACCCCCGAACCGGTGCGATACGTCGCCATCACCTTCATCAGTCCACTGTACAAAAAGTGGTCAAACGTTGTGCGCAGGCGGCCGGTATTCAAAAGCGGGTCACCAGTCATACCCTTCGCCACTCTTTAGCCACCCATCTGCTGGAATCGGGTTCCGACATCCGCACCGTACAGGAGTTACTTGGGCACGCCGATGTGTCCACGACTATGATCTATACCCATGTCGTGGGGCGGGGTGGAAAGGGCGTACGCAGTCCGCTCGACAGATTGGCATCCTGATACTGGTATTCCTGATTCGCGGCCTGCTGGAAAATGACGAGCGGGATGGTGCTGCGAGCCGCTGCCTACAGCTTTGCCAAAGAATTGGGTGCAAAAAAAGGGGTGCTGAAGAAGCACCCCTAAGGAAACCGGTAATGAATACCGGCGGAGGATCAAACGTTACGGACTATTTACTACGCTCATCGAGCCAGTTGCCGATGGCGGGCGGTACCTCTTTCTGTGCTTTACCGCTGACATAGATACCGATGTGGCCACCGGGGAATGAGAGCTCGGTGTAGTCCTTACTGCCGGTGATTCCACGCAGTGCGCGGGAAGCATCCGGCGGCACGAGATGGTCTTGCTCGGCGTAGATATTGAGTAGCGGACAGGTGACATTCTTCAGGTCAACCACACGCTCACCAATCTTCACACCACCGCTCAGAAAACCGTTTTTCTGATAGAAGTCTTTAATGAACTGACGGAAGGTCTCCCCGGCCTGATCCGGGCTGTCGAAGATCCACTTCTCCATGCGCAGAAAGTTTTTCAGCTTGTTCTCGTCTTCCAGCACATCGACCATGCTGAGGTATTTCTGACCGGTCAGGCTAAAGGGCTTGAGGGAGAGAAAAGTCCAGTTCAGCAGCTCGCCGGGTACGTTGCCCAGGGTATCGATCATCGTGTCTACATCGATATCCTGCACCCAGGCCGAGAGCATATTGTCTGGGGTTTTGAAGTCCACCGGCGTGACCATGGTGATCAGGTTCTTCACCTTGTCAGGATGCATGGAGGCGTAGCAGAGACTGAACGCGCCGCCCTGGCAGATGCCGAGCAGGTTGATCTTGTCCAGCTTGTGACGCTTGCGGATCACATCTACACAACGGTCGAGATAACCGTTGATGTAGTCATCCATGGTCAGGGAACGGTCTGCCTCATCGGGATATCCCCAATCCACCAGATAGACGTCCTGACCGGCTGCCAAAAGGTTGCGTATGGTGGAACGGTTCTCCTGCAGATCGGTCATGTAGGGGCGGTTGACCAGCGCATAGACGATCAGTGTCGGCACTGAACTCTGCACCACATCTCCCGGCGCCTCGTAACGATAGAGGCTCAACTTGTCCTCATGATAGACCTCGACCTTAGGGGTCACGCCGGTGTCGATCTTCTCTGCATTCAGCAAATTCTGCACGCCCTTGCCGAGCTTGCGGCTGTAGTCGAGCATCTCTTCAGCCATCTGATCGGGTCGTATATTAAATGGTTGCACGTCTGTTCTCCTCGATTCCAAACGCTTGTCTGGTATTCATTGTCTGATTGGGTGACGGATAGATATCAAACTCAGCTGTCAGCTTATTTCTTGACGGCTGCTTTCTTCTTGCTCACCTTTTTCTTTGCTGCGGCCTTTTTGACCGGTGCAGCCTGCTTGGCTGCCGGTTCGGCTGACGCCGGTGAAGGCTTGCGCAGGTCCATCACCTGCTCTTTCAGCAGTTCCACCTCGGAACGCAGCGCCTTGTATTCACGACGCGACTCCTGCAACCGATCCTGCAGGGTGCGCAATTCGCGGCGGGTCGGCATGTTCAGGCTGCCCAGACTCTCATCCACCATGTGGCTCAGTTTCTGTTTGACTGCCATCAGCGAGTTGACCATCTTGCCGTGTATCTTGGCGTACTCAGGCGTCATCACCTGCTCACCGTAAACCTCCTCACTGCTGCTGACCCACAGGTCATAGAGACCGCGAGCACTGTCGATCTGCTTACCCTCTTCCACCAGTCCCTGCACCTTGTCGCGTAGGCGGTTGGCTGACAGCAGACCGAGGTTGGAGAAAAAGCGCGAATATTCACCCAGGGCACGCTGATATTCAGCCATCCGCTGCATCAGCCTCTTGTACTGTCCTTCTTCCTCTCGCATGTAACCAAGACCCGGTGCGCTCAGAAAGCGGTCGAGACCATCGGTATGGGGCATGTTTCTCAATGCATCTCCCGGCATCAGCGAGAGCGAAGAGACCATGCGCTGCCAGTTGTCCATCGGCATTTCCCAGAATGCCATCATCTTGTGCATGGCATCATCGCCGGCAGTCTCTGCGCCATTGAAGACATTATCCATACCACCCGAGAACATCTGTTGCAGGTCTGCAATTGTACTGTTGGCCGCATCCAGCCAGTTCTTGCTCTGCCCGGCATTCTGGTAGTAGCTCTCGGCCAAGCGAAAGAAGCTCTTGCTCTGATCCATCATCTTGCCCATGAAGTCCTGATTGAAATCAGTCGTGGACGGGGAGATGCCCTGCCACCAGTGGTCCATGGCACTCTCCAGCGGCGACTTGGCCGGTTGCTCCATGCCCATCGCCTTGCGGCTCATATCGGTCCAGTTCTCCCAGTATTTCTGCTGGGTCTTCATCCAGTCCTCGTTCCAGAAAGGTGAATCGCTCATTGGGTGTGGTCCTGTTGTTGTGTCAATTGGTATGCTTACTGAAGCCTTGCAAGGAAACCCATTCCCTACAGGCCGTGCCTGCATCCAAGCCGTCCTTATGACGCTCGATGAAGCACCGTCATGCTTTGGATGTTTATTAAGCTAGCAATAAAATTTGTGCGCTGCAACATTTTTTGCTACAACATACACCGTGGCCGGAAAAAACGTCCTAAAACTAACCCGGCAGTCATGTTTGACTGAACGCTCAATGGATGGGCCGGCAAGCCAAATTTCCATCAAAACAAAATACGAGGATTACCCAACGTGAGTGAGAATATCGTCATCGTCGCTGCCGCCCGCAGCGCCATTGGTACTTTTGGAGGCAGTCTGGCAGGCATCCCCGCCCACGAGCTGGGCGCAAAAGTCATCACCGGTCTGCTTGAGAAAACAGGCGTCAAAGCTGAGCAAGTGGACGAAGTCATCCTGGGTCAGGTATTGACCGCAGGCGTCGGCCAGAACCCGGCCCGCCAGGCGAGCATTGCCGCTGGGCTGTCGGTTGAGACACCGGCACTGACTATCAACAAAGTCTGCGGTAGCGGCCTCAAGGCCGTACACCTGGCCATGCAGGCAGTGGCTTGCGGTGACGCAGAGATCGTCATCGCCGGTGGTCAGGAGAATATGAGCCTGGCACCCCATGTGCTGCCGAATTCCCGCAACGGCGCCAAGATGGGCGACTGGAAGATGATCGATACCATGGTGACAGACGGCCTGTGGGATGCATTCAATAACTACCACATGGGCACCACTGCCGAGAATATCGCCCAGAAATTCGGCTTCAGCCGTGAATCCCAGGATGAATTTGCCGCCAGTTCCCAGCAGAAGGCAGAAGCAGCACTCAACGAAAATGTCTTCGCTGACGAGATCATTCCAATATCGATTCCCCAGCGCCGAGGCGATCCTATTATCTTCGACCGGGATGAATTCCCACGCCCCGGCACCACTGCCGAAAAACTGGGCAAGCTGCGTGCTGCATTCTCCAAAGAGGGTACGGTAACGGCAGGTAACGCTTCCGGCCTCAACGACGGTGCCGCTGTGGTGATGGTCATGTCGGAAAGCAAAGCCAAGGCATTGGGGCTCTCTCCCATGGCGAAGATTGTCTCCTTCTCCTCCGCCGGTGTCGATCCGGCCATTATGGGCACAGGTCCGATCCCCGCCTCAACCAAGGCACTGGAAAAGGCGGGTTGGTCAGTCGACGATCTCGATCGCATTGAGGCCAACGAGGCCTTCGCAGCGCAGGCCATGTGCGTGAATAAAGAGATGGGCTGGGATATGTCGAAGGTCAATGTCCATGGTGGCGCTATCGCCCTTGGACATCCTATCGGCGCATCCGGCTGCCGTGTGCTGGTGACCCTGTTGCATGAGCTGCAACACAGTGGTGCCAGCAAGGGTCTGGCTACCCTCTGTATCGGTGGTGGCCAGGGTGTCGCTATGGCAGTAGAGAAAGTTTGACCTGAACCGATGAAATAAGTGCGGCAGGCTGCACCCTACAGCTCATCTGGCTGTAGGGTGCATCCCGCAACACATTGAGGACTCCAGGAGCAAAGCGCTGTAAGACCTCAAACTGCACCAACGTATTCTGCTTGTCCCGCCTAATGAGGTACACTGGCCGGTAGTCCCAACCAGATATCAAGCCAGCACCCATGTCCGATCGCATCATCAAGAAATACCCCAACCGTCGCCTCTACGACACCGAAGAGAGCAAATACATCACCCTCGCCCAGCTGCGCCAGCTCATCATCCAGGGTGAAGCCATCAGAGTTGTCGACTCCACGACGGAAGAGGACATCACGCGAAATATCCTGCTGCAGATCATTCTGGAATCGGAATCCGGTGGCGAACCCCTGTTCACTGCCAATATGCTGTCCCAGATCATTCGATTCTATGGCGGCACCCTTCAGGGGATCTTTGGCCGCTATCTGGAACAGAGTTTGAGCCTCTTCACGCAGCAGCAGGACCAGGTCAGAAAGAATCTCGGTGAAGACCCATTCAGCGCCATGACACAAGTGGCTCAGGAAAATATGAAAATGTGGACGGATATGCAGAAAAACTTCTTCAGCGCAGCCGGTATCAAGCCCTCAAAATCGGATGAGAAGGGATAAAAAGTGGCTGACACGGCCATCCGTTTAACAGCCTAACAAGCTGTTTATTAAGTAATTAATACATAATTCATCCGCTAAACAGCCCCACGCTCCATGGCCTGGAGCACAATCCCAAAATATTCTTTGTGCGGCGCACAATTTTTTCTTGACAACCCCCCTTACCTGCCCTATGCTGCATTGCAACATTGCTGCATCGCACAATTCACACACTGGAGATTATGACCATGACCAAGGCAAAAGAGAGCATTGAGATGATGAACGAGATCAACAGCAACGGTTACGACAGTTTCCGTCAGCTGACCGATATCACCCTGAAGGCTTGGAACCAAGCTATGGATAGCCAGATGGCTGCCTACAGCTCCCTGATGAACACCAGCCTGGAGCAGATCAAACTGGTTTCTGAAGCTAAGGATTACCACGAGGTTGTCCGCGGCCAGATGGACGCTACCCGCAAGCTGGGCGAAGAGATGGTGAGCAACACCCGTGATGCGGTTGAGCAGAGCCAGAAGACCAGCGAAGAAGTTCGTGCATGGTTTGAGAGCAGCCTCTCTTCCGTGAACGAGCAGGTGACCAAAGCTGTAGAGAAAGCAGCTTAATTTCGCCTAGCATATATTGAAAGCCGGCAGGACTACCTGCCGGCTTTCATATAGCTGAATGCTGTCAGACACCTGAACTGCAGACCTTGTGACCCGCCAGTCGGGAGTCTGACAAGATTGAGTTATCCGATACTGGAGGAAAGATAAAAATGTGCTGTAAAGAAAAACTCGCTGTCGTTACCGGCGGCATGGGCGGTATCGGTACCGCGGTCTGTTTGCGCCTCGCCAATGAGGGCGCCAAGGTGGTGGCCACTTGCCATCCATCTGAAGCTGATAGTGCAGATGCGTGGATTAATGAACAGAAATCACAGGGTGCTGAAATCTCTGTGGTCGCCGGCGATGTCTCCACCGCTGAAGGTGGCGCCACACTGATGAACGAGATTACCGAAAAGTTTGGCCCGGCAGATATCCTGGTCAACTGTGCGGGTATCACCCGTGACAGCACCATGAAGAAAATGACCGACGATCAGTGGGATGCTGTCATCGACACCAACCTCAGCAGTGCCTTCTATGTCACGCAGCCGATCTGGAACAGCATGGTCGAGCGCGGATTCGGCCGTATCATCAACATCTCATCGGTTAACGGACAGCGTGGCCAGTTTGGCCAGGCCAACTACTCCGCCGCCAAAGCCGGCATGCACGGTTTCACCATGGCGCTGGCCTACGAGGGTGCAGCCAAAGGCGTGACCGTCAATACCGTATCACCCGGATATGTTGAGACCGCAATGACTGCAGCCATGCGCGATGACGTGCGTGATGCCATCGTTGGCGGCATTCCCATGCGCCGCATGGGTCAACCTGAAGAAATTGCACAAGCCGTCGCCTTCCTGGCTGACAGCGAAAGCACCTACGTTACCGGCGCAAATCTGCCAGTCAACGGCGGTCTGTTTATTCACTGATTTATCACACTCCTCCCTTCTTGTGATTGTATGCCCGGCTCCCCGCCGGGCTTTTTTTTACTTCAGAAAAATGTTCAAGCTGACTATTTAGAGAAGCTGTTGAGGAAAGAGATCTTGAACGCGTGATAACAGTACTCAATGCTTGTACTTTTCTGTTTATTAATTATGTTTATTACATAAAAATCGAAAGCGCTTTTTCAGTCCTTATGTTTTTTTCTGTTCCATACCGCAACGGCAATCGTTGTAATACCCAACGCGATACCGGTTGATAACACCATACGTGACAACCATTCCGGCCAGGCCGGCTGTGGTGTTACCAGTGCAAAGGTGCCGATCACGATCAACCAGAAAGAAATTTTTCCAAGCAGTGCTGATTTGAGCAATTGAAAACCCCAAAGAAAATAGAATATGCCGTTCTACAGGAATTCTGTGATTTTACCAATCAATCCCTTTACCTCATTCCATCAGGAGATAGGTGAGACAGGCTAAATCGTTTTCATGAAGTCTACCATGCGGCGACGTGTCGATGGGTCCGGTAGAGAACCAACCCCTGCCCCCATATTCTCAACCATGTGGTCAACTCTCGAAGTGGCCGGTATGGCGCAAGTGACCGATGGATGAGACAGAATAAACTTAAGAAAAAACTGTGCCCAATTGGCGCAATCAATCTCTGCAGCCCAAGCCGGTAACGATTTCCCTTCCAGCAGATCGAACAACTCACCTCTCCTGAAGGGCCGGTTAACGATCACAGCTATGCCCCGCTCTGCTGCCAAAGGCAGCAGGCGTTGTTCCGCCTCCCGGTCCAGCAGATTGTAAGTCAGTTGCACAAAATCGAAATCCTCACTCATTAACACCTGTTCAAGTGCCTCATGTCGCCGGCCATGGGATGTTGTGATACCGATATAGCGGATTTTTCCCTCAGCTTTCCATGTCTTGAGCGTTTCAAGGTGTGTTTCCCAGTCGAGCATGTTATGGATCTGCATCAGGTCAAATTGCTTCAACCCCCACAATTTCATCGATTGTTTCATCTGCTGGATACCCAGCCAACGCATGGGGGTCCACACCTTGGTGGCCGTAAACAGGCTGCCATGATAGTTGAGTCGTTCTAGACATGCTCCCACCGCCTGCTCTGATGAACCATACATGGGTGATGAGTCAACCATTCCGCCACCCAACTCGATAAACGCCTTCAGCACTTGGGAGCGCCGCTGTATCAGCTCCGGATAGTCAGCCACATCGAATGTCTGCCAAGTGCCCATGCCGAGTATGGGGATAAGCTCGCCGCTGGCAGGTATTCGTCGTTGGATGAGTCCAGGCTTATCGAGTCCCATAGCTGGCAATGAGATAAGACCGGCCAGACCGGTAATCTGTTGTAGAAAACGGCGACGGGAAAGCCTGTAATCCAAATCTTTCATAATGATTTCCATGCCAACAATAATTCAGAGCCTACATGGTGCTTCGAGTTCAAAACATGTCTCACATTGCCATTCGCACAACCGCCACAAGAAATCGGATATGATAAAAAATACAATCCACTGTCAAAGAAATTCTAGCCTCTGTATTGAGTTGATAACGAGGCAGAATCGAATTTTTCCTACCAGAGAGTCTGATGGCACACCTCATCTATATACACGACCCCATGTGCAGCTGGTGCTGGGCCTTTCGTCCCGTGCTCAACAACCTGTTGGAGCAGCTGCCCGAGGACATGACGTATAGTCGTTTATTGGGTGGACTCGCACCGGATACCGATCAGCCCATGCCGGAAAAAATGCGCAACACACTCCAGGCGACCTGGCGACGAATACAGAAAAAGCTCCCAGACACCCCTTTCAATTTCGATTTTTGGACGCTGAATATCCCCCGTCGATCAACCTACCCAGCCTGCCGTGCCGTACTTTCAGCCAGAGCCCTGGATGCCTCGAAAGAGGACGCCATGACACTCGCGATTCAACAGGCCTACTATCTGCATGCCCGCAATCCCTCTGATGATGCGACACTGATTGATCTGGCCGATGAAATCGGACTCAATGGCACCGCTTTCCAAGAGGTCTTCCAGAGTCCGACCACACAGCAGGCACTCGAATCTGAGATAGCACAAGCAACCCGAATGGGCGCTCGCAGCTTTCCCTCGCTCGTCCTTCAGCATGAAAAAAGCGCTTGGCCTGTTGCCGTTGACTATCACTCGGCAGACAGCATGCTGGAGACTATTGAGCTGATCCTGGATTGACTTAGTCTCACTAGCAGGTAACACTCCGCCACCATGCTGAACCAAGAGACACTCGACAAACTCCGTCAGGACATCGTCTTCGAAGCCAACCTGGCAGGAGAAGCGCTGTCGTTCCACTCCACCTGGGGCATCTTCTCCCCCCGTGATATCGATGAGGGCACACGCCTGTTGGTGGATCGTCTGGAAATCCAGCCAACCGACAACTGCCTCGATCTGGGATGCGGTTACGGCCCAATCGGCCTTTTCATGGCCCGGCGCGCACCTCAGGGACAAACGCTGATGCTGGATAAGGATTTCATGGCGGTGGAGTACGCCAATGCCAACGCCAAACGCAATGGCCTCGATAATACCCAAGCTAGTCTCAGCAATGGCTTCGACCATATCGATCCCGCATTACGCTTCGATATCATCGCCTCCAATATCCCCGCAAAAGTGGGTAAAGAGATGTTGAGCCTGATCCTGCACGACGCCAGACAACGACTCAATCCGGGCGGCAAGCTCTACGTCGTGACCATCAATGGGTTGCGTCAGTACATGAAACGCAATCTCAACGAAGTCTTCGGCAACTACAAAAAGCTGAAGCAGGGTAAGACCTATACCGTTGCCCTGGCGTGCAGGGACTGACCTATTGCATACCGAGACAAAAACTCCCACTGCTCAACGCTGATTCTCTACCCGGTCATCCAGGTTATTCTGAGCGGTAACGAGAGCGACACCGGCGCCATGGTTATTAACAGCTTCACCGCCTGGTGGGTGTCACCGGTATCAACCTCTACTTTCTACACAGTCGCAGTCAGACCATCGGCAAATGGGTAATGAATATTCACATCCTGCGCAGTAATGGCGCCCACGCCGGTTTCAGCCGTCAACTGTTCCTGCGCTATCTGCTACCGGGTCTGATCGTCTCCATCCCCTATCTCGGCCAACTGATGCTATTGCTTGATTTTGCAACACTGTTCGGACCAGAGCGCCGCACGCTACACGATCGCTTGGCTGACACCGGCGTCTTCCTTTATCCCAAGACCGTTTCAGACTGACGGGTCGGCTGCAAGCTTCTTGAGTACATGCGAGACCGCCACCAAACCAAAAGTGGCGGTGACGGTCATGGCTGAGCCATAGCCGCCGCAGTTCAGAGACCCCTCAACTGCCGTAGGTCGATCAAGGCAAACCTGTCCTTCAGGACCTGGATAGACCTGCTGTTCACGAGAGTAGACACAGGGCACATCGAATCGGCGCTTGGTATTGGTGGGAAAACCGTATTCACGACGCAGTAGCTTGCGTGTCTTGGAGAGCAGAGGGTCCTGTTCACTGCGGCTCAGGTCAGCAAGTTGAATTCGGGTGGGATCGGTCTGCCCACCGGCACCACCAATCGTGATGATAGGGATCTTTTGTCGGCAACAGGCCGAAATCAGCGCCGCCTTGATGCGAAAGCTGTCGATACAATCAATCACATAGTCGAACCCACCATGCGTTACCCTCTGCAGACTGTCAGGCTCAATAAAGGCCTCTACTGGGGTAACCTGGCAATCCGGGTTGATTGCCAACACGCGCGACGCCATGGCAGCCACCTTGGCCTTGCCGAAATCATCCTCCACAGCATGCAGCTGGCGATTCACGTTTGACTCAGCAATATGATCCAGATCGAACATGGTAATGGCACTGATACCGCTCCTGGCCAGCGCCTCCACCACCCAGGAACCGACACCACCCACACCGACGACAGCCACATGGGCAGCCACAAAACGTGCCAGACCCTGCTCTCCGTAGAGCCGGGAAATACCACCAAAACGTCTTTCAATATCCAACACCCGCCCCTCTGCTTGAAATGAGATTTTGGTAGTCTTTGGAAAATAATCTATATGTAAAAGATAGAATCGTTGAAGTGTACCGGATAGAAAACCTTATCATAAGAGGAAGCCATTTCTCCGGTGAGAAATCACCTCCCGTTCACGTCAATGAGACTCTCCTACTGCCCTCACGTCACTCTGGTCCATCACTTCCAGGGTATTGTATAAGGTTTCCAATTTTTCGACGAACCTATCACGCATCAGTTCCAATTCCGGTACTTTTGAGAGTGCAAGATCCCTATGGCCTTGACTGAACAATCCGACCATCTCATGTCCCAACGCATGTATCTCCTCATGGACTTTTCTGATCTCGCTATAAACCGTAAGGTGTCCATACTGCACATATCCGACACCGTGAAACCAACGGCCAAAGGCACAGTGCTTACTGTCAAGCTGGGCCGGTGGTATTGAGCGACCGAGTTGTAAAGCTTCAATGAGGTTTCTCACCCAGTCACGATGACTGGTGATGGCTGCATGAATATCGGCCCCGTCAATATCGTACAATCTCGACTTTAGTCCTTGCCACTCAACGTTCTCTTTCCACCCCTCCAACCAATCCGGTATTTGCTCTGCCGGCATGGGCCGGGCGATGCCATACCCCTGACCTAAATGACAACCAAGACGTAACAGTGCCGCCCCATGCTCCAGACTCTCCACACCCTCTGCGATAACGG
This sequence comes from Candidatus Thiodiazotropha sp. (ex Monitilora ramsayi), assembly GCA_025655575.1. Taxonomy (GTDB): domain Bacteria; phylum Pseudomonadota; class Gammaproteobacteria; order Chromatiales; family Chromatiaceae; genus Thiodiazotropha. Next base: position 55,502 of record JAHXIP010000018.1, on the reverse strand, counting down.
GTTGATCAAAGGCACCAGCCAAACGCACTACGCTATCGACTATGGTCAGATCCTGTGGGTCCTCAAGCATATCCCGAACGAACGTCTGATCTATCTTTAAGAGATCAACTGGCAACCGATGAAAATAGGCCAAAGACGAGTACCCCGTGCCGAAATCATCAAGCGCAAACCGTATGCCCAGCTCACGACAACTGACCAGGGTATGGAATATCTGATTGACATCATCGATGGAGGCAGTCTCAAGGATTTCAAACTCAATATCACCGGGCTTCATCTCAGGATGAGATGACATGAGCGCCTGAATATGTTTGACGAACCCAGGCTGTTGAAGGTGATAGGCGCCAATGTTCACACTGACAGATAGATCCACCCCCATCTCACGCATCAGCATCTGTTGTTTCAATGCACTCTCTATTACCCAATTCCCGACTTCCACTTCTAAATCCGTATTGACCAGGTATTGGAGAAAATCATTCGGATAAAGTAACCCCTTCTCCGGGTGATTCCAGCGAATCAATGCCTCCATACCCACCACTTCACAGGTGGACATGTTGACCTTGGGTTGGTAGTGAAGAATAAACTGATTATTGGCGACAGCTTGCTCCAAAAGCAGAACAATCTCACGGTGAGCCTTGACCTGTCTATCTTCTACTGGATCGAAAAGATGGTAGCGATTCTTACCCATCTCCTTGGCAATATACATTGCCTGATCGGCATGACGCATCAGGATATCCGCATCCGCATCATCCTCAGGAAAGAGGGTCAGCCCGATACTGGCGAATACTTCGACCTCAGCTTCTCCTCCCTCGATGGATATAGGCGCAGAAACCTTAGATAGGACTCTATCAAGAATCTGCTTGCATTGTTCGATACCTGATAGCTCTGACAGTATCAATATAAACTCATCGCCACCGATTCGAGATACCGTATCACCCTCCCTGACGGTTAACTGCAGTCGTCGTGCAATTTCCACCAGAATCAAATCGCCAACATCGTGGCCATAAGTATCATTGATTGGCTTGAAACCATCGAGATCGAGATAGCAGACAGCCACACTAAACCCAGTCCGTCGACTGCGCACCAAGGCTTGACGCAGACGATCCGTTTTCAAGAGTCGGTTAGGCAACCCGGTCAAGGCATCATAATGGGCGATACGGTCAAGCTCTGCCTCCGCCTTCTTCCTGTCAGTCACATCATGAATGATCGAGTACAGAACCGGTCTGCCATTCCAGTCGATAGGACCGGAATGTACTTCTACATCCCTCACTTCACCTGAAGCAAGCCTATGTTGAAAATAGAAGTGGCTGCGCTTCTCCTCACGCGCCATATCCATCTCATATTCAATTTCCTCTTTTGACAGCGTATTCACATCGCTGATATTCATTTGCAACATTGCTTCATGAGTAAATCCATAATAACTCTCTGCTGCTTTGTTAGCGCCAATGATACTTCCATCCTCTGGATTAATAACCAGCATCACTGCTTTGTTATGCTCAAACAACATGCGAAAACGTTCTTCGCTCTTACTGAGTGCAACCGTTAGATCGCGTTCTCTATCCAGTGCCAGCTTGAGATTCTCATTACTATCCTGCAATGTCTGATTGGTCTGAGCCAGTTGACGTGTACGCTCGTCAACTTTCTCCTCCAGCTCAAAACCTGAACGCTTCAATGCCTCAATTTGTTCTTCAAGCCTTTCACTCATGCGCTCTATTGACCCAGAGAGCCGACCAATCTCATCTTTTCGATCGAGCTCCATCTTGCGGCCATACACACCATCGGCAATTGACTCAGCATAGTCTGATAGCTTCTTGATCGGCTCGATAATCTGTCTACGTAATAATAGATTGAGTACCACTGCAATAAAGATAAATGTCAGAAGCTTGTTAACCAGTAATTGCCTAACAGCTTCCATGACTTTGTCTTCAATGACGGAGGAGGGAAATCCCAAGCGGACGACACCGATATGCTGACTTCCATCAAACAAGGGGATTGCCACATCGAAGTAATGATTTCCGTCAAAACGATCATATGGCTGCCAAATGGGTCCATCCGATTTAAGCGAGTTATGTGACACCTCATCAGTGAATAAACGCCCAACCAAATCGGGTTGACTGTGAAAAACCACCTTGCCATCCGGATCGATCACAGTTGCATAGGTGATATGCTCATTCATATCCACCACTTCGGCAAGTTTCTTATCCATACCGGAAAGTGATTCCAATGGCAGTCCAAGCATCAGCAGTTCGTTGAGTAGGCTCTCGATACTGTGACCGATGCCGAAAGTCCCGGTTATCAACGCATCCGTATAGTTGGTACGAAAATTCATCACACTCACAATCGAACTGGCAAGCAGTAAAGCTGCCAATATACCGATAGTAAACAATAGAATTTTTTGGTTTAGACGCATCTGCTTTTCACCTGATCCGCATTGCGACAGAAGTATTCATCTGACAATATTCTCACTCGCCAGTTGCAGAATGCCGACCGGTACGGTGACACCAAATTTTCTTGCCTTCATCAAATCTACTGCATAGCCGTATCGGGCCGGCCACTGCGGCTCAATAGCTTTAATGGATTTATCTTCAAACAGATCCCGAATCATCTTTGCTGCCTGCAAGCCAATACTCTCATGCGAAGGAAAAACGCTTGCCATGGCGCCCCAGTCATCCATCACATCGCTTTTCACAATTCCGATTAGGGGTTTGTCGGCATACAGCTGGATCAACTCAGAGAAATGCCTTCTGGCGCCTAACTGATCATTGGCGGAGATAAAAAGATCGACCTGATTATTCAGCTCTTCAACAATAGGTCTTGCCAGCTGTGCCATGCTTTCGTCACCTGTGTCCCCCTTCACCAGGGGTACCGGTCGGAAAATGACCTTGATGCCGTTCAGCACGGGATCTTCCTCAAGCAGTCTCACTATCCAGGCATTGTAGCTGTGAGACTGAGGCATATCGGCATAGACCAATCCGAGCGTTCGGGCCTGTGGAAACAGACTGCGAATAAACCGAAACCTCGCCTTTACCGGCACCGGATAGCAGACACCGGTAAAATTTGCTTTGGGCGGCTCGTTGAAACGATCGATCACACCAATACCGACAGGGTCAGTGGGAGAGGCAAAAACCACAGGCTGTTCACGACCGTATAAAACCCGCTTGGCGGCGATGGTAGCCACGGTCCCACCCGTGTAGACCACATCATATTCACCAACCGACTCATCACGCAGCAGGGACTCACCCCGCTGTACATCATTACCGGCAGTATAGTGAGTAACTGCTAGATTCTTTCCCGAAATATAGCCAAATCCATCCAGTGCTTGGGATAGCGCGTCCCGTACATCGCCATAGGGACTGCCGTACTGGGAATCGAGCATGAGGAGTCGGTAGACACGCCCCGGCTCAGGATCAGCCACTACAACTGAAAAACCGAGTATCCACACAAGAAGGCCGTGCAGAAAATATCGAAATAAAGTACTGGGAAACAATCATGCCTCCGCCGACGAGGATTCATTCACACCGGGCTCAACTACACGCCCGCCATCTCACTGGATATGCAGGTCATACCGATCCACTGGAACACCACTCCTTCGTGCGGAGAGAGGACCCGGGGCCCTCAACCCTCCATCGATCCCATAAAAAAAGGGATCGCACGCAGCAACCACCAACCTGTTGATTCTATACAGGAAAAAAACACAGCAATTTTTTGCCTGGCTTGGCTGAGGCCTGCCAGCACAATCAGTCATTGTGTTTCAATTCGGTCCTGTTACCACGCGATATTGAGAATACACTTCAAATTCAATAATGATATCGGCCATCCATAGCCAAGCTTGATGCTCAATTTAGGCTATTTATCCCATCAAATTGTAAGGACAGTTAACCGGAATCTGATTGCGACTGTTACAACCTGTTACAACTCCATACATCTGTGAAAGGATCTTTTTCCGCCGCAGGCCCAGACTCTCCACCATGGACAACACGTCCTGGAACTTTCAATCACACAGGAGATTCTCATGGGAAAAACTACCTTAGTCATCGTCGCCATATTGGCCCTTCTGTTAATCAGTGGGGTGGCCATTGCCCGCTACAAGGGCTTCTGTAACGGACCTGAGGGACGTATCAGCTGGGTCACCGAACGCCTTGGAAAGAAGCTTGATCTGGATGAGACCCAGCGGACTCAGCTGACTCAACTGAAGGATCAGACACTGGAGATCATGCAGGAGATGCGCGACGAGCGGGAAAGCACTGCTGAAACGGCAATCGCCTTACTCGATTCGCCAACGCTGGACAGAGAACAGGCGCGCCAGCTGGTATTGGAAAAGCAGACACAGTTGGCCAGTGCTGCCGACCAGCTGATCGATGTCTTCGCCGATTTTAGCGACAACCTGAGAGACGACCAGCGCAGTAAGCTGCAGGAGATGATCCAGCATCATCGTGACCGCCGTCACTGCGGCTTCTGCAACCGCTCCGAAACGGCTACGCAAAACTAAATCGATCCCCCCCTGGCAGGGGGGCATTGGGTCCACCCCTCCCATCGTATATGCTTGCAGGAAACCCGCAGCACCGGAAACCCCATGCACCGTATCCTGATGATCGACGACGACCAGGCACTGGCAACACCCTTGCGAGACTACTTCCAACGCTATGGTCTTGAACTTGAGTCATCCCCCCTGCCCTCAGAAGGACTCGATCGGATTCGCCGTTCGCCACCGGATCTGGTGATCCTCGACATCATGCTACCGGAGATGGATGGATTCGAGGTCTGCCGCAGAATCCGCCGGGAGAGCGATCTGCCGATTCTCATGCTGACCGCACGGGGTGAAGTGATGGACCGGGTGGTCGGACTGGAGATCGGTGCCGACGACTATCTGGCCAAACCCTTCGAACCCCGTGAATTGGTCGCGCGCATCCAGAACATTCTTAAACGATCATCGGGCCAATCCACGCCAGAGAAGAAGATAACCCTCGGAGAACTGGTGATCGACACCGAACAGCAAGAAGCCATACGGCAAGGCGAAACACTCAACCTGACTACCCTGGAGTTTCGATTGCTGGCACTGCTGGCCAGCCAGCCGGGCAAAGTATTCAGTCGGGATGAGATCTTGAACGGCATCAAAGGTGTCGAGGCAGACCTCTATACCCGCTCGGTGGATATTCTGATCAGCCGCTTGCGCCACAAGTTACAACCGCTCGATCTCATCAAGACGGTCTGGGGTAGCGGTTATCGTCTGATAGGGCCTAGCTCATGAAACGTCGCCACCGACTCAGCGGCAGGTTGATCCTGCTTTTCCTGGTACTTGGATTACTCATCGCGCTGACGGTGAGAACCGGTTTTCGCTATGGATTCCAGGATGAGTTTCGCAATCTTGCCACACCCCATTTAATGGAGTATGTCGATCACCTGCGCCGTGAGATCGGTAACCCACCAAACCGCGAAGCCGCTGCAGCCCTCGCTCAAAGGCTTGATCTGCAGATCACCATCCTATCTCTCGACAGCGCTTGGTCGAGCCATGGGGTACCGGCCGATCCGGCAGACATCAAGTTTCACCGGCACCGACTCAGCAACGGACAGAAGATCGAAGCCGGCGGGAATGATCAGCAATTCATGCTACGCCTCAAGCAAGATGACCACACCCTACTGCTCTCCCATATCAACCCGATAGAAAGCGGCAAACTACCTCTCATTATCAGTCTGACTATTATCGTGGTCTTGCTCATCATCGCCCTTGCTTACCATCTGGTGCGCAGACTCTTTCGTCCCATTGAGACCATCCGCCAAGGCATCACGCACTTTGGTGAAGGGGATCTGGATCACCGCATAGCCGTCAGCCGCAAGGATGAATTGGGAGAGTTGGCCAACAACATCAACACCATGGCTGAAGAGATCCAGCAAATGCTGGAGAGCAAGCGCCAGCTACTGCTGGCCATCAGTCATGAATTACGCTCTCCCCTCACCCGCGCCAGAGTGAATGCTGAGCTATTGGACGAGAGCGATCCGCAGAAACGCATCATCGATGACCTGCAGCAGATGGAGGCCGAACTCACCGAGCTGCTGGAGACAGAACGTCTCGGTAGCCGACATGCCCGGCTCGATTGCCAGCCCGTATCTCCCAAGTTGCTGATCGACACTGTGGTGCAAAAACATTTCGACAAAGACGAACTCACCTGTCACCACAATAATGATGAAGAGATGATTAGCCTGGATGCAGTGCGGGTTAAATTAATGCTTAGAAACCTGCTGGAAAATGCACTGCGGCACACACCGGAAGGCGCTGAACCACCCGCTATCGACAGCCTGGTGACCGAACAGAGCTGGGAAGTCTCTGTTACAAACGGCGGTCAGTGCATACCGGCGGAACACCTACCCCACCTCACAGAACCTTTTTATCGGGCCGACAAAGCAAGACAGCGGGAGACCGGGGGTTATGGCTTGGGACTCTATCTCTGCCAAGTGATTGCCCAGGCCCATGGTGGCAACCTGTCAATCAGCAGTGAAGAAAATAAAGGAACCAGCGTCACGGTTACTTTTCCACGTAGCGGCACGGGATAATTCAGCCCTTATGCCTTACGAGCCGGAAACAAAAAAGTAAAGCAACGCGGCTCTGTTACTTTTTTTGTTGGAGCAGCTTGTTATAAGCCAATACAAGCCACAACCTCATTGATTGTCTCATAATTCAAAATGTTTGGTTTATGCTCTAGCTTGTTACCACCCACTAATACAAAGTTGTAACCAAGCTGCTCACTTGCTTTTTTATCCCAGCTTCCGTCACCAAAATATGTGCACGTGCATGAATTACCCATATTTGCTCTAGACGTAGCAATTTTCATTATTTCAGTTCTAATAAAACTGTCATTTGAAGATGCAATGGGAATGCCATCATAATTTATACCCGCAGATCCGAGCTTTAAGACTGCGCTTTCGTACCACCCGCCTGTCGCTAAAGATACAACAACACCATCCATAGATTTCAGAAACTCCAAGAATGAGGAGGCACCAAGGACTTCCTGAACAGGCTCTCTGTTAATTCGCGTTTGAATTTTCTGGATAAAGGCACTCTTTATTTCATTGTGGATTATTTTTTTATTAGAAACTCCATTCGAGTCAAGTATTTCATCCAATATTCCAGCATCAGTAACGTGCGAATAAGTTGACCAGTCAGCGCTGACCTCAAGTCCTACCACTTCTCTAACTGCACGGGTAAAGCACTCTGAATCTATGTCATATGACTGCACCAATGTGCCATCTATATCGAACATTACATGATGCAACTCAGAGATTCCTTTGGCTTAATAACACGTTAAGAATGGGGCGTAGCAGAGGGTGCGAAATTTCAGCATAGAAAGGCATCTTTGATTGATTTACTAAATGCTTTTCTCTACATACTGAGTCACAATCGCCGACCGAGTTTTCTCTATTTCAGGATTCGTTTTTAAAAGCAACTTTTTCGTTAAATCCCGCATATCGTTACGGCATTGGTTGCACTCCAAACACTAGCATTTTTTACGTTCCAATTGTGAATAGCAGATAATATACACTTATCACTACCCCTATTAGTATGAATTCAATCATGGTCATCAATTTTACTTTCCATAGCGCTGTAGCTATTTGACGATCTCAACAATCGACATAACTACTACCAAAATACAGTGGTCTGAACAGTCACTTCATTCGTCGGAAAACCCAGGCATGAGTACAGTACTCAAAGCCGAACTGATGTCCTGATCAAGTGTTTTGACGCCCTTAACCACAAACTTGCCGCCATTCCGCCACAATGTTTGTGTACTAGCCAAAACACCTGAAGTCTGAGGATTCAGAACCCTCACATCAATTAGCACCTCCGTACCTCCCTCAAGAATGGCAGGTATCCCGATCTCCAGCCAAGGACCCAACTCACGAATCACAATAAGAAGTACTCGCTCCGACTCGGGTACCGATTTTGACGCTAGATTCAAGAGCTCTTCGTTCGATTGCGGTTGTTTCTTCCAAGACAAACGATGTATTCCATTGACCTCGATGCAGCCCGCACGCTTCAGAAAGCTCTCGATTCCTCTCAATGCAGCCGCTTCGCGAAGTTGTGGTTCCTTTTGGTCGGAACGCCATTTCGGTCCCCAATAAACCAATGTGGAAACTGCCGCTTTTTCTGCATGACATAGCGGCTCCTTCAATAGTGCGCCGGTCGATTCAATTTTTGTCGATGCACAACCTGTTACAAATACCAAGGAAATAAGTGCAGCAATAATAGAATTACGCATTTGTGACACCCAACACCTCCGGGCCAAATGAATTATCAATGACTAATCGCCATTTATCATCAGACCCTTTTCTAAAAACTGACGTCGCAATATTCTGATTGGAAAACTGATCTCCGTTCGGCATGCAGCCTTCCGCGATCCAGCTTGATATAAAAAGCGCAATATTTCCTGCCTCCAGGATATTCGTCGATATTTAAGGAGCTTTGATATCCATTCGAAATATATATTTAAAGAAATCTGAAATTTCAGCTTTACCTCTTGCAACCCTACCTGGCTCCATCACTAGAATTGCTTCTTCTTCGTAACAATCAAGAACAGCGTCGAGATTCTTGCTGTTAACAGCTTTATCGAGTTCATTTACTACATCATCTAAATTGTCCATTTCTTTCTCTTCGCTTTATTCGAAACGACTGGGCTCAGTGGAGCGAGCGACAGCGAGCATCCAGTGAAGCCCTGGTTATGTAAGATGCACATTGATACAGTGCTAGAAACCATATTTCGAACCAATCCAAAGAATTGCAACCACCACCAATGCAACCTGTGTTACTGCTATGACCCAGAATTTGCGCTGCCTTATTTGAACATTGCTCTGAATTTTTTTTAATAACTTTTCAAGTAGCTCATTGCTTTTCTTTAGTTCACTTAAGATATTATCTTGAATAGTACTGTCTGATTGGTTATTTGGCTGGCTTGGTTCCATTTCTTTTACCATTCCTTATCTATTCACATATCAGTGAGTTATACAGCGGGCACAAATATTGGAATATGTTGCGAAGACTTGAGCATCACTGGTGTTCCATTCTCTTGATTATTGGTAGTTTCCTTTCCTGTCTGTTAAAGATGCCAGATTGGGTTAGTGATGTATGTAGTCTTTTTCCTACACAGCTGCTCTATCTAGCTCAACCGTGGTCTGTCCTGAATAGCTGTGTTTAAGCCACATTTTGACTCAACGTTGGTTCGGTTTTACTCACGGTTAACTAAATTCAACTCACCGATGACTTGTCGAGACTCGTGATTGACTAATAATTTAGTCAACGCTGACTCTCAGAAACTCTGATGCTGACTCTTTTTTAGTCAACGTCGGGATGATTTTGGGAAACTGCCGAGTCCTTTGTTCTTCCAATACGCCTATTCAGCAAGCACACGACAGAAGTTATAAAAGGGCACATTCAGCGCAATGGTCGGATAGGTTAAGAACTGCACTCAGCCAGTCTTTGGCCTCATCCGATAGACCTTACTCTGCTGTTTGACCTCATACATCTTCTGGTCAGCCGCCTTCAGCAATTGATCCAGTGTCTCTCCATCCACCGGAAAGCGTGATGATCCTATGCTGGCATGCAGGTCAAGCCGATGACCATCGATATAGACCTTTCCTCTCATGTCTGACAGCAAACTCTCGGCGAGGCTTTGTGAGGCCTCGTCATCCTGAATGCCATCGGCCAGCACGATGAACTCATCGCCACCGATTCGCGCTGCGGTATCGACACTACGGGTTCCTGTCCGAAGGCGATTGGCTGCTTCAACCAGCAAGCTATCTCCGACTCTGTGTCCATAGCGGTCATTGACCGCTTTGAAATCATCCAGATCGATATAGTAGACACCGAAGCCACAACCGATTCGCTTGCAACGGGCAATCATCTGCTCGAATCTATCCTCCAGCAGGCGCCGGTTTGGCAGCTCGGTAAGGTGGTCTTGCAACGCCAGAGATCTGTTGATCTCCCGTGCACGCAGCAGGGCGGCGATGAGCAATCCAAAGATCAAGGCACTGAACCAACCGACCAGCCGTGTTTGCCAGATCGTCCCATCCTGTGCCACCCAACCCTCTATTGGCCTGGCTCCAATGAGCCAGCCACCGTTCGGCAGGAGTACCGACTGTAATACCGGATCAGAGGCGAAAATGGTCGGATCACCCATGATCATCTCTCCCGCATCCCCTTTGGCATCCTTCCCCTGCAGGGCAAACTGAATACCATCCATCTCCTCTTCCAGTCCGGCAGAACTAAATAGGGTTGGTATATCGATCACAATGGAGGCGATACCCCAGTAGGAAGGCTTATGCACCGACAGATGTCCTCCCGAACCACCACGGGTATAGATCGGCGTGCGCGCGATGAAGGCCCGGCCACCCTGCACCAGGTCGACCGGCCCGGCTACGAGGGTGCCTTTCTGCTCTATCGCCGCCTGGATTGCCGGCCACTGGTCCGGCATCTTTTTATACTCCAGACCCAGGGCGGTCTCATTCCCTGCGAGGGGAAAGAGATGGGTGATCACATTGTCTTTTGCCAGTCCGATATTGCGGATATTGCGACCGACAGCGGTAATTTCACTCGCCAGGGCATCGAACTCGTCACTGTCGACCTCGGGATTGATCGCCACATAGGCAATCAGACCACGGGTGAGATGGAGGGTGGAGTTGATTTCCCCTTCTAGACGGGCGCGCAGGGTCACCACGCGATTGAGTACCTCAATGCGCTGTTGTTCCACTTGGCTGCTTTTCAGAAGATCGACAATCCATTCGGTAGCCGCGACCACAATGACCACGGCAAGTAAACCGCCTATCCAGCAACCCTTCAGCGCACGCAATAGAAATCTCCCAGTTTCCGTCCCACCTATTCTGAGGCGTCATTTGTAATGAATATCATTAGACTGAGCATAGTCGATCACGTTTGAATAAATCCACAGCTGATGTTGTATATGATGACAACCCTATCCACCTGGCAGGGAGATGCCCGTCACTTTTTTATACAGCGAGACCGCATAGGAATCGGTCATGCCCGAGACAAAATCGGTCAGACGCAGGAGACGTAGATAGTCCTCCTCAGCGGGTCTGTGTCCAGGTCCGAGAAATTGCTCGGGGATCAGGCGAATCATCATCTGGCTGCGAGGGCTGGCATCCTGACCATGCTCCGCCACGTCGTCGATAATCGGAATGAAGCGCTCCAGCAATTCGCTGATCACCTGAAAGCCGGCAGTCTCAATCTCGATCACCTCAGGGGCAACGTAGATCTTCTCAGTCGCCACTTCGATCAATCGGTCCATCTCTGCCCGGTGGGGAATCTTACTCATCAGGGGTTCATCGAAATGGCCACCCAGGATCTCACGCTCCTGGTCGAGAAAGCAGGTGAGAATCTCACTGATCGCCTGACTGATCACCTTCGCCCGCAGGAACTCGATCTTCTCCTTGTCGCCGCTGATCCGATTCAGACGGGATGAGAGCTTGGACGAGTCCGGCAACACCGCGCAAAACAGGTCCATCGCTTCCTGAAAACTGAGATGGCCCAGCCGGTAACCATCCTCAATATCGATCACCCGGTAGCAGATATCATCAGCCGCCTCCACCAGGAAGGCCAGGGGATGACGATGCCAGACCGCCAACACCGGGTCGCGCCGAATCAGGCCGACGGTTTCGGCCACTTCGGTGAAGTTGCTCTGATCCTCGGCGTTGAAGCCAGGCTTCTTGGCGCTCACGCCCTCGAATCTTCCCTTGCCGATGCACGACTCACGGGGATATTTGGTAAACGCCGCCAGAGTGGCGCAGGTCAACTGCAGTCCGCCCGGGTTATCGCGATTCTGCAGCCGTGTAATGACACGAAAGCCTTGGGCGTTGCCCTCGAAATTGAGAAAATCCTCCCGTTGACTCCCCTGCAGTACCGCCACCCGCTGCTTGCCGTATTCAGCATTCTCAGCCCAGTGACGAATGGCATCTTCACCGGAGTGGCCGAACGGCGGATTTCCAATGTCGTGAGCCAGGCAGGCGGCGGCGCAAATATCGCCGAAATCGGAGGCCTCATAAGCCGTCAGTTGATGACGGGCGATGATCTGTTCTCCCACCAGCGTCCCAAGTGAACGACCGACACTGGAGGATTCGAGGCTGTGGGTCAAACGGGTACGCACATAGTCGATCTTGGAGAGGGGAAAGATCTGTGTCTTATCCTGCATGCGCCGAAAGGCCGATGAGAAAATAATCCGATCCAGGTCTCGCTGAAAGTCAGTGCGGGTGGCACTGCCTGTGGATTGTTCGCTGGAACCCAGACGTTTACGGGAGAGCAGTTGAGACCAGTTCATCGACATCAGTTATTCTCTTTAAAGCAGCGGTAACGGCATCAGGCCGCAACTGTCCGCTCATTGTATCAGGGTCTTGCCGGATCGCTGACCAGCGAGTCCGGTTTCGTTTCTCGAGACCTCAATGCCAGCATACCTGCCACAAAAATCAGCAGCGCACCCATCACGAACTGCAGACTCAACGTCTCACCCCAGAAGAGATAACCATAGACCGCACCAAACAGCACCGAGGTATAGGTAAAGGGACTGACCACACTCGCGGCAGCGATGGCATAACCGCGAGTCAGCAGTAACTGCCCCAGGGTCCCGGCCAAACCGACCAGTGCAAACAGTCCCCACTGCTGGGCATTCGGCTGCTGCCAGTGCCAAAACATGGGAAACACGGAGATCACTGAACTCAGCAGGGCAAAGTAGAAGACCACCCGCACAGAAGGCTCCGAGCGACCAAGCCGCCGCAGACTGACCTTGGCCAGGGATGCCAGCGCACCGCCCAGCAGCCCCACCAGGGCGACGCGGCTGAACTCCCCTTCGGGATTGAGCACCAGTATGACACCCGCAAAACCTATACCCACCGCAAGCAGGATGGTCTTTCGCAACCGCTCGCTGAGCCAGGCCCAGGCAATCAGGGGCATGAAGAGCGGTGCCGTCATCTTCAGCAGCATGCCGTCCGCCAGCGGCAGATGTGCCAACGCATAGAAGAAGCAATACATAGCCGACACACCCGCTGTCGCTCGCAGCAGATGCAGACGAAAAATCCCGGTCTTGAGTATCCCGCCACCGCTATTCCAGACCAGGGGCGTCATCAATGCCAAGCCGATGATATTGCGCATGAAGACGGCCATCTCGCTGGGTAGATCCGCTGTCACCATTTTCACAGCGGCACCCATGGAAGCGAACATCAGCTCCGCCAGCAGGATAAAAAGCGCACCCAGCAGGAGATTCTGTCTATAAAGCACGTTGGGTCATCACGGTCATTTGCAAACAATCCTGTCAATGTGCCCGGCAATCGCCTTTGGCGATCACTCTGTGGCAGAATGTGGCCAATCTATCAGATATCGAGGGGCACCGTTCACATGCTCGCAATACGTCTTTTCCCAATCCTCATCTTCCTGATCACACTCTCCGGCTGCACCAGTGTCTACTACGATACGATGGAGAAAGTCGGCATCCACAAGCGTGACATTCTGGTCGACCGGGTGGAATCGGCGCGTGACGCTCAGAGTGATGCCCAAGAGCAGTTCCAGTCGGCACTGGATCAGTTTGCATCAGTGGTGCAGCTGGAGGAGAGCAATCTCAAGCGGGCCTATGACAGTCTGAATGACGAGTACGAGGCCTGCGAGTCCTCAGCCTCTTCGGTTTCCAACCGGATTGAGAAGGTCGAGTCTGTCGCTGATGACCTCTTCAAGGAGTGGCGGGCAGAACTCGATCTCTACCAGAATCAGAGTCTGAAGACCTCTAGCGCCAAGCAACTAAATCAGACCCGCCGACGTTACAAAGAGATGCTGAGCAGCATGAAGCAGGCGGAAAAGACCATGCAACCGGTGCTCAACACCCTGCGTGACAATGTGCTGTTTCTGAAACATAACCTGAATGCTCAGGCTATCGGCTCGTTACGTGGAGAATTCACCACCCTGAAGGCGGACATCGCCACACTGATCAAACGTATGAATCAATCTATCGAGAGATCGAATACGTTCATTCGCGACATGCAGGCCTCCTGAAAGGGAACGACGTTTTAGCCGTCTTGTCAGGTTTAGGTAATCGTCAAGCAACTGCCACATATGTTACCTGACAGAGTGGATCAACGACTTGCATGGGGACGACAACTGTCGGCCCTGCTCTTTCTGCTTGGCATCCTTTTCTCATCGCAATTCTTCTTTCCCGGTATCGGGGACCATAGCGTCCTGCTGATCGCTGCTGTATTGGGTGGGTATATGGCATTGAACATCGGTGCCAACGATGCGGGTAATAATATTGGCCCGCTGGTCGGCTCCCGTGTCATCGGTCTGCTGGGCGCCGTGATGTTTGCGGCGATATTTGAGGCCGCTGGTGCGTTTCTCGCCGGTACTGAAGTCATCAGCACCATCAAACAAGGTATTATCACGCCCTCACAGCTGGGAGACAGCGCGATCATTATCCGCGTCATGCTCTCAGCGCTGCTTGCCGCCGCCCTGTGGCTGAACATCGCTACATTCACAGGCACACCGATCTCAACCACTCACAGCATTGTTGGCGGGGTACTGGGCGCAGGCATCACAGTGGGAGGTATCGGTGTCGCCAACTGGCAGATGATCGGAACCATTACTATCGGATGGATTCTCTCTCCCATCCTGGGCGGATTGATTGCCGCACTCTTGCTCTATCTGATCAAGCGGTCACTGCTCTATCAAAAAGAGATGTCGGAAGCGGCGCGCAAAGTCCTGCCGCTACTGGTCGGGTTCATGGCATGGACCTTTACCAGCTATCTGCTTCTCAAGGGGTTAAAGACAAGCTGGCGTGTCGATTTCCTCACCGCTCTGGTCTCTGGTTTCACCATCGGACTCGGCGTCTATCTCATTACCCGACCCATTATTGAGCAACGTACTGCACTGCTGACAAATACCAAGTCGTCGGTCAACCGTCTGTTTAATCTGCCGCTGCTGTTAGCAGCGGGCCTGCTGAGTTTCGCTCACGGCTCGAACGATGTCGCCAATGCCATCGGACCCATGATCGCGATCAAAGAGGCAATTCAATTCGAGCAACTCATACAGCAGAACAATATCTCTCTCTGGTTGCTCCTTGTTGGCGCTTTGGGTATCCCGCTGGGACTCATGCTGTTTGGCAGAAGGCTGATCCGTACCATCGGCTCAGAGATTACAGAATTAGATCAGGTGAGAGCATTCTGCATCGTCACCTCAGTCGCCATCACAGTACTGTTCGCAAGCCAGCTCGGTCTACCCATCAGCAGCACACATACCACCGTCGGCGCTATTTTCGGTATCGGCTTTCTGCGTGAAACACTGAAAACCAATTACGCCATACTGCTGGAAAAACTCAGGCGCTACCACAAGGACCAGGAGCCGGAAGTCATTGACGCGTTCATCCACCGCTTCGACCATTCACCCTTCAGCGAAAAGGGACGCTTGCTGGATGAACTTGACAGATCGGATAGACAGATAGAACTCAGCAAAAAAGAGAGAAAGTCACTAAAGCGACTCTATCGCCATGCGCTGGTGGAGCGTTCAGCGCTGATCCGTATCATCCTGGCCTGGTTCATTACCCTGCCGCTTACCGGACTGCTGGCGTCAATGATCTATCTGCTGTCTTCCTGGGTTGCCTGACATCCTTTTCAATTCATTATCAATCTACCCTTAGGGAGTTAATCATGCGTATGTTACACACCATGATCCGGGTCGGTGACCTGCAACGGTCCATCGACTTCTATACTCAGATTCTTGGTATGAAGCTATTGAGAGAGAAAGACTATGCGGATGGAAAGTTCACGCTGGCCTTTGTCGGCTATGGTGATGAGAAAAATCATACGGTGATCGAACTGACCCACAACTGGGAAACCAACAGTTATGATCTTGGAAGCGGTTTCGGTCATTTGGCCATCGAAGTGGATGATGTCTACGCTGCCACCGAGCTGATCCGTAGCCGGGGTGGAAAGGTTACTCGTGATGCCGGCCCCATGAACGCCGGGGCAACCATCATCGCTTTTGTTGAAGATCCCGATGGTTATCAGATTGAACTTCTGGGTCCTAAATAGTCCATGACTTGCTCAGCGCCTTCTTTATCCAGCCGGTGTGACTGCCGGTCCCTCAACGACAACCAAATCGTCAGGTGGCGGCAGGCGGCGTGTTATGCCATCCGGCACCTCGCCACGACCCGCTTGGTAGATGGAACTGGATTCAAGCACAAAGCAGACCATCACCGTCAACAAGGTTGGCACCACAGCCACCCGAGAGATGGCCACCATCATTATGTCTCCCTTCGAACTGCCTGAAGTGGCCATCAGCGCCATCCCCAGTATCACCGCACTGATAGTATATCCGACCAATAGAATGCGGGTACGGTTAGCGGACAAGCGCCAGTGGACGGCGGTGAACCAGGGATCCTTGGCGACCCCTCTGCTGGCTCTGAACCAGATGAATGCAATCACGGAGAGAGAGAGTCCCAGTGGTATCAGGAAACCGAGGAGACCGACATCGAGTACAATAGCAACCGGCGCAGCAATCAGGTGGCAGGCCACCAGATTCATCATCGAGAGCTCGTGTGGGCTTTTTGCCTGTTTGCGCAGTTTTTCGTCGACCTCAAAAATCATCTTTCTCTCCGCGGGAGAATAATTGGAGCGATTCTGCACTATCTCACGCAGACCGGCCAAGATCGTTGATAATGCGCAAACTTTAGGGCCTGTTAACACTAATCCAATACGCCCTGCTGGAGCTGTTTTTGTACCCAGCAAGGCAGAATGAGCGTGGTGTAGCCCGGCTACATGAGCGAATGATAACGCTGCTGGGTGCAAAAACAGCCCCAGCCCTTCGGGTTGTGCCTGTAAAAGCGCCACTCGGCGTTGCTCGTCGCTCATTTGGAACAACCAAACTGCTCTCCTCACGCCCCGAAGGAAGTGCCCTTGGGGTACGCCTTGATTGGCGCTTTTTCAGGCTCAACAGGGCGCATTGGATTAGTGTTAACAGGCCCTAGCATCGGGAGTAACATGGGCACCATGCGCATCAATATCGAATTACTGAATAAGCTGGTCATCGACACTGCCACGCAGGAACTCATGCCGAGGTTCCAGAAAATAGACGGCAGAAAGAAAGCCGACGGCTCTCTGGTGACTGAGGCGGACCTCGCCGTTCAGCAACGACTCAAGCAGTGCCTAAGTGAAGAATATCCGCAGATTCCCCTCCTCGGCGAGGAGATGAGCCGAGAAGAACAGCAGCGTGTACTGCAGGATTCCCACATTGGCTTCTGGTGTCTCGATCCGCTGGACGGCACTTCGAACTATGTGGCAGGCACACCCTGCTTCGCAACCTCACTGGCGTATATCCATGCAGGTACCGTACAGGTAGGTATTATCTACGACCCCCTGCGTGACGAGTGCTTCTATGCCGAAAAAGGCAAAGGGGCCTGGCTGAACGGTGAACGTCTGAGACTCGAAAACTCGACCGAAGAGCTCGCAGGATGTGTTGCAATGGTGGATTTCAAACGGCTCACCCCAGAACTCGCCACCCAATTGGCAACTAGGCCGCCTTATCGCTCTCAGCGCAGTATCGGCAGTGTCGCGCTGGATTGGTGCTGGCTGGCTGCAGGCAGGCTGGAGGTTTATATACATGGGGGCTCCAAGCTATGGGACTATGCCGCGGGGAGTCTTATCTATAGCGAGTCGGGCGGCCGCTATCGACTCACTCAGGGACACGTCAGCCTAGCGGCAGCAGATAGGCTGGGACTGCAGCCAAGGATGGCAATCGCGGCTGCCAATGCAAGCCTGTTCGAGGATTGGATCGGCTGGCTAAGCCAATACGACTGATTATCTAGTTGACCTCGTCATGAAAAACATTAAACTACCGCGCTTCTCACCGGAGCGGTAGTTCAGCTGGTTAGAATACCGGCCTGTCACGCCGGGGGTCGCGGGTTCGAGTCCCGTCCGCTCCGCCATTTTCCAGCCAATCCGTCAGCAGACGGACTGGCAATCCTTACCATAAGAAGTTACCGACTCAGGTTTAACGGATTGTCCGGGTCTATGCCTTCCATAAACGGAAGGGAGCGCTCTTGATGGGTAACCTGATAGACCAGACCGATCCAGTTGCCAATGACAGCCTCGGCGGTATCGTGCCAAGTATTGTCGATGGTTTCGAGCACCAGGTCTTCGGGAAAAGCCGGCAGGATCTCACCGTGTGATCGTGCTGCCTCCAGACGCTCCCGGTATTCACTGAAGATCGCCTGGTTGCGCAAGGTAAAATAGTGTTCTGGGAATGGCGGATAGTCGGGACGCTTACCGGCTATGTAGAGATTGACCTCCCGCTTATACTCCTTCAGCAAGCTGATGGTGTCATACTCCGGATGCCCCTGGAAATAGACCACACGAAATCCATCCCGGCTCACAGCCAGATGAACACCCGCCTGCTCACTCTGCACTAACACCTTGAGTCCGGCCTGTTCGAACTGCGCCGGGCTGATCTGATTGTATCGGGAATGCGGCACGTCAAAGCGGGTATTGATGTCATTCACCAGGGGATGATGAAGATCCATTACCCGGTGACTGTAGACACCCCAAAGTTTGTCTCCCATGTGGGTGCGCTTCTGCCCATGATGGGACTGCACCACAGCATGCGTGGCAAGACAGGAGCAGAGCACCGAAGTGACATTCTCATGCGCCCAGTCCACAACCTCGGTCAATGGTTTCCAGAATGCTTCCTGCGCCAGATTGGGATGACTGACATTGGCGCCGGTGATGATCAGCGCATCGAGTCCTTTTTCCTTGATCTGCTCGAATGTCTCGTAGTAGGCATCGATATGGGCCTGCGCCTTCTCTCCACGGGGCAACTCTTTGAGCGTAAAGGGGTGTAGAAAAAACTGGGCAATGGGATTGGCCTCCCCTACCAGACGGAAAAACTGCCGCTCGGTCGCTTCTATGGCTGCATCGGGCATCATGTTAAGCAGTCCGATATGCAGTTCCCGGATATGTTGATGGGTGGCGCGCTCGGGCGTGAGTACATTCTGCCCCTCTTCGCGCAGGCGTGAGAAGGCCGGTAATTCAGTATGTGCAACCAGTGGCATGTCAGGTATCCCCTTCTATGACCTGTTCCAGCAGTTGAAGGAAGTCGCCCTCGCTCTTGACCTGGGCAAGCGCCTCGGTATTGACCGTATAGCCATACTCAGCTGCGATCGCCTCATAACGAGGAATCCTTGCGCGAAACAGACGCGGGAAGACCCAACTGGTGAAATCCATCGGATCGATGAGTGAGGCATAGCCAATCCCCTTCATCTCCATGTAGATGTCTAACTGCTCATCAAGAAAATCTTCACGATAGTAGAGCGGTTTTGGCGATGAAACCGAACGTGCGATCAGGGCTGCCTCGTCGGCCTTGCTGGCTCGGATATAGAGGATCAGTGAATGCTCAGCCAGAAACTCAAGCAGACCGGGCTCATCCAGCTCACAGAGGCTGCCCCCCACATCGTTGATAAAATGCGGGTAGTCGTAGATCAACTGGGCTTTATGCATAAAGCCCGGTACATCGTACATGGCAGCAATCTCCGCCTGCCGGTGGAGTTGCTGCCTGCGTTTGAACTCCGACAGGCCTATACCCCCCAACTCGGGATTACCGACCATCCCCAAAAATGTGGAGACCGGTTTCAGGTTGTGGAAGGTGATGTTGTTACGAATGAAAATGGAATCAGAGCGCAGCAGATCACGCAGCATCGGGACGCGCATGGCCTGTTCCTTGAAACTATCGAGAATCGGCTCATCCAGATAGCGCGTACCGATCCGATAGTCCCCGGAATAGTGGAACCAGTCTTTTTTCCTTAACTTGTTAGCCAGCCGGGTCTTACCCACGCCGGACATTCCCATCAGCGTTACACACTTGCGATCCCAGGCACGGAACTGATCAACGCTAAATTTCACAAATCTCTCTCCTCACAATCGAGGCGACAATTCTACGGTCTGGAGCTCAACGTGGAAAGCCATTCACCGTTTTGTTTGTCCCAATTCCCTGTTTTCCATTATCAAATGAAAGCTGAATGACGACAGTGCAACTGCCCGGTGATCTCAAAATCAATGATAAACCCTTCATCACGAACACCATTAACCGGCTCGTAAGGCCGCGTCTACAGTCTAAGATCCCAGCACTTAGATAACTCGCATAGCAATAGTTAATCGGGTAACATTCTAGGAATTTATTTCACATTGAAAAAGGATTATTCTCCTGAATAGCTGTTATGGTTGGACCCAAAGCGGTAACAAATGATGCTACCGCTGCCAGTCCGGCGGCAAATACTATGATCAGGAGCACCGAATAGCCGAGGGTAAAGCATTGGCCGCCCTTGCCGCTATTCCTGATTCGGGGCAAGCGTCAGACGTATGCCGAAGTTGCGTTTTTTTGAGGGCTATTATCGCTATTGCTATGTCTAACGTACTCATCATTGATGATCAGTCAATAACAAGGATGATCTTACAAGAGCTGATTGGGTCCATAGACAAGGATGTCTCCACCAAGTGCTACGCTGACCCCACCGAAGCACTCGAATGGGCGAAGCAAAATGATGTTGACCTGGTCATTACAGATTACAAAATGCCGCAAATGGATGGCGTTGAGTTCATCAAATGGTTTAGGCAGATTCCGGGGTTCAACGATGTACCGGTTATGATTGTGACCTGCATTGAGGATCAATCAGTCCGCTATCTCGCCCTTGAATCCGGCGCCACAGACTTCATCACTAAACCCATTGACCATACTGAGTGTAGGGCGCGCTGCAATAACCTGCTGACCATGAGTCGGCAACGCAAACTGATTAAGGACAGGGCGTTATTGCTGGAAGGTGAAATACGCAAGACGACACAAGAGCTTCATGACCGGGAAGAGGAAACCCTGATCCGATTGGCGAAGGCGGGTGAATATCGGGATGAGGATACAGGAAACCATATCCACAGAATCTCCCGCTACTCCCGACTGATTGCCGAGAAACTTGGGCTATCTAAGGAACTGTGTGATTTGATCGGCCAGGCCTCTCCCATGCATGATATCGGTAAAATAGGCATACCGGATGCGATTTTATTGAAACCGGCACGCCTTACGCCCGAAGAGTTCGAAATCATGAAACACCATACCGTTGTAGGTTTCGATATCCTCAAGGACAGTCCGTCGATCTATCTGCAGACAGGTGCCGTAATCGCCTTGAGTCATCATGAAAAGTTTAACGGGGAGGGTTATCCTCGCGGGCTCAAGGCCGATAAAATACCACTTGAGGCAAGAATCGTTGCCGTGGCAGATGTATTTGATGCATTAGTGACAAACAGACCCTACAAAAAGAGTTGGCCCCTTGAGAAGGCTTTTGACTATATAAAGGAAGAACGTGGCAACCACTTCGATCCGGATTGCGCTGAGGTTTTCCTGCAGGAATCTGACACGGTCATCTCGATCCATAATTCGCTGGGTGAGGATACATAAACTCTCGCCTCGGATGCTAATGAATTACAGGTGATGTCAAACTCAAACAAGAGATCCAGTTTGGAAATCAGCAGCTCCTTGGTTTCAGTTGCTGTCTTCTCAAGTGTATTGCTACTTTTTTCTCAAATGTTGACAGGTCCGTTCGAACTTTGGGAAATGCTGCTATCAGTATCTGCCGCCACACTTGCGTTGGTGCTTATTCGATTCCGTTTGAAATCCGGCAGCTCAAACAGCCAATCCGAGACATCCGAGGATGTTCAATCACTTCTGCAACAAAATCGCCTCCCTGAAGAGCAAGTCAAGGCCCCATACCGGCAGCCAGGCTCTATGTGGGATACTTCATCTGAACACGCACCCACCGCTAATGAAGATGTTTTAATTATCTCCAGAGACCCAAGGCATATCGATCCCATAACAGACTGCCTACGAACATGGGGCAAGCGTTACGCTACTACTGACAATAGTATCCAGGCCCTTTGCAGGCTCATGAATCATGGCAGCTCTCACACACTGCCCGACATACTGATCGTGGACACCCAGCGGCTGGACATAGCACCAGCCCACCTGCCATGCCTACTAAAAAACGAGCCAAGGCTGGCATCGATAAAACTACTCTTTCTAGGCAACCCACAATCCCGAGATGATAGTCACAAGCTACTGAAGGCTGGCTATACAGGGCTGATTGAAACGCCTGTCAATAAGTCTCAGCTATTCTCAATCATCGAGGGGCATGGCGCTCAATCCAACGATTCGGATAACATCGTTTATCTGACGCGTTACCGCAAAAGCCGCAAACAACGACATTCTCAAAAAACCATTCTGCTAGCCGAGCAGAACACGACGGAAAGAAGCCAGCTTGAAAAGGTTCTCCGTGGTACAGGTTATCGTGTAAAAAGTGTAGAAAATGGGGAACAAGCGCTGGAAGCCTTGGAACAACAGCCTTTCGATATGGCTGTTATCAATTTACAACTGCCTATCATGAACGGCACACAGGTCATCAAGCTACACCGTTTTACCACGCCTCACCAGCATTGGGTTCCATTCATTATCATCACTAACCAAAACACTCCAGCTACGTTGAGACTTTGCCGGGAACTGCAAATCAGAGCCTGCCTGTTCAAGCCGGTACCCGCCGAAGAACTCCTTAACATGATAAAAGCTGCTCCCGAGTGCCTGCCGCCGTTAACCGTGCCAGCGAATAGACAGTCCCCCACCATCACTCACTACAGAGAGACCCAGTTCCATCATACTGACCTGCTTGACAGGCGTGTCCTGAGTGCATTGGAACAACTTGATGATGATCGTGGGTTCGTTTCCGGTTTGATCGAGGTTTTTGTACGTGACTGTGCTGTCATTCTGCAAGGTATGCAGGAATCGGTCGAGCTTGATCAACCGGAGCGATTCTTCAATTTATGCGGCATCCTGATGGACAATTCGGGACAGCTGGGAGCATTCGCTTTGTACGAAATGTGCATCAACCTAGAGCGGGTTAACAAAGCGCAGTTTAGGTCAGAAATCGTGCAAAAACTTCCCCGCCTGTCGCAACTTGCTTCTTTGACGTCCCAGGCATTCCATGCCTATCTATCTGAGCAGCATACATACCAACATGATAGATCCTAAATACGCTTAGTACTCAAGGTTTATAAATTAGTGGGTAAATGGGATTACCTGGCGCTGGTCGATTCGCGGTTTTCCAGTAGACGGTGTAGCGCCTGATTGGTTGTTGTGTAGGCAGTCAGCGTCTCTGCAAACAGGTTCTCCCCGATCGCATTAAACTCCCTCTGATCAATCCCTGAGCCAGCATCACATGCAGCCTTAAGTGCATGCGCACCCATGCCAGCAGCATTCCCCGCCAGGGCATGCGCACATTCGCGATAGGTAGCTACCGCTTTCTTACTCACGGCCTCACGCATTGTATCCAGCAACGCCTCAGAATCCTTGAAAAATTTTTCTGTGAGCTCCTCGAGAAAAGCAGGATTCTTGCTCAATCTTGACAAGTCGTCAATGACGGTCGAATCGATGATCAGTTGTTGCTGCTCGATACTCTCCAACTCAAATTGTTCATCCTGCTGCAGTACCTCAGAGCTTGCAGAGGAATTACCGGATAAGATTTCATCCATGATTGCTACCAATTGCCCGGAACGAACGGGCTTGGTTAAAAACGCACGCACCCCCATTTCTCGGCATTGCTCTTGTGCATCGATAGTGGCATTAGCCGTCAACATCATAAAGGGGACATCAGAGGGTTCCGTCAGGGATTCCTGATAGTGCTTAATAACATCTAGCCCACCCATGTCAGGCATCTGCATATCAAGAATAACAAGGTCGAAGTGATTGGAATTCAAGGCATTTAATGCATCTTCACCGGTATCTGTAACACTGACGGAATGTCCAGCCCGTTGGAGTATCTTCTGTACCACTTTTTGATTGATATAATTGTCTTCCGCCAAAAGCACTTTATATTTTCTTGCTGGTAAAGGACGATTGGGCCCAGTACTTAAATCTATTCCAGCAAATGCCAACTTACTCTTCTGTATTAAGGCATAAGAAAGGCCATAGCGAATCTTTTTTGCGCTAAGCGGCGGACTGATGATGACTGAAAAACCTGCCTGTTGCAGTGCATGTTTCCTTGTCCAGTCAACAGCCGTCTCTGCCACAAGTACGAAAATGAGCCCGCGTAAATGCGGCTCACCCCTTATCGTTTGCACCAACTGATCAGCCGGAATTTCAATCCGTTTTTCATCCACGATAGCGACGTCGTAAGGCTTATTCAGTGCAACTGCATTCATGAGCTCTTGAAAACCGCCGGCACTGGACTTACTCACCTTGGTGATCAGATTACACTCCTGCATAACATTGAGAATGGCAGACTCCTCATAAGCTGCATCGCTGAAGAGAATCCACTGTGCTGTCTGCAACAGATCTTCATCAATATTTTGAGCCGTCTCCAGCAGCGGCAGATCGAACCAAAAGCGGCTACCCTGACCCAACTGACTCTCAACACCGATTCTGCCATTCAGCAGCTCCACCAATTGCTTGGTGATCGTGGTACCCAAACCTGTACCGGGATAACGGCGAGTGACAGAGTCATCGAGTTGTGTAAACCGCTCGAAGATTTGATGTAGATGTTGCTCAGAAATACCGATGCCAGTATCGACAACCTCAAACAGTAGTCGCTCGGGTGATATATCACCCTCTTCAGCAGGTCTGAGAGAAATACGCAGGCTAACACCACCCTCTTCGGTAAATTTGATGGCGTTGGAGAGTAGATTCACAAGAATCTGTCTTAGCAGCAGTGGATCAACCCGCACGACTGGCGGAACCTCTGACTCAATCCATAGATTAATACTGATTGATTTTGAAACCACCAGAGGCCGAATCATGCCGACAATATCATTTGTCAGCGAGTAGATATCCTGATCTGCAGGGGAAATGACAATTTTGCCGGCTTCTATTTTTGAAATATCGAGAATATCTTCGATCAGACTCAATAATGATTCAGCTGAAGAGTGTATGTTGTGGACTATATCCTGCTGTTCTTCATTCAGGGGTGTACCGACCAGCAGGTCAGACATGCCGACCACTCCGTTGAGCGGTGTGCGTATTTCATGACTCATATTGGCCAGAAAACGGCTCTTTGCGTGATTTGCCGACTCAGCTCTTAGTTTTTCCATTTCCAGTCGCGTGAGTAAAGCGGAGACAAATAGTGGGATAATCAATAATCCCAGCAACATACCAATACTGAGAATACGCTGCTGCCACCAATACTCACTCCAGACGATCACCATGGAAAAACCGATGGCACTCAGAACAGAGGCCAGCAGAAGATATCTTCTGCCGTAACGAAGACCGTTTCCTAATGTGATCCAGAGATAAAAAATATAGAGTATCGAAGTAATCTCGCCTCCAACCCACATCGCCACGCTGATCATTCCGGCATCGAGAATAGTGCTGATAATACGCCTTAGGCGGTAACGCTCAGGCCGTATGGCGATGGCAGTAATGACAGACAGCGCAAGAAATAAATAACCGAAGGCTACCGGGAAGAGACTTTTGCCCAAATCATGCGAAAGACTGCCGGACAAATGAAATAACCAAAGATAGAGAATGAACAGACCCGCAAAAAAGAGTCTCACGAGTGATTGTTCCAACTCGCTGTCGGGGCAACGCTCAAGCCGCGGAAAAAACCCGACAAGTCTGCTCACCACACTGTCTGATGACCTGATTTGCTCCATGATCTCCTACACCGGTCCTTGTTTACACACTAGCCTGATTGTTGCAGACGATTTGTCTGGATCCTTGGCTATATCAAACCAACCTCTGTATCCAGTCTTCCTGTGCCACGAAAACTCTAAGTGAGGTACTTTTGCCAGCTTGTTCTGATTCGACGCTTAAATATTATTTAGGCAGCCGTGTAATCTAACCGACTTAGATGAAATTGTCACATTCTGACTCTCATGAGCGTCGCTATCCGATTGATCTTGCGGTCACTGGAGAAATATTGCCTTTCTTCATAAATAATACTACCCGTTAAGCATTAAGATCTTCTTAGCGACGGCTTAGTCCTCGCGGTGGGCTTGGCTTGCATGGGGTCGTCCGGCCAGTAGTGCTTCGGATATCGCCCCATCAGCTCTTTCTTTACTTCAGGATAGGTACGCTGCCAAAAGCCCCCCAAATCATCGGTAATCTGCATGGGTCGCTGAGCTGGCGAAAGTAGATGCAGCATTATCGGAACCCGTCCTTCACCTATCCTTGGCGTCTCCGAGAGACCAAACAACTCCTGCAGCCTCACCGCTAATATCGGCGACTCCCCTGGCGAGTATTTCAGCGGAATGCGGGAACCGCTGGGCACATAGATGTGAGAAGGAGCTTCACGCTCAATCTGCTGCTGCTGATCCCAGCTCAACATCGCTTTCAGTATCGTTGGCAGATCGAGGCGCTGCAATTGCACCTTACGGGTGACGCCATCCAACCACGCTGAAAGCCAATCCTCCAGGTGGGTCGCCAGCCATTCATCTGACAGGTCGGGGAGCCCTCCACCTTCCAGCACCTCCCGTAGCCAGCAGACACGGTCCTGCCATTGTCGCAGTGGCCGACTCCAGGGTAATACCGAGAGCCCCATGGATCTCACACCCGCCAACATCGCCTCCAGCACCATAGCGGGGGCAGCATGACTTATCGGAGACTCTTTAAGCGTTAATGTGCCCAAGCACTCCCTCGACAGCATGACAACACGTTCTGCAGAACTGTCCCAGGCCACACTCTCTGTCGACGTTAACTGTAGGTCGGGCAACTGGCGGATCTCAGCCTCGTCGATAGCTGCCGCCAGTCGAACCCATCCTTCTGTTCGGCCTGCATCTAACTGTGCTGCCACCAGATACTCTTCTCCGGCCAGAGGATCCTCCGCCGGCAATCGAACTGCCCGGCCACTCACCAGACGGAAACGTGCATGCCCGGTACGCTGGGCTATGCGGTCGGGATAGGCCAACGCCAGATACTGAGCGACGCTGAGCCTTGTCTCAGCAGATAACGGCTCACGCTTTGGCAGGCGTTTTTTCCAATCATGACTGAGCCGGTCTACCTGCCGCATCGCAGCTATGTCACCACTCCCTCTGCCTGAAGACCCAAAATCTCCGGTCCGCCAGCGCTCAAGAAGACGTAATCGCAATGTCATGTCGACCGAGCGACCGCTATCAGACGAATAAGGGAGAATATCCCTTTCACTTAGCAGCGCCGCAAGATCGCAGACCGCCTGTCTCTCATCCGGTGCCGCGTGTAACAGCATATGTGCGAGACGCGGGTGCAAGGGTAAGCGGGATATGGATCGACCCTGTGTCGTAATGCGACGTCGTTGATCTAGCGCGCCTAGACGCACAAGAAGATCACAGGCCTGCGAGTAGGCTGCCACTGGCGGGGGTTCTGGCCAGTGCAACTGATCCGGATCACTCACACCCCAGCGTGCCAGATCCAGTACCAAGGGCGCCAAGTCTGCCTGCAAGATCTCAGCGGGATGAAAGGCCGGGAGACGATCGTGATAGGACGCAGACCAAAGACGATAACAGACGCCCGGCCCAACACGGCCCGCTCTGCCCGCCCGCTGGTCCGCAGCCGCCCTTGAGATAGGTACTGTCTCCAGCCGCGTCAAGCCGATGCCGGGTAGAAATGCCGGCAACCGGGACCAGCCACTATCTACCACCGTTGTCACACCCTCTATAGTCAGGCTGGTTTCGGCAATTGAGGTTGTCAGTACAATCCGTCGCCGTCCACCAGGATCCGGTAGCAGTGCCCGGTCCTGTTCCGCTTTCGGCAGATCACCATAGAGGGGGGAGAAAATGGGGGCAGCTGCGTCATTCGATAGGGCATTTCTCAACCGATCCAATGTTCGTTTTATCTCGCCAACACCGGGCAGAAAGACCAGAAGGTCCCCCGACTCCCGATGAAAAGCCTGAAGCGTGACGTTTACGGTCTGTTCAACGATGCGCCGCTTGTCAGGGTGCTCAGATGAATAGTGCAGCGTTACCGGATAGCTGCGGCCCTCGGCTTTCACCACAGGCGCGCCACCCAGCAGTGCGCTCACCCATTCACTATCCAGGGTTGCGGACATCACCAGAAGTCTCAGGTCTTCACGGAGTCCCTGCTGTGCATCCAACGAAAGCGCGAGCGCCAAATCGGATTGTAAGTTACGTTCGTGGAATTCATCGAAGATCACCAGACTGACGCCTTCCAGTGACGGATCTTTTTGCAACCGCTGGGTCAGGATACCTTCGGTGACCACCTCGATACGCGTCTTGGCAGAGACTCTGCGCTCCAGGCGGATGGCATAGCCGACTGTCTCACCCACGGCCTCACCCAGCAGGAAGGCCATTCGACCAGCCGCAGCTCGTGCTGCCAGACGCCTGGGCTCTAACATCAGAATTCGCCCCGTCAACCAAGAAGACTGGAGTAATTCGAGAGGAACCAGGGTCGTCTTACCGGAACCGGGAGGGGCACACAAAACAGCCGATGAATTCGCCACAAGGGCAGTTGAGAGAGATGGGATTGCCGCCTTTACAGGCAGTTTGTCAGTGCCCATGACAAAACATATAAGATCGATGAGGTATGAGCCCGGTGCGGCCTAGCCGCACCCTAGGTCTCTCTGAGCAGCGGGTTAGAACTTTGGTACACCAATAATTTCACAGCGGACATTGATGTCTATCCGCATTCACTTGCAGATAAACAAAAAAATATGATTTTGAACAAGTCAGCCACCTACGTAATTGAGTCCCTGCCCCGCTCGCATTGAATATGCCGATCAAATTTCAGGTCATCCGAGAAGGCCTGGCCGATGATCCAGATCTGGTTCAGCTCCTCACTAAGGGTCGGCAAAACAGTCAAGGCACTGCGGGTGCGGTGTTCGTCGAAAAAAGCGAACGGCTCATCCAGGAAGAGGAACTGATTTCCTTTCACCGTCCGCTCAACCAGTTCTTGAGAAAGCGCCAGGCGTACCGCCAGCATAATCTGCCGCTGAGTACCGCTGGAAATCTCATCCAGATCCATGAAGTCGCGCTTTTCGCTGGAGAAGGCACGAACACTGAGATCGTCATCGATCTGCAGATGTTCATAGCGATTTTCAGTGAACAGGGGCAGGGTCTTACTAACCAGACCACGCAATTTACGGTTGAACTGGTAGGAGACTTCCCGTGTTGCACCCTGAATCAGCTCATCCGCCATTGAACAGATCTCGATATGGCGTTCGCGTTCAGCAGTCTTCTCGCGTATTTCAGTCTGCATGGTGTGCAGTTGTTCCGACTTATCCAGTCTTTCCCGCTCTTGGGTCAGCGCCTGGTCAAGCTGTCCCATGCGGAGCTTGTCTACCTCCATGCCCTGTCGCAGGAAATTCTGCTCATTGCCGACACCGTCCCTCACCTCGGCAATACTGGCTTGCCAGTCACTGACCCGCTGGCTTAGTCTGCTTCGGGCAGCCCGATCAACCGCAATCGGCTCTTCTTTCTCTGTCTCTCTAGAAGTGTCGCCACTTGCTTGCTCATCATCCTGTTCCCCCACCCCATCTGAAGCAGATGTCTCTGGATTTTCCGCTATCGGCAGACCATCCAACGCACTGGCGAGAGACTGCGCAGACTGGCCATAATCTTTCACACTGTTACTCAGGCTGGCACGACGCATCCAGAAAAAGAGGAACAGCACGGCAGCACCGGCTGCCGCATAGAGTAACCAAGTAACCATTTCCGGCTGCCAGAAAGAGAGGCTTGTTGCCAACAGCCCTGAAAGTTGCTGCGACAGGTCATGCGTCGGCATATTGGCCAAGAGATACCAACTGCCGCCCATTACCAGCGCCAACAGCAGCATGATGAGACGCAAAAAACCCGCACGACCACTCGCACCAATCGCCTTCTCCCGCTTGGGCAGTGCATCTTGATAAGCGACAGACGCACTATCCAATGTTTCGATCAACCGGTTGGCCTCACCCATGCGACGGGAGATGGTCTCCCTTTCACCCTCCAATTCCGACAGCAAGCGGGGATCGATGTCGAGTTCATCCAGTTGTTCTTGCAGCTTGGTGATATCTGACTGTTTTGCCTCGACTTCACTGAGTGTCTCTTCATGATCGTCACGACAGGCCTCGGCACAATATTCCAGTGTCACCAGCCCCGCCATGGTCTTGACTGCATAGCTGTGAGGATGGGGCGTGGTAATCTCTCGCTGGGCCAGGTAGAAGGACTCAATAAACTCTTCGTACTCATAACCGATCAGCTCATAGACCTTATCCGCCACCTGCTCTATGCCTCTGGCAAGAGGCTCATCAGCCCGCGGTGACTCCGCCAGGGCCAGACGGGCGCTATGATTCCCCCCGTCATCAAGAAACCGCTCCAGGTGGTAACGCTTACCGTCAGCCGGGGTGAACTCCAGTTCGACTGAACAGTGGGTCTCATCCCAGCGGATGATCTTCGGCAGCTCATCGAAATCGAGAGAAAAGGTCCTGCCGAAGAGAGCGAAACAGACGGTCTCGCCTATTGTGCTCTTACCCGATTCATTGGGGCCGGTAATGGCAATCAGGCCTTGCTCGGGAATATTATCCAGTTGCAAAGAGGCATACTTCAGTACATTGCTGGCCTTGATGGAATTTATAATCATGACCAACCCTCATCTGCCAACACACGTAACTTACTCAATACCATATCGATAGCCTGGTCGAATGCCTCCTGGTCGAAAGTCTCCCCTGAATTGAGGCGACGTTCCCGTTCGGCATTGCAGTAGTCCAGAAACTCCTGCGCCGACGCGCCCAAGGCGGCATTGGTCTGAGTGACGTTCTGTTCGGAAGATGACATGAATGGCTCCCTTGATATTGTTCTTTCGATCGATGCGTCAGGCACTCTTTGCCAGGGCCTGCGGCGATCTGTTTTTCAGTGCTCCAGTATAAGGAGTTATCCTGAGCAGGTCATCATTCAGGGGATGAAAGCATCACAATTCCTTTTTGTGAAAAATGCCTTTTACTTGTCAAAGACCCAGCACCGCCAGCGATCTGGTTTGACAGGCATCAAATTGGCATACATACTGGTCGGTATGTCACCCCCTCTTCATCACCGGCAAACAACAAGTGCAGACGACACCCGCCTGTCGCTACTAGAGGCCGCCTATGATGAAATCCACCACTACGGCTTCCAAGCCGCCAGCCTCAACGCCATTCTGCAACGGACAGGCGTGACAAAAGGCGCCCTCTACCACCATTTCAGCAGTAAGCTGCAGCTCGGTTACGCCGTGCTGGATGAGGCAATCACCCACAAACTCGAATCCATGTGGTTTGAACCTATGCAGCGCCCCGGAGATGCTGTCGATATTCTCATCGATACCATTCGTCAGGCTGGCGAGTACTTTGGTAGCGAGGAAATTGCACTCGGATGCCCCCTGAACAATCTCGCTCAAGAGATGTCCCCCATCGATGACGGTTTTCGACAACGCATCGACGTACTCTATCAGCGCTGGCAGCAGAACATCATCAATCTGCTGACACGGGGACAGCATGAAAACTGTATATCAAAGACCATCAATGTGACCGACACTGCACTTTTTATCCTAGCCTCACTTGAGGGATGCATGAGTATGGCGAAAAATGCGCAAAGTCATGATGTACTGATGAGTTGTGGAGAAGGATTGCTGCACTATCTGGAGAGTCTCAGGGCATCACCTGACAAATAAAAAGGACAACAACATGATTGAACGCTTCTTTAGCCTAGTATTGAAGTACAACTATTCGGTTATTCTACTTTCTGTGGTTTTGATGCTCGCATTGGGAACCGGTGTCAGGCATCTGCACTTCAGCAATGACTACAGAATGTTCTTCAGCGAAGAGAACCCCCAACTCCAGGCATTCGAACAGCTGCAGAACACCTACACAAAAAATGACAACGTACTTTTCGTACTGACACCGAAGGATGGGGTTGTCTTCAGCCGGGAGACCCTCTCGGCTGTGGCTGAACTGACCAAGGAAGCCTGGCAGATCCCCCACTCCATCCGCGTCGACTCGATCACCAATTTCCAGCACACCTACGCCGAAGGTGATGACCTGATCGTGGAGGACCTGGTATTTAACCCGGAGACGCTTTCCGATGAAGCGTTAACGGAGAAACTCAAGACCGCTACCACCGATCCATTGCTGGTCAACCGCTTGATCTCGCCAAGTGCACACACAACCGGTGTCAACGTCACCGTTCAGCTGCCGGGCAAGAAACTGACAGAGGTGCCGGAAGTTGCAGAAGCCGCCCGGGCCCTGGTCAGTAAGATTGAGGCGGCACACCCCGACATCAAGATCCACCTGACCGGTATGATCATGATGAACAACGCCTTTCCCACCGCCTCACTGGGCGATATGACGACCCTCTATCCCCTGATGTTCGCTGCGGTGATCCTGGTACTGGTCCTCATGCTTCGGTCGATCCCCGGCACACTCTCTACGATGATCATTATCATCCTGATGATCATCGCCACCATGGGCCTGACCGGTTGGCTCGGTATACAGATGTC
Source organism: Candidatus Thiodiazotropha sp. (ex Monitilora ramsayi) (assembly GCA_025655575.1). Lineage (GTDB taxonomy): Bacteria > Pseudomonadota > Gammaproteobacteria > Chromatiales > Chromatiaceae > Thiodiazotropha. The sequence continues at coordinate 23,020 of JAHXIP010000018.1, read as the reverse complement.
GCCACCCACCACAACCGTGCCCATCGTCATCATGACCCTAGCCATTGCTGACTGCGTACACGTATTGGTGAATTTCCTCCATGGCATGCGTGAGGGCGAGTCAAAACACCAGGCGATGATGGAGAGTCTGAGGATCAACCTTCAGCCGATCTTCCTCACCACCCTGACGACTTCTATCGGATTCCTCAGTCTCAATTTCAGCGATGCTCCACCCTTCCGGGATCTGGGCAATATGGCTGCTATGGGCGTGGTACTGGCATTTGTTCTCTCCGTCACCTTTCTGCCTGCGATGATGATGATACTTCCGGTCAAGGCCCTGAAAGGGGATACCCAGGGCAGCATCGCCATGCAACACCTGGCAGAATTCGTGGTAAAAAATAAAAAGGCATTGATATGGGGTATGGGCGCCTTGATTCTCTTTCTCATCGCCCAGATCCCCAACAACAGATTGGACGACCAGTTCGTCAAATACTTCGATGAGACCAATCTATTCCGTCAGGCCACTGACTTCACCACGGAAAATCTGACCGGGATCTACCTCATAGAGTACTCCCTGGAGAGTGGCGAAACAGGCGGCATCAGCGATCCTGGCTTCCTGCAAAACGTGGAGGCATTCGCTCAATGGTACCGGCAGCAGCCACACGTACTTCATGTCAACACCATTACCGACATCATGAAGCGGCTCAACCGCAATATGCATGAAGATGACGATAGCTGGTACCGCTTGCCGGACAAGCGGGATTTATCCGCCCAGTATCTGCTGCTCTACGAGTTCTCCCTGCCCTTCGGGCTGGATCTGAACAATCAGATCAATGTGAAGAAGTCTGCCACGCGCTTTACCGTCACCCTGGAGAGCATCTCCACACAGCAGCTTCTGGCGATAGAGGAGAGCGCCCAGGCATGGCTGGCGCAAAATGCGCCCGGCATGCGTATAGAGGGGGCCAGTCCGAGTGTCATGTTTGCACACATCGGTAATCGCAATATCGTCTCCATGCTCAAGGGCACAACCCTGGCGCTGGTGATGATCTCTCTCATTCTCGTTTTGGCATTACGATCACTGCGGGTTGGCGGGCTCAGCCTGCTGCCCAATTTGGTACCCATGGGGATGGCTTTCGGTATTTGGGGGCTATTGGTTGGCGAAGTGGGATTGGCCCTCTCTGTGGTCAGCGGCATGACCCTGGGTATCGTGGTCGACGACACGGTCCACTTTCTGAGTAAATATCTCCGAGCCAGACGGGAGAAACAACTCAGCCGGGAGGATGCCGTTCGATATGCCTTCTCCACCGTAGGCACTGCACTTTGGGTCACAACCCTGGTGCTGATGGTCGGTTTCGGCATCCTCGCTTTCTCACATTTTCAACTCAATGCCGGTATGGGGCTGTTGACCGCCATCACCCTGGGACTCGCCCTGGTTGCCGACTTTCTCTTTCTGCCCCCGTTGCTGATCTATTTCGGAGGAAAAAAATCATGAAGCCCGTTTTGCTTTCACTATTGTTGATATTGATGCCGTTAATTGCACAGGCAATCACCCCCGAGGAGAGAGGCCTGGAAATCGCCCAGGAGATCGAACGCAGAGATACTGGCTTTCACGATTTCAAGGCAGCCATGACCATGTTACTGAAAAACAAACATGGGGAAGAGAGTCTGCGCGACATGCGCAATCAGACCCTGGAAGTCGAGAATGACGGCGACAAGACACTGGTCATCTTCGATGAGCCCCGTGACGTCAAGGGTACTGCCCTGCTCAGCTTCTCTCACAAAACAGGCGATGATGACCAGTGGCTCTACCTGCCTGCGCTGAAAAGAGTCAAACGTATCGCATCACGTAACAAGTCAGGGCCTTTCATGGGCAGCGAGTTTGCCTATGAAGACATCTCATCCCAGGAGGTGGAAAAATACACCTACAAATATATCGAGGAGAGCAGCTATGAAGGCAAGGCCAGTTTCCTCCTGGAGCGCTACCCGGTCGATCCCAATTCCGGCTATACCCGGCAGCAGGTCTGGGTTGATCAAGAACGATTCATCCCACTCAAGATCGAATACTACGACCGTAAAAATGCATTGTTGAAGACGCTGGTATTTCGTGGCTATCAGCAATACCTCGATCAGTACTGGCGTGCCGATCAAATGTACATGGAGAATCACCAGACCGGCAAGAGTACCCTGCTGAGTTGGAAGAAATATGACTTCCGCTCGGGACTGAGTGACGGAGACTTCAACAAGAACAGTCTCAAGCGAGCCAGATAAATGCCGGGCACGGCTTTGCCGCACCCTTCCAATCAGCAATGCCCTTCCCCAAGGAGTCTATAGAGTGAAAGTCTGGTTTTGTATCCTCCTGCTGTTGCCAGGATTCCTTTGCGCTGGAGAATGGAGCGGATACGTGGAGGGCCAGGGACGCTATTTCCTGCAGGACCCACTTGACAGCGACCAGTCTGACAACACATTGTCGCTCGCCTTTCAGCCCGAATATTTCCAGCGCTGGGATAATGACAAACAGAGTCTGCTTTTCATCCCTTTCGCCCGTTGGGACAGTCAGGACGATAAACGCAGCCACACCGATATCCGCGAGTTGATCTGGACCTATGCGGGAAATGGATGGGAGAGCCGGGTCGGTATCGGCAAGGTCTTCTGGGGTGTGACAGAGGCATTGCATCTGGTGGATGTCATCAATCAGACCGACCTGGTGGAGAATCCCGATGGAGAGCAGAAACTCGGTCAGCCCATGTTCAAGCTCTCCCTGGAGCGGGATTGGGGTATCCTCGATTTCTACCTGCTTGCCGGATTCCGTGAACGGACCTTTCCTGGTGAGGATGGACGCCTGCGCACTCATCCACGGGTCGATACCGATCTGGCCGGTTATGAGTCCGACAGGGAGGAGCGACATCTCGACCTGGCTATTCGATGGTCCCACTTTATCGGTGACTGGGATATTGGCCTCTCACACTTCAATGGCACCAGCCGCGACCCACTGTTCATGCCGACAATGAACGGAGCAGGAGAAATCGTACTGGCGCCCTTCTATGAACTCATGCGGCAGACCGGACTTGATCTCCAGGCCACCAAAGGCGACTGGCTGTGGAAGCTGGAAGCCATACACCGTAGTGCTGACAGCGGCAGCTACAATGCGGCCACAGGCGGCTTCGAATATACCTTAGTGGGAATTGGCGAGAGCGCCATGGACTTGGGTCTGCTGGCCGAATATCTTTATGACGACCGGCAGGATGCAGCCACCACTCCTTTTGAGAACGATCTCTTTCTCGCGTTCAGATTGACCGCCAACGACGTGGACGGCAGCGAGCTACTCGCCGGGATTATCAAAGATCTTGACAGTAGCGCCGCACTCTTCAATCTCGAAACAAGCCGTCGTATCGGCAATCTGTGGAAGGTAAGCGCCCAGGCACGTCTCTGGTTCAATGTGCCTGAAGACGATCCACTCTATCCTTTCCGTCAGGACGACTATGTTGAAATCAGTCTATCCCGTTTTTTTTAGCCTAAAAGCAGACACCGAAGAAGCGCCACATGCGACTAGGTAAACCAGTAACACTGCCAGTGGAGTTATAATTTCCTTTAGCTCTGCTTAAGAAAATTAATCCGAATGATAAAACCACAGATACTTTAATAATATCTATGTAGGTGACATTGAATGACAGACACTTGCCCCTTTTTGTTTGTAAACACTATAATAAAACCATCTCAATCATGATCGTTGGCGCTTAAAGTACCACCGAACAGAGATCGAATCAGCCAACCTATCCATCTGGCAGTATAAGAAATTATTTTTTCAGGCTAATCACCACTCCATGTCAAACATAAAATCTGCCACATGGAAAAACACACCATTTGGCTCTTCAAAACTCCCTGGCCAACTTTCTTGTAATTTCACGAACTTTGTCAAATCTGAGAAATTACCACGACTCGCGTAATATTATTTATGAACTCTTCAAATTCACAGATCAAACAACAGGCACTACCTGCCGCAGTAATCTACGGCGGCCTCTCTCTTCTCCGTCCATTTAGAAAAACAAATATCTCTTGCCATGCATTGACCCATTCGAAAAGTGACTTGATATGCTACTCTCGGAAAATCCACTCATTTAAAGCATTACCCCCACTGAAAAGTGACTCCGACGCCCTTATTCAAGCGCTAATAGACACCAGTAGTCAGTTTAAGGTTAAGCCTGTACTTTACTACGGCAATGACCAAACCATGCGCTTTATATCAAAGCATCGTGAGATTTTATCTGACCACTACCACTTCCTAATGCCACCAGCAAAGCTAATATCGAGCTGTAGTGAAAAAAATAGCTTTAATGAACTGATTAAAGGCACTGATATTACCTATCCTAAAAGCATTATCATCAATAGTCGGTTAACCGAGAGAGACCTGGACGACTTCACACCTCCATTCGTTATCAAGCCAAACAAGACCTCAAACCAATCTGTAATTGCTCAAATCACAGCGAACAAAACTCAGAAAGCTATTGTTGTAGAGACAAAAAATGAAGCCATACATGTTGCTTCTCTATTAGAGAATGAAAACGTACCCTTCATTCTCCAAGAAATCATCCAAGGAACTGAGGATAATATTTTCTCGTATCACGCATTCAATGATGAACGATTTCAGCCGATTGGGTATTATGTTGGACGAAAGGTTCGGACATATCCTCATTTCGGCGGACGCAGTACATGTGTGACATTAGTTGACGATGATGAGGTGGTGAAAACCGGACAATATATCTCTCAGAAACTCAAATTTTGTGGGCCACTAAAACTCGATTTCAAAAGAGATTCAAGGAGTGGAAAACTTTATTTTCTCGAAGCTAACTTAAGGTTTACTCTTTGGAATCACTTGGCTGCGGAATGCGGAATCAATCTTCCATTGAGAGCATATCAGTATCTAAGCGGACTCCCTGTTGACCAAGGCAATGAATACCGGACCGGCCGTCAGTGGATTGCAGCAAACGACGACGTTAGGTCATATCTCGATATCAACAACTCACCAACAGCAATACTTCAGTACGGAGTCCAGCGCCTCCATTCATATTCACATGTGTTTTCGATTCAAGATCCTGTGCCCTATCTCATATCCCTGAAACGTCGCTTAAAATCCCTTGGGAAGCGTTAAGGACAAGCTGATGCGTTTTGCGATTATCGCTGACATACACTCACATACCGCTGCCCTGCAGACCGTTATCAAACACGCAAGCGCCAATTCAGCAGATAAAATATATTGTTGTGGAGATATCGTTGGATACCATGCGTTACCAAACGAAACTATTGATTTAGTACAATCACATTCAATCATCTCAATTGCAGGCAACCATGATCTTGCGGTTACCAATAACGACATAGATCTATCTGACTTTTGGGAGGTTGCTGTAAAGGCAATAAACTGGACCAATGGTGAGCTGACTGACAATAACCGGGAATATTTATCCAAACTTCCACGAACCACTTTCTTCAATGACGGATTCCTTCTGTTTCACGGTGCCATTAGGGGAAAACCCTTTCCTGAGATGGAACGAATCCGTAGTAAAGATGATGTGGAAAAAGTATTTACTGATATGTCACATCAATTCCCTAATTGCCGGCTTGCTTTTTTTGGACATACCCATACTCCAGTCGTCTATATGAATGATGGAGATCAGACTTTTGAATTACATGACGACCTGATAAAGTTAGAGCTTGACAAATCAAATAGATATATTGTTAATCCAGGAAGCATCTGCCTGTCCCGAAATGGTGATATGCGCTCATCTTATGTGATTTATGACTCCGACTCAGAGACGCTTCACTTCTACCGGACACCATACGAAAACGATTATGTGCTGAAATCCACGAAACAAGCTGGCCTTATCCAGCCACGGTATCAACGGATTGCACGAAGAATACTCAAACGAATGATAAAAAAAATTGGACTGCCCCTTTGAAACACACCTCCCAAGACAACACATCACTAAGCGTTTCGGTTATCACTGATATTCCTGAATTACGTGCACTGGAACCTGAATGGAATAACCTCCTAAAGCGGTCCAGCACACAACAAATGTTTTTGACCTGGGAATGGGTCGTCTCTTGGCTTGATGCCATCGAAAACAAAATAACGCCATACACGGTTACAGTCCGAGACACAGACGGTCGACTATGTGGCTTGGCGCCTTTTTACTTTTGGCGATACGATCTCCTGAAATTCCCAATCGATGTATTACGGCCATTAGCAGACCATGCTACAGGATTAATGTATCCCAGCTGGATTATTGACGAGGACAACTCCACAGCAATCTCTACCGCCATTGCCACTGAATTAGCAAACAGACGTAAAGACTTTGATCTCATCTGGATGCCTCGTATGGCCTCGTGGAATCCAGGCGTGGATTACATAGAAAAAGGGTTCCAACATACCGGCCTCACCGTCAGGAAGCGTCCCACCTCATACTCAGCAATCCAACTCCCAAGTACCACCGATGAGTATAGAGGCATTCTCTCCAAGAGTGTCGCTAAGAATCTCCGATGGAGACTCAATAAGATCCGCAAATCTGAGGGGGCGATTGTAGAATGTAACAACACAACCGACGTTGACCAATTTATGCACGCCCTATTTGATCTACACGGCAAAAGATGGCGGCAAAAAGGCGAAGCAGGCGTTTTCGTTCGTCGGCCATTAGAAAAGCGTTTTTATGAGGAATACCTACCAAAGGCCGCATCAACCGGCTGGCTACGTTTAAAAGCGATTAAGTCATCCAATACATTCAAGGCAATTAAACTTGGCTACGCCTACGATAATACGCTTCTTTCTGTGCAAGGCGGATACGACCCAGACTACATCAGTGGTGCTGCAAATGTGCTGTTGTTCGATGTAATATGTGGCGCAATTGAAGAGGGCCTCGAAGTGTATGATTTCTTGAACACTCACACCAATCATAAAAATCAGTGGCGTGGCGAAGAGCGATTTGGCATCGACCTTTATGTGACTTCAAATTCGCTCATCTCAAAGGCAATTTCTCAACTAGGCATCTGGCCAACTGGCCGATACTTACGTCCGATCGAAATTCAAACGTGATGAGTTCCGCATCCACAGACGCCCACTTCAGCTTCCATCAGTTACTTTTATCAAGAAACCTGAAAACCATCTGCCGTTGTTATCGATACAGCATGCACCTGACCCGTTCCAGGTTTAGGATGATCACTCAAATCGGTCCAGCTCAATGACTAAGTGAAGTGTCTGATAGAAAATCAGTAACCCATGCCTATGCCGGCCCCAACCAGCATGGCGTGAAATAATTGGTTTTCTTACATTAACAGCGAGCTTTAATCACATCCATTGAGGTCTGTAATCCATGACCGGACCACGGTCAGTGCCTGATTGTCAATCTCAGCCGAGCCAAGCGGTGGCATTCGAACATTCCCCTGACTCTCCATGCGTAGGACCAAGATCGAGTTATCCGGGTCACCGGGTTTCAACAGGACCGGCGTGATCAGACCAAGATTGCCGGTCAGGGGCGCTTGGTTACACAGACCGGTGGCGGTAAAGCTTGCACTCATACGCAGATCGAGATTACCGCCTCCCGGGCCACCCGGCTGATGGCAGTTGGCGCAATTGGAATGCAGGTAGCTTCGTGCCCGCCGTTCGGTGGAGTAGGCCGTGTCATCAATCGCATAGAAAGCGGTCGACTTCTGCAGGTCTGTGAGTGGTGCGGCCAACAAACCAATGGACTCAAGGGTAATCAGCTGGTTAGCAGTAGCAGAGGGGTAGACAAAGTCCCGGTTGAGCTGACCCACTTCAGGTCCCAGAGTGATACCCGACACCTCAGTATGACACAGCAGACATTCGGCTGGACTGGGGTAGTGCCATATCTGTCCGGCAATCGACTTATCCTTGGCGTCTGCAAGAAGATCGGCATCGGTAAGCGTTGCATTCCACTCATAGCTATAGCCCCACCAGCCGCTGTTGGCATGATGTAACAGCAGGCGCGTCTCAACCAATTCACCGTTCAGGCGGAAGTGTTTCCCCAATACGCTGCCAGGCGGGTAGACAAATCGGCCCTCCCCATCGATGGAGAGGGTGGTGCCTGAGGGTATCGCCATAAAGCGTTCTTTATTCGCAAAATCGGACCAGAGCAGCGCATTGATGTCGTAGGGAACGACACTGTCGGAAAAACTCTCCACATCGGCACTCTGAAAGCAGCCCCAGCCTGAAAGACTGTCAGGTATGACACCTATTGCCGTGGATGTATCTTCTACAATCTTATGAATAGTTCCACCCAGATGCAGTAGGTAAACCTCACCAGACTGATCTTCGGCAAAAGCGGCGATACTCAGCGTCGTATCGAGCAATTCAGTTGGGGTGTAGCCGCCTAATCCGTCATCCTCAAGCGACCAGATCTTGCCGGAACCATAATCACCATAGAGATAGCGTCCCGACAAAAAAGAGAGGTCTGCACCCCGATAGACATAGCCTCCCGTGATAGCGATCCCTTCGCTACGGCCATACTCGGCAACAGGAAGAATCAGACCGGTTTGATCACAACCGATGGATGAAGAGAAACAGTGGCTAGCCTCCATGGTATTCCAGCCGAAGTTACCTCCGGCAGTGATGATATCCACCTCTTCGTAGGCATTTTGGCCTACATCTCCCACCCATAGATTCCCGGATAAACGGTCAAAACTCCAGCGCCAGGGGTTGCGCAGACCATAAGCGTAGATCTCCGGTGCACCGCCACCAGAGACGAAAGGATTGGTTGGAGGAATCGTGTAGCCACCTGTCCCATTTCCCACATCGATACGCAGCATGCTGCCGAGCAGGGTTAATGTGTTCTGCCCGTGACCCAGAGGGTCTCCACCCGATCCACCATCTCCCAGACCGATATACAGCAGATTGTCCGGCCCAAAGCTGATCTGACCGCCATTGTGGTTGCTATAGGGCTGGCTGACAGTCAGGATGATCTGCTCAGAGGCGGGGTCAAGCGTTTGCGTTGTCGCATTTAAAGTAAAACGTGAAATGCGGGACTCCAACCCAGTCACAGGTGAAGCCGTATAAGACAAATAGACGTAACCATTGACCGCGTAGTTGGGGTGAAAGGCCATGCCCAGCAAGCCCTTTTCTCCCCCGTAGTCGACCCGGTCCTGGATATCAAGGAAGGGGGCCACGCTGCTGACGCCAGGATCATTCACAAAACGTACAACCTCTCCGGTCTGTTTGAGAGCGTACCAGACTGAATTATCTCCCGGGGCTTGAAACAAGCCGACCAGTGGATTCAACGACGGCAGTCCGGGATAGGGTGTCAGAAACCTGATCGATGCCGATACCGCAGCATCGGCAGGCGCAACACACTGAACATTATTTGCCGGGGGAGCGCTGAGTCCGGAGGCACCCGTTGCTTGGGTATTGACCGTTACATGCAAAAAATCACTGGCAATCTGACTGCTTGAAGTCACGTCCAGCATGAGCTGATAACTGCCGTTGATGGGAAAGTTAACGGTTGGTGAAGCGATAGCTGAATCAGACAAGGCAACCGAGCCGGGACCACTGATCTGGCGCCACTGATAATCAACCTGGTTACCCGCCGCCACACCACCAAGGGTAACGTTGGGCTGCAGGGTCAGCGTATCCGGCAGAGCAACCGTTCGTGCAGCACCTGCATCCACTTGCAAGAATGGTTCACCTCCCGGTTGACTCTCCCCACCGCCGCCTCCACCACAACCAATCAGCGGGCTACAAAAAATAATAGTTACCAAGATAAGTTCAATACGGGATAGGATCTTCATAGAGGGCTCCCCTTCTCTCCTGCAGCCTCAATAGCCACCTGGACAATCACTTGCCCCGTCGAACAGCTTGGAAGTAACCAGATGCGATACAGTTGCTCTGTATCAGTCTAGCCTAAATTATCAAGGGGTCAGAGTGACGTTCCCCCAATAAAACGGAGAGTATAATTAGGAGGCATACCTTGCCTCATACTCGGCTGGACTGATATAGCCCAGATATGAACGTCGCCTGCGCCTGTTATAAAAGACCTCGATGTATTCGAACAAGCTTCTCTTGGCATCCTCCTTGGTGCGGTAATATTCGTGCTCGACACATTCGGTTTTCAGTGTACCAAAGAAGCTCTCTGCTACCGCATTGTCCAGGCATTCTCCTTTACGACTCATACTGCAAAGCAACACGTTGTCCTTCAGTAACTGTTGGTAGTCAGCTGAAGCATAGGTGCTGCCCTGATCAGAATGCACGATCACTGCGCCTACCTTACCTCTCCGCCATATCGCCATCGTCAGGGCATCCTGGACGAGCTGGGCATTATTTTTCTCGCCCATGGCCCACCCTAGCACCTGCCGTGAATAAAGCTCGATCACCACGGCCAGATAGAGCCAGCCCTGGCGGGTTGGGATGAAGGTGGTGTCGCTCACCCATGCCTTGTCAAGCGACTCCACAGAAAAATCCCGCTTGAGCCTGTCCGGGGCTGGCTGCAGGGTGTTCTTGGAGTTGGTAGTGATGACAAACTGCTTGGCCATCTTCGACTGAATACCGTGCTGACTCATCAGCCTGGCCACTCGATTTACGCCAACCCGCTCTCCGGCTTCCACCAGGTCTCGATGAATCCGCGGTGAGCCATAGGTCTCGCGACTGACCTTATGAAATACCCTGATTTTTGTGACAAGCTGGTGGTTTCGCTTGCTCCTGGCGCTTTCCGGTCGATCTCGCCAATCATAGTAGCCGCTGGATGATACCTCTAATACCTCGCAGAGCCGTGATACCTTGTATTGCTGAGTGTGATCTCGGATAAATGCGTACTTCACTTGAGCTCCTTCGCAAAGTACGCGCGGCCTTTTTTAGGATTTCCAGCTCCTCTTTCAAACGCTCATTCTCCTGCCGAAGGGTAACCACTTCGCTCTGATCCTCCTTCTTCGGCCTTCCTCGTTGCCCGGAAAAGGCATTGCCTCCCTTCTGCTGGAGCTGATCACGCCACTTATAGAGCTGGTTGCGGCGGATACCCAGCTCCATGGCAACCTCTGCTGCCGGCCTGTCTGAGGATTCCATCATTCGAACGGCCTCTTCCTTGAACTCCTTGGTGTAGGTCTTGTACGGCTTGCGTTTTCTCGTCATTGGGAAACTCCTATGGCGACTATTGTCGCTTAATAAAAGTCTCCGTTAAACTGGGGGAGGTTCACACCGACCCCTTTTCTCCCTGTTGCCCTTTATTTGAATCTATAACTGAATCCACTAGATTTTACTAATAACCCAAAAATTCTCTTTGCTTCTGTATTAAGCGGGTATTTTCCAACTATTTCGATAACACATGTTTTGTTTTTGGCCTCTGGATAATCAGAATATATTTCGCCACTAATAAAAGCGGCAATATGTGCTTTTATTTCTTTCACAATGGCTGCTAAATGATTTCTGTCGTTCTCACCCCATTTATGGTGATCAGTAATACTGAAGACCACTTCATCATTTCGACAATAAATTTTAGTTTCAATCCCATCTTCATTAGTCATATCTCTGACCAGGTTGCATAGCAGTTGGATAATAAAGACACGGATGTCTCTAGTTGAATATTGGAACTTTTACTTCATTACTTAGGGCTTTAGTCACCTAGACATCGAGCCTTACACGATCCAAATTTCTTTTCTGCAAAGGCAAGACACTCTTGATACTGACTTTCATCTAGTGGGCCGCAAGGTCCTCCATTATTGAGGCAAAACTCCAAATCATTTAAATATTCAAACTCACATTCCATTATACAGATTCGTTTTCGTTCTTTTTCTGGGTCATATATTGGATCATTCGCGGCTTCTTTATCATATGGTACTGTCGGTACAACAGGTATTGGCCGAGGAAAGTTGATAGATCCTCCTCTACCACCACCCCAGCCTCCACCACCAGTCCAAGGGTGTTGAATAACACCACCTAAAGCTGCTTCGCCAGTGGGATCTACATACTTGGTCGGGTTAGCATTTGCATAAAGGTAGGTATTTAGTCCTCCATACAAGCCGATGGGATCAGATTGAAGATACCTTCCGGTGGAGGGATCGTAGTCTCTGAAGTAGTTGTAAACTAGTCCTATCGAGTCCTAAATATAATTTCGAATAGTCGCCGTAATCGATACTCTGCTATAAGATCCAGATTTATTTATATCTCATTAAGTTTTATGGACACAGCTGATCGATGTTCAGCGTAAGGCGCAGTAATTAAGTAGATTAGAAATGCCATTCAACCATTCTTATTTTACTCCTTAATTTATGAAGATATTTTAACACTCATCAAAAATTGTAATTTATTATGGTGACGCCGCCTCAGAAACACGACGTGCTAGAATGCTAGCAAACACCAAGTATTGGGCAGCCTTTACTTCATCTAAATCGTGACGTAGTGAATGTGCCTTAGGGTTACGAATACCAAGATATGCACCTGTAAGGATTTGAATGAAGCCTTTTTGATCATTTTTACCTGAATCTGTATTAAGCTCGCTGAAGATAAGTTTAGGGTTTTCTAGAGAGAATGCTTGTGATACCAAGGCTTGGCCATCAAGATCCAATCCAGTCAGTTCTCTAATTAGGTCATAGACCGATACAAATGCATTTAACACCGCATCTCGTAGATGCCCGTTTTTAAACTGTTGATAAGCACATTCAAAAACACGAGGATGCAGCAGTTGTTCAAAATTCGCATGGATTTCTACATGCCCCCCTCACGGACATGTTTCTCAGCATAGGTTTCAATAGCTGGAATATCACGCTTCAGAATATCAGCGTAGTCATGCTTTTCACCAAATCCTATATGTCTTCCTAGATTGCCTAACTCTTTCGTATCAAACCCAGCACTCTCCCAGGTGCGCCACAAAGCCTGATATTCGGTTATCAGATAGCCATTTACGATGTTTGCTGTAGATGCGTCATCAGAAGCAAGGTGAGCTTGAGCATCAATAGTTTTATTTCTCAACTCTCGAAGGATTGAATTAACAGACAGAAACCAATCAAGCATACAACCTCCGTTGTTATTACCACCTAAAATCAACCTAAATAATAATTTAATGAATTATACTGTCAGAATATGCTCTGGATTAGCTTCTAAAACTAGTAATAATGAATGATTCGCACTCGTTGAATACTGATAATCCTGCTCCCAATCCTCCACAGTGCATTTACTGACCCAATAAGTGTTGGGAATTTTTTACGAGAGATCCAAGCAATCAGAATCCTCCTCTACATAAGGATCATGATAATAATAATCACGTGAGGCCATTTTCTTCCCAAGGACGATTTCGTCCATTTCCTGAACGCTCTCCAAGAGTTCATCAAACATCTCTTTTTTCATCGTCACCACCTCTCAACAATGGCTGAAACCAACAAGGTCGATCAATCGAGCATATTGTTTTCTATACCCCATTTTACCCAGTCCACTTCTTTCTCATCGATTAATTCTAATGGCTCTAACTGCAAAATATTCTCAGTGAAGATGATTAAATTTTCACAATTCCATCGCGCAGATGGAACAAGTAACCCATGAAACTCGAGAAATGCGGAAGCATGACCAATCTTCTGCATCTTTTCATAATTGATTTGCTGGTATTCATGCTCCTGAATACCAAGCGTTTCCAGATCTGTCCGAAGGATACGCATTGATTGTGGAAGATCTGCCTTGATACGACTTAAATTAGCTGGTTTTGATGGTCTTGGATCGAGCATTCCCCAGTGATAAGTCAATTCAGCTATAGCGCCATCTTCCGTAAGAGATGTATATAGGACGTTCATCTCGTTTCTCGGCATCCAACGACCTCCATTGCTGGAGGCTGCCAAAGGGTCTAAATTTTTTCGCGTAGCTCTAAAAACCTCGCCTTTAAAATGCGTGACTTCAAGACTCGATAATTTATCTAGAAGATCGGAATCATGTACCATCCATTACTCTCTACAGGTATATTCCATCTCTAAGCTGATCCAGAATCTGCATCACTGTGTCAGTGTCACCTTTTTGAATAAGATCAACAGGCCTTTTTCCATCCAATACTCTCTGACGACTAAATAGCCAAACCCTAGCCTCCAGAGGCTCATAAAAGTCTGATAATTGATCAACAATATAATCCAGATCTAAAAGTAGTTTTTCTGTATCACCTCTAGGAAATGCTTTTCCTTGATTCCAACGCGATACAGTTTCTGGGCGGGTGCCTAGAATGTTGGCCACATCGGCTGACCGCATACCACCTTTCTCTTCAATGGATTCAATTTTTCGAGCAATCGCGTTACTCATTTTCTCACCACGTGCATTTTAATCTCATCATAAAAATAGTTTTAGTTTCTTGCTGCTCGCATCTTGGGATGCAAAGCGAATGACTTTGGTGGATTTTTCTCAGAATAATCCCCTAAAGCAATTCTTAACGTATCCAGATGTTTCCTGTTTCTTAGCATTTTTTCCAAAATGCTATTATCTGGCCACTCAATTTGAGTTGCAGCCACTGCTTTGTCTGTTGCGGGTCTCAGATGCTGATCTAAAAACCGTTGAGGTCTTAAAGTCTCAGGCATACGGCTTAATCCGGCTACTTCATGCATTCTCTGATAAAGGTAATGACGCGTATGGTTATGCAACATATCTTTCGCGCCTCGTGGACAACAACGGGAGTCATTACATGCGAAATGAGCCTTCGCCCTTCTACTAGAAAGCAGAATCTCTGCTTCCTTGCACGGCAGCATGGCATCTATTGATGGCACATAAATTAATCTTTTGCGTCCAAATTTACCAGGTTTACGAGGCTTCTTTAATTGCGATGTTTGATAAGACTCATTTTGCATCACACCGTGAGCAATACCTCCGACTGCCCCAAAAGCAAGAAGCGAAAGACCAAACATGCCCCCTATATGATTGGCGACCAAAGGAATATCAAGTTTATGAAAATCTCTGGCGGCATCAATGTAATTTCTTGCTGCAGGGGCACTACTATTTCTTCCCACACCATCAATAGATAACCAAATAGAGTTAACTGGAAGCTGGCGGATACGATCGATCAAAGCATTTCTGTCATCAGAATTTCTAAAGAGTCTGTAGGGAATTGCCAAAGGTAGAATCATAGGTATAGATGAGCAGCCAACCTTATCTAGAGCTGCTCGAAAATTACAAATCGATTCAATATCAATGTCTAGCCAGGAATCGTTGATATTTGAAATATAATGGGATGGCGCCATTACTTGGGTGAATCCATGCTCACAAGTAAAGGCCGCTAAATCACCAATTAATCTACGACCTAATAGACCTTTGAAGTCATCCTCATTATGAGGTCTATTTTTACCCCAGGGCAGCGCACTAATGGCATCAGAGAAACCACCAGGTGTTGCCGATCTGATAGTCCTTGGGTCCAAAATTGCGTCTAACTTGTTTTCGAATATCTGCTCACGGAGCTCTGCGTGTCGATCTAGTTTAGTGGGGTCAAATACGGCACCAAAAAAGCTCTTATCGCCAGTAGCCAGCATATTGAGTAGCGCTTTATGGTCATTGTATCCAGCATGTAGATACAAACCTAAGGGATCGGGGACTGCTCGTACAATCCTTGGAAATTTATTTGTTGGCACATCTTTCATCGCTATAACCCAGTACTCACCATTTATCACACAACCATATTATAGACATATTAATTGACATTACAATAGACATTAATCATCTGTTACATATAGGCATAAATATTGTGCATTAGTATTCTAGATAATCCGCATCATTTGGCACAGATGAATATTCAATATAATCAATAAGATATAGATTACTTGTGGCTGGATCGTATTCCTATTCCTCCTTCGCAGCCGGGTGCGTCTCATAGTAGACCCGGTTCAAATCCAGAATTGTCACATGGGCATAGATCTGGGTTGAGGAGATGTCACTGTGCCCCAGCATCTCCTGGACCTGGCGGATATCTGCCCCATGGCGAAGCATTTCGGTGGCTGTGGCGTGCCGGAGAAGGTGGCAGGCACCTTTTTTGTCGATACCAGACCTGTCCACGCATTTGGTCACCATACCGGTGACTTTATGGGGTTTCATTCGTTGGCCTGCCTCTGTCAGAAATAACGCCTCTCCTGAGGACAGTGTGGCAAGCCGGGGGCGAGTCTCTGTCAGATATCGCTCAACCCAGTCGAGCGCTCGCCGTGCGATGGGAACATTGCGGTCATTTTTGTGTTTTCCCTCTCTGACCGTGAGTATCTGCCGCTGGAAATCGATGTCCATGATATTGATATTGACCAGCTCGATACGGCGAATGCCTGTTGCGTAGAACACTTCGATGATTGCACGGTTTCTCAGCCCCAGACGCCCCATAATCAGGGCTTGGTCCAGCACACGCTCAATGTCTTCAACGGTAGGGATGTCTTTGGGTAATCGCCGTGGAATACGGGGCAAACGAAATTTCTTGGCGAATGTGCCATCGATGACGTCATAGTAATCCATGGTTTTGATGAATTTGGTTACCGCCATCAAACGGGCATACTGTGTGCTGATGTCCAGTGGTTGGCCGTTTCTCTTACGATATCGGTTCAGATAGCGCCGATACTTCTCTAGCACGAGGAGATCCAGCTGCTGAAGGTGGTAGATCTCCTGGATTGCTGCCCAGTCAATGAACCTGGACAGCAGTAACCGCTTGGTTTTGAGCGTATAATTACTCTCACCAAGCGCCAGGCAGTCCTCAAAATAGAACTCGGCACAATGGCCGAGTTCTTCGAGGTTGAGCGCCTTGCTCAATTAATGGCCTCACTGTGGCTTACTGGGGATAGAGGCTCCGGAATGATGCGGTAGTAGTGCAGCCTTGCCAGCATTCGGATGACGGCTTGTAAGCGTTCAAACTGGGTACACCGCGAGGTTACCTTGCCCGTGAAGACGTTCTTTTCTCTTAGAAGATACTGCCGATAGGATTCAAGAACATCAGTGGTTAGATCTGCCAAGTTTTCGATCCCAATCGCTAGACAGAAGCTCTGGAATCGCTCCAGATGGACACGACTGGCATTGAGCGTTTTGGTAGATATTCCAGTATGTCGAATCTCCTCCAAGTAGAATTGAATACAGTCCTCCAGCGTCTCAATCTGAGTCTGCCAGCGGACCAATGCGTCAGAAACGAGAGCACCATAGGACTGTTTTAGGGGCGCAGACGCTTGCAGAAGACGCCTGAAGGCACCCGACACATCTATCTGCGTCAAGGCAAAGCTATTCACATCCTGTCCTGCTGGCAGTTCTATCCGATAAGCCTGTATACCCACGGCATCCAAGGCCTGGGCTACTAAAAGTGCATATCGGTCGGCTGGTGGGGTGTTATCGAAAGCCAGGTAAACACATCTGACGCCATCCCCCTGCAATCGTGAAAGCTGGACATCATTGAAGCCTTTCATGCCCATTGTTGCAACTACGTTGGTAAACCCTGCTGTTAGTAACGTCAAGGCATCTAAAGCACTCTTGCATAGAATAAGAGAGCTGGGTAACCGCTGATCAGTAGCAATAAATAGGGGTACCTGCTGGGCGTTCCAATAGAGATGATAGGCGGGTGATCGTCGCTGATGGCGAGGCCGGCGTCCGTAGGCACCGACAATCTGACCTTTATCATCGAAGAAGGGTATCACTAAGGACCCACGAAAGAACTCGTGCCCTGAGTCCTTGAGCAGGCCCAAACGCTGTAAATGACCGCGATTGCGGGAACCCAGGAGGCATTTCGGTGACTGAAGCTCAAATCCCAGTGACCTGTCGGCAAAACCGATCTGAAACTGGTCGATGTACTCAGGGGCGATTTTTCGGCTGATGAGCATCTGTGCCAGTTTCGGTTTCAGTTTAAGCGTTTTGCTGTAGTGCTCGAAGACCTGGTCGATAATCAGGCGATCAGGATTGTGGGCGTTATTCTCTTCAAAGAGGAGATCAGGCTGGAGTTGAACGAAACTCTTGGATTGCATCGAGCTATTGGAGCCGTTTGTACTGTTGGTTTTATACATACAGCTCCCCTTAGATCGACTCTTTCAGCTTGCGCATGGAATCACCTCGCAGCTCGATCTTATGGGATCTATGGACAATCCGGTCCAAGATGGCATCTGCTAGTGTCGGCTCACCGATATATTCATGCCACTGATCCACAGGTAGCTGAGAGGTGATCAGAATCGAGCCAGACCCAATACGATCGTCAATTAGCTCAAGTAGTTCGTGTCTCCCCCGTTTTGTCATGGGGGCCAGTGCCCAATCATCCAGGATGATAAGGTCCATTTTTGCCAGTTTTGCTCGGACCTTAACCAAACTTCCGTCACCAAAGGCGATTTCAAGCTCCTCTAGAAGGCGAGACAGCCTTTTATAGAGTACTGATTTACCTTTTCTCGCAGCTTGCTGACCTAGTGCACAGGCTATCCATGTCTTACCGACACCGGTTGGTCCGGTAATAATGGTATTGAGTGATTTAGATATCCAATCGCAGGTCACTAGATTACCGTAAACCTGTCGGTCCAGTCCCCGAGTTGCAGAAAAATCAATATCCTCTGGACTGGCTTGCACTTTGAGCTTTGCTTGTCTGAGTAGGCGGGCTAGGCGACGGTTTTCGCGGGTTTGTCTTTCCGCATCTACACACATCCCTAGTTTTTCCTCAAAACTCAGCTCTTGTAAGCTTGTGTTCACACGCATCTCTTCCAGCATGTTGACGATACCGTGGAGTTTCATGTCCTTGAGCTCTTGAATTGTTTGATTTATGAGCATTTATTGCCCCCCATCAGCATAATATTCAGCACCACGTAGATTATTGTGGAATGGTAAGTTCACCTGGATAGAGAGCGATTCATCACGCTGAGCATCCAAGCCCCGCTGGAGTATTGATCGAACGCTTTTCACTGTGGGTGAGTCAATCTGAACTGCACGATTGCAGGCAGCTTCAAAGCGATCATTACCATAGTCCTTAGCAAGTCGTTGAAGAGATGCGCTCGCACGAATAGCTAAGAGAGCATGGGGACGACTTTCGAATTGGTGTTGGATTACTGCTTCAGTAGAGGGTCCAATTGACTTAGCCCATTTTTTGATAAGTTTCGGCTTCTGTTCTGCATAGCGACGATGTGCGATAGGCTGATGATCAGGATTGGTGGTATGCGCGCCAATCTCATGACTGCGATGATGGCAGGCGACCCTGCGCCCTTTGTGGAACAGTTCGACTATTTTTGCTGTGACTCTCGCCTCGATCCGTGATCCAACAAGGGCGTGTGGCACGGAATAGTAGTGATCCCGCACACAGACATGGTAATCAGGTCTTAGTTTCTGTGGGGAGGTCCATTCAGAGAATTCGAATGGTTCAGCTGGCAATGGCCTTAAGAGCGGCTTATCTAACTCCTCAAAGCGAGATCGTCTGGATCCGGGTAACCTTTTGAAAGGCCGTTCGATAAATAGTTTGAGAAGCTCTGCCATTGCAGCATTGATTTCTTCAATGCTGAAGAACTTTTGGTGCCTTAGGCGGGCCAATATCCAACGATATACAAGTTTAACCGTGAGTTCAGCTTTTGCCTTGTCCTTTGGACGCCTCACGCGGGCTGGGATAATCACGACTTCATAGTGTTTCGCCAGATCAAGATAGGTGCGATTGATTTCTGGTTCACGACCAGCTCGGGTTACTGCCGATTTCAAATTGTCGGGTATAATGACCTGTGTGGTACCACCAAAAAACTCGAACATTCGGTTATGTGCCTCAATCCAGTGCGGGAGGGCCTGTGATTTTACAGCACATACAAACGGATAGTTCGAGCAGGCAATAACACCTACAAATATTTGGGCATTTTTTTCTTCGCCTGATTCAAGATCAGTATAAGGAATTGTACGCCCGGCAAAATCGACATAAGTACATTCACCGGCTCGATGATCCTGTCTCATCGTGAGATCAATTTTGCCAAGATACTGGCGATAGTAGTGTGTAAATTGTGAATAGGCGTAGGAGTGCTTCGGGTTTGCAAGACGATACTCTTCCCAGAGGAGTTGTAGTGTCACTCCCCGATATTGCATCTCTCGATGAACTGCTGCCCAGTCAGGCATGATTTTCGACTGCACTCTATGGCTATTGGATTGGAGCAGATCTTCTATCTGAGAATCGTCCAGATCCTTTATAAACTCCCAGTTGAGCTTGGATAGTTTGAGACAGCCCCTATAGCGACGGATTGTATTGTGCGACAAATGAAGGGATCGGCCTATCATTCGATTTGACATATCTGTGGTTGTAATCAACCTCAGTGCTTCTTTTTGCTTGTTCATGACATCATTTCCTCTAGGTAGGACTTTCCAGCGCTTTTCTGGCTGGCGAATAGATGGAAATGCAAGGTGATAGAGAACCTGCCAGTTGGCTCGATGCACCAACAACACTTGACAGAGAAAGGAGGAGGACCGATACTTAGCGAATCGAGGACTTACTTCGATGAACCAAGAGAAAGGCTTGAGAGTCGTAACCTCTCAGGCCTTTTTTGTGCCCAGCCGTTTTTTTCACGCTTGCTTGTTTGGATAAGGTACTAGCAGTCACGCTACGTCATATATTCCTCCCTTTTCTAATGATTACATTACTCAGTTACTAAACTGCGCGATTTCTTTGATCTGCAAGCCAAGTCGCTACATCCTTGGACAAAGCGAATTTTCCCCGGCGATTAGGTAGGGAGAATACAGGCACAGGTACTTTATGTCTGGCTACTGCCTGGCGTAGCGCCTCTAGACTGGGGTATCCAAGTGCCTTACAAAGAGAATTACCTGTCAATAGCGGTCCATATTCCCTAAGCAAATCTGCCTCTAACGCTTTTTCTAGATCAGTGTCGTGATCAATTTTGTTTTTCATAGTGATTGGTCGTGACTACTCATGACCTCGTAATGTTAGATTATCTTGCAACCCCTTCACAGTAGGCGCATTCTCAGCATTCCGTTACGCTAAGTATAATCTTCTTATCGTGACTATGCGTGACTGTAAGTAACTATGGCAGTGTACCTAAACCACGAGAAAGTATTTCATGGATAAGAAAACAGGAAGTTGTACCGACAAGAGTTGTATCAAGCAGTTAAAAGTTAAGGCGTGGTTCTACTATGTGGCTACAAAATTGGATCTAAAACCTACTGGGTATGCCCTTGAAAAGCACTTCGATCGGAAAAGAATCAAACCTAATGATGCGGGAACGATAAGTCGTCCATGTAAATTCGATAAGTACCAAAAAGGGCTGCATATGCCCAATCCCGAGCTTATTGATAAAATAGAAATAGAAGCCCAGGGATCGAAGAGCCTGATATATCATCCTTTTTGGGATCTATGTAGTCCGATTCAAGATCTTGCAGATCTATATTTACATCTGAGTAAACTAAGATCCGAAGTTAGGGATTTGTTATTTCTCCCAGGATCCAATCCAGGAGAAATGCCTATTCGCAATAGAATATATTACGAAAAGAATCTCCGTATTCTTGCTCGGATGGCTGATTTGGATGCCTTATCTGCGCTTCTAGGTGTCCATCAAGAAGACTGTATTGCAGAAAAACATGGAATGCCAAAGCTTCATGTGTATTATTTAAAGCCATTTATGCTCTCCTTCAGAAGGCTAGTGTCGTATCCACCTTTTCCCCACATAGCTCATGATCTCTTCGATTGTTTATATTCGAATTTGTTGAAGATACTGACCAGCAGATATGCCAAATCTTATTTGGGCAACGTAGATGTCAGTAGATCAATTGAATACTCGAGACTTTTGATTACGATCGCGAACAAAGTAGAAGTTTTTCAGGGATTTAGTAGTCCGCCTATTTCAAGTATGTACATCATAGAACGGTACATGAACAAAAAAACTATAATGATGGCTCTGAGGTGTGAATCTGATTATGATTGGCGAGAGTTTAAAAAATATCCTGACATCAAGAATATGATAAGAACCCTTAGGCGATGGGAACAAATACAAACTCACTTATACACAAATCCATGGTCTTAACTGGTCATTCACAGCACCCTGGTCAGGCCTGCCCGGATCAGCTGGTCAGATAGGAACAGCAGAGGTGGTCAATTTGACTGGAATGTGCAATTGCTGGCGCTGCACCAAAATGACCGGTCTGCTGGCAACAACTGACCACCTAAACCGGAACGGACTGACCAGGGCGCTGCTATTGACCAGTAAAATCAGGCTATTAGCTAGGATTGAGTTATGAAATAGTCACCAATGCCCGTGCTGAACCCGCATGAGCATGTTTACGACCATCTTTGAGTCTTTCTCGTGTGCTTCATAGGGCATCAAGCCGCCTAATGCAGGATTAGGAGCGGCCATCCAATGGGGGGCTTGATCACCAAGCACTTCGGCAGCCTTTGAAGCAATATCTGGATAAAATTCGCTGAATGCTTGAAAAAGCATTATTAATCTACGCTCATGGACTAAATTGACTTCTTTAGCCTGGTCGACTATTTCGCACAAAGTGATCAAAAAATACCCAGCTATATATTCGTGTTCAATTTAGAGCAGTATTTCTGTTTCACAAGGTTAGCGATCGCGTGTAAAGATAGGTTGCTTTCACCGCTTTTCTCTCCAGTCTCAACCACATTTCTTAGTGCTTCCGTTAGAATTTCTTGACAGTTAAACGACTGCGAGAGAGTGTGTGCGATCTCGCTGGTAGCAACGGAATGTCCAGACTCTATTAACTCTGCTGAAAATTCATCCAACTGTTGAACAATGGAATTGGCTTTTGTTCTGGTCATACCTTCTTGATTATTCCTTATTTTTTCTAATCAAAATATAAGTTCAATAGTGTGCCCATTCATCAAAAAAGCTTAACGAGATATTCGTTTATTTACAATTTCTAATTTTTCAGCGTATCTCTCCAAGCAAGTGAGTTACACCACGACGTCGGTATGTAAAGATAGGGATTTGCTTCCTGCCGTTTCTTACAATCGTAACTTTGATCGCGACACTCTTTCTTGACTCCCTCCATGAGTATGACAGAACCCTCCGTATAAGGTTACCCAGCATATAGGCATACATTAGAAGACTCTTCTTTAGCATAAGCATTGTTCATCATAAACATGACGATAAATCCAGTCACCGATATCAATCT
>JAHXIP010000017.1 GCA_025655575.1 Candidatus Thiodiazotropha sp. (ex Monitilora ramsayi) | reverse complement strand
TCATGTTTTTAAAGAGATTAATGAAAGCCTGATACAAAATGACATCGATGCGAATAACATAACGATTTCTCAACGTAGTAAAGTTAGCAGCTTTTTTAAAAGATTTATGGCAGCAATTGAAATAAAGCCAGGCATATTTGGCATTCGATTCGACTTTAAAAAATTTTTCAATAAATAAAAAGAAAACCAATAAAAAAATCGACACAGTACCGTGTGTTGTTACGCGGTTCAGAACAGACAAAAAAACACCAGCGTTTCAAGTCAAATACAAAACTGAGGAAAAGATATGGCGTGGATCTATTTGGTGGTTGCCGGTTTGTTTGAATGCGGGTGGGCAATTGGGCTCAAATACACTGACGGTTTCACAAGACCCATACCTTCGCTTTTGACTGTCTCAGCAATGGCTATCAGCTTTTGGTTGTTATCGATTGCCATGAAAACAATCCCAGTCGGTACCGCATATGCCGTATGGACTGGGATTGGTGCCGTAGGCGTAGCGATACTGGGTATGGCTCTGCTAGGTGAATCACGGGACATCATGAGAGTTATTTGCCTGCTTCTCATCGTATCCGGAATCGTTGGACTTAAATTGGTGTCAACGACATAGGTGGCCCCTAAACAATCATATTAGTGAGTAGTGCAACCTATTTCATCAACATCACTGTCAGGAAAAAACCCAGATTATAGAAACAGTGCAGGATAATGGAGGGTATCGTACTTTGATAGCGATCCCTCAACTCTCCAAATATCAGAGATGGCAAGAATACAAGGGAGGCCAGAACGATGGGGTTGTAAATGAAGTGTGCCGCCGTGAACAGCAGGCTAGTCAACCAGTTGGCTACCGATATTTTCAACCACCGTTTTTTGAAGACATTAAAACTGGAGAGATAACCTTGGATCAAACCACGGAAGGCCAACTCTTCCAATACAGGAAACAGGACCACAAGGAGTAGAAATTGCGATAGCGAGAATGATCGCCCAGCAAGCGGTAACAACGGGGTGAACAAGATAACGAGCCAGACAACTGGCCCGGCTGCCATGGCCACAAGGAAGAATCGATCTCTCGACAATGCTTCGATATGTGGCACTGGCATAACCCGGGAGAATCAGTCAGTTGCCTGCTTCAGGGCTACACAACAATTCGCCTGAGCAGATCCTACTCACCAAATCGCTTAGCCAGGCTGAAGATTAAAAACTGCGAGTCTTCATCATAAAGATCGAGGTCGGCCCGCACCGTAATCCCGCTATCAAAGGTATAACCGCCACCCAGACCAAACATGACATGGCTGTTGTGTACCCGTTCGTAAGGGAGTTGGGTGTCGTTCTTCATCCAACCCAGGCCAGCTTTGAGAAAGCCTTCCCATCCCCTGTGCCGCTCCTCATTTTCCCGATAGAAATAGTAGAGGCCCGATGCACCGATATCTTTATAAGAGACCTCACCAAAGGGCGCCATCTTCGCCTCGCCCAAGTCGGAGAAATAGCCTTCAATAGAGATCTTTTCCGACCAGTCATATCCCACATAGAGTTTGAAGCCCGTGCTCGACTTGTCATCCACGCTGTAGATCGAACCATTCCGGTCCGGCTCCAGACGGGACAGGCCCAAGCCGATACCGGCATACCATTTGCTCCTATCCACCGCTTCGTCTGCCGTCAATGTGCCCGACAGGCAAACCAGCGATGCAAGCGCCAAGGAGAGGATCGATTTTTTATTTTTCAACATATGACTTCACTCGAATTGCAATACTTTGACGCCGACGCCAACCCAGATAGGTCAGAGAGAGAATAGCCAACAGAGGCAATAACGGATCGAATCCATTGGCCCGACCCAGGGCACAACCGCCCACACCGTTGAGGCCGGTCTGTAATGGTGTCTCATTATTGGTAACCGTGTCGTCCTTTAAATCAGGTATACCGTCACCGTCGCTATCAGGCAGACTTACGGGCGTACCCTCCAGCGCGTCATCCAGACCGTTACCGTTGGTATCTGTCATTCCATCAACCATGCCGTCTTGCGGTGAGGTATCGGTCGCACCGATACCGGACTCGACAAGATCAGAGACACCGTCGCCATCACTGTCGGTATCCTGACTGTCTGGCGTACCGTCACCATCGGTATCCGTTTTGGTCAGACCACCGCCGACCAGCGGCACACCGGTATTCGGGTCGACCGAAGGTGAGCCACTGCCGGTTTGACCATCACCATCGGGGTCAGTACCGCCGGCCTCGACCGTATCGGGCACACCGTCGTTATCGCTGTCCAAATCAGCCGGATCAGCTACCCCGTCTCCATCCGTGTCGGGAGCTGGTTGACCGGTACCTGGGGCCTCACCATCACCGTTCACGGTCGGTGTACCGGTGCCCACGACACCGTCGCCATCCGGATCGTTGCCACCCGACTCCGTTACATCGTAGAGACCGTCATTGTCACTATCGAGGTCACGGAAGTCAGGCACACCATCGGTATCACTGTCTCTCAGGACACCACCGTTGTAACCAATCGTACCGCTGTCGGCACTACTCTCCACGACGTCTGCCAGACCATTACTGCCGACGCTCTGGGTACCATCAATGCGACCATTCGCATCACCGTCCAGAGCCGTGGCATCTGCACCGGACTCATCCAGATCATAGAGACCATCATTGTCACTATCGAGATCAATGCTGTCCGGTACGCCGTCACCATCGGTATCGACTGTGCCGTTACCTTCCAGGTTGTTGGGAATGCCGTCGTTATCAAGATCAAGATCAGTCGTGTCGGGCACACCGTCATTGTCCTGATCATCATTATCGAGATAATCAGGAATCGTATCTCCATCGCTGTCCGGCAGCGGTAAAGGCGTGCTGGTTATCGGATCATCCAGACCATCGCCGTTACCATCGGTGAAGCCATCAACCAGGCCGTCACTGTTGCTGTCGACACCACCTGCTTCAACGATGTCCAACAGACCGTCACCATCCGCATCGCTGTCGAGATGGTTTGGTGTACTGTCACTGTCCGCATCTCCGGGTTGAATCGGTGAGCTGGTGACTCCATTGCCATCGACTGTTGGCGTGCCACTGCCGACGACACCATCACCATCCGGGTCACTGCCACCGGCTTCAGTCACGTCGGGAATACCATCATTGTCACTGTCGAGGTCGAGCCGGTCGACAATGCCATCACTATCGGTATCGACCTGGTTCAGGCCAGAGCCTGGGGCGGCGCCGTTAGTATCTACGGTTTGAGGTGAATTACCCAGTAGGCCATCACCATCAGGATCGCTGCCTCCAGCCTCCATGACGTCATAAATGCCGTCGTTATCGCTATCGAGGTCCAGGTAGTCAACCACTGTGTCACCATCGGTATCCGGTGTGGGCAAAGGTGAACCTGACAATCCATCGTGCAGACCATCCCCATCGAGATCGCTCAGACCATCCACACGGCCGTTATCATCCGTATCGGCACCACCGGCCTCCACCAGATCATAGAGACCGTCACCGTCACTATCGATATCGCGGAAATCATGAACCGTATCCGCGTCGGTATCACGCAGCGTGTAGTTGGCGCTGCCGCTGTCGGCAGTGGTCTCCAGCACATCGGCCATGCCGTTACTACCGACCGCGTTACCACTATCGATACGCCCGTCGTCATCGGCATCAAGACCGGTGACAACCGCACCTGACTCATTCAGATCGAACAAGCCATCGTTATCGCTGTCGAGATCGAGACTGTCGGGTACACCGTCGCTATCGGTATCGACCGCTTCACTACCCTCTGCCGTATCGAGAATGCCATCGTTGTCATCATCGACATCGAGACTGTCGACCAGGCCATCGCCATCGCTGTCGGTCCCATCCTGAAAATCGGGCGTACCGTCGCTGTTGCTGTCAGTCAACGGTAGCGGACTGGCAGCCAGCGTATCGTCAAGACCATCACCATTGGCGTCGGTCGGCGTATCCACCAGACCATCGCTGTTGGTATCGGTTCCGCCAGCTTCGACGATATCGTACAGACCGTCTCCATCCGCATCGAGATCGAGGGTATCGGGCAAACCGTCACCATCAGTATTGACCAGCCCATTACCTTCCGAGGTATTGGGTATACCGTCGTTATCGAGATCCAAGTCCAGGCTATCAACGACACCATCACTGTCACTATCGTTGCCATCCCGATAGTCAGGCGTGCCGTCGTTGTTGTAGTCAGGCGGTGTCAGTGGATTGCCGGAAAGAGAATCATCCAGACCATCGCCGTCACTGTCGGTGGGGGCATCCACCAGCCCGTCATCATTGGCGTCGGTACCACCCGCTTCGACCAGATCGTTGATGCCGTCTCCATCACTGTCGAGATCACGGAAATCATGAACCGTATCCGTATCGGTATCGCGCAGCGTGTAGTTGACACTGCCGCTGTCGGCAATTGTCTCAACCACATCGGCAAGTCCGTTACCACCCACCGTGTTGCCACTGTCTATACGGCCGTCACCGTCGCCATCGAGGCCGGTAACCACAGCACCAGACTCCACCAGATCGGACAGACCATCGTTGTCACTGTCGAGATCGAGGCTATCGGGCACCGTGTCGCCATCGGTGTCGACCGCTTCACTGCCTTCTGCCGTATCGAGGATACCGTCGTTATCGTCATCGATATCCACCGTATCGACCAGTCCATCCCCATCGGAATCCGTGGGATCGAGAAAGTCCGGTATGCCATCGCTGTTGCTGTCCGGCAAGGGTAGCGGTGATGCTGCCAGATTATCATCCAGACCATCGCCGTCGGCATCGGTGAGGCCGTCCACCAAGCCGTTATTATCACCATCGGTGCCGCCACCTTCGACCAGATCGAAGAGCCCGTCACCGTCGGCATCCGTATCTATCTGGTCCGGCACACCATCATTGTCGGTATTCGGTGGTGTCAAACCGCCACCGGCAGGCACGCCGTCACCATTGACAACCGGCACACCCGTTCCGATGAGTCCATCGCCATCCGGGTCACTGCCGCCCGCTTCGGTGACATCGGGAATGCCATCGTTATCACTGTCGAGATCACGGAAGTCGTGCACCGTATCGCTGTCAGTATCGCGTAGGGTGTAGTTGGCGCTGCCACTGTCGGCAACTGTCTCGACGACATCAGCCAGACCGTTGCTGCCAACCGTGTTGCCACTGTCAATGCGTCCATCGTTGTTGATATCAAGTCCGGCCACTACCGCACCCGATTCAATCAGATCGAACAGGCCATCATTATCACTGTCGAGGTCGAGGCTGTCAGGAATTGCGTCACCATCGGTGTCGACTGCCTCACTGCCCTCTGCGGTATCGAGGATGCTGTCGTTGTCATCGTCGAGATCGACCGTATCGACCAGACCATCCGCATCGCTATCGGTATTGTCCTGAAAGTCCGGCAGACCGTCACCATTGGAGTCGGTGGGTGTCAGTGGACTCGCTGCCAGCGTATCATCCAGGCCATCACCATCGGCATCGGTGAAACCATCCACCAAGCCATCGCTGTTCGTGTCTGTGCCGCCAGCTTCAACAAGGTCGTAGATGCCGTCATTATCCGCATCCAACTCCTGTTGGTCACCGGTGCCGTCTCCGTCAGTGTCGACGACCGTCAGACCACCACCTGCTGGTGTACCATTCCCATCCACAATCGGCGTACCGTTTCCGATGACACCATCACCATCCGGGTCGCTGCCGCCCGCTTCAGTCACATCGGGAATACCATCGTTGTCACTGTCCAGATCACGGAAGTCATAAACACCATCCGTATCGGTATCGATCAGGGTGTAGTTAATCGTGTCGCTGTCGGCAGTTGTTTCCAGTGCATCCGCCAGCCCATTGGTACCGAAGCTGTTACCCGCATCAATCACGCCATCATTGTTAGTATCGAGGCCGGTTACGACCGCACCCGATTCCACCAGGTCAGACAGACCATCATTATCACTATCGAGATCCAAACTATCGGGTATGCCGTCTCCATCCGTATCCACCGCACCGTCACCCTCATCGAGGTCGCTGATACCGTCGTTATCGTCATCGATATCAACAGCGTCGGTGAGCCCTTCGCCATCCTGGTCATTCACAGCGTTCGTTACTGCCGTACGCGTCTGCGAACTGCCGACGGTATCCAGTTGGTCCTGGTAGCTGGTGGTGACTACATCGCCATCCCAGACCTGTAGAGTGCCATCGTTATTGGTACCCGCCGTCGAATTGGCAAGTGTCGGCATGCCGAGACTGAAAATGCCTGTGTTTATAGCGGTCTCAGACAAGGTAATCTGTTCAACTTCTCCTGTCCGGCCATTCGTCACTTCGACTACGACAATCTCGGTAATGGTCGGCAAAATATTGAGATCGGCATCGTTGACCTCGACGGTCAGGGTATTGCCTGGTGTCAATGATGCCGGCGTACTGGTTACAGCTCCATTTGTACCGGTCAGCAAAGTATCGTCAGCCGTAATTGCAGTCTGGGCAGTTGCAAACGAACTCAACCCATAGACATATGTATCCACATAACTCTGATTACCGACGCTGGTACCTGTAAAGTCACCCCAGGTGTGCTTACCCGCACTGGTTGAGGAGAGCGCACCATCCGGCAGGTTGGAGGTGCCGCCTGAACCTGATAGAAAGGTCTCATCATCCCAGTAGACGTAGGTATCTGTCACACTGCCATCACTGTTGGCGATATAGACAGTCAAGCCCTCTTCTCCGCCTGGAGCTCCCAGGCCGCCGCTCGTCTCTGCATCTTCGGCAATAAAATGATACTCACCCAGTCGTAATTGAAGCCGGGCGTTGTAGGTGCCTACAGGCAGTGGATTGCCATCCGCATCGTCGCCTGACCAGGACACTTGGTTTGGCCCAACGACGGCATTGCCGAGTATGAGCTTGTCGTTGGCGCCATATACGCCGTTACTATCCGTATCGATAATGATGGAGTAGGTCCCTTCAACATCACTGGTAAATTCAAAGTTACCGCTGTCCTGGACACCCGGTGAGGTAGTGGGCGTTATACCGAAATCCACATCGGCATTATCGATAAACCGAAAGCCGCTGATGACCGGAGGGTCGTCCGGGCGGGACTGAGCCACTGCTGGAAAATTCACATAGATCGGAAACTTCGGTGTCACACTGCCCGTTGCAGTTGGAATGCTGTATCCCGAATAAGGCGCATCCACACCCAAATCATTTGCACTGAGCACATACAGATTGCCGGAAAACTTGTTGAGATCCAGCTTCCAAACATAGTTGGTATTCGTACGGCCACCAGGTACTAAGGGATAGTAATCTGAATCGGTGGAGGCCGCTTCCCCGAATGAGTGTGTGTAAAAACCCCATTGGTAGGCCCAGAGGCGACCGGCACTGGCTATTGGATCAGGATTGGTGACAGCGTCCGGCGTCACACTGATATCGAATCTGTAGAGTTCTGTACCGTTTTCGTTGTTCAGCCGAATCTCATAACTACCCGATTTCAGTGTCGTGTAGCGTACAGGATTCGTCAGTGGCGCGGTAAATGGGTCCGTGCAGCTGACATTACCATCTGTCAGAGTCGTATCCAGTACCGAGAGACTATCCGGGTCGAAAATCTGTATGCGGATATCGTGTGTATCGTCGCCTTGACCACAGGCAGAGACATTGATGACTTCTCCCACAGAGAGGACATCGATGTACATTGGGAAGCCACTACCGTTGCTCTCCTCTAACAGCGGTTGATTGAGCCCTACCTGAAAACTGCCTTCAGCGTATGCAGATTGTCCGGAAATGAGTACAAGAAAACCAACGAACACCAAAAAAGATCTACGAATCATATTCCTGCCTTATGAGAACACCGTCACACTACTTCGGTATCAGTCGGCAGTATTGTAAAGATTCTTTAATTTTTGTTTGTTAAATCTTAGTCACACATATAGACCATAGCCTATTGAATAGGTGGGATTTTCACCATCCCTGGCGAAGTAAATTCACAAAACAGACCCTGTTGCCCCAGTTTTTACTGATTCAGCAAACTGGCATGGGCAGCAGCGAGTCTCGCGACAGGCACTCGCGGTGCCGAGCAGGAAACATAATTTAATCCGGCCCGGTGACAGAATGCGATGGAACTGGGATGCCCACCGTGCTCGCCACAGATACCGACACTCAAATCAGGTTTGACCTGACGCCCCCACTCGACGGCCAGTTGCATCAATTTACCGACGCCCTTCTCATCCAGTACTTCGAAAGGGTTGTCCTTGAGGATGTCATTCTGGTTATACATGGGAAGGAATTTATTCTCCGCATCCTCACGGGAGAATGAGAAGGTCGCCTGGGTCAGATCGTTGGTGCCGAAGGAGAAGAACTCGGCCTCCTCCACCAGGGAATCCGCCCGCATACAGGCGCGCACCACCTCGATCATGGTGCCAAAACGGAAATTGAGCTTCTGACCCGATTTCTCCTCCACATCGGCACGGATTTCATCGACCATCTGTTTGACCCGCTTCAGCTCCTCGGCGGTACAGACCTGGGGCACCATCATCTGCGGATGGACTTCCAGATCCTTGGCAGCACACTCGGCGGCAGCCTCCAGGATGGCCCGGATCTGCATGCCGTAGATCTCGGGAAAAGTGATACCCAGACGCACGCCACGATGCCCCAGCATCGGATTGGTTTCCGTCAGCGCCCGCACCTTGCGCAGCATGGTCTCTTTCTTATCGATCGCCTGCTCCACCAGGCTCTCATCCACCATATGCCGCAGGGAGTCTGCCTCCTGTTTTGCCTGTGCAGGATCCTGCAGCAGCATCATGCTACCGGCCAGCACGTTCATACCGCGAACAGAGTTGCGCAAATGATGCAGCTCTTCTAAATCATTCAACAGTTGCGTCTCGGTAGGCAAAAACTCATGAATCGGCGGATCAAGCAACCGGATGGTCACCGGCTTGGGTGACATCACCTCCAGGATCGCTTTGAAGTCGCTACGCTGCATCGGCAGCAGCTTATCCAACGCCGCCTGACGCTGGGCAGGACTCTCTGCAACGATCATCTCGATCACCACAGGCAGCCGGTCTACCGCATTGAACATGCGCTCGGTTCGGCAGAGACCTATACCCATGGCGCCGTATTTCAGCGCACGGCTGGCATCGGTCGCCGTATCCGCATTGGCCATCACCCGCAGATAGGCGGCTTCGTCGGCCCAGCGCAGTAGGCGATTAAGCTCTTCAGTGAAGTCCGGTTCCACCATCGGAATCTCACCCAGGAAGACATTACCGCTGCTGCCGTCAATGGTGATCATGTCCCCTTCCCGGATCATTGTACCCTTGGCAACCGCTTCGCGGCGTTGCACATCGACGCTGATACCTTCCGCACCCGCCACACACGGCTTGCCCATACCACGGGCAACCACGGCTGCGTGGGAGGTCTTGCCACCACGACTGGTGAGAATGCCCTGAGCGGCGAAGAAGCCGTGAATATCCTCCGGCTTGGTCTCTTCACGCAGCAGGATGACCTTAAAGCCCTGCTCCTTACCCATCAGTTCTGCACGGTCCGCATCGAACACAGCCAGACCACTGGCTGCACCCGGAGAGGCCGGCAGCCCCTGTGCAACAGGCTCACCCTTGAACTCACTGTCAAGACGCGGATAAAGCATCTGCTCAAGATAGCTCGGATCGATGCGCAGCAGTGACTGTTCTTTGCTAATCAATTCCTCTTCCACCATCTCCACGGAGGTACGCACCATAGCAATGGCATTCATTTTGCCGTTACGGGTCTGCAGGCAATAGAGGGTGCCGCGTTCTATGGTGAATTCGAAATCCTGCACCTCTTTGTAGTGGGTCTCGAGTTTCTGCCGCAACTCCTCAAGTTGTTCAGCCATCTCCGGCATCTCTTCCGACAACCTGGCGATGGGCTTGGGGGTACGAATACCGGCGACCACATCCTCACCCTGGGCATTGACGAGATATTCGCCGAACAGCTTATTCTCACCCGTGCCGGGATTGCGGGTGAAGGCGACACCGGTGGCTGAGTCGTTGCCCCGATTGCCGAAGACCATGGTGCAGACGTTGACGGCCGTACCGTTGGCCATCTCCGGTGTAATGTTGAACTGACGGCGGTAGTCAACCGCCCGCTTACCCATCCAGGATCCGAAGACCGCTTTGATGGAGATCTCAAGCTGCTCGTAGGGATCTTCCGGAAAAGGCCGGCCGGTATGCTGCTCGAAGACCTTCAGAAAACGTTCGCTGATCTCTTTCAGATCATCCGAGGAGAGACCCACATCCTCTGTAACGTGGGCGTTCTGCTTGACTGCTTCAAACTCCTCATCGAAGGCTTCGTCCGGCACATCCAATGCCACCTTGCCGAAGAGCTGGATGAAACGCCGATAGGCATCGTAGCCAAATCTTGCATCCCCTGTCTGTTCGATGACACCCTGCAGGGTCTGGCTGTTAAGACCCAGGTTTAAAATGGTATCCATCATACCCGGCATCGACATGGCGGAACCGGAGCGAACTGAAACCAGAAGCGGATTTTCTGCATCACCGAATCCTTTGCCGGTGGACTTCTCCACTTCGGCCATGTGCGTTCTCACATCCTCCATGATTTCGGCCGGGAGCGTCTTGGATTCGCTGGCAAGATAGTCGAGACACGCCTCAGTGGAGATCACAAACCCTGGCGGAACATTCAGGCCGAATTGCGTCATCTCACAAAGATTTGCCCCCTTGCCTCCCAGCAGTTTTTTATTTTTTCCATCACCTTTATGAAATGAAAAGACATGTCGTTTTTGTGTCATTGCCTGTCTGCTCCTTCTGAATGGCCGATTGGCGTTATCTTTTATTATTTCTAATCCGAACCTAGGTATAATAGCGCCTTTTTGTTGCCGAACCATTACTGAGCCCCATGGAAAAGACTTACGATCCCCACGCTATCGAACAACGCTGGTACCAGACTTGGGAAGAGCGCGGCTACTTTGCCCCCAAAACGAGCGGCGATGAGAGCTACTGCATCATGATCCCGCCCCCCAATGTCACCGGCAGCCTGCACATGGGCCACGGTTTCAACAACACGATCATGGACACCCTGATCCGCTACCATCGAATGAAGGGGGACAAGACCCTGTGGCAACCAGGTACAGACCACGCCGGTATCGCCACGCAGATGGTGGTGGAGCGCCAACTGGAAGCGGAAGGCAAGAAACGCCATGACCTGGGGCGGGATGCTTTCATTGACCGCATCTGGGAGTGGAAAACCGAATCCGGTGGCAATATTACCCGTCAGCTGCGCCGTCTCGGATCCTCCCTGGATTGGGAACACGAGCGTTTCACCATGGATGACGGGCTCTCCGATGCGGTAAAAGAGGTCTTTGTCCGCCTCTATGAAGAGGGATTGATCTATCGGGGCAAACGCCTGGTCAACTGGGACCCCAAGCTGCATACCGCCGTCTCCGACCTGGAAGTGTTGAGTGAGGAGGAGTATGGCCATATGTGGCACATGCGATACCCTCTCACCAACGGTCAGGGACATCTTGTAGTCGCCACCACCCGCCCGGAAACCATGCTGGGGGATTGCGCTGTCGCGGTTAATCCCACCGATGAGCGCTACAAGCACATGATCGGCGAACTGCTGGAATTGCCGCTCACCGGTCGCCGCATTCCGATTATTGCTGACGAAGAACACGTAGATCCCGAATTCGGTACCGGTTGCGTAAAGATCACCCCTGCACATGACTTCAACGACTATGCGGTATGGCAGCGTCACCGGGACGAGATCAGCATAAGCGAGCAGATCCACGGCGGACTGATCAATATTTTCACCATCGATGCGGCGATTCGGGACAACGACGAGGGGGAAAGCAATCTTATTCCTGCCAAGTACATTGGCATGGACCGCTACGATGCCCGCAAGCAGATTGTGGCTGATCTTGAAGCTGCCGGCCTGCTGGAAAAGATCGACGACCACAAGCTGATGGTGCCTCGCGGTGATCGTTCTGGCGCCGTCATCGAGCCCTTCCTTACGGACCAGTGGTACGTCAAGATCGCACCCCTGGCGAAACCCGCTATCGAGGCGGTGGAGAGCGGCAAGATCCGCTTCGTTCCCGACAATTGGAAGAACACCTACTACGAGTGGATGCGCAATATCCAGGACTGGTGCATCAGTCGTCAGATCTGGTGGGGACATCGCATACCCGCCTGGTACGACGATGAGGGCAACGTCTATGTCGGCCGCTCGGAATCCGAGGTCCGCCAGAAACATCAGTTGAGCGCTGATTACCCCCTACGCCAGGATGAGGATGTGCTGGACACCTGGTTCAGCTCCGCACTCTGGCCCTTTTCCACAATAGGCTGGCCTGAATCAACCGAGCGTCTGAAAGATTTCTACCCTTCCAGTGTATTGGTTACCGGCTTCGACATCATCTTCTTCTGGGTCGCCAGGATGATCATGATGGGGCTGAAGTTCATGGATGAGGTACCTTTCAAAGAGGTCTACGTACACGGACTCGTGCGCGACTCCCATGGCGACAAGATGTCCAAGTCCAAGGGCAATGTGCTCGATCCCATCGACCTGATAGACGGCATCGAACTGGACGCCCTGGTAGAAAAACGAGCCAGCGGCATGATGCAGCCACAACTGGCGAAGAAGATCGAAAAGCAGACCCGTAAGGAGTTTCCCGACGGCATCCCCAGTTACGGCACCGACGCCCTGCGCTTCACCTTCGCTGCCCTCGCCGCCACCGGCCGCGATATCAAGTTTGATCTTGGCCGGATCGAGGGCTACCGGAATTTCTGCAACAAGCTCTGGAACGCCACCCGCTACGTCATGATGAATGTGGAGGACCAGGACTGTGGCATCGGTGCGGCCAGGACCGGACATTCAGAAGCTACGGCAGAGATCGAGCGATCCATTGCCGATCGCTGGATTCTCTCGCGTCTGCAGAAAACCAAGCAGGCTGTCGCAGAAGCCATCGACGGATATCGCTTCGACCATGCGGCGCAGGCCCTCTACGAATTCACCTGGAATGAATACTGCGACTGGTATCTGGAACTCTGTAAACCGGTACTCAACAACGACGATGCCTCACCGGCTGCCAAGCGCGGTACCCGTCGAACCCTGGTGCGCGTACTGGAAAACCTGCTGCGTTTGACCCATCCCATCATGCCCTTCATCACTGAAGAGATCTGGCAGCGGGTGGCACCCATCGCAGGGGTCAGTGGCGAGACGATCATGAACCAGCCATATCCCATCCAGAGACAACCACTCATTGATGAGGCGTCTGAGAAGGAGATGGATTGGGTGATGCAGTTCATCCTTGGTATTCGAAAAATCAAGGGTGAAATGAACATTGCCCCCGGCAAACCCGTACCGGTACTTTTGGCCAATGCCAGCGACAATGACAAGGCTCTGGCGAAGAGACACCGTCCCTTCCTCGATTTTCTTGCCCGTTGCGAATCCATCGAAGTACTGCCAGCGGGCGATCATGGTCCCGAATCATCCACTGCACTGGTGGGTGAGATGAAGGTATTGATCCCCCTTGCCGGTCTGATCGACAAAGAGGCAGAGGTGAAGCGGCTGGAGAAAGAGATAGGCAGACTTCAGGGCGATGTTGATCGCACCGAAAAGAAACTCGCCAATCCGAATTTTGTCGACAAGGCACCGGAAGCCGTGGTGCAGAAAGAGCGAGACAAGCTGGCCGATGCAAAGAAAGCTTTGGAGAGCCTGAAAACTCAGCTAGATAAGATTCGGGCGCTTTAAGGTAGGATCTGAACGGTTGTTACGGTACCAGGATAGTTGTGCGAGTCAGGCATCCCAAAAAAGAATAGCCTGACTCGCCAACAAGATTCAGTCTAGAGGAATGCGGATTTTCTGGCCGGGATAAATCAGATTGGGATCTTTAATTACTTCACGGTTGGCATCGAAAATTTTGGGATAATCAGCCGCCTTACCGAGAAATCTCTTGGCGATTGCTGACAACGTATCCCCCTTCTCAATGACGTAGTACTCGACCTTGGCTTCTTGCTTTGGCGCCTTGATCTGATCCGCGGAGACATCACTGACACCCTGCACATTACCTGCGATCAACACAGCCTTTTCCAAAGCTTCGGCACTCTCAGCATCCCCTGAAAGAACCACTTTACCCTCGTCAAAACTGACATCCAGGTTCTTGATACCCGGATTGTCGGCTTCTATCTGTTTTTTAATTGCCGCGGCGGGATCATCATCCTTACCAAACAGCTTCTTCCCCATGTTGACTGCAAAATCGAATAGACCCATTCTTTACTCTCCAAATTATTTCTTCTTAAAAAGTTTTTTCTTACAGCTAACCATACTGCCCTGTTTTAACGAGGACACTTATCGTTAAGTTTTTAGAAAAACTCAGTCAAAACAGACAAGGCTGCCGATCACCCTTTCAGCACAAAGGTAACTTTCAG
Source organism: Candidatus Thiodiazotropha sp. (ex Monitilora ramsayi) (assembly GCA_025655575.1). Classification (GTDB taxonomy): domain Bacteria; phylum Pseudomonadota; class Gammaproteobacteria; order Chromatiales; family Chromatiaceae; genus Thiodiazotropha. The sequence continues at coordinate 56,243 of JAHXIP010000017.1, read as the reverse complement.
GACAACACGATACTCGGTAACCTTTCCACCACTGACCGATACCTGCTGATCTTTTACCCAGGCGCCTTTGATGTTTTTCAACGTCTTATTGGCCCTCTTGATGCCTTGATTGACAGCATCGTCAAAGCTCTTGTTAGATGACGAGATTATCTCTGTAACTTTTGCGACTGACATGATGATGACCCCTCCCCCAAAGTTGAGGCAGTAGTTAATAAAACACCACGGTAAAATCATATCCGTGGCAACCGGTACTCCGTCATGAAGAATGGAAACATAAGATATCCAGTCATCAGGACGACACACCTTGCCAGCAAAACATACTCAATACAGTTACGATATATCTATACTCAAAAGTCTAGCTATCAACGTAACTCTACTTAACTCACATAGGCTGAGCGGTAGCGTTGCAAACCTGACAAACGATGTCGTTAGCGGCAAAGGTAGTGGCGATTAGCATAGTTTAAAGTAATCAATCCCTGTGGCCCCATAGGGGTTTAGACACAAATGTTTTCATTCTTTAAATCTAAGATAGCAGAGCAATACCAGACCACAGTGATAACACTATAATATCCAGGTCTTTCTCGGCCAACGAAATCTCTATCGTTCCCAGATACCGGTTTCCATCAGCACGGGAGTCTCATACGCTTGAGTGAAGCATAACAACTAGAGGTTTAGGGTTAATCTGCGGAAGCTGCTCTGGTGTCCGGTGGCAAAGGTATCGTCTCGGGAATGTGCACAGTCGAGGTGGGGAAAGCCACTTCTGCACCATACCCAGTGACAATGTCATAGATTTTAAGCAATACCTCATGCTTAATTTCATGGTAACGCACCCAGTTTGTGGTATGCGTAAAGGTGTAGACAAAAAAGTCCAGTGATGAGGGGGCGAATTTATTGAAGTTAACGATCATTGTCTGGTCAGTATCGATTTCAGCATGCTCAATCAGCATCTGCTTCACATCGTCAACGATGTTACTCAAATGTGCAGCATCATCATAACGGACGCCAATCGTCTCGTAGATACGACGATGGCTCATTCGTGAGGGATTCTCCACCGCGATAGTGGTAAAGATATTATTTGGCAGATAGAGCGGGCGCTTGTCGAAAGTACGGATACACGTAAGGCGCCAGCCAATCTTTTCCACAGTGCCTTCAATATCCCTATCGGGGGACCGAATCCAATCCCCAACCGCAAATGGCCGGTCGAGGTAGATCATCAAGCCACCGAAAAAATTAGCCAACAGATCTTTGGCTGCAAAACCCACTGCAATTCCACCGATACCACCAAACGCAAGGACGCCTGAGATACTGAATCCGAGCGTCTGCATTGTCACTAAGGCCGCAGTAATCACCACTGAGGCCCTCAGCAGTTTGGCAATAGCATCCATTGTGGTACGGTCAAAAGCTTTGCCGTCGGTGGTTTTTAAGGAGACCAGATTATTTTCAGCGCTGGAGATAAATCGGATCAAGAACCAAGTCAGGCAGGCGACCACACCCACATCACGAAGGGGGCTGACTATCTCGAATAGCGCCAACCCGGAAACATCCCGAACAATCTCAATGGCAAAAGCCAGCCCGACAATCCAGACAAGCCAACTCAGTGGACGGCGCGCCGCATCGATTAAAGCGTCATCCCAAGGGGTCTTTGTACGACTCAGCTGTTGATGAAGCCGATTAAGCATACGGCGTAAAATAAAATTCAGCAGCAGCACGCCAAATACCACCACAAATACCTGGAGTACCCAGGCCCATTCACCATCAACTATTATCAGTTGCTTAAGATCATCAAGCGTCATGGATCGCACTTCACTTTCAACAGCCAAATCGAAGCGTTAAGTTTATGAGTTATCAGATCATTTGAACAGAGTAATTGTAATTAATCGGGCTGCCCATAGGTGTGTGCAGTATGTATTTTGCTAGATCGATTTTTGAATTCTGAAGCCAATATTTCGACTCAATACAACACACTTCTTGATACGGGAAACGCTTGAAGCATCATTGGTGATTTCTTTAATTTTTGTAAAAATCATTATGATATGTGATATTCCCACCAGGATTTTGGGACATACTTTATCCCTACAGGCTAAGAAGGATTTATATCTAACAGAGATCTGTTGTCACTATGTTGACATATTGTAGATACCAGCTTGAAAGTCTTTTCGGCATCAAATTTTAGTTTTTTTTGTACTTACCAAACACCACACGGAGAGAGTTATGGCTCGGTTAGAATGGACAGAGGACCTTAACACAGGCATTGAGGTAATCGATGGCCAGCATAAACGTATCGTCGAATACATTAACCGATTGCATGACGCACGCATATTAAAGAAAAGGAATATGATTGGCGAAGTTATCACTGCCACCGTCGACTACACCCTGTCTCATTTTAGTTTCGAAGAGGCGCTCATGGAGGATGCAGGTTATGAATTCACCCGCCCCCATAAGAAAGTTCACGAACTGTTCATTCGCCGGGTTTCAGAGTACCAACAGCGGTTTAAGGATGGCGAAGATGTAGCTGAAGAACTCTATGATCTGCTAGCAAGATGGCTGTTCAACCATATTCGCCATGATGATGCCTCATATGTTAAATCAGTCAAATCGAATATGAAAAAGCTGGCGACCGACAAAGGTGAGGGAGGCTGGCTATCCCGCTCAATCAATAAATTTTTTAAGTGAAGATTAAAAATTCACCCATACCGGCTAAAAATACACGATACCAATTTACATACATTCCTTTTGGGTATTCAGTCCTCAGCAGTGATGGATCGTCAATTTCTTGTCAGATAACAACTTATTGTACCGAACCAACACTATCCTCTTGATTTATATTAGGAACGAATCACAAATTTTCAATCTAAATCATGCTATTTTTCTCTGCAGAAACAGTCACAATATTCTTTACACGAAAATATTATTGGAGTCTTTTTACAAATGGAAATAAAGAAATTTTGGGTACCCACTGCTGCTTTCATCACATTGATATCAGCTTCCCTATCTGGACCAATCCAAGCTGCTGATCTTAATTACAATTATGTTGAAGGCCGCTATCTCCTTAGCGCTGACATTGATGATAGCAACCTGGATGGTGATGGCTTACGCATTGCTGGTTCATATCGCTTCACCAATGAAATCTTTGGGCTTGCTAAATGGGAAGATGTTGACTTCGATCGTGGCGTTGACGGCACGATATTTGAGATCGGTGCCGGATATATTTTCCCCATCAATCCAAGCTGGGACAGTAACTTCACGCTCTCATACGGCAACACAGATTTTAGTGGTCCCGGTGGAGATGCGGATGATAGTGGACTCATCCTCTCCGGCGGCGTTCGAGGCATGCTGACTCCTGAGATCGAAGCCCGTGCAAAACTCACTTACAATGACTCATGGGAAGACGACGATACCTACCTCACCATAGCGGGTGACTATTTCTTCATGCCCAATCTATCTGCTGGCCTGGAGGCCGATTTAGGCGGGGAATATGAAACCCTCTCCATCGGCGTCAGATACTTCTTCAAGTAACGTCTTTTATATCCCAGGGGCCTCATCTATTGAGGCCCTTGTGGATTTGATTGTTATCCCTCACAACCACAGCTCATAATGAGCTGAAATCCACAATCATACTGCTTTGAAGGCATGAGCTATGGGGCAAAGTCCCGCTAAGCGAGTGCCTGTTCAGCCCTACTCTACCCTCTGCTCCTGACTTCTTTAGCCAGTGCATAGATGGGCAACTGACAAGCTCAGGCACACACATAAGCCGAATCGGAACTAAATTCACTGGTTTCTACAGAATTCCCCTCTCCGACCCGCTAACCGGATAGAAGGTTTTTTTGCACTTCTCAATCCGGAGCATTGATTATGACTATGCCTGGTTGGCAAAATCCCCGCCAGCAGCCGTCAGAGGTCAAGGGATTTACCTCGATCGAGTTGTTGGCGGCCCTAATCTCAAGCTTGCTTTTTTTCCTTGTCGGACTACCGGCAGTTGATTTCCTTACCTATGAAGGAGAAACCCATCTACTGCAGCAGGATTCCCTGGCCTCGCACCTGGAGTTTGCACGTAGTGAGGCAATCAGACGAGAGCTGACCGTGACAGTCTGTCCTTCAAGAGACCATCGCAACTGCCTGGTACGTGGTGACTGGCAGGATGGCTGGATAATTTTTACCGATACCGAGGGACTGCCGCTGCATGTGAGTGTCGGTGACAAGATGTTGCACAATCAGAAACGCGCTGATGAGTCACAGCCATTCCTCGCACAAATGCATGTCATCCAGTACCAGTCAGACGGCTCCATCCGCCTCAACTGACATACTCACTACTTCAACAATTGAATTGAATAGGCTTTGATGAGCCATTCACCAATCGGTATGTACGAATCCCCACTCAGGGTGGTCTACCCGTTCATAGGTATGGGCACCAAAGGCATCCCGCTGAGCCTGAATCAGATTCTGAGGTAAGCGACCGGTACGGTAACTATCAAAATAGTTGAGGCAGGCGCCCATAACCGGGATCGGGATACCGCTAGCGGCAGCAAAAGCCACAACCCGTCGCCAGGCACCCTGCAGTGCCTGAAGCTGAGCGCCAAGCTCACTATCCAGCATTAAATTGGCTAGAGGAACTTCCCCGCTAAAGGCCTGCCTGATCGGGTCTAGCAGACGCGCTCGAATAATACAGCCTCCCTTCCAGATACGTGCAGTCTCGGAAAGATCGATCGACCACTGATATCGCTCTGAGGCACTGCGAATCAGATCCATGCCCTGTGCATAGGCCGTGATCCGCGAAGCATAGATCGCTCCATGCAGATCGGCCAACAAAGCTTGAGGATCCGGTACCGCCGTCATGTCCGGTCCCTGTAACTTTTTTTCAGCAGCCATGCGCTCGGTTTTTAAGGATGAAAGCACTCGGGCATCCACAGCTGCCGCAATACCCGGTACGGCCACGCCCTGTTCCAATGCTGCCAGCACCGTCCAGCGGCCTGTACCTTTCTGCCCTGCACGATCCATGATCTTGCCGGCAAGTGGTTCGCCTGTATCAGCGTCGACAACTTTTAAAACCTGGGCCGTCAGTTCAACAAGAAATGACTCCATGGGCCCCTGGTTCCATTGATCGAAAATCTCAGCCATAGCCGGCTCTGCCAGTCCCAGGCCTCGCTGCATCAGATCATAGACTTCTGCCAGTAGCTGCATGTCAGCGTATTCGATGCCGTTATGCACCATCTTCACGAAATGCCCTGCCCCATCAGGACCCACATGGGTCACACAGGCACCTGCTTCGGTCTGTGCCGTAATGGCCTCGAAGATCGAGCGAACCTCGGCATAGGCCTCTGCGGAACCACCAGGCATCATCGATGGACCATGCCTGGCACCCTCTTCACCACCGGAAATCCCAACACCGACAAAGTGAAGCCCCTTGTCACGCAGCCGCTTCTCTCTTCGCTGGGTATCTTCGAACCAGGAGTTACCACCGTCCATGATAATGTCACCCGGCTCGAGTAACGGCAGCAGGCGATCGATCATCTGGTCCACCGGATCACCCGCCTTGACCATCAGCAGCACTCTTCTGGGATGCTCAAGCATAGAGACAAAATTAGACAGTTCGCTGTCGCCACCAAATGCTTTTCCTTCATGCACTGTAAGGAAATCATTGATCTTGTCGGCGTTCCTATTCCATACGGCAACAGAAAATCCCTTCTCCTCGATATTCTGTGCCAGGTTGCTTCCCATAACACCGAGGCCGATCAGCCCGAGATGGAAAGCTTGAGAGGAATCACTCATACCACAACTCCTTGTTTGTCTCTTTTTTCAGGTAGTGAACGGGCCGCACCAGAGTCCATCAGCCAATCACCGTCGACTGCCAATGCTGCGGGCACACTACGATCGTTGAGTGCCCAGCGTACCGCATCGGCCTTGTCCTCTCCCTGTACCATGACCAGGAGATGCTGGGCATCACGGATAACCCGCGGTGTGATGGTGAGGCGCTGCAGAGGGGGCTTGCTACCGATTACCGGCATGATGCGGCGTTTCTCCTCATCCAGCGCAACCGAACCGGGAAAGATCGACGCCGTATGACCATCCTCACCGATTCCCAACAACATAATGTCGATACGTGCCGGCAGTATCGCTTCGTAAGCCTGCGCAGCCTCGTCCGGGTCCTTTTCACCGCACATACGATGGACCGTCATATCCTTTGGAATTCCATTGGGAAAGAGCCTCGAAATAACCGTAAAGGCATTACTCTCTGGCGTCATGGGCGGGACACAACGCTCATCACCGAAATAGAGCGTGATCCGGTGCCAGAGTATATCATTCTGTGTCGCAAGCTGCTCATAGACCGGCAACGGAGTCGAACCACCTGCGAGCATAAGATGACAGTGATTGGATTGATCCAGCACGCTATCAATCTTTCGAAGAATCCACTCGGTCGCCGCATCGACGAAGGCTTCCGGTTCTATGACTTTTCGCATACCGCTCATATCTCTATCTCCCGCCATTGTCGACTATAGCGATCCATCAGCGTATCTGCTTCCACAGGTCCCTCACTGCCTTCGGCATAAAAAACCGGCTGGCGTTTCTGTGCCCCCTCCCATGCCTGAAGTATCGGGGTAACAAAGCGCCAGGCATATTCCACCTCATCGCGCCGGGCAAACAGGGTGGCATCTCCCTTGATAGCATCCAGCAACAACCTTTCGTAGGCATCCTTGATAGGACTCTGGTAAGTTTCAGAGTAACTGAAATCCATCTCCACATTTCCCACATCCATTTGGTCGCCGGGCCGCTTGCTGGAGATCTTTAAGGCCATACCTGCATCGGGCTGTATGCGGATTGTAAGGATGTTGGGTTCCAGACTTTGACAGACATCGTCTCGTCCGAACAGGCAGAGTGGGACAGGTCTAAATACCACAGAAATCTCAGTCACACGTTTCGATAAATGCTTGCCTACGCGCATGAAAAACGGCACGCCCTGCCAGCGCCAGTTGTCGATGTAGCACTTGATCGCCGCATAGGTGGGGGTGCGGGATTTTGCATCCACATTTTCCTCATCCCGATAGCCCCGATACTGGCCGTAGATCACATGATCGAAGACATCTTGTGCGTTGAACGGTCGCAGGGAACGTAACACCTCAACCCGCTTGTCACGGATATCATCGGCAGCAAATGAGACCGGCGGTTCCATGGCGCATAAAGAGAGCACCTGTAACAGATGGCTCTGCACCATATCGCGCAGGACGCCTGTCTGATCGTAGAAACGTCCCCGTCCCTCTACCCCGATTGACTCAGCAGCCGTGATCTGGATGTGATCGATATATTTACGATTCCAGAGTGGCTCAAAGATCGTGTTGCCGAGACGGGCCACGAGAATATTCTGTACCGTCTCCTTACCCAGATAGTGATCGATGCGGTAGACCTGATTCTCCTGCAGTACCTCACCGACTATGCGGTTGAGATCCGTAGCGGAGTCCAGATCCCTGCCATAGGGCTTTTCCATGATCACTCGGGTCCAGGGAGTGCCATCACCGTTGTCTGTTAGGAGGCCCGTCTCCTGCAGCCGATGAAGAATGATCGGAGCAGCCGATGGCGGTGTGGCAAAGTAGAATAGGCGGTTACCCTCACTGCCGATGGCCTGCTCCAGCTGTTCGAGACGTTCTCTCAGTGCGGCATAACCCTCCGGATCTTCGAAATTACCTTCCACATAGGAGATACTCTGACTGAATTGCTGCCAGACTGTTTCATCAATGGGTTGGGCTCGGGAGTAGCCTGATACTGCCTGATGCAGGATCTCTCGATAAGCCTCATCCGACTGTGGTGAACGACTATAACCAACCACGGCAAACCGTTCATCCAGTGCTTCTTCCCGCACCAGGTTATACAGGGCCGGCATCAGCTTCCTGCGGGTAAGGTCCCCGGCTGCACCAAAAATCACTAATATGCAGGGCTCCAGCCTATCCGGCTGCAGAAATAGCTCACCTGACGTGAGGCGGCTGATATTCGGTAGGTTTGATGCCATAAGGTCGTTTACCACACCGTTCGTTGTTAATATGCCCCATACTCTGCCAGAGCCTGGGGGGGGAAATCCAATACAATACGAATATTGCTGTTTCTGCACCCTGTCCTGTCGCAAAAACCTTGAATAAGTCTGCCTTTCTTAAAACGGCTTAAAACCTATACAAGATTCGCGATATACTGAACTTCCGGCCTGAAAAGGCCCGGCGCTTTGAGCAGTTATGGCATCCCTACAACGATGATCGCTTGCTTTCTGCCTCGCGAAATAACGATTAGAAGACTCACAACAACGACTCAAGGATCAGAATAGTGCATAACAGCATTAAGATAGGTGTTTTCGTCGATGCGGAAAATGTCCGCTACAACGGCGGTTATCAACTCCGCTACGACATCCTACGGCTTTTTGCCGCCCGCTATGGCGGCAGTCTCTTAAGGCTCAACACCTATATCGCCTTTGATCAGGAGCGGGCTAAGGAAGATCCGGAATATCGTCGCCGGGCACTGACTTACCAGCAGATGGTCAGGGACTTCGGTTGGAAGGTCATCGTCAAGAATGTGCGACGGTATACTGACGAAGAAGGCAATGTGACCACCAAGGCCAATGCCGATCTGGATATGGCTGTAGATGCCATGCTGCAGTCTGAGAAACTCGACCTATTGTTGCTGGTAACGGGGGACGGTGATTTTCTACAGGTAGTCACCGCCTTGCAGGACCGGGGTTGCCGGGTTGAGCTGCTGGGCTTCCGAAATGTCTCGCAAGAGTTACGGCGCCAAGTGGATGACTACTTCCCAGGATTCCTGATCCCCGATCTGTTGCCCATTTCCTACGAACCACGTAACGAGTGGGGATTACCCGGTTCCTGTGTGCGTGGCGTTTGCGCGAAATGGTTTCCCGAAAAGGGTTACGGTTTCTTGCGCTTTCTGAAAACAATCGATCCCAATTTATGGATTACCGACCCTCGTCATGAGGAGTCCCCTTATGAAAGCGTTTTTTGCCATGCCAACGAACTGGCTGATGGGGTGAACGACGAAGTATTGATGAGTCGGGACTCTGTCCTCGAATTCTATATCGAGAAGAGCGATAAAGATGACGGTGGACTTGTGGCCAACAATGTCAGATTGGTGCCCAGTTTCGGCAACAATGGACTCTGAATCCCGGTTGTTTGAACACATCACTCCACGGAGTGAATAATTTACAGTTTCAAAACGCCGATATAAGAAGTCCTTAGTCCACTGTTTAATCTTTCTCGCCATCCAGCAGAATGCGAAATCTGCGTCCTTCCCCAGGTAGCCGTTCAATCGTACCGCCTCGTAAGGGGAAGTCCGCTTGCTCGCGATCCTTAAAGAAAAGCCTGAGCGTCTCTCGAACTACTGGGAACGCAATCTCATCCCAAGGTATCTCATGCTCTTCGAACAGTCCCACATCCAGCGACTCCGCGCCTGCACCGTAATCGAGATCCAGCAGGCGACTGCGAAACAAGAGATAGATCTGATTGATATGAGGCAGATTGAAAAGGGTGTAGAGCCCCTCTACATCCACCCGTGCACACGCCTCTTCCAGAGTCTCTCTGGCTGCTCCCTGTTGGCTTGTCTCACCATTCTCCATAAACCCCGCCGGCACTGTCCACAATCCATAACGGGGCTCGATGGCGCGCCGACATAGCAGTACTTTTTCCTGCCACACGGGAATACAACCGACCACTATCTTCGGATTCTGATAGTGAATCGTGCCACAGGCAGCACAGACATGTCGGGGACGGTTGTCACCCTCCGGTATGTTGACTTCAACCGCTGAACCACACTGGCTGCAAAACTTCATCACCTATCCTTTCGCTCAGACAGACACATTGTTACCGATAGTCCAAAGTAGTGGCAATGATAATAACCCTATACCTAAACAGGCCATATTCAGGCTCAGGATTAATATTATCCCATAAGATATTCGGGCCGAATCAATCCTGTTACCATGTGGCCCATTTTTTCAGCGGGATTGACAGAATCACATGACGGACACCAACTCGGAGGCCGATCTTCAAGAGGCCATTGCTGCCATCGACTTAGGCTCTAATAGCTTTCATCTGATTGTTGTCCGGGCCAATAATGGACATTTGCAGATTATCGACCGGTTGCGTGAATCAGTTCGTCTTGGTGAAGGTCTGACGGAAGACAAACGTCTCGACCCTGCCGTTGCAGAACGCGCCCTCGCCTGTCTGGAGCGATTTGCCCAACGCTTACGGCCTCTGCCCCGGGAAAACATCCGTGCGGTCGGCACCAACACCATGCGTCAGATCCACCCTGCGGATGATTTCATTACGCAGGCGGAAAGGGCTCTCAGTCATCCCATCGAGATCATCGCCGGACGTGAAGAGGCCCGCCTGGTCTACCTCGGCGTGGCACATGGTCTTGCAGCAGGCAACGAGCGCCGATTGGTCATCGATATCGGCGGTGGCAGCACCGAACTGATCATTGGTCAGGGCTACTCACCCCACCATCGGGAGAGTCTCTTCATGGGCTGTGTCAGTATCAGCCGCCGCTTCTTCGCCAACGGAAAAATTACCGCAAAATCGATGCATGAGGCAGAACTGGCCTGTGCGGTACAGATCCGCCCGGTGCGCAACCAGTTCAAAGAGGGCGGCTGGAGCGAGGCAATCGGCAGTTCCGGCACCATCAAGGCCATTGGCAATGTGCTCGCCCAACAGGGTTGGAGCGAATCCGGCATCACACTGGAGGCACTGGAGAAGCTTGCCAACCATCTGACCGAAGTCAGTCACACCGACCAACTTGACCTCAAGGGGCTCTCCGACGAAAGAAGACCGGTATTTGCCGGTGGTGTTGCGGTACTGCTGGCACTATTCCGTCATATTGGCATTGAGCAGATGCAGATCTCTTCAGAGGCCCTGCGTGAAGGTCTGATCTACGACATGATTGGACGTAGCCACCATGAGGATGCCCGGGATCGTACAATACAATCCCTGATAGCCCGCTACAGTATTGACGAAGCACAGGGCACTAGGGTTGAAGCCACCGCCATGGCCCTGTTCGAACAGGTCACCAAGGCCTGGCAGCTAAAAGAGTCGCGCTATGCCGCCATGCTCAGCTGGGCTGCACGAATACACGAGATTGGTCTGACCGTATCCCATGGTCAGTTCCACAAACACGGCGCCTATCTGGTGGAAAACTCGGACCTCTCCGGATTTTCGCGCCAGGAGCAGCGGGTTCTGGCTGCGATGATCCGTGGACACAGACGAAAATTTCCCACCAGTTTTTTCGAAACATTGCCAGGCGATGTCATTACTTGCACCAAGCAGCTGTGTATTCTGCTGCGCCTCTCGGTATTGATGCACAGAGCCAGATCACCTGTCGTCAAGCCGATGGCCAGGTTGGAAGTGGAGAAAAACCGGCTGTCACTGGTTTTTCCTCAAGACTGGATAAAAGGCCATCCACTGACTCGGACGGAATTGATGCAAGAAGCGGCTTTTCTTGAATTAGCCGGCTTTGTCCTGCGCTTCTCCTGAGAACTGCTCTCGAATTCTTGCCAGCAGTGTTTCCGCTGTCGTGCCATGGGGGAGTTGTAGCACCAGTTTCCCCTCTGGATCGACAAGATAGGTGTCGGCGGAGTGATCGACCGCATAATTAGTCTCTGTACCGGGTTTAACAGCCCGGTAGGCTACTCCGTAGCGTGCTGCCACTTCCTCTACGACAGTTGGCGTGCCTGTGACACCGATCAATTTCTCGTGAAAATACTCGGTATACTCCTTCAAGCGCTCAACCGTATCACGCGCTGGATCGACACTGATAAAGATAGGTTGTACCCGAGCCAACTCTTCGGGTGTCAACTCATTCAACACCCTGCTGAAGATCGCCAAATTGGTCGGGCAGATATCGGGGCACCAAGTATAACCAAAATAGAGTAATACCACCTGCCCCCGAAAATTCTTGAGACTCACAGATCCCCGGGGACCAAGCAGCGTAAAATCACCCCCTCGGGGTGCCTCGGCCTGTACAGGCATCTTGTTGTGCTCGCCTACTGGTTCCCATAGTAGGAGCATCCAACCAAGGAGTACGGCAAGCAATGCGATTCCCGCAAACAGTAAGTTTTTTTGCATGAAGATTCTATTCTGATTTATCCGACTGCAAGCTGATCATGCATGCAGGTAGTGACAACGGCATTGACATTTAGCAAGTCACAGAACAGGAACTCAGAAGGCCTTTTCCTGGAGCATTGCAACGCTGTCATCAACCAGTGAGCTATAGAGTCCCAGCAGTTCCACCAACGCATCGTTGCTTTCACTGTCTGAACCGTTGTTAGGCGCCCCCGCTGAATCAAGCTCTCGCACCCTGAGCACGACATAATTCAATGACTCCCTAAGACCATCTGATTTCCGACGCAGATCATCAACCAGAAAATGCGCTCGCATCTGATTGACTGCACCTCGTTGATGCATGGCTATGAGACGCTCTATATCCTTCTGAGATTGGCTGATATTACGTTCCACATTGTGGATTTTCCTGGCATCGAAACCGACCTGTCTGCGTACGCTCCTCAACGTCACACGTAACTTTGGTGCCAAGGCCTTCATCTCAGATAAAACACCATCCAGTGCCTGAACTTCCTCTGCTGCCAACTGTTGCGGTGCAGCCTCTTCGGTCACCTGCGTCTCTTCGGCAAGACAGTAGGGAGACAAAACACCCACCAGAATACCGATTAAAACGTAACGGACTGTCTTATGCAGTCTCTCAATATCTACTATTTTCATCTCTCCAGCCTTACTTGGTACTAAATAATTATACTTCCGCTAGATCTCCCTTCCTTTCCAGCCATTTTTTACGGTCTGAAGCGCGCTTCTTGGCCAGCATCATATCCATAATCTTATGTGTATCATCTCCCGATTCCACTGTGAGCTGTATCAATCGCCGGGTATCGGGGTGAATAGTCGTCTCGCGTAACTGCAGCGGGTTCATCTCACCCAATCCCTTGAAACGTTGGACATTGACTTTGCCACGCAGTTTCTCAGCTTCGATACGGTCCAGCACACCCTGTTTTTCCGAATCGTCCAATGCATAAAAAACCTGTTTTCCCACATCGATTCGGTAGAGCGGTGGCATGGCGACATAGACATGTCCCTGCTGCACCAACTTCCTGAAATGGCGTAAAAAAAGCGCACACAACAGGGTGGCGATATGCAGGCCGTCAGAGTCAGCATCTGCCAGGATACAGATCTTGCCGAATCTCAAATTAGAGAGATCCTCACTGCCAGGCTCCACACCGATGGCTACAGAGACATCATGCACCTCCTGAGAGGCAAGAACTTCCGCCGAATCTACCTCCCAGGTATTGAGGATCTTGCCTCGTAGGGGCATGATCGCCTGAAACTCCCTGTCCCTCGCCTGTTTGGCGGAACCACCCGCTGAATCACCCTCGACCAGAAAGAGTTCACTGCGGCTAGGATCCACTGAGCTGCAATCAGCCAGTTTGCCGGGTAAGGCAGGACCCTGAGTCACTTTCTTCCGTGCCACCTTGCGACCCGCCCGCATACGGCTCTGCGCAGAGTTGATGGCCAACTCGGCAATTCGCTCACCGGCATCGGTATGCTGGTTCAGCCACAGACTGAATGAGTCTTTTACCACCCCCGACACGAACGCCGCACACTCCCTTGAAGATAGACGCTCTTTGGTCTGACCGGAGAACTGCGGATCCAGCAATTTGACGGAGAGCACATAAATCACTCGACTCCAAACATCCTCGGGCGCAAGTTTGACGCCACGCGGTAAGAGATTGCGAAATTCACAAAACTCACGAACCGCATCAGTCAGACCGGATCGCAGACCATTGACGTGTGTGCCACCCTGCGCGGTAGGAATTAAATTCACATAACTCTCGGCTACCATCTCCCCACCTTCTGGCAACCAGGCCAAAGCCCAGGCTGCGGTTTCATGGTTACCGGACATCTCACCGACAAAGGCATCTCCAGGCACCAACTCTGCACCCTGCATCGAATCCAGCAGATAGTCACGTAAGCCGTCTTCGTAGACCCAGGACTCCCGCTCTCCACTCTTCTCATCATGCAGCGAGACCTTCAGGCCGGGACAGAGCACCGCCTTGGCTCGCAGCACATGCCGCAGTTGCCGGATGGAAAAATTCGGACTATCGAAGTAGGAAGCATCCGGCCAGAATTTCAGACGTGTACCCGTATTACTACGACCCACCTTCCCAACTACCTCGAGGTCTGTCGCCTTCTGTCCACCAGCAAAGGCCATGTTGTATTCCTGGCCATTGCGTTTGACCCAAATCTCAAGATGCTTGGACAAGGCATTCACAACAGAGACACCAACACCGTGCAGACCGCCGGAAAAGCGGTAATTCTTGTTGGAGAACTTACCCCCGGCATGTAGTTTGGTCAGAATCACTTCCACACCCGGGATACCCTGCTGGGGATGCAGATCCACCGGCATGCCGCGTCCATCATCCGCCACTTGCAGACCGCCGTCCTTGAAGATGGTGACTTCGATAGACTTGGCAAAGCCTGCAATCGCCTCATCGACACTGTTGTCGATCACCTCCTGCGCGAGATGGTTAGGGCGACTGGTATCCGTGTACATTCCCGGCCGCTTACGTACCGGGTCAAGCCCACTGAGTACCTCAATATCCGACGCGTCGTAACTGCCACTCATGCTCAGCTCTGATCTCTTTGCATTTAATTTAGAGCGGCGATTTTACACATCTGCAAGAAGGGTAGCGAGCAGAACAAGCCGGCGGCAGTACCTCTCCATGTTTATTCGTGGGTTTGGTCTCACGTGTAGCAATCCGGATAGGAGATTGTGGCAATGCATTGACCCTACGGACAACGCTGAGTTAGTTTTACAGGCCCAATGAGAATATAGCTGTCTAAACATGCCGAGAAAAAAGCAACCGCCCGCCCTAGAAGATGCGATGAAGGAGTTGGAGTCGCTGGTCGAATCCCTGGAACAAGGTGATCAGCCACTTGAGACGTCTCTACAGGCATTCGAACGAGGCGTAACCCTGATACGCATCTGCCAACAGGCGCTGGATGAGGCCGAACAGAAGGTCCGCATACTAAGCGGCGATACTACCGAAGCCGACCTGGAGCCTTTCAAAGATGGCCATGAATGAAGCGCTTAGCGAGTTTATGCAGCAGTGCCGGGAGCGTGTAGAGTCGTCCCTGGAGCACATACTACCCAGCAATAGTGTGCTGCCCACCCGACTTCATGAAGCCATGAGGTACTCCGCCCTGAGCGGTGGTAAACGCATTCGCCCCACCCTGGTCTATGCCACCGGCCAGGCCGTTGATGTGTCACCAGAACGATTGGACAGCCCTGCGGTTGCCGTGGAACTGATTCATGCCTATTCGCTGGTCCATGATGACCTGCCAGCCATGGATGACGACGATCTGCGACGCAATCAACCGACCTGCCACAAAGCTTACGACGAGGCCACCGCAATTCTGGTTGGTGACGCGCTTCAAGCACTGGCCTTCCAAGCCCTGTGCTGTGGCAACAGCATGCAAGCCGATGCTGAAACCCATATCAAAATGCTGGAAACCCTGACCCGGGCCAGTGGCTCCAGAGGGATGGCCGGTGGGCAGGCCATCGATCTCGAGTCTGTGGGCAAAGAGCTCAATCTGGCCGAGCTGGAAATCCTGCACATCCACAAAACAGGGGCCTTGATACGTGCCGCTGTACACCTGGCCACCCTACTCAACCCTCAGATCGGGCAGGAGAAAATCCAGGCATTGGACCGCTATGCCAAGTGTGTCGGCCTGGCGTTCCAAATCCGCGACGACATCCTCGATGTGGAGGGAGATACCGAAATCCTCGGCAAGACACAGGGCAAGGATTCCGCTCAAGATAAACCCACTTACCCTGCCCTGTTGGGTCTCAGTGGGGCCAGAGAGAAAGCAGAGGAGCTTTTAGCAGAGTCCCTGCGTTGCTTGGCACAATTTGGTGACGAGGCAGACCCACTGCGCTGGATAGCCAAATATATTATCGGTCGTAGTCGCTAGGTATATATCGAATTTGGCCATGGAAGGTCGCCCTCTAGCACATAACTTGCGCCCAAGTGTCTTGATTGGGATAATTCTCCGTTTGACTCGTCAGATTCAGGCATCCCGGTCCAATAACAATTACCCGATGTTCTGTCCGTTGTCCTCCAAAGGGAGGCAGGATACGCTCGAATCTCTCAGATTTATTAAAAAATTCCGTAAGTTAGCGGAATAGGAAGTTGGACATGCTTGATAAAACGCCCCGTAAAGACACGCAAATTCCTGATGTTCAGAGTTCCGCCGATACCCGGCAGATAGCCATCAACAAAGTGGGTATCAAAGATATCCGCCACCCCATGCGTATCAGGGACCGCAGCGAAGGCGAGCAGCACACCATTGCCAATTTCAACATGTATGTGAACCTGCCACATAATTTCAAAGGCACACATATGTCCCGCTTCGTGGAGATCCTTAACAGCCATGAGACAGAGGTTACCGTGGCCTCATTTAAAGACATGCTGGCGGAGATGACAGAGAGACTGGAGGCGGAGTCCGGCCACATTGAGATGAACTTTCCCTTTTTCATCAACAAGACCGCGCCTGTCTCGGGTGTGAAGAGCCTGCTCGACTACGATGTCACGCTGATCGGTGAAATCCATGGCGGTAAGTCATTTATCGATATCAAGGTCGTGGTGCCTGTCACCAGTCTCTGCCCCTGCTCAAAGAAAATTTCCGAACGGGGTGCACATAACCAGCGCTCCCACGTCACCGTCCAGGCCAGGACCAAAGGCTTCATCTGGATCGAAGAGATCATCGATATGGTCGAACACCAGGCCTCCTGTCAGCTCTACGGGCTGCTGAAGCGCCCGGACGAGAAGTTCGTTACCGAGCATGCCTATGACAACCCCAAGTTTGTCGAAGACATGGTGCGTGACATCGCAGTGGAACTGAACCGGGAAGAGCGGATCAGTGCTTATACCGTGGAATCAGAGAATTTCGAATCGATTCACAACCACTCGGCCTATGCTCTGATTGAGCGTGACAAGACGGCCGAACCGATCTGAATCAGAATTTACGATGCAGCATCAGCACCGCCCCCTGATCCTCCATTTTTACCTGATTGAGAAAGCTCATTCCCAGCAATACCCGTCCTGAACCCGTGCTTTCAATCACAAACCCGCGCACCTGACGCAGCACGATATCGCCCACCTGCACCCGGTCGAGGCTCACCTCATAGGCCGGTGCCGTGCCGTTGGCAGTGCTGACATACATGGGATCCCCTTCCAGTCTGTATTGGATACCCAGGCGCTTGGCATCGTTCCTGTACATCGCCACCGCAGAGGCCCCAGTATCGACGAGGAAATTGACCGTTCGACCATTGATTGTACCCACAGTCGTATAGCTGCCACTCTGGTCTCGCCAGATTTTTGCACTCACCTTTTCCGGCTGATTGAATTTTGTCGAGACATGACTGCCAAGGGAGTAGACCTGCTGCTTACCATCCAACTCAATAACCGCCTCCCGGCTATCTGCGGAGATCAATATCAATCCCTCGGGTGAGGGTTTATTGAGTTTCAGCAGGCGCCGCTTCCCATCCACTGTGACCATTGCCTGACCGGAAAACAGGGCCTCGACCTTAATCTGCTCGACCGCCGGCAAAATCGAACTCCAAATAGACATTGCGCACATAAGAAGGAGGACTATCTGTCGCATTAAAATGCTCCCCACTGTATTAGCAGCATGACTGACCCGGCATAGCATCCTGCCACCAAGTCATCCAGCATGATACCGAAACCACCATGTACCCGTTGATCAAGCCAACCTATGGGCCAGGGCTTCAGAATATCGAAGAAACGGAACAACACGAAACCGATCAATATCCACCACAAACCGCCAGAAACAAAACTCATGGTCACCAGATAGCCAATGATCTCATCCCACACAATACCACCATGGTCATGCACCCCAAGATCCTTGGAGGTCTGATCACAAATCCAGATACCTACCATAAACCCGAGCAGCGTGAGAACCAGGTACAGCATGAAAGGTAAGGGTAGTAGCAGCAGATAGATTGGTATTGCCACAAGCGTACCGAAGGTGCCCGGCGCTTTTGGCGCCAAGCCACTGCCAAAACCAAATGCCAGCAGATGTAACGGTTTGCGCAGGTCAGGCGCTGTTGTCGCTTGCTGCCCCATCTCACTCCGCTCCTGCAAAGTGATCGAATCCCACATCGTGACCCGACCACATAGTCCCATCGGGTTTGACGACACGTAACCCTGGAACCTTTTCGATCGTGCCAATACAAGTGATTGGTAGATTCAGCTTCTCGCTGAGACGGATGATCTCGGCCTTTTCTGAAGGGGCAGCGGTGAAGCAGAGCTCATAATCATCACCACCGGCTATGACCGGTGACCAATCGTCACTCAGGTGGATCCAGTCCTTCACCTCACCAGAGAGAGGTAGACTGCTCAACGTTATTGAACCGCCGACACCACTGGCTTCAAGCATGTGGCCCAGATCGGCCAGCAACCCATCGGAGATATCAATTGAACCACCAGCCAGTCTTCGCAGGGTAAGCCCAGCCTCGACTCTGGGTTGTGGCATTTCCAACCTGCTCCTGATTGATTCCACACAACTTTGCTGACCATCAGCGGCAATTATTGATGCCAGATACAGGGCAGCATCTCCCAGCGTACCGGTTACATAGATCTCATCGCCGACACGAGCACCATCACGCCTCAACGCCCAGCCCGAGGGTACCAATCCATGCGCCTGTACGGTGATGCTGAGGGGGCCTCGAGTGGTATCACCACCGACAAGTGCAATCTGGTATTGCCTGGCGAGATCGCCAAAACCTTTCGAGAATGCCTCAAGCCAGCTTTCATCGACCTCTGGCAGGGTGATTGCCAACGTCACCCAGGCAGGTTCGGCGCCCATTGCGGCAAGATCACTCAGATTGACCGCCAGCGCCTTGTGGCCCAGAGTGAATGGATCAACCGTAGGAAAAAAATGGATGCCGGCCACCAGCGTATCCATACTCACTACCAGTTCCATACCAGGCGGAATACTGAGCACTGCAGCATCATCGCCGATACCCAGCGACACGCCTTCGCAGGAGGTTGTCATCTCGGCAAAATAGCGCCGAATGAGATCGAATTCCGACTGGGTTGAAGATGTCTTCATATGGACTATTCAGGGCCTGTTAACACGAATCCAATAGGCCCTGCTGGGACTATTTTTCGTCCAGCAAGGCAGAATAAGCGAAGTGTAGTCATTCTACATGGGCGAATGATAACGCCGCTGGACGGAAAAATAGCCCCAGCCCTTGGGGTGCGCCTGAAAAAGCGCCACTCGGCGTTGCTCGTCGTTCATTTGGAACTACCAAACCTCTCTCCTCGCACCTTGATTGGCGCTTTTTCAGACACAACAGAGCCTATTGGATTCGTGTTAACAGGCCCTAAATGGTTGTATGCTGAAAACCTGCAGTGTAACGTTAGATCAGCTGAATAATAAGACCGCTGCAAGTTCCCAGTTTCACCCAAATTGAGTTAATAAGCCCTAAATAAGGTGATATTGCAGTTTTTGCAGTACGAAGGGATCAATAGCACTGATAACAGATAAGCTCGCTCTATCCTTTCAGCCAGGAACCATCTTTGTGTCAGGCCGACGAGGGGAATGTAATTCAATGAGTGACAGCAACCAGTTCCAGATCATCGAGAAAGCCGGCGACCTGATGGTGGAGGTCTTTCACGTGGCCGCCCTGTTCATTATTGGCGCCACCGTGGTCTGGTCAGGTGTCGTGGCCTATCTTGAGATGATTGCTCATGGGCATGCAACCCTAAAGGATATCCTGCTGCTGTTTATCTACCTGGAGTTAGGCGCCATGGTGGGAATCTACTTCAAGACCCGTCGCCTGCCGGTGCAGTTCCTCATCTATATCGCTATCACCGCGCTAACCCGCATGCTTACCATCGACATCAAGGCTATGGCTAATGAGACCATTCTGACATTAACGGGCGCCATTCTGATGTTGACGGTGGCGATTCTGGTCCTGCGCTATTCACGCAGCCGTTTAAAGGTCGAGGGTGAAGAGCTTTAACCGACCCTAGAACTATTCAACCCTTTTGCTTGGCCTTGATCTCCACAGCACGCACTTGCTTTGCAACCTGGTCCAACACGCCATTGACGTATTTGTGTCCCTGTTCGGCACCAAAAACTTTAGCCAATTCGACAGCCTCGTTGATAACCACCCGGTAGGGAACCTCTGCTTTATAACAAAGCTCATAGGAACCAAGTCTTAATATCGCTCGCTCAACCGGGTCAACACTCTCGATTGCCCGATCCAATGCCGGCTTGAGAAACTCATCCAGATCACCAAGATGTTTGGCAACGCCCTGCAAAAGGTCCTGGAAGTAGGCGACCTCGAAACCGTCGAGATCCTGTTCCTCGAGAAACTGATTGGTGATCTCCCCCACATCATGACCGACCATCTGCCACTGGTAGATAGCCTGTACCGCATGGCGGCGAGCCTGGCTGCGTTTTTTACTCATTAACCGATCTGGCGCAGGAGGTTGACCATCTCGATGGCGGAAAGGGTGGCCTCTGCACCTTTATTGCCGGCCTTGGTGCCTGCACGCTCGATTGCCTGTTCAATGGTATCCACAGTTAGCACACCGAAAGCAATCGGGACGCCGTGCTTGAGGCTGACCTGGGACATACCCTTGACACACTCACCCGCCACATAGTCGAAATGGGGTGTGCCACCGCGTATCACCGCACCCAGAGCGATGATGGCATCGAACTCCCCTTTAGCCGCGATCTTTTCCAACGCCACAGGCATCTCAAAGGCACCGGGGACTCTCACCAGCGTGATGTCTTTCTCGCTGGCACCGTGTCGTTTCAGGGTATCAATGGCCCCGTCAACCAGGCTCTCTACGATAAAACTGTTGAAACGCGCCGACACCAGACAGAAACGTGCCTTCTCAACAGTCATCGCCCCTTCAATTGTCTTAATACTCATCATGCTCACCCTGGAACTAATCTATAAACTGAAAATATTGTGTTGATTAATCAACATACTTTTTAAAGCTAGGACACTGCACTGTGTAGTATCTCTCAGGTCCCCGCCACGTATTCAGTGACTTCCATATCGAAGCCCGAGAGTCCGTGAATACTCTTCGGTGCACTCAGTACCCGCATCTTGCGTACACCCAGGTCGGAGAGTATCTGTGCACCCACGCCGTAGGTTCTCAACTCCTTGCTGTTATCTTTCTTGATGAATTTCCTATTGGCTGTATCGACGGTCTGCATATCCATCATCCGCTGAACGATCTCACGAGGTGAATCGTGATTGCGCAGGACCACGATAACGCCCTCGCCTGCCTCATCAATCATCTTCATAGCATTCCTCAAAGGCCAGCCACACTCCTGGCCGTTCGCCTCGAAGAGATCGCATAGACTGTTCTGCATATGCACACGCACCAGGGTCGGCCTGTCAGGTGAGGGGTGACCCTTTACCAAAGCCAGGTGCAGTTCGTTGTCCACCACATCCTGGTAGGCGGCAAGGCGGAATTCTCCGTAGTTGGTGGGAAAATGGCACTCGCTGACCCGCTCAACAGTTTTCTCATTGCTGACTCGATATTGGATCAGATCCGCAATGGTCCCTATCTTGAGATCGTGCTCGGCGGCAAATTTCTCCAGATCCGCCCGCCTGGCCATGGTGCCGTCCTCATTCAGTATCTCCACGATGACTGAGGTGGGAGAAAGACCGGCCAGTCGTGCCAGATCACAACCGGCCTCGGTATGGCCGGCGCGTACAAGCACACCGCCAGGTTGCGCCATCAGGGGAAAGATATGCCCTGGCTGCACCAAGTCCTGTGGTTGTGCATCCGCAGCCACCGCGGCCAAAACGGTAGTAGCGCGGTCCGAGGCGGAGATACCGGTCGTCACACCTTCGGCCGCCTCGATAGAGACTGTAAAATTGGTCGCGGAAAGCTCGTCGTCCGTCGTTACCATCAACGGCAGGCGTAACTGAGTGCAGTGTTCCCTGGTCAGGGTCAGACAGATAAGACCGCGTCCGTAGCGCGCCATGAAGTTAATCGCTTCGGGTGTCACACTCTCGGCAGCCATAATCAGGTCGCCCTCATTCTCCCGGTCTTCGTCATCCATGATGATGACCATCTTTCCCTGTTTCAGGTCTTCGAGAATCTCTTCTGTCGTATTCAGCGCCATAAACTTCTTCGGTTTTGTTCGGAGTTAACGCGCCATTCTATCAGAGCCCGCATGGGAGGGCATCCGATTATCATCTTTCGAATCCCCCCAAATGACTCCGCCATTCCCTGCCTTGCGTGATGGAATCGTGATCTTTTCGTGACCCGGCCTGGAAGCGAACAGACCAGACTCTTCCCTACAGCCTGTCACCCAAAGGCTTAACACTGAGGAGATCACGATGAAAAAAACTTTAATTACACTCATTTTGTCAGGTGGGCTGCTTGCCAGCGGCAATCTGCTTGCAGAAGAAGTCAACATCAAAATTACCAATCTGACCAATGCCACCTATTTCACGCCACTTTTGATCGCAGCACACGATAGGCGTACCCACCTGTTCCAACTCGGTACTGAGGCTTCCGCAAACTTGCAGGCGATGGCCGAGGGAGGTGATACCTCCGGTCTCATCTCTGATGTGATGGCTGCTGGCGGTCAGTTTGTCGATAACCCGGCAGGTGGTCTATTGCCTCCCAGCGGTGTGGCTGAGGCTGTGATCAACGTGCGCGGGAAACACTCCCGCTACCTCTCTGTGACCGCCATGTTACTGCCTACCAACGACGGATTTGTCGGTCTGGACGGACTCAGAATACCGAAAAAGCGCGGTACCTATACCTACTATCTGCGTGGCTATGACGCTGGCACCGAGGCCAATGACGAGATCATTAATGGCGGAGGGTCACCCAACACACTAGGCATACCGGCCGATCCGGGTGGCAATGGGGGTGTCGGTGGAACATCAACGGTGGGTCCAGACCATAATCCCACTGTCCATATCCACCGCGGTGTGATTGGTGACGATGATCCAACCGGCGGTCCCAGCGACCTCGACGCCCGTATCCATACATGGCAAGGGCCAGTGGCGAAGCTGGTTATCCGGGTCAAAGACCGGGACGATGACGACTACGACGATTGAAACTGAGTAAACAGTAAGATCGGTACGGACACCGGAGTTGGTTCTAACTCCGGTGTCTGACCGAAGCCTTCGGTTTCATGGCGGTGAGAGGAGCGTTCTGCTAATGATCAACTGTCGACTAACGGATGAATCCCTGCGATTTCAGCAACGCTTCAGTCACCCCGCCTTCATCAGGATTTGCTGCCTCATCGCCAAGCATCAGCCGTTCTAAATACCTGGCAATCAGGTCGACTTCCAGATTGACTTCAGATCCCGGCCGATAGCCATCCATAATGGTCTCCTGCAGAGTATGGGGCACGATGTTCATTTCGAAATTCGCACCCTGTACACTGTTGACCGTCAGACTGACACCATCGACGCAGATGGAACCTTTATGAGCGATATATTTCGCCAGTTTTTTCGGTGCCTTGATGACAAAACGGATCGAACGGCCATCATCCCGCCGTTCCAGCACCTGACCGACACCGTCAACGTGGCCGCTCACCAGATGACCGCCAAGCCGGGTGTTGAGTGTCAGCGCCTTCTCCAGGTTGACCCGACTGCCGGGCTTTAACCGATGCAGTGTGGTAAGAGAAAGGCTCTCCCTGGACACATCGGCGCTGAACCCTTTTTCAGAAAGTGCCACCGCTGTCAGACAGACACCGTTTGTCGCAATACTGTCGCCTAACATAACATCACTCAAGTCCAGGCTGCCGGTATCCACAGTCAGGCGTACATCCCCGCCCCGCTCAGCGACCCCCTCAATTCTGCCAATAGATTGGATAATACCGGTGAACATACTTACTCCCCTCGCTCGACAGCAGGAACAGCCGTGATGCGTATGTCATCCCCTATCTGTCGCAGATCGGTAAACCGCAGAGGAATGCGGTCGCTCATGTGCAGCAGTTCGGGCAGATGAAACAGCCCCCTGGCACCACTTCCCATCAGGTGAGGCGCAAGATAGACCAACAATTCGTCGATCAACCCCGCATCAAGCATGGCACCTGCTAGAACCGCACCCGACTCCAGCAGTACCTCATTGATCTCCTGCTCAGCTAGTAGACTCATGACTTCGCGAAGATCGAGTAAATCGTTATCAAGCGGCAGTGTGACAATCTGTGCGCCTGCGGCCTCCAGCGGCGCTGCTTTGAGACGGGCATCTTCACCACAAATCAGCAGTACAGGTCCCGTCTGATTCAGCATATTGGCTGATGGTGAGGTCTGTAATTTGGGATCGAGGACGACCCTGAGTGGCTGGGGAGGCGACAGTCCTGCTTCCAATCCCAGCTGTTTTGCAGTCAGCCGGACATTCATCGACGGATCATCCGCCTGCATGGTGCCAACGCCGGTGAGAATAGCGGCACTACTCGCTCGAAGCCGATGTACATCCTCACGAGCGGCCGCCGAGGTGATCCACTGGCTCTCGCCGCTGGCCATCGCCGTTCTGCCATCCAGACTCATGGCCAGCTTGCAGCGGACAAATGGCATTCTCTTACGCATGCGTTTGATAAAACCGGGATTGAGCGCCTCGGCCTGGGCCTGCATCACGCCTTCCACCACCTCGATACCAGCCGCGCTCAACTGAGTAAGCCCTTGACCGGCTACCAAGGGATTGGGGTCAAGCATAGCGGCGACAACCCGCTTCACACCTGCCTCAATCAATCCTTCAGTACAGGGCGGGGTGCGACCGTGGTGGCAGCATGGCTCCAGGGTGACATACGCTGTAGCGCCCTTTGCCTCAGTACCCGCAGCTGCCAGCGCATTTCGTTCAGCATGGGGTTCACCGGCACGCCGATGATATCCCTCGCCAACGACCTTGCCCGATTTGACTAATACACAGCCGACGCGCGGATTCGGGTGGGTGGTATAACGCCCCTTGCGCGCCAACCGAATAGCATGAGCCATATGGCGATGATCACTGTCGCTGCTCATTTATCCTTGTCCGGTTCGTTGAGCAGATCCAACTGATGACGACGTGCTTCTGGGCCAGGCTGTTGCTCAAGTCGCTCGATCTCCTCACGGAAGGCGTTGACATCCTCGAACTTTCGGTAGACCGAGGCAAAACGTACATAAGCCACCTGATCGAGTTGCTTCAACTCCTCCATGACCAACTCGCCGATCGCAAGAGAGGGGATTTCGCGCTCTCCACCGGCCATCAGTTTTCGCGTGATGTGATTGATCGCCGTATCCACAAGATCTGCACTGACCGGCCGCTTCTCCAGCGCCCGTGTCATCCCCGCCCGTAACTTCCTGCCATCGAAGTGGACCCGGCTACCATCCTGTTTCACTACCCAGGGCAGGTTGAGTTCCGCCGTTTCATAGGTGGTAAAACGCTCTTTGCAGACAGTGCACTCACGACGTCGGCGAATCTGGTCACCTTCTCCCGCCAGGCGAGAGTCGATAACCTTGGTGTCTTGGGCTCCGCAGAAGGGACAGCGCATTTCAGTAAGTTTTGAATTGAGAGTTTTGAGTTTTGAGTCGCTGTGCCTGGACTCGACGCTCCAGGGTCGGTAAGCACGCCGACCTTGCTGCGTAACTCATCACTAAAAACTCAACACTCAAAACTCATTTACTCAGTGTAGACAGGATATTTGGCGCAGATCTCCAGAACCTTTGCCTTGGTGTCATCAATCACTTTTTGGTCGCCGCGACCATCGATGACATCACACATCCAGCCAGCCAGGTTAATGCAATCCGCCTCACTAAAACCCCGTGTCGTTGCAGCAGGTGTACCAACACGGATACCGGAGGTGACAAACGGTGACTGCGGATCATTGGGTACGGCATTCTTGTTGACCGTGATATTGGCGGCACCCAACCATGCATCTACATCCTTACCGGTGAGCCCTGCCTCAATGAAGCTAACTAAAAACAGGTGATCATCGGTACCTTTAGAAACCACATCATAACCTCTCTCCATAAAGACCTTGGCCATAGCGCGGGCATTTTCGATAACCTGTAACTGGTAGGCTTTGTATTCGGGCTCCATGGCCTCTTTGAAGGCCACGGCCTTTGCGGCGATGACATGCATCAACGGTCCGCCCTGGGTACCGGGAAAAACCAGAGAGTTGAGTTTTTTCTCAATCTCTTCATTGGCCTTGGCCAGAATCAGGCCACCCCGTGGACCGCGCAGGGTCTTGTGGGTTGTTGTCGTGGTGACATCAGCAATATGCACAGGACTGGGGTAGTGTCCGGCAGCAATAAGACCTGCCACATGGGCCATATCGACAAAAAGGTATGCCCCTACCTCATCTGCAATATCACGAAAACGCTGCCAATCAACGATTCGTGAATAGGCGGAAAAGCCGGCAACAATCATTTTCGGCTGATGCTCACGCGCCAGACGTTCGACTTCTTCGTAGTCAATCTCACCCGTATCCGGGTTCAATCCATACTGTACGGCATGGTAGATCTTACCGGAGAAATTGGGCTTGGCGCCGTGGGTCAGATGTCCACCATGGGCGAGACTCATACCCAGTACAGTATCGCCAGGCTGGCAGAGTGCCATATAGACAGCGGCATTAGCCTGAGAACCCGAATGGGGCTGCACATTGGCGTAGTCGGCATTAAACAATGCCTTGGCACGATCGATGGCAAGCTGCTCAGCGACATCCACGTTCTCGCATCCGCCATAGTAGCGTTTGCGCGGATAACCCTCAGCATACTTATTGGTCAACACAGTGCCTTGCGCCTGCATCACGCGGGGACTGGTGTAATTCTCAGAGGCGATCAGCTCGATGTGCTCTTCCTGACGACGCTCTTCGGCTGTTATCGCTGCCCAAAGCTCGTCGTCATACCCCTGAATCTGCATACTCTTCTTGAACATCTCGTTTCTCCGCCACAGGAAAACGGTGAAATATACCAAATATTCCACCCAACGTCGTGAAAGAATACGACCTTTGCTCCCCTTGAAAAGAATGGAGAATGTTGTGGTAAAAAACCGCCTGTTTCTGGTTGACCTAGCTCGGGCTTCTCAGCAACAGTTTAAGGTTAGAAACGATCTCCTCCCGATAACCCATCTGGTAGGTCAGAAGAATCACCACACAGACAACAAGCAGCATCGCGAGAGAGATACTGAATCCCACCACTTCGAGACGCCGCTTGAGCATCAGGTTACTGGTCCACACCCGTGATACCTGTCCGAGAACGGGAAATCCGCTCTCCTTGTTCAATAGAGAGGTGTCGTAGTAGACCGGTTTGAATTGTGATATCAGAAATGCAATACCACCACCCGCAGCAAGACCGAGCAGGAGAACGCCTAAACTCAGTAGAATCCGTTTGGGACCAACTGGCAGCAAAGGCACTTTCGGTGGCTCCACAATACGGAATTTGACGTTGTCTCCTGCTTCATCCGCCTGCTCTGACATTTTTGCAGATTCAAGACGCTGCACCAATTCCTGGTAGTTCGTGCGGTTGATTTCGTAGTCTCGATTTAGCCGGGTCAATTCCGCCTCGACCTTCGGCAGTACATCCAGTTTCAGCTTCAGCTCATCGATCCTTTTCTGATATTCACTCTGCCGCAGGCGGACGGCCGTCAGATTTACCTCCGCTTGCCGATATGCAAGCTTCAGCTCTTCCAATGCTGTGGAAATAGTCTGGTTTGCGGGAGATTCCATGACTACCGCACCTTTTTGTTGCGCCTTCAACTCAGTAATTGTCGATTTCAGTTCCTGCACGTCCGGATGTGCTTCCGTATAGCGTAAAAGAAGCTCATCCAGACGCGTCTCCATGGCAAGAATACGTCTACCTGTCGGGGTCTCTGCAACCACCTGTCCCCGTCGGCGGCGCTCGCTCTCTTCGGCTGCCGTACGCTCATACTGACGCTTGAGTTCGTCTCTTCGAATCCGTCTCTCTTTCAGCTCAAGATCAATATCCTGCAACTGGCTCTGTGCCGATTGCAGTTGGCTGAATACCCCCCCACTCTGCCCAGGCATGGTATCCACATTTCTACGTTTGAACTCAGTCAACCGGCTTTCCGCCTTTACTAACCTCGTCTCATAGTCCTTGATTTGTTCAGTCAGGAATTTTTGCGCGGTATCAGATTCAACACGCGTGTCACCGAGTGCGGCCTCAACGAAGATATTCAGCAGGGTCTCCACAACCTTCTTTGCCACATAAGGATCCTTGTACTCGTAGCTGATGGTGTAGAAGTTTTGCCGGCGCTGGGTCTCAATAGAAACCGTTTCCCGCAGCTGATTGATCATTTCCTGACGCTCTGTGACCGTTGTGGCTTCCAAGTCTAAATCTGCCTCTCGCAAGACCTTTTCCAGATTCTCGTTATTGAGCAGCGTACGGGTCATGAGCCTCAGTCGTTGTCCTAGATCGGTCTGCACAGCCAACCCTTGGAGCAAGGGGCGCAGAACGCTTTCGGTGTCTACGTAGACCTTTGCCTCTGATTGGTATTTATCAGGTGTTATAAACACCATTCCCCAACCTAACAGGGTCAACAGCCAGGCAGTCAGCAATGCCTGCCAGCGAAATCGCCATGCAGAACGGATGTGGTCTTTCAGCGTGACAATCAGGTCATTCATCGTGTTGCTTCAATCCTTAAAAAATCCCGCTTCAGGGAATAGGTGCTTCTTCAGCCCAATGGAGGGAAACGAATATATGAGAATCGCAAGAAATTGTACATCATCAGGCAGAAATATTGGGGTTTTACCCATAAATGCCTGTCCAACTAGCTAGACAATCGAGGATGAAGATGATTTTCATTCTGAAAGCCGGAAAAAAATGGGAGTTTGCTGCCATTTCGCCTGAAAACATAAAGATCTTAGGCCTTTCTCATGTTTTCTCTCAAATACTTAACATTTTGGCTTTCAAAGAGCGCCTGATCAGAATTTGACAATGTGGACAACGCCTGCCGATGATTAGAGAAACTGCCTCAAACTGGATTTGTACGGCAACTGACAGATGAACGATGAAAACCGTCTCTAAAAATGTCGATGGCCACTACTATCCCGAATTCCATTTGGGATGGGGGGGATGTGCTGAGGAACTGTTTCACTACACCTCCAGGTACGCCACTTATACAGAAGTTTTTCTTCGCAACATGGCCGACCAACGGCAGTTCTGCATGTCAGGCTATCAGGCCAGGCAGCTCAGCGAAGCGCAGCGGCGACTGATGGCGGCGATTCTATCTTGTGAACCAAATAAGGATTCAGCACGCGCTGTGACGGCAATCATCAGATCGGTGATTAGTGGAGATACCCGTGTCAGCGCGGAGCAGGCAAGCCAATATCAAGAGCGGCTGAAAGTCATTCCAGATGGGGTGATTCTGGTTTACTCAGAGCGAGTGCATATACCAGATCTAAGCTATGTGGCCCCCCTGGATCCCTTCCTGAATCTCGCCACACGACTCAAGCTACCAGTAGCGGTGCGTGAACATCATGTGGAGGTCTCGCTGAAAAAACTCGCAGAACATCTCGACTCCCCCAACGCCACACTTCGCAGTAACCTACAAGAAGCGATACTGCGGGTACATACAGCCGGTTATATTCTCAGGAACCATCCAGGACTCACCCACAAAACTGCAAAGATCATTGGTGATGAAGATGCCGTCTGATGACTCAGTTAAGCGCCACAAATGTTTCAAGATTGCCGTCCATGGCCTATCTTAGAGCCTGTTAGCACAAGCTAATCTGCTCAATCTTCAGAGGAGTTTCCACCCAACAAAGCAGGTTTTTCCCTCGCACTGGCAGACCGAGATCTCCGATGCTGTGAACTTGCCTGGGCCTCACCGGTATGGCGACGAACACGCTTTCGTGGCGGCTTTGAATCACTGCCGGTTTCTCCGCCGGCAGCACGTTTCTGCTTGGTATTTCCATTACCTCTCGCAGTATTCCTAGCTGACGACGGGTTAGATTTACGGCTTCGGGCCTTCTGACGACCTTGAGGACGTCCTTGGGATTTACCGCCGCGTTGAATGGGTTCCGCCCGAATACTCGGATCAGGCTCATATCCCTCGATCACTTCTTTGGGGATTTTTCGTTTTAACAGCCGTTCGATATCACTCAGCAACTTGAGCTCATCCACACAGACCAGTGAAATGGCCTCACCCTCGTTGCCAGCTCGACCGGTACGACCAATACGATGCACATAGTCCTCCGGGACATTGGGCAACTCATAGTTCACCACGTGCGGCAGTTGGTCGATATCCAGTCCACGGGCTGCAATGTCAGTCGCAACCAGTACCCTCACATCACCTGATTTGAATTCTGCTAGTGCGCGGGTACGAGCACCCTGACTTTTATTACCGTGAATGGCAGCCGCCCGGAGTCCATCCTTTTCCAGCTGTTGGGCCAGACGGTTGGCGCCATGTTTAGTACGGGTAAAAACCAGTACCTGACGCCAATTTCGCGAACCTATCATATGGCTCAGCATCTCACGTTTACGACTTTTATCCACCGGATGAACCAATTGATCAATCAGTTCAGCCGTGGTGTTTCGACGGGCCACTTCAATCAGTTCAGGTGCATTGAGCAGACGGTCTGCAAGTTGCCTTATCTCATTGGAGAAGGTGGCGGAGAAGAGCAGATTCTGACGTGCGCCATTCTTAGGCAAGAGTGCCAGCACCTTACGAATATCGTGGATGAAACCCATATCCAACATCCGATCGGCTTCATCGAGTACCAAAATCTCAATCTGAGAGAGATCCACTGTTTTCTGACTCGCATGATCAAGCAGTCTGCCTGGTGTTGCGACCAGGATATCGACACCTCGACGTAGCTTCTCGATCTGAGGATTAATCTTCACACCGCCAAAAATAACTGCTGAACGTAGCGCTAGGTGACGTCCATAAGTCTCTACGCTGGCACCAACTTGTGCTGCCAACTCACGGGTTGGCGTAAGCACCAATGCCCTGACCGGGCGACGGCCATTTAGACCACTGTTTTCGTTCAATCGTTGCAATAGCGGTAAGGTAAAGCCGGCGGTTTTCCCTGTACCGGTCTGTGCACCTGCCATGACATCTTTGCCTGACAGAATAACCGGGATTGCTTGACGCTGGATTGGGGTGGGTTCTGTGTAGCCCTGTTCGCTGACGGCACGCAGAAGATCGGCCGAAAGGCCGAGAGTATCGAATGACATGGGGGTTTTTACTCCAGTCTTGCCCTCCCTGTCTCAGCTTTCGCTGGTGGGAGCCGGTCCTGGCTGGATGAGGATATTCTCTAAATAAGCGGAATGCCCACTGTTGAGTGGGGGGCACGGCTCAACTATCTTTCCGGTGATCCATATCACCAAGGGTGCTGACCGGTCAGGCACCGGGAAAGCGCGGACTCTAACAGATCTCCAGGCTAAAGTCCGAACATTTCTTTGCTTTTTGTCAATGGAATGCCGAACTGGCCTTTTATTTGATCTTGGATACTTCAATTCAGCTCAATGGGATCCGGCCTCGCGTACAGACGTAATGAATTTCATTCGTTGCGACTTCATGTGGCCAAACTTGAAGCGCGTTATAATGCTCGGCCACTATTAACGCAAAGAAATGAAGTATGAGCCTGAAACACATCTGGGTTGACGCCGATGCCTGCCCGAAAGTCATCAAGGAGATCCTGTTTCGGGCGGCCGAGCGGGTTGGTATCCCTGTGACGTTAGTGGCCAATCAACCGATCACTATCCCAAAATCCCGGTTCATCCGCTTTGTGCAGGTTGCCGCCGGGTTCGATGTCGCTGACAACCATATTGTGCAGGAGACCCATGCAGATGACCTGGTGATTACTGCGGATATCCCCTTGGCCTCTGAGGTGATAGACAAAGGTGCACTGGCTTTGAATCCGCGGGGTGAGCTCTATACAAAAGAGAATATTCGCCAACGTCTTACAATGCGTGACTTCATGGATACACTGCGTGGTAGCGGTGTGGATACAGGCGGACCTCCATCTTTCAGCCAGGCTGACCGTCAGGCATTCGCCAATCAACTGGATAGATTGCTGGCGAAATAGCGGACATCCTTCTGCCCGTTAGGGACCTTATCTTCCGATAGTGGAATAAGATCAAGTCGCACTGATCAATATTCATCAGTACTCGATTCATCGTTCAATTCTGGCAGTCAGATGCATTGCCTAGCATTGAGGAATTGCCTTACCTCACCTTTAAAATTGAACATTGTGTACCCACTAGTTTTGTCTGAAGAATATTGCTGGACGTTGTAATGACAACCGCGAGTATGGCACCAGTCAAAAAACCCACGGCATGAACTTCAGGTACACTCGGCCATAACGTCTGCGTTAACAACGCCTGACCACTGCCAATCTCCAGTAGGATCTTAGCAATGGCGCTCATGCCGATAAACCATACCAGGGGATGGCGCGTATCACGCCAGAGCTGAACCAGGCCAACCGCCAACAACGTGTTCAGAATACCTGAAAGTCCACAGTAGTAGTGCAGGCCGGTATCGATCCACCAAAGCCAAATATCAACACCCAGGGTACCGATGCCCAAGGCGAGCAGCAGGTGCCCACGAAGACGTTTTTCAAACAGCACGCCGAGCAGCCCGAGGGCGCTGATATCCCAGAGAGCATGCTCAAAATCACTGTGGACCCAATGACCTGTAACCAATCGCCACACTTCACCATTGCTGATTGCTGCCCGATCAAAAACCCAGGTCTCTGGCGCAGCACCCAAAATAAGGTAGCCAGCCAAGGCTAGCGTTGTCAGTAAAAGGGTTCGCCATGGCAGCAATAAGCCGCCACGGCTCTCCCAGGTTTTAAGAAACGAGGCCACTAACTCGCCTCACCCATTTTGCGCTGACGCCATGTGAACCAAACGAGTGGCAGAATCAACAACAGAGTCCACGCATCCAGTGCACCGCCACCACTGTGGCTGGGGCGAGAGGTTCTGTACATCGGCTTGTGTGTATCCACTCTCCGGGAAGGTGCTGCCTGACTGGCACGCTGCTGCTGCGCCGCATGCTCAACCTGAAGTCGCTTCTGGTTACTACGCTCGATCCCACGTTGCTCGAACACCTCATCCCGGACTACAACCATAGCCGTGTAATCGGTCACCAGACTGTACTCAACACCCAGATCGATAATCGCCTGTTTCAAGTCCAGATTTTCACCAAAGTCATTCATCTCTGCTGTCGCCGCTTCAATGGCAGCGTAGGCCCAGAGACGTTCAATTTCAGGATTCTCAGTGGCCACGGCAGGAAAGGCAAAACGCGTCTGATACGCTTTATGCTCACCGGAGACTCGTCCGGTTAGTGTCACGTCAGCCAATCCATCCCCCCAATAATGACCAAAGACCACCAACTGCTGACCTCGATAGAGGCTGCCGATCTGCTTGGGTGTAAGATCTGCGGTCTTGATGCCATTGATCTTCAGCTTGGCGCCATGCAGGGCCTCGTGGGTTACCTTGGCAGTGGCTGTGAGCAGCTGGCCCACGATGTCATCACTATTGGAAATACTTACAGCGAATCCATTCGAGGCCCGGGTCATTGCCTCCAGCAATGGTCGATTGGCGCTGTTACCCATGACGAAAGTAAAAAGGCGGACGTCTCGCTTCTTGATGAGGTCGATGAACTGACGTTGTTGAGTCACGCCCACATTCGCAACACCATCGGTAACCAGTACCAGGGCACTGGTGCGATCTGCATCTAAAGACTTGAGTCCAAGTTTGAGGCCTTCATATAGATTGGTGCCTTGGTTAGGTGCGATCGCCGCTACTGCTTGACTGTACTTCGTAACCGAAGCTTGTGTCGCATTGACGAAACCTGATGTGAGCTCTCGGGTTCCGCTATTGAAGAGCACGATACGGAAACGGTCTTCCGGGCTTAGTTTCTTTAATGCCCGCTGTACCCCATCAGCCAGGGTGGCGTACTTACCCTGCATAGAACCGGATATATCCAACACGAACACCCAGTCCTTACCTTCCTTAATTGGCCGCAGATCATCACCAGGGGTAACCACCAGCATGAAGGTGCCACGATCTTTGCCTTCAGGCTTGTGAGCAACCAGGTCAACACTTCCTGGTAATCCAGTCTGATGTCGCCAGTAGACAACCAGGTCTTTGTCCAGAGTGAAAACAGGGGTACTGCCAGCGCTCGACTGAGTGTTTAACCTCGAACGTTCCTCTTCAGTAATCTCCATGCCGGTTTCAACGGAAGAAGCCACGTCATTGCCTAGGTGGATTCGCCAATCGCCCTCTCCCACCTGCTGAATTGAGGCTTGAGGCTGATTCGGCATGCGCACCGCATGCACGGGATAGGCAGAGCGAACTTGCAAGTCAAAACTAAACTGTCGTTTCACCTTCTCGTTGGCAGTCCAGAAGGCCAGCTTTTCCTCATCCACGCCACCCTCCTCCAGAGGGTAGACATAGCGACCGATTCCTGTATCCACCTGCGCCGGCTGTAAGTAAACCAGACGAATACGAGTTTCCTGCCCGGCACGTACTGGAGAAACCCGGGCATCGAAGGTCTTGTAGCTCTCCTTCTCTGTTATACCGGCATCTCTGCCTGCTGCTTTCTCTTCCTCGTAGACCTGTTTCGCCTGCTGGCGCTCCAGTACCTCACCGGTAACCGGCTTACCATCGATCCAGAGGGTGAACTCTGCGACTGATCCGTGTTCGGGTACTGGAAACGAGTAGTGGGCTTCCAGATCCTGGCTGTGAGGGTTGTGAAACACCTGATCCACTGTCGTCACAGCATAACCGTCCTCAATCACCACATTGACTTGATGATCCGTAATTTCCAATGCTGGCAGACTACCATCACTCGGTTGTAACAGGCCGGCAGCCTGAGTCAGCGTGACCGTCAAAAATGCTGATGTAAGCAAGATCCCCTGCCATGCTTTTCGTAAAAGATGTCGGGTTGTCATAGTTATCTCCTTCATTATGAACAGTGTTCAATTTAATATTGCTGTTTTGTCTGAGAAGCCTATTAGTTATAAAAAACAGACAAGAAGCAGAATTAAACATCGTTCAATTTATCATCTTTAAAAGCCCGCGATCTCTGCGGGCACTTGCATTATGAACGATGTTCAATTATTTTATAGCACATCACTAAACACTGTTCAATAACCCGTTAAATTAATTTTAATGATCAGATAGGATAATCCAGTCATGTCCAGACGCAGTGATCATAGCCGAGAAGAAATCCGTGAAATGGCCCTGGCAGCTGCCGAGACAATTGCCTCGGAACAAGGGTATACAGGCCTCAGCGCCCGTAAGGTGGCAAGTGCCATCGGCTATACGGTCGGCACCCTCTACCTGGTATTCGACAACTTAGACGATTTAATCCTACAGGTTAACGGTCGCACACTGGACCATCTTCATGCCCAGATGGTGAAGGAGCAGAATCAACACCAGGATGCACGGGAACGTCTGCTACAACTCGGTCATACCTACATTCGATTTGCCGATGAAGACCCTCACCGCTGGGAGATGATTTTCGAGCACCATTTACCGGAGGATCATGAGACACCCAAGTGGTTCCTGGAGAAAGTAGCCCGTATGTTTCTCTTGGTGGAGACAGGACTCGAACCACTTGCCAAACAACACTCACCCCAGGAAATCACCCAAGCCGCACGTGCTTTATGGGGTGGAGTGCATGGTATCTGCATTCTGGCAGTCACCCGCAAACTTGATGTGGTCGGTGTCGACTCTGTACAGGATCTGAGCCAATCCCTGATGGACAATTACCTCAGAGGATTTACCGGCCACTGATTGACATCAGCTTGCTGATTCATGCTGATGGGTATGACACGATCAATGACATCGGTTAAAAGAAAACATTCATTGGAACGATTCACCACTTTGGGTGTTGTATTTCATTCCCCGACTACATCAATAACAAAAGGCTCAAGCCATGGATAAGCTTTTTAAACTCACTGGGTTCATCCCTTTCTTACTCATCGTTTTTCTTAACGCCTTTGTTGATCTGGGACATAAGATCCTAATCCAAAATACGGTATTCAAGATTTACGATGGACAGACGCAAATCATCCTCACTGCCATCGTCAACAGTTTAATTCTTCTGCCTTATCTGTTGCTGTTCAGCCCTGCGGGTTTTATCTCGGATCGCTATCGCAAGCCACGGGTGATGCAGATCAGTGCGGCAGTGGCGGTAGGATTGACCCTATTGATCACCCTCGCCTATTACATGGGTTGGTTTCAATTTGCATTCGGACTGACCTTTCTGCTGGCCGTGCAAAGCGCTATCTATTCTCCGGCCAAGTATGGCTATATCAAAGAAATCGCTGGCAAGGAAAAGCTCGCCACGGCCAATGGAGTGGTGCAGGCAGTGACTATCGTTGCTATCTTGACCGGCATTTTTGTCTTTTCGATGTTCTTTGAGAGAAGTCTGTCTGGTGTGGTCTACGCCAATGAGGCAGAGATACTGCAAGCAATTGCACCAACAGGTTGGCTCTTGGTAGCTTTTGCCTCAGTAGAGTGGCTACTGGCCCAGCGCCTGCCCAAGTGCCGCAAGGAAGCGGGGGATATTCGCTTTGACTGGCAAGACTATCGCACCGGTCGTTATCTACGCGGCAATCTGTTAAAAATCTTCAGCCATCGAACGATCTGGTTGTCTATTGTCGGCTTGTCGGTATTCTGGGGCATCTCCCAGGTGGTACTGGCCGCCTTTCCAGCCTTTGCCAAACAATCTATGGGAGAGAGCAATACCATAGTGATCCAGGGCCTGATGGCCTGTTCCGGCATCGGCATCATCATCGGTTCCTTGATCGCTAGTAAGGCCTCAAAACACTATATTGAGACCGGCCTTGTCCCATTGGGCGCACTCGGAATCGTAGTTGCGATCTTTTTCATACCCCAGTTGAATACCACCAGTCTACTGGCGCTCGATTTTCTACTGCTGGGAACCGCTGGCGGACTCTTCATCGTACCCCTGAATGCACTGATTCAGTTCCACGCAAAAGATAAGGAACTGGGTACAGTGCTGGCCGGTAACAACTGGGTTCAGAATCTGGTGATGCTGAGTTTCCTCGGCCTGACCGTACTCTTTGCCATTCAGGGCATCGACAGCGTGGAACTGTTTCATCTGCTGACTTTCACCGCTCTGGCAGGCGCAATCTATACCGTCTACCAGTTACCCCAGTCCCTGGTGCGTTATATGATCGCACGACTATTTTCCAGCACCCACCGTATCCAGGTGATGGGATTCGATAACCTACCTGCCGAAGGTGGCGTTCTCCTATTGGGCAACCACATCAGCTGGCTCGATTGGGCAATGGTACAAATCGGGTCTCCTCGTCCCGTGCGCTTCGTTATGTACCGTGGGATCTACCAACGCTGGTACCTGAAGTGGTTCCTGGATCTTTTTGGGGTGATCCCGATTACCGGTGGTCAGAGCAGAGATGCCCTGGAGAGTATTAATGAACTGTTGCGGGCCGGTGAAGTGGTCTGCTTGTTTCCAGAAGGCTCTATCAGCCGTAATGGACAGTTGGGTGAATTCAAGAAAGGTTATGAAAAAGCAGCCGAAGGCGTGGATGGCGTCATCCTGCCCTTCTATCTACGCGGTCTGTGGGGAAGCCACTTTTCCCGCTCAAGCGAGAAGCTGCAAGAGAGCCGCAGTAGTGGGCTTCGTGGTGATGTGATTGTCGCCTTTGGCAAGCCTTTACCCATGGACACACCGGCTCATGAATTGAAACGGCATGTGTTTGATCTCTCCATTAAAACCTGGGAGCAACACACACTGACTCTCGACCCCATCCCGCTGGCATGGCTACGTACAACCAAACGCCGAGGCAGTGAACTTTGTATTGCGGATGCCAAAGGAGAGACTGCCCTCTCAGGTTACAAGACCATGACCGCAGTGCTGGCTTTCTCCCGCTTAATTGCCAAACGTTCACCGGAGCAAAACATCGGTTTACTGCTACCTACCAGCAGTGCGGGTGTGATTACCAATATGGCTGCCTTGTTACAAGGCAAGACACTGGTTAACTTGAACTACACATCCAGTCTACAGGCACTACAGTCAGCCGTGAAAAAGGCTGAGGTCCGTACAATCTATACATCAAGTCGTTTTATCAAAAAGTTGGAACAGCGAGGTGAGGATCTTCAGGGACTGCTGGATCAGGTGGAAGTTATTTATCTCGAAGTGCTGAAAGATGAGATCGGCGCCTATAGTAAACTGGCGCTTCTATCCGCCTCGATAATTCTACCGGCTCGCCTGCTCTATACCATATTCGGTAAATCTGCCTCGCTGGAACAACCAGCTGCGATTCTCTTCTCCAGTGGCAGCGAGGGTGAACCAAAAGGTGTCATGCTGAGTCACCGCAATATTATGGCGAATATTCGCCAAGTCTCTGATGTACTGGACACCCGGCATGAGGATATTGTGATGGCTACCCTGCCCCTGTTTCATGCATTTGGCCTCACGGTCACAGGATTGATGCCATTGGTTGAGGGGATGCCGGTGATCTGCCATCCAGATCCGACAGATGCCCTGAACATCGCAAAGGCGGTGGCGAAATACCAGGCCACAGTGTTCTGCGGCACCTCGACATTCCTGCGTCTGTTTATCCGTAACCGCCATATTCATCCGCTGATGCTGGATTCCCTACGGGTCGTGGTAGCCGGTGCTGAACGATTGAGCCCTGAAGTCAGAGATGCCTTTAAATTGAAGTTCAACAAAGATATCTACGAGGGCTATGGCACCACCGAGACCACACCAGTCGCCAGCGTCAATATTCCGGATCGTATTGACCCGCTGGATTGGCGTATACAACAAGGTAGCAAACCAGGAACGGTGGGCATGCCCTTACCGGGAGGTAGCTTCCGCATCGTCGATCCAGAGACTATGGAAGTACTACCTGCGGGTAAGGATGGCCTCATCCTGTTCGGCGGCACCCAGGTAATGCTGGGTTACCTCAATGACCCAAAGAAAACAGCTGAAGTGATTGTCGAGATTGAGGGCACACGCTGGTACAAGACCGGGGACAAAGGGCATGCAGATGAGGATGGTTTTCTCACCATCGTAGACCGTTACTCCAGATTTGCGAAGATAGGTGGAGAAATGATCAGTCTCGGTGCCATCGAAGGGGTAATAGGAAAATTATTACCCACGGACACGGAAATACTTGCCACATCACTACCCGATGGCAAAAAGGGTGAAAAAGTAGCGCTCTTGTTTACAGGAGATATCAATAAGGATGAGCTAAAGCAACTCATCAATCAGTCAGAACTTAACCCCCTGATGCGCCCGTCAGAGTTAATCCCAATTGAGGCAATCCCGAAACTGGGTAGTGGAAAAAATGATTTTAACCAAGCAAAACAAATCGCCCTGGTGGCACTAACACAATAAGGAGATAAATAAATGCAAATCAACTCTAGTGGGGCATACTGAGAACAATTCAATGGCGGTGCAAAAAAGAGATGTGGAACTCAAGTTAATCCACGAATTCCTGCCTTAATCTCAACTGCAACGATTTCGCTTGTCTGAAAGCTTCTTTCAACATTTGCTTTTGCGTTTCGCTGAGGTGTTTTGGATTGACCCGATTGACTTCGTCATAGGTACCTCCAGCCAACTGTCTTTTTATGCGTATACGTTGAATGAAATCGAACGCCTCTACAGAGGCGATAGTGTCAGTGGTAGCACGCTGCATCTTCACTCCCGCGACGCGCAAACGTTCCACGGTGTTGGTTGACCAAATACCGTGTTTCAGGGTCCAGATACGCGCAGCATCGACAAACAGACGGCTGCCGTGCTTCTTTAAATCAATGGTATGCGGATACCGATTGCCGCCGTCATAGGAAAAAGTACCCAGCCAACCCAAGGGCGGTGTGCAAGTAAGCGCCTCCACTGCCATGGCATGCAGAAAACGTGAATGTTTGGCTGGTTGTGGCAATAGCCAATGATGCAGATCATCAACCAGTTCGTTTTGCCCGTAAAGCGGCCGGAAGTCGAAGAATATAGTGGCATTCAACAACGCCTTGGGGTCGGGTGTCGTCATCCAGCGCTGAAACCTGTGTTGCCATTCACGAACCGAAAGGCACAAGTTGGGGTTACCTGCCATGATGTCGCCTCGGCAAAGTCCGAACCCGCAGTGGTCGAGTGCTTTATTGACCGCTTTGGCAAATTCCACCAAGGCAGTGCGGATTTTGGGTGTGTCAGATTCTTTCTCGGGTTGAAAAATCAAACCATTGTCCTGGTCCGTTGCAAACGTCTGCTCCAACCGCCCTTCGGAACCGAATGCCATCCAACACCAAGACACGGGCGGCAGATCAAATTCGTCGGCAATCAACTCGATCACACGCATGCAGAGCAGATCGTTAAGGCCGGACATCCATTGGGACAAGGCTTCCACACCCATACCACTGGCAAAAAGTTCCCGGCCGCGCTGCCGGACAGCTTCCGATGCCTTTGCCATACTGTCCACATTGTTTGACAGCTCGATGTTCTGAACCAGTGCATCGGCCCCACCCTCACGAAAGCCCGGTAGGTCAACCGGCGATAACAGGTTGAAAATCTGGCCATCGGGTTCGACCAGCACCACATGACTCAAGCGTCCCCGCGTCAAAGCAACTTTCGCTCGATGGGCCGGTGAATCGGCAGGCAAGGAGACGGGAGCAGCGGTCATAAAGAGAAAGACAGGCTCGTCGAGATCTGCGCCCATGCGCGTTATCGCATCGACTAAATCGTGCAACGTGACGATTCCCAAGGGCGTATCACGCTCTATTGCGACCACTCCGGCTTGAACACCCACTCGATTGAGCTCAAACAAGGTACTGCGCAGTGTCGAGTCCGGTTTGAATATCAATAGCTCCTGGTTAACCAGTTCTCGAAGGGGTATTTCACCAATGCCAGCAGCGGTATGTGATGCACGAAACTCGACCAGTGTCTTGGGTTGCCTGGGTGGTCTGGGTGGTTGAGTTGCCGGCATCATGTCACTATTCCCCCTCAATCCTTGAGTTGCAGGAGTTCGCTGACTTTTTCGACCAGCTCGTGTGTGGAAAACGGTTTGGTGATATAGGCATCGGCACCCAGTGACAAACCCTTTTTGACTTCGGCTTCCCGCCCCTTCGCACTTAATATGAGAATGGGAAGCTTTTGAAACCGCTGATCGGCACGGACTTCCGTGCAAACCTCAAAACCATTTTTGCGCGGCATCATCACATCCAGAATCATCAAATCGGGATCCACTTCCGCTAACAGATCCAAGGCCTGTTGACCATCCGTGGCGGTTACCACATCGTGCCCCGATCGTTTCATCAGAAACTCGACCGATAAGACGATATTGGGCTCGTCATCAACGATCAGGATTTTCTTCGACATGGAGCTCTCCGGTGTGTTATTCGTTAGTTCTCATATTTTTTGTTAACTTAAAAATAAAGGTAGCACATTCCGCGCGGATGCTTTCTACCCAGATGCAGTCACCTGGATGTAGAATGAATCTACAGCTGGTAGCAAGTCCTAAATCTATGCCGGCAGGTTTATCGGCACCACTACCGACTCCCCATTCATCGCTCAGGTATAACCGTCAATTTCGTCGAGTCTAAGCGCTAGTACCGGGCCTGTTGCCTTCTAATTTCCACCATTTTCTCCGAGACCTCGATGGCGTTGGCAAAGGTGTGTATGCCTCTGGCCACCATTAAGTCAATCATGCGTAAAAACACCTCAGCCGTCGCAATAGAATCTCCGAGTGCTGTGTGGCGGTATTGGGGTTCGATTTCCACGCCAAAACGTTCTGCCAGCACATCCAGTGTGTGCTGGTTGGAATGATCATGGATATAGGCCGAAAGCAGGGCTGTATCCAGTACTGGATTGTCAAAACCTATGCCGCAGGACGCTTTTTTCAATTCCAGGAATTTCATGTCGAAAGCAGCATTGTGGGCAACGAGCACAGCATCACCCACATAGTCATGAAATTTTGGTAAAATTTCTGTAATCGGTGGTTTGTCTTTGACCATATCTTCAGTGATATGGTGAATCTTTGTTGATGTCACCGGTATGCGGCGGCCTGGGTTTACCAGCTGGTCGAAATACTCACCCGACATAACGCGGCCGTTAACGATACGAACACCTGCCAGTTGAATGATTTCATCACCATTGGACGGTTCCATACCGGTGGTTTCCGTATCAAAAACCACATAAGTCAGTTCACGCAAAGAGCGCTCATCAAAGCTTTTACTCTCTCTGTTTTTCAGGAGATCAAAATCATAAAACTCTGGTCTCGGATCCATGCCTGGCATTTTGTCTGAGACGTTTCGGTGATCGCCTTTTGCCTTCGGTAACGGCAAACGTAAGCAGGCGACACCTTCCTCGCGCCCCTCGCTCCACACCACGGCTTTGTGATTCTCCAGTATATCGCGCCCGGTCATATCCTTAAGGCAGTCATCGAATGATTCATCCAACCAGCTGTCAAGGGTGCCAGAGCGGATAACATCGCCCGGCCAACTGATATCGATATAAATCTTGTCCTTTTTGAAACTCGGTTCCAGCTCGAATGTCATCGCTGAAGTCGTCTCGGCAATTCGGCGGATGATCCGTTCAGTCAATTCGACAATGGAAAGGCTGTCGCAGTGCAACCAGACAGGGTCGCCATTGATCATGCACTGGATGGCATCGTCCGATTCAAAGCGGCGAACCACACAGTTCAGCAAGGTGGAAGAGTAGACATCACTCATCGGCCAGTGCCCTGTGATGATCTCCCCGTAGTCCCCGCTAAGCTTTTCCAAGCGTTTCGACAATGCGCGACTTTCCGCGCTCAGGATGTTTTCAAACATTTTCCGGCCGTCATCGTCTATGTTCACACCGTCGGTTAACATCTCGGTGGCTGCGCACAAGTTTGCAACCGGTGCTCGCAGGCCCTCGATGGCATCACGTAACATTCGATCGCGCTTTCGTAGTTCAGAGAGTTTTTCGGTGGCGTCGTCGAAGGTCACAACATACCCTGTCGCCTCTGTTTCCTCAGCGTCTAGTATCAGGCTCAATTGACCTTCGATAATGTGACGACCATCAGTGGTTGAGCAGACCACATGTGCCGATAATCCATCTGCGGATTCCGGGGCTTCCAGCTGTCCGGTAAGGTTTTCCAGGCCGTGGGCAATGGACGGTGTATTGAGCAGACTCGTTAGAGAACGACCCAAACCGATTTCACCATAGTAATGGAGGATATCCAGTGCACGTCGGTTGTACAAAAGGATCTGGTGATTCATGTTGCAAACCAGTACCCCTTCATTCAAATCGCGAAGCATGGTCTCCAGTCGAGCCCGTTGCTGATCCAGTTTGCGGGTGGCGACTTCAACCTCCTCGCCAACTTTTTTCCGCGCCGATTCCAACGCCGCAGCCATTTCGCGGGCGGTAGGCGCCAATAGCCCCAAATATTTTCCCGGCTCGGTTTCAACACCGTGTTCGGGATTGGCGTGAATGAGTGTTT
The DNA here is from genome assembly GCA_025655575.1 of Candidatus Thiodiazotropha sp. (ex Monitilora ramsayi). Taxonomy (GTDB): domain Bacteria; phylum Pseudomonadota; class Gammaproteobacteria; order Chromatiales; family Chromatiaceae; genus Thiodiazotropha. The sequence goes on along the minus strand of JAHXIP010000017.1, from coordinate 12,762 downwards.
GCAGGTCATTGGTTAACGTGTTGATAGGTGCAACAACATTTTCGTCAAACTTCAGCCATACCCAAAGCACCACCCCGATAATGGCAAATCCTGCCCCGCCACCCCACAACACCAGATGAGGTATCGACTCTGGTCCTATTCGACCCGCTGCGACCCACAACGCGGATCCCAACAGAGCAGGAACCATGAGTGAGATCAGAGCAAAGAACAGGAAAACCCGAAAGCGCAGACTCCACTTTTCCACCATGTTTTAGCCACCTATGTCATAGCATGCAAAATTTAATTTTCAAAACCGCCGTACAAAGTTTTTATAACAGCAGCAGCTTGCAGTTCTCATCAACACAGATTTGCTGCAATCAAGCGATCTGGGGAATCTCTTCACGATCCTCTGTAGCTCTGAGTGGCAGAGTAAATATGAATTTGGCGCCCTGCCCCACTTCACTCTCTGCCCAGATCTTGCCACCATGATGCTCGACGATTCGGCGACAAATCGGCAACCCAAGTCCCGTACCACGAGGCTTTCCATCCTGAGCATCACTCACCTGATGGAACTTCTCAAAGATTCTCTCCTGCTCACCGCGTGGGATGCCGCTTCCATTATCGGTCACTTCCACGCAAGCCACGCCATCGTTCTGAAACACTCGCACGCTGATCTGACCGCTCTCTCCATCACAAAACTTGACCGCATTGGATATCAGGTTAATGATCACCTGTATCACGCGGTCCTTATCCACTGTGACCTGCACCGGCTCATCCGGCATTCGTTTGATCAACTCAGTTGAGCTCTCTGCCACCAGTTGCTGAGTAGCAATCAGGGCCTCCTCGATTGCCTGCCGCAGATCCACACACTGCATATTCCATTCGACGCCTTCGGATTCAATTTTCGCCAGATTCAGTACTTCATTGATTAAGCGGGTCAGACGCTCACTCTCCTTGACGATAATATCCAGATACTCTTCACGTTGATCGGACGACAGCTCAGGACTATCCCGCAGGATTTCTGAAAACGCCCGTATCGAGGTGAGGGGTGTTCGCAGTTCGTGACTGACCGTGGAGACGAATTCATCCTTGAGACGGTCCAGTTCCGTAAGGCGTTCGTTGGCCGCTTTGAGTTCACCAGTAGCAGCTTCCAATTCGCGGGACTTCTGTTCGAGTTGTCGACTGTATTCGAGCACCTGAGAGGTTTCATCGAGTATCTTCATCACGCCTTCAATACTCAGTTCCTCCCCCTTCACCACCGAGCCCATCATCACACGGGCCGAAGCGGCGCCAATCGCACCGGCTAACTGGCGTTCTGTATACTCCACCAGTGCGCTTTCCGCACGCATCTCATCTCTGAGAACCTGCCCACGCTCGAGAGAAAATTGCTCGAATGCCTTAACTGCCTGATCTGTACCGATGAATCTTGCCAGAATTTCACGTATCTCAGCGACCGACGTGGTACTCTCCCAGATACGTGAATCACGTGTCTTCGAACCACGCTTAAACACATCCACAAAAAGAGTCGCCTGGATACGCTCAATGGCACTTTGGTTTGCAAACAAAGACACACCAACAAGCAGGCCTACATTGACCAACATGCTCCAAAAGACAGCGTGAGTGATGGGATCGAACAGATCTAGACCCAAGAGTTGATACGGTCTCAGCCAGGACAAGCCCAAAAGCCCCTCTTCAAGAAAGACCTGAGAGAGCCAACCCGAACGTGCAAACCCAGGCAATACCAGCGTGTAGGCCCAAACCAGAAAACCGCCCAGGAGACCCGCTATCGCCCCGGCGCGACTGGCCCCTTTCCAATAGATCCCAATTAAAATGGGCGGTGCAAACTGGGCAGCAGCGGCAAATGACACCAATCCGATCGTGACGAGCGCATACGACTCACCGATGAGCCTGAAATAGAGATACCCCATTAACAGGATAACGATGATGGCACCGCGCCGTATCATCAGTAGCAGGCCGCTCATATCTTCCCGGTGAAGTGCATTCATACGTAACAGAAAGGGGATCACCAGATCGTTGCACACCATGGTCGATATCGCGATGGTCGCCACGATCACCATACCGGTTGCCGCCGAAAGCCCGCCAATAAATGCGAACAGTGCGAGATATTCTGCATTACCTGTCATCGGCAAGGTCAACACGAAGGTGTCGGGATCGACGGTACCCTCAGGAAATAGAATTAAGCCGGCGATGGCAATGGGTAACACAAACAGGTTGATCAGTAACAGGTAGAGAGGAAAGAGCCAACTCGCTTTGCGAATATGCTCTTCATTGACATTCTCCACCACCAGAACCTGAAACTGACGCGGCAGAAACATGATAGCCATCATGGCCAGAAAAGTGAGCGACAACCAGCTTGCGTAACCGCCAGGCATCGCGTCGAAGCTAAAGAGCTTGGCTACCTCCGGTACCTCAGCAGCTTTGGCAAAGAGGTCGGCCGGGCCGGAGAATATGGCAAATACAACAAACAGACCCACGGCGAGAAACGCGATCAATTTGATAAGCGACTCAAAGGCGATAGCCGCCACCATTCCCTCATGGCGCTCGGTAATATCGATATGCCGGGTACCGAATAGAATGGTGAAAGCTGCCAGGGCAAGCGCAACATAAAGCGCCGTATCACCATAGAATGCCCGACTCGCCGCAGCATCTGCGATCTTGGGATGCACGAGCAATACATTATAACTGGCAGCAACGGCTTTTAGCTGCAGTGAGATGTAAGGCATGATTCCCACCACCGCGATTACGGTGACCACACCACCTACAAAGGCGCTCTTTCCATAACGCGAACCGATAAAGTCAGCAATGGAGGTAATTCGATGGGCTTTACTGATGCGCACAATTTTACGTAGCACAAACCACCAGAGGCAGGCCATCAACGTCGGCCCGAAATAGATGGGCAGAAATCCTATGCCTGAACCCGCTGCACGACCCACGCTGCCGTAAAAGGTCCAGGCGGTGCAGTAGACGGCGATCGATAGTGTATAGATATACGGATTACTGATAATCGAGCGACCCGAATCCGATCGCATGTCCGCATAAAATGCGATGGCAAACAGTAGCCCAACGTAAGCAAAAGCACAGATAAGAATAAGCCAATCGGACAACACGAATTCACCCGTCCCAATGGTTACTGTGCAACGTATCTCTTTCGCCTGCGCGGCGACCTTCCATCAACAAAGCCATTAAAACAATGAGAACAAACCAGCAGCAGAAGAGGTAGAGATAGAGAACGGGAATACCCAACCAAAGCGAAGCCGCGCCAAAAAGATGCAATAAGGGGTAGTTAAGCGTGAGCACACCCAAAAGAAAAAGCGCTATGAGACGTTCATGATTTCGCTTGTTGGACATTGTCGCCACCCCAATCAAAGAAGGTCATAAATCACCAGTTGCATGTGAAACTCCACCATCAATTCCAAAGCTTTAGCTGTCTACCTCAGGGTATGAATCACTTGATCCTTGAAAAGGATCGATTATACAAATACCTGCACCTTGCCCAATAAATCACTCACTGCTGCTTGGCGACCAGAAATCTCTGGTCGCTAGAGGATTAATGATGGCAGTGAAAGAGACACTGGCTTCATCTTCTTTGAGTTTAGGATAAATGCAAATATTGTGAGTCATTGAAAACGCGCGCCCCCTCTACAACAACTGCACACGTCACTAAAAACCAGGGGCACAATATCTTTGGTTGAAACAAAATGGTGAGAAAAAACTGTATAGCAACCGGTACAATGGCGCATTTCAGAAAAGGGATGAGCAGATCAGACAACAAATTTGTATGAAATGCAGCGTCGGAAGATATGTAAACCAGTCGTCATGCTACTATTCATAAACTGCTTTGCAGTTAAGTATGCAGTGATGTCAGTCAGGTAAAGAAATGAAACCCGATTACCCACGATTACCAAAATGGGGGTACCTATGACTAGGTGGAATCTCCCAAGAAAGATTTAACCTTGTCCACCAGCTCGCGTGTTGCAAAAGGTTTTGTCACGTAATCATCCGCCCCTAATGCCAATCCCTTATCGCGCTCGATATCCCGCCCTCTGGCAGTCAGCATTATGATGCGTACCGAACTCAGTTCAGGATCGGCACGCACCGCCTGACAAACGTCGTAACCATCCATGCGCGGCATCATGACATCAAGCAGTACAAGGTCGGTTTTCGATTCTTTCAGGACATTTAGCGCCTCTTCGCCGTTACTGGCGGTGCGTACTTGATAACCCTCTTTTTTCAATAGGAATTCCAGGGACAGGACGATGTTAGGTTCATCGTCTACAACGAGAATTTCCACTGCCATAAAGGTATCCCCCGCACTATCCACTAATCTTTGGATGGTGGTGATCGACTCACAGACGCCTGTAAAAGCCCGTTGCCAGAATCGCACTCGACTGCCGGACTATGCTTAGTTCTAACACAAAAGATTACAGATTGTCCGGAGTGATGCTGAAACGCTTTGGTTTTTGCAGCACAGGTAAAGGTTATGAAGTCGCAGTTGTAGCGCGGCTATCGGGTTCCAAGATCGACTTTTAGCGTTCGCTCCTACCCGTGGTGCATACCGGCTAAAAGTCAGGTCCCTGCAGTACGATCAGTTCAAAGCCAAGATTCCGGTAATCACGGATCTGTGCCGGACCCGAAGGGGAAACATCCACGTATGCAGGAAAATCTTCGGGCGTATAACCATCCCACCCGGCATGCACACCGCAGACATGCAGATCGATCCCCTCAGTCCGCAGCTGTTGCGCATCGTCATGAATCGCTGCCAGCAGACCCTCGGCCTCGTCGGCCAGCAGACCAAACTGCTCACGGCCATGTGTCACCACAGCAATCGGTAGCTCAGGGAAACGCTTGCGCAACTGGGCACTCAGCCGCGCGACCTTGGGCAGTGCCCAGCCTAAGGCATCATCGTCATCCTCTAGGATCTCGAATATCACGCCGACCGGTTCTTCATCGGCCTCCAACAGACGATCAACCTCGGCGTCGGCCAGGGCCAGACTGCTAAAAGAGACAAGCAATATCAGAAAGAACAGGCGCATGATGCAAACACTCCCTGGACAAAGATAATAATCAATAGATGGACAGCAATCGCGGGAAGCTAGTTTCAATATCCTGATACGCGTACACAAATTCGTAGGTCGTGTTACCGGTTCCGGGGAGAAAGCTGAGCTCTACCATTGTCGCAAAAAATCGATGCGGCACACTCTGCCTACCATGAAGTCCTGACGACCTGATCCTGCTGAATCCGAAGGAACTAAGCCCGCTGGTGGAAAACGGGTAGCAATTCGAGATGGAAACAAAAAACGGCTACCGAGAAACTCGGTAGCCGTTTTTTGTTTGGTAATTTGGCGCGCCCGGAAGGATTCGAACCTCCGACCCCCTAGTTCGTAGCCAGGTACTCTATCCAGCTGAGCTACGGGCGCTTTTTCTGGAACGCGAATTCTGAAGATTCCTTGCTCTTTTGTCAATGCATACACAGTGATTAATCGAGACATTTCTTCGATTGGCCTGTATGTGGCGCACTCCCTTGGGACGTACTCACTGCAATGCGGCATCCTGCGTCGCTTCGCTCTTTGTCGAACAAAGGATTCGAATCACATCCTCTCACACCGCCAAATAAAAAGGGGCCCGAGAGACTCCATTGCTTGGAAGTGAACTGATGGGAGGGATTGATTCGTCTTTGGCTCACCCCTTCGGGGCACACCCCAAGGGCACTTCCTACGGGTGCCTACGCTACTCTGCGACGTCCTGCGTCGCTTCGCGCCTTGTCGAACTTAGGGTTCGAATCAAGTCCTCTCACACCGCCAAATAAAAAAGGGGCCCTTGTGGGGCCCCTTTTTTATTTGGCGGAGAGAGAGGGATTCGAACCCTCGATGGAGCTATTAACCCCATACTCCCTTAGCAGGGGAGCGCCTTCAGCCGCTCGGCCATCTCTCCGTGTTTTATAAATCGAACTCAGGCTATTGTTATCCCTGAATCGGTCCCTATCTGGCCATACGGCACCAGAAGGAGACGGAATTGTACAGATTTCTTGCCCTACAAACAAAAAAACTTTGCCGTCCTTAGCAAAGTTTCTGTTTGCTGCAGCTCACCGATGGAGGTGGGCTCAGAACCAACTCAAGAAGCATCTTCTCCAGACTGTTCCCGCTTGATTCTCTCGTAGATTTCCTCTCGATGTACTGTTACATCACGAGGTGCATTGACACCAATCCTGACTTGGTTCCCCTTCACGCCTAGAACCGTCACAGTGACTTCGTCTCCAATCATCAAGGTTTCGCCGACACGGCGAGTTAGTATTAACATTTCCAGTCTCCCTGGTAATCCTTATTAAATATATCGAGCTAGAAAAACCATCTAGATCTCGATATGCCTTTGCCAACCAAGCCACCGCGAGTACGGGACTGGTACCTACATTTTAGCAACAGGACAGACCGTTAAAAAGTGCAAAAAATCCTGAAAATCTCAAAATTACAGGGGATTTGGGAGAAAAACCTGCTGTTTAGGATGCCTCTTCCAGATTGAATGCCTCATGAAGTGTTCGCACACCGAGTTCGAGGTACTTTTCATCTACCACAACCGAGACCTTGATCTCCGAGGTCGAAATCATTCGAATATTGATACCTTCTCTAGCAAGTGCCTCGAACATGGTGCTGGCAATACCGGCATGGGAACGCATACCGACGCCCACCAGTGATATCTTCACGATCTTATCGTCTGCCAATACTTCCTGGGCATTTAATTCCTGAGCCGTTTTCTCCAGGATCTCCTTGGCGCGTTTGAAATCACCACGGTTAACGGTAAAAGTGAAATCGGTCGTACTGGTATCGGCAGCGATATTCTGCACAATCATGTCGACTTCGATGTTCTGATCCGATATCGGGCCGAGTATCTTGAAGGCCACACCGGGTTGATCCGGTACACCCCGGATGGTGAGTTTCGCCTCATCGCGATTGAAGGCGATACCGGAAATCTTTGCCTGTTCCATGCGTTCATCCTCAAAGGTAATCAGTGTGCCTTCACCCTCTTCGAAACTGGAAAGGACACGTAGGGGAACATTGTATTTACCTGCAAACTCCACGGAGCGGATCTGCAGGACCTTGGAGCCGAGACTGGCCATCTCCAACATCTCTTCAAAAGTGATGCGCTCCAGCCGTCTTGCCTTGGGCTCCACTCTCGGGTCGGTTGTGTAGACGCCATCCACATCGGTGTAGATCTGACACTCATCCGCCTTCAGGGCTGCGGCCATGGCGACTGCCGTGGTGTCCGAACCACCACGACCCAGCGTTGTGATGTGGCCATGCTCATCGATACCCTGAAAACCGGCGATCACCACAACCCGGCCTGCTTCAAGGTCGGCCTTGACCCTGGCGCCGTCGATATCCCTGATGCGCGCCTTGCTGTAGGCACTGTCGGTCAGGATATGTACCTGACCACCAGTGTAGGATCTTGCCGGGCAACCCAGTTTCTGCAGGGCCATGCTCAGAAGAGCGATGGTCACCTGCTCACCGGTGGAGACCAGCATATCCATCTCCCTCGGATCGTTGGTTTCATCGATCTCACTGGCCAGGGAAATCAGCCGATTGGTCTCGCCGGACATCGCGGAGACCACCACCACTACCTGATTCCCCTGGTCATGGTGGCGTTTGACCTTCTCCGCCACTGCCAGGATGCGTTCAATGGTACCGACTGAGGTACCGCCATATTTTTGCACGATCAGTGCCATCTCAATTCAACTTCCTATGAGGTTTTAAAAAGCCTGCAAACACTTAGTTTGAGCGTCGCTGAACAGCGGCACATTAAACAACAAACCGAATGCCAGTGGAACCATACGCAATCAATTGGTGATACCCAGGAAAGCGGCTTATCCGGCATCCAGGCCCAATTGTGATTTTACCCAGGGTTCGACCAGTGCCAATGCCGTAGGCAGTGCATCCGGGTTACTGCCGCCCGCCTGGGCCATATCTGGGCGACCGCCCCCTTTACCACCGACCTGCTCCGCCGCCAATTTGACCAGATCACCGGCTTTCATCTGACCAGTCAAGTCCTTGGTGACACCAGCCACCAAAGAGACCTTACCGCCATCCACTGCAGCCAACAGAATGACCGCAGAACCCAGTTTATTCTTGAGCTGATCCATGGTGCCTCTTAAAGACTTCGGATCAGCGCCGTCTAGATGGGCGGCCAGTACCTGCACCTCACCGACGGAGACGGCCCCAGAGGCAAGGTCGCTACCGGCTGCACTGGCGAGCTTGGCCTTGAGCTGCTCCAACTCTTTTTCCAGTTTGCGGTTGCGATCCAGAATCTGGCTCAACTTGTCTTCGATCTCTTCACGACCGGATTTGATCATCTCGGCGATCCGCTGCACCCGCTCTTCGTCGGCCTCCATCCACTCGATGGCACGCTGACCGGTAACCGCTTCAATACGGCGCACACCGGCTGCTATGCCGGTCTCAGCGATAATTTTAAACAGCCCGATATCACCCACGGCGTTCACATGGGTGCCGCCACACAGCTCGGTGGAGAAATCACCCATCCGTAGAACCCTTACCTCATCGGCATATTTCTCACCGAATAGCGCCATGGCGCCAGAGGCCTTGGCCTGATCCAGCGACATCAGATTGGTTTCAACCGGATGGTTACAGCGGATCTGCTCATTGACCATCTGTTCAATGGTCTGCAACTGTTCGCGTGTAATGGGCTCGAAGTGGGAGAAATCAAAACGCAGGCGTTCAGGATCCACCAGGGAGCCTTTCTGGGTGACATGGGTACCCAACACCGAACGCAAAGCGGCATGCATAAGATGCGTGGCAGAGTGATTGAGCATGGTGGTCTGCCTTGTGTAGGCGTTCACCTGGGCGGTGACCTCATCACCCACACGCAGATTACCCTCTTCCAGCTTACCCACATGGGCAAATAAATCCCCAGACTGCTTGCGGGTATCCTCCACCTCGAACAATACGGATCTCCCCTCCAGGACACCCATGTCTCCAACCTGCCCGCCGGATTCGGCATAGAACGGTGTGCTATCGAGAAACACCACGCCAGTCTCACCCTGTTGCAGCTGATCGGCTTCCTGTCCTTCCCTTAAGATAGCGACAACCTTTGCCTGACCCTCCAGGTTGCCATAACCGGTAAATACGGTTTCACCGTCCAGGTTCAGCTCAGTCATCTCCGCGGCACCGAACTGGCTGGCGGCCCGGGCGCGATCCCGCTGTTCTGACATTGCCTGATCGAATCCGGTCTGATCGATGGTGAGAGCTCTCTCTCGCGCGATATCCGCAGTCAGATCCAAGGGAAAGCCATAGGTATCGTAAAGCTTGAAGACGGTCTCTCCCGGAATCTCGCTACCCTTTAGTCCAGCGATGGCTTCTTCGAGAATCTTCATGCCCTGTTCAAGCGTCTCGGAAAACCGCTCCTCTTCCAGACGTAAGACACGCTCCACCTGGGCTTGCTGCTCAATCAATTCGGGATAGGCTTCACCCATTTCACGACAGAGTGACGCAACCAGCTGGTGGAAAAACGGCTCTTTCATCCCAAGCATGTAACCGTGGCGGATTGCTCGACGGATGATCCTGCGCAGGACATAGCCGCGACCTTCATTGGAAGGCATCACACCATCCACGATCAAAAAGGCACAGGAACGGATGTGATCTGCAATCACCCGTAGGGATTTCTCTTCCAGGTTGCTGCAACCGGTAAGCTTGGCTGCAGCCGCTATCAGGTGAGCAAAGAGATCGATCTCATAATTACTGTGGACCCCCTGCATGACAGCAGCCAGACGCTCGAGTCCCATGCCGGTATCCACAGAAGGCTTGGGTAGCGGTGTCATCGTGCCGTCCGCATCCCTGTTGTACTGCATGAAAACCAGGTTCCAGATTTCGATATAGCGATCACCCTCCTCTTCAGGCGTACCGGGGGGGCCACCCCAGATACCTTCACCGTGATCGTAGAAGATCTCAGAACAGGGACCGCAGGGACCAGTGTCCCCCATAGACCAGAAATTGTCGCTCTCATAACGCTTGCCACCCGGCTTGTCTCCGATACGGGTAAAACGCGCTGAATCGACACCGATCTCTTTAAGCCACACATCGGCAGCCTCATCATCGTCCTGGTAAACCGTGACCCAGAGCTTCTCTGGCGGCAGCCCGATGGTTTCAGTCAGGAACTGCCAGGCGAAGTGGATCGCATCCCGTTTGAAATAGTCACCAAAACTGAAGTTGCCCAGCATCTCGAAAAAGGTGTGATGACGGGCGGTATAGCCAACGTTTTCCAAATCATTGTGCTTGCCACCGGCTCGGACGCAACGCTGCGAGCTGGTGGCCCGATGGTAGTTACGCTTCTCGCGACCGAGGAAAACATCCTTGAACTGCACCATGCCGGCATTGGTGAAGAGCAGGGTCGGATCGTTTTGCGGCACAAGCGGACTGCTCGAGACCACTTCATGGCCGTGCTCGGCGAAATAGTCCAGAAAGGCGTTGCGGATTTCAGCGCTGGTTTTCATATTATTGGGGTACAAGATTACCGGTACAAATAAACAGTAAAAGATAACAGGATCTTGGCAGAAATGCCCGTTTTCTATGCGTTAAAACAGCCATTCATTGGATTCATATTCTGACTGACAAAGGAAGAAATTCAAGAGAAAAACTCAGAAGGCGTTGCACCCTACGCGATGGGCCACAAAAGGGTGGAAATCATCGAGGATGAATTTCAAAAACAGGTAAAAGGATAATGACGGCGTTTGGTATTTACGGTTTTAGTAGGGTGCGGCCCTGCCGCGCCGATTCTGACACAGTGAGGTCCCTGATCAGTCCAGCAGAAACTGCCGTATCAGCTCGCCGGGAAAACCCCGGTACTCGAGAAAGCGGGCTCGCTTGGCCAGTTCCTTAGTTTCTCGCACACGCCCGACGCCGTACTTGGCATCATGCACATTCTCAAGCAGGGCTCGCCATTCATCCTCGTAGATCTCCAGATAGCGTTCGATGAGTGCGGCACCAATACCCCGCTCCCTCAGCTCCGACCGGATACGGACCGGACCCTGTCCTTTCCGCACACGACTCTCGATCAACGACTCGGTAAACCGCTCATCGCTCTGCAGACCTGTCTGTTGTAACCCGTCGAGTACCTGTTCAAGCAGTTCAGGATCGACCTGACGTTTCGCGAGTTTTCGCCTTAACTCCCGCCGGGAGTGCTCCCGGGCCGCAAGCAGTCTGACTGCTGCGGCCTCGATCTCAGCCTGCTCCGATCCGCTCAGGCTTCTGCCTCGGCGAGCACTTCCTCACCCTCATCGGACGGCAACAGTTCGGCACGGATACGCGCCTCGATACCGTTGGCGATATCCGGGTTCTCCTTGAGGAAATTACGTACGTTCTCTTTACCCTGACCGATACGGTCGCCGTTATGGCTGTACCAGGCACCAGATTTATCAATAATCCCCTGCTGCACACCCAGCTCGATGAGCTCGCCCTCATGGGAGATGCCCTCACCATAGAGAATCTCAAACTGTACCTGTTTGAAAGGGGGAGCAACCTTATTCTTCACGACCTTCACGCGGGTGTCGTTACCAACCACCTCGTCACCCTTCTTGATAGCGCCGATACGGCGGATATCGAGGCGTACCGAAGAGTAGAATTTCAGTGCGTTACCACCGGTGGTGGTCTCCGGGCTACCGAACATGACACCGATCTTCATGCGAATCTGGTTGATGAAGATCACCAGGCAGTTGGTACGCTTGATATTGGCGGTGAGCTTGCGCAAAGCCTGGGACATCAGACGTGCCTGCAGACCGACATGGGAATCCCCCATGTCGCCCTCGATCTCCGCCTTGGGGGTCAAGGCCGCCACCGAGTCGATAACCACCACATCCACTGCACCGGAACGCACCAGCATGTCGGTGATCTCCAGGGCCTGCTCACCGGTATCCGGCTGGGATACCAATAACTCATCCACATTCACGCCAAGCTTTTCCGCGTATTGAGGATCGAGCGCATGTTCGGCATCGATAAAGGCGGCGGTTCCACCCATCTTCTGAGCCTCAGCCACCACCTGCAGTGTCAGGGTGGTTTTACCGGAGGACTCCGGTCCATAGATCTCCACCACACGCCCTTTGGGCAGTCCACCGATACCCAGGGCAATGTCCAGATTCAGTGACCCGGTCGAGATCGCCTCGATGTTGCGGATGGCGCTGGTGTCACCCATACGCATCACAGAGCCCTTGCCGAACTGTTTCTCAATCTGTCCCAGGGCGGCGCTCAGCGCCTTTGCGCGGTTTTCATCCATTCGGTCTACCTCATCTGTGCTGTCTGTTTCTGCCTGCCGGACATCCTTGCCGGCGACACCTGATCTATCAATTCGAGGCCGAATTATCACACAGCCACAAGCTCACGTCATGAGTCTTAAAGAGAGCTTTTTACAAGGAATTTCACCACCCCTTCATTACAGGTAAAGATTGTTGAAAATAATGAACCGGATGGATGCGGGAGTTAATGAAGATTCCAAACTGAGCCCTGCCAGAATCGTGCGGCAAAGACACACCCTACGGCAAATCTGTGTGTAGGGTGCGGCCCTGCCTCACCGTGACATCACTCTCAGCTGACCTCTCTCGACCCGCAAGCCAGAGTGATATGGATAGCGTAATCATCAACACCATTAGAGATCCCGCCACAATCCCTCCCCACCCCCCCCAATGCCAAAAGGGATCCAGATAGAAGCCGCCCAGGGTTGCCCCAGCATAGTAGAAGGCCAGATAGAGGGAAGTGGCACTGCCCCGTG
>JAHXIP010000016.1 GCA_025655575.1 Candidatus Thiodiazotropha sp. (ex Monitilora ramsayi) | reverse complement strand
GAAGCAGGCGATGAGTCAGTTCATTATTATGTATGGGGAGCGGGTCCCCACTTCATGAAAGGCCGTTTACACAGGAAACTTTACATACCCTGATTTTGCTCGCTGTCGAGGCTTTTTGAGTCAACAACGGGATGATTTTGCTCGTTGCCAAGGCTTTATTGAGTCGGCGCCGGGATGAATTTGCTCGCTGCCGAGGCTTTTTGAGTCGACGCCGAGATGATTTTGCTCGCTGCCGAGGCTTTTTGATTCAACACCGGGATGATTTTGCTCGTCGCCGACACTTTGTGAGTCGTCGTCGAGAGAATTTGATTCACTGGCGAAGGGCTTTTTGTCCGGGATGGATAGCGGTTATGGGTTAAACCCCAATCGCTGCATGATCTCGACTGGTACCGGCGCGAAGTGGTCGAGCTCCATGGTGAAAGTGCCGCGACCATGGGTCGCCGAGCGTAGTTGTGTGGCGTAGCCGAACATCTCTGAGAGGGGCACCTGATTTCGAATGGCTTTCATTTGACCGGGCCGATCGATGACCTCTTCGATTTCGGCCCGGCGGCCGGTGAGTTGTCCAAGCACATCACCCAGGTTCTCTTCCGGTGTGATGACCTCACAGCGCACGACCGGTTCTAGAAATACGCCTTTACCCTGTTCAAGCCCTGCCCGCAGGGCCATGCCGGCTGCAATCTTGAAGGCCAGGGGGTTTGAGTCTGTGGTGTGTGATGAGCCGTCGACCAGGGTCACCTGGATGTCTGTCACCGGATAGCCGTCGATGATGCCGCTGTTGGCAGCCTCTCGAATACCGGCCTCGACCGCCGGTATGAACTCCTTGGGAATAGCACCGGCTGAGATACGGTTTTCTATCAGCAACCCCTCACCAGGTTCGGTCGGTACAAGATCCAGGATGACGTGACCATACTGCCCATGGCCGCCGGTTTGTCTGATAAAGCGGCCTTCAGCATTCTTTACCTTCCGAGAGATGGTCTCTTTGTAGGCGACCTTGGGTTTGCCTGTGCGGACATTGACGCCCTGTTCCCGCTTCAGTCTCTCCAACAGGACCTCGAGATGCAGTTCTCCCATACCGGAGAGGATGGTCTCTCCGGTATCCTCATCGGTATCGGCCCTGAACGTTGGGTCATCTTCAGCGAGATGGTGCAGCGCCTCGCTGATCTTTTCGTTGTCCTGCGCCGTCATCGGTGTCACGGTGATTCTGATTACCGGATCGGGAAAGTCGATGGATTCCAGCAGCAGCGGATGGTGCGGATCGCAGAGGGTATCCCCGGTGCGGGCAGCTTTCAGTCCCAGCAGGGCGGCGATATCTCCGGCCTGGATCTGATCGATGTCTTCCCGGTGTTCCGCATACATGCGTTCCAGGCGGCCGACCCGTTGTGGTCGTCCATGCCGGGGATTGAGGATACCCGCACCTGTTTTCAGTGTGCCGGCATAGATGCGTACATAACAAAGTCGGCCTGCGTAGGGGTCGGTCACCGTCTTGAAAATCAGTGCACTCAGGTGGGCGTCCGCATCAGGTGGGCAGATGACCGTCTTGTCCTGCTCCGGATGGTTGCCAGTGACCTCACCGACATCGAGGGGAGAGGGGAGATAGTCGACCACGGCGTCGAGCAGGGGCTGCACCCCTTTGTTTCTGAGGGAGCTGCCGCACAGGACGGGTACGATGCTGTTACTCAGGGTGGCGCGTCGAATGGCCGCCTTTAACTGTTCGCCCGTCACTTCACCGCCCTCCAGCCAGAAGGTGAGCATTTCATCATCTTGTTCCGCTATCCGCTCGATCATTGCAGCACGTTGTGATCGGGCGGATTCGATGTGGCTGTCGGGTATCTCGTCAAATTCCCGGTCCGCTCCCAGTTCGTCGCGCCAGCGAATGGCGCGCAGGGTGATCAGGTCGATAACGCCTTCGAACTCTGACTCGATCCCAAGCGGAACTTGCAGGGTGACGGGATTCGCGCCGAGTCGTTCGTGAATGGTATCCACTGCATGCTGGAAGTCAGCTCCCAAGCGGTCCATCTTGTTGATGAAGCAAAGGCGCGGCACACGATAACGATCCGCCTGGCGCCACACGGTCTCGCTTTGCGGTTCGACACCCTGCGAGGCATCGAACACCACCACCGCCCCATCCAATACCCGCAAGGCACGCTGCACCTCGGCTGTGAAATCGATATGCCCCGGCGTATCGATGAGATTGATCTGATACTCATTCCAAAAGGCCGTCACAGCGGCGTCGACGATGGTGATGCCTCGCTCCCGCTCCTGATCCATCCAGTCAGTCACGGTGGTACCGCTGTCGACAGACCCCAGTTGATGGGTGCGACCGGCGTAGTAGAGGAAACGCTCAGTAGTGGTGGTTTTGCCCGCATCGATATGCGCGATCAGGCCGATGTTGCGGAGTTGTTGGATGGGGATGGTTTTGGCAGGCATCAGACGTGATTTCTTTTTATAAGCGGTTGCAGTTTCTCTGAGAGTTTAGACGCTGAGCGGGGAAGAGAATGAATTTTGAGCTTTGGAGCGGGATACTGCTACCTTAGTTCAAAACTCAAAACTCAAAACTCAAAACTCAAAATTCACTATTCACCATAAAGCGTCAGCGTGACCTGCCGTCGGTGAGGATGTGTCCGGTGCTCCCAAAGATAGATGCCCTGCCAGGTGCCCAGTGCAGGATGTCCGCGACTGATGGGAAAGCTGAGATCCATCTTGGTCAGAATGGATCGGATATGTGCCGCCATGTCATCCGGTCCCTCCAGGGTGTGGTCGAAATGGCGGTCGCCATCCGGTACCAGTCTGGCCATAAAACCTTCCAGATCGGAGCGCACGGTGGGGTCGGCATTCTCGCACAGGATCAGTGATGCGCTGGTGTGGTGGATGAAGAGTTGGCAGATGCCGGTGGTGATGTCTGCCTGGCGGATAGCCTGCTCCACCTCATGCGTGATGTTGTAAGTGTTGCGTCCACGGGTTTCGATTTGGAGCTGTTGTTGTATCACCATCTTTGCACTTCTCCCGCTGGTTCTGGCATGCTTCAGACTCATACTACAGTGAAAGCGTACGCCATTGAAAAAACAGGACAGTCAGCCAGTCGATCTGGCAGAACAATCCGTCACCCGACTGAAAGGTGTCGGCGCAAGGAATGCGGAAAAGCTCGCCCGTCTCAACATTGAATCGGTACAGGATCTGCTGTTCCATCTCCCGCTTCGTTACCAGGATAGAACACGAATCCAGCCCATCGGCGCCATACGTCGGGGAGACCAGGTGGTCATCGAGGGGGAGGTCGATGTGGCTGAGATCAAGTTTGGCCGTCGACGCTCGCTGCTGGTACGACTCTCGGACGGTACTGGCGGCATCATCCTGCGCTTTTTCTACTTTAGCAACGCCCAACGGGAGGCGCTGGCCAGGGGTGTTCGATTACGCTGCTTCGGCGAGGTGCGCAACGGCCCCAACAGTCTGGAGATGGTGCATCCCGAGTATCAGCGTGTGGACCCGGATGAACCCCAGCAGGTGGAAGAGACACTGACACCTCTCTATCCCACCACCGAGGGGGTCCATCAGCTGACCTTGCGAGGCTTGATGCAACAGGCGCTGACGATGCTGGAACAGGCGCCGCAGGGACTGCGGGAGCTGCTGCCCGGCACACTCTTGAGCCGCTTTCCCATGCAGAGTCTGGCCCAGGCGGTGAGCTATCTGCACCGGCCGCCACCAGATGCGGATCAACAGGAGTTGCTGGCGGGTAGCCACCCGGCCCAACAACGACTCACTTTCGAAGAGCTGCTGGCACATCAGATCAGCTTGCGCAAACTGCGCAGTCAGCATCAGCAGATTCGTGCCACTGTGCTGCCTGCCGGGAGTGATCTGAAGCGGCAGTTGCTGGCAGATATTCCTTTTAAACTCACCCCGGCACAAGAACGTGTTGTGGGTGAGATTGAGCTGGATCTGAGTAAGCCTAACCCCATGCAACGACTGGTGCAGGGAGACGTGGGGTCAGGTAAAACCATCGTCAGCGCACTGGCCGCCTTGCAGGCGATCGACGCCGGAAGCCAGGTGGCGCTGATGGCCCCCACGGAGTTGTTGGCGGAACAGCATTTAAACAGTTTCTCCCAGTGGCTCGAACCCATGGGTATACAGATTGCCTGGCTGACGGGCCGGATGAAGGGGCGCGCCCGGGAAGAGGCGCTCGAAGTGATCGCCACCGGCCAGGTACAGTTGGTCGTCGGTACCCATGCACTGTTTCAGGACGATGTGGTGTTTGATGACCTGGGACTGGTGATCATCGATGAACAACACCGCTTCGGTGTCCATCAGCGACTGGCGCTGAGAGAGAAGGGGCGCAGGCAAGGGCACGCCCCTCATCAGCTCATCATGACCGCGACACCTATTCCCCGCACACTGGCGATGACTGCCTATGCCGATCTCGATCTGTCGGTCATCGATAGCCTGCCGCCTGGGCGAAAGCCGGTAACCACCGCTGTCATTTCGGATCGACGCCGGGATGAAGTGGTGGAGCGGGTGCGGGCCGCCTGTGCCGAGGGCCGGCAGGCCTATTGGGTCTGTACCCTGATTGAGGAGTCGGAGGTACTACAATGTCAGGCAGCGGAGGAGAGTGCCCAACAGCTTGCAGAAGCCCTGCCGGAGTTGAGCGTCGGGCTGGTGCATGGCCGCATCAAACCCGAGCAGAAAGAGCAGGTGATGAGCCGCTTCAAAGCGGGTGAGCTGGATCTGTTGATTGCGACAACGGTTATCGAAGTGGGCGTGGATGTTCCCAATGCCAGCTTGATGATTATAGAAAATGCCGAACGCCTGGGACTTGCTCAGTTACATCAGCTGCGGGGGCGGGTTGGTCGCGGTAGTGCAGAGAGCCACTGCGTGTTGATGTATCACGCACCCCTCTCCCTCAATGCCAAAACGCGTCTGGCGATATTGCGGGAGAGCAGCGACGGCTTTTACATTGCCCAGAAAGACCTGGAGATGCGTGGTCCGGGTGAGGTATTGGGTACGAAGCAGACTGGAGATATGCAGTTACGCATCGCCGATCTGGTGCGGGATCAGGACATGCTGGATGAAGTGCGGGAGGTGGCGGAGAAGATGTTGCAGGCGCATCCTCTGCAGGCGGAACAGCTGGTTCTCCGCTGGCTGGGCAGACGGGTGGATTACGGTCGCACGTGAGACAACAAGGCGGCACAAAATGAAAAGTATCGATCGAAAAGGTGCATCCAGTCTTATCTGGGTAGTGCTGTCGCTGTTGGCTGGCTGTGCCTCTCAAAGCCTGCAGGATGTCGAGCTTCCACCACCGCCACAATTGGCTTCACCATCTAGTGACAGGGAGCGGCATCAACCCAGGCAGATCTTTGTCGATGTAAAGCTGAGTCGTGAAACCTGCAATGACTACGATCCACGCACACGGATGTGTGGTGAAGGGACTCACACAGCCTATCGGGATCTTAACCATGCATCGTCTAACGTGAGGCCGGGAGACAGGGTGCAGGTGAGAGGGGGGGTGATTCAAGAACAATTTGTACCGGCGGTTTCCGGCGCCGAAGGACGACCTATCAGTTTCCAGCCTTATGCGGGTGAGAGGGTGGTTTTTTCGGGAATCCAGCAGCCGGCCTGGCTGTTACTGGATCGCTACTATCTGATTATCGAAGGCTTTCAGGTTGAAAAAGTGCTGGGCTGGGGACGGCTGGAAAATGCCCACTACAACGAGATCCGCAACAATCATTTTGCAGCGGCACAGGCCCGCGGCACAACGGGTGGGTTGAAGCTGACAGGCAGTCACTATAACCGTATCGAAGGTAATCGATTTTTACGCGGCAACGACAGTCTGGTGATTCAAGTCTCAGACAGGAATTTGATCGCGGATAACTATTTTGAATGGGGTCGGCATAGTCTATTGAGCCTGCGTTGCGGCAATTACAACGTCATCAGGGGCAATACCTTTCACAACGAAAGACAGAAGGCGATGGAGGTCTTTGACTGTGAAGGGGTGAGTGATGCACCTTATCGTCTCGATGCAACGAAACGGAATCTCATCGAGCGCAACCGCTTCATCCATGCGCGAGCCTCGAGCCGTTCGTACAAATACAATGCCATTCAATATGCCGGGCAGTATGGCATCGTGCGTCACAATTTGTTCAGGGGCAATCTCGGTGGCGCTTTGAACATTGCTGTCTATTCCGATGAAGCGCTACACAACTATGGCCATAGAATTTACAACAATACGTTTTATGCCAACCGGTGTTTCGGATTGATTCATAATTCAAAGGGCGGTGCCAGGACTGGCGAACACGTCATGCTTAATAATCTCTTTTACAAGAACCGTGGCTGTCAGGGCGGCCCTCATCAAGTGGATATGCTGTGGGGTGGTTTTGACACCAAGGAAAATGTCCTCACCGAGGCGGATCCTGGGTTTGTCGCAGAAACCGACGGTGATCTGCGGTTGAACCCTGATAGCGCATGGATTGACAAAGGACGCTTCCTGACGCGTACCTTGACGAAGGGCCAGGGACGCACACTGCCATTGGAAGACGTGGCCTTCTTCTTCGATGGGGCGGGTGTGCCAACTGTGAATGGTGATCTGATCCAGCTCGAAGGGGGTAGTCAAAGCGCCCGTGTGATCAAGGTGGATTTTTCTACGAGCAGCCTGCTGTTGGACGAAACACTGACTTGGCACAAGGGGCAGGGTGTCTCGTTATCCTTTGCAGGGACGTCGCCCGATATGGGTGCTTATGAGGCAGAGGTTGAATAGTCTATCTGCGGTTATTCGTGCGATAATCTCCATTTTTGTCCAGGTAGTGCCATTTTGACCCATCGCAGTCCACACTCATCCGTTCCAGAACCCGAATGGGGTGAGTGGCGGAGCCAACGTCTCCGTGAAATTCCATCGGGTGTACAGACGTGGCTGCGTGATTCCGGTTCTTTGACACGTAAGGTTATTCAGGCTTGTAGCCATGGTCATTTTCGGGTGCGCTTGCTTCATCAGGGGTGGGGGCGGCCGCTCAACAGTGAACGTAAAGTGATGAAAACCCGCCGCGGGGTGATTACGCTGGTTCGTGAAGTGGAGCTGCTGTGCGATGAGCAACCCTGGGTTTTTGCCCGTACGCTGATTCCTGCCACCAGCCTGCAGCGTTCTGTACGGCGCTTGACGCAGTTGGGTGAGAAGCCACTGGGGGCAGTGCTCTTCAGTGACCCGAAGGTGCATCGTGGGGTCACGCAGATTGCCAGACTGCAACCCAGGCATCCCCTGTTCGATGCCGCCTGTATTCATATCGACGACAGGCCCGAGATGCTTTGGGCGAGACGTACCATGTTCTATCTCGCTGGACGGCCGTTGCTGGTCAACGAGATTTTTTTGCCCGACATTCCGTTGAAGCGTTAAGAGGGTGTGATGGAAAAGCCGCAGATCCAGGTGCCTCTCCAAGAACCGGACAAGGTTTCATTGCGTGAGCGATTGTGGCGCTACGCCCAACTGGTTCGTCTGCATCGCCCCATCGGTATTCTGTTGCTGCTGTGGCCCACCATGTGGGCGCTGTGGTTGGCGGGTGAGGGGCAACCACCCTGGGTGATCGTGCTGGTATTCATGACGGGTGTGGCGTTGATGCGGTCGGCGGGTTGTGCCATCAACGACTATGCGGATCGGGATTTCGACGGCTGCGTGGCGCGGACCAGAACGCGTCCCATCGCCATGGGACTGGTGAGTCCTAAGGAAGCATTGGGTGTTTTTGCCATACTCTCTCTGATGGCAGCATGTCTATTGGTGTTCCTCAACTGGCCGACCCGTTTTATGTCACTGGTTGCCCTAGTGCTGGCAGCGGTCTATCCCTTCATGAAGCGCTATACGCATCTCCCGCAGGTGATGCTGGGCGCGGCTTTCGGTTGGGCGGTACCCATGGCTTTCATGGCGCTCAACGAGTCTATTCCACCCGTGGCCTGGGTGTTGTTTGCTACCACCCTGTTGTGGGCGCTGATCTACGATACCCAGTACGCCATGGTCGACCGCGAGGACGATCTGAAAATCGGCGTTAAATCGAGTGCCATTCTCTTTGGCCGTTACGACAACCTGATCGTCGGTGTGCTGCAGGTCTTGATGTTGTTGCTGTTGTTTCAGGTCGGCAACATGGCAGGACGGGGTTGGGTTTATAACCTGGGTCTGCTGGTTGGGGCCGGGTTGTTTCTCTATCAGCAGTGGCTGACCCGCGACCGACAGCCTAAGGCCTGTTTCGACGCCTTTCTCAATAATAATCTGTTCGGTATGGTGATCTTTCTTGGTTTGCTGTTTGATTACCTTGTGAGTGGGTGATCTTTTCCTCAGATGGTCGGAAATGAGTAGGCCCGCCCTCGGGCCGTTTAGGTGTTCAAGGTAGTTTGAGTCTAAGTGTCGGTGTCTCCGGCGGCAGACAGACCTCATCGTTACAGGCCTGTAGCCGGATGCTCACAGGCAAAGTCGGTCCTGACGTTTTATCGCCTGTCTTCACAAAGGCTTCCAGGGTAGTTCGCCCTGAGAAGAGAGAGAGCGGTGTCGGCTGGAATGAGAGACGCTGTTGTTCGCCTTCGGGATAGGTGACCGGTCCCAGTGTCCAGCCATGGCTGTCTTCCGCAAGCTGTAGTTGTGTGCCGATCAAGTCTTCGTTACCCGGATCGTTACTGTTGATGTGCCAGCCTGACGGGATTTCTATGGCGACCGTCAGTCGCATCGACTCGTTTGAATGGGGTGTCAGCTGACCCTCAAGCCGGATGCCGCCTTGGGCAGCATAGGCACGCGACTGTAACTCTCCCTGTTTATGATTGGTGATGGCGGTCAGCATATAACCATAACCGTGGGGTTGCTGTTCGATACTCGACGCGAATCGGCTGATCAGATTGTCTATCTGTTGGCGATACGTCAGGTTGCCGCTACGCAGCCAGAGTCTCTGCAGGGCATGCAGCGCCACTGAACTACCGGAGGGAATGGCGTTGTCGCTGCCGTCATCTTTGGGACGGCCCATTGCGGTAATCTCGGCATCGGCCTCATTCATGAAAAAACCACCGCCATCCATATCGAGAAAGCGTTTGATGAGGGCGTCGGTCAACTCGATGGAACGCTCAAGCCAAGCTCTTTCACCTGTCAGATCGTAGAGCGTCAGCATGGCTTCCGCCAGATAGGCATAGTCCTCCTGGGCCGCGAGGATGGAAGAACGGCCGTCCAAGTGAACACGCCAGAGTTGTCCTGCAGAGCGCCGGTTGTGTCGCCAGTTAAATTCGGCTGCCTTTTCCGCCACTTGTCGGTAGATCGGTGAATTGAGCAGATCGGCTGCCTCGGCAAAGGCGGTGATCATCATGCCGTTCCAGGCGGTCACGATCTTGTCGTCGCGAAGGGGGGGTATCCGTTGGCTGCGTACTCTCAGGAGTACGCTGTTGATGTGATCGATTCTTTGGTGCAGGGACTCAAGCGCCATCTTATGTTCTTTCGCATATTCTTCGAGAGTCTGTTCCAGATGCAGGATATTGCGTCCCTCAAAGTTACCCAGGCGGGAAACCGAATAGAGAGACTTGGCCAGATCGGCATCCTCCGGCGCCAGGGCATCGTTAATTTCCGCCAGGGTCCAGGTAAAGAAAAGGCCCTCTTCACCCTCACTGTCGGCATCGGTGGCTGAGTAGAAACCCCCTTCCGGTGAGGTCATCTCGCGTATGACATAGTCAAGTGTCTGGGTTGCCACACGAAGATATTTCGGCTTACCGGTGAGACGCCAGGTACGGAGATAGACACGGCTCAGGTGTGCCTGGTTGTAGAGCATCTTCTCGAAGTGGGGCACCAACCATTCGAAGTCGGTGGAGTAGCGGTGGAAGCCGCCAGCGACTTGATCATAGATGCCACCGCGCGCCATATGGTCGAGGGTTGTTTCCAGCATCTCCAGGGCCTGTTCATTGCCGCCGCGTTCTGCCTGATCAAGCAGCAGGAAGAGCCAGGGCTCCTGCGGGAACTTGGGCGCTTGGCCGAATCCGCCTTGGATCTCATCATAGATCTGTGCGATCGCTGAAACGCCACGACCGGCACTGGCAAGATCGAAGGCCTTGGATTCACCACTGAGACGATTGCTCTTGGCCACGGCTTCGGCAATGCGTTCGGCTTGCGCTTCAACGTCTGCTCTTTTTTCCTGCCAGATCTGGGCGATTTGGCTGACCAGTGAAGTGAACTGATCCGGGGGATAGTAGGTGCCCCCATAGAAGGGCTTACCCTCCGGTGTCAGGAAGGATGACATGGGCCAACCACCCCTGCCGGTCAATAACATCACGGCCGTCATATAGACCTCATCCACGTCCGGATGACTCTCCCGGTCGACCTTGATGGCGATGAAATGCTCATTCAACAAGGCGGCAATGGCCGGGTTTTCGAAACTCTCCCGTTCCATCACGTGGCACCAGTGGCAGGTAGAGTATCCGATGGAGAGAAAGACCGGTTTGTTTTCCCGTTTCGCCCGCTCGAAAGCCGCTTCAGACCAGGCATGCCAATCGACAGGGTTGTGAGCATGCTGCAACAGGTAGGGGGAGTCCTCAAGGATGAGCTGGTTGGTATACGTCGGCGTACCGTCCTCGTTGAAGTGCTCAGTGCGCGGCCGGTATGCAAGACCTTTGGCGAGGTAGGCCGCCTTCAGTTTCTCCTGTATTTCCATAGGTCTTTCCACTCGATAGTGTTCTTGGGCATTGGCAGGCGCTATACATAGAAGCAGTGACAGCAGCAGGGCGGTATTGGCAAGTCTGCGCATATCAGGGATCCAACCGGACCTGCAGGTCCATGGGTAGTTTTTTATCGACTGCCCACTCCTCTGTGGAACCGTCATAGAGCTTAGCCTGCGTGTTACCCAGGATTTCATGGGAGACGAACCAACCCAATGAGGCGCGATGGCCGGTATGACAATAGTTGATTTGCGATCCCTTCAACGGCACATCGCTGGCTTTGTAGATGCGTTGAAGATTTTCTATGGAATGGAGTTTGCCGCTGCCATTCACCGTCAGCCAGTCATAATTGAGATGTACTGCTTTGGGCAAGCTGCCGGCCCGTTCCCTGCCGGCACCGGCATAGATGCCGAGATATTCTGCACGGCTGCGGTTGTCCACGGCCATAGACCCATTCTCTAGGGCAAGTTTTATCTCTTTTGAGGTTGGGATCATTTCGCTGCGAAGGTTGGCTTTGAAGGTGCGAGCCTGCGGTTTGCTGTCGCCCCTTTCGAGGGGATAGCGTCGGCTCTGTGCATAGGCGACCAATCCACCGTCCAGGATGGAGGTCTTGTCATGCCCCAATGCTTTGAAGGTCCAGTAAACACGGGCTGCGCTTGTGAGATCACCGGCACTGGCGCCCAGGGAGACCAGTACCACCTGGCTATCGTTATCGATACCCAGAGAGCCGATCAAACGCTCCAGTTGTGAAACTGGCGGTATGAGTTTGGGTGTGCCTTTTTTGTCCGTTCGCCACTGGCCATAGTCGGTGTTGACGGCTCCGGGAATATGGTGCCGTTGAAATCCTTGGGTCTCCTGCAGGTCCAGGATGACCAGGTTCTCCCGCTGACGATTGTCGTGTAACCAGGAGGGTGATACCAAAGGTTGGGCGGAGAGTGTGCCTATCCATATGAGGGATAGCAGTCCTGCAAGTAGGGTTCGCAATATGGTCATTTCGATATTTTCAGTTCTTGGTAATTTCAGTTGACTGGCTAGGTCGGCGGTTAGTTCCTTTGGCCAGCTTTTTGAGGTTCTTGTCATGGGGATGAAATCCATTCAAACAGATATACTCATAGTCTGGCAGTTGCAGGGATGGGGAAAAACATTCAGGCTGTCCGGTAATCGTTTTTTCTTGGTGTAATGAATCGGTGGTTTATGCGTAACAAGGGACTTCTCAACAGATTGTGTCTCCCGGTTTTATTGGCGGTTGCTCTCCTTATACCGGGGGTAAGTTCCGCGGATAAATTCGACGAGGCCATGGCCGCCCTCTCGGACGGTGACTATCGCCAGGCCTATCGTGGGTTCAAACGATTGGCGCAACGGGATCATGTAGAATCCCAATATCAACTCGGCATGCTCTACCTTTTTGGCCAGGGAGCTAAACAGGATACGGCGCAAGGGATCTCCTGGCTTGAACAGGCCGCACTGAATGGCAACTATCTGGCGGCTAACGAGTTGGGCCAGATCTATATTGCAGGACGTGGGGTGGCGCCTAATGAGTCGGAGGCGATGAAATGGCTCGAATTGGCAACCGAAATTGCCGAAGAGAATGAAGGGGAGGCCGATGATGGTTGCGAATAAACAGTGCTATCTGATTGATCGAACATCATGGGTCATTCCATGGACAGCAATGTAATCCCGTTTTATGAAATTCAGTGATTTCGGGTTTAAGGAAAACCCTTTTTCCATCACACCGGATCCCCGTTACCTCTATCTTAGTCAGGGGCACGAGGAGAGCCTCGCTCACCTGATTTACGGTACCGGACCGAATGGCGGCTTCGTCCTTTTGACCGGCGAGGTTGGTACCGGTAAGACATTGCTGATCCGCAGCCTGCTGGCACAGAAGCTGGCGGATGTGGATATTGCGCTGGTGTTGAATCCTCGCCTCTCCAGGCGGGAGTTTCTGTCTACCATTTGCGATGAACTGGGGATCGACTACCAAGGTAATCCCTACTCACTCAAGCAATTGATGGGCACCCTCTCGGAGCATCTTCTCAAGACCCATAGCGAAGGTCGGCATACGGTGATGATCGTGGATGAGGCGCAAAATCTCAGTCCCAGAGTGTTGGAACAGGTTCGCCTGCTGACCAACCTTGAAACCACAAGGCACAAGCTGTTGCGCATCATCCTGGTGGGCCAACCGGAACTCCTGGAGATGCTGGGCAGGTCTGAGCTGCGACAAGTGGATCAGCGCATTACCGCCCGCTACCATCTCTATCCGCTGAGTCGGCAGGAGACAACCCGCTATATCTCACACCGTTTGGCAGTGGCAGGGATTCGAGAGGATCTGTTCAGTCCGATTGCCATGCGTCTGGTACACCGGCTTTCCCGGGGTGTACCCCGTATGATCAATACCATTTGCGAACGGTCCCTGCTGGCGATTTTCTCCAGGGGTGAAAACCGTGTTGGGGCAACTCTGGTATGGCAGGCGGCTAAAGAGGTGAAGGGGCGTCGGAAACCCAGGCACCATTGGCGCTGGCTTGTACCGGGGTTATTGGTTTTGGGTGTGGGTCTCTATGCCTATCTCTCACCCCGTCCACTTGTCACTGATGATATCCCGCAGGTTGTGCCGCAAAAGAGCGAGTCGTCAGACGCTGGAATTGAGCCGGAGCCCGCGGAAAAGGTCCCTGCACCAGTTGTGGAAGAGATACAACCGCCGACAATCTCCCATATTGATCCGCCATCTCAACAAGAAGATCCGGTCGACACCTCGCTGATAAGAGACAAACCGGCGATAGCGCAACAGGATGTTGAGGATCACGAGGTTCCCGCTTTTTCTCTACCCACGTTATTCGACCAGGCGCAAAGTCAAAATGAGGTCTATAGCAGGCTCTTCGCACTTTGGGGAGCGTCGGTCAATCTGGATTCACCGCTTACCCCATGCATGCAAGCCCCCCAAGTCGGGCTGCGGTGTCTCAGGGAGACGTCGGACTGGACTCGACTACAGTCACTTGACCGGCCGTTAATCTTTCGTCTTGTCCAGGATAAGCAATATCGGCTTCTCTTACTCAAAAGACTCGAGGGAGAACAGTTGTTGGTCGAAACCGGCGCGGGTGAAGCGCAGCTGAACCTGTCAGATATCACACCCTATTGGGAAGGTGAGTTCGTTATGCTTTGGCGTCCCCACGGTGGGGTGGCGCTGATTGGAGAGGGCTCGGCAGGGGAAGTTGTGACCTGGCTTCGCAAGCGAATGCACTTGGTGGATGGTGAGCCTGTCACTCAAGCGAAGGGTCTCGATCAGTTCGACGATGGATTGAAGCAGCGATTACAGGCATTCCAACGCAGCAAAGGCCTGCTGGATGATGGTGTGGCGGGTCAGCAGACCCTGGTCTATCTGAACAACCTGTCACTGCCGCCGGGGACACCGACGTTGAGTTCGGCGACAGGACTAGGAGACAGCTGAGATGTCGCTCATCCTTGAAGCGCTCAAAAAAGCAGAGCGACAGCACAAATTGGGAGAGGTACCCGGTATACGGCCGGATCCCCTGGCGAGACAACCGACATCCCTGAGGGGGCTTGGTTGGGTGATGTTGTTGCTTTTTGCCTGCACCATGCTCGGTCTGGGACTCTATCTTGGGGGTTACCGCTTGCCGCTGACTGAGGATGAGGTGGGACAGCCCGTTAAAGCGCCAACAAATGATCAGCCGGCTGTTGTCTCAACGGAACCGCAGCCCGTTAAGGTGCCGGAAAAAGTGGATATGCCGGTGCCTGCTCAGATAGTGCCGGCAGCAGTGGAAACCGTTCCCGTTGAACCAGTGGTCAAATCACCGCAGCCAAAAGCAAAACCCGCCAGACCGCTGAGTGAGATGCCAAGCGGTTTCATTGACAACCTGCCTGAGCTCAATATCGATATCCACAGCTTTGACCAGCGTCCGGCCAAACGCTATGTATTGATCAATTTAGAGAAGTACAGAGAGGGGGATTACCTGGCCGAGGGGCCGTTGCTGCTGGAAGTCCTGACCGATGGGGTGATTCTCGAACATCTGGGCGAACGATTCATTCTGCCCATTGGTAATCAATAATCAAAGCCGGTCTTATTCACTGGGGGTCAGGATGCCTTACCCATGGGGGCCAGTGTACGCAGCAGGTCATCGACAGCGGCTTCCACTTCGGTATCGATCTCCAGGCATGATGCCAGAGAGGTCTCGGCCATTTTCATCGCCGTCGGGTGGGGTTGCAGGATTCCCTCGCCAAAGGGCCGATCATCGGT
Organism: Candidatus Thiodiazotropha sp. (ex Monitilora ramsayi); assembly: GCA_025655575.1. Taxonomy (GTDB): domain Bacteria; phylum Pseudomonadota; class Gammaproteobacteria; order Chromatiales; family Chromatiaceae; genus Thiodiazotropha. The sequence goes on along the minus strand of JAHXIP010000016.1, from coordinate 55,877 downwards.
TTTCGCTTTGGAGAGGAGTGCCGCGATGTGAACAATCGCGGTCTCCAGGGGGTTTTTTTGCGCCCGCGAGGGCTCAGGATGATACTCGGTGGTCTCGATGAGTGATTCCGGCAATTGCCACTGTCGCATGAGAGTGGCGCCGACCCGGGCGTAATCCAGACCCAGGGTCTCACGCTCGACCTCCACCAGTGGGCGTTGCTGCTGGCGGGAGATTTCGCTTGCCTTGAGGGTTTCGCTGGGAATGCTTTGGTAGAGGATCAGGTGTCCCAGATCACTCAGCAGGCCAGCGACAAAAAGCCGCTCATTGTCCAGCACCCCCCGTAGCTTTGCCAAGTGTTGTGCGGCAAGTCCTCTGTATATGCTGCTTTTCCAGAACTGTGTCATGTCGAATGTGGCGGGATCAATACCGGAAAAAGCATGTGACACACTGGTTGCCAGAGCCAGATCATGGATCTGCTGTGTGCCCAATAAATTGACCGCACGAATGACTGTGTCTATACGGCTCGCCATGCCGAAGTAGGGGCTGTTGACCAGCCGTAGCACCCGGGTGGTCAATGCCGGGTCGCTGCTGATGGCTTCGGCAACATCAGATATTCCATACTCCGGTCGCCCGATGACGCCCTTAAGCCGCAGATAGGCTTCGGGCAGGGTGATCAGTTTGGCATCGCGAGTCACCTTCTCCCATAATGTGGACATGACCTTACCTCGACACGCTATCTGGGGGAGACACCGTCGGTATTCTCAGCGGCAGTGATATGTTTTTGTCGTAGATCATAAAAAGCATATAGGGCGAATATATCAGTCGTTTGGGGAGAGGGACAGACGTATTAGGGCCTGTTAACACTAATCCAATACGCCCTGCTGGATTAGTGTTAACAGGCCCTAGAGTATGGGGGTTCTCGCCAGTGCCCAGATGTCGATCCGTTTCACACCAGCCCTGAGCAGGGTTCGGCTTAACTCAGTGATTGTAGCGCCGGTGGTGATGACGTCATCGAACAGCGCCACATGCCGTCCCGCCAAATCATCGTTGACCTCAAACGCTGAGCGAAGGTTCTTGCGTCTGGCCTTTTCACTCAGACCTGTCTGTGCCGTTGTCGAACGGATGCGCCTGACAGCGCGCCAGTTCAGGTTAAGTGCCTGATGTTTGGCCAGCAGCCGTGCCAGTTCCAGAGATTGATTGAAACCACGCTCACGCAATCGCAGGGGATGGAGAGGGACGGGAATCAGGGTGTCGGGCGGGTCTTTTATGTCACCCAAACGATCGATCATCAAGTTTGCCAGGGGCTCTGCGAGATGGAGTTGTTTGTTGAATTTGAGGCTACTGATGAGGTGGTTGATGGGTGCCTCATAGCGAAGTGCAGTAAATCCCCGGTGGAAAATTGGTGGATGTTGTATACAGCGCCCACATAATGTCTGAGGAGGTGCCTGGGGGGGAAGTGGCAGAGCGCATTTAGGGCAGGCGTGGTTATTGAAAGGCAGCGTGCGATAGCAGCCATGACAGAAAAACTGCTGTGACCCGGTGGCAATGCCACAGCAGGGACAGCGCTCAGGCAGCGCAAGTGATTGTATAAAATCAAGACAGTTGTAAACCACCATAACCATCCTTGGTTGACAGAGATCCGGGGATGTTGTCTATTGTCGCACTGCAACAACTCCCAACAGCACCATGAAAAATACCATGACAGAGACAAGCATACGCCATGATTGGGGTCTGGATGAAATCGAGGCCCTTCTGGATCAGCCATTCAACGATCTGATTTTCAAAGCCCAGATGACGCATCGGGCACATTTTGATGCCAACCGGATTCAGATGAGCAGTCTGCTGAGTATCAAGACCGGGGCCTGTGCGGAAGATTGTGGTTATTGCTCACAAAGCGCCAAAAATGCCACCGGACTGGAGGCGGAAAAATTGATGCCGCTGGATGATGTGGTTGAGGCGGCACAGTCTGCCAAGTCCAAGGGTGCCACCCGCTTCTGCATGGGGGCAGCCTGGCGCAATCCCACGGATAAAAACCTGGCCAAGGTCATTGAGATGGTGGAGGCGGTGCACGGACTCGGTATGGAGACCTGCCTGACCCTCGGCATGCTGACTCAGCCACAGGCCGAACAGCTGCGTGAGGCTGGCCTCGATTACTACAATCACAATCTGGACACTTCACCGGAGTTCTACGGCAACGTCATCACTACCCGGACTTTTGATGATCGTTTGGATACGTTGTCCCATGTCAGAGATGCCGGGATCAATGTCTGTTCCGGCGGCATCCTCGGTATGGGGGAGTCCCGGCGCGACCGGGCCAGCATGCTGCGTGAATTGACCAACCTGCCCAAGCATCCCGAATCGGTGCCTATTAACATGCTGGCACAAGTAGAAGGCACGCCGCTGTTCGGCAGTGATGAGCTTGATCCGCTGGAGTTTGTGCGCACTATCGCAGTGGCTCGCATCCTGATGCCGGCATCTTACGTGCGTCTCTCCGCCGGACGCAGCGAGATGAGTGATGAGATGCAGGCACTCTGCTTTTTGGCTGGCGCCAACTCCATTTTTTATGGGGAGCGGCTGTTGACCACGGACAATCCGGAAGCCGATAGGGATCGGGCGCTGTTACAGCGTCTTGGTATCGAGACGGAGCAGACCGTTGAGACTGAGGTCAAGGCAGCTAAGGTGCCCTGCAAACAGGCTCAGGCAGGCTGATTCCGGCAGGATTTCAAGCCGCAATTGTGACAGAGCCAAACAAGCAACATCTGGCGGAGGCACTCGAGTTACGACGGGAGTCTTCCCTCTATCGCACCCGCAGGGTGGCCGAGACAGCGCAACAGCCCGAGATGCAGATCGACGGACGGCGTCTGCTGACCTTCTGCAGCAACGACTATCTGGGGCTCGCCAACCACCCTGAAGTGGTTCGAGCGTTGCAGCAGGGGGCATCGAACTATGGCGCTGGCAGTGGTGCAGCGCACCTGATTACAGGTCACACAACGGCTCATCATGCCCTGGAAGCGGAGCTGGCGGAATTTACCGGCAGACCCCGGGCGCTACTTTTTTCCACCGGTTATATGGCTAATTTGGGTATCGCTGCAGCCCTGCTGGAAAGAGGTGATCGGCTCTACGAGGATCGCCTGAATCACGCCTCATTACTGGATGCCGGGCAACTCAGCCGGGCAAAGATGCATCGCTATCAGCATGCCGATGCAGAGAGTCTGCAGCGTCAATTGGAGCGTGCTGAGCAGGGCAGAGCATTGATCGCCACCGATGGTGTGTTCAGCATGGATGGTGATCTCGCACCGCTCCCGCAACTGGCTCAGCTGGCGCAAACTCATAATGCCTGGTTGATGGTGGATGATGCGCATGGCTTCGGTGTCTTGGGGGATGAGGGTCAAGGCAGTCCATCCCATTTCGGCCTGGGGCTGGATGAGGTACCGATACTGATGGGAACCCTCGGTAAGGCCTTGGGTACCTTTGGTGCTTTTGTGGCAGGCAGTGAAGAAGTGATTGAAACATTGATCCAGCAGGCTCGCAGCTATATCTACACCACGGCACCGCCACCGGCCATGGCTGAGGCGACCCGTGTGAGTCTGCGTATCGCCCGTCAGGAGTCCTGGCGCAGAGATCGGCTGAAACAATTGATTAAGCAGTTCAGGGTGTCTGCCGAGTCTCTGGGGCTACCGCTGATGGATTCACTTACGCCGATTCAGCCCATACTTGCGGGTAGCGCCACACAGGCCCTCGCCTGGAGTCATCAGCTGGAGGCGCAAGGTATTCTGGTGAGTGCGATTCGACCACCGACGGTGCCGGAAGGGAGCGCCCGCCTGCGTATCACCTTCAGCGCCAACCATACCGAGCGTCATCTACAGCGACTGCTCGATGCCCTTTCGAACCTAAAGCTGGAAACGACATGAGGCTCTCGACGGAGACTATAGGCTCAGGTCGGGATCTGGTGATGCTCCATGGCTGGGGTATGAATTCCTCTGTCTGGTCGGATTTTGCCGGGGTGCTTGCAGGGCGATTTCGGGTAACCCTTGTCGACCTGCCGGGGCATGGCAACAGTCCCTTCAAAGGACAGCAGTCACTGGCTGATTGGGCTGAGGCCTGTCTGGAAGTGGCACCGTCTTCCGCAGCTTGGCTTGGCTGGTCTCTTGGCTCTATGATCGCGCTACAGGCGGCCCATACGGCACCGGAGCGGATTACCGGGGTTATGTCGCTGGCTGGCATGCCCAGGTTTGTGCAGGCGGATGACTGGCCTCATGCAATGGCTCCCCGCACACTTGATCTGTTCATCCAGGCACTCGGGGAAGATCACAGTAAGACCCTCGAGCGGTTTCTTGCACTGCAGATGCTTGGCAGTGACCTTGCCCAGGAGACCTTGCGCAGACTCAAGATGCGTCTGACTGAACGGCCAGACCCCCATCCCGATGCCTTGGAGACCGGGCTCGATCTACTGAAAATTGCTGACCTGCGTGATGTCCTAAGGGTATTGAATTGCCCAACAGCCTGGCTCTACGGTGATCGCGATACCCTGGCACCAGCGGCGGCTGCAAACCTGCTCAAAAACTGGTTGCCGGATGCCGCCACCGATGTGATCGCCGGCGCTGCACATACCCCGTTTCTCTCCCACCCGGCTGAGACCCATCTTTCGGTAAGCCGGTTTCTGGAGCAGTTCAATGAATGCTGAACCCATGCCAACCATCGATAAACGTCAGGCACGACTCGCTTTCTCGCGGGCTGCGGCCCACTACGATGAAGTGGCGGCACTGCAGCGTGAAATCGCGGGTCGTATGCTCGACCGGTTGGAATATATTCGTCACCAACCGACGGTTGTGCTGGATGTGGGGGCGGGTACCGGGGATGCAACCCATGCGTTGATGCAGAAGTATCATACCGCACAGACGGTAGCCCTCGATTTTGCCCTGCCGATGTTGCAGCAGACACGGTTGCGGGAATCATCGTCCAGGACACCACTTTGCCTCTGTGGTGATGCAGAGCGGTTGCCCTTGGCGGATGGGTCGGTAGATATGATTTTTTCCAATGCGGCCCTGCAGTGGTGTAACGACTTGCAGGGGACATTCCGCGAATTCCTTCGCGTGCTGCGTCCCAATGGCATGCTGCTCTTCTCCACTTTTGGCCCCGATACCCTGATGGAATTACGAGCCAGCTGGGCGGCCGTTGACGGGACCAGCCATGTCAGCCCCTTTCTGGATATGCACAATATCGGTGACGCTATGTTGGAGGCGGGGCTGGCAGAACCGGTGGTCGATGTGGATCGCCTTCAGCTGACCTATGAAGATGTCCCATCGCTGATGCGCGATCTGAAGACCCTGGGGGCACACAACGTGACCCGGGATCGTCAGCGCGGTCTGACCGGCAAAGGACGTCTGCGTAAAATGTGCGAGGCCTATGAGCAGTTCCGTCAAAACGGACGCCTGCCAGCCAGCTATGAGGTCGTCTACGGACATGCCTGGGCGCCTCAGCAGCGGTCCCAGGAGGGTGTGACCATGGTGCCGGTCGATGTGCTGCGACAGCAGTTACCTGCGAAATAGTTATGGCTCGGGGGCTCTTTATTACCGGTACCGACACCGGCTGTGGGAAGACTGAGATCACTTTGGGTTTGATGCATTGGTTGCAGTGCCAGGGCTTAACTGTAATGGGCATGAAGCCGGTTGCGTCAGGCGCGGTAAGGACGCCTGAGGGGCTGCGGAATGACGATGCAGAGCGAATACAAAGCCAGTGCAGCAAAGAGGTTCCCTATGAGTGGGTCAATCCCTTCGCCTATGAGTCGCCTATTGCCCCCCATCTGGCTGCCGAGTCAGCAGAACGTCCGATAAATCTGCAAACTATTGTCGAGTACTACAAGCGTCTGAGTGACATGGCTGACTGGGTCCTGGTTGAAGGTGTTGGTGGCTGGTGTGTGCCTCTGGACGGAAAATCTACTGTGGCTGATCTTGTCCGTCTTCTCGACCTGCCAGTGATCCTCGTGGTCGGTATGCGCTTAGGCTGTATCAATCATGCGCTGCTGACAGAGGCGCACATCCAGCAAAGCGGCACTAAACAACTGGGATGGGTAGCAAACCAGGTGGATCCAGCGATGGCAGCACTTGAAGGTAATGTTAAGACCATAAGTGACTTGATTGATGTTCCCTGTCTATGTCGCGTTCCATTTCTAAGCAAGTCAGATCCTGTGCGGGTAGGTGAGTGCTTTCGGAACGCGCTTGGTCTTCTTTGATAGTGAAAATGGAAACGCTGCATATTGTGTCGGGAATCCTTACATAAAAACCATAAAATCATTAATGTAAATCACCAAGTGATTGAAATTAAATAAAAAATAAGTATTGGCAAGAATATTGCTATTTTTTGTGTGGTTTTTATTGTTATTTCAAGGAGTAATTTTGTGAAGAAGGGTCATAGGAATTTTCTGGTTTATGGAGTGGCTATTCTATTGTCAGTAGCTGCATTATCAGCTCAGGCAACGGTTATCAGTTTCAGTGCTACGGGTGATTCAAACTTTACGACAGACGGTGTTAACTTTCTGGATGGGGCATCCTACCAACCGTCAGGCTATCAGAACGTAGCAAATGTTACCGGTAGCGATTATGTGGCTTTCAATCCCTGGGAAGTTACGCCGTCTACTTTTACCTGGGCCAATGCAGGCGTTTTTGATTTAAACGGTTTTACCATTGCCGGTGCATGGGGTAGTCAGACGCTGACTATCGAGGGTTACTATGGCGGAACATTGGTCGATTCCCTTGATCTGTTCGTGGATACGACGCCCACATTCTTCAATGCCGAGTGGGCATCACTTACCTCATTTGTGATCCATACAGGTAATGATTTTGTCGATGATCCTCAATATTACGGTGGAGGACAGCACTGGGCAGTAAATGATCTGGTGATCAACGAGCAGTTTGCGAGTGTCCCTGAGCCTGCATCCATTATTCTCATGGGGCTCGGATTGATTGGTTTGGGTTTCACCCGAAAGAGAAAGGCTGTTTGAGAATTGCGGTCTTAATATAAAAAAAGCCCCGGTTAGTCCGGGGCTTTTTTTTACTTCAATCTAACCCTAGGGTCGTCTCTGATAGAGACTCTTTAGGTAGCTCAGGCTGAGAGGTGTGACTTTAGCTTGTTCATGGCGCTCTTTTCGATCTGCCGGATGCGTTCTGCAGAGACCTGATACCGGTCTGCCAACTCGTGCAGGGTCGATTTGTTTTCACCCAACCAACGGGCTTCCAGGATCTCCCGGCTACGGGGATCGAGTCCATTGAGGGCGTGGGACAGACGTTGCTTCATTTGGCTCTCGCTGTCGCTGGCTTCGAGTAACGAGGCAGGCTCCATGCGCATATCGCTCAGGTAACCGGCAGGTGTTGAGATGATCTTGTCATCGTCATCCTGGGTGGGTCCGTCGTATGCGATATCCTGACCGGAGAGGCGGCTCTCCATCTCGAGTACGGTTTCCGGCTTGACCCCCAGGTCCTGAGCCACGTCTTCCACTTCCTGTTTGGAAAACCAACCGAGGCGCTTCTTCGAGCTGCGCAGATTGAAGAAGAGCTTACGCTGAGCCTTGGTGGTGGCTACTTTGACGATACGCCAGTTCTTGAGGATGTACTCATGGATCTCAGCCTTGACCCAGTGGACTGCGAAGGAGACCAGGCGAACACCCATGTCGGGGTCGAAGCGCTTTACCGCCTTCATGAGACCCACGGTGCCTTCCTGCACCAGATCGGGTAGCGCCAGACCGTAACCGCCATAATTACGTGCGATACGCACCACAAAACGAAGATGCGAGGTGATCAGTTTTTGTGCCGCTTCCAGGTCATTGTGGTCGCGCAGGCGAAGTGCCAGATTGTGCTCCTCTTCCGAGCTCAGCATAGGCAGCTGAAAGGCTGCACTGATATAGGCGTCCATGCTGCCTGTTGGCAGGGCGGTTAATGCAAGTGCTCTACTCATCTATTACCCCAAATTCATAATGCTGTTGGAATATTAGCACTCTCATGTAATGAGTGCCAATCGATATATCTGACTGAAATGCCAGGGAAAAGTTCCAGCGAATTGAATTAAAAAATAGCTTTTAAAAACAATAGGATAGTGGGTGATGTTAGCTGGGTTCAACAGCGCTGAGATGCTTGCCGACCGCCAGCCAGGAGCCGACCAGTCCAAGTACCGCGCTTGCCGCCAACAAAGAGATCACATTCAGCCAACCGAGGGAACTGAGATCGAAAGCACTCTCATAGAGCGAGGCCAGATTGGCAACGGGTCCTCTGAGCAGGGTGACTGATATGGCAACCATCAGCCAAGCGATAATGCCGCCGAAGAGACCATACCAGAAGCCTGTATAGAGGAATGGACGCCGGATAAAGGCATTTGTAGCACCGATCAGTTTGGTGATCTCGATCTCAGCCTGACGGTTCTGGATCTCCAGGCGAATGGTATTGCCGATTATCAGTAGCACCGCCAGGCCGAGCAGGGTGGCCAGCACGAGTACTGCCCGTTGGGCGATGACAGTAATAGCCTGCAGGCGCCTGACCCACTGCAGATCGAGCTGCACGATATCCGCCTCAGGCAGTAATCCCAGCTCCCTTACCAGTAGCTGAGCTGTCTCTGCGCTGGTGTAGTCTGTCTTGGGTTGGATCACCAGCAATGCAGGTAACGGGTTGTTATCCAGCGCCTCCAGGGCTTCGCCAAAACCGCTGAGCCTGCGGAACTCAGCCAAGGCAGCCTGCTTGGTCACCAGTTCAACCTTCTCGATACGTTGATGCAATCGCAGTTTTTCCGCCAGTGAGGCCGCTTGATCATCGCTGACCGTCTGCTGAAGAAACAGGGAGATGCTGGCGCCACTGTCCCAGCCGCCGCTGATGCTCTGCAGGTTGTTGAGGATCACATGCAGACCGATCGGCAGGGCCAGGGCGATGCCGATCACTGCGCAGGTCATGAACGAGCCAAGACTGTTGTTGAACAGCCGGCCGAGACTTGCCAGGGCCACTTGGGCATGACGCTGTAGCCAGATCTGCGGGGCATTCAGAAGGCGGCGGGCGCTCATGCCGGGTCCTCCGCCTGTGAGTCACGGGTCAAGGTCCCTTTGCTGAGGGTGAGAATGCGTTTATTCATCCGGTTGATCAGTTCGATGTCGTGGGTCGCGATGAGCAGGGTGACACCGACCTGGTTGAACTGGCTGAAGAGATCCATGATCTCCCGGGAGAGGTCTGGATCAAGATTGCCGGTTGGCTCATCCGCCAACAGCAATGGAGGTTTGCTGACCACGGCACGGGCTATGCCGACTCGCTGTTGTTCACCGCCAGAGAGAGTGGCGGGTGGTTCTTTTTCTTTGTACAACAGGCCGACCTTGTCCAGTGCGGCCCGTACTCGACGTCCGATCTCTTTATGGCCGAGACCGGAGACAACCAGTGGTAGGGCGACATTGTCGAAGACCGTGCGATCGTGCAGGAGTCGGTGGTCCTGGAAGATCATCCCCACATCCCGGCGATGATAGGGGATTTTGCGGTTTTTCAGGCGGGTGAGATTGCGTCCGTTGACATGCACTTGGCCACCGCTGGAGCGTTCAAGTAAGCCAATCAATTTCAGCAGCGTACTTTTTCCTGCACCGGAATGGCCGGTGAGAAAGACCATCTCTTCCGGTTCAATGCGGAAACTGACGTTGCTGAGTCCGGTATGTCCACCGGGATAGCGCTTGCTGACGTTATCGAAATGGATCAAATCTCTTTTTCCGTGGGCTTTCAGGTTGCAAACAGTGCGTCGACGAACTCTCTCGGATCGAATTCTCGCAGGTCCTCGATGGCTTCACCAACACCAATGAAGCGAATCGGCACCTTCACCTTGTCGGCGATGGCGAATACCACCCCACCCTTGGCAGTACCATCCAGCTTGGTTATGACAATGCCTGTGAGGCCGACCGCCTGATGGAACTGGATGGCCTGGTTGACGGCATTCTGCCCGGTTCCTGCATCGACCACCAGCAGCACTTCATGGGGTGCATCCGGATCAATTTTCTTCATGACCCGAGCGATCTTGGATAGCTCATCCATCAAGTTTGTTTTAGTATGCAGACGCCCTGCCGTATCGGCGATCAGCACGTCACTTTTGCGGGCGGTTGCCGCCTGCAGTGCGTCAAAACAGACCGAGGCGGCATCGGCGCCGGTATGTTGCGCAATGACAGTTACCTGATTGCGTTCTCCCCAAGTCTGTAACTGCTCGACGGCGGCGGCACGAAAGGTGTCGCCAGCAGCCAGCATGACACTTTCGCCATCGAGTTGTAATTTGCGGGCGAGCTTACCGATGGTGGTGGTTTTACCTGCGCCGTTGATGCCGACCATCATCATTACCAGGGGGGTACCTTGGTTACGTTCCGGCAGAGGTGCGTCACTCTGTTCCAATATTTCGAGGAGTTGCTGCTTGAGGGCCTGGCTCAGTGCCTCAGGATCGTCGAGCTCCTTGCGTCTGACGCGTTCGGTCAGATTTTGGATGATCCGGTTTGTGGCCTCGACACCCACATCGGCAGTGAGGAGCAGCGTTTCGAGCTCTTCCAGCAGGTCTTCATCGATCGTTTTTCGGCCCAGCACCAGATTAGCCAGGCCATCGGTAAGATTGTGGCGGGTACGGGAGAGGCGTTCCTGTAACCGCGCAAAGAGTCCCCGTTTCTCTTTATCTGCAGGTTGCTCCACAGATTCTGTCTTGGTCGCCTTGTTCTTTTTACCAAATCCAAACATACACTGGACTACCGGGGGTGGATGAGGAACTCTGTCCCAGCGACAGGTTCTTAGTTGTTGTTTAGACATTGACCGAAGGCTTTGAAAGAATACCGCCGGTCTGCCACAGGCGGGTATTCTACAGGGCTGTCAGGCTGGATAGAAAGGGCCTGGTCGGTTTTGTTAGGAAATTTGTCAAAACACCAGAGACGAGTGGTCTTGGGAACGGATGTGTCGAAAAACACTGAACTATTCAGTGGATTTGATTTGACGGCAAACATGTTTTGATTCGAGTGTCTTTGTCATTTGCCGGACACTCGGTGCTGCTTGATGGTAGAAAAAACTTTTTAAAGGATGCTCTAGATGCGTAGCGTGACGATAGGTTTACTTCTGATGCTGGGGTTATGCCAGGTACAGGCTGAGGTGGTTGAACAGCAACTTGATAATGGCATGAAAGTCATCATCAAGCCCGACAGGCGGGCACCTATTGCCGTATCCCAGGTCTGGTATAAGGTGGGTTCCAGTTACGAACACGGGGGTATCAGCGGCGTTTCCCACGTGCTTGAACATATGATGTTCAAAGGTACGGAGAATCTGGAGCCTGGAGAGTTTTCCCGTATCATCGCGGCCAATGGCGGTGATGAAAATGCCTTTACCGGTCGTGACTACACGGCTTATTTTCAGACCATGTCCAGCGACCGTCTTGAAGTCTCCTTCCGTCTGGAAGCAGACCGCATGCGAAACCTCAAACTGCTGCAGGAGGAGTTTCTCAAAGAGGTTGAAGTGGTGAAGGAGGAGCGCCGCATGCGCACCGAGGACAAGCCGACCTCGCTGACCTACGAGCAGTTCCTGGCCGGTGCTTATGAGGCCTCACCCTATCGTATTCCGGTCATCGGTTGGATGGCAGATCTCGATGCTCTGGAGATGGCGGACCTGCAGGCCTGGTATCGCATGTGGTATGCCCCCAACAATGCCACACTGGTGGTTGTCGGCGATGTGGAACCCGATCATGTGATAAAACTTGCTGAGCAGTATTTTGGCCCACTCAAACCGGAGCAGATTGCCCGACCCAAGCCACGTACCGAACCGGTACAAAAGGGCATCAAGCGTTTTACCGTGAAAGCACCAGCCCGTCAGCCTTACTTGATACTGGGTTACAAGACACCCGTGATCGGTAAGGCGGAAGCCCCCTGGGAACCCTATGCGTTGGAGATGCTGGCCTATGTACTCGATGGCGGCAGCAGTGCAAGATTAACCAATCATCTGATTCGCGGTAGCAAACTGGCCGCCTCAGCGGATGCCAGTTACAACGCTTTCTCTCGACTTTCTGGCATGCTGACTATGGATGCGGTCCCCACCCCGGGTAAGTCAGTCGAGAAGGTCGAGACCGCTCTGCTGGAGGAGATCGAACGATTCAAGACTGAGCTTGTGAGTGACAAGGAGATGGAGCGTGTGCGCAACCAGATTATTGCCGCCAAAGTCTTCGAGAAAGACTCAGTTTTCTATCAGGCCATGCTGATTGGGCAACTGGAAACCATTGGACTCGATTGGCGTTTGGCCGATGAATATGTCGATCACCTGAAACAGGTAACCCCGGAACAGATACGCGAGGTGGCTCAGAAGTATCTGGTCGAGAGCAACCTCAGTGTGGCGGTGCTGGAGCCTTTACCCATGGAAAACAAACAAACCGTAAAGGCAGCGGCTGGAGGACGTCATGGTGGGTAATGCTAACGTTTCACGGCTTCTGTTCATCGCCGGCCTCTGGTTTACCTCGACACTGTTTGCAGGACCGCAGATCCATAGCTGGCAGACGACCAATGGGGCCGGAGTACTTTTTGTCGAGGCCCCGGAGATCCCCATGGTCGACGTACGCGTCGTGTTTGACGCGGGCAGCGCCAGAGATCAAGACAAACCGGGGGTGACATCGTTTACCAATAGTCTGCTGTCGGAAGGGGCAGGGGAGTGGAGTGCACAGGAGATTGCAGAACGGTTGGAACACGTGGGCGCACAATTGGAGGTCGGTTCTCTGCGTGACATGGCCTGGGTATCTGCCCGCACGCTGACCAAGCTGGACGCGCTTTCCGTGACCCTGGAAACCATGACGAAGATTCTGGCAGAGCCCCGCTTCGATCCAGAGGAGATTGAGCGTGAGCGGCAGTCGATTTTAGCCAGTCTGCTGCAGGATGAGCAGTCTCCCGGCAGTGTGGGTAAAAAACGTCTCTATGAGTTGGTGTTCGGTGACCACCCCTATGCAGCAGATCCGGAAGGTACCAGAGCGTCGGTGAAATCGATTACCCGCGATGACATTATCGAGACACATAAGCGTCTCTATGTGGCAGGTAATGCCCAGGTGGCCATTGTTGGTGCGATTGATCGAAAACAGGCCAAAGCCATTGCTGAACAACTCACAGCATCACTCCCGGCAGGTAGGCCTGTACCTCCTCTGCCTGAGGTGGCTCCTCTGCCGCAGGCGGTCACGGAGCGTATTCCTTTTCCTTCGAGCCAGTCCCATCTCTATCTGGGTCAGCCGGGTATGCGCCGGGGTGATCCCGACTATTTCACCCTCTATGTGGGTAACCATATCCTCGGTGGTAGCGGGCTGGTTTCACTGCTCAGTGATGAGGTACGTGAAAAGCGGGGTTTGAGTTACAGCGTCTACAGTTATTTTCTGCCTATGCGTCAACCGGGTATCTTTCAGCTTGGCTTGCAGACTAAAAATGATCAGGCTGACGAGGCGCTGAAAGTCCTCACCGATACCCTGGAGCGATTTATCAGAGAGGGTCCGACAGAAGCGGAGTTGAAGGCTGCCAAGCAGAACATCACGGGAGGATTTCCGCTGCGCATTGCCTCCAACAGCAAGATCATCCAGTATCTGTCAGTGATCGGTTTCTATGATCTGCCACTTGATTATCTGGATCAGTTTGTCGATAAAGTTGAGGCAGTGACAAAGGATCAGATCCGTGATGCTTTCAAACGGCGCATCGATCCGGAGCGGCTGGTTACCATACAGGTTGGTCGTTTCAGTGATCCCCTGGCACAGACTAACAGTGAGGGTAATTGACGGGGTGCATATCTCGGGTATGCTGACTCCGCAATCGTTTTCAATAACTCACTGAATCAAGGGCCAGGTTTTGAAATCCAACCCATCCGAATCCACTGTCCGCATTATCGGTGGACAGCATCGTGGACGAAAGCTCCCTTTTGCAGAGATGCCGGGGTTGCGTCCCACCGGTGACCGCATACGAGAGACCCTCTTCAACTGGTTGCAACCAGTCATTCAGGGCGCGAGCTGCCTGGATCTATTTGCTGGCAGCGGCGCACTCGGTATTGAGGCTGCCTCCCGCGGTGCCGCAAAAGTGGTGCTGGTTGATTCTGCAGGCTCCGTGGTGCGACAGCTGGGAAAAAACAAGGCACTGCTGGAGCTCGAACAGCTCTCTGTCGTCAGGGCGGATGCGCTACAATTTCTTGAGCAGGAGCCAACCCCTTTCGATGTGGTTTTTCTCGATCCCCCTTTTGACAGTAATCTACTTGAACCACTCTGCCAGCGTCTGACCATGGGATGGCTGGCTGACGATGCACGTATCTATCTTGAGGAGGATGTTTCGCGTCACTTTCCAAATCTGCCGGATAGCTGGGAGTTCATACAGGAGAAAATAGCAGGCCAAGTACGATATGGACTGGCGCACGCGCCTTTGCCAGGCTGATAATTGTCATTTAACGCCCTGTTTTCTGATACTATTATAGTTTTTGTCGCGCCTTCATTGAGATGATTACAGCCGTCTACCCAGGAACATTCGACCCTATCACCAACGGACATATTGATCTGGTGCGCCGGGCATCCAAGCTATTCGGCAGGATCATTGTGGCGATAGCCAAGAATCCGGGAAAGAATCCCGCGTTTGAATTGGATCAGCGTTTAGCGCTGGCCGAGACGGTATTGGCGGATATAGGAAATGTGGAGATCTGCTCATTCGACAACCTGTTGGTCGAATTCGTGCAGCAGAACCGCGGTGACGTTATACTGCGCGGCCTGCGAGCGGTCTCCGATTTTGAATACGAGTTTCAGCTTGCCGGCATGAACCGGCGGCTGGCCCCCGATGTTGAGACTATGTTCCTGACACCGGCCGAACAATTTGCGTACATCTCATCCGGGCTGGTACGTGAAATTGCGGCATTGAAAGGAAACGTCTCGGAGTTTGTGCATCCTGTGGTACAGGCTGCATTGAATGAACGCTATAACTAACATTTGAAACTAGCTTAAGTCAGGAGAAGAGAGATGGCATTGATCATCACTGATGAATGCATTAATTGTGATGTATGTGAACCTGAGTGTCCCAATGGGGCAATCACCCAAGGCGATGAGATCTATGAAATAGATCCCGATCTCTGCACAGAGTGCGTGGGGCACTATGAGACGTCACAATGTGTTGAAGTCTGTCCGGTAGATTGTATCCCCAAGGATCCAGAGCACGAGGAGACCCAAGAGGAGCTCCATGCCAAGTATCTGCGTATCACCGGTGAATCCGACTAAGCGATGATGTTCGGTCTGCTCAAACAAAAGGCTCCCTGGTGGGGCCTTTTTTGTGCCTTTCTTTTTTTATCACCACTCACTACAGCCGCTGTTCCCGACAAGGCTGCTATTGCCACGGCCCATCCATTGGCAACCGAAGCGGGTCATCAGATTCTGAAGCTCGGAGGCAACGCATTTGATGCTGCTGTAGCGGTCAGTGCTGTGCTGGCTGTGGTGGAGCCTTACAGTTCGGGTATTGGGGGTGGAGGGTTCTGGTTATTGCATCGTGCCAGTGACGGTTTCGAGACAATGGTGGATGGCAGGGAGCGGGCGCCATTGGCGGCACACCGTGACCTCTATTTGGACAAAGAGGGAGAGGTGATCCCCGGACTCTCCATCAATGGCCCTCTGGCAGCGGGCATTCCGGGAGAACCGGCGGCGCTAGCCCATATATCTGAGCACTACGGGCGTCTGCCATTCAAGGACGTTCTGGCACCCGCCATCCGTATCGCTCGGGAAGGGTTTCCTGTTGAGAGTCATTATGTACGTATGGCGACATGGCGGCTCAAGGCGCTACGAGCGTCAGAGTCTGCCAACTCGATCTTTCTTCACAAGGGTGAGGTGCCTGCAGAAGGGTATCTGATACGTCAACCTGAGTTGGCAGAAACGCTGCAGCGGATGGCTGATGCAGGAGCGGATGGCTTTTATCGAGGTGAGTTTGCCGAGCGGATAGTCGATGCAGTGAAGCTGGCTGGTGGTATCTGGAGTCTTGAGGATTTGGCCAGTTATCGCGTGATTGAAAGGATGCCGATACGGGGCAACTTCATGGGCCTGAAGATAACCAGTGCCTCACCACCCTCTTCGGGGGGCATCGCCCTGATTACCATGCTCAACATCCTGCAGGGTTTTAATCTACCAAAGGTGGAGGAGCCTCAGCGCACTCATCTGATTGTGGAGGCGATGCGTCGTGCCTATCGTGACCGGGCGGACTATCTGGGCGATCCCGATTTTGTCGATATCCCTGTCGATGCGTTGACCCATCCCTGGTATGCCGCCGGCCTGGCGAGGGATATCCAGATGGAACGTGCGAGCCAGAGCGTGGGTAACCAGAACCATGAAGAGGGGAGGGATACGACCCATTTCTCTATTCTGGATCGAGAAGGCAATCGTGTGGCAGCCACACTGAGCATCAACTACCCATTCGGTTCAGGCTTTGTCGTGCCGGGAACCGGTGTTTTGTTGAATGATGAAATGGATGACTTTTCGGCCAGCCCCGGTGTGCCCAACGTGTATGGTTTGGTGGGTGCAGAGGCCAACGCGATTGCAGGGGGTAAGCGGATGTTATCCAGTATGTCCCCGACCTTTGTGGAAGATGAGCAACAAGTAGCTGTGTTGGGTACGCCGGGTGGCAGCCGTATCATTACCATGGTTCTGTTGGGCATTCTTGAAATGGCCGAGGGTAAGGGGCCGACGGATTGGGTGAAGCGGCCCCGTTTTCATCATCAGTATCTTCCTGATCAGATTCAGTATGAAACTGATGCCTTCGATGAATCCATGCGTAAGCAACTTGAAAAGATGGGGCATCAGTTGAAGCCCCTCGAGCATGATTATGGAAATATGCAGGCAGTTTATTGGAATAAAAAAACGGGTAAGGTTGATGCCGCTAGTGACCCAAGAGGGCTGGGCCAAGCCAAAATAGAGTGAATTCGTAGCAGTTCATAGCAGATAAATTGCAAAAAGCGTCCTAATATCACAAACTCAGCATTGAATTTGAGTTTGTTTTAGCCCAAGCTTGTGCCGGATGCCAAGCATCTGTCTAACAATGGAAAAACGCAGAGAGATCGAGAGTAAAATGATGAAAACCACCATGATGAAAACTGCCGCTATGGTTTTGGGTCTGGGCCTGCTCGCAGGTTGTGCCACAACAGACATGAGTAAAATGGAAGCTGATGTTGCTAATGCACAAGCTGCTGCCGATGCTGCCATGAAGGCTGCAAAAGAGGCTCAGCTGGATGCCGCTACCGCACAGGGTACGGCTGACGCAGCAATGAAGGCCGCAAACGCTGCCAGCGATGCTGCCGATGCTTGCAACGAGAAGTGTGGCCGTATGTCCGAAAAGGCAATGGCAAAATAATAAACCATTCTTGGTTTATGCCCCTTCGGGGGCTGAAAAAACCCCGGGTGCTGAGAAGCTGTCGGGGTTTTTTTTATGCTTAAAAAACTGATCCCCTAGATCAAAGAGGAATACGAAGGTTATAGATGGGGTGGTTGGGTATGTTTGGCGATTTCATCCCCTTCCCATAGATAGAGGGGCATAGGAACCCCGGTCTTGCTCTCTGCGTATTCCTGTAGCAGTGACCAATCGGGTTTACGCATGTCTTCGCCCAACTTACGGACAACGGCATTCACCAATTCTGTGTAGTTGTGACCTCTCGCCTCTATATATTCTGCCAGTGGTGGATGTACCTGGACGTAAAGCTCACCCTTCAGCCAACCTGCCTTATACGGTTGGTCGATAATACGAACCGGTGTGCCAGGGTCAATCTGTTGGAATAACTGTTCTATGTTTTCCGGGTAGAGGCGGATGCAGCCGTGACTGACGCGCATACCGACACCATAGGGTCTGTTGGTGCCGTGTAGGAGATATCCGGACATGCCGAGATAGACAGCGTGGTTGCCCAGAGGATTGTCGGGGCCTGGGGGCACGATAGGGGGCAGGGGGTCTCCGTCTTCCTCATGCTCTTTCAGGATCGAGGCAGGGACTGTCCAGCTGGGACCCTCTTTTTTACCAATGACTTTTGTCACTCCCGTTGGTGTACTCCAGCCTTCACGGCCGATACCAATGGGATAGGTGACGACCACCGGGCGGTCTTTGGGGAAATAGAATAGTCTCAATTCCGCCAGGTTGATCACGATACCCTCTCTCGGGACGGGGGGCAGAATGTACTGTTGTGGGATGACTACCTGGGTACCTTCACCCGGTAACCATGCATCCACCTTGGGATTGGCCGCGACCATCTGCCGATACCCGATATCGTAGATACGGGCAATATCGGAGAAGGTCTCTTCCCAGCGGGTGGATAGGGTGAAGGTCTGGCCCACCACATCATCTCCCGGGTCGGGAAGGTCGAATGTAACCGCATGGAGTGGTGACAAAGTGCCCAGCAGTAGGCCGAGCAATGTGAACAACTTGAATCTCATAAATTTAATAATCTAACAGGTTAATACATAGTGTAACCGAGGATTGAATCCATGAGTGTGAATTGCATGACAACATCTGTGGGTTAAGGCTGACTAAAGCCGCATAGCGGTTCCATTTCTCAGGCTTGATACGCTCAAAAGACCCTGGGACTATCTCAAGTATCAGCCCTTTAAGCCGTTAGTTCAAATAACCGGGTAGATCCGGAGGCGTTGTATTGCCTGCTTTGTAAATGCGACATGCAATACTCGTCAATAGGTGGCAGAAGACTTTCTAGGGTTTGAAAAATCTTCTGCAAATCAGGTTTTACGGCAGAAATGGGCACTCCATGCGGAGAATCGCGGTAATCAATCAGGTCGGTGGTGTGGGAAAGACAACCATCACGGCCAGTTTGGGACATGCCTTGGCGCTTGCCGGCCAGCGGGTGACTGTAATGGATCTTGATCCAAAGGGACGGTTGGCCCATGGGCTGGGTATTTTCCGTGCGCCATCCAAAGGTATAGACCGTGTGATGATGAACGGCACGACACTGGGGTCCGTGAAGATGGCCGTGAGGGATTTGTTGGGCCTGATTCCTGCGGGTGTCAAATTGATGGAGATGGAACACCTCCAGAAGGATGGGACCACTCGCATGCAACTGTTGAAGCAGGCTGTCGATGGCCAGCTTAGCGATCAGGCCTTCGTTTTGTTTGATGTACCGTCTTCAAATGCTTTGCTGATGGCAAATGCGATCTTTGCCGCCGATGAGGTGTTGATTCCTGTGACAGCAGAGCCGTCCAGCCTGAATGGTGCGCTTAAAACACTCCTGCTCATAAAACGATTTGGACCCTATCTGGTGCGCTCTCCTTGCAGCAGGATTGTGCTGAACCGTTTTCTACCCAGGTCGAAGGATACCAAAGCGATGCAGGAGAAGCTTCAAAAGCACTTCTCGGACCTGTGCTTGGAAACCAAGATCAGGCAGGGAGCCGCATTTGAAGTTTGTGCGGGAATCGGGCGAACGATTTTTGAGTTCAAGCCGGCAAGTCATTCGGCAAAGGAGTTTCACGCACTGGCTAAAGAGCTGTTGGCCTTGAATGACACGAAATAAGCCAATCATTCTGTAAAGCATCTAGCGAGTCAGACGATAATATTTACAGAGAGTTGAACGACAGCGGTTGACTATCGAATACTTGATGATAATCCGGAGTTTTTTATGTCCATATCCAGTGTTGTGTCCGATGATGAGAAAACTGTCACCATCAAAGTAGCGGGACGCTTCGATTTTTCCACCCATCAGGATTTTGTACAGGTCTACAAAAGTTATTCCAAAGGAGAAAAGTCCTTTGTGGTTGACTTAGAGGGTGCGGAATATATGGACAGCTCCGCCATGGGCATGTTGCTACAGCTCCGTGAATACAATGTACATGGAGAGAGTGTCGTCCTTATGAATGGTAACGACGCAGTAAAAGACGTTTTACGCATCGCGAACTTTGGTAAGCTTTTTTCGATTCAATAGCTGCCGGGTATTGATGCAGCTGATCCACTAACCCTCGGTAAATTCCCAGTCATTCCCAATATGGCTGATTATTGCCTGCAGGAGTGCAAATCGGCAGACCTTTCCGGTATGCTTGCCCCTTTTCTGCGGGGGTACCTTTCATGGGCTTTAAATGTGGTATTGTCGGCTTGCCCAATGTCGGTAAGTCTACGCTCTTCAATGCATTGACCAGAGCGACCATCGCCGCCGAAAATTATCCATTTTGCACCATCGATCCCAATGTAGGCATGGTGCCGCTGCCCGATGCCCGTATGGATGTGATCGCCGCTATCGTTAAACCTCAGGCGGTGATTCCCACCACTATGCAGTTTGTCGATATTGCAGGGCTGGTGGCAGGCGCTTCCAAGGGCGAAGGTCTGGGGAACAAATTTCTTGCCAATATCCGTGAGACCGATGCGATTGCCCAGGTCGTGAGATGCTTTGAGAGCGAAGATGTGGTCCACGTGGCCGGTCGTGTCGACCCAATCTCAGATGTGGAGGTGATCAATACAGAGTTGGCGCTGGCAGACCTGGAGTCGGTCGAGAAGGGGCTGGCCAAGACGGAACGTCAGGCGAAGACCGGAGATAAGAAAATCCTGGTCAGAAAGGCACTGCTTGAGCGGGTGAGGGATCAACTCAACGAAGGCCTGCCTGTACGCCGCATGGATCTTAGCGAGGAGGAGGCAGCAGAACTACGGGACCTGTTCCTGCTGACCACCAAACCAGTGCTCTATATCGCCAATGTGGCCGAAGATGGCTTTGAGTCGAATCCACACCTCGATGCGCTGCGGGAAATGGCGGCTGAAGAGGGGGCTGAGGTAGTACCGGTTTGTGCCGCTATTGAGGCAGAGATTGTCGAACTGGAAGAGGACGAGCGGGCTGAGTTCCTTACCGATATGGGACTAGAAGAGCCGGGGCTTAACCGAGTGGTGCGGGCGGGTTATAAGCTTCTGGGTCTGGAGACCTATTTCACGGCTGGCGAGAAGGAGGTCAGGGCATGGACGATCCCACAAAGTGCCACCGCCCCCGAAGCTGCGGGGGTGATCCATACCGACTTCGAGCGAGGCTTCATTCGGGCTGAGATCGTCAGCTATGAGGATTTTGTTGCGTGCAAGGGCGAACAGGGGGCTCGCGAGGCGGGCAAACTGCGATCCGAGGGAAAGGAGTATATCGTCAGGGATGGCGACGTGATCCACTTTCGATTCAATGTCTGATATTGACACTGTCGAATGGCGACAGTATATTGCCCGCCCTTCACAACAGCTTTTGGCAAGGTAGCTCAGTTGGTTAGAGCACAGCACTCATAATGCTGGGGTCGGCAGTTCGAATCTGCCCCTTGCTACCAAACGAAAAAGGCCTGACGATTGTCAGGCCTTTTTTATTTCAGCCGGTATATTTCGGTGTGTCGGGATTACTCCACACCAATCTGATGAGGGTGCTGCGGCGTATCTCAGTCAGCCGGTCTGCAAATTCCTGTATGTTGTCATCCAAAAGCTTGATGATTTCCAGTTTTGCTTTCCGCTCAGCGTGGTGGGCGAGTTGTTTTTCATTGAGGGATTCGATTTCTCGTCTCTCCTGCTGGTGGATAAGTTCAGCAATACCCTCACGATCAGCGGCTTGTTTGACGTCTAGAAGCGCCTGCTCACGTTTGACGATCTCTTTGCCGAGGTCTTCCGTGCGTTTGTCCAGGTTGGCGATCAACTCGAACTGCTCATCCCGGATGGTGAACAGGTTATCGACCCCTTCTTCAACCCAATTCTGAATCTCCTGCAGGTGCTGGTTTTTCAGCTGCTGCATGATCCTGATGGAATCCGGCATGGAGAGGAGGTGCTCGAAGACATCGATCCAGCTCTCTTCCTGGTAGTTGAAAAGCTTGTCCATATAGTGCAACAGCAGGCCGACTGAATGGCTGTAGTCGTAATCCTGATAGCGCTGGCTGATGGATTCCAGAATATCGGCAAAGTTGGCAGCAGTGCTGGCAAAGGCCCAGTCATTTTCGACTTTCAGGCCTTTGGCATAGATCGTTGTGAGGCGGTTGAGCAGTCGCAGATAGGCATCATCGCGAAGCGGGCTCTTTCCTGAACGCAGGAGCAGTGAGATCTCCAGCAGCATCTCCTGCAGCAGGCCAATATCCACGCTCTCCCCCTGACTGGAGAGTGAGGAGTCGAGGAAGTCGAAATACTGCTTGAGGATATGACAACTCTCTTCCTGGGCCATGACGGGAAGGTGATCGACACCTTGCAGCCTGAAGGCAACATGTCCCTTAGCTTGGTTTGCCATTGAAAAGTTTTCTATGGTTGAGCGAGTCATGATTCTAGACGTATGTCCAGGTTAGTGAGTACATGTCATTAGCTACATTATATTACCGTTTACTAATACTTTAAAGAGAAATCTATCAAATTCCTGGGTAATTAAGATGGTCTCTTGCCCCCTTAGCGGCTGACAATCTCCCGCCTTGAGGAAAGGGGGCTTTTTTCGGCGCTTAACCCATGGGTATAAAAGTCAGTATTTTTCTTCTTTTTCATTACAATAGCCACGTGCACGGCGGGTTAAAGACTGAGCCCGAAAAGAAAGATACGAAATATGAGGGGTTCATCACAATGCGTTTTCAACTTGCAAGACCATCAATGATGCTGGTAGCTGCAGCCTTGCTCTTTCCAGGCCTGGGTATGGCTGCTGAATCAGCCATAAATGCTGCCAATACGGGATGGATCATGACATCGACCGCCCTGGTGCTGTTCATGACCTTGCCTGGTCTGGCAATGTTTTACGGTGGCCTGGTGCGGACCAAGAACGTGTTGTCTGTCCTCATGCAGTGTTTTGCCATTGCCGGACTGGTGTCGATTCTCTGGCTGGTGGCCGGTTACAGTCTGGCTTTCGGCGAGGGTAATGCGTGGATTGGAGATTTCAGTAAGGTATTGATGGCGGGTATCGGGAAAGAAACGCTTTCTGGTGATATCCCGGAATCGCTTTTCATGCTGTTTCAGATGACATTCGCGATCATCACGCCAGCCTTGATCGTGGGTGGTTTCGCTGAACGCATGCGCTTCTCCGCGATGTTGCTTTTCAGTGCGATCTGGTTGTTCGTCGTCTATGTGCCCGTCACGCATTGGGTCTGGGGCGGTGGTTGGCTGGGTGAAATGGGGCTCTATGACTTTGCCGGCGGCACTGTGGTGCATATCACTGCCGGTGTGGCGGCATTGGTGGCAGCCATGGTGATGGGACCCCGTCACGGCTTCGGCACGTCTTCCATGATGCCCCACAACATGACCATGACCATTACCGGTGCCGGCATGCTGTGGGTCGGGTGGTTCGGATTCAATGGCGGTAGTGCGCTTGCCGCAGATGGCAGTGCATCCATGGCTATGTTGGTGACTCATATCTCAGCCGCCACCGGCGCCATGACCTGGTTGGTGCGTGAATGGATCAAATTCGGCAAGCCCAGTGCCCTGGGTGCAGTGACCGGCATGGTGGCCGGTTTGGGTACCATTACCCCGGCTTCCGGCTTTGTCGGGCCTGCTGGTGCTCTTGTGATCGGGCTGCTGGCTGGCATTATCTGCTTTTCAGCCACTAACTATCTGAAGCAGGTCTTGAAAATCGATGACTCGTTGGATGTCTTTCCCGTACATGGCGTCGGTGGCATTTTGGGGACATTCCTGGCGGGTATCTTCTCATCCACCTCGCTAGGTGTCTTCTCCGGCTACGGTTTCGCTGACGGGATCACCACCATGGGTGGCCAGCTAACGGTTCAAACCATCGGTATCATCGTTACCATGGTTTTTACTGCGGTTGCCAGCTTCGCCATTCTTAAGCTGGTGGATAGCTTGGTCGGTCTGCGGGTTGACCGGGAGCAGGAGATCGAGGGTCTCGATATCGTGCTGCATGAAGAGCGGGGCTATAACGAGCTTGGTTAGTTGAATGGGGCGGTATCAGCCGCCTCCTTTCCGAATCAGCACGCTTTCTGGTCAACCGCGCCGGTAGCTGGCCAGCGCACTGTCAGTTTCGTAGATGGAGACCTCAACAACGGGAAATCCGCCGGCAGAGACATGGTCGAATATGAGCTTAGCAATATTCTCAGCCGTCGGATTGGCCTGCATCACATAGACGCGTTCTCCTGCGGCCTGCAGACCCGGCAATACCGGATCGGCTTCATGCAACAACATATTGTGGTCAATGGTTTTACCGATCCAAACCTTGACGTAATCCCCGATATCGCTGAAGTCACACACCATGCCCAGTTCGTTGAGTTCGTCTGATTCGAGGCGAATCACAGCCGTGGCATTATGCCCGTGTAGATGACGGCATTTTCCCTGATGGTTGAGAAGTCTGTGTCCATAGCAGAAATGGACTTCTTTGGTGACGCTGTACATGGTGAAGGAGAGAGTCGCTTTTTTAGAGGTGCAGAGTATACGGCCTGCCGCTAGTTCCTGCCATGCCGCCTTCAAATAAAAGTAAAGGATTTGAGTGCCCAGACGACATAGAGTGGTAGAGTCTTTGCCGGATTACCTCTATGGATGAACAGAATCAGTTTATTGAAGTCGCACGAGAAGCGGTAACACAACTTAAACGCCTATCCAAAGACTTTCCCCAGCTTACATCCAGCCATGTGAAGGTGGCAGTAGAGACCTGGAATGAGGAAATGTTCCGCAAAGGTGAGCTTATCTGGCTCGAAAAGGAGAAAAAACGCCTGGAAAGAAGAGCCATGGAGAGTCGGGCCGAAGAACTCATTGAAGCGCATCTCGTTGATGATGCCCTCGATATGTTGAACGACGAGTTTTCCAGGGAGATGGACTACCATGCATTAATCGACCTGGCAGGCAGAGACAAATATATTGCTGCCCTCAGACGTGAAGCGATTGAGTTGAAAATGAATTCCATTTCGCCGGAGCAAACCGCAGATCTATGGAATGGCAGTGGCAGGCCTCCTGTTGGGGGTGGGCGCTGGAACGCCACAGCAGTCTCCGTGCTGATGCGTTGATCAATTCCTAATCAGATAACAGGCAGTGTAGAGATGGGTTGCATCGAACAGATAGCGGCCGTGAAATGTCATCTGCGTAGGAAATGCGATCTCGCATTTCTCTGTTGGTTCGAAATCAAAGCCTCCGTTATCAATATCAACAAGACTTACTGATTGAAAGCCAAAATAACGCCCTATCAGTGGGTAGTAGCATTTGTATAGGCTCTCTTTGGCGCTGAAAACCAGCCGTTCAGGGTAGGGGTCTTGACCTCCTTGCATGATCTTGGCGTCTGCCTCGGTATGGATATAGCGGTCAACACCTTTCGGCAGAGAAGTCAGGGGCTCCACGTCGATACCCAACCCGGCAATCTCTCCATCGATGGCGCACGCAGCGAGACAGAGATCCCGGCAGTGGGCGATACTGCCGATATAGCCGTCTGGCCAGACAGGCTCCCTTCTCTCCCCACGAAGAATCGGTATATCTGGTGCCTGTAGCTTTGCAAGCGCGGTATGGGCCGCATGTCTGCCTGCCCTGAACTCCCGCTGCCGTTTTTCAACAGACCCGGTGATCAAGGTCTCCTCCTCATCCCTTAGGGGCCTATGCCACATCTTGTCATCGGCCAGGACGAGGGAAACGCCAGAAGGAAAAAGGGAGGAGAGGTCCATGGTGATGCTTACTTGTTGAGTCGCCGCCATTCTAACAGCAGAGCGAATGATGATGGTGGATGATGCAGAGAACAAATCGGTTGACCTGTGAATTATCGAAAGGCATGCTGTAGCCATGAATTCGATCTGCAAGACCATTACCCTCGCGATGCGCCGCCGAGTACCGGTGTGGAAGCGCATGCATCTGTCTGCGTCCGGAGGGTCGACTCTCAGCTGATCATTCACTGAATTAGATTTCCATAAGGCCGCAGATGGCAACATCTGCGGCCTTTTTATTTGGCACTGAAAAAAAGGAGAAAAGTCATGTCCGTTCCAGCCGCCTATATTGGGGTTGTGCTGATCTGGAGTACCACGCCTCTCGCCATTAAGTGGAGTGGTGAAGGTGTGGGTTTTCTGTTCGGCGTTACCGGGCGAATGGTGATCGGTGTGGTGCTGGCTCTGCTGGTATTGCAGCTGGTGGGCCAGCGTCTGCGCTGGAACAGACAGGCACGAAAGACCTACCTGGCGGCTGGTCTGGGTATCTATGTGGCGATGACGGCGGCCTATTGGTCGGCGCAGTATATTCCCTCTGGCTGGATTTCAGTGGTGTTCGGACTCTCTCCCATTGTGACCGGGTTGATGGCAAGGCTCTGGTTGAAAGAGCAGGGGCTGACGACGCCACGTGTATTGGCACTGCTGGTTGCCCTGATGGGACTTGGGGTGATATTTGGCGTGGGTCTGGAGACGGGGCGACAGGCAGTCTTAGGGCTGGCCGGCATGCTCGTTTCTGTCTTCTGCCATTCGGCCAGTGCTGTCTGGGTCAAGCGTTTCGATGCCAAGCTGCATGGATTGACCGTGACCGCCGGCGGACTGATCGTGGCCGTGCCGCTGTTTCTGCTGAGCTGGTTTTTACAGGGACAGTCTTGGCCTGACGCTGTTGATTCGCGAACGCTGGGCTCGATTCTCTATCTTGGCATCATCGGATCGGTCCTCGGCTTCGCCCTCTATTTCTATGTGTTGCGGCATGTGGAGACGACCCGGGTGGCGCTGATTACCTTGATGACGCCGGTGATCGCCCTGCTGGCAGGCCAATGGCTCAATGGGGAGGTAATCGATGCCAAGATTTGGCTAGGTACGGTGCTGATTATGCTCGGGTTAGTGGGGTTCGAATTGGGCAGCCGCTTCTGGCCTCAATTGCGTCCCAGCAGACCTAGTGAGAGCGAGGGCCAATAGGTGATCAGGATCACCGCGCCGAAAAGGAGCAGGAACCAGGGCAGGGTGGCGCGGTAGATCTCGGTCACAGGCCGGTCAAAACGGTAACTGGCGATGAACAGATTCATCCCCACTGGCGGGGTGAAGTAGCCGATCTGCATGTTGGCCAGGAAGATGATGCCCAGGTGGACAGGGTCGATACCGTACTGCAAAGCGACAGGCAGCAGCAGCGGCACCATCAGCACCAGTGCGGAGAAGATGTCGAGCATGGTGCCGAGGACAAGCAGAAAGATGTTAAGCAGGATCAAAAAAGTCAGCGGATCGGAGACCCGTTCGTGCAGCCAGGCAAAGAGAGCTGTGGGCACTTCCTGGTCGATGAGATAGTTGGTGGAGGCGAGTGACAGGCCCAGGATGATGAGGATTCCGCCCACCAACAGCATGGCCTCTCTCATGACTGCCGGCAGTTTGCGCAGGGAGATCTCGCGATGGATAAAGACTTCGACGATAAGGACGTAGAAGGCGGTTACCGCCGCGGCTTCGGAGATGGCGAAATAACCGCTGTAAACGCCACCAAGAACGATGACCGGCAGGGGGATCTCCCAGGCCGCCTCTTTCAGTGCAGCCCAAGCCTCACTCTTGGAGAAGACGGCCAGCACCACGTGGCGGCTGGACCAATAGCTCCAGGCCAGCAGAATCAGCAGCATCAGCAGGCCGGGCAGCAGGCCGGCGATAAACATATCCTCCACGCTGATGGAGCCGCCGATACCCAGTTGTTGGGCAACCACGGCATAGAGGATCAGCGGCAAAGCCGGTGCGAAGAGCAGTCCGAGACTGCCTGAGGTTGTCACCAGCCCCAGGCTGAAATTGTCACGGTAGCCCGCTTCCTTCAATGCCGGATAAAGCAGTGCGCCGAGGGCCACGATGGTCACGCCCGAGGCGCCGGTAAATGCAGTGAAGAGGGCACAGGCGACCAACGCGACAAAGGCAAGACCACCCGGCAACCAGCCAAGCAGTGCCTGGGTGAGACGTACCAGCCTGTGAGGCGCATTGCTTTCGCTCAGCAGGTAGCCGGCAAAGGTAAAAAGCGGGATGGCCAGCAGTACCGGCATCTCTGCAAGGCGGAAGAACTCGATGGCCACCACTGAGAGATCGATCTCGGATTGATAAAACCCCCAAAGGGCGCTGGCACCGATAATGGCGAACAGGGGCGCGCCGAAGAGTGCGAGCAGTATCAGTCCCAAAACAATGATCACGGCTTGCTGCCCTTAATCAAGCGCACGGGCACGCTAAAAAGGAAGCGTAGCGCCATAATGCCAAAACCTATCGGGATAATGATCTCTCCCAGCCATGCAGGCAGACTGCCGAAGAGTTGCGTGCCGTCCTGCCATTCCAAGTGGACCAGACGGCCGGCATGCCAACTGATGACAGCGCAGACAGTGGCGCTGAACAGGTCGTTAATACTCTGAACGATATGCTTGCCGCGGGCATTCAGAAAACGGGAGAAGAGATCGATACGGATGTGGCGATCGTCATGAGTGGCTGCCATCGCACCCAGCAGGGCAAGCCAGAGAACCATCAGGCGCAGTGTGGGATCGGCCCAGAAGAGGCCGGTATCAAAGACGTTGCGCAACAGGATCTGGCCAGTTGCCAGCAGAATCATGATGCTCAGCATGAGCGCCATCAGGCCTTCTTCCAGCCGTATGCTAAGTCCTTTTAGTTTTTCGAAGATGGCGATCATAACCAGCAGCGTATAGGTTTTTCTGTCGTGGTGTGTAGCGTCTTTATCGGATATGTATCACCAGCCATAGACAGTGGGGCCGATGGCTGGTGGTCAGTACACGATGTGGGGTGTTGGCGGGAATCAGGATCTGATCACCGCGGTGCAGTTGATGAACGCTTTCCCCCATCTCCAGCCGGGCGCTACCTTGTAACACACAGACCCACTCATCGTGGGATTGTGCATTGACTTCCGTCACCGTCTCCGGGGGGCTGAGAATGCGCTCAATGGTGATATTTTTGTGTGTTAATAACGTGTCGAACCGTTCATCTTGTCCTTCAGCCTGATCGGGTTTAAATAAATTAGATGGGGACATGGGTTCGGATTCCTGTCGGATCTCAAAATGTGGGCAGTAGTAGAGTGTGACAGAAACTGGCCGGAGACGCAGCGTTGATATGACGACGCTATCCCATAATAGATCGAATGTTGAAAGATGCTGAGGATGTCTTTTGCGCCAGTAGTCAATCCGCTGTCTTGTTGCTGCGCTGCGTCCTGATTATATCCTGCATCTGAGAGAGCATCTTATTGCTGAATACCCCTTGGGATGCAAGTGTTTTAAGGATGCCGTTGGCATGGCTCTCCCAGGCCTGCTGTTGCACCAGCGTGGGCTGAGTGAATGTAATCCCCTGTTGCTTCAGGGCCGCCAATGCTTGTTGGTTGTCACGCCGGTTGATGTCGTTGATCTCAGAGAAGGTCGCTTGCAGCGTCTCTGTCACGATACGGCGATCGGCCTCATCGAGGCGGGCGAGGGCTTTCTCCTTGATGACAAGGGTGGCGTAGAGATAGGCCAGTGGCACCTGGGTGAGATATTTTACCCGGGTGTGCCACTGTAGGGCGATGGCCCCGATAGGAGAGCTGGCGATGGTATCGATCAGCCCCGTCTGCAGGCCGGTCATGACATCAGTGACGGGTAGCGGGATGGGTGAAATACCGAGGGCATTGAACATACGGGCATTGACCTCATCCCCCTCAGGGATCCAAATCTTGAGTCCACGCATGTCATCGGTGGTCATGACTGGAGAGTTGGAGAGGAGATAGGCGAAGCCGCCCTCACTCAGACCGAAACTGATGAATCCCGCTTGCTGCAGGCCGCCGATAATCTGCTGATCCATGCTTTGCCGTACGGCATCCACTTCCGGCAGGTTGCGGAATTGAAATGGCAGGGTATAGACATGGGCATCTGAATAGATAGCGGTGAGCCCGCCACCGGTGAGTGCGCCGCCATGCAGCTGTCCGACCCGGATCTTACGCAAGACACTGTTGTCATTGCCCATGACACCGCCGGGATAGAAACGCAGTTTGACCCGGCCATCGGTCTTTTTCTTTATCTCGCCTGCCGCCTGGCGCATCTGTTTCATCCAGCTGGTGCCATCCGGTGCGACGGTGGCGATTTTCAGGGTGGTGGCAGCGTGTACGGGTAGAGTTGTACAGACCAGCAGGACCAGGATCGTTGTGAAACGGAGCATACTTTGTTTTCCTTAGAAATAATCATCCTGCAACAGTTGAGTCGCCTGTTGCTGAGCCATGGTGTTGCTCAGGGTAAGACCGGGGGAAACCGGATCTGCCTGCACGACCTCGTTGAGCAGCCGGTCATGCAGTGACTGGTTGAATACCAGTCGGGCGTAGTGGCGGGCATATTCTACTTTTGCCATCAGATCACGGCCATTTGAATAAGCGATAGCTGACTCGAAATGACTGCGTCCTATCTCCGGCTTGCCGCCCAGAGAAGGTGGCACCTGGCTGTCGATGACACCGAGATAGAGCTGAGCCCTGCCATTGTCGTAAGCGGGATCCTGCTCAACCACCCAGTAGAGCATCTCCTTCGCTTTTGGTAGGTCGGCAATGGCATTCCAGTCGTCCGAGTGGGCCTGAATCCAGCCTGCCCAGCTGGTGGCGTAGAGATAGATGCCTTCTATCTCATCCTCATCCGCCTCCCTGAGGACTTGTGAAAAAGTCTCATAGGGCTGATGCAACGATTGGCAGAGTTCGGGGGTTTCCGGGCAGAGGCCTCGGCCAGCATAGTCCAGTGCTTTCGTCGTCAGTCCCTTTTTACGCTCAGGATCGGTGACCAAACCGCCTGCATAAGCGCCATAGAGCTTTGCGCCGGCATACAAGAGCCCCTGTTCTTCGGGGTCACCCTCAATCAGAGAATCGAGTAAAAGGAGATAGGCGGGTGCGCCGCTGCGAACAATCTCGGGGTCGGTCTGGTTCAACATGGCGGTTGTGAGATTGCCTGCCAATCGGTCAGTGGCCATGGAGACACAGCCAGTGATATGGAAGGCAAGTAAGAGCGTCAGCAGCTGTTTTAGGTGCATAGTGAGCTTGGCAAGGGGCTTCAGGCAGATGTGACTGTTTTGTTGATCAATCGTTCAACGGTGTTTTTTACCGACATGCTCGATATGGTGCAGCCAACTATTGAACATCATACCGATGGAACCGCTACCGGCACGACGGCCCCGAAAGGTCTGGAAACAGCCCTCTTCTTCGCTGGTGAAGCGGGCTGATCCCACATTCAGGAAAAGGAAAATGAGGAAGATATCAACCAGCAACAGTAAAATCAGAGTCGGGGCATGGAGCAGGATATCCTGCTTTATCCAGTTAGTGATGGGGTTGTAGTAAGTCGCACCCAGCAAGAGGGTGCCAAAAAACAGCGCCACCGCGAGCAGTGAGAAAAAATCTGCTACCCGTTCATGGTGTCGGGCATATCCTTTGAGGTTTTTACAGACTGACATGGTCACGATCCCGGCCAATGGTTGAGTCAGATGCTCAGAGATTAGCTGGCAAGCCACATGATCTCAAGGGATAAATTGAGTCTTAACAGATGCAGGTGGCACACAATGTGACAGGCTGAGTAGAGAATACTGCAGGAAAGACGTGGCTCCTGCCTCGGTTTTGGCGCTGAGATGAGTTGTGTATAGTGTGACTCGATGGCCCCTCCTGCACGCCACGGGTAGGGCCGAGAAAGAATAAAACAAAATAGGGGGAGACTGGAGTGGAGACCGTTACCAATCTGATTTCAGGCCTGAACGGCATTGTCTGGGGGCCACTCATGCTGGTGTTGATACTCGGCACCGGCCTATTCCTTATGATCGGGCTGAAATTGATGCCCCTGGCCCGGCTGGGTTATGGCTTCCGTATGCTGTGGCGTGGCCGCGAAGAGCAGGGCGCAGGCGAGATCAGCCCCTTCAATGCTCTCATGACCTCCCTCTCTGCGACTATCGGCACGGGCAATATTGCCGGTGTGGCCACCGCCATTGCCATGGGTGGACCCGGTGCGCTGTTCTGGATGTGGTGTACGGCGTTGGTCGGCATGGCGACTAAATATGCCGAGGCGGTCCTCGCTGTGAAATATCGTGAGGTGGATGAGCGGGGCAACCATGTGGGTGGTCCCATGTACTACATCAAGAATGGCCTGGGCGCCAAGTGGGCCTGGCTTGGCACCCTCTTCGCTATTTTCGGTGCACTGGCGGGTTTTGGTATTGGCAACACCGTACAGGCCAATTCAGTAGCGCACGCCCTGTCGGAAAATGCTGGACTGGAGATCGCACCGGTTGTTACCGGTGTCGTGATGGCCGTTCTGGCGGCCCTGGTGCTGATTGGAGGTATTCGGCGAATTGCCGAAGTGGCCGGTAAACTGGTGCCGTTGATGGCGATTGCCTATCTGCTTTGTGGACTGGTTGTGCTGGTACTGAATGCGGGGGCCATTCCGGGAGCTGTTGTCCAGATCGTGCAGGAGGCTTTTACGCCGACAGCGGCTACGGGTGGTTTTGCAGGTGCGGCGGTCTGGGCGGCAATCCGTTTCGGTGTGGCCCGGGGCATCTTCTCCAACGAAGCGGGGCTGGGCAGCGCACCCATCGCCCACGCCTCGGCCGCCACTGACAACCCGGTGCGCCAGGGTAGCGTGGCCATGTTGGGTACCTTTATCGATACCCTCATTGTCTGTTCCATTACCGGTCTGGCAATTGTGGTCACCGGAGCCTGGACCACTGGCGAGACCGGGGCTGCACTCTCCTCCATGGCCTTCGAGCGGGCGCTGCCTGGTGTGGGTAGCTATGTGGTCTCCCTGGGACTGGCCATTTTTGCCTTTACCACCATCCTGGGCTGGAGTGTTTATGGTGAGCGCTGTGTGGAGTATCTTTTCGGTATCAAGTCGATCACACCCTTTCGCGTACTCTGGGTGCTTATGATCCCCGTCGGTGCTATGGCCCAGGATTATCTCAAATTCGTCTGGCTGATCGCGGATACACTCAACGCCTTGATGGCGATTCCCAACCTGGTGGCGCTGTTGTTGTTAAGCCCTGTGGTATTCACCCTGACCCGGGAGTATTTCAAGCGAGAGCAGTAACCGGCTAACGATTACGTGTCAAATTTTGCTGTTAGCGCCGAAACGTTGTTTCAGGTATTGGGTGATCTCGGCAGACTCATACATCCACTCGGTTCTGTCAGGGTGACGAATCTGTAGGCAGGGTGTCTGGGTCTTTCCGCCTTCACTTCGTAGCTCGTTGCCCCACTGACCTTCCAGAATGTTGCGTTGTTCGATGTTGAGGTTTAGTCGCCAGATTGTTCGGCGTACGTATAGGCAGTAGCTACAGAGCGGGAGATGGTAGAGCGCCAGATGTTGTGTCTCTGCATCGACCTGCTGCTGATGCTGGGAAGAGCGATGCAGAGGACGAAACAGACCTCGCAGCCAGTTGAACACCTGCCCCGTCAACCCTGCTTGGAACCTCCCAGACAGGGTGGGGAGTCAGTAACCGTACCGCCCTTGTTGAACCAATCATCCGGTGTCATGGTGTGCAGCGCCAGGGCATGGATCCCGCCATCCAGTTCCTCTTTGAGTGCCTGATTGACCTGCCGGTGACGAGCGATCAGTTTCTCACCGACAAAGGCCTCACTGACCAGAACCACCTTGAAGTGGGATTCAGACCCTTCCGGGACATTGTGCATATGGCTTTCGTTGATCACCTCAAGGTGGATGGGGGAGAAAGTGGTTTGTAGTTTCTGCTGAATGGTCTGTTGGGTTGTGCTCATGAGTCTACCTGTCGATCACGCCGTTAAAATAAGCCAGATTAGGCGTGTAAGTGGTTGTCAATGGGTTGATTATAGTCTGCTACAGATTGAGGGTTTCACGTACAAAAGGTATGGTCAGGCGGCGTTGTGCCGCCATTGAAGCGCTGTCGAGGCGGTCCATCAATAGCGTCAGAAAATGGATGTCTCGGGGGGTGCGCTGTAGCAGAAAACTGGCGGTCTCCACACTCATGCTCATACCCCGGCGCTCTGCGCTGGCCAGCAGTAACTCGAGCCGCTCATCGTCATCCAGCGGGAACAAATGGTAGCAGGGCCCCCAGGTGAGTCTGGAAGCCAGATCAGGCAGTGCAACGGGCAGACTGGCCGGAGGGCAGTCAGCTGTCACCACGAGCTGTGCGCCAGTTTCACGCAGCAGGTTGAATAGGTTAAAGATCGCCTGCTCCCAATCCTTGTGTCCTGTGATTCGCTCCAGATCATCCAGGCAGACCAACCCAAAGCCTTCCAGGCCGTCCAGCATGGCGGGGTCGATTTCCTGTTCCGATTTCAGCGGCAGATAGGCCGGTTGCCGGCCCTCTGCCTGCGCAAGTCCGCAGGCCGCCTGCAACAGATGGCTCTTGCCGACTCCCGAGTCCCCCCAAAGATAGAGGAAAGGGTCAAGCGTACTTCGCAGATGCGAGAGCGCCTCGCCATTGCGACCGGCGATGAAACTGCTGAAATCAACACTGGGTCGAATGCCGATACCAAGGGGTAATTGCTGAGGCATGAGGATTCGATTCAGGTATTGCCGCGGTCGAGGCGTGAAGCGATCTCTGCCAGATGACGCCCCTGGGTACGGCAGATCTGCTTCTCCTCCTCAGTCAGGGGTAGTTTGCTGTCACCACCGGCCAGGTGGCTGGCCCCATAAGGTGTGCCCCCGCTGGTGGTATGCAGCAGGGCTGTCTCGGAGTAGGGGATGCCCACCAGCAACATGCCGTGATGCAGCAACGGCAGCATCATGGAGAGCAGGGTGCTCTCCTGTCCGCCATGCAGGCTGGAAGTGGAAGTGAACACACCCGCAGGTTTTCCGATCAGGGCGCCGCTCATCCAGAGTCGGCTGGTGGTATCGAGAAAATACTTCATGGGTGCGGCCATGTTGCCGAATCGGGTTGGGCTGCCGACAGCCAGGCCGCAGCACTCGGTCAGATCGGCTTCGCTCACATAGAGTGCGCCCTGCTCGGGAATCTCATCCTCTGTCGCTTCGCAGACAGTGGATACTGCCGGTACGGTGCGTATCCTGGCAGTCATGTCCTTGATCTCCTCAACGCCGCGGGCGATCTGCCTTGCCATCTCTGCGGTGGCCCCATGACGGCTGTAGTAGAGAATCAGTACTTCAGCCATGTCAGAGAATCTCCAGAATCTTTTCCGGCGGTCGGCCGATAGCCGCTTTGCCATCTTTGATCACGATGGGTCTCTCAATCAGTATGGGATTGGCGATCATACCGTCGATCAGCTGGTCACGGGTCAGAGAAGAGTCATCGAGACCGTTCTCTTTGTATGCCTTCTCCTTGGTACGTATCAGATCTCTGGGTTGCAGTCCCAACATATCGAGAATCCGCTTCAGTGTGGCCTTGTCGGGGGGTGTATTCAGATACTCGACAATTTCCGGCTCCACACCCTGATCCTGCAGTAGTTGCAGGGTCGCTCGGGATTTGCTGCAACGAGGGTTGTGATAGATTTCGACACTCATGGGGGATCTCCAAAGGGGTTTTCGACATTGTAACCATCCCGACTCCATCGCTCCAGATAGCTGTCTCGCTTCACTCGATTCGCGTTTCTTTGTGGGCTTTGCGTTATATTCCCTTTATACGGGGTAGCGTTAACAGGCCCAAAGGGAATTATCAGATATGAATCCATTGTCCGAACATCCCATCAGCCGCTCCCCATTGCGGCATGTCGGACCTTTTTTTCGCTTGATGATGCACCACTTTTCGTTGGATGGGGGTATGCAGCACGTGGCTGCGCTGACCTATACCACCTTGCTTTCGCTGGTGCCGCTGATGACGGTGATGTTAGCGCTGTTCTCCGTTTTTCCAGCCTCTGATCGCCTCTCGGAGCAGGTGGAAAACTTCCTCTTCCAGAATTTTGTACCCGCTGCGGGTGAAGCCGTGCAGGAGCATCTACGCGATTTCAGTCAAAAGGCCGGAAAGCTGACCGGGGTGGGTTTTGCTGTTCTGATTCTGGTTGCTTTGTTATTAATGAGTAATATCGACAAGGCATTCAACGCTATTTGGCATGTGCGGCGCAAGCGCACGCTGGTTGCCAAGTTCACTGTCTACTGGGCCATTCTCTCTCTCGGGCCGATCCTGATTGCTTTCAGTGTCGGTGTGACTTCCTATCTGGTCTCGATCCCTCTCTTTAGCGATGGAGAGACAGTAGTATTACTGCGCACGCGTTTGCTCAGCCTGATGCCAGTGATGATCTCAGCCTCTGCATTTACCCTGCTCTATGCACTGGTACCCAATCGTCGTGTGCCCCTGAAAAATGCCGTGGTTGGCGGTGTGCTGGCGGCGCTCCTGTTTGAGGTGGCCAAACGTGGCTTTGCCCTCTATGTGACTGCATTTCCTACCTACGAGACGATCTATGGGGCACTGGCCGCCGTGCCGATTTTTCTGATTTGGATCTATCTCTCTTGGTTTGTGACCCTGCTGGGTGCTGAATTTGTCTACTGTCTGAGCATCTACCGGGAGGACTGGAGTGAGGCTTTGGAGCAGCGGGGCGGGGAGTTCATGCTGTCGATTCGTTTGCTGACGTGCTTGCGCAAGGCGCAACGTCTGGGTGAAACACTGACAGAGCGTGAACTGGTGAAACAGATCGATACGGCCACCGATGAACAGGTTGATAAAGCGCTGCAGAGTATGCGGGGGATACGTCTAGTATTGAGAACGGATGATGGCGGGTGGGTGCTTGCTAGGGATCTGAATGAAGTCACCCTCTCAACGCTCTACCACTCTGCGCACTATGTGCTGCCCGAGAGTCATACGCTGGCTGGTGAATCTGAGGCTCTGCAGGCATTGATTGGCCGTGTGGAAACGGAGCTTGAAACGACGATGGACCAACCATTGGCAGTACTGATTCAGAAGGAGTGAAGCGGCGCTATTGGGAATGGTTAATCAACAGCTCTTAACCCGATATCGCTCAAACATTGCTGTGTTCTCCAACAGTTGCAGGGGGGTAATATCCGGTGCGGGGATCATCTCCTCCACCCGATACTCCTGACCGATGATGAAGAATCTTTTGGGTACGATCAGCGAACTGCGATGGGAATGGCCCTGGTCAATATAGAGTCCGGGGTAGTTGGGAATTTCTTCGTTTCCTTCATCCGATTCTTCATCCGACTGTTTCTTAACCGGCTGCAGGGTAATTGGCATGATGTTACCGGTCAGGAACTGAACGCCGATTTCAAGTACACCCTCTTCACGGTTCAGTGCCCGTTTGACGATCCCGATCTTCCATTCACTGGGATCATTGGATCCGTGCAGGCTGATCAGTACCAACTCACCGATAAGCTCTCTTTCACAGGCAGAGAGGGGCAGGTGCAGGGCAACGCCTGAACGGCTCTGATTGAAACGGCGGGCCAGCAGCTGGGGTTTGTCGGAACTCTGCATGACCGTCGACAAGCTTTGGGCCGAGGTCATGGTGATTTCCTCATTCTCTGACGCCATTTCCCTGTCTGGTCGGGCAAGATGCTGGTGAATGTGATGGAGTCCGGTCCACAGCTCAACGTGACCAGAAGTCGAATGTCGTTCACTGTCACGTTTTGGGCGAATATGCCAGGACTTAAGCATACGGGCCAGTAGGTTGGTCGTCTCTTGTGTGGTCAGGCTGGTCATAGCCGGCGGCTTATGATCTACCGAACGCTCCAATCCACGTAAAAGTTGATGTATCTGCAGGCTGACGGGATTCAGGTTGAAAAGTGCGAAGCGGGGTTGGCTGAGGTTTTCCAGTCCCTCAGGCTCGTAGAGGTGAGGTTGTACCTCGCCGAGCCGGTCGATCACATAGTGTCCGGACTGTTCTGTTTCCTGTGTCGGCGTCTGCACCGCTGCATGCGATGCCACTGTGTTGAGGTACTCGTAGCAGATCCTGGGTTCGCCCTCCTGCAGGTGACAAGGGTCGAGTAGCCTCAAGAGCAGGAAGCGGTTGAACTGGTGTGCGATGGTTGCCTGTCCCGGCTCTTGACTGTTGTCACTATCGTCTATCTCTATTTGGTGGACCTTCTGTTCTTCGGCATAGGTTCGTAATCGGGTGATCTCACGATAGGTGTGTCCAGCCCGGCAATCGAATGATTCACAGGCATAGAGGTACTCCAGCAGGTAAAACTTGATGCTGTAGTAGATGGCTTTTGCCAGTCGATCGAGATTCTTGCGGCTTGCCTTGGTGCGCAGGCAGTCGTTGGCGATTTGGCTGTAGGCGTAGGCCATCTCCAACATGACCCTGCGCAACAGCTCTTTTGGTATCGTATTCTTTCGAGCGCCGGTTCCATGGGCGATTCGTAGGGCAGGCGTGTGATAAATCTCTACCAGCTCGTCGCGCCTTTTTACCTGGCCTGGAAAGCGGTTTAAGCGGCCGAGGCTGGTTATCATCGCCTCTGAAAGCTGCTCCGGATTGGCGAAAGGTAGCGCGGTAGCCCATTGCCGTAACTGACCAGGATCGATTTCCACTAATGGATTTTCGAAAGGATCGGGCTCAGGTACAAAAAATATCGTTTGTTTTGCAGCCTGGTTGCGGTGGGTGAAAATATCAAACATGCTAAAGGGGTAGGTTTCCTGCGGACCGCCAATCAACCAACTATAGCATTGGACTCTGCGGAATCCATCTACCCCGGCCTCCTTGTTAAGGTTTCCCTGAATTGCACTGTAAGGAATTAAGCCTGAAAATGGTGGTCAGAATCAACGTTCAGTCACTGCTCACTTCGTGGGCTGACTTTCGGTGTGTCCAATAATTCGGAGCTATTCATGCCAGTGAGATCCCGTATCCGCCATGCTTTTCTTCTCATACTATGTACACTCTTGCCTTTATCCCTATTGGCCGAACCGGTGGATTTTGAGTTGGAGGGGCTGGATGGCAAGACCTATAAGTTGTCCGATTATCGGGGGAAATGGGTGCTGGTTAACTATTGGGCCACCTGGTGCCCCCCCTGCCGCGAAGAGCTCCCCGAGCTTGAGGTGTTCCACGCCAATCACAAAGACAAGGATGCGATCGTACTCGGGGTGGCCATGGAGCGGATTAAAAAGGAACGCTTACAGGCCTTCGTCGATGACCAGTTTCTCAGCTATCCTATCCTGATGATGAAGCCGGCGGCCAGCACTGAGCTGGGGCGGGTGCCTGGATTGCCGACCTCTTACCTGATCAATCCCGAGGGTGAGCTGGCTGCCCGCCAGGTGGGTCCGGTGACATTGGAAGACTTAGAGGCCTTTCTCACGAGTGGGAGCAAGTAGGAGAAAACCATGCGTAGACGATTACTCTGGTTGCCTTTGCTATTACTGATCACCCTGGCTGATGCTCAAGGTGCAACCCGTGACCCTGGCGAGTTTTTCTTCGATCGGAGCCTGGGCGATTTCAGTGAAGAGCTGGAAACCGCCAGGGATGAAGGAAAGAAGGGTGTGCTCATCATGTTCGAGATGGATGAATGCCCCTTCTGCCACCGAATGAAGACCCGGGTACTCAATCAGGTTGAGGTGCAGGACTATTTCAAGGAACACTTTCTGATCTACACAGTGGATATTGAAGGTGATGTGGAGATAGCGGATTTCAAAGGGACGCCCATGAAAGAGAAGGATTTCGCCTTTAAAATGCATAAAGTGCGTGCCACACCGGTATTTGGTTTTTTCGATCTGGAAGGCAAAATGATGACCCGCTTTACCGGCGCCACAAATGATGCACGCGAGTTCCTTTGGTTGGGTGAGTTTGTTGTCAATGACCACTTTCAGAAGACCAATTTTTCCCGCTACAAGAGACAGAAGAAAAAGGAACTCAGACAGCAGTGAGTCGTTCACGCCGGCAAAGGACTACGATCGGTGGCTTGCTGACGCTGGTTATCCACATAGGTGCCTATGCACCGGCTTGGGCACAGGATCCCCTCCCATCGCCGCTCTCCCTGGAGCAGGCACTGGCAATCGCCGATGAAGTCCATCCCGACAGGTTGTTGGCCGATGCGGCCCTGGCACAGGCGTTGGCTCGGCGTCAGCAGGTGGAGTCGGTGTATGACACGCAAGTGAAGTTTACCGGTGAATTGCGTGCCATCGATCCTTCTGAAATCTCCATCTACCAATCCCACAATGACAGCCTCGCCCGGCTCAATCTCAGCAAGCAGCTCTATGATTTTGGCCGGACCGCCCGTGCAGAGGAGGCGGCGGAGGCGACTCTCGCGTCTCGGGAATGGCGACTGAAAGCCGTCAGACAACAACGCCGGTTAGCGGTGATGGAGCGTTTTTTTGCCGTTCTGCTGGCCGATCTGAAACACGCACGGGATAACGAAGCGCTCTCAATTGCCTTCATTCGCTTTGATCGGGCATCCAACAGGCATGAGCTGGGTAAGGTTTCGGATATCGATCTGCTGGAGTTGGAGAGCCTCTATCAACAGGCACGTAATGAGCTAAGCGCCAGCGCCAACCAGCAACGCATCACCCGTTCGCAACTGGCGATCAGTCTGAACCGGCCAACAGATCTACCAGCGGATCTGGTGATGCCGGATCTACAGGTTGAAACGACCGGTGAAGAGTTCGAGGTCTGGATTGAAAAAGCGCTTGTCGACAACCCCGAACTCTTGGCTTTGCGTGCTGAGGTTGAGGCTGCGCGCAAGCAACTGCATGCCAGTGAGGCAGTAGACAACCCTGTACTGCGTGGTGAATTGGAGGCTGCCACCTACCAACGGGAATTGGGTGGACGAAATCCGCTGACGGCTGCCCTGGTCATTGAAGTGCCCTTGTATACCGGTAACCGGGTGGACGCTAAGGCAGCTGAACAAAGGGCTATTCTGCAGCAGAAAGAGGCTGAGTTGGCAGCCTATGAGCTGCAGATACACCAGCAGGTACTGGATGCTTGGATGGCGCTGGACAGACTTCGGATTGAGGCTGAGTCGTTGTTGGTGACGGCCGATTTTCGTGACCTCTACCTTGACCGAAGCCGTACGCTTTACGATCTGGATCAGCAGACAGACCTGGGTGATTCCATGACCCAGATCGCCGATATCCAGTGGAGAACGTCACAGAATTTGTTTGATAGGCTACTGTTGCAGGCACACCTGAAGGCGTTGACGGGAACTCTGTTGCAACCGGAAGAGAGGCTGAAATGAGAAGAAAGGCAAGCGTCCTGGGCACGCTCTTGATTGGTGTTCTGCTATTCAGCAGTCAACTCAAAGCGCAAGATCTCTCGGCAGTCACCGATTGGTTCAATCGGGTAACACTGACCACAGTGAGCAGTGGCATGGTGGGTAAGGTGAATGTTTCGGTAGGGGACCAGGTCACCCAAGGCGCCCTGTTGATAGAGCTCGATCAGCGTAAACTAAATGCCCGTTTAGCTGCTGCCGAGTCGCGGCGGGAAGCCGCTATGCAGGTGAACAACGAAGCACGGCGTGAGCTGGACCGCTCTCTGGAGCTTTATGACCGGACACTGCTGTCGGATCACGAGCGAAAACTGGCGGAGATCGAAGCAGCTAAGGCAGATGCGGCCTTTCGGGAGGCTGAGGCCAAATTGACGGCTATCCGTCTACAGAAAGAGTACAGTCGCATCAATGCGCCATTCAATGGTCTGGTGGCGGCATTGCATGTGCAACCTGGACAGTCGGTCATCAATCGACTGGATGCCACACCACTGATCACTCTGGTTGAAAATAAGCGGATGAGGGCTTCAGCGCAGATTGATGAACGAGTACTTCCCCGTTTGCAGATCGGTGATCCTGTGAAAATTGGCGTGCGTGGTAAGTGGCTTGAGGGTGAGATCCTGTTGCTGGGCTTGGACCCCATAGCAACATCCACCAATGGTGCTCTCTATGCCGTCGAAGCGGGTTTTACCCCCGTGGAAGGAATGGGCTTGCGGGCTGGTGAGCAGGCAGTGTTAAGATTGCCCGATGAATGAAAACATAAAGACCAGAGATGTCTGTGTCCGCTGTCTGGTGGCAGGTCGGGTGCAGGGTGTCTTCTTCCGTGCTTCAGCCCGCCATCAGGCTCAGCAGCTAGGCCTCACCGGTTATGCCAAAAACCTGATGGATGGACGCGTGGAGGTGGTGGCTTGTGGTGAAGTGGAAGCCGTGGAGGAGATGCGCGGCTGGCTCAGTAAAGGTCCGGAGAATGCTCAGGTATCCGGCGTTGCCTGTGAGTTTATGGATTACCAGGATTTCTCCCAATTTAGCGTGGGCTGACCAAAGTTTAATTACCACTCCGATCGTTATACTGCTGACATTTTTACATGATGACAGAGAATCAATCCCTGGGGTCTCTTGTCATCTTGTGCCGCATCAGCGCGGAATAAATTCCGCTTGAATACGCGTATTACTGATCGAGGCCTGGTGTGTAGCCCGGTTGGTCCAACGGTCTGAATTTCATGGTGCGTCCCTCGTGTGTCACGGTTTCCGGTGCTTTCTTGATAGGGGGTGCTGTGTCCTTTTGCGTGTCAGGGTAGGTCAATGGAGCTAAGGGTTCAGGCGCCGCAAGGGCTGGCGGATAAGTCATCGGAGCCAGGGGCTCCTGTGGGGGGGCTGTCACCATTGAGGGGATTGTTGATAGGGGCGCTGGTGGTTGAGTGGGTGCAGCCGTATCTACGGTGTTGTTTTTACTGGGATCAGCCTGATTGTCCATGGGGCGAAAACGATAACCCTGCATTGTGCCTGGGGCTTGATACTCAGGTTTGGGCAATGATTGCGCTTGATAGGGAGCTTTGTTTTCTGGCGCAATGACAGGCTGGGGTTTGGGCCGTGACACAGCAGGCGGTGTAAGGGTGTTTGCATATCCACCAGGTGCTGTTCCGTAACCATAGCCCGTGGGTGGCTGATACGCTGGGTACCCATATCCGGGCGGATAGGCGGGAGGTGGTGCGTAGCGACCGCTAGGGTAGCTGTTGTAGCGTCGATTGGAGGAGCCGAAGATACCCTGCATGGGGTTTGGCATCCGGTTCATGACATTGTTTGGGTTGAAATGGAATTCCCGGTTCTCAGTATCATTCTCGTATGACGGGCTGTAGAGGTCTTGTGCCGTCACGGGAGAGGATGCCAGAAAAATGCTCCAGGCAATCGGCCAGAGGTGTCGTTTCATTATATTATCCTCGGGTACTAGCGGGTCGTTTTAATAGGTGTTGATAACGACAATACTAAGTCTCTATTGGAAGTCATGCAAAAAGATGCGGTTACCACCACTCACTGAAGGTCGTATTGTCAAACGATATAAGCGGTTTCTGGCAGATGTGGTGCTACCTGATGGCCAGATGGTTACGGCTCACTGTCCCAATACCGGCAGCATGCAGGGTTGTTGGTCTCCGGATGCCCCTGTCCAGCTCAGTCATAGCGACAATCCCAAACGCAAGCTCGCCTGGACCCTGGAGCGGGTAGACATGGGGAATGGCTGGATAGGGGTTCATACCGGCAGGAGTAATCCGGTCATAGAGGAGGCCGTCCGGCAGGAACAAATTCCCCAGCTGAAGGGGTACGCATCAGTCAGACGGGAGGTTGTATTTGACCCCCCTGGTTTTGAACGTGCGAGATTTGATCTGTTTCTCTCGAATGGAGAAGCGGCGGAGGCCTGGGTGGAAGTGAAAAACGTCACCCTGTGGCTGGATGATGCGCTGGCATTTCCCGATGCGGTGACAATTCGCGGACGCAAACATCTGGAGTTGCTGGCTGAGGCTTGT
Source organism: Candidatus Thiodiazotropha sp. (ex Monitilora ramsayi) (assembly GCA_025655575.1). Classification (GTDB taxonomy): domain Bacteria; phylum Pseudomonadota; class Gammaproteobacteria; order Chromatiales; family Chromatiaceae; genus Thiodiazotropha. The sequence goes on along the minus strand of JAHXIP010000016.1, from coordinate 12,480 downwards.
AGGCAGGGGTATAGAGGTGTGATGGTCTATGCGCTTAACCGGCCTGAAGGTTCCTGTTTTCGTCCAGCGGAAGAGATTGACCCCATCTATGCAAAGACATTGCGTCAAGTGGTGAAGCAAGGCGTGGAGGTGGTGGCTCTGCGGATAGGACATCAGAGTGATGGGATAGTGGTTTCAGGCGAGGTCCCGGTGGTGCTTTAACCGCTGTGGTCTTTTTTGATAGAAAGTTGGGTTGATAGCAGTTGTAGGTACTGCCGGTTCAATTTGCTTTTAACGGATCAGTAGCCCATAGAGGCCAGGTCGAGACCGGAAGGGACCTCCGGTAACAGACCGAGTCCAGTCTCAATCTCCCCATTCGGCTGCAGTGTCAGCCAGCGATAGCCCGGTGGGCAGGCATCGATGCCGAAGTCGTCCTGGCCGGCAATAAACTGCACGCAGGTGGATGGTGTCCCCAGCAGCTTGACCCCATTGTGCTCACCTCGGAACTCCTGGTGGATATGTCCGCAGAGGACCGCCTTGACCTGAGGGTGCTGAGCGATGAGGTTGAAAAACTGATCGGGATTCTTCAGTGCCATGGTATCCATCCAGCGGCTGCCGACTGGTAGCGGATGATGATGCATGCAGATCAGCGTGTGTTTGTCGGGATGGGCTTCCAACAGTAGCTGCAGCATCTCCATCTGCTTCTTGTCGAGATTACCGCTCTCATTGCCGGGAATGGTTGAGTCAAGAAAAATCAGAGACCATCCGTTGGACTGTACGCTGGGCAACGTATGGACATTGTCCTGATTTAACACGTGCCTCATTTTGTGCGGCAGGTCGTGGTTGCCGGGCAGGCAATAGGTAGGAATACCGGTGAGTTTGAGACGACCCAGCAGGCGTTTGTAACCTGTATCCGAGGCATCATGCACCAAATCACCGGTTGCAAGCAGCAGATCAGGTGTGCCCCGCTCATGCAGTGCCTGGGCCAGTACCTGATCGAATGTCTCCAGGGTATTGATGCCGAGCAGACAGCGGGAAGGGTCAGCGTAGAGATGGCTGTCTGTGAGTTGAAGTACCTTCAAACTTCTCTCCGGCACCGATCGAAGCGCTGTAGGCTGATTATCTAAACTGCTGCGCATGACGCGTTTCATGTAAGAGTTTTTAGGCTACCAAGAATTGACAGCTCGTTATACCCAGTAAACCTAATTTAATGTATTTCAGTAATATTAGATCAGTTTTTATGAAAGTAAAAAAACCTAAAGCACGTTTTTTTACAGATTTGTCCTCAACTTAGTGACTTTTTCCAAAACTTTCCGCGTTTTTTGACGATGCGTTAACATTTCTGACGCCGATTAGTGAATTCTATCGCTTCGTCTACACTATGTTTTATGACACTCAGTGAACTTCGATATATTGTTGCCGTCGCCAGAGAGCGGCATTTCGGTCATGCCGCAGAATCTTGTTTCGTTAGCCAGCCGACACTCAGTGTCGCGGTGAAAAAACTGGAAGAGGAGCTGGGCGTTGGGCTTTTCGAGCGTGGCCAGGGCGAAGTCAGCCTGACACCTGCCGGTGAGCGCATCATCGCCCAGGCACAGCGGGTGCTTGAAGAAGCGGGTGTGATTCGTGAACTGGCCAGTCAGAGTAAGGACCAGCTTTCGGGGCCATTGAGAGTTGGTGCCATCTATACTATCGGTCCCTATCTGCTGCCCCATCTTGTGCCTGTTCTGGCTCAGAAAGCGATGGGCATGCCGTTGATCATCAGGGAGAATTTCACCTCGATACTGAATGATCAACTCAAGCAGGGTGAGCTTGATGTCATTGTCATCTCCTATCCCTTCGAAGAGCCAGGCATCCAAACCCGACCCCTCTATGACGAAGGCTTCTCCGTATTGTTGCCGAACAGGCACCCGCTAGCTGCCATGGCTTCCATACAGCCCGAACAGCTAAATGGAGAAAACGTTCTGTTGTTGGGTGACGGGCACTGTTTCCGTGATCAGGTGCTGCGTATCTGCCCGGGTTGCCTGCAGAAGAGTGCCGGTGATGGCAGCCTACAAAGAAACCTGGAAGGCGGATCGCTTGAGACTATCCGTTATATGGTAGCCAGTGGCATAGGCATCACTGTGTTGCCCGATACGGCCATCGGTCTGGATCAGATGCCCTGGGATCTACTGACGGCGCGGCCGCTTGCGGTGGACAACTCCCAGCGCCGGGTTGCCCTGGCTTGGCGTAAGAGTTTTCCGAGACCTGAGGCGATCAATCTGCTCTGGGAGTCGATCAGGGCCTGTGACCTTAGCGGTGTGAGCCCTGTTGAGGAACCGTTGACGATTGAGACGGCAGTGGGTTGAAGGTGCGGCTAGGGCCGCATCTAGCAAGCAAAACAGTTATCCGAGATGATTGCCGGATATAAATCGTCTGAAATTTTTCATATCACCCGATCATTGCCTCCATCCACAGGAATCTGTGCGCCGGTGGTCTTACTAAAGCGCCGGTCGCAAAGTTCAGCCGTCAGTTCCGCGACATCCCGGCTGGTAATCTCGGTCTTCAACAGGTTTCTCTTCTTATACGCATCGACCGATAGCCCATAGTGCGCTGCTCTGGCGGCCAGTACCTCCTCTGTCCAGATGCCGGTGTCGAAGACCGCGTCTGGGTGCAGACTGTTGATGCGGATGCCATCCCCAGCCCACTCCAGTGCTGTGACTCTCGCCAGTTGATTGAGCGCTGCCTTGGAAGCAGAGTAGGCAGCGGCACCTTGTCCGGGTGCTGCAATATTTTTCGATCCGATCACCACGACTCGACCACCGGTGGGTGCCTGTTTCAAGAAAGGATAGGACTCTCGCAACAGCTGCAGATTGGCATCCAGATTCACCTGCATGACCTGTCGCCAGGTTTCGTGTTCGAGCTCGGCTACCGGACATCCGCCAGGAAAAATACCAGCGTTGAGAACCAGCATGTCGAGGCCGCCGAATCGCAATATTGTCTGCTGAAGGGCGCTTACGATTGCCTGGCTATCTGTGACGTCACAGGTAATACCGAGAAATGCAGTACCCTCGTGCTGATAGGCGATAGCGTTATCCAGATCAAGACCGACCACCGCGGCACCACGATTGAGCAGGGATTCCACACAGGCCCTGCCAATGCCCGATGCCGCGCCGGTGACCAGGGCGACCTCACCCTGGAACGGAGGCGTGGCACCAGCCTTGCGCAGTTTTGCCTGCTCCAGTTCCCAGTACTCAACCTCGAATATGTCTCTTGCTGGGAGTGCCTGCCAGCCCCCCAGTGATTCCGCCCGCTGGATAATTTTCATTGTATGCCGGTAGATATCGGCAACAATGCCGGCCTCCCGGCTGTTCTTGCCGACACTGAGCATGCCTAACACCGGGTCAAGTACAACCCTTGGGGCCGGGTCAAGCATCTCCACCGGGGTGCGGGCACTACCCGCGTAGATTTCGAAATATTGTTGATAGGCCAGTACATAGTCCATGACCTCGCTGCCCAGCATGGGTCGTTGTTTTGTGCGTATCACATGGTCCGGGGTAGCGGGGCCGCGTTGGGAAATCTCTGCAAGATCGGGACGCTGGCAAAAGCTCATCTCAGCCTCTGTTCGATGGCTCTGCAAGATCACCGGGAAACCGGCCACATCGCTGATACCACGGCGTAGTGTTGCAATGGACTGGCTATCGATTTCAGTCTCTTCAGCATTTTGCACCAACTCCCAGGCATTCTGTGTTCGCAGGTAAGACTCCGCTTCGTCCACCAATCGAATCATTCTTTCATAGGAGACCTGTGCATTGTCACCGAAGGTAAACAGGCCGTGATTCATCAGTACCATGCCGAGCGTTCCCTCGTGGGCCTCCCGGGGAAATCGTTCCGCAACCATGCGGGCCAGATCGAAGCCAGGCATCACATAGGGGATGACAACCAGCCGGTCACCATAGAGATCACGGATGCGGGCCTCACCATCCTTCGTATTGGTGATTGTGACAATCGCATCAGCATGGGTGTGATCGACATACTTATAGGGCAACACGGCATGCAGGATCGCCTCCACAGAGGCGGTGGGGGCAGAGGCAAGGGTCTGATGGGTCTTGAGCTGATTGACCATTTCACTGTCGGAGAGGAAATCCAGTTGCGCCAGCTTCAATAGATGAGCCATGCGTACCGGGGTGAATCCGGCTGATTCTATGGTGGCCAGATCCCAGCCACTGCCTTTGACGTAGAGGATCTCCTCCGCTTCGCCGAAGAGATCCGCTTCTGTGATTTTGACTGAGGTATTGCCGCCCCCATGGAGTACCAGGGAAGGATCCGAGCCTAGCAGTCGCGAACTGTAGACCCGCAGGTCAAGCTCGCTTTCACATCTTGAGGCTTCGTTGTCGTTCCACAGGCTCTTCATCGCTATCGCTCCGGCATACTGTTGATCGGTGTGAATATAACCCAATGAAGCGCAAAGGCCGCATGGTTAACCGACACTTTTATAAGTTTTAGATCACCAGACCAATCCCGCCACCGTGCCCGTGAGCAGGGTGGCCAGGGTGCCGGCGACGATTGATTTCATGCCCAGGCTTACAATCTCTTTGCGACGCTCAGGTACCATCGCACCCAGTCCCCCCAACATGATACCTAGACTGCCGAAGTTGGCGAAGCCGCACAGGGCATAGGTCAGGATCAGTCGGCTGCGCTCACTGATATCCTCCGCCGGTAGACGGATCATCTCCAGGTAGGCGAGCAGTTCATTGAGGACGGTCTTGGTGCCCAGCAGTGAACCGGCGGTGACCGCTTCTGACCAGGGAATGCCCATGAGCCAGGCAAGCGGTGCCATCACCCAGCCCAGTAGCCGTTGTAGGCTCAAAGGCTCATTCGAGACCTCAGGCAAGAGCCCAATCAACTGATTGACCAGGCTGACAAGGGCCACCAGCACAATCAACAGGGCAACGATGTTGCCTAACAGTCTCAAGCCCTCGATGGTGCCGTTGGTGATCGCCTCCATGCTGCTGTTGGCTGGTTGGGAAACAGTCAATCTGCCTTCGGTGCCTGCCGCTTGGGTCTCCGGCACCATGAGCCGGGAGATCATGACAGCGGCCGGGGCGGAGATGAGCGAGGCGGTCAGCAGGTGTCCGATGGGGTTGTGTAATACACCTTCGAGCAGACTGGCGTAGAGCACCAGCACGGTGCCAGCAATGGTGGCCATACCCAGGGTCATCAGGCTGAAGAGCTCACTGCGGGTGAGTCTGGTCAGATAGGGCCGGATCAGCAACGGGGATTCCACCATGCCGACGAAGACATTGGCTGCGGCGCCCAGGCCCAGTGCACCGCTGATATTGAGACTTTTTTGCAGCAGACGTGAGAAGAGTCCGACCACCAGCGGCAATATGCGCCAATGGAAGAACAATGCCGAGAGAGCGCTGATCACCAGTACCAGCGGCAGGGCGCGAAAGGCCAGGATGAAAGTGCTGCCGGTATCGCTTTCCATGAACGGTGCCTCAGCCCCACCCAGATAACCGAAGACGAAACGGGTGCCCGCTTCCGTGGCCTCCTGAATACCCAACAACATCTGATTGAGCTGAATGAAGAGCGTCTGGAATAGAGGCAGTTTGAGCAGCAGCAGAGCAATGATCAGTTGCAGTGCCAGTCCGGTAACAGGCACCCGCCAGTTGAAGGCGCGCCGGTTTTCACTGATCAGCCAGGCGAACAGGGGAATAAAAAACAGTCCGGCCAGTCCCTGCAAATTGGCCACCGGCCGTTGGGATCAGAAGTTGTCGGTGGAGGTGAACAGCCCCACGCGCAGGTCCTTGGCGGTATAGATCTCCCGACCGTCGACCTTCATGACGCCATCCGCAACTCCGAGCACCAGCTTCCGGGAGATGACCCGTTTGATATTGATCTGATAGGTGACCAGCTTGGCAGTGGGCAGTACCTGGCCGGTGAATTTCACCTCGCCAACGCCCAGTGCCCGTCCATGTCCCGGATTACCGATCCAGGCGAGAAAGAAGCCCACCATCTGCCACATGGCATCGAGACCCAGGCAGCCTGGCATCACCGGGTCGCCAGGAAAGTGGCAGTCGAAGAACCAGAGATCGGGATTGATATCGAGTTCTGCCAGAATCTCGCCCTTGCCGAACTCACCGCCCTGATCGGAGATTTTTGAGACACGGTCCATCATCAACATATTCGGCGTCGGCAGCTGGGCATTGCCGGGACCAAACATCTCACCATGGCCGCAACTCAACAACTCATCGCGGGTGAAGGAACTCTGATTGGTCATGATCTGCTCGCCTCTATGAAATAGCTTTGCCCCGCGGGGCATGAAAAAACCGGGCTAGTTTCCCGGTTAGGGTGAGAGGAGTCAAATCAGCCTGCGAATTGTGCTTTGATGTGATCGACAATCTCATCCAGGGGCAGGAAGCTGTTTTCCGCATCCTTTCGACCGCGATACTCCACTTTGCCTTCATCCAGCGACTTTTCTCCCACTACGATACGGTGTGGGATGCCGATCAGCTCCATGTCGGAGAACATGAAGCCGGGACGGACGTCCCGGTCATCGAGCAGGACATCGATACCGGCGGCTTCCAGTTCGGCATAAAGCTTCTCGACCGTCTCTTTGACCCGCTGGGATTTATTCATCTTCATGGGGCAGATAGCAACCTGGAAAGGGGCCAGTCCGGCAGGCCAGGTGATGCCTTTGTCGTCGTGGTGTTGCTCGATGGCGGCGGCCACCACCCGGGTCACACCGATGCCGTAGCAGCCCATGGTCATGACCACGGCCTTGCCGTTTTCGTCCAGTACGGTGGCGTTCAGGGCATCGCTGTATTTCTTGCCCAGCTGAAAGATATGACCCACCTCGATGCCGCGAGCGATAGTGAGATTGCCCTTGCCGTCGGGGCTGGGATCACCCTCGTTTACATTGCGCAGATCGGCGATCTCGATGGGGGCGGGCAGATCCCGCTCCCAGTTGATAGCGAAATAGTGTTTACCATCCTGGTTAGCGCCGGCGCTGAAGTCGGCCATCTTCGCTACACTGCGATCGACAATGCAGGGGATTGGTAGATTGACCGGACCCAGCGAGCCGGGACCGGCGCCGATGGCGGCGCGTATCTCAGCCTCATCCGCAAAACAGAGGGGTGAGGCTATCTGGGGTAGTTTGTCGGCCTTTATCTCGTTAAGGTCGTGATCGCCGCGTACCAGCAGCGCCACCAGATCCGCATCCATCTCCTCTGCAGCCTTCACCACCAGCGTTTTGACCGTTTGTTCGATGGGTTGATCGAACTGCTCCACCAACTCCTGGATAGTCCGGGCGTCAGGGGTGTCGACCAACGTCATCTCGCTGCCAGGTGCGGGGCGCTCTCCGGCTGGTGCGACGGCCTCGGCCAACTCTACGTTGGCGGCATAGTCGCTGTCGGTGGAGAAAGCGATAGCATCTTCACCCGAGTCGGCCAACACGTGGAACTCATGAGAGGCGCTGCCGCCGATACTGCCGGTATCAGCAGCCACGGGTCGGAAATCGAGACCGCAGCGGGAGAAGATACGGCTATAGGTCTGGTGCATCACTTCATAGGTGGCCTGCAGGGAGTCCTGGTCTGCGTGAAAGGAGTAGGCATCCTTCATGAGAAACTCCCGCGCGCGCATGACGCCAAATCGGGGGCGGATCTCGTCTCGGAACTTGGTCTGGATCTGGTAGAAATTGACCGGTAGTTGTTTGTAACTACGCAGCTCGTTACGGGCCAGATCGGTGATGATCTCCTCGTGGGTGGGACCGTAGCAGAAGTCGCGGTTGTGGCGGTCGTGCATGCGCAGCAGCTCGGGGCCGTACTGCTCCCAGCGTCCCGACTCCTGCCACAACTCAGCGGGTTGCACGGTGGGCATCAACACTTCGAGGGCACCGGCACGATCCATCTCTTCACGTACGATGTGCTCGACTTTGCGCAACACACGCAGACCCAGGGGGAGCCAGGTATAGAGGCCGGCAGCCAGTTTACGGATCAGGCCGGCGCGCAGCATCAACTGATGGCTGGCGGTTTCAGCGTCGGCAGGGGTTTCCTTGACGGTGTGCAGCGGGAACTGGGATGTACGCATGGGGATCAATCAACCTGGTTGTCAAAAGGCGTGATTCTATCCCGCTTCGGGTGTCGGGTCACGGTTAGCATGGTGCCAGGGCTGTAGGTTGGGCCGAGGAAGGCACAACAACCAAGATCTGCGTATTGATACTCGACCGAAACAACCGCTGTGATGTTGGGCCTCCTTCGTCGGCCCAACCTACGTCCTATACATTAAGATGGGGAATACAGCCTTGCCGCGCAGATTGGATACTCCACAGCGGCCTTACTCGCTACGTTTTGCTCAATCCTTCATGGAGATGGCATGAGTCTCTTCAATATAAGCCTTCTCTGCTTCGGTTAGCTCCACGTTGTCATAACCGGTGATCATGGTTTTGATGTAGTGGGTCGGGGTCTTGCCGGTGGTGGTCATGTAGACATGGATGATGACGAAGGTCCCCATCAGGTAGGCCGCTGCCGTATGAACGAAGGCGATCAGGGTTAGGCCCTGGCTCGACCAGGCGTAGCCGCTCCACAGATCATAGATGAGATATATCATGCCCGAGGCCCAGAGCGCGGGGCCGATCAACAGCATGAAGCTCATATAGGCCAGGGACTGTAAGGCATTCTGTTTACGTTGCAGGCCTTTCTTATAGGGATGGGGTTCACCCTTCAGGATGCCGTAGGCGTAGAAACGAATCACCTTCATGACCCCCTCCTTGAAAAGGTACTGACGCCATTGCCCGGTGGTGAAGTTCCAGAAGGTGGTGAAGATCCACAACACAATCAGCACAAGCGCTGCATAAGTATGGATGGTAACCGCCAGTTGAAAATTGAGCAGGTTGTGCAGGCCATGTAACCCGAGTCCGGTATAGAACAGAACAAAGATCAGCATCGCCTGAGACCAGTGCCAGAAACGCTCGTAGCGGGAGTAGATCATCACATAGTGCTTCTCGCCCTTCTGCCTGACCTTTGTGCCGTTGCCGTTGTTTACTTGTGTATTCATGATGCGTCCCTCTGCTGGTTTTTCTTGCTGAAGAGCTTGCGCAGCAAGCCGTGCAGCAACACGCCAATCAGTGCGCCGCCAAGGGCGAGATAACCCAGGATATCGAGCCAGCGAAAGCTGTCGCGCCCCGGCATGTAAAAGCCTTCAAGATCATTCAGACGACCTTCTCGGCTATGGCACTCATTGCAGGAGAGGGCGTTCTCGCTGGGCGCTACCATGTGGGTGATGGGCCAGAAGGAGTAGGTCTCGACAAAATCGTACTCACCACTGTAGGGGATGCTGTTCTTCTGCATGCCGACCTTGATGGCTCGGCCGAAGTCATAGTTGCCCCAGTAGGCGTCATCGTCATTGCCCCACAGATGCATATAGACCATGGTGTTGTTGCCCTTGTCGTAGGGCTGCACCGTATGCATGCGCTTGAAGGGCCAAATGCGTGAACGTCCGTCATCGTGGGAACCGTTGAAGCCGTTGATCTCCACCGGTCCCTTGGCGGGGTCGAACCTGGTCTCGATGGTGGTGTAGACCATCTGCCCGTCGAACCAGTCGTAGTGGGGCACCAGGTTTTCACCATATTCGAAGCTGCCCTTGATCGACTTGTAGGTGGCGCGGTGAGCGCCGTTGGCCTGGGTGTAGTTCTTCTCCTTGAATCCCTCACCATTTTTTGTCTTGCCGGCGGTACGCCAGTCCCATTCGGTCTTGGTGGCGACACCGCCGCGGGCAATGGTGGGGATATGACATGTCTGACAGGCGATTTTGTCTACATGACCATTGAGCTTGATGCCCGTCAGTTCCGTATTCGAGTGGGGAGACTCGCTGTGGCACGACTCGCAGGTGGCTACGTCGCGGCGCTCACCAGGCAGACCGAGACCCTCGGTATCGTGAGCCATTACGTTGTAACGGCTGCCTGCCCAGAGATGTTGGCGGGTGACATGACAGGTCGTGCAGGCGAAGTTGAGGCCATCCGCATCCATGTGTACATCCAGCTCCCGGCTGGGTGCTTTGAGGGATGAATCGAGATCCCCGTGTTTCACCCCATCGCCACCGCCACCATAGAAGTGGCAGGCGCCACAGTTTTCACGACCGGGCTTGCCGACGTTTTGTGCCACCTTCTCCCAGGGAATTGGCTGCTTGCCTTCGAACATTACTGAGCAGGCTTTATTGCCCGTGCTGTTGGGGGTCTTGTAGTAGGCGCCGGTACGGTCGTGGCAGACCAGGCAGTCGATGTTGTCCTGGTTGGTGAAATCAAAATTCTCGTCTTTCCAACCGTAGCCTGCATGGCATTGGGCACACATTCCCTCGTTACCTTTGGCGTTGGTACAGAAGGTATTGATCAGTGTTTTCTTGCCCAGCTTCTGGCCGGTGTCGGGATGATCGTACTCCCAGGTCCAGTGGATCGACTGCATGAAGTGTCGGCCCGCTTCGGTATGGCAGGAGAGGCAGGCCTTAGTGACTTCCGGTCCGCTCTCGAAGGGCCCCTGCAAGATCTCAAATTTTGTGTGATCGGCAGTGGACTCACCATCGTCACGGATACTCGGTTGGGTATCCTCGACGATACGGAAGTTCATGTTGCTGTCGGCAGGCGCGGTACCGGTTTCATGGTCCGTGCTGGCGGGTATTTGGTTTGAAATTCCCAGCAAAAAGGCACATAGGCATGCCAGGGTGCTGGACTTGATGGCCAGTATGCGTGGTTTATGCATCTTCGTTTCCGTGACAACGGTGATGACCGCGACACATAAACGACATAGGTCCGGCCTTGATTCCAAATAATTCAATCAGGGAGAGCGATCTCCGTGATGTTCGTCAGGATATTCAGCCTCGTACCACATGACATTGATAATTCCCAATGACGCCAACAACACAACCAGCATCCGAGTGGAGTTTAAATATCAGTCTGTAGGTTGGGCCGACGCAGGAGGCCCAATATCATGAGAGATCTTTGAGGGATGATTTGGAATATGTCGAGGCATCGTTGGGCCTCAGAAATCGGCCCAGCCGTAGCGGGTATGGATAATGAAAAGTGTTACAGATATCTGAACGCCCTAGTCAGAGCCAGCCCAAGGCTAGAAAGTAGCGGAATTCCATCCCCACAGATGGCGTTCGGCATCACTGAACTCTATATAGATACGTTCTGCGGGTATCTCCAGCTGACCGGTCATCAGCTCACAAAGAAAGTTTGAGAATTCCGTTGTGCGGTCGTCAGGCAGGCCGATACTCTTCAGCTCAAGATAGGCGAGGGGGGCATCGTCACCGCCAAAAGTCATGTCGGCATTCGTCTCCAAAACCACCATTACATAACGTTCCGGTTTACCCAGCATGTTGGCAATATTTTGTGAGGCGGCCTTCAGTAGCGCGGGTCGACGTGCCGGATCGACTTCACGGTTGGTGGTGATCTTGAGCAGTGGCATGATTCAGGATCCGCAGTTGTCTTTGATGTGTTCCCGTTCCTGCTGCATGAGGGACTGACGGCTCTCTTCACTGAGGCGTTGGTATTGACCATCCTTCATGTAGAGACGGTTGCCGAGACCCTGTAGTTTTTGCAGATTGGAGCGGGCCGACTGACAGTTTTTCTTTTTGCGGGCGAGTTGTTCCTTCGCTTCCTGTTTTTCCTGTTTTTTCAGCTCCCGGTCTTCGGCATTGTCAGCCGCTTTCTGACGCATCTTGTCCAGCTTGATGCTTGAGCTTTCTCCTGTTGACGTATTGTTGCTGCGAACTTTGACTCTCTCCGCCTGCATATCGGGCGGTGGGGTCTGGGAGAAGGTCACCACACCGTCTTCGTTGACCCATTTGTAGGCTCCCGCAAAGAGCAGGCCGGGAAACAGAATCGGCAGGCAGATAAGAGTGGCAAATTTCACAGTAATTTCCTTTGCTGTCAATAGCAGGGTTTATTTGATTTTATTATGGAGAAAGACGCATGAAGTGCAAGTGATATGGGTGGTTTACAATGTGAACTGTGAAGTGTTGAGAACTGATGGCAACTTTTCGACGCTGATTATTAGCTAAAGTAGTGAACATTCTGCTTGTGAAGCACGATCAGATGTTTGTCATTGTGTTGACAGACCCTGATCAAAGATTGTTCGGAGGCATCCCGGGAGAAAGGGCCTTTTAGCTGGGTGATGAGTATTGACGCAAGGTGAATGCCACAAATGTGCAGCTTACCCGCAGGGGATGCATGTAGTTACTGCGTAAGCCTGGTTGGTGTGACTACTGGTAGCTTGCTGCAGTAATGAATTCCCCAAAGGACTCGCACCAGACAATGATCGTATTGAACGCTGCAGGATCAATGGTTTCCGGTACTGGAATGACAAAGTTTTCGAAGGTCTTTACCTCGCCGACCTGGACCATGCGCGGTTTGAACCGCACGAATTCAGCCTCGGTCTAGACGTATTCTGGAGAGAGGTAGAGTTTGTAGTCCGGTCCCGGCGCGATCTCTCCTTGCAGAACAATGGATGTCTTGCCGATCATCACCTT
>JAHXIP010000015.1 GCA_025655575.1 Candidatus Thiodiazotropha sp. (ex Monitilora ramsayi) | reverse complement strand
AAGCTTGTGTCTTCTTACGTGCCATCTTGAGCACCTCCATATAGGTGAATCTAACTATACAGGGTGTCTACTGTTCGTGGGTAACTCGGCGTCTTAACGCTGACACCAGCTGCAATGATCTATACCCACATCTCTGGACAAGCAGGTTAGATATAATTCTTCAGTACTTATTAAAATGCTGTACTGATAACCTACTGATTTTATGTGACAAACTAACTCAAGAATTTTGTGGCTTTCATATTAAGTACACATCAATTTTCAGCCATTTGTCGTCAAATTATCAATAGACACATCTTTTTATGGTCATAATTATTACACCTTCTTTGTTACTTATTCTGATGACTACAAGCTTTAAAATGCATCTACCTATACTCAGCACAGCTTCATCACTGGGAAGCTGTACTCGCTGTTGTCAATTAGGTTCCTCTGTTTTACATCAAAATTTTAAGAACCAAAGAGATGATTCTATGATTTGGCAGCAATCCATTAGACCAAAGGTAATTGATCGCAATTCTTCTCTGATTGAATTGAATAACCGTATCCGCCATAAGACAGCCAAGTTAATTGAACAGTATCAAAGATTTGCTTTTTTGAGTGGTGACCACAGTTGTGCCATAGGCATTTGGGGTGGCGTCATGAAGGCTTTGGTAAAAGTCAACAAACGCCTTGGACTTATTTGGATTGATGCACACTTGGATGCGCATACTAATGCTACAAGTCCTTCAGGTAATCCGCATGGTATGCCAGTTGCGGCATTACTTGGTCTGAATGATCCATTATTAGATGAAATCAGTGCTAACCAGCCTATTATGGATTCAAATCAAATTATCCTGACTGGTATTCATAGCTATGAAGAGGTTGAAAAGCAACATCTTGACCAGACAGGAGTTAGCTATCAAGTTATGAGACAAGTACACCGTGTGGGGTTAAAGAGATTACTTCAAAATAATTGGAAAAATCTTTCTAAGCAATGTGATGCCATCGGTATTAGTATTGACCTGGACGCAATTAATCCGTGTGATGCACCTGGAGTTGCAGTGCCTACATATAACGGACTCAAGTTAACTGAATTATTGGATGCCCTCTCCTCTTTACCTAAGCCCATTGCTCTGGAGGTATCTGAGTTTAATCCCTATGCAGACCGAAAGTTGAAGACAGCTAACTCAATATTTAAAATTATTCGTGCGGTATTTAATTTACCAGAAAGCCGTAAAGATCCTTAGGATCAGGAGGTGTAGCCAACATTCTAATCGATTCACCGATATCATATGCTTCTGCCAGTTCATTCAACAGCATCAATGCACTAAAATCCTCAAGTGCAAAACCAACTGCATCTAACAATGTGATTTCATCCTCCGATGTCCGCCCTTGCCGCTCTGCCTTAACCAGCTGATGTAGCTCAATGGATTTTAATTCAGCCTTTAAATTCTGTATTTCACCTTCATGCCGGGTCTGTGGCAGATACTCCACGACCAGTGTGGCTTTTTCGATGAGATCGGGAGGTAATTCTGTCTTGCCAGGACAGTCCCCACCCAGGGCATGTATATGTGTACCGGAGGGTATCTGATCTGCTTGGAACAGTATGACTTTTTTCCGTGCAGCTGTCGCTGTCACCAAGACATCAACATCTATCAGGATATCATTAATAGATTGCGCCTGATACATCGACCAACCCTGAGCAGCCAGATTCTTTGAAAACTTTGTCATGCTATTTTGATCTATATCCACATATCTTACCTGCTGAACTGATAGTTCATTATCAAGGGCTAAGAGTTGGAATTCAGATTGTGCGCCACAGCCAATGATACCTACCCGAGAGCTATTGCTACGCGCCAGGTATCTGGCACCCAAGGCTGTAACAGCAGCAGTTCTTAATGCCGTTAGGATGCCCATTTCAGTGAACAATACCGGCATCCCCGTGTCTACTTCAACAAGAACTCCGACAGATAGTATGCTGGGCAGTCCTTTAACTACATTGCCTGGGTGCCCGTTGACATATTTAAAGCTGTAGTGCGTCAGATCTGAACATGGCATCAATTCAAGAACACCATGTTCATAATGTGTAGCATGGCGTTCTGATTTGTTGAACTCATCCCAGCGTGAAAGGTCGCTTGCCAAACGTTCGGTAAGTGCCTTCAAGAAGGCTTGCAGACCATATTGCCTCATCAATTCTCGAATATGGTCAAACGTTAATAATCGCATTTCTGTATTCCTGTCCTATATACCAACCTTGGACCCTGAGAATGATTAGTCATTTCATGCTGAATATTTTCCAATTCACTTTCTATACTTAAATCTAGGCACATGTCAGGCTGGATGTAGAATAATGCTTGATCGTCAGGAACGAATATTAATCCATGGCAAACGACTACTGGGTCTTGCCAGTAACAGTCATCTTCATTCATCACTCATTTCAGGTTGGATACGAAACTTCCTGGAAAGATTGAATCAGTATGAGGATTTCCGTATTCGGGCTCTACGGTTTATTGATGTCTTACCTACACTAGATAATGACAGTGACATTGTTGAACTCTTCAATGAATATTTTACTGAGGGTGAATTTCCGATGCCTGCCCTTGGTAAAATTACTATTCAGTCCGGTAGGCTAATCAGTAATAGGTTATTTGCAAAAAGTATCAAACAGGCTGTTTCTTTGTTGGCTAGCCAGTACATGACGAGCAATGATCTTCAGAAGATTACTAGTACGATCAGTGATTTACAATCAATTGGTAACAGAGTTTCACTTGATCTGTTAGGCGAAATGACACTGAGTAATGTTGAGGCCGAACAATACCAGTCTACCTATATAAAACTACTCGATAGTCTCTCAAGTCAAGCACATACGGGTCTACAGTGCTCAATAAAACTCTCTTCGCTCTGCCCGCACATCGATGTGCTTAACCTGTCTGACAATCACAAGGTAATCCTGAATAGGATTCGCCCTATTCTTCTGAAGGCCAGAGAAAATGACATCAACATCACACTGGATATGGAGGACTATGAAAGAAAGCCAATTACCATGGAAATATTCAAATCCGTTCTATTTGATGAAACATTCTTGGAATGGGAAGGTTTTGGTATAGCGTTACAGGGTTACTTAAAAACTGCAGAATCTGATCTCAAATGTATTATTGATCTAGCAAGAAGCAGAGTATCACCATTTCATGTCCGCTGGGTTCGCGGCGCCTATTGGGACCAGGAAATGGTTATTGCAAAGCAGTACCAATGGGAAAGTCCTGTATGGCAAACCCAATCAGATACAGATATAGCTTATGAGAGAGGTCTTGAAGCATTACTTTCAGATAAGCATAACATTCAAGTTGCCGTTGCAACACATAATCCACGAAGCCTAGCGCTTACCATGGCAATAATGGAGGAAAAGGCCACACAAAAACACGTTGAGTTTCAAATGCTTTATGGTATGGCTGAACATTATCAAAACGCTCTTATTGAAATGGGTTATCCATTGCGTATCTATCTACCGTTCGGTGAGTTAATACCTGGCATGGCCTATCTGGTGAGGCGTTTGCTTGAAAATGCCAGTAGTCAGTCCATTGATAGACTACAACAGAGTCACCTTTCATCCAGTGAGCTATTTCAAGTACCTCAACGAGTAGTCAATAGAGAGATTAAAAATAGTTCTGGATTTGTCAATTGTGCCACCAGGCGATTTATTGACATGAATGAACAGCAGCATTTTCAACGGGCCATTGATAACACTCGTGATCTGCTGGATCAAGACTATCCATTGTTTATAGACGGCGGTCCAATCGAAACAAGAGATAAGATCATATCCACCTGTCCATCCAACACAGGCATTAGGGTTGGCAGGACGGCACATGCAGGTACATCTGAGGCTGATATTGCAGTTAAGGCGGCGTTGAAATCATTGAATGATTGGCAAAACACATCGATATCTGATAGAGCTGATCTTCTAAGAAAGACGGCCATTCAAATAAGCGAACAACGTGATAACTTCTCAGCCCTGGAGATATTTGAAGCTGGAAAAAACTGGAGAGAGGCAGATGCTGATGTCTGTGAGGCCATCGACTTTCTTAATTACTATGCAGACCAGGCCGAAGAGCTATTCACTGAGCGACAAGTTAATGTTCCCGGAGAGGTTAACCTGCATCGTTATCAGTCAAGAGGTATTAGCCTGATTATTCCGCCATGGAACTTCCCACTGGCAATATTAACTGGCTTGCTCTCTGCAAGCCTAGTGTCAGGTAATTGTGCCCTGTTAAAACCAGCATCAGATACGCCTGTTATTGCTGCACATCTTGTAAAATTGATGCATAAAGTAGGCTTTCCAGCTGGAGTCATCAACTATCTGCCCGGTACTGGGAGTAAGGTGGGCGAGTATCTTGTCCGGCATCCTGAGATAAATCTGATTGCATTTACAGGCTCACTTGATGTTGGCAAACGTATTCAACGATATACATCAGATATCAATGAGAACCAGCACCACTTCAAAAAAGTTATCGCCGAAATGGGAGGAAAGAATGCAATTATCGTGGACAATAGCGCTGACCCTGATGAAGCCATCAGTGGCATCATCAAGTCAGCTTTTGGCTATCAGGGTCAGAAATGTAGCGCCTGCTCTCGAGTCATTGTTGTCAAATCCCAATACGAGAAATTCTGCAAGCGGCTTGCCGGTGCAGTAGACAGTCTGATTGTTGCAGATCCCGTGCTACCACAATCTCAGATAGGACCTGTTATCAGTAAGTCTGCGAAAGAGAGGATCCTAAAGACAATTGAAATGGGTAAACAATGGGGAAAGATGTACTATCAGACCGAGATCACTTCTTTTACTGAGGGGCATTACGCCCCTCCTACACTGTTTAAAGATGTGCAGCCTGACAGTCCTCTTGCACAAGACGAAATATTTGGTCCTGTCATTTCTTTAATCCCTGCAAATGACCTTAATCAGGCATTGATGATTGCCAATAGTACTAGATATGCATTAACCGGGGGCATCTATTCACGTAGCCCGGCCCATCTTGAGTACGCGAAGAAAGCATTCCGTGTGGGTAATTTGTATCTGAACCGCGGCATAACTGGCGCATTGGTTAACAGGCAACCCTTTGGCGGCCACCAGATGAGTGGAATCGGCTACAAAGCCGGTGGAAAAGACTACCTGATGCAGTTTGTCGTCGCCAAGTGCATCACTGAAAACACCATGAGACGTGGGGTTGCGCCATTGTCATAGACAATATCCAACAAATACAATGTTCACCATTGATTATATCGGATAAACAAAATCATGAATTACAGTGATAATATTGCTTTATGGCAGTTGATTAGGCTGCCTCTCTAAATGTTTATTCAGCCTCATGAATAACCCTTGTTGATACCTAAGGGTGAGTAGCTTTCTAGGAGCTCACTCCTCACACTGATTTAAAGTTGTTTATATGAATTGATTACTCACTCAGCAGCAGAATCTCCGTTTCTCTTAAATTTCCCGTTCTGTAAAAAGAAAATCACCTGAGAAATAACCTCATCATCCCGCATAATGAAGGTGTGACCTGACTTGACTTTAAGAAAATCTTTCATTTCTGCTAATTTAGTTCGCTCAACAGCTACCTTGCCATCATCTTCTCCTGGGATTTCCGGTAGAAACCAGGAAGATCCTTCTTTTTCACCGGCAATAATACCAATCTCTCCCCTAATGGGTTTCAGACGATTAGGCAGGCTCTTGTCATCTGTTCCCAGTACTTGGCCTGCGGGGCCCATGATGGACCGGTAGAAAAATCCATCCTTCATCTGATCAGCGATCTCACTACCTTTATTTGGTGGTGCCAACATCACAATACGACCCAGGTTAGGTATCTGATGGTCCTGCAGATAATGTCTTACGACTATGCCACCAAGAGAGTGGGTAATAAAATGGATTTTTTTTGCATTTACATTTTTACAGTACGTCAGACCCGATTCAATCGTTGGTACAGTAAGTTCATCTACACTTTTTGTCAGGCTCGGATAGCTTTCACTCCATACATGATAGCCTTGCTCTTTCAGTACATCCTTAATGAGTCCCATTGAAAAATGAGTGCGACCCATTCCATGAAGAAGAATTGCACACTCACTTTGAGTCGCCTGGACGACAGATGACTGAAGTAATATCAGAAATAAAAGAGTGCCAAATTTTATCATCTATTTCACAGCGCCAGCAGCATCAGTTATTCGATAAGCGTTTTGCGATTCGAACCATCTTGGCTAACTCTTTTTCCAGCTCCTGGCGTTTCTGACGCAGATACGCCTTAAGGTTACGCTTACGTAAAAAGAGTACGAATACCCTGATATTTTCCAGAATTCGTTTTTTTTCCCCACGTACTAAAAGAGTAATCGCAGTGCTAATAATTAGGCTGATGATATACGCAATCATCCACTTCCAACCGAAATAATGGAATACCAGAGTGATCTGAAGACTCCAGAATAGGGTAAATAGTGACAAGCCTAATACCATTATGGTGGTGTCGTACTGGTTAGTTCCCTTGGCGAAGCGTCGTGCGAGGAATTTTGCCAATTGATAAGGAATATAGCTATTGATAATTCCCCACATAGCTACAGGAAAGACAACCAATAGCATCCAAATCATTCGAAACAAGTACAGTCCGATTAAAGTCGGTTTGTAATCTATTGAGAGTTGATAATCTTTCACGCCACAATGCTGACAGAGCTTTTCAAAGTGTTTTAGCTGTATGATCAGTGCCCGCACTCTATCCGGCTCATAATTCCTAAGCAGTCGCTGCGCATCAATGAGACGCTGCTGAGTACGAAACCGCTGCTGCAAATTACGTCGATGATATTTACCGTGACGAAAAGCAAAAAAACGCTCGACTCTGGTAATAAGATTAATCTCTTCCCAGCTATCTGCATTCAAGGTAATAGATTCAAGACCGGTACGAATTCGATCGGTTAACTCAATGACATTCTGTTCAAATGTGTTGTTATCGGTAAAATTCAACTCAAGGGGTTTACCGAATTGCAGTAAAACTGCGCTGCGGAACTGTCCTTTTTCCGGAAATGTCAAGCCGACGGGTAACACTGCCGGCTCCGTACCTGTGGCTTGTATCGTTTCCAATGCCATACGCGCTGCGCCCGTTTTCAGCGTTGTCAATTGAGGCACGTCGTGGCTCTGACCCTCAGGAAAAATGATCAGCGTTTCACCTTTGGCAAGCAATTCATAACATTGAGAAAAGGTATCTCTGTTTTTGCTGACATCAACACCTGGATCACTGCGACGGTAAATCGGCACTGCACCAATTCCCCGCAAGATCGGTTTCAGAAAAGGATTATCAAACAGACCACTACGTGCCAGGGGGCGAATGGCTTTTCTGGTTGCTGCCTGCAGAACGACTGCGTCAGCCAGTGCATTCACGTGATTGGCACATAGAATAACACCCTGATTTTTAGGTAAATTCTCAAGTCCGGAGATTTCAAACCTGCGGTAAAATATCTTTACTACCAGGCGGCAGAACCCCTGCCAAGTTTTTTCAAACCAGGATAGTTGATCTCCGCCGAACGCTATTGGCTGTTCTATTCCCATGGTACGATTTTATATCTTTTAGACAACACGATGGTTTAATCATTAACCGGCGCTCAAATTATGTACAATAAAACACCAATCAAGTGGGGTACCTGCCCTACTCTCAATCATAATAAGCAACAACAGGTTTATAATCTTACCTAATCTGAGTACCCTTCCCTAATGATACTGCAGATAGCTGATAACGAGGCAAGATAACGTGGGAAATACACTGCAAGATCAACTCCTGAAAGCGGGTTTGATCGATAAAAACAAGGCCAACAAAGCCAGTAAGGAGCGACGAAAAAAGGCCCGCCAACAGCGCAATGCCAGTGAGGACTCTTCCCTGACTACGGATCGGCAAAAACAAGTCGAGAAGGTGGCACGGGACAGGGACTTGAATCAGCAGCGCAATGAAGCCAGAAAACAGCGTGAAATCGCAGCCCAGGTCAAACAGTTAGTAGAGAACCATCGTCATCCCCGCAGTAATGCTGAGGATGACACCCCCTTCTATTTCAATAACAAGGGTAAAGTCAAGCAGATGTATGTCTCAGCACAGACGCACAAAATGATCACCTTGAATAAACTTACCATCGTAAATTGCAATGGTGTCTTTGAGTTGGTACCGACGGATATTGCTGAAAAAATACGCCAACGTAATCCCAGCTTGGTGATAGATCTACCGAAGGAGCAACCCGCATCGGAGAACGATCCCTATGCGGACTATCAGGTGCCTGATGATTTGATGTGGTAATCATCCGGAGATGATCCCGGGGTCGGATTATAGCAAGACATCAGCAGGATTCAGGTAAAACATACGCTTCCAGCCTTGCGTATCTCCAGTCACCAACCAAGGATAGGGAATCAGCGACACAATTGAATAGTGTACGTGCGGTGGTTTTCCCGCCGCGTTACCGCTATCGCCAAGGATTCCTATGGGTTCTCCTATCGTCACCCAGGCACCGGTGGAGACCGACCTGGAATCAAGGTGGGCAAAATAGTGAATGCGCCATTTGGGGCCAAGAACGGCAATCACTTGACCGCCCTTTGCGATATCTCCGGAGTATATGACCATCCCACCAGTAGCTGTCACAACCGGCGTCCCTTTGTTGCCAAATATATCAATGCCCTTATGAACCCCTGACGTCCCCCAGGGTTCATACCAGAAAGTATTATGGTTCCAATCCTGAGCACTGGCCCCTTGAACAGGTATGATCGCATTCTCCGGCACAAGGTAACCGGCCACCAATAACAGAAAAATTCCTGTTGTGATGTATCTCACCACACGCCTCCCCCCTCTTCCCATCGTGGCAGGGAGAAGATTGTCAGTACCGGATATTTCGCGTCTTGAATCAGGACAGTCCCTTAGTTAATCCAATAGGTCGGAGTGTATCGACAACAGAACAGTAGAAATCAATGCACTAATCCAGTCAATAGGGAAAGTCTCAATATTGTGATCGGATACTATTGAAGATCGCTTCGTCTTGGACCTGTGCTTGAAAAATGTCACAAAGTAGACGAGTCTGTGTATTAGAAAAAAACCACAAAAGAGAGGGGGTGCTTTGGTTCTTACAGCGCTTATAAATGACTGTTCCCTCATTATCGCTTCTCATACCTGTAGGATATAAGACGCACCCACCATGTCATACAGCAGCAATAATCAGAGAATAACGAGACCGGATAGCTAATTTAAACAAAATACAAACACATTATTCTTATTTTTCTGGAACGGAATCAGCTCCCAGGAGGGGACATACCCTGCCTACAATGCTCTCTGTAGCGAATAACTACATTCCAGATCATTTATGCAAATCATGGAGAATGCAATGAATAAGATCAGCCGCGCCTTGGCCGACATATCACTCGACAACCGGGTTAATGTTGTAAAAAAACTCAAACAGATTAACTTCAATGCGGTTGACCTGACCCCCGCTCTTCGAGAGACATATAAAAACAAACCGGAAAATGCAGTCAAACTGGCGGAGGCTTACGCTGTGACCCTGCAGGATCCCAAGCAGCATCGAGAGGTATTCCAGCAGGCGGCTTTACTCCCCAAAGAAGAACGTATGGTGTTGATACAGGGTTACCGCAATGCCGGTGAAGGTCGCGGTATTGTACATGCTATTAGCCAATTGCCGAGGCAACATGGTCGTTTGATCATGCGGGATTTTGTGCTTAAAAAGAATGGTAAAAAAGATAAGGACGCATTGCTTGATGTCATGATTTGGTTGCGGGATTCAGGGCATGAAATCAGAAAAATGGAAGCGGCTAACCAACCGATCAATCCTGAAACAGATTCTGCAGTTGTAGAGTTTTTCGAGGATGTGGCCGATGCGATTTCTGACGCCGTGACTGCCGTGGTTGATGCTATTGTGGATGCTGTCGAGTCTCTTGCACAGGCAATAGTCGATGTGGCGAACTGGATTGCAGAGGAAGTTGCCGATTTAGTGCGTGCCTTGATTGAGGCGGGTAAAACAATTTTTGAATTACTTGAAGCAGCAGTTGTTACTGGCTATCAACTGGTAAAAAAAATCGTCAAAGCCATCGAAGATATCGGTAAAGCTATGGCAGATGTGCTAGAAGCCGCTTTTAATCTGGCCAAAGATGCTTTGGTAACGGTATTGAAAGCAATCGATCAGCTAAGTAGAACATTAGGGGAATTGCTTGAATGGTTAGCCACCAAGACATATGACATCGTTAAAAGAGGCGTTGAAGCATTAATTGAAATCGGCAAATCGATAGGTAATATCCTGTCACAGGCCTTGCAGTTCACCTATACCCTTATCAGAAACAGCGTCAAGGCGCTTCTTGAGGTAGGCAAGACCATACTTGAAATACTAGAAGCTGCCGTGACTCGACCAGGTGATTTATTTAACCAGGTTGTCCGTTCTATGCGCGACCTTGGCAACAGCCTAGCAGAACTCTTCGACGAAGTGGTTGATGCAGGCGCTGATCTGGTCAAGGAGATTGCAGAAGCTGCTGCTGAGATCGGCACTACTCTGGTAGAATTTACTACCTATATTGCCAATGCAGCGATAGACATCGCGACAAAGATTGTCGATGGGCTCCTGAAAGCCGGCAAATTAATCATCGATATGGTAGTCGAAATAGCATCTCATGGTCTTGAAGCAATCAAAAAGGTAGTTGATGCCGCATTCCGTCTGGGACAGACACTTATCACGCTGCTACGCGATGTTGCGGCTATCGCATTTGATCTTTTAAAAAGTGTTGTCAAGGCAGCCTTTGAGCTGGGTAAAACTATTGCAGAGTTCACGCTATCCATGGTTGAGTTCACCTACCGTACTGCAGCCCGCTTCATTGAAGCAGCACTCGAAGTCGGCGCTGCCGTTACCGAGATTCTGGAAGCAGTAGCCACTGCCTCATATTATGTTCTGCGTAAAATTATTAACGGTGTATTACAAGCACTCGGCCCAGTCGGCGATATATTTGAGTGGCTGCTCGACAGAGGTGAAGCACTTGCCTCAAAACTGTGGCGAGAAACCGTATTGGCAATTCGCTATGTAAAACGCAGTGTGACTGAAGTAATGGACTGGGCTATGCAACAGGGCCAGGCATTTTTTGATCGAATGTTGGAAATATTTGAGGACATTGGAACTGCTATCAGCGATGTCATTGATTGGGCTGCTGCTGTCGGTGATGCGGCATTGGAGGCGCTGGGAGAAGCGACTGTAAAACTGGGTAATTCTGTCAGTTATGTCCTTAATTACCTACAGAAAGATTTCCTGCCTGGGCTTGCCAAATTTGTCAAGGGAGTGCTTGACGTAGGATATGAGATCGCCAAACTAGCCGCCTGGATGGCATCCCGTAGTGTTGCGATTGTTGCTGAGATCACTAAGGGGGCACTGGAAGCTGGTGTAACACTCGCGACCCTCATTACAGAGACCATTAAACATCCGAATCAGGCACTGGAAAACTTTCTTCAGGCAATTGATTCATTGGGACAAACCCTGAATGATCTTTATCAGGCTGTCATTGTCGATACAGGCGAACAGTTCATCGAGGAAGTCACCCTGACTCTGCGCAATATCGGTCGCGCGGTAATAGATATCCTCAATGCGGTTGTTGAAGTTGCAGCAGGTGCGTTAGGAACCGTTATCGGCATACTCATGGCAACACTTTCCAGTTACCGGCCACTGAGCGACAACGAGAAAGCAGATGCGCGCGAAGTCTATGATGATGCTATTGATCTAGATGACACCTACATCGCTGTAGAAAGCCTTGCTAATGATATTATTTTCGGCATTCAGGACTTTTTTACCGGCAATCCGCAATCACGTGCTTTTGTTACCAGCAACATCATTAACTTTGACCTGGACGATGCGATTGATATCGATGGTACAGGGACTTTGGGTGTACCACGACATACGCTGATTCATGAGTTGTGTCACGTCTGGCAGAATGAGGTCGAAGGCCCGTTTTATCTGTCACAGGCCATTCATGCCCAGGTCGTGAATGATGATGCCTACAACTATGGCTATGATGAAGGTGTCAGTAATACTTCCATTACAATCGACTATGTCGGCGGTACGGATTCACTGGATACTGGCAGGGTGACAGGCGAAGGCGGTCAGGCAGAATTAAATGCGGCAGGTGGCGATATCGATACTTTCAACCGTGAGGCTCAGGGACAAATCGCCATGCATTACTTTGTACGCAAGATTCTACTGAACCAACCGGCAGCCAATTATCAACCCTGGCAACCTTACATCGATGCTATCCGCAATGCGGCATGAGAATCAACATTGAAGATTAGTATTATCACAACTAAGTATTGCCTTGAGCTGTTACAACCCTTGATAACTGCCTATCAGAGCAAGCAGTATCATGTGGACTGGCAGGATTCTGGAGAAACCCTCCCGGCGCCTTCCACACTAAGGGAAATGGCTCAAAGTAGTGATGCTATACTCCTTGTCGGTCCAGGACGTCGTGCACCGGGTACCGTGCTACCCGGCCCGGTTATCCGGGCCGGGGCAGATAGGATAATCCCGGTCGGTTGGGTCCCTCATTTGAATGATAAGAGCCTGGCTGTATTTTCACACAAGGCGGCCGCCATTCATCAGCGTCAGATGAAACATCCCGAATCGATTGCCGTGCTGGCGCAGTGGCAACCCCGGTACTTACAGCTGGCCAGACGCATCGAAGATATCCTTCAGCAACAACATACCGCTGTCTACCGCTGGACCAGCGATATGATGTTCCGTGAAGATATGATCAAGGGATTAGGAACCGGCCTTGCAGCAGCAGTCTATGTTGGGCATGGACGACCGAATGGCTGGGTGGGCTACAGAGGTACGCGTGCACAGCATTTCAACTCTCCCGCCAGTGAACCACTTGGCGCACTATTTTCACTCTGTTGCCGGACAGCCAGTCGCAGACGTACAGGTGTTTCCTTTGCGGAAAAGATAACCTTGTCTGGTGTTGCCGGAGCGGTATTCGGCTCGGTGACCGACACCTTACATCGGGATAATACACGCTGGGCAATACGATTGATTCAGGCTTTGGCGGCAAATGTTACTACCGTGGGTGAATTAATTACCCATGCACTGCCTATCAATGATGATGCCATCAGCGATTACCGTATTATCGGAGATCCTCTTTCGCCATTAGTCAGTGCTTCGTCGGCAAATGAGTCGGCATCAAAAATACCGGTATATCCATAGAGTGGGAGTAACAATGAGTTCTGTAATTGATAACAGTGGTGAAATCATAGCTGTCTTAGTGAAAGAACTAGCCGAAATGAAACTGAAACTGCCTGCACAGGTGCCTGTCGATATGCCGTTTTATCCGGATATGGGTATGGATTCACTCACTCGCGTCGAATACATCGCACGGGTTGAGCAGGCGTTCCGCCTGCAAGTACCGGATGATGAGTGGCAATCCCTGACATGTCTGGCAAAAGTCACCGAATACATTCAACAACATCAATCAATGTGAAAGTCTATATCACAGGCATGGGTATTCTCACCCCACTCGGTGAGACACCAGATCAACTCTGGCAAGCCCTTGTCAAGGGACAGACTGCCTCTTGCGAATGGCTTGATCTCAAAGAACAGGGTTTTCGTATTGCCCGGGCTTGCAGGATAAATGACGGCGCTTGGCTGGACCCAATGCGGGGACAAAAACTTGCAGTTCGCGCTGCCAGTCTGGCAGTCCAACAAGCTGCTTTGCCTTTAGATGGAAATATCGGTGTCTTCGTCGGCGCTACCATGGGAGAAAGCGTCGCATACGAGCAGGCGGCGGAAGGCAAACCATTGGATCTAAGTCAGGCATCGATCATGGTCTATCCTCGTGCCATTCAGCAAGCGCTAAAAGTACATGGCCCTCAGCGTGCCTATGGTACTGCTTGTGCAGCAGGAAACTACGCCTTGGGTGCGGGTATCGAAGCGATACGATCAGGCCGGGCAGATGCGGTAATTGCGGGCGGTGTCGAACCCTTTTCACGAATTGCCATGACAGGATTTAGCAGATCACGTGCTATGGCTGGCGACTACTGCCGGCCTTTTGACCGTGATCGTTCCGGTATGCAGTTGGGCGAAGCTGCAGCATTCCTGATTTTGGAATCGGAAGAGCGTGTTCTTCAAAGGAGAGTCGAGCCACTGGCATCTGTTGAGTCACTTGGCTTGAGTTGTGACGCTTACCATCCAACGGCACCGCTACCTGATGGGTGGGGTATGAGTCAGGCGATGCAAAAAGCTGTCCACAAAGCCGGCATTGACGCCACAGAAGTGGATTGGATATGTGCACATGGCAGCGGCACTCGAGCCTCAGACGACGCGGAAGCCAATGCGATAGCACGGACATTTCCTCATCAACCACCGGTTTCTGGATACAAAGGTGCAATCGGACACTCCCTGGGTGCTGCCACAGCGGTGGAAGCGGTCATCACGGCTCTCGCATTACGAAAAAAAGCTTTACCACCCACAACAAACTATTGTCATGCGGATCCGGCATTTACACTGGATATCGTACAAGAAACCCGATCACTACCCGCCCTACGCTGGGCATTGAATTGTGGCTATGCCTTTGGTGGATTGAACTCCGCCTTGTTGATGGGCGCTGCCTGATGCAAGCCTATTTACGACAGATAGTCGATCTCAAACCAGACACAACTCTCCCCTATGATGAGGTACTCTCATGGACTGCCGAAAAACTTAAAGAGCAGATGGATGGTTTCAAGTGCAATCCAGAAACACGAGGAATCTACCTTGCCACCTTGGATAGTGGTGCTGCCGCGTCAGTCGTATTTTGGGAAAATGCATTGGAACAGGGGCCGGGCTTTGCCAATCCTGCCCATTTCCCCTTGACGCTGGCAAACAGCTCAGCAGCGATCATCTCCCGCTTACTGAATATTCAGGGACCCAACTACACCCTGTCCGGTAGTAGTGAGGCGTTGTATGGTGCTTTCTGCCAGGCAATACACGATCTTTCCTCAATTGATGAGTCCGTAGAAGAATGTCTTGTACTTGCGATTGATGTATCTGAGCACAGCCGCTGTGTCGGAATGCTCATGGAAAGTAGCCACAGCAAGTCGTCACTCGGCATGATAACTGAAGTTGCTGAATTTCAAGAACACGATGATCCACAACCGGTCGATAGCCCGACTATTGCAATGAGTGTGTTTGTCAAAAATTGCTTAGAACATAGGGAGGCATTCTTGCCAACAGGTGAAGGAAAAATTTGTTTTGCTAAATATGGTTAGCTCATTTTCGTAAATTATTTAGGTTACTGAATGCACAATAAAACTGTAAATAATAAGGATTTCTGCACTGATAGATAAATATGAAGTTGGTATTTTGACTATTAATAGAGCAGTGCTCTGACCCGCTTATTATTCATTACAAATTTTCAGGTTTTTCACTAAATGATATTGCTATATAACCTATCTTAAGGCACTCGCATCATTTTCTTAATTTGATCAACATCAAACAGATCATTTGATACTGTGGTGAAATCAAGAAAAACTTTTTTGCGCCGTTCACATTCTTATATACTATATAATGCCCCTACCAGATGCTATATCGCATAAAAATCATATTGTGTATCCTTTTTCTGCCGGGTTTAAGCCTTGCTATAGATCTCGAAAATGGTGAGGAAATCAACGAAGTCTGTGCCGGTTGTCATGGCGAATACGGCCAAGGTGGGAAAGAGGGAGAATATCCAAGATTGGCGGGGATGCCGAGTGCTTTTTTAGCTAAACAGCTCCACCTATTTCGTGATCGTAAACGTCCCAACCTCGCTATGGTGGAGTATATAGACGACCGTCAGATGCCGGATGATGATATACAGGACATATCCCACTTTCTTGAAAAAATCGTTCTCAAGACAAAATTACCACCAGCAGATGAGAGCCAAGCCGGTTTTAACGCCTATGAGCGTCTACTGGAGTCAAAACGCTTGATGCAGATACCTCTCGCACCGGGTGATGTTGCGCAAGGAAAGAAGCAGTACAGAAAAGAGTGTGGCTCCTGTCATGGTCGTGATGGTCTAGGCGATATGGAAAAGGCCGTACCCATGCTTGCCGGCCAGTACACCAATTATCTTTGGCGTCAGGTCAAGAAATATCGTGAACATATCCGTATTCACGATGAAGAGGCGCCTGAAGAAGAGTTATTAAAAGAATTCAGCGATGAAGAATTAACTGATATTTTCGCTTATCTTTCTACAGTTGATGACTGAGAGCGGTTGCATTTATTTATTCGTCCCTTTTATGCAACAGTCCCTAATATTCCTCTTAAGGCAAAGGTACACCTGGACGAACGGTAATAAACCGATAAGGTACAGAAACCAGACCTTTTCGTGTGGATATCAACACCCTCGCCTCCCATTCCATGGCGTCTCTGATACAGACAGGCAGTATTCCATCCCCACTATATTGGCCATCTGATTCTGGGTTCATCGTTACCCGGTTGATTCCCATATTCATATCCACACCGGTAAAATCCACTTCAATTTCCTGCGCAACCATACCACTAACCGAGACATGCAGTGTTATCGGCTTCATTGTAGGAATATCACGCGGATCAATGGAAAAACTGACACGACCACCATCGGTAAGATCTGTAGTACAGGGACCGGCACGCAGGTCACAATTGGGATCGAGTCGCCCAGAGATAGAGACTTTTGGAAACAGAATGGGCCAGGTTTTATAGAGCGCTACTGCACTGACAGCAATCAGCAGCAAGCTCAGGAAAAGCCAGAGTAGACGGTTGTCTTTATTCATAACTGACACAACACAATATTTCGACAGATGTTAGATGCCTGCAACGGAATTTAGGGTAGATCGCTACGTTTAAAATACAGGTATCCCAATCCGGCACAGGTAGTGCCGAGCGCTATAGGATAGAGTAGTGCATAGGTGATATATCCCATCTGACCGAAGTTATCCAGTATGACATAGGCAGTCGGACCTAACAGCACCAGCTGTGGATCGAATAGCATCATGGTAGCGGTACGAAATACCTGCATCGGGTTCGCTAAGGCAATTGCCACTGCTGTTTCCGGAGGCAGATGTTCCTGAATCAACACACCCAGCAGAATAAGGTCGAGGAACAGCAGCAAGGTCAACCACACGACAAAAGCGGCGCCTTGCGCCACATCAGCGCTTCGCGCCAGGGTGGAGATCAGCATGCCAATACCCAAAAAGCACCAGGCCAGGGCCATCAACAAGCCTGTGTAGTAGATCAACAATTGCCAGGGTACATCCGCACCCTTCGCCATACCCCAAACCGTGGCGCCTATCATGGCGAGAAATACCGGTAGAAAGACTACAAAGAAGCGACCGAAAACACGCCCCCAAAACCAGGCACTCAGGGTGATGGGTAGGGAGAGAAGGTATTCAAATACCCCTGCCTCGCGATCTCCGGCCACCGATCTGACTGTTGTGATTAAAACAAAGATGGGCAACATTGCCATGGAGAGTTGGATATAGGTTATCAACAAGCGCGACAGGCCGGTAAACCCCATGATACGAGACTCAGCAAGACCGAAGGCAAACAGAATCACAATCAGACCACCGAATACCATGGCATAGACCATGAACCAACGGGCACGAAGAGATTCGATGATGTCGGTATAAGCTGCCAACCAGAGATATTTCATCGTTGCTTTATTCCAGGTCAGTTATGGTTGTGGGACGGGTCTACTTTGCTATCAGCTTCCCTGCGTTGTGCTTGCTCTTTGAGACGATCCAAAAGATGCACACCATGCACATTAAAGCGCTTCTCTACCTCCATGATATGCTGTTTGGCCTGCTCAAATGTAAGCCCGCCGGGAGTGGTATCGAACTGTGCACCCAATCCATACTCCATGGGTGTAAGATTACCTCTCACATAGGTGGCGCTGCGAGCATCGATCCAATCTCCTGTGCGGTGATCAGCAACCCAGATCTCGGTCTTTGGGTCTTTATCCCAGGGGTTGTCCGCTAACCATAGCGTCGCACAACCGATATCATCAAAGAAGGCAACAACTGAGCGCTTTTTCTCAGGTGGGAAATAGCGAATCTGTGCGGCGTGAAATCGATCACTTAATACCATCCGGCAGCGTTCACAGGCATCCCGGTCCCACTTCACCTGTTTTGGTCCACTGCCACTGTCACCGGAGCAGGCGGTCAGTAACAGAAACCAGGCCACTATGAAAAGCTGCAATACGGTCTTAACCGACATTGACTGAGGACTCCTTCTCCTCGGCCTCAACAATCTCCATACCGGACAATAGTGCTGCATAGCGGGAGAGTAGACCAAGAAAACGCAAGCGATCCGGGCCGGCAATATAACCCTCCCATACCAATCCCCCTTCCGATCCACTGAATCCCCATTCACCGACAGCCTTGGCAAAAGCATCTTCGGGTTGTATCAGGCGGATACTGCAGTAGAGACGCGAGGAGAGATCCACCAGGTCCGCCACTCTGTCATCGAGTACGATTTCTCCCTGATCCATCTCAACAACTCGATTCACCAAACTTGCCACTTCGTCGAGACGATGGCTGGAAATCAGCATGGCCGCACGATCTTTTTTTTCTGCCAGCAGGTTAAAGAAGATATGTCTTGCTTCAGGATCGAGATTGGCGGCAGGTTCATCCATTACCAACAACTCACTCTCCCTGCCTAGGGCAATAGCAATCAACATTTTTTGTTTCTGACCACCAGAGAGCTTTACAAAGGGCTGATTGTGGAAATGCTCAGCATCAAATCCGAGCTGCCCCGCCACAGCCACCATCCTTTTTGGATCGGTATCGCAGAGGCTGGCGGAAAAACGAATCAGTTGTCCGACGGGCATCCGCAGTGGTGGCGGCAACTGAGGCACGAAACCCACCTTTGAAAGCACCTTACGGCGATTGTGTCGGGGGTCCATATTGTCTACCAAAACCCTCCCCTCACAGATGTATTCACCCAATAGACAGCGAATGAGGGTAGTCTTTCCCGCACCATTCGAACCAACCAGTGCAACCCTGTGACCACGCTCAATGGTCAGGTTGATACCCTTTAACACCTGATGACGGCGAAAGCGCTTGATGATGTTTTCAAATTGGATCATTAGATGTGTCGTGCTCCAGTCAAACCGGCTATTTGAGCATTTTGCTCAGACCTTTGACCTCAAAGGTGAGAGAGTCGGTGGGGCAGATATCCACGCACATGCCGCAACGGGTGCAATCGGAAGCCACATCCTGATTCACTTCCGCCGCGCCGTTACGGATAGTCAGGTCCAACACATGCGGTACCAGACAGACCTTCCGACAATCGCCTTCATGGTGGCAGGCTTCGGCATTGTACTTGACCCGCACCGGAGAGAACACGCCTACCATGCCATAGGTTACACCGATAGGACAGACATATCGGCACCAGGCCCGCCGGGAGTAGAAAACCTCGAACAACAGCAGGAACCCGACCCAGACCAGGGCAATACCCGGACCGTAGATCAATGCCCGGCTGAGTATGCCGGTGGGCGAAATGGTTTCGAAGACGGTATAGCCGGTGACCAGGGCCAACAGTGCGAAAATGACGTAGAAGACACTGCGCACCTTGCGGCTGAAAGTACGGTTCTTGATGATCTTCTTTTTGGCCAGCCAGAGATGCAGATACTCGGCCACTTCCGACAACAGATGGTAGGGGCAGACCCAGGAGCAGAAGGTCCGTCCTCCCAGCAGCATCCACATAATGAAGACCGTCACCATGCCGATCACCAGATTGAGCACAATGTGCTTATAGGCCAGGGCGACCTGTAAAGCGGCATTGAGATCGGCAAAATGGAAACCGACGACACGTGCGCCGGTAAGCGAGCCCTCCACCAGTTGAACGTCGAAATAGA
This sequence comes from Candidatus Thiodiazotropha sp. (ex Monitilora ramsayi), assembly GCA_025655575.1. Classification (GTDB taxonomy): domain Bacteria; phylum Pseudomonadota; class Gammaproteobacteria; order Chromatiales; family Chromatiaceae; genus Thiodiazotropha. Next base: position 66,103 of record JAHXIP010000015.1, on the reverse strand, counting down.
ATGAAGCTACAAACAGCAGATTCACGATAATCAGGGTCGCCCAACGGCGTTTCTGCCACTTTTTGAAGAAGGTGGTGCCCTTGTGTTCGATGTGAAGCGCTTCCAGATCGGCTTTGGAGAGCTTGCCCATCTTACTTTCATAGATCGCCCTGACCTCGGGGCTCTGTTGATCCTTGCTGGGCCTGGGGATCTTGTAGCCGAAAACCTGTAACAGAGAGTCTTTGATATAACGCATCTTAGCCCTCCATCACCGTATCGGCGTTTTTGTCCAGATCGATCACGATGGCGGCGCTCTCGACCGGGCAGATCATCTCGCAAACACCACAACCCACACAGCCCTCCTGCACCACTGGCTTCATTCGTTTAACGCCATCTCCCAGGTCGACAGGCTCAAGTGTGATGGCGTGTTTCGGGGGACATTCATTGCCCATCTGCTGCGCCACCCGGGCGAGCTGCTGTTGATCGTTGTCCGATGCGTTTTCTTCGCACTGGGTAATACGGATCTCGATGGGACACTGACGTACACAGAGGTCGCAGATTTCCAGATCATAGGGATAATCGGCTACCGGTATGGGATTCCAGCGATCAACCTCCTCATAACGCAGAAGCCCCTCATAATCGGGTCCCCTCGCCTGCCCCTTGAAACCTTTTCCCTGCATCGCCAGACAGGCCTTGGGGCGTGACAGACGGGCAAACCCCATTCGGGTGTCTGCCGGATAGTCCAGATCATGAGTCAGCGCTCCCGTAGGACAGGCCAATACGCACTGAAGACCGTCACAGGAGAAATCACAAGCCTGTTCCCGCGCATCGATATAAGGTAGACCGATGCCGAAGCCGTCCGGCAGGTCAGCCAGTTTAATTGCCTCTACAGGACAAACCTGCACGCATTGACCGCATTTGATGCAGGAGGCAAAGAACTCCTGTTCGTCTTCGGGTGTTTTCAGAGCACCGGGAGGACGCAGGCTCAAGGTCTTTCCCTGCATAACCGGTATGTATCCCATTAAAGAGACACCAACCACACCGACAGTCAATACGGATGCACGCAGGAACTCACGGCGACTCTGTTCTTTGCGTTTGGGAGTCAAGGGTCGTTTTTTTCTCTTACTGACAGACTTTTTTTCACTCATCTTACTGATTACCTTTCAATGTTTCAGCGACTCACGTAGAGCCTTATAGGCATCATAGGTTTCCTCGGTCTGTTTTGATTCACTGTCCGATGACTGTTCAGATTGGCCAGCTTTACTAGATTCACCTGGTGATTTCTCTGCAGGCAGTATTGATGACGCACTTGCAAGCGCTGCTGACATATGCGGCTTCTCATCGCGCACCAACATATTAGGTTCTGAAAATGGTGCCAGACGTTCTAAAAAATCCATTACTTCCAATACTGGTGAACCTTTAAAAAAACGTGCTGATGGGACATCCATCCAAATTCTGTCTGCATAACTGAAAAGCTCATAGGGTTTGTCCCCAATCTGATCCTTATCCAGGTCGAAACCTTCATAATCATCCCAGTAATTTGCCTGCCACAAATTTCGGTTTGCCGTCTTACCGCCACCAGAGACAGCCACTTGAGTGATATTTCCCTTGAAGCTGTTACCGATCAGGTTATTACCGGTCCAGTCATTCAGAAACAGCACGCCGATACCACTATATGCAATCAGATTATTCTCAATACGGTTGATAGTATCCGGTTGAAAAGGCGATACATCGAGATAGAGTCCCGTCGCACAGTAAAGCACCTGATTTCCGGTTACCTCCACATCCGAGGTCTCTTTAAAGCCAATCCCCATACCAGTGGCACCGGTCGCATGGGCAATGTAGTTATTTTTTATATGTACTCCGTCACTGTACATGACAAAGATACCCACAGAATTATTCTCGTAGTGGTTGTCCACCACTTCGTTATACTGTGCATACATAAAATGGAGTGAGTACCGACCACCTCGTGCATCATTACGTGCAATCAGATTGTCTTTCGAATACCAAACTACCATATCCCTCGAATTACGAATAACATTGTCGGTTATCTTGTTATCGAAGCTATACCAGAGACGTATTGCATCACCACGCACACCCAAGTCCAAAGGTTTGGAAGAGATTTGATTGCCGCGCACGATATTGTTTTTTGACTGCTGAAGATCGATACCAAAAAGGCTATTGTCAATTATATTGTCTTTGATGACATTGAAATCACCCCGAACCTGCACACCGGAATCGATATCGTTATGCGATTCTCCCGAGTTGGTCAAATGCAGATTCTTCAGGGTGGCACTATCGGTTTCCAGATAGATAACCGAACCTTTTCCACCAGCATCGATAATTACCTGCCCCTGTCCGTCGATGCTAATTGGCTGGCTGATTGTTACCGGTCCGGTATACGTACCAGCCGGTGGAATCAGTGTCCCGCCTGACTCGGTGCTATCTACTAATTCCTGAAATGAAGGATACTCTGCAGACAGTGCTAACGTCTGAGACAAGCTAAAAGATATCAGTAGCCCAACTGCTAAATGAATACTATAAATTTTGAATTTTGAATTTTGAATTGATGGGTGCACGTACGTACGCAACTTTTTAAATAAACCCGAACGGAGTGAGTTCCTCAATTCAAAATTCATAACTTATCATTCAAAATTCAACGTGCTAGCCATGCTGCTTAAACTGCTTGAATCGAATCAGTGCAGCTAGAGCAAGAATCAATGACACCAGTATCATTAGTCCAAAGCCCTTGTAAGGGTACGAGTGGGTCGTGAACTGTGCCACTTTACCATCCCCGAATACTGTCGGCATGAACGGCTTGACCGAAAAGGCACCCATATCGTTCAGGGTATGTCCATACCACCAGAGCCAGGCGGAGTAGTCGATGATAAAGAATAGCGGTAAGGCGATGGGGACCAGTATGAGTAACCAATACAGAAGACCACTGTTCTTACGGGAACCGAACACCACCAAAGCCATCGCTCCCAATAGACCAACGAACACAACATGAATCGCCAGTTCAAGATTCTTTACCATGGGTACGATCTCTTCCTGGTTATTGAAGTATCGACCGAGACTCTTGGCATAGTGCCATGACATGACCTGAAATGAACTACCGTCCCAGGGCGACATTGTATCTGATTTTACCTGATCGATATCATAGGTGAGTTTGAGCTGTTTGATTAAATGCGCTTTCTTTGCACCGGATGATGTAGATTTAGCTTTGTTCGCGGCTTCCACCTGAGAAGGCAAGATAACCTCGACCCCTGACTCTTCCAGAGAGTCCTTGAGAACCCCCGCAACCCCGCCGATAACGATCTCAGGTTCACTGGTATCGCCAGACGCCTCCTGATCCATGGATGTCACCAGGGCACTGACATAACCACCATTCTGCAGACTGAAACCATCTTTTCCGTAGAGTGTGGTCGCCATCCATATGGCAATACCTGCGAATCCAACACCTAAAATTGTCATTCGCAACTTAGGCTTTGTACAGATAAAGCCGACAAGCATCACACCCATAAACACCATCAGGAATTGACCAAACCCTCTCTCTACAGGTCCACCGGCCGCAATAGGATACATACCAACGTAGTGGTTGATGGTGTCCATTTCATGCACGCAATCCAGCGCTTCTTCTTCAACAATCTCGGCCTTTTCCTGTTTCTTGCAACCATTGAATACGCCATTCATATGGAAATGAATACGTACTCCATCAGGAAATGACTCTTCCGGATAATTGGGTGCCGTCAGCGATACCCACCAGATCGGTGTATAGAAAATGACGGTAAGTAGCCCCAATGCCACCAGGGTGAGCACTGCGACTTGAAGGGTTTGCTTAGACTGCATAGCGGTTCTCTTGAATAAGACTCTTTATCCAACAGCAGGAAAGGATGAGAGAGAAAATTAATGTAGGTTGAGCTGAGGAACGATGCTCAACACTAGACGTTTAATCAGGCAACCCTGTTGGGCTTCGCTCCTCAGCCCAACCTACACTTCAATCAGACGAGTTCTGAAGATTTGAAGTGAGTTGTGTGCCGGGTTGCCTGACCTACAGTTGTATCGTCGTCGAATCAATCGTAGTCGGGGTTTTGGTAGTCCTTAGAGGGCGCGAGGTCCTCCTTAGGCACCTTTATACGGGATACGTAGTTGATGACCATCTGCATATCCTTGTCCGAGAACCCTTCGATCTGCTTAACCATGTCAGGGTTGGCATTGCGCCGTTTACCGTCCCGGATCCATTCAAACTGACGCAGCATGTAGGCATAGTGCTGGCCGTGAATCTTGGGATAGAACTTATCATCCATCCCCTCGCCATTATCGGCATGACACTGTACGCAGTTATCCTCATACAGCTTCTTGCCCTGTGCAAATTCAGGGAAAAGCTCATTCCAGGGACCTTTTCCGTTATCTGGATTCATCGGTAGTGTGGCAATATAGGCCGTAACATCCGCTACCAGCTGTGCAGGGTTTATTTCTCCCTCATGATAGCCGGAAGCGGCCAAAATCTGATCGTCCAAGGCAAAGGGATACATGGTTGGATTGTCTCGATTCTGGGCACGGATATCAGCAAGCTGCTTGATCAACACGTTACGATGCTGACCTGCCAACTGTGGGAATGTGCCGTCATCAAGTCCCCAGCCTTCCAGCAAGTGACAGGCTGAACAGACTTCATAGACTGCGATACCCCGTTCACGATCAGGGGTCAGCAACATTGCCTCATCCTTTTCACCACCAGCTTCATTCCATCCAGCAAAACTTGTGCTACAGATCACTGCACTCAAGGTGACGGTCAGGGTTTTCAAAATTGGTTTTAAATTCATATTGCTTCTCCAGTCCCTTCGTTCGTCGGAGGGGGTAATTTGGAACTGCCAACAGGTATTCTATTTTCGGACGCTTCAGTCATACCGGTATAGACCCATATCAGTAATGCTGCAGTGTGTCATATGGTATATTAGGACACTTTGATATACATCAACTACCTAAAATCAGCTTCACCTTTCCAGATGATTTACTCTGACTTATAGGGTGCTCAACCAGTCAGCAATGGCGCGCATTTCATCCTCGCTAACCAAGCCCATCACACCCTTCATAGCGGCTGCCTGACCATTACTACGGGTACCCGCCTTGATGTCCTTCATCTGGTTGAAGGCGTAGTCGGCATTCTGACCCGCCAGCCGTGGATAGGTGGGCATAATCGGTGTGTTGGCATCTTTGCCATGGCAGGCCCAACAGGTCTTCACTTTATAGAGTTCCGCACCATCTGCGGCCTGTGCATTCGTAGCGATTCCAGTGGCGAACAGTAGTGCCGCGGCTGACATTGTGAGTTTTGCGATTTTCATCATACTGATTTCCTCGTACCGGGATGACCTCATGAGGTCGTGATTTTTCAATGGCTCAACCTTAAGACAATTAACATTCAGACAACTTGAGCTATGTTAAGTCACATCTCAAAAAAACCTTGGCTTTTTTATGTGAATATTTGTCGCTTAACGTAGAAAGGGGCCTGATGGCCCCTTTCCTCCTTATGTCTTGACGTTGACCGTGTTATTTGACCTTTTTGGCTCCGTGTTCTTCCAGGAAGGTCTTGGCACGCAGACCTAAATCTGCCGTCTTGACTTGATACTGCCACCACTGGCCAGCCCAGAGAGTCGCATTCTGATAGTCACCTTTGCTTGCAAAGGTCTCAGACTTCTTCTTGGCCTCTTCCGCAAAGCCGAGCTGATCTGTGGCATCCTCCACCAAGGCGACAACTTCAGGGAAGTCCTTATAGTTGTGACTGGTGATGAAGCCCACGACTGAGTTGATAACCGCTTGGGTATCTACGTTAGTCTTGACCTGTTTGTCGTAGTCAGCCTGGGTGTACTTAGTACCCTCTTGGATCTTACCTGCCTTAGCAACATAACCCTTCGGCTTGACCAGGAGGTACCCCTGCATCTCAAGATGCAATGCTGAACAGAACTCGGTGCAATAATATGGGAAGACGCCGGCCCTTTCCGCCTTGAAGGTGGCTGACACGGTCTTACCTGGCTCGATTGAAAGATTCACGTTCTGGCTATAGAGCGCAAAACCGTGGGTCTCATCCTCTGCACGTTCGAGATTGGTGAGGTGAATGGAAACGGTTTCACCCTCTTCCACCTCGATAATCTCGGGCGTGATATGCGAGCGAATCACTGTACCGTAGACATGCACCACTCCATCTTCGCCGCGTACCACCTTTTCACGACCAGCACGGGTCTTGTAAGGAGATTTGGTATCCGTACGGCTGTCCCAACCTGATTTGTAGCGTACTACAGGTTTCAGCTTATCGGCCTTGATCGCTACTACATAGTGGGGTTCACCCAGAGGTAGTGGCATATCGTAGAGCAGCTGCATCTTATCGCCGCTGATATCAATCAGCTGATGGTTCTGCGGATGCAGTGGACCGACAGGATTAAATCGATCGATGGCCAGCTTGTTGAGAGAGACCAGGTATTTACCATCAGGTGAGACAGAATCACCCTCCATCGCAACCAGATGACCGATGTTGTAATGGATGTGCAGTTGATCCAGCACCTTGCCTTCACAGTAGTCCCACTTGGTCACCATCGAATCCACGTAGATCGAGGTATAGACCACACACTTCTTGGCATCGTACTGAGTATGCAGCGGCCCCAGTCCCACCTGTACCTGGGTGTGCAGCGCATCCTTCATGGCGATGATTGGAATACCATAGGGGTCTTTGCCTTCGAACTTTTTGTTCTTGATGGCTTTTTGGATCTTATCCCAACTATAGACCCAGGCATGGCTGTCCAGTTTACCGGAAACGATGATATGTGTTCCGTCAGGGCTGACATCGACACCATGTGGACTCTTAGGCTCTGGAATCAGATAGAGCAGGCCTTCTTTCACAGCCTGATCCATGGGGATCATATAGGAGCCTTTGGACTTCTTGACCTTGCCGGCAGCAACCAGCTCGGCAGCCTTCTTCCAGTTGGTGACATGCAGGAAGTCGGTATCCTTCTGGGAGCAACCCGCCTCAAACGGAGGACGTCCACGCTCGATACCGCCCACATAGCGCTCTGAGCAGAAAGAGTTGGTGAAGCCCCAGCCCATGGAAGGTCCCTTACCTGCATCGGAGAGATCCTGACTGTAGGGAGGCAGTTCGAAGGTGAAGGACATTTCCGGATCGAGGCGACCCTTCTTGTCGTCGAACTTCCAGTAGGTTACGGCACCACGATATTTTTCGTTGAACTCTTCCAGCGGCACGAATTCATCTGCGAAAGGTGCTGCATATTGTGCCGCTTCCATGACATATTCGGTATTCGGTGTCACGAAAGCGCCGCCATGTTCAGATTTCATGAACGGGTTGACAACAATCTGCTTAGTCTCGAAGTCGTGCAGATCGATCACTGCCAAGCGCGGATTGGCCTTGTCATTGATGAACAGGTAGCGGCCGTTGTACTCGCCTTTAGTTTCAGAGAATGCCGGATGATGAGTATCGCCGAAGTTGATATCCTTACCGTGGATTCTACCCTGTGCCAGTACTGCTTTGGATTCGTCATCGAACCCATAACCCTGCCAGGGTTCCGGGGTAAAGACACCAATATACTTCAGGATCCTCATGGAGGGGATACCGTATACAATCACCTGTCCACTCTGGCCACCCGAGCTGAAGGCCAGATATTCGTCGCGTCCACCCGTTGGTGTATAAGTCTTAGCGGCTGCCAATAGATCCTTTTGCGTCAGGCCGCGATCCTTCATGACCTCCTCAAGCGACGACTGAGACCAGGCATTGGTAGCGGCGCCCAAGCCGATTCCAAACCCCATCACCAGTGCGGATACACGTTTCAAACTATTGTTCATCGTTCCCCGTCCCCGTGGTTAAAAGATAATTTGTTATGCCGACGGCATTACAGTAGATAATGGTCATAAAATGCGTCATATGACACATTGATATAGGTCAATTCACTCATTTAAGTGTAATTATGTCCCTATACTTAGGAGGAGCTACCTATTTATAGGTAGCATTATTTAGTGGATACCCACTAAATCTGCGGGTAAAGAAAATGATTTTCTGAATCTCTGGAAATCCAGAATACAAGGGGATTTCTGCAATATTCGGCTGGCAAAGCTCACGGCAAAAGCTCACGTAGTTGCTGAGCAAGGATTTCAGGTTCAATACCATGCGCAAACTTTGTGAGAAACCTGCCCTCCGGGTCCAGAATGTAAAGGCTGGCCGTGTGATCCATCAGATACATGGTTGGATCTGATGTGTCTTCGACGACCTTCTCGTATCTTGCCTTGAACTGATCAGCTACCCGGTCGACCATTTCAGAAGAGCCGGTTACGCCAATCAGGCGTTTATCGTAGTACTGCACATACTTTTTCAGTACTTTCACCGTATCCCGTTCCGGATCGATCGTGATGAAATAGGGTTGGAATAGATCAGATTTATCCCCAAGAATATCAAGTGCCTGGAACATGACCGACAGTGAAGTGGGACAGATGTCAGGACAGTAGGTATATCCGAAGTACACGATCTGGTACTTACCCCGCATAGTCTCTTTAGAAACCAGTCGCCCAAAGTGATCCGTCAAGAGGAATTGTCCGCTACCGATGCCATCCAGCGCCGTGGTTTTATCCTGACTGGCATGTTGACGTGCGGACGCGGCTTCCTGCATGTCGGCATCCAGACAGCGTTTAATCGTATCGGTATTGTGATCCATGATTTCAAAATAGAGATCGGGACCGGATGACTTTCCAAAGCCAAGACTGTTGAGCATGCCGTGATTGGCACTGCTTTCACTCAGCAATAATTCGACATGTTCGGCTGGAAAGCCTGTTTCCGTGAGCAGACACCGCGCCTCGCCGGAGATCAGTTTTTCCCGCGCCATGAGCAAGGCGGCAGCATCGATAGTTTGATCCGGTGATGCTGCTACATGGTCAATAACCTTTAGCGCATACGCCTGTTCAAAATATTGCAGGGTGTCGTAATACTGCACGCCCAGGCCGGCTTTCATGCCGCGGTAGCCATACTCGTACTCTCTATCGATGCGTGCCAGACGCTTCAGCATCTTCCGCCGGTTGCGTTCGTAGAGATGCGTCCGTAGAGGGTCAGCTTGCTGAAGCAGACGAGTCAGATCATTGAGTACAATCAGGAGATTGCGGTTATCCAGCCAAAAAAACGGGTCACGCTGATCAGGTCTATTTCTCGACGTGAGGATTTTCAGGCCCTGATGAGAGAGAAGCTCGATAACCTCCACTTGAGAACCGATGCCATCAATGATTTTGGCCAGTCCCGGTTCAAGCTCCGGACCCACCCAGAAAAACAGGTCGGCGCTCTCCAACTCCTTCAATTGCGCCGCGGAGGGAGTGAAATGATGTGGCACCTGATCATCGATCAGAAGTTGCGGCGCCTCAACACCTTCCATTAGGCCTGCAATGATGGAGTGCATCGGTTTAATACTTACTACGACCCGAAGACCGTCTTGACCAAATGCGGTTGGAACGTTTAAAAGACAGGCTAACCCAATCAACAATAACAAGAGAGATTTATGATGGTATCTCATGGTGCGCTATAGACCGATTCTAGTTTCCTGAGGGATTCATCGACTTCTTGAGCCAATGTCTGTGGACTTGGGCAACTGGCGTTTTCTTTCATAAATGCCATGAAAGACTGGTTGGTTTGATGATCGAACAACTCACCCAATTGTCTCCGCTTGGGAAGAAATGAAACCAATGCCCGCTTAATCCTTTGCGTCTCAGCAAGGCCATTACAGTGCAATGCAATACCATTGAGAGAACCGAGTTCACGGATCACCGCCAACTGATCATCTGTTACCGCCTGAGCTCCTACCTGCCATAGAAGAAGCACAAAGAAACTAGCAGATATAGTTTTTTTAATCATATGAATTAATTTAATTATGCTAATAATTACAATGTATTAGCGCATATTTCTAATGTAATACATATTGCCTGATAAGTATGGCAACTCTATCATCTGTTGATTACTTCTATCTGAATGCCAGCAGTGACTGCACATCCCAACATCAACAAACCGAGATATTGTGTGACAGGTGGTAGCATATTCAGGAGATTGTGTGTGGTCAAAGCCATGCGTACATTCACTACAGACTGAATCGATGTAAAGCGATGGATTGCCAATGCCTAATAGATATTATCAATTAGAACGTATCATATCGTAGAACAGTTTGATCAAAATCAAGCAGCCCAGAAATCCTGTTTATGGTTTTTCTTTAAGAATATCTGTGGGTATGTCTGTTGCGCCGGAAAAGTCAGGTGCTTGAAACCGCGCATTTGTGAAACGTGCACCGGTAAGTTTTGCATTGTGAAAAATGGTTTCAGTGAGTGTTGTACCGTTGAGCAGTGATCCAGAGAGGTCTGTCCGGGTAAAATCCGCATGTTCCAGTGCTGCACCTGTGAGTACTACCTGACGTAGACTTGAATCCGTCAAATTACTTTCAATGAGTACGGCACGCATCATGAATGCCTGATCGAAATTACAGCGGATGAACTGGCTCTCTTCCATAGAAATATCTTTGAGGTTGGCATGTTGAAAGCTTGCACCTACAGCAGTGACGCTATTCATGCTAGCACCAAAAAGGTTTGCTCTGAAAAAATTAGCACTAGTTACGATTGCTTCATCAAAATTAGTATGAAAGAGATCTGATTGAGAGAAGTCTGCTTGCGCTGCATTGCAACCAGAGAGCATCGCCCACTTCAAATCAGCTTCAATCAATATGGCATCTTTGAGGTTGCAATCGAATAACTTTGTATTTTGCAGATTAACGCCTTTCAGTAGGCTGCCCGCCAGGTCGGCACCCGAGAGATCTCTGCCATTGAAATTGCAGTGTCTATAGTCATGCAGCGGTTTAGGCAGATCGCAATCGCCCACAGGCAAAGGTGTCGACTCCAGGGAGTTTGCCTCACAGGAAAACAGCAAGCTAGCCAGTATTAGTCGATAAATCATACCGCCCTTTCCTCTGCATGTAATAGTAAGCGATGACTCAACCTTCCGAGCAGAGAAATCGCTGCTCTCTGCGAAACCTGAGAAAGGCAAAAAGTATATTTTTAAAAAGATAGAGTGAAGAGAATGTGAATGCCAGACCTGCAAGCCGTGTAAAGGGAGCAGGCAACAAAAAGGCAAAAAGCAGCAGGCAAAAGGAAGACATATGCAGGTAGTAATGGACCTTGGCAGACCTTTCTCTGATGAAATATTTCATTGAAGGTAGAGTATAGGTGAGTTTCTCCCGCTTAATCTGCATGCCCTGTAGGTGAAACCAGCATAAAAAAGGAATGATTTTGTAAATGACGCCGATTGGGATCGTCAGACACACGCCCCAGAGGAGAAGCGTACCAACCAGAATATCATTATCAGATAGAATCCAGGCAATTGCTGAAAGGACCAAACTGAAAATACCCGTCCAAACGAACAACAAGGTGGAATCGATGATCTTTCTCTTTCGTCTATGAATAGATGCAGCAGCAAAGAATGCAATAATGAGAAATAATACAACAGTTAATGACAGGCCGGTTTTGAGTAACCCGGCATTTAAGTAATTCGATACTGTAGTCAACATCAGCAAGAAAAAGACTATAGGTAGTGACCAAACCTGAATGGATGATGGTATCTCTTTTGTTACATAAAAAATTGGTATTATTCTGAATATTGTCGAGAAAAGAACGATACCGACCCAGCCAAGTAAACCCCATGAAAGGTGAAGTGTAGTCATCTGAGTCATATCGGATATTTGAATAATCCCGGTAAGACCCAAGACCAAAAATAGACCGAAAGCTGCTGTTGGCACAAGCGCAACCCAACCAAGGGCGATAGACAGTGTGTTTTGCAGTGGGCTTTTCGATAAGTATAGAGAAACGGCAGCAGACACCAGTATGATTAAGAATGCTACTGCCAGAAATGATGCGCCGATGATTAATGAATGATGAAAGGTCTGGATAAAACCAATCACTAGAAGAACAGCACCTGTCAACATCGAGAGATGAATGGCACGACTGGTTGCAATGACTGCAGGCACCGGTGATCCTGCAAGTACAGGCAGTAGTTGCATCATGGCTCCAGTCATTACCTGAGCAAGAAATCCGACTGTAACCAGATGAGTTAAACCCAGCGCCAGAGGGCTCCATCTCGAAAGGAAAATCTCTTCTCCTTCAATAAGAATCAGTGCGCCGATAAAAAAAGAAAAAAGAGATGCTGTAAGAAAAAATTTGACAGGTATGATGATTGGAGGTGCTTGGTCCAGAGACAGCCCTGCAGTATTCACAATCTACCTCATATCACCAGGTGGTGGGTATCCCGTATGCCAGATAAAAATAATGCACTCACCGTTAGACCATGTTGTGTTCCATGTGAAGTCCATTTCTCTCAGCAGGCTGTACAGTGGATAAGGTTCTCTATTATGTTGAATCCGCAACCAATCGCTGGTGCTAAGCTCCTCCAGTTCGTCAAGGATACGCTCCATGGGTACAGGAGGCTCCAATTCACGAACATCGAGCTTATGCTCCACTAGCAGGACTCCACAAGATGACTGGCTATCTCCACATTTAAGCCAGGGACAACCCTGTCTGCCATCGGATATAAAACATTCTCTTCCTTCATATTATGTTGCTGCATCGTCACAAGAAGCGTATCCGATAGTTCTGCAGCCAGTTCTTTTAATTCTTTTGATATGGCTGAATTCAGCTGCGTCATTAAATGGCGCAGTTGATCATGTTCCATAATCATTACATTGACAGGGCCACTTGCCTGACTGCCCATCTCTTCCAGAGCAGGGAAAAGCTTACCCTCTTCAATCTCGAAATGATGCTCCATTGACTGAACAAATTCGCCCATCAATTGTTCAGCATCACGCCACGCTTTTCGGATAATGGCCTGTTCCATATTGACAAATATCTCATCACAACGACGGTGGTCATGCGTCATTGAGTTTGCGATCGTTTCCATTTTCATTCACCTCATTTTCCGTCTTATTCTCTTCCTGTTCAGTGCGCTCTCCTTGACTTGAATCAATACAGATCAATTAGAATATTAGAATGATCGGTTATTGCTTTGTTGGTCACGAATACTCACAATTTCAAGTATCAAGTCACAGGAACGAACAATTCATCATTTGGTGAATTGACAGGTGATTTCGAGCATTACTCTCACTATGCCGTCGTCGCATTTTCACTTATAGAAGATAGTGAAAAACAAGCGTTCTCCTTTACGATCGAGCCTATTATTCCCTGGTTAACCGGGCATAGAGTAAGGGTAGTTTTCTGGGCAGCTCCTGCGGTTTGTGAATCACCACGTAACCACCGCTGCCAAAGAGGTAAGGCAGGTAATCATTACCCTTTTCGTCGATCGTTACACAGAAAGGTTGTATACCACTGTTACGTGCTTCACGGACTGCCTGTCGCGTGTCTTCTACACCATAGCGACCTTCGTATTTATCTAGATCATTTGGCTTTCCGTCACTTAGCAGTAATAGCAAACGCCGCTGTGCTGGCTGTTCGTTAAGGAGCTTGTGTGCGTATCTGATAGCAGCGCCCATACGGGTGTAATAGCCTGGTTTTATCGCTTCAATGCGGCCACGTGAATCAGCGGAATAACGCTCATCAAACGATTTAATCTGATGGAATCGAACAGGGTCTCGCTTTCTCGATGAAAAACCGTACAAGCCAAATCGATCACCGGTAGCCGAGAGGGATTCTGCAAACAAATAGAGACTGTCGCGAATCACATCTATCACGCGATGATGATTGTCAATCCAGCTGTCAGTGGAGAGTGAAAGATCCGCCAGTAACAGACAGGTCAGATCCCTTGCACCGGTACGCAGATCCCTGTAGAGATTATCCGCACTCGTCAAGTGGCCACTGCCACGCTCTGCGGAAAACCGTAAGAAAGCATCCAGATCAATTTCACTGCCGTCTGCCTGTCCATGCTGCCAAACACGTGCTGGCATCAGCTGTTGAAACTGTGCTCGCAACTGTTTCGCTGTTTTGTTCAAGTGTGCGGGTAATGCTATCGGTTGTGTATCACCGGCCTGCATGACAGAGATGCGGCAGTGTGCCGGTTGCATCGCCTGCTGCTTCCAATCCCATTCCGGGAGCAGCACACCTTCAGTTAAGATTTCGTCATCGCAAGCATCAGAAGGCAAATCGAGATCGAATCGTAGTTTTGAAGCGACTGACTTTCCGTCCCGGGTAACGTTGAACTGTTCCATCTGGTCTGCCGCATCCATTGCCTGATCCAAGTCATCGTTCTCTTCAGCCCCCCTGTCGAGCTTGGCAAATTCCCCCCATGTCAGGATGTTCTCCATGCGGATTGTGATCAACCCTCTATCATCCTCCGACATCTCTGAACGTTCACCCCGGCGACTGCGATTATCCTCCATTGGTTTTGTATCACCACCTGACGAATTCTCAGGCTCAGCACTATCAGATGATCCCCAGGCGATTCCTGGCGGCGATGGATGTAACCACAAGGGTACTGGATATGGTGCATGACTTGCCGGTGCCAAAGCTGGTGCTTTTCCAGGATAGATCAGTGCTTCTCTAATTGTATTTTCCTGATTTGCCTCATCCTGTTTTAGGTGTTCTGGGTCGGGACGCTGTAGCAGGTGCGCTTCAAGTAAACGTTGATAGCGTGAGGCCATGCCTGGATAACGCTCCAGTGTCGCCTTTGTCAATCGCTGGTTTTTGACAAGCCATGGCTCTACCCAACCTTGATCGCAGGATGCCAATGCAGCAAGCCAAAAATAGAGGTCGCGGTTTAATGACTGTTCCGGAAATAGATCAATGACTTCAGGCAAACGTAAAGCGTGTTCATCTCGCCAGGCAAGTTCAATCTTGGTTGCGCTTCCGGCTATGCGTTGCAGAAAACCACGCCTTGCATGATGTTGTGTCGCATCCGCTGTCTCGATCCGAAGTCCACCATCACCGCCGAAGGCACGAAACAGAATACCCAGCGTATGACTGAGATCGGTTAAACGTACGGCTGCTTGGGGATAGCGATCTTGTGCAAGCCGGGTGATCAACTTGTGCCAAAGTTCACCAACCTTCTCTTCCATGGCTTAAGACCTAGACCGAAGAATGAGCGGGTAAGCGACGACCATTACACCATGCCTCGACAACCATCCGGTAGCGGTCTGCCGATGAGTGGATAGTGATAACACTTCCCAGCCAACGCTTTTGCCAATCCTAGCATTCCAATGAGGATCAATGTTGAGTGACATACCGTGAAGTAGATGATGACAATCATCCAGGTATAGGGTCCGGTATATCCGCCCAATAGCACAATAAAGGCATTCACGATCACCAATAATATACCGGCCCAGAGTGAGGCCGAGAAAGTCTGTTCCAGGTGGGATAAAGCCAGTGGCGGTGAATCGTCGTGGCGTTTCAGATAAAGCACCAGCAAGATGACGAAAGCAATACCTGGTATCAGTAGCAGATTAGCTAGATAGAGGGATTCAGCAGTAACGGCCATAGTCGTTCCCGCCGGATCCTGTGAAGGATAGTCAGCGCCCGACTGTGGCATAGACGACCTCCATCAAGGCAGTCGCAGTTTCCGTATCATCAGTCAATGGCTCTACCAATGCGGCACGGCAGGCTTCAACCGGTTCATAACCGCCAAGAATCAGTGTCGCTGCATAGACCAGTAGTCGTGTAGATGCAGCCTCTTCCAAATCGTGATCCTTGAGGGCACGCATGGCATTGGCCAGTCGCACCAATTGTTTAGCCATATCGGGGTCGATACCCGACTCCCCAATCAAAATCTCACACTCCAATTCGGGCGCCGGGAAATCAAAACGTACTGCAACGAAACGCTGTCTGGTACTCGGCTTCATACCCTTTAAAAGATTTTGATAGCCAGGATTGTATGAGACCACCAGCATAAATTCAGGTGGTGCTTTGAGAATTTCTCCCGTACGTTCTAAGGGTAATATTCGTCTATCGTCGGTTAGTGGATGCATGACTACCGTCGTGTCTTTGCGTGCCTCCACAACCTCATCCAAATAGCAGATAGCGCCCTCTCGCACTGCACGCGTCAGGGGACCATCTGACCAGTAAGTTCCACTATCACCGATCAAATGACGCCCCACCAGATCGGCAGCACTCAGGTCGTCATGACAAGCCACCGTGTAGACAGGCCGGTTCAGCCTGGCGGCCATGTAGTTGATAAAACGTGTCTTACCACAGCCGGTTGGCCCTTTGATCAACACAGGCAACTGGTGTCGATAGCCATATTCAAACAGCTCGACCTCTTTTGCCTGAGGCTTATAGAAAGGGAGATCCTGGTGTAACTCCCGAGCTGTTGCACTTATGGTTTTTTCCATCAACAGTTCCTCATCCGACAAGTGTAAATGCGATACCGACTAGTCCGCCAGGTATAAACAACCACAGGCTGACAGGCCAACGCCAAAAGCCTTGTATCCTTTTCAGACCCATAAAATAGTCACCCACCATCTGACCCTTTAGCAGGGCAAAGCCCAACACAGTCAGTGAAGCGCTCAGGCCACCAAGGCCGAATTGTCCGATTAAATAGGTCACCAGCGTCAGGCTCATCATAATCAACCAGACCCAGGTACAGGCACGAATGCCCAGAACAACACGTTTTTTCATCCAGGTCTACCTCATAACATAGACGAGAGGAAACAGAATCAACCAGACAAGATCCACCATGTGCCAGTAGGACGCACCTGTCTCAACACCGGTATGCTGTTGTGAACTGTATCCTCCGCGTTTGGCTTTCACTGCCACTGCTGCCAGGATCACCATCCCCATAATGACATGCATGAAGTGAAAAAAGGTCAGCGACAAATAGAACATGTAGAAGGTATTCGTACTTAACGTAATACCCTCATTGATATGATGTGCATACTCTTGAGATTTTACGACCAGAAAGAGTGCTCCCATGACAAGTGCTGCCAATAACCAACGCACGCATCCTTGGTTGTTGTTGTCGCGAATGGATGCAACTGCTCTCACTACAAAATAGCTGCTGGTTATCAAGGCAAATGTATTGATCAGCGCAGCATCACTATCAAGCATCGATTGATAGTGGTTGAACATCTCTACATTCTGCATGCGGGTAAAGGCATAGGCACCGAAAAAGGCGCCAAATGCGGCCAGCTCGGCAAGGATGAAGATCCAGATAGCCAAATCACCCGGTGGATATCGATCAGACTCGACTACTACTTGCGTCTGCATGGGTCTGTGCACTCCCGGATGCGAAATCAGACAGAGCACAATGTTAAATTAGCACTCATCGTTGACCTTGATGAATATCAAGCTAATCACCTCATGCGTTTGTGGTTACCGGACCTTCAGCTAAAACAGGTTACTAATAATATTTTATTAAAAGGCTCAATCTACATCTCAAAAGACCACTTATAACGCGAAGCGCGCAAAGCGACGCAAAGATCACAAAGGTTTCAGACTGAGGGGTAGAGATGCTTTGCGACCTCTGCGCTTCATCGCGATCTCTGCGTTATCAAGCACCACGCATCTTTTTTTGCTGGAAAGTCCTACACCAAAAACCCAGACGAAAAAAAACCGGACGGTTTGAGGTCATCTCACCGTCCGGTTAGGGGGTTGCTATTTCGCTGGTGGGCTTAGCCGGCGGCGGCCTCTACCGCACCGCGCTCACTGCCCTGGGCTTCCATCGCAGGCATCTCAGCCGCGGTCTTCTCGCCCGGGATGAAGAAGCTCCAGATGTAGACCACCAGGCCGATCAGGAAGCCGACACCCGCCACAAAACGCAGCCAGTAGAACAGCTCGATCTTGTCCTGCACCACCATGAACGACAGCGGGTTGTCGCTGAAGCGTTGCAGGTAGACCTGCAGGATGCCGGCGCCCGTCAGGAACAGGGTGATGAAGACGATGGAGACGGTCATCAACCAGAATGCCCACATCTCTACCACCTGTGCCTTTTCGCTGTTGGCCTCACGACCGCGCAGGATCGGTACCGCGTAGCTGATGATCGCCAGGTTGATCATGACGTAGGCCCCGTAGAAGGCCATGTGGCCATGGGCGGCGGTGATCTGGCTGCCATGGGTGTAGTAGTTGACCGGCGCCAGGGTGTGCAGAAAGCCCCATACGCCCGCACCCAGGAAGGCCATGACCGCGGTACCCAGCGCCCACAGGGTGGCCGCTTTGTTGGGGTGGTTACGACGCCGTTTGTTGACCATGTTGAAGGCAAATACGGTCATCATGAAGAACGGTATCGGCTCCAGGGCGGAGAAGACGGAGCCCCACCACTGCCAGTATTCGGGGGTGCCGATCCAGTAGTAGTGATGTCCGGTGCCGATGATGCCGGTGATCAGGGTCATGGCGATGATCAGGTAGAGCCATTTTTCGATGATCTCCCGGTCGACGCCGGTCACTTTGATCAGCACGAAGGCAAGAATGGCGCCGAGGATCAGTTCCCATACGCCCTCTACCCACAGGTGAACGGTCCACCACCACCAGAATTTGTCATGTACCAGGTTGGTCGGGTTGAAGAAGGAGAACAGGAAGAAGACCGCCAGGCCGACCAGTCCCATCAGCAGCACCAGGCTGACCACGGTCTTGCGCCCTTTGAGGATGGTCATGCCGATGTTGAAGAGGAATGCCAGGGCAACCACGACTATCCCCAGTTTGGTGATGGTCGGTTGTTCGAGGAATTCCCGGCCCATGGTCGGTAGCAGGTCGTTGCCGGTGATCTCCGCCAGGGTCGCATAGGGCACCAGCAGGTAGCCCGCGACGGTCAGCGCGGCGGCCACCAAAAAGATCCAGAACATCAGGGTCGCCAGCCACGGCATGTGTAGCTCGGTCTCCGATTCTTCCGGTACCAGGTAGTAGGCGGCACCCATAAATCCCATCAACAGCCAGACAATCAGGGCGTTGGTGTGCACCATGCGCGCTACGTTGAAGGGGATCTCCGGGAACAGGAAGTCGCCCCAGACATACTGCAGGCCGATGATCAGGCCAAACAGGATTTGTGCCACGAACAGGCCAATGGCGGCGATAAAGTACGGCATCGCCACTGCCTGGGATTGGTATTTGAACGTCATTTTCGTCTCCTCACCTTGTCTCTCTTTCAGTTTCCACGCTTAGCCTTGGATGTTCGGCGGCCAGTTGGCCGTGTCGATCTCTGAGACGTATTGCAGAAACTCTGCGATGGCGGCCAGCTCTTCATCACTGAGGTTGAACTGGGGCATGCTGCGGCGGCCCGGGATGCCGTCCTTCGGACGCCCCTTGATAAATCCCATGATCGCCTCTTTGCTGCTGCCGTAACGCGTGTAGACATTACCCAGCTCCGGCGCAAAATAGGCCCCTTCGCCCAGCAGGGTGTGACAGCCGATGCAGTCGTTCTCTTCCCACAGCTGCTTGCCCTGGGCAATCAGCTGGCCACGCTCCGTGGCCGGGTCCAGTGCCGCTCGATTGTCACGCTCCGGTAACGCCAGGTGGGTATCAAAAGTCAGGGCTAAAAACAGTAAAAAGAAAAACGCTGTCCCCCCATAAAAGATGTTTCTCGACATCTCTTTCGTGAACGCCTGTGCCATCACTCTCCTCCCAAGATTTCGTGATTTGGTCCCGGCTATTAGAAATCAGTCAACTCTCGCTACCTTGACATGGGTCAAATGAGTCTAGAAAGAGGCATCTGATGCCCCATCAACCAAGTACTATTCGAAGAATCAGTCCGTCTGAGGAAAGGCAGTAAGGTAGAGGGCAAAGCTGGCATATGCCATGACAGGCAGGACCAGTAAAAGTAGTGGCAGGAAAATAATCGCCATCAGGATGGACAAAGTGAGGAGCGCCGCCCAAAACATGGCCGTAACGAAGCTTTTGAAGACGGCACGTACACTGGCATGAACTGCTTGTACCAAGGTGCCCCTTCCCTCAAAGAGGATGGGTACGGAAAAAGCTGAAACGCAGAAGATGATAAATGCCAGCACTGACCCCATGAGTGCACCCCAAAACCAGAAGCTGATGATATTTTCATCGGCCTTCAGCAACCAGGGGAGTTCATAGGGAATGTGGACGCCACCAATGATGAAGCTGTAGAGCACCCCCGCATCGGTAATCCAGATTAAAAAGATAAAGGCGCAGAAGAACGCTATCATCCATGTCTGTAATGGTGTACGTAGAAATGCAATAAAAGGTGTCGATACGCCTGTTTTTTCACCCGTCGATGTCATTAATGCGAGTTGAAAAAAACCGGTCAACATTGCCGGTGCTATCAACATGAAACCGCCGGCAAATGGAAGAGACATCGGTGAAAAGCCGAATGAGCCGACATTGTAGAGGAGCAGGAGTCCAATCACAGCTGCAACTGAGGCATAGGCCATGCTGGGCAGGAGAGTTTTATTATAGGTATCCCACCCCGACCTGATAGCAGCAGATATATCTGAAATTTCTAGCTTTTTGGGGTGCAGTCCTGAGTTATTCAATGGTTCCACTCATCTTCTGGAGTTGTTGATAATTATTTTGACCGCTAACAACCCCGGTCCCAATGCAAAAGCGCTGTGTGATGTGCTCTCCCTATCTTGGCAACAAGACAGCAATAACTAATGACGCAATGGAGAAGACAAAAAAGATCAGCAGGAACTTTGCCCTTGCACCCAATCTGAACCCGGTTTTCTGAAAATGGGATGGCGCACCGCATTTTGGGCAGTGATCGACATCATCCGCAATCAACTCACCACAGTAGAGACAGTTCACCTGCATATCACACCATTAGCATTGACAGGCCCTAAAGAGATCAGTCCGAAAAAACCATCGAATCTCTTTAATGAACACCTTTATCCTGTAGAAACTGGCTATATCTTTGGTCAGTGCCCGCAATATGGTCGATCAGCCATGTCTTGAGAAAGCTCGTGAGCTCATCAACCGTGCCTTCCCGATCCTTTTCATACGATGACAAGAAGGCGGACACTTTTGCAATCATCTCCTCATGCTGCTGCTTATGCTGCTCGTATTCGGGATAGCCATTGTCCTGCATCAGCTTCTCTTCACGCTCAAAATGATACTTGGTGTAGTCAACCAGTTCACTCAATGCCTGGCGTTCGAAGGACTCACCGGTCGGGTAGAGAACGGCCGTTTGCAGATTGTTGATCAGTGTTAAGAGTTTTTGATGCTCCTCATCTATCACTGTAATACCGACACTTAGACTGTTATCCCAGGAGACAAATTTTCGAGATGTCATTTTTTTGTGGATGACAGGCAGTACCAGAAGAATAGCAATCATGATCCACGGAATCGGGTTGTCGATACCGAACAGGAAGCCGATACCGATAACCAGGAAGGCCAGTACGATAAACAGGGAGAGACCAAAGGTCTGTAAGCTATTGCGCATGGTGGTTATCCCCAGGCATGTCGAATGAAATAATGGTATGCGGCAGCATCATATCAGGCTTGCGCGACCAAACTGAATCAACCCATCTGCCAATCGAGGTGGCCCATGATCCGCACCGATTCGAATCAGTATTCTCTTATGGTTCAAACTATCGGGGAATTCGACTTTTTTTGATTTGACATTTGTCAAGGTGAGTACGCCCAACCAAGAGCTTAATCTGTCGTGCGTAATCGACAAGAAGGGAGGATTTCTCCAATGATCAAAAGTTCCCGGCCAGGCGCACACTCTATTTTAAACGCAAGTGCACTATCAATGGCAATCGGCATATCCATCAGTGGCTTAGGGTTATCCGCCCAAGCAGCCACGCCAACTCTCAGCGAAGCAGACTTCGAAGCATCCAAGACTACCTACTTCCAGCGTTGTGCAGGCTGCCATGGCACCCTGCGTAAGGGCGCGACAGGTAAGAGTCTGGAACCAAAGAATACGCAGAAGCTGGGACAAGAACGCTTAGAAAAAATCATCAAGTTCGGCACCGAAGGCGGCATGAACAACTTCGACGATATCATGACAGCTGATGAGATCAAGAAGATGGCCACCTACATTCAGATGGAAGCACCCATTCCACCTGAGATGTCCCTGGCACTGATGAAAGAGCGCCACAAAGTCTTTGTAGAACCTAAAGATTATCCCACCAAACCAATGCATGGGCGTAACTGGGAAAACTTCTTCCTGGTCATCGAGCGTGATGTAGGTAAGGTAGCGGTAATCGACGGTGACAAAAAAGAGGTGGTTGCTCACGTACCCACCGGCTATGCGGTACATGTACTGAAAGCCGCCGAGCATCACAACACGCTGCATGCTAAAAATCCCGGCCGTTTCTGGTATACCCAGGGCCGTGACGGCAAGCTGACCAAGATCGATCTGTGGCAGACACCTGACAAGATGAAGGTTGCCGAAGTACAGATCGCCTATGACGCACGTGACGTCGCCGTATCCGGTGATGGCAAGTACGTGGTCGGCGGTGGTTATTGGCCACCTCACTTCGTCATCGCCGACGCCATGACCATGGAACCGTTGAAAGTGGTCTCCGCCCGTGGTGTGAATGTGGACGGTGAATATGTCAACGAGTCCCGTGTGGCGGCTATCTACGATACGCCTAACAGCCCAAGCTGGCTGGTCTCCATGAAGGAGCTGGGCCAGATGTGGCAGGTGGATTACAGCGATATCGCGAACCTGAAGATCACCAAGATGGATACCGCCAAGTTCCTGCATGACGGTTTCTACGATCCGACTGGTCGTTATTTCCAGATCGCTGCCAACGCCTCCAACAAGATGGTTGTTGTAGACACCGAAACCCAGAAGCTCACCAAGCTGATTGACGTTGACAAGCTGCCGCATCCCGGTCCGGGCGCCAACTGGATCGATCCGAAGTGTGGTCCTGTCGGTGGCACCGTGCATCTTGGTGTCGGCAAGGTCACTGCCTGGGGTAACGATCCCAAGGGTCATCCCGATCAGGCATGGAAAGTCTGCTACGAAACCGAGACCGATGGCCCCGGTGTATTCATCCGGACTCATCCCAAGAGCGACTTCGTCTGGGCCGACCAGACCAAGCATCCTGAGCCTGAAGTTCAGCAGTCGATCCAGGTCATCGATAAGAAGACCCGCGAGATCGTCAAAACCATCCGCCTGACCGATAAGCCCGGCTATGCCGCGGTACATATCGAGTTCAACAACGATGGTTCTGAGGTCTGGACCTCTGTCTGGAACCGTAAGGACAGTAAGGAGCCTAATGGTGAGATCATCATCTTCGACGCCAAGACTCTCAAAGAGAAGGCGCGCGTCAAAGGTCTGTTCGCACCTACCGGCAAGTTCAACGTGCATAACCGCATCAATCACGTCACCTGATGATCGGTTAGTTACACGCATGTAACTGAAGATTAGGCGGACATGTGGCTGTGCCCCATGTCCGCCTTATCAACCAAATTCCACACCATCCCTATTCCAGGATGGTGTATCACCTGACCATTGTGACCTGAACGGGGTTATCCGATGCATCAGCAGTCTTTATTCAAAAGCCTACTTTCACGCAAAGTCGCCTTTGGCGCGACACTGGGTGGTGCGGTCCTATTCATGGTCATCGGCGTCATACTCTGGGGTGGCTTCAATACCGTAATGGAAGCCACCAATACCATGGAGTTCTGTATCTCCTGCCATGAGATGGAAGAAACCGTCTATCAGGAGTTCAAAGGCACGGTACACGACGGAAACCGCAGTGGCGTAGGCGCAGGCTGCCCGGACTGCCATGTCCCCCGCCCCTGGGTTCATAAGATCGTCAGGAAAATAAAGGCCAGTAACGAAATCTGGCACAAAATCATGGGGACAGTTGATACCCCGGAGAAGTTTGAAGAGCATCGGCTGACCATGGCCCGCCGCGTGTGGCAGGCCATGAAAGAGACAGATTCGAGAGAGTGCCGTAATTGCCACGATTGGGATACGATGAATCCTGAAAGGCAAAAACCGCGTGCCCGCAATCAGCATGTCTTTGCCATGGAGAATGGCAACACCTGCATCGATTGTCACAAAGGTATCGCACACAAACCGGTACATAAGGAGATCAGTGAGGAGGAGCTTGAGGAGTGGGCAAAACCCATCGAGGCTTATAAATCTGAGATACCGGAATCATTCATAGCCGGACTTGCAAGTGCCGAAGCCGCAGAGGCTGAGGAAGAAGCAGCGAGTCAGGAAGCCGCTCAAAAAGAGCGTGATCGCCGCAAGGCACAGGCATTGGCAACGCAGAAGAAAATCGATGCCGCCGTGGCTCAGGCCCTTGCAGCTGCCAAATCACCGGACACTGGAGCCGGCGCCGCACCGGTTGCTGCCACCCAAGGCTTTGGTGTCGATTGGAGCGGATCCCCCGAACGTCTGATCACCCTCTTCTATCCCGGACAAACCTCCATGGAGTGGACCCTGGTGGGTAAGTACCATGGTGGCGCCAGACCTTTCCGTGCCGGTGATCGCTGCACAGTCTGCCACGACAAAGAGACTGCCGACATGGGCAAAAAGATGGTTACCGGGCAGAAGGCAGAGCCGACGCCACCCGTTGGCAAGCGAGGTTCGATCCCTGTGACGGTTCAGGCCGCCCATGATGATGAGAATCTCTATCTGCGCTTCCAGTGGGAAGATACCGAGCACGTCCCTGTCCCCTTTGTGGAAGGCGGTAAGATGGATCCCGACAACCAGGTCAAACTGGCCCTGATGCTGGCGACGGATGAGGTGGAGTATGCCTCCCAGGCCGGTTGCTGGGGGACCTGTCATGAAGACTTAAGGACCATGCCGGGTCATCCCGAAGATGCTGCTGCAGCCGGTCTCAAGTTGGATCTCTCCAATGGTGTGACCAAATATATCAAGGAGTCACGCACCAAGGTCGAGGAGAAGGGCCGGCGCGGCAAGAAACTCGGCGGCTGGGACAAGCTGAAGGACGACGCGGCCATTCAGACGGAGAGAGAGGCACATAAATATATGGATCTGGTCCGCTGGAACAGCAGCGGCAGCACTGAAAACGGCTATGTGCTTGAGCAGCGTATCATGGACGACGGCGGCAAGGTGGACGCCCAGGGCTGGCTGGAAGCGGGGATCTGGACCGTTGAAATCAGACGGCCCCTGAAATCCGAAGGCGCAGGTGACATCTCACTGGAGCCTGGCACCGTCTACAACTTTGGTTTCGCCATCCATGACGACTTTACCAATACACGTTTTCACCACGTCTCACTGGGCTATAAGCTCGCACTGGACAACGACCAGACTGAGATCAATGCGGTGAAAGCGAAGGTTACCGCACCTGTCGCGACTGCAGCGGCACCACAGAAGGCCGCGGCATCCGCCGGGGGCGATGTGGACGGCGGGGTGGATTGGTCGAAGGCGGGAGAGCGCCAGATCACACTCTTCTATCCCGGCCAGACCTCCATGGAGTGGACCCTTGTGGGCAAATATCATGGTGGTGCCCGCCCCTTCCGTGCCGGTGACCGCTGTACAGTCTGCCACGAAAAAGAGTTGGCAGACATGGGTAAAAAGATGGTGACTGGTCAGAAGGCAGAACCAACACCACCTGAAGGAAAACGTGCATCGATTCCTGTCGCGGTACAAGCGACCCACGATGAAGAAAACCTCTATCTGCGATTCCAATGGGAGGGCACCGAGCATGTGCCCATTCCTTTCGTCGATGGTGGAAAAATGGATCCCGACAATCAGGTAAAGCTGGCGTTTATGCTGGCAACTGACGAGCTCGAGTATGCCTCTCAGGCCGGCTGTTGGGGCACCTGCCATGAAGATCTGCGAACCATGCCCGGTCATCCTGATGACCCCGTGGCATCCGGCCTGTCACTCGACTTCAGCCAGGGTGTGACCAAATACATCAAGGAGTCACGCACCAAGGTCGAAGAGAAGGGCCGGCGTGGTAAAAAACTGGGCGGCTGGGACAAGCTGAAAGACGCTGCCGCCATGCAGGCGGAACTCGACGCCCATAAAACCATGGATCTGATACGGATTAGCAGCGGCACTGGCAATGTGGAGAACGGATACGTCCTGGAGCAACGCGTCATGAAGGGTGGCCAGGCACTACAGGGGAGCATCAAGGAGGAGGCAGGCTATTGGACCGTCACCTTCAAGCGCAAGCTGAAATCTGAACTATCCGGCGATGTGAACATCGAAAAAGGGACAGTTTACAATTTCGGATTCGCGATCCACGATGACTATACCAACAGCCGCTTCCATCACGTCTCACTCGGCTATAAACTGGGGTTGGATAACCCGGATGCGGAGATCAACGCCGTGGCGCAGTAACCGCCCTGCCCTCCGCACCAGGGATACGGAAACGACAAACGGAGGTATCCATTATGTTTCGAAATAACATAATCCTGCTGCTGTTATGGCTGTTTGTTGCGCAATATGCCTTGGCCGGAGAGGCTGTCACGGTCATTGCGAAAGACTACAAATTCCAGCCGGAGGAGATCACCGTTAAAGTCGGTACCACCGTGCGCTGGGAAAATCATGAAAAACGCCAGTATCACAGTGCCTGGTTTAAAGTCCTGGGTGAAGAGCCCGGCGACTACTTCTTTCCCGGCGACGTCAGGGAACGCATCTTCGATAAACCGGGCAGCTACCACTATATCTGTGAGCCCCACCACGAAAGCCACCAGATGAAGGGTGTCGTACACGTTGTAGAATAGCCAGGCATCCGTGTCTGTCAGATTGAGAGTGGTTTTCAATTCAGCCTTAATCGACCACGCGATCAATCGACTCCGTCCAGCAGGAAAAACAAAGAAAAAATGACCTATCGAAATCAGTTCTGGCTCGTTGGCATCTTCACCCTCCTGCTGACGAGTCAGAGCAATCAATCCATTGCGGAAGAGGAACGCAGCATCACACTGCTGCCCGACTCCCTTTCCCAGTGGTACAAACCTGTCAACAAAAGACAGGTCTGGCTTCACACCATGTTCGCCCTGCGTCGGGAGTTGCAGGCTATAGACGAGTATGCCGCGGAGCAGGATCTGGCCTTGACCCGGAAGTGGAGCGACAAGTTCGTCAAACATTTTCGCAAGCTGCCAGAAATGGTACCCGAGTGGCGAGATGAAATTGAGCTCGATGAGGCCACTCAATTGGAAACTGCAGCCCGGTCTGGTGACTTCAAAACTGTAACCCGTGCAGTTTCACGACTTCAGCGCAACTGCCGAAACTGTCATCGGGAATATCGAGCGCTTGCTGCACTCCGGTACCGCTCACCGGATTTTAGCGGCATCGAGATTGCTGACGAACAGGGTGTATTGAAGAATTACGACACGCATATGGACACCCTGTCCAAAACTGTCAACCGCATCAAGATCGCCAGTGAAGACAATCGTTGGGCACGTGCGGCGAAGGCTTCCCAAGATCTCAGGGGACAACTGCATCGATTGGCGGAGAGCTGCGAGTCCTGTCACAAAGATGAGCTGCCTCGTCAGCGGATACTCGGCGACGCCAGCAACCAAACGCTTGATGAGCTGGATGAGGCACTGACCCGGCAACAGCTAAAATCGACAGGCAGGAAGCTGGGCGAGGCCGCCGTGATCATCTGCGCCAGATGCCATGGGGCACATCGTACTTTAAGTGATACCCGGTCGTTTCTGTTTGATTGAAGTTAGGAATCAAAAATGAGTCAAAAGGTCAGTCTCGCTGTTGTATTGTTTCTGTTCCTGTTCAGCGCCGGTGCGCAGGCGGATAAAACCGACCGCCTGATCAGGAAGGCCAACCGCTACTTTGAACCCTTACCCCAGACCATGCCCGGCAGTGAAAACAACACGCCGGCACGCATCGAGTTGGGAAAACAGCTCTATTTCGACACACGCCTCTCCATCAATGACACCCAGTCCTGTGCGAGTTGTCACCCAGTTGGGGATGGCAGGGGTGGTATGGACAATCTGCCCACCTCACCGGGAGCCCGTGGGGAGTTCGGAGATCGCAACACACCCACCGTGCTGAATGCCGGATGGCAAAGTTCACAGTTCTGGGACGGCCGTGCCGCTGACCTTGCCGATCAGGCGGGCCAGCCGATACTGAATCCGATCGAAATGGGTATGCCGGATAAAGAGAGTGTGGTGAAGAAACTCAGTGCCATCACGGCCTATGTTGAAGCCTTCACAAAGGCATTTCCAGACGATGCCTCTCCCCTCTCCTATGCCAATCTGGCTGAGGCCATCGCCGCTTTCGAACGCACGCTGCGCAGTGAATCCCGCTTCGACGACTTCATGCGGGGAGATAAAGCAGCACTGACGACTCAGGAGCAATCGGGACTTACCAAATTTATCCGACACAACTGCATACGATGCCACGATGGTCCCATGCTCGGCGGCACGCTGATCGAAAAACTGGGTGTCTACAAAGATTTCCACAACACCGAAGACAAAGGCCGACACCGTGTAACCGGTGACGAAGCAGATGAGATGATGTTCAAAGTGGCCTCACTGCGCAACGTGGCGATCACCGGCCCCTGGTATCATGATGGTTCCGGTAAAACCCTGGAGGATGTCATCCGTACCATGGGACGTATCCAACTGGATATCGAACTCAAAGCGGATGAGATCGACGATATCGCTGCCTTCCTCGCCTCCCTGACGGGAAAAGAGCTGGATAAGGGAAAATAATCAATCAACAAGCGGCCTGGGATCGGTCAATATCGATCCCGGCTCCGAAAAAGGAGCCAGTCGTTCCATGAAATCGATCATGCCCATGATCGGCGTACCGCGAAAAAACTGTGTGACCGGTCTGTCCATCCAGATCCGGTCTGCATAGAGCTTGATCGTATGGGGCGTGTCCCCATAACCATCATGGTCCTGATCAAACCCCAGATAGTTATCCCATAGATTTCCGTCCCAGTCGTTGCTTTTAGCACTCTTCACATGACTGACGGCAATCGTGGAGAGATTGTTGATAAAACGATTGCCATGAATGATATGACCACCCTTTTCGCCATAGAAATACATGGCCACACTGTTGTAGGAAAAGTGGTTATTCTCCAGATAGAGAATGTTCTCAGGAAACACCGGCGAATTTGCGGTTAAGCCCACGGCATTGTGAAGAATTTCGTTACCCTTAATCCTCACCTGTGAACTCTCCTTGATCGCCAGCGCTGAGCTGCCCATATTTCTGATATGTTCGATATGATTACCCTCGATCGACAATCCATCGGAGTAGATAGCCACGATACCCGTATCGTTCTCACCAATGTGATTGTTTTTCACGATATTGTTCGGGGAAAAGATAAACTCCAGACTGATCCGGTTATCGTGCAACGCATTGCCGATGATTCTATTGGCTGATGCATTGGTCAGGAGCAGATCACGGACATGATGGAAGGTATTGCCCTCGATGAGATTTTCATTTCCGTACCAGATTCTCAACCCTTCCCCTCGCAGGCTCGGCTCAAATGCTTTCGAGGTGACGGTATTGTTGCGGATGATGTTGCCATTTCCTTGTTTGATGTTTATGCCAAACAAGACGTCATCCAGACGGTTGTCTTCGAAAAGGACATCATCCGCCTCGATCATGACCCCGCCATCCATGGCATCATAGGATGTGCCGGAACCGGTCAGGTGCAGACCGCGAACCGCTACATGGTCCGACTTGATCGTCATCACCGTACCCACACCTTCATTGTCGACCGTCACTTCGCCACCACCCTCGATGATTATCGGCTTATTGATGACGACCGGGCCGGAATAGGTACCGGGTATCACTCGGAGCGTTTTACCCAGGGGTGTCAAATCAACGAATAGCTGTAGGGGGGGTAGCGCTTCAGCTGATGCGGTTATCAGCAGACCAATACCGATCAACAGGTTTTTAAAAGGGGCATTCATGGTACTACTCTGGATGACAGCGATCGTCTCCTAATGAATGTTCAATATCCCAATCAAGCTCAAGCAATAATATAACTAACCATCTGTCAGCTTCAGGCCATTGCCGCTTGCCTTCTATTCAGCCAGGCAATGTAGGCGAATGTGGGTATCAGCATCAGAATGCCGTACATCACCGGTGCAATGGTCATGGTCGGGTTGTTCAGGATGGTGCCTGTGACCAATATCGCCGTACCGCCGTTCTGAATCCCAGTCTCGATGGCGACGGTTCGTGAGTCGGTCTCATTTAACCGACCCATACGGGCAAAGCCATAGCCTGCAGCCAGTGCCACCGAGGCCAATATCAGGGCAGGCATACCGGTCTGGGAAAGGAACAGCGGCATCGATTCCCAGTTCTGCCGGATGATGCCGATGATCACAATCAGCAACATGACAAGTGGGATTCGGGTCAGCAGCTTTTCATATTTCAAACAGAACCCGGTTCGGTAGTGGCGCAGGATCATACCGAGTGCGACGGGTATCAAAGTCACCACCACCAGTTTGGCGAAGGTCGATGCAAACGGGAGGACAATCTCGCTGTGACTGCCCAGCTGCCATTCGATGAGCGGTCCCCCCAGCAGCGGAATGGTCAGTGGCGTTACCAGGCTGACAATGGCTGTCAGGGTGATGGAGAGAGCCACATTCCCTCGCCCCAGATAGGAGAACATATTGGATGTGGTGCCGCCGGGGCTGAAAGCGAGAATCATGAAGCCGACAAAGAGCTCAGGGGGGAGTTGCAACACCATCAGCAGTATCAGGGCGACGATGGGAAGAATCACCATCTGGCTGACGATGCCGATCAGCACGGACGACGGAGATTCGACAATGAGCCGGAAATCGCGGGTCACCAGACTGGTGCCCATACTGAACATGATACAGAACAGGGTAACCGGCAGGGCCAGACTTAAAACAAAATCCTGATTCATGGCAGATCCATCCAAAGCGTCGCAAGATAGGTAGCGCCAAACAGGAGATAGAAACGCCCGGTCAGTGGCGTCAGCCTGTGCCGCTGTCTATTTGGGGAATCGAGCTGATTGAACGGACCGATCAAGGCCACGGAGGTCACCAGCAGCATCAGGATGCCGGGCAGCATTTGTGCCCAATAGAGCATTGCACTGATCAGATAGACCAGACTGATCAGCAAGTAGTAGAGCCTGACGCCCGAGTGGTATCCGATCCTGACGATCAGCGTGCGGATACCCGCATCACGATCCGATTCGTAATCCCGCAACTCATTACTGAGCAACAGCAACGACGAGAGCAAACTGAATGGCAGCGACAGCCAGAAGACCTGCCAAGTATAGAGACCGGTCAGCACATAGTAGGAGCCACCGATCAGCAATACGCCCATGAGAAGAAACACCAGCACGATACCCAGGCCGCGCTGTTTATAGTTGACCTTACCACCGGTATAACCCCAGGCGCCCGCGACACCGACCAGTCCCAGCACGAGTAAGGGCCACCCCCTGATGGAGACCATATAAAGCCCCAGCAGGACAGCCACCAGCATGACACCCCAGCCGATTTTCAGATTACGCCGTATCGATTGTCGACTCTGCGTATCCAGTTCAGGATGCGCCAGATCGGGTGCATCATTGATCAGGTTTACGGCGATCTGCAATAGCAGACCCGCAAGAAGCACGAGCCAGCCAAGCCAACTGTCCGCAGCCTGATCTATGATGGCGAGGCTGACCCCGAGCCCGCAGGTGGCGATGGCCACCACCAGCGAAAAGGGGCGCATAGCGCCGAGAAAGGTATATTTACTCTTCATAGGCTATAGAACCAGGTGGCATCCAGCGACGCCACCCACTGCTCTTTCTCCTCTCCGAAGAAAACCGTCGGCACCCGCCCCCCAAAGGGTTTACCTGGGCCGCTGTAGTGATCGTAGCGCAACTCCGGGCGGATTCTAAGACCTTCCTGCACCCACCAGGAGAGATTCATCGTCAGTGCCCGATAGATACCTTCAGGCAGCAAGGCATGCGCACCCTGCTGATCCCTGAACCACTCAGCCCTTACACCGAGCTGCCTGTTTTCATGCCACTGAAAATAGTAGTTCAGGTTGGCGCCATACCATCGGCTGTCTTCCGTGATGAGAAAACCGGGTGGATTATTCGAGTCAGCCACCAAGTCTCCACCCTCCTGAAATCCATAGACGGCATTCACCGCCATGCGATGTGAGCGGTTGAAACGGTGGGTGAGCGTCACTGAGTGCATTCGCCGTAACAACTTCTCTCCGCTTGTACTGACCGCATTGAAAGGGCGTGTCTGATCGGTAACACCCGCCTCTGACTGTTCATGACCGACGATATTTTCAATATCGAGCCAGGTTCTGAAATCCGGGCTTCTCCAGCGAAGGTCGAAGATGAGGGTTTTATCGTCATTATTATCCTGAAGATTATTCCATCCCTGTACGATACCGAGCCCGGCCGACCAACTTCCCATCGCCTGACTCAACGGCAGCTTCAGCGCGCCCATCATGCCGACATGTTTTACCGGCTGGTAGGTGAATGCATAGGCGTGGGTATAGAAAGCCGTAGGTGGATCGACCGGCGCCCCGATCTCATAGCCGACAGGTGTAAACCAGCTACCGGCAATCCAGGAAAATCCCCTGCCTATGGGCAGATACCCGTTTAAAAACCATTGGGGCAGAAGATAGAGTCGTTCATTCTCCTCATTGACATCGAGCTCATCATCCAATCCATAGGTAATGGCTGCATCCTCACCATAACGCAGGTCGATTTCGAATCCCCAGTCTGCCTGCTTCGGCTTTGGTCCTGGGAATGGGCCGATGCGGGGCTTGATGTTGGATACCGGCACCTTTTCAAAAATCAGCTCAGCACGATTAAGGTTGATACCCTCGTCAAAGTTGAGGAAACCGGAAGGAAAAACGTTTTCCGATTCATTATCGTTTGTGATCGCGCCAAACTGAATGCGACTATGGAGTTGAATGTCATTAGCACCTGCCACGGTCGATGTCCCGCCACAAAGCAGGGTAAAAAAGGCCAGAGCATGAGAGCGTTTTTTCTTCATTGAATGCCGTTGTATACCGATTAAGCAGTTGTACATTTGATCTAGATCAGAGTCATTAAATTGAGCAGGACGCAGTGTAATGGATCTGTCAGCCATGTGGATACTACAAACTCACAGACTGTGCTAAACAGACATGAAATATCACATATGAGGGGGGTAGAACGTAATCAGACAGGGCTTGATTTCACTACATAAACAAAGGGATTACCGATTCAAAGTCGTACCGGACCAAAGCTGGGTCGCTTTTGGCAATAAACCCCAAAGCCCCTTTCTATCACGCCGGGCCTGCTGTTGTAGGTCATGATAGCTATGAGCCGTGGAGGATGATTCGGAAGGTTTGGCGATGGCATAACCATTCATCACCATCTGCCGGTTTAGGGAGGTTCCGTCTTGTCTCTTCAACTCGCCGGGGATACGGCCATATCGGTCCAGGTTATCTGGTTGATAGTGCAGCCTAAAGCCATCCTCAGCTTTAATAAGCTTGCGCAGATGATTGGTTGCTATTACTCCAATGGAGAGCAGTGTGTCGTAGTCGAGACCGGTTCTTTGCAGATCAACCTTGAATTTTGGATTCTCTTTATCCTCGGGTGCATCGATATCGATCAGTTGTATCCGCTTGACCCCACCCTCTATCGTCACAAGCAGAGTATCTCCATCCTCTACGTCGATTGCATCGCCATTAAGCAGCACCTCCTCACTCCAGGCATAGGACGATAGTAAGAGCAACGTAGCATTGAGTAGGTATAAGATCGTCTTCGAAAGCATGCCCGTATCCCTGATTAGTGGCTGGTCCCGGAGGAACGTGTCAGTTTGTTATGCACATTGTACTTACCAGAAGGCTTCTTCATCGGTAACCGGTTGACCTCCTCCAGCGTCTTGGCATCGTAGATCACCAGTGCTCCATCCTGATCCCATATACTGACAAGTGCGTAGCGCCCGTCTTTGGTAAATTCCACATGAGCCGAGGTTTTATCCGCAGCCGGACGCAGTGTTTTCACAACCTCCAGTGTCTGTTTGTCGATGACATGCATGGCATCTTTTTCCTTGCCGAAAAAGACATCTACCCAGGCATAGGGACTCTGTTCGTGGCTGCGCATGAAAAATCCGGGACCCAGTGTCGGTATATCCTTGATGACCTCCCAGCTTTTGAGGTCAATCACGGTAACTTTGTTTGCCTTGATGTTGGGTGTCGCCATCACCTGACGATCACCGATTCTCCAGGTAATGGCAGAACTGAGATGCGGCATACCGGGAAGTTCAAGCACACCGACCGCTCGGCCCAAATCGAGATCGACCACTTGCCCGCTACCATCACGTGCAGTGCCTGCAATCTGTGTATAGTCCTGAGTGATAAAGAAATCATCGAGGTAGTCCTTAACCTGAATCCGGCGTACGGGAAACGGTGTAGTGACACCCTTCTCTCCCGAATCCTCCCGATAGTCGTGTATCCAGCTCCCGAAGCCCTTGGGAGGCGGAATCTGATAACTGATCTCCCACACCTCTGGAATATCTTTCAATGCTGCAATGAAGCTGGAACGGGGATCAGCAGTATAAACGGCACTGACCCTTGAAGACTTACCTTCATCGTCTTCAACAGGAATCACCTTCAGCGGCTTTAAATCCTCTGCATCCAGTACTACCAGGCTGTGCGGCAGATAATTAGCCACCATCACAAACCGGCCATCGTGGGAAACCGCCAGATTGCGGGTATTGATACCCGCCCTCACTTCAGCTACGTAGGTCAGATTGTAGACGTCGAATTTACTGATCCAGCCGTCTCTGGATGCAAAATAGACATAACGCCCGCCCTGGGCATACTTGGGTCCGCCATGCAGTGCGAAGCGGGTGGGGAAGCGGTGGATGGGTTCGAAGCTGTCACCATTCAGCAGAGTTGCGTGATGGTCGCCTAGTTCCACCACCACAAAAAGATTATCTATGTCAGCTTTAAATTTTGCTTTATCGGGCAAACTGCCAGGTTTGTGATGCTCGATACGGCTGGCCAGTATCTGCTCAAGTCCCCATTCTGGAATCGTATCCAGCGGTGTATAGATCAGGT
Organism: Candidatus Thiodiazotropha sp. (ex Monitilora ramsayi); assembly: GCA_025655575.1. Taxonomy (GTDB): domain Bacteria; phylum Pseudomonadota; class Gammaproteobacteria; order Chromatiales; family Chromatiaceae; genus Thiodiazotropha. The sequence continues at coordinate 31,272 of JAHXIP010000015.1, read as the reverse complement.
CCACCAGCGACTGGATCTGTTCACCTGTCAGCAGCTTATCAAAGGGCGGCATCTGGGTGGCGGGTCTGCCCTCAGCAATGGCTTTTACAGCACGCTTAGGTCTCAGACGATGCAGATTCTCTGGCAGCAGCGCAGGTCCCTGCCCCCCCAGCCTGTCCTGCCCATGACACTCAGAACAATGTTTCTGGTAGACCGCATCAACCCCTGAGGCATCGGCCAGAACAACACTGCTGAAGGATAGCGATTGCAATATCAGCAGTAGCGAACCACTAACACAAAGTCTGCGGGCAAATTTATCCAGCCAGTCGCTAGTGTATCCGGATAAGTTTTGATGACTGCTTTTTAATCGATAAAACGCCAATATTTTCTGTCCTATCACTCTTCTAGAAGGTCTATCCTGTACATTGCATGACAGGAGACACAATTGTTCATCAACTCGGCCAGTTGCTGCAGACTATGTTGTGGATCACCCAATTGCTCTGCATCCAAAGCCAGGGTATCGAAGCGTCCATGGGTATCAAACCCCAGCTTTTTAAAACCCACGGGTAATCGACCAACCAGGCTGCCCGGCATACCTTCTCCTGCCGCCATCCCGACCTGCCGGGCCGAATCGGCCACCTGTTGCATCTCTTCAAGATTGGTTGCTGCCAGAATCGACTGCACGGCCTGCAGGAAACCGCGCATTTCCTGAAGTACCAGATCTCGCTCACCCGCCGGCATTAAAATGGCGATACGCCCATCGCTGGCCGGTGTCACTTCACCCTGCCAGATAAATTTGTAGGCCATGGCAAGGATTAGCAACAACAATATAACGGTGGATAGACAACAGAATCTGAATCGCATGTGCGTTAATCCTTTATTTAGTCCACATTGCTCGCCCTCGCGGGCAAGCCTGTTTCAATGAATAAACGTAGGATTCTATTCACACTCACCCAGTCGCTGCCATCTTATCCGATGATGACGATATCTCCTCATCTGTCAGATAGCAGCCGGGATCTTCCGCCCAGGGATTACCAGTGAGACGCCAGGCACGAGTGCGGCTGTTACCACCGCAAATTGAGAGATGCGTACAACTTGCGCAGCGCCCTTCCAAAGGCCGTTGCTTCTGTTTAAGACCCGCCATCAGGTCATCGGAAGTATCCTGCCATATCTCAGAAAAGAGTCGCTCCTTGACGCTGCCCAGGGTGTAGTCCCACCACATGGTATCGGGATGCACACCACCCTCGTTGTCAATATTGGCGATATTCACACCACTGGCGTTGCCACCCCAACGATTCAGCATCTGACTCAGACGCTGGTAGTGCTGTGGCAAATGTTTCTCTGCCCACAGCAGCATGTAGGCGCCGTCGGCATCATTGTTACCGGTAACGAATTCACGTTGTCTCCCCTGCTGTACATCCTCCCAACAGGTGGAAAAGAGCAGATCCATCGCTTCCCGTGTGAGACGATGGTGTACGTCATCCTTGCGGTTCTTATAGCCGCGACCGGCATAATTGAGGTGTGAGAGGTAAAACTTGTCAACGCCCTCTTCATCCATCAATTGCAGGAGATCGGGTAACTCGGATGCATTCTCCTGTGTCAGGGTGAATCGCAACCCTACTTTAAGGCCCGCCTCGCGACAGAGACGGATGCCACGTAATGATTCATCAAAGGCGCCTTGCTTGCGACGAAAGTTGTCGTGAGTCTCGCGCATGCCATCGATACTGATCCCGACATAGTCGTAACCCACCGCCGCGATATCACCAATCGTCTCTTCAGTGATCAAAGTGCCGTTACTGGAGAGGCCCACATAGAATCCCTCCGCTTTGGCACGACGGGAGATCTCGAAAATATCCGGACGCATCAGCGGTTCGCCACCAGAGAGGATTAAAACCGGCACACCGAAGGATTTCAGATCATCCATCACACCATAGACTTGCTGCGTATTTAATTCACCGGGGAAATCCTTATCTGCCGAAGTGGCGTAGCAGTGGCGACAGGTCAGATTGCAGCGTCTTACCAGATTCCAGATGACTACCGGACCCGTAGGTTTGACCGGTCGACGAGTAGATTCACTCGGTATATTTAAGGCATTCAGATATCGGCTGATTCGAAACATGGACAGTTCCTATATGGCGAGTCGCATACCGGTCTTTTTCAGAACCGCAGAGCTGAAAAGAACTTCATGACCCTGATTATAACGTCTCAGCTGATGGCTCAATTCAGCGACTTTCTCCATCACATCGGTCCTATCACGGCCATGCACCATAGCAAAGAGATTGTAGGGCCAGTCCGGCAGGTGGCGGGGTCTGGCATAGCAATGACTGACAAAATCCATGGCGCCGAGCTGGTGACCGGCCTCCTCCAATTGATCATCCGGAATGTTCCACACGGTCATACCATTACCCTTGAAACCCAGACGGTAGTGGTTGGGCACCAGGCCCATGCGGCGGATGATGCCGTTCTCCAGCATATTCTCCATTCGCCTGACTACCTCACTCGGCCAACACCCAACCTGCTCTGCGACTGTTTCACAGGGATCGTGCGTCAATGGCAGACCTTTCTGTGTCTCGGCGATAATACGGCGGTCCAGATCATCCAAGGGCTGCGGTGAAGCCGATTCCACCGCCGGGATTGAGCGGGTATTGAAGCTACCGTCGTCACCCATATCGAACCACAGTCCCAGATAGAACTCCTGCTCTTTGGGAAAGGCGAACACCTGAAGGTCTGTCTCTGTCTCAATTTGCCGGATGACGAGATCCATTGAATCTGCTGAATCCGTCGCAAGAACGAACCACATATTTAACCAATGGTCCCGCCGATAGTTATGCGCAACTTCGGGCAGTGCATTGACCTGCTCCACCACTGTATCAAAGCGGGTTTCGGGTACCGACATGGCGGCAAGTACCAGACTGCCTCCGAGGCGCTCAGCGTTGTACAGTGGACCAAATCGGGACAGCCAACCTTCATTCAGTAGGCGTTCAATTGTCTCTAACACCTCGTCTTCATCAGCATCCAGTACCCTTGCCATCTGGTGGAATGGACGCTGGGAAAGCTCAACACCTCCCTGGAATCGATTAATCAGGTGACGTTCGAATGCGTTCAAGGTCTGCATAGACTAGGAAGCCCCCAGGGTGATTGATCGATCTTGCTGGGTCGATCCATCCCGCTCGCTGATATATTTTGCACCCCGCTGTTTGAACTGGCGCAGGCTGAATAGTACATCGCGCTCAATCCATCCAAGATTGCAGCTGTCGACCAGTTGATCCAGGTTACGCAAGACACCCTCTCGATCACGGCCATGGATCATGCAGAAAAGGTTATAAGGCCAACGGCCTGGACGTCGTGGGCGACGATAGCAGAGGGTGACACAGGATTGTCGGCCTAGTAGCTGTCCAATCTCGGAGACGCGCTCGTCCGGCACATCCCAGACCACCATGGCATTGGCGCGGTAACCGAGTTCTCTATGGCGTACCACTACCCCAAGCCGTCTAATGTCACCCGTTTCCACTAATCTTTCGAGTCGCCGTATCACTTCAGCTTCGGTGATACCCAGCTCTCCAGCAATACTGGCATAGGGATGGGTGACCAGAGGCAAGCCACCCTGTATGACACGCACCAACTCGAGGTCCAGCGGATCGGGTTCCAACATCTGAGACAGTTCCCTCAAGTCCATTGCAGTGGAAACCCCAAATTGATGAAAAAATCCTCGATCATGGGTAGGTCGATCACCTCCAAGCCGGATGCTGTCTCGATCTCCCGCAATACATGGTTAAGCGATTCTCTATCTGCGGCTGTGACCACAAACCAGAGATTCAAGCGATGCTCCCGTTCATAATTGTGGTTGACTTCACCATAACTACTGACGATGTCGGCGACTGCCTCCAATCGCTCAATGGGGACTTCCATGGCGGCAAGCGTACTCGCACCCACCCGGTTGGGACGGAACACCGGTCCTACCCGGCTGATCAGCCGTTGTGACTGTAGTTGTTGCAGGGTTCTCATTACGTCATTCTCCGTGCTTCCCACGCGCTCCGCGATGGTCTGGAACGGACGAGGGGTCAGTGGAAAACCGTCCTGAAAGTCATTGAGCAACCGACGCTCCAAGGCGTTCAAAGGGCGATCGAGGATCGATTCTTTCTGTGCAACCATTTCAGAGTCCGATACGGTGCGCCCGGGAGGTGAGAAAAATCCCGGAGGGTTTCAACACCGGCCATTCCGCACGCCGGACAAAAGTGTCTGTATCGTAGACCTGCAGGCGATCGATATCGCGCACGGAGACCCAGACCTCTTCCCCTCTGGGCTCGAACTCCATATGCAACACACCCTTGCCGGGCTGCAGCGTCTTGACCAACTTGAGGCTCTGGGTATCTATGATCTGCAGGGTGTCATTGTTGGGAAAGGCGAAGTTAACCCATACCTGTCTGCCATCGGGGCGAGCCATGACGAACACCGGCTGTCCATGAACATCCAGACGACCGATTTCCTGCCAGTTATCAGTATCCACGACCAACACCTGATGCTGACCCACTGCAGGGATGAAGAGTCGTTTACCAGCGATCGCCCACCCTTCCAGATGAGGCATTTTGTAGACTGGCAGTTTCTGTTCCCCCTTACCGTAATCACCCAGGATACGGCGCGGTCCCTGATCGAGATTCCATAGGTCCAACAGAGCCAGGCCATCCTCTCCATAGAGACCGGCGATGTAGTAGCGTCCATCCGGTGTAATCAGGGCATCGTAGGGTTGAACACCAATATTCTTAAATTTACGGATCAGGGGCTTTGCCGGGTCGTTCATCTCAACCACCCAGATCTCACCCGCATCCCAAAGACTGAAGATAAAACGGTTACCGGGCGCATCCACCAGACCAACCACTTTCGACTGCTTGCCGTCACCATAGGTTGCCGGGATATCAGCCACGGGTTCGAGCGTCTCGGCATCGAAGACACGCACCCCACCGGGTTCGTAATTCGAAACAGCCACCAATTTGCCGTCCTGGGAAATCGCACCCCCGATGCTGTTGCCGGACTGGATGATGCGGGCAACCACTTTGCGTTGCAGGATATCGACTTTGGTCAGGCCGCCGTCACGTCCGAACAGGTAAGCGAAGCGCTCATCTCGGGAAAAGACCGCTGAGGCATGCGACAAATCGCCCAGCCCTTCGATGCGGCCTAACAGACTGTTACCCGTCGTCTCTATAATTTGAAGACTGCCGTCTGCCCGCTCCACAACAACACCAAGATCTCCCGTACCACGCCACTCATCAGCAAATAACGACGGTGAGAAACCCATGAGGTAGAGAAAAGTAATAAGCCACACCCTCACCGAACACCTTCCTTGATTCTTTCCGCCAGCCAGAAGGCTTCACGGTCTGTTAGAAATGGACGCCAGGGCGGCATAGGAGTACCTGTGCGCCCATAAAGAATAGTGGCAGTGAGAAAGTCGATGGGTTTACCTCTCAGCCTCTCGGGTGTGAGTGCAGGGCCCAATCCCCCTTTCAGGGAGAGGCCGTGACATGAGCCGCAATCGTGCTTGAGTAAATTGAGCAGTTCCATACGCCTTGGCTCTGGGATTCCTGAGGCCAATGCGGTCTGTGACAATAAGAAGAGACTAGTAATGATCAATGCAGGGAGTTTCATCACTCATCTCCTGGGTCTGGTACCAGGCAAGTTGATCAGCCAATGCCACTGTCTCCCCTACGATAATGAGTACCGGTGAACTGAGTCCCGCCTGCGCCACCTCGTTGCTGAGGGTGGAGAGTGTTGCCTGTACCATGCGTTGGCGAGGTGTGGTGCCTTCCTGAATCACTGCCGCCGGTGTTTCCGGATCACGCCCCGCACTCATCAACTGTTGGAGAATGTCATCGAGATTCGACAGTCCCATATAAACCACCAGGGTCGCTGTGGCATCCGCCAGCTTATCCCAGTCGAGATCCAGCGACTCACCTGCTTGGAAGTGTCCCGTCACCAGTCGCACGCCTCGACTCAACGAGCGGTGGGTCAAGGGAATACCTGCATAACAGCTGACTGCCGATGCTGCAGTGATACCGGGAACGACTTCGAAGCGAATCCCATGCTGGCGTAGATGCAGCGCCTCTTCACTACCGCGCCCAAAAACGAAGGGATCTCCACCCTTTAAACGTACAATTGTGCGTGACTTCTTCGCCAGCTTGGCTAAAAGTGAATTGATCTCATCTTGTGGTACACAATGCATACCGGGGGCTTTTCCCACAGCGATACGAGAAACACCTGGGGGGATCATCTCCATGATTTCAGGAGAGACAAGACGATCATAGACCACCACATCGGCAGACTGCATCAGTCTCAGCGCCTTGACGGTCAATAGGTCGGGATCACCAGGCCCCGAACCCACCAGATAGACAACCCCTTCTGTTTTCATAGACTCGACCTGCAGAAATGTTGGGTTGAGTCACGTCGGCACACTCCATGAGCGCCACTGAATCCAACCCCGGATCGAAAATCACTTGTACATCATGTGAAGCTCGCCTGATCATCAATACCTTGATCTGAATGTCACTTTAGTTTCCCCCCGCTTACCATCCTTGACTAAGATCAAAAATGGACAATGTCTGGTTTTTATAGCGGTTATTGTGTTTGGAGAACGTTTCATTTCGAAACAGATGTTTTGAAGCACCAGAACCGTAGGTTGAACCGACCACGGAGGTCCAACATCACCCTTATGAAACATCTCTTATCACGCAAAGCGCGCAAAGCGCGCAAAGATCACAAAGGTTTCAGACTGAGGGGTAGAGATGCTTTGCGACCTCTGCGCTTCATCGCGATCTCTGCGTTATCAAGCACCACGCATCTTTTTTTGCTGGAAAGTCCTACACCAAAAACCCAGACGAAAAAAAACCGGACGGTTTGAGGTCATCTCACCGTCCGGTTAGGGGGTTGCTATTTCGCTGGTGGGCTTAGCCGGCGGCGGCCTCTACCGCACCGCGCTCACTGCCCTGGGCTTCCATCGCAGGCATCTCAGCCGCGGTCTTCTCGCCCGGGATGAAGAAGCTCCAGATGTAGACCACCAGGCCGATCAGGAAGCCGACACCCGCCACAAAACGCAGCCAGTAGAACAGCTCGATCTTGTCCTGCACCACCATGAACGACAGCGGGTTGTCGCTGAAGCGTTGCAGGTAGACCTGCAGGATGCCGGCGCCCGTCAGGAACAGGGTGATGAAGACGATGGAGACGGTCATCAACCAGAATGCCCACATCTCTACCACCTGTGCCTTTTCGCTGTTGGCCTCACGACCGCGCAGGATCGGTACCGCGTAGCTGATGATCGCCAGGTTGATCATGACGTAGGCCCCGTAGAAGGCCATGTGGCCATGGGCGGCGGTGATCTGGCTGCCATGGGTGTAGTAGTTGACCGGCGCCAGGGTGTGCAGAAAGCCCCATACGCCCGCACCCAGGAAGGCCATGACCGCGGTACCCAGCGCCCACAGGGTGGCCGCTTTGTTGGGGTGGTTACGACGCCGTTTGTTGACCATGTTGAAGGCAAATACGGTCATCATGAAGAACGGTATCGGCTCCAGGGCGGAGAAGACGGAGCCCCACCACTGCCAGTATTCGGGGGTGCCGATCCAGTAGTAGTGATGTCCGGTGCCGATGATGCCGGTGATCAGGGTCATGGCGATGATCAGGTAGAGCCATTTTTCGATGATCTCCCGGTCGACGCCGGTCACTTTGATCAGCACGAAGGCAAGAATGGCGCCGAGGATCAGTTCCCATACGCCCTCTACCCACAGGTGAACGGTCCACCACCACCAGAATTTGTCATGTACCAGGTTGGTCGGGTTGAAGAAGGAGAACAGGAAGAAGACCGCCAGGCCGACCAGTCCCATCAGCAGCACCAGGCTGACCACGGTCTTGCGCCCTTTGAGGATGGTCATGCCGATGTTGAAGAGGAATGCCAGGGCAACCACGACTATCCCCAGTTTGGTGATGGTCGGTTGTTCGAGGAATTCCCGGCCCATGGTCGGTAGCAGGTCGTTGCCGGTGATCTCCGCCAGGGTCGCATAGGGCACCAGCAGGTAGCCCGCGACGGTCAGCGCGGCGGCCACCAAAAAGATCCAGAACATCAGGGTCGCCAGCCACGGCATGTGTAGCTCGGTCTCCGATTCTTCCGGTACCAGGTAGTAGGCGGCACCCATAAATCCCATCAACAGCCAGACAATCAGGGCGTTGGTGTGCACCATGCGCGCTACGTTGAAGGGGATCTCCGGGAACAGGAAGTCGCCCCAGACATACTGCAGGCCGATGATCAGGCCAAACAGGATTTGTGCCACGAACAGGCCAATGGCGGCGATAAAGTACGGCATCGCCACTGCCTGGGATTGGTATTTGAACGTCATTTTCGTCTCCTCACCTTGTCTCTCTTTCAGTTTCCACGCTTAGCCTTGGATGTTCGGCGGCCAGTTGGCCGTGTCGATCTCTGAGACGTATTGCAGAAACTCTGCGATGGCGGCCAGCTCTTCATCACTGAGGTTGAACTGGGGCATGCTGCGGCGGCCCGGGATGCCGTCCTTCGGACGCCCCTTGATAAATCCCATGATCGCCTCTTTGCTGCTGCCGTAACGCGTGTAGACATTACCCAGCTCCGGCGCAAAATAGGCCCCTTCGCCCAGCAGGGTGTGACAGCCGATGCAGTCGTTCTCTTCCCACAGCTGCTTGCCCTGGGCAATCAGCTGGCCACGCTCCGTGGCCGGGTCCAGTGCCGCTCGATTGTCACGCTCCGGTAACGCCAGGTGGGTATCAAAAGTCAGGGCTAAAAACAGTAAAAAGAAAAACGCTGTCCCCCCATAAAAGATGTTTCTCGACATCTCTTTCGTGAACGCCTGTGCCATCACTCTCCTCCCAAGATTTCGTGATTTGGTCCCGGCTATTAGAAATCAGTCAACTCTCGCTACCTTGACATGAGTCAAATGAGCTCTTCTCTCTATATATGGCAGAATCAGATAGCCATTCATCATCAATGGCTCGCCTTGAAGGATTAAAAAGCCGTAAAATACCAATGAATTCAATTTGTTCTACTGATTGATCTATCACTCAATGCAGCGGTCCGAGTGGAGGGCGAATTGGTGAAAGTAAGGAGGTCAAAGCGATCGTTTGAACCTGATCAGGCAGATCTTGATATTGTCAAAATATATCCAATTAAATCAGACCAGTAATATGCGTTTATTGACAGTTTTTTTTGATATTCATCAAATAGTGAAATATCAATATAGTTCAGACTCTGAGCGGGTGTTTAGTAGAAAATATTCGATCACACGCTATGCGCAACTAACCCTTATTGGGTAGTTTGGTATGACTATTTTTTAACACCGGCATAGCGGATAATGCCTATAGTATCTAAGAAAAATATTACCCGTTGGTTAATAGAGATGAACGTAGACATACGCATGGCCCATCTTTTCTCCACACTGGATGACAATCAGGTCAGACAGGTCATGGAGAGCAGTCACGTCGGCACGCTGAAAGATGGTGAATCATTATTCGAGACGGGTGATGAGGCAAACCGTTTTTTTCTGGTGATTGGCGGACAGATAAAACTGTTTCGCGTTTCATCAAATGGCGATCAGAAGATCATCGATATCATTCAGCCGGGTAACACTTTTGCTGAAGCGCTCATGTTTATGGAGCATCCTATCTACCCGGTAAGTGCAGAGGCATTAGGTCCGGCAAAGGTCATGTCTTTTGATAGCAAGCGCTTTTTACAGATTCTCAGTGAATCTTTTGAAGTCTGTTTCAGAATCATGGGCACCATGAGCCAGAGATTGCGCGGTCTCATCAAGGAGATAGATGACCTTACCCTGCAAAGCGCCACAACCAGAATGTGTGCGATGCTGCTACGAAGAATGGAGGGCGTCGGTCAAAATCACTTCACCCTGCCCGCTGCCAAAGGCGTTCTGGCAGCACGTCTCTCGATGAAACCGGAGACCTTTTCTAGGATTCTGCAGAATCTTTCTACGAAAAAAATTCTCAAAACAAAGGGTAATGAAATCGAGATTCTAGACAAATCCCTGCTGAGATCCCTTGCCCACCTTGAATCGATTTATGGTCTGGAACCGGAAAAACCCTGTGTACTAAATATCTCTAGTTCTCTAAGACAGTAAACAAGAGACCATTTAGGCCACGCATTATTGGCTGTAACCACCCTGTAATATTAAATCTCCAATATCATAGTAGGAGATCATACCTTCGAGACGTCCTGTCTCACTATCCACAACAGGTAGATTTCTTTCATGGTGGTACATGGTCAATAGTGTCTCGATCAATGATGTCTCCGGCGTTACGGTAACAACCTCTTTTTCGATACAGGTAGTGATGGGCTCATCCATTACGCTGTCCAGTTTATCCCTAAGATTATCCAGCGTGAGCGCAGCAAACTTATCCGCCGCGCCTCCGATGCTCTGCTGTGTGGCATGCTCAGGCAGAACAATGCCCAGCATTCGGTTAACCTTGACGACACCTAGAAATACACGTTCATCATCGACAACCGGCAGGCTGCGATAACGGCGGCGCATGATCTTTCTTGCAGCGATACCAATGGTATCTGAGGGATGTATACGTACAGGATTGGAGTCCATGAGCAATCTTGCGGTCATGCAAAATCTCTCCTTAGCATCTAATCGTCTCGATCGCTGATATGGCTGGAATTCCTTCTATTTTAGTCAAGAATAGATTTTAGCGTGAACCTCCATCCCATCGAATATCAGCTCAAGCGGAAGTGAAACGTCCAGTATCTACTCATTTTGAGATATTCAATTGTCAAATCACTACTCACTTTTTAGTCCTTCATTACTTTTAAGCAATGGTGTCAGCAGATCCATTGGCAGCGGGAATACCAAGGTATGGCTTTTATCGCCAGCAACTTCTGTCAGTGTCTCCAAATAGCGCAACTGGATGGCCTGGGGTTCCTGTGCCAACGTCTTCGCGGCCTCTACCAGTTTTTTTGCCGCCTGCTGTTCACCTTCCGCATGAATAACTTTCGCGCGTCTTGAACGTTCGGCTTCAGCCTGACGGGCAATGGCGCGTATCATGCTGTCGTCCAGGTCCACGTGCTTGATTTCAACGTTAGAGACCTTGATGCCCCAGGCATCTGTCTGCTGGTCGAGAATCTGCCGCACATCGTTGTTAAGACGCTCCCGTTCCGACAGCATCTCATCCAGTTCATGCTGTCCCAGTACTGAACGCAGCGTGGTCTGCGCCAGTTGACTGGTAGCCGCCATAAAATCTTCAACCTGTATGATTGCACGCTCAGGATCGATGACCCGAAAATAGACCACTGCGTTGACTTTCACGGAGACGTTATCCCGGGAAATCACATCTTGTGACGGCACATCCATCACGATGGTTCGAAGATCGACCCGTACCATCTGCTGGATCACAGGAATAATAACGATCAGTCCCGGACCTTTGACCTTCCAGAAGCGGCCAAGCAGAAATACCACACCGCGTTCATATTCACGCAGAATCCTTAGTGCTGATGCCAGGAAGGCGGCAATGAATAACAGCACAATCGCATAGACATAGATGGTCATGACGACTTCTCCTCCTCATCCATAGGTATAACATCCAATTTCAGGCCCTTTCGTCCGGTGATACGCACCCGCTGATCTCTTCGCAAGGGTTGGCTTGAGTGTGCCAGCCAGACTTCGCCATGCACCCTCACCTCTCCCTCATCGGAGAAGTCATCCACCACCATACCCTCACTGGTCAGTAGCTCCTCACGCCCGCTCACCACGGGTCTCCGGCGTGATTTCAAGGCCATACCTACTATGAAGACCAGAATGAATGCACTGCTGACAGCGACAACAATGATCAGCGGCAGAGAGATGCCGTATCCCGCCTGGTCGGTATCGATGAGTATCAGAGAACCGATAATAAAAGCGACCACACCTCCGATACCCAGTGCCCCGAAACTGGGTACGAAAGCCTCTGCAATCATCAGTGCGAGGCCCAGCAGAATGAGTGCAACCCCCGCATAATTAATCGGTAGGACATGAAAAGCATAGAGGGCCAGCAATAGAGAGATGGCACCAACCGTACCCGGTACTACCGAGCCAGGATTGGCAAATTCGTAAATCAGACCATAGATGCCTACCAGCATGAGGATGTAGGCCAGGTTGGGATTGCTCACGATGGAGAGCAATCTGTTTTGCCAGTCAGGCGCAAGCTGCTCGATGATCAAACCTTCTGTCTGTAATTGCCTCTCCCCTTGTGGCAGGGTCACCTGCCTTCCATTGAGAGCTTCAAGCAGAGATTTCAAATCATTCGCGATCAGATCGATCACACCTCTCTCAAGAGCCTCCTGAGATGAAAGGCTGGCGGATTCCCGCACGGCAATCTCGGCCCACTCCACATTGCGCCCACGCAGTTTCGCCAGACTGCGGATATAAGCAGAGGCATCATTGATCAGCTTGCGCTCCTTGACATCGGCCGGGACGGATTTTGTCCCATCTCCTTTATCTGCTGGCTGACTTTCAGGTGCTTGTTGCGGTGGTCCCCCAATACCCACTGGCGTCGCTGCACCGAGATTTGTTGCAGGCGCCATGGCTGCGACATGGCTGGCGTAGAGAAGATACGTGCCCGCACTGGCAGCACGAGCACCACTTGGGGCCACATAACCGACAACCGGCACTTGGGATGCGATGATGCGCTTAATCATGTCACGCATGGAGATATCCAGCCCACCTGGTGTATCCATGCGGAGTATCACCAGCTCAGCATCTGCCGATTCCGCTTTTGTCAGAGACCGATCGAGATAATCAGCGGTAGCGGGACCAATGGGACCTTTGATATCAAGCAGGTATACCGCACGATCCATTACCTGCGCAGACAGCTGCCCGCAAAGACACAGGAGCAGTACGGAAAACCCGATCAGTAAAAGAAACCTTCGGTGCACAACCTGTACTCCTTCAGCCGCTGATTTAATTGTAGCCTGCACTCAGATAGCTGCACCGGCGATGCAAGCTTTTTACGATCTGTTCTCGCCACTATTTCTACAGCTTTTCATCTACTGTGTAGACTCTTTTCCGCTACTTGAATTCCACTTCATCTGCGACTTTTCAAAATACCCTAAGCCGATCTGGAGACACAAAAAAACACCGGTACAAACTGTACCGGTGTTCCGTTTTGAGTAAGCCTCGTAGCAAGTGAGACTATCAATATCAGGTCATTCGAACCTCAATCTTGCGGGGCTGATACTGTTCCCGCTTGGGAATGTGGAGTGTCAATACACCGTCCCTAAGGCTGGCATCAATCTTGTCTGTATCCAGCTCACTGCTCAGCGTAAAGCTTCGCTGGTAGCAGGTTGCACTGACATCGGCATACTGAGCCTGGCTACCTGTCGGCACGATAATATCCGTACTGCCTTCAATGCTGAGGGTCTCCTGGTCAACCTGGATATCGAGTTGCTCCTTGGATACACCCGGCATGTCCGCTTTCAGGGTAATACCCGTTTTATCTTCAAAGATATCCGCTGCCGGACGCAGTATCTGTTGCCTCTTATCGGCAGGCTGGACAGTCTTGCTTTGCTGTTGTGTCATATCTCTCTTCTCATTCATATTGCTAACCTTCTACTGATTAGTTGACTTTTATCTGCCGCGGCTTGGCAGACTCACGCCGCTGGATAGTGATACGCAGTACACCATCTTCATAGCCGGCTTCTACCTTTTCAGGGTCAGCATCTTCCGCTAGGTTGACCGCACGATGAAACTCGCCATCAAAGCGTTCCTTGCGATAGTACTCCACACCCTCTTCCTGTTTGGCATTTCGCTCACCCTTCACAGTCAACAGGTTTTCGTGAATCGTTATACCCAGACGTTTTGGGTCGACACCGGGCACAAACAGATAGACATCAATCTGCTCTTTTGTGACATTCACATTGATTGGTGGATAGGCTGATCTCAGCCTCTTCGCCCGCGCTATCTGTGGCCAGGTGCCACTAGCGAAGACTTGACCCATTTCATTCTCCAGGCGTCTGAACTGGTCGAAAAAACTATCTTCAAAATTACTCACTCTTGCGAACATTTGTCTACCTCCAAATCCAGTATCAAGCTGTTCTTTGAATTACCGTTGGTTACTAGATAGGGACGCCGTGACTGCTTTTCAAGCGCGCAGTTAAATACCCAGTCTTACACGTGGGTTAAACCCCAGTTCACTCTCCATACGACGATAGAGCGCTTTGGCCTGATCTGTGTCGGCAGGCGGCAAGGTGATTTGCAAGTTGACATAGAGATCGCCTGACGTACGGCCAGGAATGCCCCGCCCTTTCAGACGTAGCTTGCAGCCTGTCACAGAGCCGGGAGGAATTTTCAGATCGATATTACCTTCAGGGGTCGGTGTTTTGACCTTTGCGCCCAATGCCGCTTCCCAAGGAGCCACCGGCAGGTTGAGCGTAAGATCACGTCCTTCAACTGAATAGAGTGGATGAAGTCTAAATTCAACCTCCAGGTAGAGATCTCCAGCCATGCCACTACCGAGACCAGATGACCCCTGACCCGTCAGTCGGATCTTCTGCCCCTGCTTGACACCTTTCGGAATCCGTACATTCAGTATGCGCTCACGGGTGATCAGGCGCCCTTGTGCATCAAAATCAGGCACCCGCAGCGTCAGGCTACGGGTCGCGCCCTGGAAGGCATCTTCCAAATCGATCATGATTTTTGCATGATGATCCTCACCCTGGGTGTGAAACTGCGGGCCTGCCGCAGCACCTTGTGAGCCACTGAATCCTCTGCCGAACAGGCTATCGAAGAAATCGCTAAAGCTCGAATCGCCGCCATTGGCAAATCCACCACGAAACTCAAAATTGGCATCCCAGTCCGGCGGTGGACGGAACTCCTGACCTGCTTTCCAGTTCATCCCTAGTTGGTCATAAGCTGCTCTTTTTTCCGGGTCCTTCAACACCTCGTAGGCCTCACCGACTTCTTTGAAGTGTTGCTCCGCATCGGCAACCTTACTAACATCGGGATGGTATTTCCTCGCCAGTTTCCGATAAGCGCGCTTGATCTCATCCTGGGTAGCCGTTCGCTGTACCCCGATGATGTTGTAATAGTCTTTAAACTCCATAGATTCACCTGAAACACTACAAAGGATCGTGCTCTAATAAGGTGTAAATGGGGTCGAAGGAAGCTTTTTTCCAGTGGATCTATACGGATGAGTATTTTGCTGTGGTATGGCTCAAACAATCGATAAGATCGATATCTTGTGTAGCTCTCTCCAAGAGATCGGCTTATTATAGTGAGTCAGGCCTAACTCTTCATAAGCAGTAGTTTTTCTTGACCGATAACTGTTGAGAAATACTATTCCCAAGCTGGAAAATCACCCTCTTTCTCTAATGCTGCCAGGGAATCATTGATGGTTCCAATTAAGTCTTGATTGCTCTCTGTGCGGGCAATGGGTTTGCCTACAAAGACATCACAGAAATGGGGGATAAGAATCACCTCACCCTTTGGTAGTGACTTGCCCAGTCCGTGCAGAAAAACGGGTGTGATTGGGGCATTGGGGAATTTCCGCGCAATCACGCTTATGCCTTGTTTCAAACGCTGCATTCTTTCCGGTTCTCCCCGTGATCCCTCGGGAAAGAGGATCAGGATGTCGTTTGCACGTAGAACTTCAAAGCATCCAGCCAACGGGTTCCCACCTTTTTGAGTGCGGGCTACGGGAACTATGCCGATGATCTCGGTAGCAAACCAGGCAAGCCAGCGATTACGGAGAAAGTAATCACCAGCCGCGGCAGGTCTGAGTTTGGGTAATACACTGAGTGGCAGCAACGACATCAACACCAGCGTATCCAAGTGTGAGTTGTGGTTCGCGATGATGATGGCGGGGCCGTTTTTCGGCAGCCGCTCAGCATGACGTACGTTCAGGCCCAGAATCACATAGCTGAGTGGACGGACGACTAGAAAAAAAAACAGATACCGTAATATATGTGACATCGCTTTATTTGTTCTCAGATATTTGCCTGATTTTTTAGCAGTTACCAGTCCTTTTGCTCTACAACAATGACTCAAGCCGCGGACCGGTATAGAGATAAAAGATATAGTGGAAAAAGACCGGCGCACTGACAGTCAGGCTGTCCACCCTATCGAGTATGCCACCATGGCCGGGTATGAAATTGCTGCAATCCTTCACTCCAATGTCGCGTTTCACAGCCGAGACGATGACATCACCGATAAACCCTGACGCCGCAATGATGGCGCCTGCTATCAGGCTATGCCAGCCTTCCAATGGTGTCAGATAGGGGGCGAGAAAAAAACCCACCACCGCTGTAGTAGCGACACCACCCAGAAACCCTTCCCAGGTTTTTTTAGGGCTGACTGCAGGGACAATCTTTCTGCGCCCCAGAGTTTTGCCCCAGACATATTGAGCCACGTCATTGAACTGGGTCAAAATCACCAGAAACAGCAACAGCCCAACACTACCTGCCATGGGGTTGTCGATCTGAGGCAGTGACAAGAGGTAAGCGGCATGACTCAGGTTGAATACCGTAATCATCAACCCCCAGTGCAGGGTGCCTGCCGCCCTTAGGAAACCTTCGGTGGCGCCGATGGTAACCATGCGCATTGGTAGCAACAAAAAAATCCAGACCGGAATAAAAACAATAAACATCCCGTACCAGTAGTTATATACCCAGAAAAACTGGAGCGGTATGGAAAGATAGGCCCAGAGCAAAATTCTATGATCGGCCCTGCGGGTCGGGATGAGGGAGAGATACTCCTTAAAGGCCAGAAAGCTGATAAATCCCAAAAAGATGATAGCGGCTCCCCGTTCCAGAATCACCGCCAACGAGAATATAGTGATCATGACCCACCAGGAGTTGGTTCTCGTTGTGACCTCGCTGAAATCCGCCTCTGGTCGCATCCGTTTTAACAGCAGAATGATCAGTGTGGAGAGAAACAGAACGCCATACAGACTGGCAATGGTGACTGTTGCCGCAAAGGGAGGCAGATGAATCATGATGTCGGTTCCAGTTGACTGAGAGCGTTGCGTCCCCGATTCACCAGCGTGATGACGGATAGAATGATGGTCAGCAAAAGGAGACCGTTTATCCAGACACCCGCAGGTATGCCAATACCCAATAATAGGGCAAGCAGGCCCATGGCAAAGGCCCGATCGCTTTTACCGAAGGGACCATCATAGCGTCGATCACCACCGATCTGCACCGCGACCACACCCATCATCTCCACCATGGTGCCGAGTAATACGAACCCAAACATTCCCCATATTGATACATCCGGATGAAAAGCCAATGGCAGATATAGACAGGCATCCGCCACCACGTCACCCATTTCATTGAGAATTGCGCCGAGATGACTCTGCATGGCGAATTCTCGGGCAAGCATGCCATCAATGGCATTCAGTGCCATCCTGATGAATAGAATCACTGGCAATGCAAACAAGGGCCAAGGTGAATTGGGAGTGTAGGCAATCCACGCCCCACCAAGTCCGGAAAGTACAACCGCGGCTATCGTCACCTGATTGGCAGTGACGCCACGCTGTGCCAGCCAGTGGCATAGGGGACGTAACAGGGCCTGAAAGCGGGGTTTCAGTTGGTAAATACTAATCATGATTTCATCATCCTACGTGCAATGGATACGGAAAATATCCCGTCCTCATCGATCTCCATGGCCAGTTTTTCAAAACCGGCATTGGCCACCAGTTGATCCATCTCCTGTTGTGTGCGCCGACGCATGATCCAGGGCGCTCCATCCCGGTGACTGGTCAAGACGCGGGCAATAAACTCCAGTTGTGGATGCCATGGCTGATTGGTATAGATGATATATCCTCCGGGTACAATGGCCTGACTGAGGCCATTAAGAGACGCCCGGATAAGCCCATTGTCGGGAAACAGTTCATACAGACCTGAGACGATACCGATATTTGGCTGGTTAGGCAGGGTGGCCACAGCTTCACCATCAAAAGCATCATCCTGTTCAAAAACCACATGCTCCAATCCCATCTCCCTGGCGATCTGCTGACCCGCATCAATATTGATATCGCAATGGTCACGCAGCAAGGCAGAGACGGGTTTGCCCGCATAGGCCTTCAGTACGTCCAGAACATAGCGGCCCTGGCCTGTGGCGATATCTGCTATTCGAACTTCTGTCTCCGTGGATAGAAACTGCTCAATGGCCCACTTAAGCAGTTTTTCCAGATTCGTCTTACGCTGTCTGATGCCCCTCCAACCTGGGCTGTTCAGATAGATTCGATCAATCAGGCGGCCGATTGGCGTCAAGCCCTGTGCCTCATTTCGGTAGACGTAATCCAGCATGGAGCCTGAATCGAATCCGTTTTGCCAACCGATCTGGATACCCCGGCTAAGCTTCCCTGCCGTTTTCATCAACATGCTGAAAATGGCAAATAGATATCTCTTAGGTGATGAGGTGGGCAGCGGGGCTCGAAGGCGATCAAACTCCTCCTTCGTATAACCTCTGAGATCTGCATCCAACAGGTCATGATGCTCCATCGGCCGGGAAAAGAGATCTGTGATAAACATCTGTGCCTTGGCTATGGGCAGATGGCTATCTTTTTCGTTGAACGTGTCGTGGAAGAAACCTGGAAAGGTCTGCATCTCCTTGCGCGGATTTCTCAAACCGTTGTAGAACCGCCTTTGTGCCGACTGTTTTACTACATAATCCGCACCTGAAGTTAAGATGAGTGTTGGCAGCGTGATGGCTCCCGCATCACGCATTAATCGTGTACCGGCATCGTAGAGTCCCAACAAAATATTGACTGCAATATTGGGAGTGATGAGAGGATCCATATCGTAGGCGCGTTGCTTCTCTGGTACATGGGTCAGGAGTCTCCCCTTCACATAGCTGGAGATAAACATCTTGTCCCATAGCTTTGAGACCAGCCTCAGCACAGGAATAGAAAAAGGGATATAGAGACGCACACGGAGTGCGGGACTACCTAAGATAAGCCCCCGAATGGGTGGTGCATAATCATGGACCCAGGTACTGACCAGGACACTGCCTACACTATGGGCCAACACAACGATATTCTGGTATGGGACTCCCTGATCGATCGACACATGCCGCACGAAGGCATCTACATCTTTCACTAAACAGCCAAAACTATCCGCGTACCCCCGCTCCCCTGGAGAGCGACCGTGTCCACGGGCATCCCTGGCGTAGAAGGCAAAACCCGGAAGATCCAACTGTTCGATAACATCCTGCCAACGCGCAGAATGTTCATGTCCCCGGTGAAAAAGGATGATGACTTTTTCTGCTTTCTGGTCCGGCTGCCAGGTGCGATAGAAAAGCGTTGTGCCATCCCAGCTCTCCATTGTTTGCGCAGTCACTTTTAGCATTCTTGTTCCCTAAGTTTCCTTACTACTCCGTATAGCGCGGGGGTACGAATAAGCAACCCTTTACAGCTTTAATAATGAGTCTACAACCGGATGGTTGAAGGTAAGTCTGAAGGTATATTCAGACTATGGCTCTATTCTGTAAGTGGAAGATCTTGAAGCGCCTTCTTGTAGCCCCATTCATCTCGTTGTCGGCGTCATTGTCGCTGATAGTTAAAGCATTTGCATCCCGCCTTTCGAAGGTCATGCATGATTTGAGTAAGGCCTGCTCACAGGCCCTCAGTTAAGCGCGTCATTCCACCCAGATGATGATCTTCTGGGAAATCAGGGGGGGATCATGGGGTTCATGATCCTCATCTCCCAGTAGCAGTTGAAGGGTATGTCGGCCTGGTGGGAGCCCCAAACGTGTTTCAGTCTCGCCACCATCAAAATGAATATGATAGGCATCCCGAGGTATGGGATTATCCAGATCCGGCAGCGTATCCTGGTCCACCAATAGATGGTAATGCCCAGCCTGATGACGGATCTTGCCTGTAGTACCGGCCGGAGTGATACCGAAACCTTCAATGCCGAATCTTATTTCGACAGGGCTTTTGACTGTATCTCCGCTCTGCAATCCTATAAAGAAGACACGAGCCTCATCGGGTGGCGTATGGGCAAACCCTGCTGCTGTAGTAAATACAAGGGATATCGAGAGTATCCCTATCGAAACGTAATTGTGCATCGCATGTCTCCAATCATCTTCTGGCAAAGACATCAGTCTTGCCGCTACGCTTGAAGGTCAGCACGTCATAGGGATCTTTCCTGTGCCCCTCCATGCCGGGTGAGCCCATCGGCATACCGGGGACAGTGAGTCCGTTGACTGCCGGTCTCTCCTTGAGTAGTCGCTCAACATCCTCTGCAGGGACATGCCCTTCGATGACATAGCCTTCCACCATGGCGGTGTGACAGGATTGTAGATGCTCTGGCACCCCCAATTGGCGTTTGATTGTGGGTAAGTCATTGCGATCATGTACCTTTACCGTATGCCCATTCTTCTCCATGTGATTGATCCAGGCCGTACAGCAACCACATGTCGGACTTTTATAGACCACCAGGTCAGCAGCTTTCGCAATAGGAACAATTAGCAAGCCGCTGATTACAAGAAGAATGGAGAGCAATCGAGCACCCATCAATGAGTGATTTGGCTTTAGGGTTTGAGATTTCATCTTGATTTACCTTGTAGTTGATCGTTGGGACTCAGCCATTTTGTTCGGCTGTCGTGATTGGGTTGCGGCAGTATTGCGTTCCTGCCAGATGGCATAGATTTCACCGCTCCAATGGGACTGAATCCAGGCGAAGATATCGTCAATCTCCTGGTCGTTGAGTTTATCGGCAAAACCCGGCATCCAACCGCCAAGGGGGATGCCGCCTCTCTTCACTGTACGTCTCAACACCGGCAACGCATGGTGCCAGGTATGGGCCGTACCATTGAGTGGCGGGGGTGGGTACCTGCCCTGTGCGTCCAGCTCTCTCCAATTCTTGGTGCCTGAGGTATCTGGTTGATGACATTCGGCACAGTGGATTTGATACAGTTGTTCTCCGCTTGCCAACTGATGCTTCCGGTACCAGCGCCCATCCGCTGGGGAGGGGCTTTCTGTATCTGTGTTGATTGTCGGCAGAGGCTTTGCCGTCTCTTGCGGATCACTGCCACACCCGGTGAGGAGGATGAGTGTGGCCAAGTAGCAGGCGTGAAAGCTAAACTTTCGGGCTTTATTAATCGTCTCTTTTCGGTAAATACTTGGACCTGTTAACACTAAGCCAATCGGCCCAAAGCACCGAAGCGCCCTGCCAGCAATCAAACGGCTCAATCTGCTCTTTTTAGCCTCAGTTTCCGTCAACCGGTCTCCTACTTGTCCGGCAGTACACAAAGCTATATCGACATTGAACAGATAGTGTGAGAGCAATCCTTTGGTATGTGCAGAACAGATAATATCTGCTCTTATTTTCTGGTGACTATACCAACCCATGGTTTCGATATCTCCACTCATCGGCAACGATTTTTTAGTCACTGATGGAGTTATTTCGATAGTTCTGGTCAATCTCCAAATAATCGGAGATCAAAAAAACCGGGGGATCAGGCGATGGGGGGACGAAAAATCGATGAGAGGTGAAGCGTGAGCAGAGATTGATCCGGCCTGTCTGAGTTGGTATCTCTCAAGATTGCAAGAGAATAGCTCGGTAAGGCGGTCTCGACTAGGATTGTGACCATGCATTGGCAAGCGTAACAGGCTTGTCCTTCTCCGCAACTGTCTGTAGGACAGCTTTCACAGTGCGGTGTTTTAGCTTCAACAGCCATATGGTGGGTATTCTGGTGGCCATCCATTAAAAGCAGTGGAGACACCTTCTCTGCAGGTAACTCGCAATTGCTGGCATAAACCCCTTGAAATGGGGAGAACCCCATGATCAATACCAGCAGTATCGCAGTCATTTTTTTGAGAAGCTGTCTCATGAGTTCATATAGTAGTCAGGATTGCAACTGTATGGAATCTATCTCTTCGAGACGCTGTTAGCAGATTTGTTCAAAAAAATTCCAAGTAGAAATGACTCGATGAATTCTTTGCCGCTGAGTCAATCCAACACAGACTCAGTCCAGGGAATCATCCACGACCTGAAATTCTTATTCAGCATCAAACATTAAGTAATTTATTACATTAGCAATCAGTTATTATTTTTTGATATTTAACTATTTTTTTCAATTCAATGCAGTATTCACTCACACATCGGTATCGGTAAATATTTTCATGATTTTTTTTTTATTCTCTTGCTACACTCGACAACGTCTTGGCGTGCATGGCATGTTTATGACGTTCTGATGGCAGGCTTATCAGATGCGTAGATCGCAGTGGCGATGGAGTGATCTGAACAGGAATCCTGATCCTGATCATGGTTTCTTATTCAGCTTCATCCGATACTGCCTATCACCTTACGGTCGAAGTGGTTACTCCACGGTCAACGTGTCAGTGATCCAAGTTTTTTTTGATCGAAAGTCTGCCGTTCGGCCAATTAGCATGTTCGAGAGAACTTACCGCCTCGAGGCGGTATTTTTTGAATCTTACAAGGGATTTTAAATACTATGGCTAATAAAACAGATCGACTCTTTGGCGGGGATGCTGAGCTTGAGGCACGTTTCAAGCGCCTGATCTCTTTCTCATCAGATAAAAGAACCATGCTTGTGCACATGACCAATCAGTGTAATTTGCGCTGTCAGGATTGTTGGTTTTATGTGGAGCAGTTCGATGAAAAAAATCAGGAGGTGAGGGAAATAGAACGCTGGCAGTCTTTTGCCAAGCAGGAAGCCGCCCGGGGAACGACGGTTGGCCTGTTGATCGGCGGTGAACCCACGTTACACCCCGAGAGAATTGCAGCCATTCGTGCCGAGATCCCCTATATCACAGTCTCTTCAAACGGTGAAATTCCTCTCTCCCGAGTCGATTTCCCCGATACCACGGTCGCACTGACACTGTTTGGTGGATATCAAACTGACGATAAGCTGCGAGCAATCCGTTCAAACGGCAAACGCTTCTCAGGACTTTTCTCAAAGGTTTTGGATAACTACCGTTATGATCCACGTGCCGGTTTTGTCTATGCCGTCAATTACAATGCCATTGATGAGATCGAAGAGACCGTCAAGCGTATTCAGGACAATGGGCTCCGGGTGCTGTTCAATTTCTACCGTGACTTCTCCACTCACGAGGTGGAAACCGAAGATCAGGAGATGGCTCTGTTGGAACGTACACTCGAAGTCAGACAGAAATACTCCGATGTAGTCAGCACCACACCACATATGCTCGAGACCATGTTTGTGGGTAAGACCCATTTTGGCAAATTCGGTTACGACAGCTGCCCGTCCATCAGTTGCGATTTCGAGGGTGCAAAAGATCGGCTAGCAAATGGACGTCCTACGCTACCGGGCTTCAATGCCTATACCGCCAGCCATGAGGTGACACTCTGCTGCACCGGCGGTGATTGTGGAACCTGTCGGGATTCTCAAGCCATCTCCTCCTGGATACTCAGTAACATGCGGAAATACATGAAGAGCCCGGCTCATATGCGCAATTGGGTTGAGGCGGCTGAGTCCTACTGGTCGCAATTCATCTGGGCGCCCTGGCATCCACACTTCAACGAAACAGAAAAAGAAGAAGAGAAAGCAGATCTCGTAAAATATGCCTGATCATTCTCCCAGGAAGGTCTCCTTCGAATCCAGGGATGGATTTCTCCTCCATGGCGAGTGGCACCCAGCCGCACCCGGTGGGCTAAAAACTAAAGTCGCGATTGTTTCACCGGGAATGGGTGTACCAGCCCGATTTTATCGTCCATTTGCACGTTTTTTGGCTAAATCCCAGGTAAATGTCCTGATTTTTGATTTCCGTGGCATTGGCTGGTCCGGTGTGGATGACCTGAAGCAATTGCAGGCAGATGCGACAACCTGGGGTAACCTGGACCTTGCTGCAGCAATTGATTTTGCGCACCAGCAAACGCCCGATGCCGTACTGGTTGGAATAGGCCATAGTTTCGGTGGCAGTATTTTTGGTTTCACTGAAAAAATCAGAGACCTGAAGAAAATCGTCCATGTCTGCAGCCAATCCGGCTTTTATGGTCTGTTTAGCTGGCGAATCAGGCTCTATCAGCTATTCAATATCTACTGCTCAATGCCACTGCTGACATACTTGCTGGGTTACTACCCTGCACACTGGGTGACAAACTCAGAGGCACTGCCTGCCGGATTTGTTGCGGAATGGGCCGCCTGGTGCCAACGGCCCGACTACTTCATGGACGGTCGATTTGAGATTAGAGAACGTGGCTACCATAGCGCTTATGCAGCGCCCCTTCTCTCGCTAAGCTTCTCTGACGATACCTTTGCAACCGAGATCAGCGTAGACAGGATGGCTTCTTTCTATCCCAATAGCCAAGTCGACAGACGGCATATCGCACCCTCAGAGGTTGCAGCAGAAAGCCTCGGCCACTTCGGTGCCTTCAAACCGTCAAACGGAAAGCATGTCTGGAAAATGATCGCTGAGTGGATACACGCCGCGTAAAATGTCTACAGCCCTTTTGTCTTGTTATAACAGTAGACCTTCATCACCTTAATGACTTCGGTGAAATCTTCCCTCAAGTCGCGCAGCATCTGCGTGCCCTCTTCCTTGAGTTCCTCAGGTGTTGATGTATTAATCCGTTGTGCCGTACAGGCAAGCTTGGTAGCACCAATATTACCTGCCGCACCTTTGACCCCATGTGCCTCATCAATCAGCTTTTGATAGCGTTCACCTCTTAACGAGAAATGCATGCTGTTGATGAGATTATCCGTATCAAACTTAAAATGCTCGATGAGCTTATCGACAAATTCCGGGCTATTACCCAAGTCACTCAGTTGGTCAAGGACTTTGTAGTTGAGGACCTCATCCGGCGACTTAGGTATAACCTCGGCATTGACCACCTCTTCCTGTTGAAAGCTCTCTTCATCAATATCTGTTAATTGCTCTATCGTCTCGAGCAGCAGGGGCATGTCGATAGGTTTTGTCAGATAAGCTTCAACATCTGCAGCATCACACTGCATTTTCGCATCCATTGTGGCGTTGGCTGTCAGTACAATAAACGGAGTAAGGTTGTTGATACCATCACCCAGCTTGGTGAGCTTGACCACATCGATACCTGTCATTTCAGGCATCTGCATATCGACGATTGCGAGATTGAATTCTTCTTCCTCCAGGCAGTCCAGTGCCTGCTTTCCATCTTGTGCTGTCACCACATTGTAGCCTGCCCTCTCAAGCACTTCCCGCAAGACATAACGATTGACCTCAATATCTTCTGCAACCAGAATTCGTTGATGTTTTTTCTTGTTCTGTGTCTTCCAGTTAGACATCATCACCGAAGTTTCAGTAACAGCATCATCCGCAAATACATTGTGTATCGCGTTGTAGAACTGCTTTTTATTTTTAATGTCCGTAACAAACGCATCCACATCCATACTGTAATACTCAGAGGGAATGTCATCTCTTTCGGTCGCGAGTATGGTCTTTAACTCGTGGATGGTGGATGCCTTCATTCGTTGGCAGAAATCGTGCGGGTGCTCTTTAAAACCAGTCTCATCAATAATAATGAGTGGCGACATTTCATCACCGGAGAGATGCATGACATATGAAAGCGCATCTCTTTCATTAAGCAGTTGTATATTTGAAATACCCCAGAGGGACAGATATTGACTCACTGTCTGCTCGAACACCGGACGACTGGTAATTGTGATAGCTGAGCGGCCCTCATAGCGGGTAAATGACTCTTCTGGCTCGGTCTCCAATTCAAGGTCAAAATAGAATCGGCTTCCTTTCCCTTCAACACTTTCAGCAAATATTTCACCGTCCATCAACTTGACCAGATCGCTGGAGATAGCTGTGCCAAGTCCGGTACCGCCAACTTTTCTGGTATGTGAATCATCAACCTGAGAGAAACGATCGAAAATCGTCGGTAACTTGTCTTCAGGAATACCCATGCCGGTATCGATAACTTCAAATCTCAATCTAACCGATGTTCCCCTGTTCTCAAGCAGGTTGATCCTGATTTCGATATACCCTTCGTCAGTGAACTTAATCGCATTGCTGACCAAATTCATCAGAACCTGCTTTAAGCGCACCTGATCTCCATCAAGCTTAAATGGGATATCCGGAGAAATATGGGTATGGAATCTGATGTTCTTCTTTTCAGCAACAGAACGATAAGTTTTAGAGACGAATGAAACCACAGCATGCAGATCGAATGTCTTCTTTTCGATCGTCAGACAACCTGCCTCGATTTTCGAAAAGTCCAAAATATCATTCAGAATACTGAGCAGGTGCTTGGACGATTTCTCGATGGTACTGATCTTTTTGATCGTGGCGGGGTTATGGGTTTCAGTCAACATCAGCTCACTGACACCAATAACTCCCGTCAGCGGGGTCCTGATCTCATGACTCATATTGGCAAGAAAACGGGATTTGGCCTCATTGGCCAGCAGCGCCTGCTGCTTGGCAAAAACCAATTTTCTTAGCAGATGAGAGACAAAGACAGGTATAACAATATTTGTTACCAGGAGACTGTAACTCAGGAACTGATGCGCCATCCAGAAGGTAGCCGATTCGATAACAAGCAGAAACCCCAGATTTGACAGCAGGGTGGCCATATACAGGTATTGCACACCAAACCTGACCCCATAGCCGACCGTAATCAGCAACATGATGGTGTAGAGAGGTGTGCCGTACTCTCCCAGGCTGTACAGGCCATAAAAGACAATGGCATTATCACCAAAAAGCGATATGGCCCTTCTAACAATCGAGGCTTTTTTGACGAACGCGAAACTTGCAATTAACAAAAGAGAAAAAATGGCATAACTGGACGATGCCACTAGGGGAAAAAACTGCTGGTAGCTCAGTTCAGGAACGATCAGTTGGAGTGAAAATATGTACGCTGTAAATAGGAGTATGAAAATGACTCTGACAATACCCTGTTCAAATTCCTGTTGGGCATCAACAGTCAATCCTTTAAAGATTCGCGTGCTATCTAGTGTCTTCAACAAAGAAGTGACGGTCCTGGCAGTCATCTCTAAATTTACCTTAGTTCCATTTTCGACACCCACCAATCCTGTTTGTGTATTCAGAGATTATCTTAGGGGCTAAGTACCTCTTCTTTCGTCAGTCTGGTAGAAATCTTTAACTGAGAATAGGCAATATGCGTTGATTTTATCATGTATCCGGATGTCTTTTTCAAGCATTAACAGGATATTACGGTAAATTTAACAAATTAGTCCCACCTAAACCGACAAACACCTACGATTTAGAATCCTGTTCATCACAATCTTAGAACGGGATTAATTAGCTTTATTTCGCCAGATTATATTTTCTAATTCTTAATTGTACCGGACCTCTTATCGTGAGAAGTAACCCCTCATTGTCATGTCGTGAGAACGAAGTCTGGTGATATTATTTGACTTCACAGACTCTGCATACCGGCATTATTACTCCATACCAGTAACAATGAATGAACACATAAAAATCAAAGAGAACGTCTTGAAAATGACCTATACCGTTAAGTGGCAGAGACCAGAGAAGGTAGCGTCACCAGTTCGCAATATATCTATTAATCAATAGATTATATTACTTTTCTAACAAACATTATTATCTGATGACAACGTATTTGAGCGTGAAAAGCCAGGCTACCCGCCTGAACCATAGAGACCCAAACACCTGACCTATGGCGACAAACCTGTCCTAATGCAGCTGACATGACAGGCCGTCTGTCATCGAAGCTTAATATTCACCGTGCAGTATATTCCGTGAATCGCATATCCTGTTTAATAAGGATTGCAATTGGGTCAACGCATCAAACAACCTTTTACTAAAAAAAACATAGGATTCTTAATGAGAGCTAACATCGGCATTAACGGCTTTGGACGAATGGGACGCCTTGGATTACGAGTAGGCTGGGACAAGACGCCACTCAATTTCACGCAGATCAATGAAATCGCAGGCGATGCCACGTGCGCCGCTCACCTGATGCAGTTCGACTCAGTACATGGGACATGGCCACATCACTGCGCCTCACAGGGAGAAACACTCTCCATCAATGGCGAAAACCTCTC
Source organism: Candidatus Thiodiazotropha sp. (ex Monitilora ramsayi) (assembly GCA_025655575.1). Classification (GTDB taxonomy): domain Bacteria; phylum Pseudomonadota; class Gammaproteobacteria; order Chromatiales; family Chromatiaceae; genus Thiodiazotropha. The sequence goes on along the minus strand of JAHXIP010000015.1, from coordinate 3,310 downwards.
CTACTCTACCAATGAAGGCATCGATGAGACCGACTGGTCCGGCTGCGACATCGTCATCGAGGCAACAGGCAGGCACCATAAAAAACCGGAAACCCTACAACGCTATTTTGATCAGGGGGTCAAAAAAGTCATTGTGGCCGCACCCACCGAGGGGGCGCTCAATATTGTTTATGGCATCAATGATGACAAATACGATCCGCAGAAACACCATCTCTTGACCGCAGCATCCTGCACCACCAATTGTCTGGCGCCTGTGGTGAAGGTGATGCATGAAAAGGTCGGCATCCTGCACGGCGCTATGACCACTATCCACGATATCACCAATACCCAGACCATCGTCGACAAAGGCCACAAGGACCTACGCCGGGCTCGCGCCTGCGGCCAATCGCTCATTCCAACCACTACCGGATCTGCAAAAGCGATCACCAAGATTTTTCCAGAATTGGAAGGTAAGCTGAACGGGCACGCGGTGCGGGTGCCCCTGCTCAACGGATCATTGACCGATTTCGTCTTCGAGGCCGCACGACCGGTAACGGCAGACGAGCTGAATGGATACTTCAAAGCTGCAGCCGAAGGGGAGCTCAAAGGCATTCTCGGCTACGAAGAACGGCCGCTGGTCTCTATCGATTATGTGAATGACCCCCGCTCCTCCATCATCGATGCGCCCTCCACCCTGGTGGTGGACCAAACCCAGGTCAAGATCTACGCCTGGTACGACAATGAATGGGGTTACGTCAACCGATTAATCGACCTGGTCCTTAAAGTGGCCGAGTCCCTGTAACCATGGAACAGGGCCTGCGCAACTATCTGGTGGTCACAGGCGGGTACTGGGCCTTCACCATTACCGACGGCGCCATCCGCATGCTGGTCGTGCTCTACTTCCATCTGTTGGGCTACTCCCCGTTCGAAGTGGCCATGCTGTTTCTCTTCTATGAGTTCTTCGGCATCGTCACCAATCTGGTTGGCGGCTGGCTGGGCGCCCGTATCGGACTGAACCTGACGATGCATATCGGCATGGGCCTGCAGGTGGTTGCACTCGCCGCACTGGCCGTGCCCGACGCCTGGTTGTCGGTCCCCTATGTCATGGCGGCACAGGCGCTTTCCGGCATTGCCAAAGATCTCAACAAGATGTCGGCTAAGGCATCTGTGAAGACCATGGTCAGCGAGGGTGGCGCATCCAAACTCTTCCGTTGGGTGGCCATGCTAACCGGATCGAAGAACGCCCTCAAAGGGTTCGGATTCTTTGCCGGTGCAGCATTGCTTGAGTGGCTCGGTTTCCGGAGTGCCCTGGGCATATTGGCCGGTATGTTGCTGCTCGTGCTGATCATCACAGGAATATTACTGCCGTCCGGTTTGGGTAAGATGAAGTCAAAACCCAAGTTCACTCAGGTCTTTTCACGGATCCCGGCGATCAACTGGCTCTCCTCGGCCCGCTTCTTTCTTTTCGGCTCGAGGGATGTCTGGTTTGTGGTGGGCTTGCCGGTCTTTCTTTATGAAGTCCTGGGTTGGTCATTTACCCAGGTGGGTGGATTCATGGCACTATGGGTGATCGGCTATGGCATCGTACAGGTGATAGCGCCAAAACTGGTCCGGCGAAGCCATCATGGTCAGGGACCCACAGGGCACACTGTTCGATTATGGGCTTTCATCCTTGCCCTTTTTCCGGCCGCCATTGCATTGGGTCTGCAGTTCGGTTGGCCCGCAGATAGGGTGGTAGTACTTGGCCTGATTTTATTCGGTGTCGTATTCGCTATCAATTCAGCCGTCCACTCCTACCTCATACTGGCCTACTCCGACCACGATAAAGTCGCCATGAACGTGGGCTTCTACTACATGGCCAATGCAGGAGGACGACTCACCGGCACCCTCCTCTCCGGCTGGGCCTATCAGGTTCATGGCCTGCCGGGATGCCTCTGGTGGTCTGCCGGATTTGTCCTGGTGGCAGCGCTGCTCTCATTTGGCTTGCCCGGTGGGAATCTTACCGCTGAACCCGCTATGAGTGAGCGTAGCTAATACTCCGTCGTCAACGCTGTAAATCAGTCGATGACCAAGGAGGCTAGCTTAATTTGTCGTTTTAACCTACATATTATTTTAGCCATATAGTAATCATGCGGTAACTTACAAATAACGCACCAACCGTTGTTCCGATAAAAACCGTAGCCATAAACCAATACCAGGCGCGAGTAATCTTCCGCCTCAACCGCTTAAAGAATTTCCAGGACCGGTCTGATTTGTGAGGAACAGAATCGAAATTAACCAGAAAACTGTAGGTAGTAATAGACCAGAGTACGCCAACAGCACTCGGAATGAGATATAAATTCCCTTCAAGGGAGTTTGGGCTGACAATGGTTGCTATCAGGATTACTAAGCAAATCAATCCTATTACCACGGATGGGAGACGAAGGAATTGAAGCGCATTCGCGATCTTCGTAAACCTGTCTATCATATGCACTTATCTGAGACGAGCGTGCCTAGAAACCTTATTTTCTAGCAAACGCACTAGAACGGGGTCCATGCGTTCATAATTATCCGGAATATCCAGGCAAACCAGCTTCTTACCATTCAGAAGTGCTTTAAATTTCCTGGAGATCTTATTTCTATGAGATTTCTCCATAACAAAAATGATATCAGCCCATTCAATAAGGTCGCCACTGATTGGTGTTTCAGCATCATTGTTTGTACCCGCACCAATTGCATTTATGCCTTCATATTTTGAAAACACTTCTTCACCAGTGGGGCTTCTTAGTCTGTTTTCACTGCACACAAATAGAAGGTTCATGAGATCATCTTTGACATATAACGCTTGAGTTAACTTGGCCACGAAAGCAGCGCAATTTGCGTCCATCTTGATTTTCCTTGTCAGGCGCCATTAGCTCTCTTTAGTTTGAGCGAATAGAAATAGGCCCCTGTGAATAACAAGCTCACGACCAGACGTTTAGTTACTCCGAATTGAAATCCAATACCTCCTAGCATATCTACAAAATAAACCAACTCAACAATGACTGAAAGAAAAAGAAACACAGAACTAATTAGAAGTAGACCTCTTCGCTCAATTGGCTTTATTGCCCCCCAAACCAACAATACAGTCCACCCCGCCATAAACATCGCCCCATAATACATGGCGAGTTGGTAATCTGTCCCAGACCCCATATAACCACTAAGTATATTTGGTATTCTTACTCCGGATGCTATCAAAAACCAAGATACCGCAATCGCGCCGTCTGGAGTTCCCACGGTCTAGATGACACACCGAACCCTCAAAATGAGGCATGCTCAAATGCCTCCGGACTAACACCGCCGAGATGACTAT
>JAHXIP010000014.1 GCA_025655575.1 Candidatus Thiodiazotropha sp. (ex Monitilora ramsayi) | reverse complement strand
CTTTACTCCCTACATGAGTATGACAGAACCCTCCTTATAAGTTTACAAAGCATATAGGCATACATTAGAAGACTCTTCTTTAGCATAAGCATTGTTCATCATAAACATGACGATAAATCCAGTCACCGATATCAATCTTTTCATGAGTACTCTCCTTGTTCTATACATTTAACATCTAACGCGAATGAGTCTCAGTCGTGAACGACCTCTTTCTCTCTCGCTTACTTAATTCCCAATTATTACAATTCTAGAGGTTATCTTTCTTTTACCGTTGTCGCCTGCTTTCAGCCAGCAGTAGTTCGTTGGCTAAACTCTCAATATCAAGCATACAAGAAACTGTTGTTTGGGTTTCGCAGCAAACCCTCCGTTCACCCTGTGAGCTATCTATAAAAGAGCCAAATTGTGCATAGTCATCTGCAAATTGGAAATACCATGTATCTTCTTGGTCTTCATCTGAGAGATTTTTTCCAACATAAACAAAACTTTGAACGATCGGATACGACATATCTACATCTGGATAGACCAAACGAAAGTATACTTCACCCTCTATATACGCTGTCATATAGATACACTCATGAACTAAATATTGGAATAAAAGGGAGCAGTGGTACTAAGTACCATGGTGGAAATGGTGAGTTGGATTCTGGAGGGCAATCACTCTCTTTGCAGTTACAGTTCACTGTGCGCTCTTCCACTCTGATCGGTTGGCCATTTCTAACTCCTTTTATCCTCCATTTAATAGTCACGTAGCAGCCGTTTACACCGTGTGGGCATCTACCTTGGCACTCACTCCATTCACTTGGTTTACAACTATCTGTACCTGGTAGTCCATGCTCTCCGCCTGGAGAATAAGCTAGACCAAGAGGATCCACTAATTGTATCGGGTTACCTTTGACGTAACTATAGGTATTCAATCCACCCTCTAGACCAATCGGATCCGACTGCAGGTATCTCCCCGTTGTCGGATCATAATCCCTAAAGTAGTTGTAATAAGTTCCCGTCTCTTCGTCAAAGACCTGCCCCGGAAACCCCAACGGCATTGTGATCTGTGCCGTCGTTACATTCCGCTCACCAAAAGGCTTACGCTGCGCATCCCACACCAGGGTTTGTGCGCTGTCGGTCGCCTTGACCACCGCGCCCAGGTGATCGGTATGCACGTAGTGGATGGTCTCTGCCTGAGTGGCAGGATCTTTGCTGAGTTGGGCGATGGGCTGACCGGCGAGATAGGCGTACTCCCGGATGGCCTCTCCATTGGCATCGTACTCACCCAGTAGTTGGGCATTGTTGCCGTAGCGATAACGGGTGGTGGTACCATTGACGGTCTTTTGGATCCGCTCCCCTTCGCCGTTGTAGGCATAGTCGGCCTGGGTGCCACTTTTGCTGAAACTGACCAGGCGGTTGCTGTCGTCGTAGCTGTAGCTGCCAATCAGGCTTTGCAGGGTGTTGCCTGCCGCATCGTAGCTGCGACTGTCGGTGGTGCTGCCGAGGATCTGTTGCAGCCGATGACTGTTGGGGACGTAGCTGTAGGTCTCGATGGTGGTGCCATCGCTCAGGCTGAGGCGGTTGCCGGTGGCGTCGTAAGTGTAACCGAGTGCACCAAAGGCGCCGCTGGCGCTGGTGAGCCGATCTAGCTGGTCGTAGCCAAACTGTTGGTCTCTATTGGTGTCGAGTAAATCCTGCCAGTCGGTGATGTTGCCGACCGGGTCATGCAGGTAGCTGCTCTGCAGAATACCTGTCACGGTCTGCTGGATCAGTTGGTAGTCCAGGTCGAAGGTCCGGCTGAGGCTGAGGCCGTTGCCGTAATCGAAGGCCTGGATGGGTCCAAAGGGCAGGCGTTGGATATTTTGAGACAGAGCCTGGGTGCCGCCGCCGGGGTATTCCAGGGTGAGGCTGTCGATCTGGCCGTGGGTGTCATAGCCATAGTTGAGGATTCGGCCCGAGGGGTAGGTCTGGCTGGTGAGACGGCCTTGGGCGTCGTAGGCGTAGCTGAAGGCGGTGGTGATGTTGTCGCTGCTGGTGCGGGTTTTGCTGAGCGGTTGTCCGAAGGCGTTGTAGCTGTAGCTGGTGGTGCCCTGGGCATCTGTCATGCTGCTCAGGCGGCCGATACCGTGGGTGCCCTGGTCGTAGGTGTAGCTGACGTCGAGGCTGCTGTCAGGGTAGCTGATCTGGGTGAGGCGGTTGAGAGCGTCGTAACTGTAGCTGACGGTAATGCCCCGGGCATCGGTTTTTGTGAGTCGGTTGCCGGCTTCGTCGTAGGTGTAGCTGGAGGTGCCGGTGTCGGGGCTGGTCTGGATAATGACATTGCCTTGATAGTCGTAGGTGTAGCTGGTGGTCAGGCCATTGGGGTCGGTGACGCTGGTCAGGTTGTCCTGACTATCGTAGGTGTATTGGGTGGTGCCGTTGAGTGCGTCGGTGGTCTGTTGTAACCGGTCCAGGGCGTCGTAGGCCTGGGCGGTGGGGTTGAGGTTGGCGTCGGTGGCTGCTGTCAGGTTGCCGTTGGCGTCGTAGGCGTAGCCGGTGGTGTGGTTTTGCGCGTCGATGTTTTGGATCAAACGCCCTAGCTCGTTGTAGACCTGTTGTTGATGCTGTTTGAGGACACCGTTGGGATCGGTAACCTGGGTCTCGAGGCGGTTGCCCATGGCATCGAGGGTGTAGTCGATGCGGTTGCCGGTGCCGTCTTCGATGCCGATCAGGCGATTGGCGGCGTCGTAGTTGTAATTGAGCACGCTGCCGTCGGGTGAGGTCACCTGGGTCAGATTGCCGACGGGGTCGTAAGTATAGTCGGTAACTCGGGTGTCGGTGCCGTCGCTGACACTTTGGCTGATTAATCGACCGCGGGGGGCGTAGGTGAGTTGGGTGGTGAGGCCGTTGGGATCGATGACTGTGAGTGGACGGCCGGCGCCGTCATGGGCGGTGGTGTGGGTTTCCTGACCGAGAGCGTTGCGGATGAGGATGCGGTTACCCTGGGTATCGTAGTCGTAGGTGGTGATATCCGACACATCGATGCGGGGACCGTCAATAGTGGCGACCAGACCTTCGGCGGTATAAGTGTAGCTGGTGGTGCGGTCGGCCAATACTTGAGTAGTAGTTAAACTGAATAACACCACTAATGACAAGCAGCAACGAACAATATGAGATGAACTAAGGTGATACATGTCCCTGTCCTTTATGATATCCAATTACTTATGGGAGAATACTTTCGGTTTTGCCGAGCAATCGCCCTTCTGTATCGTATGTGAAATGCGTTGACTTACCAGGGCCTGAGATACTGGTGGGTTTATCGAACAGTGGATGCCATTCTGTAGTAATCAGGCGTTCTTCAGGTGTCCCTGCTGCTTCTACTCTACTTATCTCAAGTCCACGGTCGTTATACGTGTAGCTCGTAGTATTGCCTTTCCAATCCGTTTTAGAACTAATCAGGCCATAGCTACCGTATGAGATATATTTATTTTCACCGGAACAGAGTGAAGTGGGATGGCCCTCAACTCTCCTGACCTTATACCTGCCATTCACGAAGTCGTAATATAGCGTGGATTTCTTACCCAAGGAATTGGTTGCAGTAGTCGTTCCGTCCCAATTGAACTTGATTGCAGTGTTATCAATACCGCCAAAATGGCTACTAGTGACTGCTCTACCTTTCGTGTCATAAGTCCAGGTGGCATAACGATTCTCTCTCTCATCAATAATCCCCGTAAGGTGCGCGGGAAAATCATTATTCTCGTAAAGATATCGTCTGGTTGGATTGTCAGAAAAGTCAATGGGTGTTTCGTCTGGATGGATTACTGAAATGAGATTTCCATTTAAATCATATTCAAATTGGTAGATAGCACCATCAGATGTAATAAGCCTTGAAATGTGATTGTCATCATCATACTCAAAAGCCAGTAAATTGGCATTTGTTGTAGTCACACTTACAAGTCTTAAGTCGGCATCGTAGCTCAAATTCTGAGCCAATCCGCTCGCATCTGTGATTGCAGTAAGAAAGCCATCGTTATTATATTTTTCTTCTCTATTGCGCTGCTTGAAAAGCCAACCCTCTGCTGTTTCCACTAACTGCATACGTCTATCTGTCTCTACGATGACCCATGCTCCATTTATGAACCTGAAATCATGCATCCTGCCATCAGGGCGGTGCATGCGTATCATCTTTGGCTCTACCTCCGTAAATTCATACAATCTCTCAATGGAACTACCGTATGTGTGGCTCCATTTCACTCCAAGCGACTGGGAATTTGGATTCTCAGAATTGGGATAATCTCTTAGTGAGTTGTAGTATCGGACAAACTGAAGCGGAAAAGCACCTGATGACTGATAATCCACTTCCGCTTGAAATTTGTTGCCCGTTGCTGTGTTCAAGGGGTTTCCATGCATTATATCGATGTCATCGCAATCATTACCCAGATTTTTTGGTTCTTGGCTGGCGGTTGCCGGTATAGATTTAAATGGACAGGCTCCACGTTTAGCATATATGTTACTACCCTTGTACTTACTGCAACGGCCCCTACTGACCTTTAAGGATGGAATATTTTTATAGGTCGTTATACAGCTTGCGCCATCCCTGCAATAACTAATCACGGGATAAGCCGAACAGCTGATTAGTCCCCCATCCAGAAGATCCGTACCCGAGCAATGCATATTTTTGTAGTAAAGAAATGTTGAGGTAAAACCTGCAGCTTCATAGTCGAAAATTGCTTTTCCCTGTGCTTCTAAAGCAGGCTCAGGACCTCCAAATCCAAATCCACTTGTGACATTGTCAGGATTCGTATTAAACGCTGACAGGTAGGACAGAGAACGATTGTAGCGCCACAGGTTACGGGTTTCTGGTGTCATACCATCCCCACACTTCTCCATTACTGGCGTTGCCGAACATAACTTATCAGATGTACAGCTATATGATTCAAGATCCCAATAATGATAATTCCAGAATCCAGTATCATAGTTATCGTAATGTGAGATAGCCTGGCTCTCTATCGCTGACAGACCATCGGGAAAGACATATTCCGTTGCTGGTGATGTTTTTCCATCTTTCCGGTACTCATTAGCCCGCCATAAATCTCTGGTGACTGGAGACATACCCGATGAGTTATAACACCGCTCTACTTTAATGCCGCCAGAACAGCTGATTGTTGTCGGGCCACAACTATCCTCCACTTCGTAAAAGTAGAGTGTTGTACTGCCATCCGGCCTACCATAAAATTCCGACATTCCCAAATCAGAGAAAGCTTGTTCCGGCGTCGGATGTCTGTAATCTCCTGCAGGGATTGTTTGTCCGTTATAGGTTAGTTTGTCGTATCGAAACAAGGGGCTATCTGCAAAAACCAGGGGGATATTAATGCCAATAACCATCCAGGCAAACGCTATATAACGTATTAGTTTTTTTTGCTCCGTGAAATGATTGGTTTTACCACGAACAAATACATTTTTCCGTCTGAAAATTAGGTATATAAACATTGCGATCCTTCTCAACGCTAGGTTTTTACATTAATCTGATTTGAGAGATTATTAGCAGACCACCCTTTTCGCCATAAAAAACACAATTGCTTCAACTGTGGATAGCTTGGGAAGTTGGGATCGGCTAAGTAAATGATATGGAGGACACTTTATTGTGTCATTAGTATTGGATTGCAGATAACTGAGCTTTAATGTGGAGCAGCTTCCTACCATCTGATTACTTCCCTGTCATTTAAAAGACACGATTCTAGAGATACAACTAGAGTGCGTTTGATTTTAAGCCTATCGATATGGCCAATGCAATAACCACACACCAGGGGTGTTGTTCGGCTTATTCTTCAATCTGCTTGTAAACCATTATAAAGACCAATAAAAAACCACTCACAAATTGAGCTGTTGGTTTTTCCTACTACCTTCAGTGCAGGATAACGGCATCAGGACGAGTATCTACGAAACAAAAAGGGTGGATGATAAATGATTCTCATTTGAGAAATGTTCATGATAAAAAAAGGCATTGTTTTCTTGGCTTGTGAAAACCAATCCCTTGGATTGAAACTAGCCCATAATCTTCCATGGAGCTCCAGGTCAATGGTACCTTTGAGTAACAATCACTGAGCTAACTGAATGAGCCGACTTTGAAGATTGACGCCTACCAAGCAGGATGTGGTTGGCTTATATAAACTCAAATAACCGAGCGGACAATCCTTCGCCCCGGTCGAACAGCATGGAAGCAACCAGATGCGATACCTTTGCCCTGTTTCAGTCTAGGCTAAATCGGCATTACCAATTCAGCATACTCGCCGAGTGAAAACCGCACCTCTTCAAGGGAAGGCGGATCAGCCCGATTCAGATCATCGAAGCTACCCCGGCATGTCATGCGCATTACGTCAGGCTGCTTATCGGAACCCAGCCAGAGATGGTAACCACGCGTCACCATGGGCTTGCCACCAATATCGAATCCAACCTTCACAAAGCCCTGTTCAAACTCACGCTGCTTGACGACCTGTTCCATGGTGCGTTGCACTTCGGTAACAATAAAACTGTCTGGTTCTATGTCTCTGGGTATCTCATCCAGTTTTCTGAGTTCAAAACTGCAACTGATTTTATAGCGGTCAAATTCAGATTTTTTCTTTAGTGCGCCGCCTTGCAGAAAGACACGCACCTCACCCGCCGGCACACTGACCGGTTTTTTCAGAACAATGGTGCTTCCCACAGGTGGGAGATTGTAGGGATAGTCTGGATCATCACTGACCACATAGCGCTGACTGCATGCGGTCAGCGTGACTAACAGAAAGATAACCAATAACTGTTTCATACCCTTTCACCTCTTCAAAGCACCCTGAAGTAGCAGGTGAGATCCGGCGGGTCGATCTCTCGCGGCTTCAGCTTGATGCTGTCATTCAGTCCTGCCTGGCTTTTGATACGTATCTTCGCATCCATACCGAGTTCAGGAATCAGTACGGACGCACGCTCCCCATCTTTGGCCACAATAACCGCTTCGCCCTGCCAATCGGGATGATCCCGCAGATAGATCAAGCGCCAATGATTGTTCGACAACCGTTCGGTTTTACGGTTCGCCATACTTCCGGCTTCCGATTCGGCGATACGCTCAGATATCGCATGGATATCGAGGGGAGTCTCTCCACTCAAATGGGCACGCAACTGTTGGTGGGTCAGCAGATCGGAATAACGCCGTAACGGACTGGTGGTTCGCGTATAGCTAGACAGACCCAGGCCGGCATGCGGTTCCGGCTGGGTCTTGATCTGAGTCGGCTTGAAGAATCGCCGATAGGCGTACATCCCCGCCAGATCTTCGGGTACGGTGGGTTCATCCGGCGACGCCTGGGTGGCGTAGGGAATCGGGATGTCATTCTCTTGGCAATAGCGGGCTATCGCCTCACCCGCCATCAGCATCAGGTCGGTAATCATCTCCCGGCTCTCGTAACGGGGCAGCGGATGGATCTCGACCTGATCATCGACCACTTTGAGCTTTACCTCAGGCAATTGAATGAAGGCGGCGCCGGCCGTCATACGGCGCTTTCGGTAGCGTCGGCTCTTGGCCAAGAGCGCCGCAAAGGGTGGCTCTTGCAGCCGCTGCTCGGCCGCTGCGTAGCTGATCCTTTCGACTTTCAGCCATGTGGGTGAGATCTCAATATCCTGTGGCTCTCCCTCATCAGAGAGGGTGAAACCGATAGACAGCGCCGGTGATCGGCTTTGCAGACCCAGCCCAAGCTGATCGGTTATCGCCTGAGGCAGCATGGGGACTACCTGATCCGGCAGGTAGAGATTGGCGCCACGGGTTCGGGCATCCTTGTCCATGGAGGAGTCCGGGCCAACCAAAGCGGCCACATCGGCCACATGCACCCAGATACGCTCCCCCTCCAGACTGATGGCATCGTCCGGGTCCTGGTTGTCTTCGTCATCGATGGCAAAAGCGGCAAGTTCAGTCAGATCCCGGCGGCCCTCCTCGGGCAAGGGGGGAACTGGGTGTTCCGGTTGACTCATGTCGATCCCCGCCCGTCTGGGATAGGGATTCTCATTGGGGGACCAATAGCCGGTCCTGATCAGTAACCGGTGTGCATTGACGGGGCTTTCCTGAATTCCCAGCGCCTGCAGAATACGGCTACTGGCCCGCCTATTCAGGGCCAGTTGCTCCACCTCTCCCAGCGCCTTGCGATCTTCTTCGATGATACTGCCCTGCTCCACGCGCTGGATAAATGCATTCCAGGCCTGCGCCTCCGCAGCTTTCTGCTCACGTGCGGTAATCTCAGCGTCCACCAGATCTGCCGGACGCGACCTGATCGCCCCCGGCTCGCCTTCAAAATAGATCCCCTCAGCCACCAGCTGCCAGGCGGCCCATGCGGTAGCGGGCGTATAATCCCCATAGATCAGCTCACTGAACTCACTGATTTCCGTAGCGCCACCCTCCAGCAATTCCCAAGTCTCCCTGACCTCCCCTTGCTGGGCTGAAAGCTGGTTGAGGCTGCTGAGCGGACCGGGATGCAATAGCACCACATCTTTATCCCTCACACGTTTTGTCTTTCCCCCTTCCAGTTCCAGGGAAATTTTATCGGACACCTCAGTGATTCGCGCCGGGCGAATCTTGTAGAGCACCAGGGCGCCAGTGGTCAGTTTACTCATCAGTCTCTTCCGTCTACTCACAATTTCCAGACGATTGCGGGGAGTTTCGTCCCCCGCGGGATCGGGTATGATACGCACTGTCCCCCGTCAAACCCAGGAGCTATTTCCTGTCATGAATAAAGTGTGGTCCGATTTTATGGATGCCCGCCCAGTCGCAGTGGAAACTGCTCATCCAGACTGTGCCCTGAACGATCTCTCCCATTTTGGATTGATCCGGGTCGAGGGGGAGGATGCCGAGAAATTTCTCCAGGGACAGCTCACCAACGACCTGCGTGAAGTGACCGAAGAACACAGCAATCTGGCTGGCTGGTGTAGCGCCAAAGGCCGTATGCTGGCCAATTTCCGTTGTTTTCGCCGTGATGACGCCTACTACCTGCAAACCCCGAAAGAGAACATGGAGTTCGTTCTCAAGCGCCTGGGCATGTATGTATTGATGGCGAAGGTCAGTCTTACCGACGCCTCTGACGAGTGGGTAAGAATCGGCATCAGCGGCACCTGTGCGGAACAGATTCTCACCACATCCATCGACACACTGCCCGCCGAAGCCAATGATGCCGTACAACAGAATGATCTGACGGTGATCAGGTTGGCCGGAACCCTGCCCCGCTTTGAGGTTATCGGCCCGGCCGAAAGCCTGATAGGCCTTTGGCTGGCAGCAGAGCCTGCGGCGGTACGTATGGGTGACGGCTATTGGGCCCTGCAGGAGATCCGGGCAGGCATTCCCACTATTTACCAGCGTACCAGCGAGACTTTTGTGCCCCAAATGACCAACATGCAGCTAGTCGACGGTGTCAGTTTTACCAAAGGCTGTTACACCGGACAGGAGGTAGTCGCTCGCATGCAGTACTTGGGCAAGCTGAAACGGCGCATGTACCTGGCCCACGTAGATGCCGACACCCCACCTCAGCCGGGGGAAGAGCTGTTCGCCAGCGACAGCACTTCAGGCCAGGGCGCGGGAAGGCTGGTAGATGCTCAAGCAAGCAGTAACGGGGGCTATGACCTGTTAGCGGTGATTGAAATTGCCAGTGCGGAGGGGGCCGAGGTCCGTCTCGGCGAAAAGGGCCCCCGATTGACGTTGCAGGAACTCCCCTACGCTTTTGCCGAATAGTGCGCCCGGGCAGGATGCCGACTTAAGAATCAGCAATACCGAGCGATATGTTCCATATCCCTGTAAATAACTGAAGAACGCTTGTGCCCGGGTCAATTGGGCACAAAATCTAAGGAACTAAACTGCGCATGATTGATGAAAAAGCTTTTCTCGAAACCCTCAACCAAGCCATAGACAGCAACAAGCTCACCCTGCCTACACTCCCCGAAGTTGCCCTGAAAGTACGTAGCGCAGTGGAAGAGGAGAACAGCAGCGCTAAACAGGTGGCTGATATCATCGCTACCGATACCGCTTTGTCTGCCCGCATGCTGCAGGTGGCCAACAGCCCTCTCTATCGTGGCCGGGTACAGATCGATAATCTACAGATGGCAGTGTCCAGACTGGGGGTCAGGCTGGTCCGCAGCCTGGTGGTCAGTCTGATCATGCAACAGATCTTTCAGGCTACCGACGATTTACTGGATAAAAAATTCCGCCAGGTTTGGGAAGAGAGTGTGCAGATCGCCGCACTCAGCCGGGTCCTTGCCGGCGGGCATGATCATCTCGACAAGGACCAGGCCATGCTGGCGGGACTGATTCACAATATTGGCGCATTGCCGATTCTTGCCATGGCAGAGAACTATGATGAACTACTGGAGGACAGCAAGGAGTTGGACCGGGTCGTCGACGCGCTCAGTCCTGAGATCGGCAGCCGTATCCTAAAGGTGTGGGATTTTCCACCTGCTCTCATCAAGGTAACAGAGCACTTTCTTGACTTAGGCTACGAGAGCGAAAGCGGTGTGGACTACGTCGATTTGGTCCTGGTTGCCCGTCTGGAAGCGCTTGTTGGAAACGAAAATAGCGTGCCCATGGAAGAATGGATCAATATTCCCGCCTTCACCAAGGTTGGGGTGGAACCTGAGATCAATATCATTGATATCGAAGGGGTAGCCGATGACGTACAGAATATCGAGGTCATGTTTCTCTCGTGATAACAAAATCACAACAGTTGCAGCCATCCCATGATTGAGGTCGAGCACCTCAGTAAGCAGTACGCTGGCGTTCTCGCCGTCAACGACATCAGCTTTTCAATCCCCCGCGGCATCTGTTTCGGCCTGTTAGGGCCCAATGGTGCCGGTAAAACCACCACGGTGGAGATGCTGGAAGGCATCAAGACCCCCACCACCGGCACGATTCGTTATAAAGGCGAGGCACTCGGTCAACGGTTTCGCAATGAGGCTGGCATCATGTTCCAGCACACGGCGCTGCAGGAGTTCATCCGGGTCGATGAGGTGCTGAAGATGTTTCAGCAGTTCTACAACAATCCACGTCCCATCGAGGAGCTGGTGGAGATCTGCATCCTGGACGAGTTCCTCGACAGGGACACCCGCAAGCTCTCCGGTGGGCAGAAGCAACGTCTGTTACTCGCCATCGCTCTGATCAATAATCCGGAAGTGGTCTTCCTGGACGAACCTACCACCGGCCTCGATCCCCAGTCACGCCGCAACCTCTGGGCTCAGGTAAAGAAGATCAAAGCGGATAACAAGACACTGGTCTTGACTACGCACTACATGGAAGAGGCCTACGAGCTTTGTGATGAAATCATCATCATCGACCGGGGTGAGATCATCTCGCAGGGAAATCCCAAGACATTACTGGCTGACCATTTCGATAACTCAGTGATCACCCTGCCGGCTGTCTCACTGCCCGAAGACTTCCAGCCGGACTCAGCCTCCTCTCTGCATCCACAGGATGGGCAGATGGATATCCTCACCAAGGATATCGACGCGACCATCCGACATCTTGTTGAACAGCAGATTTCACTGAATCAACTGCAGGTACGCTCACCCACCCTGGAAGATCTTTTCCTTGAGCTTACAGGACACCATTTGCGAACCTAAACATTGTTCACTGACATGCGGGAAACTCAGTGATGCTGGTAAATCCAAACAGACAAAGCCTGGTGTTGGGCTTCCCCCCCTCAGCACAAGCTACTTTTTTTTATTAATTGGGTTATATTGCTGACAACCTACTGTACACCATACTCTGACTATGTCTCTTCGCCGTTTCCTCGCCGCCCTGCAAGCCCGCAACCTGGAGTTTCTGCGTGATCGCACAGCACTGGGCTGGAACTTCATCATGCCTGTGCTGATTGTCATGGGTTTCGCCTTCGCTTTCTCCACAGGACAGCAGGATCTCTACAAGGTCGCGCTTTTCGGTCAGGCAGAGACCGATACGCCTCTAGTGACATTCCTCGAAACACGATACATCGATTTTATTCCGGTTGATGACCTGAATGATGCCATCGACAAAGTCGACAGGCACCAGCTTGACCTGCTTCTCGACCAGGAAGAACAACGCTACTGGGTCAATAGCACCTCGCCAAAAGGCTATCTGTTGGAGCAGATTCTGTCATCCTATGGTTTATCACGAGAGACCGTAAGCGGCAGTGAGATCCGCTATGTCGACTGGTTGATACCTGGTGTGCTGGGTATGAACATCATGTTCAGTGCGTTGTTCGGCGTAGGATATGTGATCGTCCGATACCGCAAGAACGGTGTACTCAAGCGCCTTCGCGCTACCCCCTTGAGTGCCTTCGAGTTTCTCTCGGCACAAATCACCTCACGCATGCTGATGATCGTTGTCGTCACCATACTCGTCTACGCCGGCACCAATCTGGTTGTCGATTTCCGCATGACCGGTTCTTATTGGTTGCTGCTGCTGATCCTTATCCTCGGCGCATTAAGCATGATCAGTGTCGGTTTGCTGATCGCTGCCCGTATCACCAGCGAAGAGGCTGCCAACGGTCTGCTAAACCTGCTTAGCTGGCCGATGATGTTACTCTCCGGCGTTTGGTTCTCCCTTGAAGGCTCTCATCCACTGGTGCAGAATCTTGCACTGGCGCTACCGCTCACACACATGATCGATGCGGCCAGGGCCGTGATGATAGAGGGGGCCGGACTTGCCGATGTTGGTGGGCAACTGATTGCATTATCACTCTTTTCCGTCATATTCGTAACCATTGGCTCAAAGACTTTCCGTTGGGAATAGATAGCGGGCAGAATCAATGAATGAGAAAAATGACTACTTCATGCATCAAGCCCTGGCACTTGCCCGAGAGGGGATTTCACTGGGACATGGTGGGCCATTCGGCGCCGTCGTCGTCATAGAGGGTGAGATAGTAGGCCGTGGCTGGAACCAAGTCGTGCGCCTGAAAGATCCCACCGCTCATGCTGAGATACTTGCTATTCGGGAAGCCTGCACCACAGTCGGCCACTTCCATCTGCCGAATGCCACCCTATACACGACGTGCGAACCCTGCCCCATGTGCATGGGTGCCCTCTACTGGTCGCGTATTAGCAAATTGATTTTTGGTGCCACTGGAGAAGATGCGGCGTCTGTCGGCTTTGATGACAAACAGATCAAAGTCGAGATACGGAAGTCCCTGAACGAACAAAATATTGATGCCACACAGCGGCTTCATAACGAGTGCAGAGACTTGTTTCAACAGTGGCAGTCGAGCGATATGCGTATCGATTACTAGATAATTACCATGAAATAAGAATCAGTCAGAATACTGACATCCATGTAGACACAGACATATGAAGTCAACAGTTGCATCCTATCTCTTGTGTGTGACCCTCAGTTAACCCGAATTGGCAAATCTGGCGTAACACTATGCCATATCAAAAAATCAGGTACTTATTCATGGAGGAGTCACCTCGTTACTTACTGCCTTATATTTCTTTTTATTTCTGAAGTGATCAGGGCACATCCCCTGCCGTCTAATTAGTTATATCAAGCTAATTGTAGAATCTAGATCTTTATAGCTATGCTCACTAGATGCTTCACAAAACAATCAGCACAGCAAGCCCTCAATAATTATATTTCTTAGGCCATATTATCAAGTATCACCACGATACTTATTGGTTTTTGAAAAATACACCATTCTCACATGCTAACAATCGATTATATTCTTCAACTTCCTTATCAGTTGCAAATATTGAAAAATAATGGGTTAGCCTTGCTAACAACTTCATTCTAGTTATTTTATCTATTTGCGCCTTTTCTCTTTCATAATCCAGCTCTTGTTTTTGAATCCCGCTTAATTTAGTCTGAAGTAAAACAAGATCATGATAGTCTTTATGCATCTCTATATGATTGGATATTCTCTTCATATCATTATTGATAGTTGATACATAAGACAGTGTGTAAGGATGAGAAAGTTCTGGCCAATATTTTTTTATATCGAGCTTTATTGAAGAGGATAGTTCTTCAATATTCGCCTCCACTTCCGCTTGTGATTTTTTCAAGTTAACAATATTATTTTGGATCTCAGTTTTCTTAGTTTTCAATAACCGTCCATCCAATTCCAAACTATGCTTGTTCGCTAAATACTCAGCGATGTTCCAGTAAATATTGCTTTTATCTTCATTATCTAATGACCACCTGAGATACCATGGCGTCCATTGTTCCAGATACATCTCACTCGATGATCTGGAAAGATCTTTACTCTCTCCAACCATTAGTGCATAAATATGTGATTCTCGATAAGAAACCGCACCATCATTGTTAAGATCGACAGCAACCGGCAGTTCCTGTCCGTTTCTGGTAGCGCCATTTAGTGGCGCAAAAAAGTATGTGGAGTAATCGCGGTATTCCTCTTTGTTTGTGTTAAGCGAGCATCCTTCAGATTGATCATAAGGAGACTCCGCAAAAAAACCACACCTGTTTTGATTCGATAGTTCATTAGACTCTGGGTCGTCGTAAATCAAATGATAAAACCCACCGGAGTAACACTGTGGGAAAATAAATCTAACCAGCGACTCTTCGTGAGCACTATCTAGAATTCCGTCAACTTCTCCGACATCTAAGTTATCATCACCCCATATCTTTATCGTGTTGTATCGAACGTCATCTTCATTCATATCCCCGTGACCATTAAATATGATCAGTATTTCACTATCGCTATTTGTAGCGCTAAATAAGTTAATGATTGATTTTGACAGCTCGTCCTTCCTAGTCGAACCAGACAATTCTGGTATTCCATTAACTTTAAATCTAAGCCGATGCGCATCACCAAAGTCAAACACCCGTGATAGAGGCTGCATTAAATCCGTAGAATCAGCATCACCGAAGAATGCAACATCCTTTTCACCTGCACCACCAGCGGCATAATAGTTTTTGATTGTATTACTTGATTTTTTTAAGATCTCACTGAGCCACTCAACATTATCCTCTATTTGTCCTTGTGAATTACCAATTGCGTTGCCACCACCCACTTGAATTATCATTGACGATTCGGCAGAAACACTTTTCGCCATAGTGCTGATGACAAAAAACAGCAAGATATATCTAGCCATTATTATTGCTCCAATCTATTAAGACCGCAGGCAATGCGGCACTCGCTACGATCAACCCGAGCATTGCGGGTATCGCTGATGACCAGAGGGTAGTCGCAAAAACAAGCACAATAGCAATTAGTATAATTGGCAAACCAAGTGACCTTGGCATGTATTTTCTGCAGATTATATAGATGAGCGTAGCCGGAACAATCAGTAACAATGAGTGCAGCCAATCAATCAAAACAATCTTTAATAGCCTTCTTCTTGATTCGTACAGATAATAGTCAAGGAAGGCGCTGTCGCCTACGAGATAATCCCACATTATCTGGACTGTTAGTGTGGCAGGGTATACGAGAAGAACAATTAACCCTACCCATAACCACCTACTATTATTTAAATAACCCATTATTCAATTATTTTTTAATTATAAAGTCATCGATAACAAGAACATCTAAACCCGTTGAAAAAAAGCATCTGATAGCATGTAGCGGCGATTCGACTATAGGCTCTCCCATAATATTAAAACTCGTATTTAATAAAACAGGTATGCCAGAGAGCTTACCAAACTCAGTAATTAATTGGTGATATCGCTGATTAGTCTCTTTTTTGACTGTTTGCAATCTCGCTGAACCATCAACGTGCGTTATAGCAGGAATGAGCTCTTTTTTATCCTCCTTTACATCACAAACTTTCAGCATAAAAGGCGCTTCAACTTCGATATCGAAAAACTCATCTTTAGCCTCAACAGTTGCAGATGGCGCAAATGGACGGTATGCCTCTCTATGCTTAACCTCTGCGTTAATCTTGTCTTTCATACCATCAAGTGTTGGATCCGCTAAAATGCTTCTATTTCCCAGAGCTCTTGGACCAATCTCCATCCGTCCTTGAAACCATCCAATAATGTTTCCGGAGCGAAGCATCTCTGCAGTTTCCTTACAAACGTCTTTTGACTCTTTAAAAGGAAGCTTGCATTCTTCCAATATACGCCTGACATCCTCCTTGTGATAATGATTACCTACATAGGGATTACTATGAAAGAATCGCTTCTTGTTACCTAGTATTTCATGATACACATAATAGGCAGCACCAATTGAAGTACCATTATCACCCGCTGCAGGCATCACATAAAGGTCATTAAAGCGAGTTTCTCTTAAAATCCTCCCATTCATAACGCTATTTAATGAAACACCTCCAGCAAGTACTATATGATCAGCTTTTGTCCTTTTCTCTAGATACCTGCATATTTGCAGCACTTTATCTTCAAGTACCTTTTGAAATGCAGCGGCAACATCGTGGTGGTGATCAAGAAACTCACCGTCATTCTTCCTTGGCTTACCAAATGTACTGTAGAACTTGTCTGAACACCGACGTCGACTCCAGTTCTGGTAGTTAAAGTAAGAGAGATCAATCGTAACGGTAGCATCCTCATTAACCGTAACAATCTTGTCCACTATATTGTAAAAACGAGTCGGGTCTCCAAAGGGTGCTAAACCCATGGTTTTACCCTCATCATAATTCGGCCTAAAACCGCAGAATTCAGTTGCTGCCTCATAAAATGAACCAAGGGAGTGAGGGAACATCGTTTCTGAATATTTCTCTATCGAACCACCTCTTGCCTCGCCCACAAACAGGGTCGACCACTCGCCGGAACCATCAAGCGACAACAATGCAGCATCTTCATAGGGCGACAAGAAATATGTGCCTGCTATGTGTGACATATGATGTTCAACAAAGTGAACTGTCGGCTTATTGCTATTACGAGTAAAAGATTCATACCACTTATTAAAGTCTCGTAGCTTAAAAATTGTACCTTTTAACTCATGCGATATAAATGGCCCCATTTTTCGACCAAGTGACAGGCAATAAACTAGTTTTTTAAGCCAGTGCTTGGAAGGCTTGATAGAAACTGCAATATGATCAATTTCACTGGGATCAATATCTGCGTATTTCAAACATTGCTCAATTGCATTATTAGGAAATTGGTGTGAGTGTTTTTTGCGGGTAAAGCGCTCTTCCTCTAGAGCAACAACGAGTTCACCATCCTTCAAGAGGCATGCTGAAGAGTCATGAAAAAAGTAGTTAACGCCAAGAATAATCATGAAATGCATACTCCATTCGGAAAAATCATTTTAATAACCCTCTCACTTTTTTCTTTGTGTGAACGAGAGCTTTAGCCAATTGACCTCTGGCACCGGAATTATAATATTGAACGAAATAGACAGGCCGTTTACTTAAATGCCACCTATCAGCCCATTCCGGCGCTGTGACCAAATTCACCTCTTCAGTACTATTATCCGTACTTGTTTGCTCAAGAAATTTCAACATTAAAAGATTACCGACACCATAACCTTTTAAACTCTCTTGATAAGCAACTTTCAGAATATACCATGTGCTTCTTAACTTGATACACAACTGACCTGCAGCAGGTTGCCCATTAATGTTAAGAATATTTATTTGAATTGATCTGTCAGTCGAAAACTGGACCAACAGCTCTTTATAGAAAGAAATCAGCTCGGGATGATACTTGATAGCAGTACATGTACCTTCTTCACCTTTCCATCCCGATCCTTCAATATCAAAAAACGTTTCGCTGGCTTGATTGAGGACGTCTGTACTATTGGCAAAAGTTACCTCAAGCGCTCCCTTTTCTTTTTCTGCACGCTTACCCAGTCTCCGGATGTTCTTTATAAATTTCTTTGATAATTTTTCATCAAATCTCCCAGATGGCCAATCAAAATAAGCACTCTCAGTCTTTATCGAGAAATGCGCATCACTCTTCTGAATTATTTTCAGGAAATCAGATCTGCTGCTTATTTTATCTATCAGAAGATGACTCCACTGAATGCCTTTTTTCTGGGTAAAATAATCTATGGCTCGCCGGATATCGTTTTTAGAAATCAGCTCTGAATTCAAAAGCACATCAGAATGTGCACTATGTTTATGCGCAGGTAAGCTGATAATTTGGTTACGAATATTAAAACCATTCGAATGCTTTAGCTGTAATGGCAGGATAAGAGCCACTTCACCGTGTTTATATAACACAACAAAATAAAGCGGCTCCTCGATTAGCCATCTTTGAAGTGCGTACATCCAGCGCCAATCTATAAAATACGTAGGGTTATCCAAACCCGCAAAAAGTCTATCCCATGATTCTCTTATAGCCTCAAGCCCCTCAATCCCTTCATAAATTGAAATACCCTGCAGCTGGTTATCATTATTCTGTCCCATACCACCACCTGTGATAATCTCCCCCCCAATTTCAGGAAAGAGATCCCCCTGTTAAAACCCCGTCAATCCCAGTATTTTGATATGTTCTACATACAGCATAATCAAAATACCAAATATTCAGCAGTTTAAACCGCGTTCATGACTTCAGAAGTCATTATGCGGCACCCCATTGCCTCGCAAAATAATTATTTTTGTGTGTGTAATATCCGTACAGAGATACTAAGACTTTTTCATGGGCAATAGCCAATGATTAATAATAATTTCAATCACTCATGTCATTATCTCAACACCCAAACCAATAGCAACAATAAAAGATATAATTAAGGGATTTGTTTCCCAATTCATGGTTAACCTATGGAAGCGAGAATACCGGAATCAAACCATATCACCCATCATAGATGGAGCAATATAGTTTAGAAATCAATGCTTTAATATTGAAATACAATATTCTCAAGCAAAGCATCTATCACTTACAGTCAGTAAGGTATCTGCCGTACCTAAGACAATATTTATTGTATTGGCATGCAAGATAATGGTTATATCCTTATTACGTTCATTACCAATGACATTAGAAGTATGCCCTTAACTTTAGAATGGTTTAATTCTTAATACTTTCGTCATACACATATTTTTTCTACAAAACACTCAACTAGATTTGATTTCTACTATACCAACACACCCTGGTAGAAAGCTGTGTATCAGCCCTGAATCCAATATGAAAAATAAAGATCAACTAAAGAGCCGTATTCAGCCCCATTTTTATACTCGCAGTGCCTGGGTTGCAACGTGAAAAACCTTGGTTTCTTCATCAGACCAACCGATTTGGTGTCGACCTAGCAAGGTTCTGTCCAATTCATCACACAGCTTTCCGAGAGTAGTCAGTCCCTCATCATAACCGTTCCACATGACAATTAGTTTTTCTATCAGGAAACGGTAGCGGATCCCCTCCATCTCAGCATCAAGTGAGTAAACATGGCCATTTGGTAAAATGTACTGGCTCTCCGAATAGAGATACTCATGTACATTCTCAGCTGTTACATCACCACCTCGCAGCATCAAATCACTAAGCGTGGGAAGTGTTGTCGGCAACTGTGGGCAATTTGATTCCACACCTTGAAGCACAGGATAAAATGCCGTTTTACCCCTCACATCGCTGGTATAGTCAAAACCCATCTTTTGTTCCAGTCCCAACAAATGAGGGTTTAGCTGCCATCCAGGCGCAGCGAAGGCTCGCGGTCTTTTAAGAAAAACCGACTCATACGCCTCAACTGCCAACATCATCTGTTGTTGGGTCCAGTCCTCATCGGCAAAGGCCGCCTTGCTTACCCATGCGGCACGGTCATAGCCCAGCAGTCCGGTTTCGTGTCCGGCGGCAGCTGCAGACCTCATGATCTCTGATGCTCGTCGCGAGATATGGGGTGGGATTAATAAGGTACCATAGAGCCGGGAACTGAATTTTAGATGTGACTGCCAGGGCTGTAAGGCACGCCGACCGAATAGTTGACCACTCCGGTCCGGCCCCATGGCGAAAAAGAATGAGGCCTGAACCTGATACTCATCAAACAACCGCAAAAGATTCGGCACACCTTCAAGTGCACCCTGTAGGGTATTGACACAGACTCTCAAACCTATCTTCATTTCTGATCAAGATAGCGGCAGAGCAAGCCGTTTTCCGTCACCTCCCGAGGCAGTCTCAGACGTACCCGGTAACCGCCGCCAGGCGCCTCCACCATTGAATTACCCTGTAGATCTTCCATCTGCTGCAAAACAAAATTTTGATTACCTGCCGGTGTCATCAGCTCCAGACGATCACCGACTCGCAGTTTGTTTTTCACATCCACCTGAGTCAGGCCCGTCACCGGATCGACTTCGGTAATTTCTGCTACAAATTGCTGTCGCTCGGTCTGGGAACTTCCGAAACGGTAGTTCTGCAACTCTTGAGACTCATGGCGCTGATAAAACCCATCCGTATAGCCGCGATTGGCAAGACTCTCAAGATCAGCCATCAGTGTGGTTTGGAAAGGCAGACCGGCCACAGCATCATCGATTGCCTGCCGATAGACCTGTGTCGTGCGTGCGGTGTAGTAGTGGGATTTGGTGCGCCCCTCAATCTTCAGGCAGTCGACACCGATCGCAACCAGTTTGTGGACATGTTCCACCGCCCGCAGATCCCTGGAGTTCATGATATAAGTGCCGTGTTCGTCCTCGAAAACAGGCATCTGCTCGCCGGGCCGGTGGGGCTCCTCGAGAAAATAGACATTTTCAGCCTCTGGATGACGACGGGTACCGCCAGGCCCTGCCTCGGGTTCAGGTCCGGCAACAGGCTGGGAGAGTTTATAGTCCCAACGACAACTGTTGGTACAGGTACCCTGATTGGCATCCCGGTGGTTGAAATAACCTGACAGGAGGCAGCGTCCTGAATAGGCGATGCATAGCGCACCATGGACAAAAACCTCAAGCTCCATCTCGGGACAAGCCTGTCGGATCTCTTCCACCTCTTCTAGTGAAAGCTCCCGCGAGAGAATCACCCGTGATACGCCTTGCTGTTGCCAGAAGCGCACTGCCTCTGCGTTGACCGTATTAGCCTGTACTGAGAGGTGTATCGGCATCTCCGGCCAAGCCTCTCGCACCATCAGAATCAGACCGGGATCGGACATAATCAGGGCATCAGGCCCCATTTCGATCACGGGCCGAAGATCCTTGATAAAGGTCTTCAGCTTGGCCCCATGAGGCATTACATTGCAGGCCAGATAGAATTGCTTCTGCAAAGCGTGGGCCTCGGCGATACCGATGGCCAGATTCTCCTGCAGAAAGTCATTGTTGCGGACACGCAGGCTGTATCGCGGCAGTCCCGCATAAACCGCATCAGCGCCATAGGCAAAAGCGTAGCGGGCATTCTTCAAAGTTCCCGCTGGAGAGAGAAGTTCCGGTGTTTTCATAGTGAAGTGGTGGTTCTCGGTGATCAGTTGAGCGTAACGGAGAAGGTCTCCCGGAAAGTACCGAGTAACAGGCGTTCACGCTCCACCTCAAGCTGCACCTGATCCCCAACTATCTTATCCATCAGTGCGATCCTGATATCTGTATAGCTGGAGATGGGTTCACCGTTGATGGTGAGCAGTCGATCACCAGATTCAACACCGGCCTTGGCCGCTCCACTCTCTTTGTCGAATCCGCTCACACTGGGCGGTGAATTCTCAAGATCCAAAAAAACACCCAGCTTGCCAGAAGGCGGTAGCTCTGTACGTTCCGTGACGATCAAATAGTCACCCACACTCGAATCCAATCCTTCCGCCTGGTTGGCATTGAGGATCACGGCATGGCTGACAGGACTACGCCGCATCATGCGGGAAGGTATGCCCTGTCTATAGACCAGGTGTCCGACGCCGGCCAATATCACCATATGACTGTCAGGATTTGCTTGTAGCCAGTCTGCCGCCCGCTCAGCCATGCCTTCGTCCCATAACAGCTGCACATCGAGAAAATTTTCGAACTCGCGCCCCTTCATATGAGGATGCTGATCATAGATCGACTTGATGCGATCCCGGTACGCAGCATTCTCACGGTCGATCTCTCTGGGCAGGCGCGCTTTATCACTTTCGGAGAGACTATCAATGCCGGCCTTGCCGACCTGTTGTGTAATCTCCTTCTCCAGGTTGAGGGCGATCAATGGTATCCCATGCTCTCTTGCGAAAAGGAAAATCGGTCGGTATAGCCGATAATCGAAACGCCAGCGCTCGAAATACTCCGTCTCCCGCAGCAAGTCGCTCTCATCAATCTCACCGGCGATATATCTATCCAGCACTGCCTGAAACGGCTGAAAAAAGAACTCGAGACCCACCGCAAGATTAGGGTGCCGCTCGTGCAGGCCCTGAATAATCGCCAGCTGATTGAGGTGATGCTGATACTGATCATGGGACTCTCCGACAAAAACCACTTGTTTGTCGGCCACCTGCTCTACTAAATCTGACAGATCCATCAGCGAAGAAAGATCGACCACGGTATTGGCGGGTTTATCATCAGCGTATGCCCATGTCATGATGCCGACTAGGAGAAGGATAAGGGAACTCATACGAATCACAGCTTGTCCCTCATGCAGTGGGTAGTGAATAACAACAGCGTATCAAAAAAGATTGCGAAAACCATGGGCGTTATGACCAAAAAATTTCTCATCCGTTGCATTCTGCCGGTTCTCCTCTTATTTTGCAGCCCCGGAATTTTTGCCGGATTACTGAATCACGACATCCACCTCAGACTCGACCCCGTCGGGGAGACGATTCAAGTCGCTGACCAGATCACGCTACCCGAAGGGCTGGAACCTACCTTTCTCTTGCATGCGGGTCTGGAACCCCGGAGCCCCACACCTGGTGTGGATATCATTAAAACCAAGCGTATAAATGGCCAGGTCCCACTTGTCGCATACCGTATCAGCCTGCCCTCAGGTATTCAGCAATTCCGACTCGAATATGGCGGCAGGATCGTCCACGATTTCACCACCCTCAAAGAGAGCCCGGGTAAAAGCCGTCAACGTCTGGCTGGGACAATTTCCTCTCAAGGCGTCTATCTGGATGCAGCCACCGGTTGGTACCCCTATTTCCCAGACACCCTTCAGACCTTCTCCCTGAAAGTCGATCTGCCTGCTGATTGGCTGGCAGTCAGTCAGGGGGCAGGGCCGATCATCCAGAAGCAGCGCCTGAAGCAAACTGTGCGATGGGAAGAAACCCACCCGCAAGATGAAATCTATCTTATTGCCGCACCCTATAAACTGTACCGTCACCCAATCGGTGATATCGAAGCCCAAGTCTTTCTCAGGCAGGCTGACAGCGCATTGGCAAAGCGCTACCTGGAGGCAACCGAAACCTATCTGCAGATCTATCAGCAACTCATCGGCCCCTACCCCTATGCCAAATTTGCCCTGGTGGAGAATTTCTGGGAAACCGGATATGGCATGCCCTCATTCACATTACTGGGCTCCAGGGTCATACGCCTGCCATTCATACTCCACTCCTCCTATCCCCACGAGATCCTGCATAACTGGTGGGGCAACAGTGTGTTCGTGGATTACGAAAGCGGTAACTGGAGCGAAGGACTCACCAGCTATCTTGCGGACCATCTGATTGCAGAGCGGCGAGGGAAAGGCGTCGACCACCGCCGTTCCGCGCTAAAACGTTATGCCGATTTCGTGGATCAAGAAAACGACTTTCCACTGACTGACTTTCGCGGGCGCCACGCCACCGCCAGTCAGGCCGTAGGGTACGACAAAAGCCTGATGCTATTTCACATGCTGCGTCGAAAACTGGGGGACGAGCGATTTATAGAAGGACTCAGGCGGTTTTATCGGGAAAACCAATTTCGCACGGCTGGGTTCGATCAGCTGCAAGCCGCCTTTGAAGCTGTCAGCCAAGCCTCCCTCGGTGCATTTTTCCAGCAGTGGACCGGTAGAGCCGGTGCACCGGCGCTCGCCGTGGACCAGGTAGATATCCAACAGACTGCCAAGGGTTACCGTCTAACAGGTGTGCTTCGTCAGACCCAAGACAAATCGGTTTTTGCACTTCAAGTTCCCATCGCCATTCAGTGCCAGGATAGTAAAACCGTTATCGAAAACATCACCATGACGAAACGGGTGCAACCTTTTACTGTCGAGCTATCGAGCAAACCGCTGTTATTGAATGTAGACCCCTGGTTCGATCTCTTCAGACAACTTGATAGCGCAGAGACACCGCCCAGTCTGAGCCAGCTCTTTGCTGCGGATAAGGTCACCATTATCCTCCCTGCATCGGCAAAGCCCCCTTTGCTGGAGGCCTACCGAGAATTAGCCCAGAACTGGGCCGCAGACTATGCCGATGCGGAAGTGAGACTCGACAAGCAACTGAAACATCTACCGGATGACCGCCCTGTTCTCTTGCTGGGCTGGGAAAACCAGTTTCTTAAGACCTTCTTAGATGGACTGTCGAATTATCCTTTCAACCATTCGGCGCACAACCTGACCTTGGCTGACAAGCATTTCGATCGGGAAAACCACAGTTTTGCTATGGCTCAACGCCCACAGACTTCACAGCATCCTCTGATCTGGATCGGTAGCCAGACCCCTGAAAGTCTACCGGGCTTGACGAGAAAACTGCCGCACTATGGTAAATACAGCGCCCTTGTATTTATGGGCTCAGCACCCGACAATCAGCTGAAAGTTCAGTGGCCTGTGATTAAAAGCCCGTTGCTGATAGAACTCTCGACATCAGCATCAAGCCAACCCCCCGTTCTGGTAGATCCGCCTCCCCTCTTCACACATTAGGCCGAAACCACTTTCAAATCCCACCCGATACTCTTTGTTAATCACCCAGGGTTTTCGTTAGAATACTGCCGCAGTGGCGCCCCCTGGGTGAATCCACCTCATTAATTACTTTTTTCATTGGAAAACAACTTGATGGACAACATTTCACCCAGCGAGCTCGAAGTGGCAAAGTTAATTGTGGAGACCTTGAACCTGGAAGACACCAGCGCCGAGGAAATAGAATCCCAGGCACCGCTGTTCCGGGACGGACTCGGACTCGACTCGATTGACGCACTGGAACTCTCTCTGGGCATCAAGCAGCAGTACGGTATACAACTCAAAGCTGATGATGAAAACATCACCGAGATCTTTTCATCTCTCGCCAGTCTGACCCGTTTCATACAGGACAACCGTTGACAGATTGGGAAGTGAAAACAGCCCCATTCAGACAGGACCACCCTTGTCTGGCAGGCCATTTCCCCGGCAATCCCATCATTCCTGGCACGCTGATTCTCGATCGGGTGATTGACACATTGACACAAAAGTATCCAAACCTTGTGGTGAGCGAGGTGGTGAGTGCAAAATTCCTCCACCCGCTGAAACCGGGTAAGCACTTCACCATTGTCTACAGAGAAAAACCTGGCGAGATGTTGTTTGAATGCCGCACGGGAGATACGCCACTCTCATCTGGCAGATTGAAGCTGAGTCCATCGGGTGAGCCGCTTTGAGCAAGGACTGGAAAGCCCATCAGGAGCGGGGCTCCAACATCATGTTGCATGTGATCCGCTGGGTCGCACTGCATTTAGGGCGTGGTCCGGCACGCAGTCTACTCTATCCCATTACACTCTATTTCCTGCTCACCGCATCGAGCCAGCGGCGCGCTTCCCGTGAATTTCTCAGCCTGGCATTGAACAGACCCGCGAATCTGCGCGATGTCGCACGACACATTCACACCTTTGCCAGCACGATTCTCGACCGGGTCTACATGATGACTGACCGGTACGACTGTTTCGATCTGACCATCAACAACCATGAGTTGATCGCTGAATTGTTGGATCAAAACAAGGGATGCGTGCTGTTGGGTTCGCACCTTGGCAGCTTTGAGGTGCTGCGTATTACCGCTGTGGTGAGGCGAGAACTTCCGGTCAAGATACTCATGTATCCTCAACACAATGAGATGATGGTTCGAATTCTTTCAGAGCTCAATCCCTCACTGAGTGAAAATATCATTCCCCTTGGCCAGCCAGATACCCTGATACGGGCAAAGGAGAGTGCCGCATCGGGATCGATTATCGGCATGCTGGGTGACCGTGTCGCCGATAGCGGAAAGACAGTCACCTGCCAGTTTTTCGACAAACCCACCACTTTTTCTCAAGGACCGATATTGTTTGCCTCCCTCCTCAAGGTGCCTGTGTTCCTCTTTTTTGGGCTCTATAAGGGCGGCAATCGATACGAGATTCATATTGAACCATTCGCCGATCAGATCCCTCTTAAACGTGGATCGCGGGAGAAGGACATTCAAGATTGGACTCAACGCTATGCAGCGCGATTGGAACACTTTGCCAGATCAGCACCCTACAACTGGTTCAATTTCTATGACTACTGGGATGCACATCAACGCCCCGTAGAGGCAAATCCACAGGATAGTGTACCGGGATAACCAGACAGATACCGGGTATGGTTGTTGATCCAGATGGAGTTATGACATGACTATTGGTCAGAGATTCTTGAGCCGTGCAGTACTACTGCTTGGCCTGCTCCTGACAACCCAGATTCAGGCAGAAACATCTACCTGGACTCTCGCTCAACTTATGCTGCAACTCTCTGAGATCGAGCATCGGGAAACCCGCTTCACCGAAACCCGCGAGCTCTCTCTCTTAAATCATGCACTGGAGTCACAGGGCACACTCTCATTTAGTGCACCAAACAGCCTGAGCAAACAATTCGACCCGCCACACGGTCTCGGATATGGGATAGAAGGGAGCCGCTTAACCATCCGAAGATCCGATGGCAGCATGGAAACCCTGTTGCTGGATCACTCCCCCCAGTTATTGGCCTATATTGCTTCCCTGAGAGCGGTGCTTGCGGGTGATTTACCTGCTCTTTCCGTCTATTTCGAGACCCGACTGAAAGGGAGTTACAATGACTGGCAGCTCACACTATTGCCTAGAGAATCGACGCTCTCACAACAGGTTTCACAGATAGAAGTCACTGGACAGCACGCAGATATTCGAAAATTTGTCGTGACCGAACAGGGTGGAGACCGAATCATTACCCAGCTTCACACACCACGTGAAAACTAAAAGCCACACGCTTCTCATCCTCTGGCTGGGTGCGCTGATCCTGGGTGGCTGGTGGATAAGCCAACAGACAAAGCTGCGCTCCGACCTCAGCCTTTTCCTGCCGGACGGCGACTCTTTCGAGCAACAGTTTTTACTGTCGGAACTCCATCAGGGATACGCGACGCGCATCCTGCTGATGGCGATCAGCGGTGGCGATGCTTTTCAGCGGGCTAATCTCAGTCAGTCTTTACTCGGCACCCTGCGTCAAGGCGACCTGTTCAAACGGGTTGAGAATGGTACACCCAGCAATTTCGAGATCGATTCTCGTCTATTCGATTATCGCTATCTTCTCAATCCAGAGGCAACTTTCTCACAAGACAGTTTAAGCAACGCACTTCAAACTCGGCTCAAGGAACTGCAATCTCCCATTCCCTCACCATTCAAATCGCTACTACCTCGTGACCCCACCAGTGCCTATGCCGCCATGCTCAGCCAATGGCAGTCACAGAAACACGTTAAACGCTCAGAAGGGGTCTGGGCTTCACGTAAAGGCGATATGGCTATCCTTCTGGCTGAGACCAGAGGAAACGGGCTCTCCATCGAACAGAACCAATCAATGCTTAAACAGATTCGAGTTGCATTCGAGCAACTTGATACATCAGGCCAGTATGAACTGATCATCAGCGGTCCCGGCGCCTTTAGTGTACAAGCCAAAAACATCATCGAAAGAGAGAGCCGCCTACTCAGTCTTTTCGCCACTTTAGCCATCGCCACGCTACTCTTCCTCGCCTACCGGTATATCCCCTATCTGCTCTATGCCGCGCTACCTCTTTTCAGTGCCGTATTGATATCGATAGTCGTCACCAGTTGGATCTTCGATGAGCTCCACGGCATCACACTCGCCTTCGGCATAACACTGCTGGGCGTCACGCTGGATTATCCCGTCCATCTCTTCAGCCATATCCAAGATAGAGAGCATCCCGTCGACGCCATGATGCGCATCTGGCGCACACTGGGGCTAGGTGTCATCACAACCTGCCTGGGTTACCTGGTGTTGATCACCACTGCTTTCGAGGGTCTGAAACAACTTGGTATCTTTACCCTGATCGGGCTGATGACCGCCGCACTCAGCAGCCGCTATTTATTACCACATCTTTACACCAAGTCATTCATCCCGCCTCAACACAGGGGAGCTGCCCTGGTCTCATTACTGGCCAATCGGCATCATCGGTTACCCATCACGCTCATACTTGCTTCCATTGTTATTATCCTGTGGTCGATGCTCTCATCGCGTGATCTTTGGAATGACGATATTGCGGTGCTCTCGCCTCTGCCGGCATCCCTGATAACTCAGGACCGTGATCTGAGAAAACAACTCGAAGCCAACGAAACTAATCAGATGATCCTGATAAAAGGGAGTGACATGGAACAGTTACTGCAACGTTGCGAGTCACTGAAACAGGTCATTCAAACCGCCATGGAGGATCAATTACTGGGTGGCGCCACACTACTCTGTGATTATTTACCGAGTCAGCAGTTGCAGCGTCAACGACAGTCCCGCTTACCAGAGCCGGATCTGTTAACTCAACGTGTTCAACAGTCTCTCGAAGGGTTGCCTTTTCGCCCAGATGCCTTTGCCCCCTTTGTTAAAGACATCAAGGCCAGCCGGTCACTTTCTCCACTGACCTATGAGATGACAAAAGACACACTATTGCTGGATCGCCTTGCACCGTTTATCCGGCAAACAACGGATGGTTGGCTGGCACTGGCTCCACTACAACACGTGATCGATAGTGATGCCCTTTCATACCGACTAAACAAAGGGCTGCCCGGTGTGCAATATTTCAATCTTCGCAAAGAAACAAGCCGGCTAATCGGAGACTTTCGAAATGAGGTTATTCAGCATGTCCTGCTCGGTGTTTGTTTGATGCTGGTTATCCTCTGGGTAGGTCTAAGATCACTGCGGCAAGCAATAGCCACCCTGTCACCAATAGCCCTGGCTATTCTGCTGACTATCTCCCTACTGCGACTGACGGGAGAGGCCATGAACCTCTTTCATCTGATCTCTCTCATGCTGGTATTGGGCATCGGTATCGACTACAGCCTCTTCTTCTCCCGCAAACCCCACGATCAAATCGAAAGAAACAGTACACTGCATGCCCTGGGAGTTTGTGCTTTAAGCACAATCAGTGTCTTTACAATTCTTGCCACATCCAGCATTCCCGTTCTGCATGCCATTGGTGTGACCGTTGCTACCGGTGTCAGCATGAGTTTTCTGACCACCTACACATTTTCCATTTCAGCCTCTGCGCCGAAAGCGGCCATCCACCGATGACCGATCAGGTATCCCTGCCAACGACACACCGTTTCCATCAATGGTTACACAGAACTTTGCTGTTGTTACTGATCGCCTATCCGCTGACACTCCACCTCGGGATACTGGACAATGGAAGCCTGCTGCCTGCCGCCACTATTCTACTTGGTCTGATATGGCTATCAGGCCTAAGTATGCTTGCCAACAAACACCGGATTGGATGGTTCTTTCTCTCAGGCGGGGGAATGCTTGCTGCTTGGCTCTACACACAAGCGGGCGATCCTGTGCTGGTACTGAAGCTGCCCCCCATTCTGATCAATGGCATACTTTTCATGCTTTTCTCCAGCACCCTGTTACCGGGGAAACAACCACTGATTTCACGCTTCGCTGAGATAATGCACGGACACAAGCTCGATCCTATTGCTATACGCTATACCTATGGTGTCACGGTTCTCTGGTCAGCCCTGTTTATGATCATGATAGTGGAGAGCGTACTACTGGCTTTTTTTGCCACACCTGAAATTTGGTCGTTGTTCACCAATTTTATAAACTACGCACTGATTGGATTGGTTTTTTTTATTGAATACCGCGTACGCATACACAAACTCCCCCATCTGAAACATCCAGGATTTACAGCCTTTCTATTGTCACTACGACGTATCGAATGGCGGAAGCTGATATGAAAGGAAATAATACCCAGCTGCTACACCACCAACCGGCACAGACCGTTGCCTTTCGGAGGGGCCAGCCCATCTCAGCAGCGGACTTTCTCCTCGATGTGGAGCGGGCCGCCAATGGTCTGCCGGACCATCGCTACGTGTTCAACCTCTGTGATGACCGCTATCGCTTCATGGTGGGCTTTGCTGCGGCCCTGCGACGCAGACAAATCACCCTGATGCCGCAAAACGCAACGGCAGGAGCGGTCAATAACCTGCTGGAAGATTTTCCGGATAGCTATTGTCTGACAGAGCAACCGACTGGGGAAATCGCCACTTCGCACATCAACTACAAAGATCTGATGCAAGGTAAACCTCCGTTAAAATCGGGATCGGTATTGTTAGAACCCGATCAAACAGCGGCAATCCTCTTTACTTCAGGGAGCACCGGCAAACCCAAAATGCATCCTAAAAGCTGGGACAATCTGAAGACAGAAGCAGCGCTTGCCCTGGCACACTTTCCATTTAACACACACAGCATCAAGAGCATTGTGGCTACCGTGCCCTCACAACACATGTACGGTCTTGCCACCGCTATTATTTTTCCATGGCAGGGCGCCATCGGCATCGACACGGGACGCCCTTTTTTTCCTGCGGATATCTGCCAGGCACTGTCACGGTTACCTGGCCCACGGGTACTGGTCACGACACCGCTTCACCTTCGTGCCTGTGTCGCTGCAGGGCTCGATTGGCCTTCTATAGCATTCATCATCTCCGCCACTGCACCACTTACACAGTCGTTGGCTACTGAAGCCGAGCAGCAAATGGATACACAAGTCTTCGAGATCTACGGATCAACAGAAACAGGATCCATAGCAGGCAGGCATACGGCGGTCGATGCCCTATGGAAGCTCTATGACGGCATCGAGATCCATACCCATACGGAAGGCTGCGAAGTTGAAGGGGGACATTTAACCGATAAAATAATGCTCAACGACCATATCCAGCTCAATGCCGATAACAGCTTCCAACTGCTGGGACGCGACAGCGACATACTAAAAATTGCAGGAAAGCGGGCCTCGCTGAGTGACCTTAATCATCAATTGACCCATATTCCGGGCGTGATCGATGGCACCTTCCTATTACCCGAAGGTAATAGGAGGGAAAATCTACGCCTATCGGCTCTCGTGGTGGCACCTTCACTGACGAAGCGAGAGATCTTGCAAGCGTTGGCGAACTCGATCGATGAAGTCTTCCTGCCCCGACCGCTGCATCTGGTCGAGTCACTTCCACGCAACGCCACCGGTAAATTACCGAAGAGTGCGCTTGAAGCATTACTGAATTCCCTGCGAAATGATAATCAGTCCAATCAAGAAAATGCCTGAACACTGGATCCATATGTCGCAAGAGGAATTTTATTCCTAAACTGTCATAAAGAATCTCTTCATCACCATTGTGCTGCGCCATCAGGACTCGCATAATGTGCGGCTGTCGCATGCACGACTGCCTGATCCAGCGATGACAGATAACGATGGCAATCTCACCACTCACTATTTCCAGCTATACCCTGACCAATGCCCTTGGACGAGGTAACAACGCCTCACATGTTGCCCTATTGGAGGGAAGAAGTGGTTTGCGCCCCTGTGATCTTGAGGATGTCGGCCTGAAGACATGGATCGGCCGGGTCGATGGATTGGAAGCTATAGTATTGCCGGAAAATCTCTCTACGTATGACTGCCGTAATAATCGCCTGGCCTATCTTGCGCTACAACAGGACGATTTCTCTGAGTCTGTTGGCAGGGCCATCTCACAATATGGTGTAGAACGAATCGGGATTTTTATCGGCACCAGTACCTCAGGCATCGCCACCACCGAACAGGCCTATCTGCATAAAAATCCGACAACGGGGCAATTACGCGCTGACTACGAGCCCGAGAAAACACACAATGTATTCTCTTCCGCCTCATTTCCCAGGGCGTTTCTAGGACTGCGCGGACCCGCATTGGCGATCTCCACCGCCTGCTCTTCCAGCGCCAAGGTATTTGCTACTGCCCATCGATATATCGAGGCCGGTCTATGCGATGCAGCAGTAGTGGGGGGCGTCGATTCCCTCTGCATGACCACACTCTATGGTTTCAACTCGCTGGACCTGATCTCCGAGGCCCCCTGCCGTCCCTGGGACATCGATCGACAGGGCATCAACATTGGAGAGGCAGCAGGTTTTGCACTTCTCGAAAAAGCTGATGCTGCACCTACAGGACCGAGGCTTTTGGGCTACGGCGAATCGAGTGACGCCTATCATATGTCCACCCCTCATCCACAAGGTGCCGGGGCCGTGCTTGCCATGCAACAGGCACTGGACCGTGCTGGTGTCACACCGGACGACATTGACTATATCAACCTGCACGGTACTGCCACGCGTGCTAACGACCTGGCGGAAGACAAGGCTGTGGTCCAGTGCTTCGGCAATCGGGTCAGCTGCAGCTCGACCAAGGGCTTTATCGGTCATACACTGGGGGCAGCGGGTATAACAGAGGCGATCATCTCCCTGCTGTGTCTCAATTCCGACCTGGTTCCACCGAATCTACAAACGGAAAATCCAGACCCGGAGCTGTATGCGAACGTGACACTCACGGCAGAGCAACGAAAGCTCAACCATGCCCTGACAAACTCCTTCGGTTTTGGCGGCAATAACTGCAGCCTGCTGTTTGGACGACCCGTATGATTCGGGTCGCTATTCATGCAGTCGGCCTGATGGCGCCCGGTCTACCCGGTTGGCGAGAATCTGTCGCCGTCTTGCAAGGAATGACACCTTATCGACAAGAACCCTTGCCACCGCTGAAACCTGCCATGCTGAAACCCAATGAGCGCAGGCGAACCACTAACACCATTAAACTGGCACTGGAGGTCTCCGCTGACGCTTTGGACCAGGTGCCAATGCAGGATGAACTACTCTCCGTGTTTGCCTCCACTCACGGTGACCTCGATATTATCAACCAGATCTGTACTGCCCTGACTCAAGATGAACGACCGGTCTCTCCTACCCAGTTCCATAACTCGGTACATAACGCACCTGCCGGCTACTGGTCCATTGCTGCAGGTTATCAGCAGACTTCCACCAGCCTCGCAGGTTCAGACGGCACCTTTTCTGCGGGTCTTCTCGACGCAGCCACCCAGACAGTGATCGAAAACAAGCCGGTCTTGTTGGTGGCTTATGATCTTCCTGCACCGGCCCCACTGAATGAGGTCATCACTATTGATTCGACCTTTGCGGTTTCACTGCTGATCTCTAACCAGGTTGAAGGCAAGGACAACCTGGGGATCATTGACATAGAGACACAGCCTGATCTGTTGGAGAGTAAAATGCAGCACGCCCAGATGGAGGCACAGCGACTGGCGAGTCCTGCAGCGAGATCACTCCCGCTGCTTGAAGCACTGGCGGCAAGAAACAAGACCATTCTGAATTTGCCTTATCTACCCGACCTGAATCTAAAGGTTGGGCTTGCCCAATGCTGACCCCTCAGGAAATTTGCCAGTTGATGCCCCACGAAGGCGCCATGTGTCTCATAGAGACACTGCTTCATTGGGATGAAGAACATCTGGTTTGCAGCACTGGCACCCATGTCAGCATTGAAAATCCACTACGGCATCATGACCGGCTGAGCATCATTCATGCGGCGGAGTATGGCGCTCAAGTCATGGCCCTACATGGCGGTTTATTGGCAAAGCAGTCTGGCAAGTCACCCGTCGCCGGATTTCTGGTCAGCCTGCGTGGAGTGAAGTTTTATCGCCAGCGCCTTGACGATACTGAGTTTCCCTTACAAATTACTGCCCGGAAATTGTTGGCTGACGGGGGAAATCTTCTATATGCTTTTGATCTGACCCTGAATCACATCCCGGTTGCCGAAGGTAGTGCGGCTGTTATGGCACATAGGGAGATATAGTCCTTGAAGCGTGCACTTATCACTGGTGGTAGTGGCGATATTGGCTCCGCCATCTGCCTGAGGCTGGCCTCAGCCGGCCACCATGTCGTCGTACATGCCAACCGCAATCCGGACCGTGCAGAGACTTTGGTAGAGGAGATCCGAAGCCTGGGGGGTTCTGCTGAAACCTGCTGTTTTGATGTCAGGGAGACGGAAAGTGCCGCACAGGCAATCGAGAAGTTACTCACTGACGGCCCTATACAGATTCTGATCCATAATGCAGGCATCCACGACGATGCGCCACTGGCAGGCATGCAACCTAACCAGTGGCAGCGTGTCATCGATGTCTCTCTAAATGGTTTTTACAATGTCACACAACCCCTGTTACTGCCGATGATGGCTACGCGCTGGGGACGGATCATTTCCATCTCTTCCATAGCAGGCATCATGGGAAACAGGGGACAGGCCAACTACGCAGCAGCTAAAGCCGGGCTGCATGGCGCCTGTAAGTCACTTGCCATAGAAGTCGCTTCCCGTGGCCTCACCGTTAACACTATCGCACCGGGGATTATTTCAGGCCATCTGACAGACCAGGTATTTGATGATCAGGCCATCAAGCAGATTGTCCCGATGAAGCGGGCGGGGAAACCTGAAGAGGTTGCTTCATTAGTCAACTATCTTGCTTCTCAAGAGGCGGGCTATATCTCGGGGCAAATACTCTCAATCAATGGGGCGATGGCGTAGAAGATGGATACAGCCCTCGTCATCCCTGTCTTTAATGAAGCTGCCACCATCCGGGAGGTCGTGCTACAAGCCCAGGATAAAGTCGATCGGGTGATCGTGGTTGATGATGGCTCAGCAGACGGAACAACCCAGCGATTGCAGGATCTCGACATTCATCTCCTCAGGCATGAAAGCAACAAAGGCAAAGCCGCTGCCCTCCAATACGGTTTTTCCCACGCCTTGTCACTACATGCGAAAACCATCATCACACTGGATGGTGATGGTCAACACAACCCTGAAGAGATACCAAAACTACTGGATACTGTGAAAAGCTGTCCTAACACGATCATCATTGCAGCACGTCTCAAGCAGCGACAAAATGCGCCAAAACTCCGTCTCTTCGCCAACCGTTTTGCTGATTTCTGGGTTTCATGGGCAGCAGGTTATCCGGTCATCGATTCACAGTCCGGCTTTCGACTCTACCCGGATAAAATGTTGCATTCCATACAGTTGGACACGACAAAGCAGAATGGCTTTGTCTACGAGAGCGAAATACTCATTGAAGCGGCAAACAACAACTTTTATAGTATCTCCATTCCGGTAGAGTCGATTTATCGTAAAGAGGGACGCGAAAGCCACTACAGACCTTGGACGGACACTTGGCGAATTGTTCGCATGATCGCATGGCGCTTGATACGTAAAGGCATGTATCCATCCGGACTTTTCCGAAGCCTCAGAATCCTGCCAGACCCACGCAATCAGCCACTAGGATAACTGTTGTTTAAGAGGATTCTTTGTGCTGCGCTCATCCCACAACAACAGAAATAACAAATTTTTTAACCACTCACGAAAGGGAGTATCGATATGAAAATAAAAAACTTTAAAAAACTGGCTTTTATCGCTGTAATTGTGTTGACAATCGGTTTGATCGGCTGCCGTACAGCACCCGTTTACAATGTCACTGACGCACCGGTTAATGCCTCAAGTAAAATCAGTGCCACTGATGTGAAGAAAGCCATTATGTCTGCCGGTGCAGGTCTTGGATGGCAGATGAAAGAGGTCAAGCCAGGCCACATTGTGGGCAGCCTTTTCCTCAGAAAACACTCAGCCGTGGTGGATATTCCCTTTACCACTTCCGGTTACAGCATCCAATACAAGGACAGCACTGAGCTGGGTTACGACGGTAGCAACATACACGGCAACTACAACGGCTGGATTCAGAATCTTGATCGTTCCATTCAGGCGCGTTTAGCCTCAATGTAAACTTAATTTCGGCCCATTCTGATCTGCCGTCAGTGAGTCATCCTCTTTGGATTCTCACTGGCGGCAAGCATTCTCCTCATCTTCAGATCGTCATCATCTGAAATCGAAACACCAGGCAATCTACCTCCATGCAATTCGATCCAGAGTTGGAAAAAGTCGATTGGGACGGCCTCTTCACATTCTTTATCACCTTACTATTCATGACAGTGGCACTGGGCATACCACTGTTAATCAGCCTGCGTTATGTCTACCTCATTGCCAAAAAATCCCTCAGTGACACCTCTGAAAAGCAGCTACTGGTCTTCGGAAAGCGTCTGAAGCAGGGACAAATAGATGATGACTACCAGCAACGCCTGACGAAAGCCAGCCAGTTAATGCAGACCTCTGGGGAACGACGGTTAATACTGCTTGGCGGTGCTATCAATTCAAGTGAAATCAGCGAAGCCGCCGCCGGACAAACCTGGCTTGAAATATCTGGCATAGAAACATCGCGAATGATGCGTGAGGAGAAATCTCAAAATACGTTGGAGAATCTCAAACACGCCAAGCAACTGATGCAAGGGTCATCAACCGGACCTGTGGCGATGATCAGTAACCGATATCATCTTGCACGTATTCACACTATCGCCAGCAGTCTTGGCATTGAACATCAACTCTGTGCTTGTGAAGATCAATTGGATATTTCATTAAGAATATTTCCCCGACTAGCGATGGAAGCCTGGTATATCCTCTGGTTCAACACTGGAAAAAAATGGGCCCGCATCATTGGTAGCCAACGTATGATCGATCGCGTGACATGAATAAACTGGTCTCAGGTTTTTTCGTTTTTTCTCTCTTTTTCACAACCGGGCTGGTTAGTGGGAGTGAGGAACTGCCGACAAACTGGCAGTTACTGGTCGGATACGGTGAGTCCCATCCCGGCTGGGGTGACACCCAAGAACGGGTCGAAACCCGGGATTTGATCCTGCGACATGAGCGCCCGCAAAACCGAATTCGGGGTCAAGGCTGGTATCGCAATCGCCGTTCCCTTCAGATCGAATTGCCCTTACACCTATTGAAGCAACCCAAAGAGCCACCCATGGCAGGCATCTACTTTAATGCCTGCTGGACCTTTCTGCCTAATACCCGCTATCAGCCCTATCTGCTGGCAGGTGGAGGCCCGCTCTACACCAATGCGGAAATTCCAGGTACAAGCTCAAAACTCAAAGGCGCGTACCAAGCAGCAGGAGGGGTGAAAATTCATCTACAAGAGACTGAAATAAGCATCGAGTACCGTTACCATCATGTGTCCAATGGCGGCATCCAAAAACCCAATGACCCGCTCAACTCGGGAAAACTGCTTATCGGCTTCCGCCTACCCTTTTAAATCGGATCCCTGGCTACAGGCCTGTGCGATGGCATCAACCGCTCGGGCATGCTGACGGACACAGGGATTCTCTTGATCCCAAACATACCCGGCAAGCACTGAACAGATCTGGTTTTGAAAACTCTCCGGCTTCACTGGCGAGTAAAATATGGTTGGCAGACGATCGTCATACCAGGCATTGACGAAGGTTCTGAACGTATCCACACCCATCATCAGATGGTCGACATACTCCTGCTGCCAATCCGGAGATTCGCCAGCCAATTCCCGAATCGCCGTTTTGGCCGCACGGTTGGCTGATTCAAGCGCCAAAGTCACACCAGAAGAGAAAACCGGATCAAGAAACTCTGTGGAATTTCCCATCAGCGCGAATCCCTTACCAAAGAGCCGCTTGACTGAAATAGAGTAACCGCCGATATGCCTGACGGGAAAACAAAAACTGGCAGATTCAAGCCGCTCCCTGGTATTCGGATTATCATTCACGATCGCCCGCAGCTTCTCATCGGGATCTTCAGGATAGCGGGCCAGATAGTCGGGCTTTGCCACAACGCCGATAGAGGTCCTGCCGTTGGAAAATGGGATAATCCACATCCAGGCATTATCGGGGTCGTCCAATGAACAGATCCAGATACGCCCCTCCGCATCCCCCGCCGGCCGTTTGTCTCCCGTCACATGGGTGAAGTAGGACTCGCGCAGTGGCAGTGATGACGCCTCATCCAAATTCAACAGTCGTGGCAACACGCGCCCATAGCCACTGCCGTCCAGAATAAAACGTGCTGAAACACTGACTTCAGAACCGTCTGGTGCTTGCAGAATAGACGTCGATGACCCATCCTCTGCAAAATTCACTTCATTGACTGCATGTTGCCAAAGTATGGGCACACCAAGTGCTGAAACAGTCTCTGCCAGCACTTGATCAAACTGTTCACGCGGGACTTGATAGGTATACGGCCAGCCATTGGTGAATTGCTGAGAGAACTTGAATGTGCAGGTTTCACCGCCACGCTTGAAGACTGCACCATCCTTCACCATGAAATTTTGTGATTTCACCGCATCAAGCATGCCCGCCTCGTCGAGAAGATCCATACAGCGAGGTAAAAGACTTTCTCCAATCACAAAGCGGGGAAAGGTCTCTTTCTCCACAATCAGACATTGGAGACCTGCTTTATGAATAAGGGAGGCTGCCGAAGCACCTGCCGGTCCCGCACCTATGACGAGCACATCGGTTTTATAGTTTTTCATCAATATTTTTGTCCCTAACGGCTGACCCTTGAAGTTGTTCTTATCGCAACCAAATTGATTCCGATTGAATATTTATGGCGAGTTAGAAATGCCACATAGCGTGGGTTAATCCCCTGAGATGGCATCACTGACTGATTTACCAACATTTCCAGCACCCTCTTTGGTCGCATCCCAGACCTCACCACTGCCTTCCTTGGTAGCTTCCCAGGCTTCACGACTTCCTTCGGAAACGCCGTCCCACGCCTCCTTCGAACCCGATTTCACCCCATCCCAAGCCTTACCCACGGCAGACCCGAAACTGTTACCTGAATCATCACTGTTTGCAGAAGTCACAAACACCATCAAAGATATCGATAGGATTAGAAGCAGCCGCTTTTTCATCTCACTCTCCTCAAACCGTTCACTCAATCGACCCAGAGGCGCGCATTGCGGAACAGCCTCAACCAGGGCGCATCCTCCTCCCACTCATCAGGGTGCCAGGAGTGCTGCACCGTACGGGTCACCCGCTCAGGGTGGGGCATCATGATCGTTACTCTACCATCAGCATTGGTCAGCCCGGTGATACCCTCCGGGGAGCCATTAGGGTTTGCCGGATAACGGCTGGCAACTTCCCCGCTGTTTTCCAGATAACGCAATGCTGTCAGCTGGCGTGCTGCAGCGAGGTGGGCGTCATCACGAAACTCTGCCCTGCCCTCGCCATGGGCCACAGCGATAGGCAGTTTCGATCCTGCCATCCCCTGCAGCAGGATCGAGGGAGTATCAGCGACCTCCACAGTCGCTAACCTAGCCTCGAACTGCTCGGATCGATTACGTACGAAATGGGGCCAATGATCTGCGCCCGGAATTAATTCATGTAGATTTGAGAGCATCTGACAGCCGTTACAGACCCCCAGTGCAAAGGTGTCCTGGCGATTGAAGAAACGCTCAAAAACCTCCCTGGCCTGGGGATTAAAAAGTACCGACTTCGCCCATCCTTCTCCAGCCCCGAGCACATCACCGTAGGAGAAACCGCCGCAAGCAACCAGGCCTTTGAAATCCACCAGATCGACCCGACCCTCAATAATATCCGACATGTGAACATCAATCGGCTCGAAACCCGCCCGATGAAAGGCGGCAGCCATCTCGAGTTGGCCATTAACGCCTTGCTCACGCAAAATTGCCATGGGTGGCCTTACACCACCGGCAATCATCGGGGCCGCTACATCTTCATTGTGATCAAAACTCAGTGAGATCTGAAGACCGGGATCCTCCTCCGCAATACGCTCATATTCTTCATTCGCACACGCTGGATTGTCACGCAATGCCTGCATCTGCCGGGTGGTGTCCGACCAAGCCTGCTGGAACGCTACTCGAGTGCCGCTCAGAATAGACTTGCCCGCTCTACGGAACACAATATTGTCATCACTGTTGAGGGAGCCAATCACATGGCTGTTACGGCCTAGCCCCGCATCGTGCAGCAACTTCAGCACATCATCGGTATCTGCGTGCAGTGTTTGCACGACCACACCCAGTTCCTCGCTGAAAAGCACTGCCAGATCATCCTCACCGAGGTCATCAATATCCACAGTGACACCACAACGACCAGCAAATGCCATCTCACATAACAGTGTAAAAAGCCCCCCATCAGAGCGGTCGTGATAGGCCAGCAGCAAGCCACTTCGATTGAGTTCCTGTATCAGATCGAAGAACCGCTTGAGGCTGTCCGGGTCGTTCAAGTCTGCACCATAATGTCCCATTTGACCGTAGACCTGAGCCAATGCGGAACCACCAAGGCGATTCATCCCCTTACCTAAATCGATCAGTATCAGATCAGTATCACCTTTATCTTTGCGTAACTGGGGAGTCAGCGTATTCCTCACATCATCCACCGGTGCAAAAGCAGAGATAATCAGCGACAGGGGTGCCGCCATCTCCCGCTTTTCACCAGCCTGCTGCCAGACTGTCTTCATGGACATGGAGTCCTTGCCCACAGGAATCGAGATACCGAGCTCAGGACAGAGCGCCATACCCACAGCCTTAACAGTCTCATATAATTTGGCGTCTTCACCGGCATGCCCGGCAGCCGCCATCCAGTTAGCCGAGAGTTTGATATCACTGATTTTTTCTATCCGTGCAGCAGCGATGTTGGTAATCGCTTCTCCGATAGCCATCCGTCCCGAAGCAGGCGCATCGATCAGGGCCAGCGGCGTTCTCTCACCCACCGCCATGGCTTCACCGGTGTAGCCCATGAGACCGGATGAGGTGACCGCCAGATCCGCCACCGGTACCTGCCAGGGCCCGACCATCTGATCCCGGGTCACCATGCCGGTGATGGACCGGTCTCCAATGGTGATCAGGAAGGTCTTATCAGCCACTGTCGGTAGATGCAGGACTCTTAGCGCCGCGGCTTTCAGATCGACACCACTAAAATCCAGGTCGGGTTTTTTGTAGGTTCTATGGTGAACATCCCGCAGCATGCGGGGTGGCTTGCCAAACAGCAGGTTCATTGGGATATCGATGGGATTGTTGTCGAAATGGCCGTCTCCCAGCACCAGATGTGTCTCATCGGTAGCCTCGCCTACGACCGCATAGGGACATCGTTCGCGTTCGCAGATGGCTTTAAATTCATCCAGTTTTTCCGCATCCACCGCCATCACGTAGCGTTCCTGGGATTCGTTACACCAAATCTCCATAGGCGACATGCCCGGATCATCATTGGGCACTGCACGTAGCTCGAAGCGCCCGCCCAAAGCCGCGTCATGTACCAATTCCGGCAGTGCGTTGGAGAGTCCACCGGCGCCTACATCGTGAATAAACAGAATCGGGTT
This sequence comes from Candidatus Thiodiazotropha sp. (ex Monitilora ramsayi), assembly GCA_025655575.1. Taxonomy (GTDB): domain Bacteria; phylum Pseudomonadota; class Gammaproteobacteria; order Chromatiales; family Chromatiaceae; genus Thiodiazotropha. The sequence goes on along the minus strand of JAHXIP010000014.1, from coordinate 45,194 downwards.
CTCGTCACCAAATGCCCAACAGGCATCGATCACTTCCTGACAGCGCCGCTCCATCTCAGGATTGGAACGTTGCACTGAAGCGAAATCGAGATCTTCCGCCGATGTGCCGCTGGCCATGCTCGATGCTGCTCCACCACCTAATCCAATCAGCATGGCGGGACCGCCTAATACAACAAGTGGCGATCCTTCAGGAAAACTGGTCTTTTCGATATGCTCACTTCGAATATTACCGACACCCCCTGCCAGCATGATCGGTTTATGATAACCGCGCAGTTCCTGACCACCCGGTCCCGCTACCATTGCCTCAAAGGTACGAAAATAGCCACACAAATTGGGACGTCCGAACTCGTTGTTGAACGAAGCCGCGCCAATGGGGCCTTCCAACATGATATCCAGGGCTGACACAATACGATCGGGCTTACCAAATTCGATTTCCCAAGGCTGCTCTCCCTCAGGCAGCTTGAGGTTGGAGACGGAGAAACCACACAGGCCCGCCTTGGGTTTGGAACCCTTGCCAGTGGCACCTTCATCACGGATTTCACCACCTGAACCGGTAGCAGCACCCGGGTCAGGGGAGATGGCAGTAGGATGATTGTGGGTCTCCACCTTCATCAGAATATGTACATCCTCTTGACCAAAGCCGTATACCTGTGACTGTGGGTCCAGGACAAAACGCTCTGCCCTGTGACCGGTAATCACTGCCGCATTATCTTTATAAGCAGACAACACGTTGTCTGGGGAACAATCAGTGGTATTACGAATCATCTTGAACAGCGAGTGTGATTGGGTTTCACCGTCTATGATCCAGTCAGCATTGAAGATCTTATGCCGGCAGTGCTCCGAATTGGCCTGGGCAAACATCATCAACTCAACATCTGTTGGGTTGCGCTGTAATGCCTGGAAACTCTCTACCAGATAGTCGATCTCGTCATCGGATAGGGCCAATCCCAACTCCAGATTGGCCGCGGTAAGCGCCGGCTTTCCACCACCGAGCACATCCACCTGCAGATAGGGCTTTGGCTCGGCCCGATTGAACAGACAGGTTGCATCTTCCAGATCGTTCAGCACCACTTCAGTCATACGATCGTGGAGCAGACCGGCCGCCAACTTAAACTGCTCATCGCTTAACACTTGCCCGTTCACTTTAAGGGAATAGGCGATACCCCGCTCCAACCTCAGGATCTGAGTCAGTCCACAATGATGGGCAATGTCGGTGGCCTTGCTCGACCAGGGGGAGAGTGTACCTGGTCGCGGTACCACCAGTAACAGCGTGCCCTCCGGCTGATGGGACAGCATCGCCGGACCATAACGCAGTAACCGGTTCAGAATCGACATCTCCTGATCGTCCAAAGGCTGATCGATGTCGGCAAAATGGACATAGTCGGCAGCAAGTTCAACCGGAGCGTTGAGATTATCGCCAAGGCGACGGGTGAGTTTCTGTAGACGAAAATCGGAGAGTGCGGGTGCACCACGGAGAATCAGCATCGTTCGGCCTTATGTCCTACGGATAGAAAAGGCTAATGATACTCGAAAACTGTCTGGGAGTTGATGGTCTGGTCAGGGATGGATTCTAAAAATAAGGTGGAGCTGAAGGTGTGCTTCGAGAGGAAAAGGAGGTGACTGGATGCATCGGAGACAAACCAGCCACCTCAAAACGGCGTTAGCCGTGTCTCTCCTCTCTCATCATCTCTACTTTTTCTGTGGACTCGGGCCGGGCATTGAAACCGGTCTTCGCCCCCTTCTCCTCCTTGCTTTTATTCACCTCTTTCTTTGCCTTGCCACTCGATGCACGGCAATATGCGGAAACGTTATTGCCGTTCTTGGTGGTATAGGCAGACACCCAGATACACGCCTGATTATCCAAACAGGTCGATTCCTCTAGCCCCTTGCACTGGCTTGCCGCTTCCGCAGTCAGCGCAATGAAACTGAAGGATGAAATAAGGGAAAAAGAAAGTAAGGTTCGACTAAATCCATTTATTACCATAACAAAGTTCCTCTTTGTATTTTCGAAGTATTGGGTAATGAGCACTACCCGGACCCAGTGTATAACGAAACTGCGCAGGCACAAGTCGACTTATAATAAAACGTGACACAGATCAGATCCGCTCATTAAGACCCGCTTGAGCGTATTCTGACTGCCCTCCCTGAGGGAGAAGAATATCGACTTCTGGCAATGGTCACTAAAACGCAATAACTAAACAGACCTTGCATAAGGAGGCGTAAATTGATTTCACATTTTCACTGTGAAATCAAAGGATTGATTTTTCTCAATGACCCAGATGCGTGTGGATGGTTGAATAGCACCAAGTCAGACGGGAATTCTACTTCCCATTGGCTTATCTCCTCCATCCTCCTTTGGTATAAACCGCTTCGGCACTGTTCCGAAGCGGTATTTTTTTTGCCTGATGTTTTTTATTTTCTGCTACCCGCGAAGCCAGCAGGGCGTATCGGATTAGTGTTAACAGGCCCTAGCAGCGACCATATATACTGACCCGATGAAGTAGACGCTCTACCGTATCGGGTTCTATTTGATCCCAATTAAAGCGCCAGTCCCAATTGCCTTCAGTGGTGCCCGGAGTATTCATTCGATGATCCGCCCCCAATCCCAGCACATCCTGCATCGGAATAATCGCCAGATTGGCACGTGATGCGAGTGCGCTTCGTATCATTGGCCATGGCATGACCTCACTAGAGCGCCCCAGATAGTCATCGACAAACCCACGTGAGGCATCGTCTAGACTGGTATACCACCCTAATGTCGTATCATTGTCGTGGGTACCGGTATAGACCACGGAATCCCGTGTGTGATGAAACGGCAGATAAGGATTGTCCGCTCCTCCTGAGAAGGCAAATTGGAGAATTTTCATACCGGGCAGTTCGTGGGCTTTGCGCATGGCCTCGACTTCCGGGGTAATGATACCCAGGTCTTCCGCTACCAATTCAAGATGGGGCAACGCCTGGTAGAGCTTGCTGAATAGCCTCTCCCCCGGCGCCTTGACCCAATGACCGTTAATCGCAGTCTCTTCCGTCGCCGGTATCTCCCAATAGGCCTCGAACCCCCTGAAGTGATCAATGCGTAGGAAATCGAACAGTGTCGATTGCACCTTGAGACGATTGATCCAGAAACTGAACCCATCCGCCTCCATGACATCCCAGCGATAGAGTGGGTTTCCCCACCGTTGACCGGTCTCTGAAAAATAGTCCGGCGGCACACCGGCCACGACCCGGGGATGGCCATCCTCAAGCAGATCAAAAAACTCTCTGTGCGCCCAGACTTCCGCACTGTCATGCGCCACAAAGATCGGCACATCGCCAAACAACAACACGCCTCGTTCGTTGGCGTAGTGTTTGAGACTCAGCCACTGGGTATAGAAGAGATACTGTTCAAACTTCGTCGCTTCAATGAGGTGTTTCAGTCTCGCCCTGGCCATCGCCAACCCTTGTGGCTCCCGGTCTCGCAGGGTTTTGTGCCAATCCCACCAGCACCCCTTCTCTTCCGCACGTAGCGCCTGAAACAGCGCATAATCCTCCAACCACCAGCCCTGCTCCGCAGAAAACCGCTGAAAGTCTGCCTGATCACCCTCGGATGCCCGCTCTTTGAAGCCTTCCCAGGCGAGCTTGACAGCATAGGCCTTGGCCTCATCCGACAGCTTCCCCTCAGCAGCAGGTGTCTCCTCCAACCATCCCCGCTCTTGTGGCATCTCAAGACTGATTAGCCGTGGATTCCCCGCGTACATGGAATTGCTCTGGTACGGAGAATTATCGTGCATGGTCGGACCGATTGGCAGTATCTGCCAAACGCACATGCCCGCGGAGACAAGAAAATCGACGAAACGATACGCATCACTACCCAGGTCACCCACCACACCGGCACCTGGCAGTGAGGTAATATGTAGCAGAATACCGGCTCGTCGACGTGTCAGCAGCTGGTGAGTTGATGTGTTCGAGATATCCGCAGCCTCATTCATTGACCGGACACTCATTGAGCAAGCGGTATATCAAAGTGAGTGTTGGATTCAAATAAAATCGCCTAATCATTTTTTATCATCACGCCGCCGAGTGAAGGATCTCCACTACCCACCGCAAACACCTGTTTGAGATAGTCGGGCTGGGGCTCTTCCAACAGTTCGTACAGATGTGACAACTGAAGCCGAAACAGTCTTTCGAAATCGCTGACGGTTGCACCGGGATTATAGTCACCAAACCACCAAAACCAGTCAGAACCTTCACAGATAGCAAGCTGTTTCTCGAGTTCCGACAGCTGCTCTTCAGAAAAGGATTTCCTTTGCAGTATCTGATCATAATCCTGTTTGGCCTGTCCAAGCATATCCCAGGCCCGGTTCTTATCCTTGTCCCCAATCCAAGTGGTAAAGGTACCGTAAACCCAGCTACCCGCCACCAGCCGCGAAAGTTTGGGTGATAGTTTTTTGTGCCGTTTCTGAATTTCCGAAAAAGTCGTCAATTGCAATCGAGGATGCTCAGCAATCCTTTCATACATGGCATGGAGAAAATAGCTGCCGTTGTTTGGGTAATACTCCCAGGCGTTCTCACCGTCCATAATGATAGAGACGACAGCCTGTGGGTTGTCTTTGTTGGCTTCTGCAATATTGACCAGATGGTTGATCAGATCACCCACCGCATCGTCAGCATGCCACTCTCCATAGGTGAACCCGATCAGATCGGACAAGCCGTCGTCCCGAAAGTACATATTGAGACGACCCTCCTGCAGCCGATAGGCGGAATGGACCCAGTTCTCGGGTAGATGGGAGTCCCCGCCCAAAGCCATCAGACTGTTGCTGAGTACCTGCTGACCCGAGGCAGCCCATTTAAAGCCCTCTTCCTCAAGCATTTTGATGGTTGCCTCACTGACGGCACCCTCTGATGGCCAGCAGCCCAGGGGACGAAAACCAAAATGCTTCTTGAAGACGTCGATACCCTTGCGGATATGCCAGCGAGCACGGGCCTCACCACCAGGATAGGCCTCCAGTTGCGGCATGCCAATCTCAGGCAGCGCCTCCTTGGCGCTATCCAAATCAATCAGGAGCGGTACGATAGGATGCGCATAGGGGGTGACGGAGAGCTCAACCTGCCCATCCTTGGCCAGCGTCCGATAGCGTGATGTCAGGCAGCTTAGGTGCTCCCAGATCAACTCAACCAAGCGCCGTCGATCGTCAATATCGTAACCATGCCCCTTGGCCTGTAGGGAACGGACCCGCAAGTCGTTGATACGTGCACACTCCCCCATCCAGGCCAGGTGATACCAAATCAGGAGATCAATCAGAAACTGATCGTTGAGATAGGGAATCATCGCCTGATTTTCCAGTGCATGCTTGGCCAGGCTTGCCAACTCACTATAATGCTTGAATCGATGGATAAGACGATTCTCATTGGCACGCAAACACGCCGCAATAATCGCTTTACGGGATTCAATGTCCACCGGCAAGCCGGGACCGGCAAGTGCAGCCAGTAACGGATCACGAATCAGAATACCGCGATCAAGCCATGCCTTGATCTGCTCTGCATAGTCATCGATCTGCTCCAACAGTACGGGAGCGAAATTGACCACCGCCTTGGCATCTGGATTATTCTCCAGATGTGCAGCCATATCTGCATAATCCTTGATGCCATGCAGATAGACCCAAGGCAGATGATAGTCGCTCTTTTCAGGTCCTTTGTAGTAGGGCTGGTGCATATGCCAGCAGAAGACAACCTGCAGTGGGTGTGGCGTACTAGCGGACATGGTGAATAACCTGTCCCAGCATCTCTGGTGTCACCAGTACAACACCCTGTTCGCTGACATAAAAACGCTCAGTATCAGCCGCAGGATCTTCACCGATAACAGTCCCTTCAGGAATATCACAGCCCCGGTCGATGACCGCCTTGGTGATACGGCAATTACGACCGATGTTCACATCCGGGAGGATAACTGAGTGATCGACCTCGCTATAGGAGTTGACCCGCACATTGGAGAAAAGCAGTGAATCCTTCACCTTGGCACCAGAAATAACGCAACCACCGGAGACCATGGAATCCACCGCCATACCGCGGCGTTCATCGTCGTCAAAGACGAATTTTGCCGGTGGCAGCTGTTCCTGGTAGGTCCAGATCGGCCAACTGCTGTCATAGAGATTCAAGGGCGGTGTAACACCGATCAGCTCGATATTCGAGGCCCAGAATGCGTCGATGGTCCCCACATCGCGCCAGTAGGCCTGCTTGCCACTGGTGGTGTCTGTAAAGGGATAGGCCTGAACACGATACTTCTCAATCACCTTGGGGATGATGTCCTTGCCGAAATCGTGGGTGGACTCCGGTGTATCGGCATCCTTGATCAACTGCTCGAAGAGGAATTTGCGATTGAAGACGTAGATACCCATGGATGCCAGCGCCACATCGTCCCTACCCGGTACGGGTTTGGGTTGATCGGGTTTCTCCTGGAATTCGATAACCCGGTTGCTCTCGTCTACGGTCATGACACCGAACTCTTTGGCCGTTTTCGTATCTACGGTGAGGCATCCAACTGTCATGTCCGCACCGGACTCCACATGCTCGGCAATCATGGTGCCGTAGTCCATCTTATAGACATGGTCGCCCGCCAGTACCAGTACATAGTCAGGGTTGTGGCTACGCAAAATATCCAGATTTTGATAGACCGCATCGGCAGTCCCTTCGTACCAACTGCTCTCGATCCTCTGCTGAGCCGGTAATAACTCAACAAACTCACCGAACTCACCCCGCAGAAAGCCCCAGCCCCGCTGGATATGAAGGATCAGTGAGTGCGCCTTATACTGGGTCAATACGCCAACACGGCGAATACCTGAATTGATACAGTTGGACAGAGGGAAATCGACAATCCTGAATTTCCCGCCAAAGGGAACGGCAGGCTTGGAACGCCACTTGGTCAGATGCTTCAGACGCGAACCTCTACCTCCCGCCAATATCAGGGCCAAAGTGTTGCGCGTCAACCGACTGACGAAGCGTGGATTTTGTTCGCTTATCATCACTATCCCCCATGGCCAGGCCAGCCACAAATTACCGCAGATTCTTTTCCAGCTATGTTAACATCATGTCCCCTTCGAGTCGTAGCCGAAGAAGCCGAGTGACATAAATATGAAAAAGTCATCCACTCCCATTTTGTCCGAACCGCTGCAGCGTATCGCTGAGGCCAGACACCACGACCCATTCGAGGTGCTTGGGTACCATACCGACCGGGACAAGTGTCTGATCCGTCTGTTTATGCCGCAAGCTGAACACGTGGCGCTGTCAGCGGATCAACAGGAGATACCGCGTATTGAGGGTACGGACTTCTTCGAGCTCGAACTGCCAGAGGGCGAAGTGACTCACCCCTATACACTCGAATGGCAGGACAAGTTCGGCACCACGCATCTCTCTCACGACCCTTACAGCTTCGGTACTCAGCTACCGGAGTTTGATATCCATTTATTCAGTGAGGGTAAACACCGGCACGCCTACCGTTTTTTCGGCGCACATCCCCATCAGGCTGACGATATTGCCGGGATTCTATTTGCCGTGTGGGCACCCAACGCGGCACGGATCTCCGTAGTGGGTGATTTCAACCAATGGGATGGCCGCACACATCCCATGCGTTCCCGTGGCGGTTCCGGGGTGTGGGAGCTTTTTATCCCGGATATCGGAATCGGCAGCTGCTACAAGTTCGAAATACTATCTGCCGATGGCGATATCTCGCTGCGCACGGATCCGTATGGTAACCATTTTCAGGTTCGGCCTGAGAACGCCAGCATTGTCGTACAGGACAGTGATCATATTTGGAACGACCACGACTGGATGTCACATCGCAGTGACACGGATTGGCAGCAAGAACCCATGTCGGTCTACGAGGTACATCTCGGCTCATGGCGACAGGATGCGGATGGCAACTTTCTCAACTACCGGGAGTTGGCCCACCAACTCTGCGAACATCTCAAGCGGACGGGGTTTACCCATATCGAGCTGTTACCGATAACAGAACATCCACTGGATGGCTCCTGGGGATACCAGACCACCGGCTACTTCGCGCCGACCAGCCGCTTTGGCACACCGGATGATTTCCGATATTTCGTCGACTACCTGCATCAGAATCATATCGGCATTTTGCTCGACTGGGTGCCGGCCCACTTCCCGCGAGATCGTCATGCGTTGGCCCGCTTCGACGGCACCGCCCTCTACGAGCACGACGATCCCCGCCGGGGTGAGCATCGTGACTGGGGCACGCTGATCTTCAACTTCGGCCGAAATGAAGTTCGGAACTTCCTCATCTCCAGCGCCATCTACTGGCTCGAAGAGTTCCATCTCGACGGCCTGCGCGTGGATGCCGTGGCCTCCATGCTCTACCTCGACTACTCTCGGGAACCCGGGGACTGGCTGCCGAACCAATATGGCGGCCGCGAGAATCTTGAAGCGGTCGACTTCCTGCGGGAACTCAACAGCGTCACCCATGACCTGCATCCCGGCACGTTGATGATCGCTGAAGAATCCACCGCCTGGCCACAAGTCTCACGCCCGACATGGCTCGGCGGCCTCGGGTTCAGCATGAAATGGAATATGGGTTGGATGCACGACACCCTCTCCTACATGTCGCAGGACCCGGTCTATCGTCACTATCACCACGACTTGCTGACATTCGGCTTGCTCTACGCCTTTACCGAAAACTTCGTCCTGCCGTTTTCCCACGATGAAGTCGTGCATGGCAAGGGTTCCATGATCGACAAGATGCCTGGGGATGGCTGGCAGAAATTTGCCAATCTCCGACTGCTCTATACCTACATGTTCAGCTATCCGGGTAAAAAGCTGCTCTTCATGGGCAACGAATTTGCTCAGGGCAGAGAGTGGAATGAAAGTGAAGCACTCGATTGGTATCTGCAGGATCAACCCTACCACAGCGGTATCTCAACCCTTCTGTCCGACCTGAACAGCCTCTACAAGCAGTTAAAGCCATTGCATCAGGTAGATTTTGAATTCAGTGGTTTCGAATGGATAGACTGTCACGACAGCTCCCAGTCCATTCTCAGTTATCTGCGTAAGGATCGCGAGGGCCGGGAGGTCCTGGTCATACTCAATTTCACACCGGTACCAAGAGAGAACTACCGGATCGGCGTCAACCACCCGGGTAGCTATCGGGAGATTTTCAACTCGGACTCCGAATACTACGGCGGTAGCAACATGGGCAATGGCGTCCCCATCCCCACGGAGCCCGAGCCATGGATGGGACGGAATCATTCAATCAATCTGACCCTGCCACCACTGGGGGCGATACTCCTTGAAAGGGAATAGATATATCCCTTAGGGCCTGTTGTGCCTTGCCGGGTACAATAACAGCTCCAGCAGGGCGTACCCCAAGGGCACTTCCTTCGGGGCGTATTGGATTAGTGTTAACAGGCCCTAGTTGGAAGAATCGGCTTACTTCTTCCGATGATGGCGGTAGTAGCTGATCAGCCCCTGTGTTGAGGCATCATGTGAGTTTGATTTCTCCTCATCCAGTAACTCTTCGAGAATCACACCCGCCAGTTGTTTACCCAGCTCCACACCCCACTGGTCAAAAGAGTTAACCCGCCAGATCGCACCCTGCACGAAGATTTTATGCTCATAGAGTGCGATCAGCGAGCCCAACCGGCCCGGCGTAACCCGATCGATGAGTAGGGTGTTGGTGGGTTTGTTACCTGGAAAAATCTTATGGGGCAAAAGGTCAACGATCTGTTCCGCATCCAGCCCTGCAGCCTCCATTTCCTGCCTGGCTTCCTTGCGGGTCTTGCCCTTCATCAGCGCTTCAGTCTGCGCCAGACAGTTAGCAAAAAGTATCTGTTGATGATCCCCCGATTCATTGTGGCTGTTGATCGGAATTATGAAATCACAGGGAATCATCTGGGTACCCTGGTGGATCAGTTGGTAAAAGGCGTGTTGACCGTCAGTACCTGCGGTACCCCAGATCACCGGCCCGGTGGCATATTCCACGGGCCTGCCGAAGCGGGTCACTCGCTTACCGTTGCTCTCCATATCGGCCTGTTGCAGATAATCAGGCAGATACCGCAGATACTGATCGTAGGGCAGAATTGCCTGTGTACGTGCCTGAGCGAAATCGACATACCAGATACCCAACAGCGCCATGATGACTGGCATGTTTTCTGATAAGTCGGCGTGCAGAAAGTGCTCATCCATCTCATGAGCGCCTTGCAACATTTCATAAAAACCAGACATACCAATGGCAATAGCGATTGGCAGCCCGATGGCTGACCAGAGTGAATAGCGGCCGCCGACCCAGTCCCAGAACTCGAACATATTGTCAGTATCGATACCGAATTTTGTCACCTGCTCTGCATTTGTCGACACCGCCACGAAATGTCTGGCCACCGCCTTTTCGTCTGTCAGCGTATCAAGCAGCCAGGCCCGTGCGGTAAGAGCATTGGTCAGTGTCTCCTGAGTGGTAAAAGTCTTAGAGGCCACGATGAATAGCGTTGTCTCGGGATTGAGTCCCTTAACCGTCTCCAGCAGATGCGTACTATCTACGTTGGAAACAAAATGCAGACGTAACTTGGGATCCTGGTAATGCTTTAGTGCCTCACAGGCCATTAAAGGTCCGAGATTCGATCCACCAATGCCAATATTTACCACATCGGTTATCGCCTTGCCGGTAAAGCCCTTCCATTGGCCTGAACGCACATCATTGGAAAAAGACTCCATCTTGTTGAGGGCCTCATTCACACCCGGCATGACATCCTCGCCGTCAAACCAGATGGGACGATTGCTGCGATTGCGCAAAGCAACATGCAGGACAGCCCTGTTCTCCGTATTATTGATACGCTCTCCGGCAAACATGCGCCTGCGCCAACCGTCCACATCTGCCGCATTTGCCAAACCAAGCAGCAGATTCAAAGTCTTCTGTGTCGCTCGATTCTTAGAGTAGTCAAGTAAAATGCCGCATTGCCGGATGGACATCTGCTCGGATCGCTCCGGGTTCTCGCGGAACAGATCCCTCATCTGAAGCGGCTCCACCTCAGACCAGTGAGACGCTAATGCGGCCCATTCAGCTGTCTTGTTTAGCTCTGTCATACTTGGTTCATTCTTGATTGATAATGTCAGTGAATATAGTTTTTATGGCTGAAAGCTAAAAAAATTATCGCCTCTTGTTGAGGCAAAATTTACGGCACTCCGCTTTGGGACCGCTTTTCCAACACTAGCATAATCGCTAATAGCGGTATTGGACAAAAAAACGTTTAGAATAGCCAACGTGTAGTGTTTCATGACTGGATAATGAAAAAAATGAAAATCCTCTTCGCCAGCAGCGAAGCCGCCCCATTGATAAAGACTGGCGGGCTTGCCGATGTCGCTGGCAGCCTGCCGGTCGCTTTGCGTCATATCGGTCACGACTGCCGATTGATCCTGCCAGGCTATCCCGACGTCATGAACAAGGCTGATGGCCTCAGTACGGTCGCCGAGCTGAAATTGCCAGGAGAGAAAAAACCGGCAAAGCTACTTCAGGGCACGAGTGGTCCACACGCCGTTCCACTCTATGTGGTTGATGCCCCTCACTGGTTTGACAGGCCCGGAAACCCCTATCTCTCCCCAGATGGAGACGACTGGGAAGACAATGCTGAACGCTTCGCCTGTTTCTGCCGGGCCGTTGTTGCGATGGCGCTCAATCAAGCCAAACTCGATTGGCAACCTGAGATTATTCATGCAAATGACTGGCAGACAGGCCTTGTGGCCCCGCTGCTGCAAGACGTAAAGCAAAGACCAGCCACCCTGTTTACCATTCACAATCTGGCCTACCAGGGCCTGTTCGACCAGAGGACCTTTGTAAAACTCAATCTTCCTTCACATTTATGGTCCTACGAGGCGCTGGAGTTTCATCATCAACTCTCTTTCATCAAGGGCGGGATTGCCCTCTCGGACCGGGTTAACACCGTCAGCCCAACCTATGCTGAAGAGGTCAAAACCGCTGAGTTCGGCTATGGCCTGGAAGGTCTGCTGCAGCACCGCGGCAGCCATTTCAACGGCATCCTCAACGGGATCGATTACCACGTCTGGGACCCTTTGAATGATCCGAGTATCGCCGCACCCTACTGCGCAGACGATATGTCGGGTAAGCGACAAAACAAGCTAGCACTGCAACGAGAATTTGGTTTGCCTGAAGCCGAGCATATTCAACTGTTCGGTTACATCGGCAGGCTGGTCGATCAGAAGGGCGTTGATCTCATCCTTCAGGTACTGCCCGGACTGATGGATTCAGGTGTACAGGTAGTCATGCTCGGTTCCGGCAATAAAGAACTGGAACAAGCATTGGAGAGAATCAACAGGAAATACCATAGCCGGGTAGGCGTCAAAATTGGCTATGACGAGGGTCTGTCACACCGCATCGAAGCCGGTTGTGACTGTTTTCTGATGCCTTCTCGCTTCGAACCCTGCGGGCTGAATCAGATGTATAGCCTGCGATACGGCACCGTACCTGTTGTACGAAACACGGGAGGACTTGCCGATACGGTGATCGATGTCAATCCGACAACACTGGCAAACGGCACCGCTACGGGATTCGTTTTCGATATCGCCGATGGCAGTAGCCTTTGGCGTGCTTTAGAACATGCGATCCATTTCTATCTGCGTTCTGAGACAGACTGGGAAATACTGGCGCGTACTGGTATGCAGCAGGATCTCAGTTGGGAGGCAAGCGCTCAGCACTATCTCGAGCTATATCAGATGGCGATAGACGATCCCGGTATTTAAGACCGTCTACGTTTTCTTTGTCGCAAAGACTGGCTTTGAACAGAAAAAATCCGGGGCTATGCCGCCTGGGTCGGTATGGAGTCGCCCGTATGGGTCACATGATTCCCTTCATCCAGATAGACCAGTGTCGGCTTGAACTGTTTCATCTCCTCGGCACTCACTCCCGCATAGGCACAGATGATAATCCGGTCACCGGGTGCTGCTTTATGGGCAGCCGCACCGTTCACCGATATCACACGGGATCCTGCCTCAGCCTGGATGGCATAAGTGGTAAAACGCTCACCATTGGTAACGTTGTAGATCTGAATCTGCTCGTATTCGTGAATACCCGCAAGCTTCATTAGATCAACGTCTATGGCGCACGAACCCTCATAATCCAATTCGGAGTGGGTGACGCATGCCCGGTGTAGTTTGCACTTGAGTACAGTCAGCTGCATGAATTACATGCCCTTCTGGGTGGATGAACGGATGATTATCTGCGATCTTGGATCGGCTATCAACCAAAAAATGCTGCTATGCAGCAATTAGATTATCGATCAAACGGGTAGTTCCGAGATAAGCGGCGGCCAAAACCACCATTGGCCCCTCATTGTTATCCGGGATTGACAGGTCCTCAGCACGACGAATAACGTAGTAGTCGGGGCAAAAACCTACTGTTTTCAGGGCCTTCAACGCCTCTGCTTCTAGTCCGGCATAGTCCTTGTCTCCGCTGTTTATCGCTGAAGCCGTTGCCTGAAGTATCTTATAGAGATTAGGGGCTTGCCGGCGTTCTGCGGCGGTGAGATAGCCGTTACGAGAACTCATTGCCAGTCCATCCGCCTCGCGAATTGTGGCTTTCCCTATAATCTCTATGGGTATCGCCAGGTCTGTCACCATGCGTCGGATGACCATCAGTTGCTGAAAATCCTTCTCACCAAACACAGCGATATCCGGCTGCACCATGTTGAGGAGTTTGCAAACAATTGTGGCGACACCGACAAAATGCCCGGGGCGACTGGCACCACACAGAATTTCCGAAATATTCGGCACCTCGACCCGGGTCTGCTGACCAGCGCCTGCCGGATAGATAGTCTCGGCTGTGGGGGTAAAAAGCAGATCTGCACCCATACCCTCAAGTTTTAGCCTGTCTTCATCAAGCGTCCGTGGGTAGGCATCGAAGTCCTCGCCCTCACCAAACTGCATTGGATTGACGAAGATACTCACAACAGTACGGTCTGCATGCTGTTGGGCCTCTGCAACCAGCTCTAAATGCCCTGCATGTAGATTTCCCATGGTCGGCACAAAAGCGATCTTCTCCCCAGACTGTCGCCAACCCACTATCGAAGTCCGCAACGCTTCAAGTTCATTCAAAAGCAACATTGTCACGCTCAACTGAAGCCGTGTTCATCAGCCGGAAAACTGCCATCCTTTACCGCTGCCACATAGTCCCGAAGAGCCTGCAGGATAGATCCTCCGGTTATGAGAAAATCTTTTACAAAACGCGGGGGATGAGGATTCATGCCCAACATGTCATACACCACCAGCACCTGCCCATCGCAATTGATACCGGCACCGATACCGATGACAGGGATGCGCAAGGAGAGTGTAATCTCTGAAGCAAGCGCAGACGGCACGCACTCTAGCACCAGCATATCGATGCCCGCGTCCTGTAATGCAAGCGCTTCTTGTCGAATGGCTTCTGCTCGATCAGCCTCACGTCCCTGTACACGATACCCACCCAGCTTGTGCACAGACTGGGGCAGCAGTCCAAGATGACCACAGACAGGAATGCCCTGAGCTGTGATCTGGCGGATGACCTCTATCTGTGTGGCGCCACCTTCCAGCTTGACCATATGAGCACCGCCCTCCTTCATCAATCTGCCTGCAGACTCTAACGCCAAGTCAGGCGTGCGATAACTCATGAAGGGCATGTCGGCTATCAGCAACGTCCGCTCCCTTACCCTGGCAACATTGCGGGTGTGGTAGATCATCTCATCCAGGGTGACTGGCAGCGTACTCTCCTGTCCCTGTATCACCATACCGAGTGAATCCCCGACCAATATCACATCCACACCAGCTTCTTCCATCAAGTGGGTCAGGCTGGCATCGTAGCTGGTCAGGACACTGATTTTCTGCTGCTGAGATTTCATCTCCCGCAGTTGTCTGACGGTAACGGATTTTGCGCTCATCTTTTATTCGTTTTAATACCGTGTGTGAAATTCAATCTTAGCATGCCGTTTGTGAGGGTGACCTTATAACAACAAAGGCATCGGATTGAGATAGCGGCGTTGCGGCCCCTCGGCACAGATGTGATTCACCAGCAGTTGGAAGTCGGCTTCGCTCTCAAGCGGATTAATTGCAGCGGCGTTGATGATCAACAACGGTGAACGTTCATAGAAATAGAAGAACTCAGTATATGCGTCGCAGAGCCGCTGTAAATACTCTCTGTCGATGGTCCGTTCCTGCGGTCTTGATCGACGCCTGATCCTTTCCAGCAGAACATCCACCGGCGCCTGTAGATACACCACCAGGTCCGGCGCGGGCGCCTGTAGTGTCATACGCTCATAGACCTGCTCATAGAGTTTCATCTCTTCCGGATCGAGATTGATCTGAGCGAATAGTCTGTCTTTCTCAAGCATAAAATCCGCAATGAGTCGCTGCCTGAACATATCCCCCTGTTGCAGATCACTCATCTGTTGACTGCGCTGAAAGAGAAAAAAGAGTTGGGCGGGAAAAGCCGACTCACGGGGATTCTCATAGAAACGCTGCAGGAAGGGATTCTCTTCCGCCGCTTCCAGCAGTGTTTCACCTCTGAAATGGTCGGCAAGACGCTTCACCAGACTGGTCTTGCCGACACCGATCGGACCCTCTACCACCACAAACCCCGGCAACTCGACCTGATCAGGCAATCCGTTCAATACCTGTCTCCGATATGCTTTCAAAGAGATTATTCAGCAACCCGACACCGGGAATCATCAGGTTACCGGGGGCAATCTCCGCCAGTGGATAGAGTACGAATGCCCGCTCAGCGATGCGGGGATGGGGCACCTGCAATCGGGCTGTGTCGATAGTCATATCACTGAATAGCAGCAGATCGAGATCCAGCGTACGGGGGCCCCATCGCATACCCTGCCGCGTCCTCCCATGCCTCTGTTCAAGCGATTGCAGTTCATCCAGCAGTTCCTCGGGTGATAAAGCCGTCAAGAGACTGGCAACCGCATTGATGAAATCTGGCTGATCAGACGGCCCTACGGGGCTCGTGCGATAGAGTGAGGATTTAGTTGTCAATGAGGTGTTAGGCAGATGGGCCAGTTCAGTCAGGGCTTTTAATACCTGTGACTGCGGTTGCTCCAGATTGCTGCCCAACCCTACATAGGCAGTCACCCGATTAGATTTAATCATCGGCAGTTGCAGTATTCTTTGGCTTTCGGCGTCTGCGCCGTCTTTTTCTTCCCTGCGTTTGCTGTCCTTCTGCCTGTGGTGACTCTTCCTGCGGCTGCCTCTCCTGAAACCGGGTCCACCAATCAGCCTCGGCCTGATCCACTTCGCCTGACTCAGCCCGTAAAAGGAGAAAATCGTAAGCGGCTCTGAACCGGGGATGCCCCCGCAGACGATGCGGACGCTTGCCATTGTGCTGCCAGAAACGAGATTGCAACTGCCAGATATCCCGCATCGGGTAACTGAAACGTTTAGGGATTGAAATATGCTTGGCCTGCTCGGCCAACACCTCCGAAGCGGCAATCTGTACCGCTTCATACACATGAGTACCTGACGCCTGCAACGCTTCCGAGCGCAGCCGTACCGGCTCCCACAACAAAACCGCAAACAAGAAAGCAGGCGTAACCGGCTTTCTCTCCTGGATGCGTTTATCGGTATTCTGCAAACCACGATTCACAAAGGTAATGGGGAACTCATGATCCTCATGGGATAGCGCCTCTTCCGTAGCCGGGAAGAGCTGAGCAAAAAGATCGTAGTGGCGCAGCTTCTCAAATGTTTCCAGCGCTGTACCGGCAAGAAACAACTTTAGCACCTCCTCAAACAACCGTGCTGCCGGCACGTCTTGCAACAGAACCGCCAGACGATTCATCGGCGCTTCTGTAGCCGGTTCAATAATGAATCCAAGTTTGGCGGCAAAACGCACTGCGCGCAGGAGTCTGACTGGATCTTCCCTGAAACGGCTTTCGGGATCTCCCAGCAGGCGGATCACGCCGTTATGCAGATCATCGATGCCACCGGCATAATCGATGACTGAGAAGTCCTCTACTCCGTAGTAGAGGGCATTGATGGTGAAATCCCGACGCTGGGCATCCTCTTCCAGTGTCCCGTAGACGTTGTCGCGAAGAATTCTGCCGTTTTCCAGCTGTCGATCATCCTGTTTTGCTGCTTCCTGGTTACTGCGGAAGGTGGCCACTTCGATAATTTCGCGTCCAAAATGAACATGTGCCAAACGAAAGCGGCGCCCGATCAGGCGGCAATTATTGAAGACCGACTTGACCTGCTCCGGTGATGCATCGGTCGCCACATCGAAATCTTTCGGTTCACGTCCCAGCAGGAGATCGCGCACACCACCGCCCACTAAATAGGCTTGATAACCCGCACTATTCAGGCGATAGAGCACTTTGACCGCATTCCGACTGATATTGGCGCGGGAAATATTGTGCTCATCTCTGGGGATGCTGATCGGTGTCGGGATGGCACAGCTTCCGGTTGAGCTTTTCGCAGCGGAACCGCTGACAAATCCGCTCAATTTCTTTTTCAGCCACCTGGTAGCTTGTTTCAAATGTCAGACCACTAGAGATAAAAAAATGAACCAGGTGATTGAGCCTGGCAACCAAGTCAGTATAATACCGCCTTTCTCATTAAACTGCTCCCTTCGTCTAGTGGTTAGGACGCTGGCCTCTCACGCCGGTAACAGGGGTTCGAGTCCCCTAGGGAGTACCAAACGAAAAAGGCCGCAATATCTGCGGCCTTCTTTTTTCCAGAAGCAGTGTTCCTTATCAGAGTTTCTCAGCCAAATCCTTGAGATAGGCATTGAAATCATCACCCAGCTCAGCATGCGACAGGCCATACTCCACTGTCGCTTCCAGATACCCCAGCTTGCTGCCACAATCGTAACGTTTACCTTTTACCCGGTAGGCGCGGACTTTTTCGTATTTGAGTAACTCGGCAATCGCATCGGTCAGCTGAATCTCCCCTCCAGCACCACGTCCTGTCTGTTTGAGCAGGGCAAAGATACGTGGCGTCAAAATATATCGTCCGACCACCGCCAGGTTAGAGGGTGCAACCTCCGGTTTTGGCTTTTCAACGATGGAAGTGATAATCGCCGTTTCACCATCATCGTCCTCAATCTCAACGATGCCGTATTTGTGTGTCTCCTCTGGTGGCACTTCCTCGACCAGGATCACACTGCATTGATAGCGTTCATAGATCTTGCTCATCTGTGCAATGGCACCAACCCCATCATCACCGCGTATCAGGTCATCGGCCAGGATAACGGCAAAGGGTTCATCACCCACCACCGACTCGGCACAGAGTACCGCATGTCCCAGGCCTAAGGCTTCAGCCTGACGTAGATAGATACAGTCCACATTCGCAGGCAACACATTCTGAACCTTGTTCAACAATTCGGTTTTGCCTGCCCCCTTAAGTTCAGACTCCAGTTCGTAGGCCTTGTCAAAATGATCGGGTATCGATCGCTTATTTCGGCCAGTGACAAAAACCAGCGCATCGACCCCAGCCTCCTCCGCCTCCTCGGCTGCGTATTGGATCAGTGGCTTGTCCACTACAGGGAGCATCTCTTTGGGATTTGCTTTGGTTGCCGGAAGAAAGCGTGTACCCAGACCGGCCACGGGAAAAACTGCCTTTCTTATTCTCTTACTCATCATTGCTCCTGAGATGCATCACTGACTGTCAGTCATTTGAAATAGGGTATGGGGGCTAAAATAGACTGTCAATGTAAGTTCTTATAGCCGGTCATCAATCTCAGCATTGATCGCCTTAAGTGCCTGAATCGGATCTGATGCGGCTGTGATCGGTCGACCCACCACCAGATAGCTCGAACCTGCGGTTATTGCCTCGCCCGGCGTCATGACCCGGCGCTGATCATCCTGGGTTGCTGTCTTGGGCCTGACGCCAGGTGTCACCAACTTGAATTCATCACCGATCTGGCGGCGAATCTCTACCGCTTCCAGGGGGGAACAAACAACACCATCAAGACCGGCGGCCTTTGTAAGATTTGCCAACCGCAGGACATTTTCTGCCGGTTCGCCCTGAAAGCCCACTTCAGCAATATCCTCTTCAGACAGACTGGTGAGAATGGTAACGGCTACCAGTAACGGTTTATGGCTCCTCTGTTCCAGTCGTTCCCGAGCCGCTACCATCATGCGACGTCCTCCTGATGCATGAAGATTCATCATCCATACTTCCAGATCAGCAGCCGCATCACAGGCAGCCGCCACGGTATTGGGAATATCGTGAAATTTCAGATCGAGAAAGATCTCAAAACCCCGCTTTCTCAGACTCTCCACAAACGGTGGTCCAAAGCGGGTGAACATCTCCTTGCCCACCTTTAAGTGACACAAAGCTGGGTCCAGCCTGTCCACCAGCTCTTCAGCTTTTGCCTGATTGGGATAATCCAAAGCGACGATAACTCTAGCCTCTGAGTGTTGCATATATCTTATTTTCCTCGTTGCCCCAAGGGTCAGTCAGTGTGATGTCTGTAGGTGTGAGTGTACTGGATTTTACTGCCCGACCAATGCCGCACCCCTTGCCAGGCCATGTACCGGTTTGATGCTTCCCCAGGTTTTACAGCTTGGGCAGTGCCAATGAAGTTTCCTTGCCGTATACCCACACTGTTCACACAGAAAGGCGGGCTGTTTCTCGATAAGTTTGTGCACAGACTTCAGCAGTACTTCCAGGGTCTCTCTCGGGCTCTCCTCGCCACGCAACAGATTCAGTCTGACCAAGCGTTCCAGGCCCTTTAGATCCGGATGATCGGACAGATGCTTGAGCACCATATCCACAGCAGCGCCCTCACCCTCATTCTCCAATGTCATCTCTGCGAGATAAAGTACTGCCTCTGTACATTCGTGACGCTTATAGATCTCCTGCAGATAGGCGAAAAGCTCCTGTTGTTGTCCCATTTTCCGGTAACAGCCAACGATGGTAGGCAGAATCTCGGAAAGGTAGGCAGTGTCCTTCTCTTCTATGCGCTTCAAGAGTTTGATCACACCCTTGCACTCACCCCGCGCCAGCTCAATCTCACCTTGCAGCATGGTAGCCCTCACATGGCTACGTGTGACTTGATGGGCACGCTTGAGATAGTTTTCAGCTGCCCCGACATGTTGCTGGCGCAGCTGCTCCTCCGCCAATTCACAATAGAAATGCGCCACGGCATTGTTCAGTGCAGGATTTCGTGTGTGGCTGATATGCGTGGCCACTTCCAGGCAACGATGCCAATCTTTCTCCTGCTGATAGATCTCCAATAGATTGATATAGGCCTGTTCGTTGAAGAGCTTCAGTTCAGTGAGTTCGAGAAAAAGATTCTCCGCCCGATCGAATAAACCGGCTCTCATGTAGTCTTGGCCAAGTTCCAGCAGTGCCTGTGCCCGCTGTTCCCGGTTGAGACTGGGTCGGGCGATCAGGTTCTGATGAATACGAATCGCACGATCAACTTCTCCACGACGCCGAAAGAGATTACCCAATGCCAAATGCGTTTCAACCGTATCGCTGTCCACCTCCAGCATCTTGATAAAGAGGTCTATCGCTTTGTCCTGCTGCTCATTGAGCAGATAATTGAGGCCTTTGAAATAGACCGGGGAGATCTCTTGCGGCTGTTTCTGCTGTTTTGTCCGCAGGCTTTTTCGTGCCGCGTACCAACCAGATGCAGCAGCTACCGGAAGCAGCAGAAGCAGGAATTCAATCATCAGCTGCCACCCAATCATTAAAAGCCGATATGGGCAACTGTGGCCCGATATTCATACTGGCTAAAGGTGGGTAATTCGGGGACATGGCTGAAGCCCGCTTATCGATCCTTCAAAGGCAAAGCGCGCAAGTTATTCACTTCCTGGCTAGCCATTTGGCTTTGTCGTTTGAGCGAGAGATTTTCCCGTTTTAGACCGAACATCAGTCCCATACAGGAAAGGACGCCGAGCAAGGCTCCCGCACCCAGCGCTCCGGTCATGATCAGGGACAAAGGTACCTGGCGGTTGCCGAAATAGTAATTGAACTGCACCGGTTCGGCGTTTAGTACGGTAAAAACCACACCCAAAAGCATGACGATCATGAGTAAAGAGAGTTTGATGATACGCATATGACGTTCCGGTTGCTCACCTATGGAACGCCATTTTCTCCTACTCAAGGCCAGTTTGAAATAGTCTGGCCGATGATTACACAATTGACCGCACTTACTGCGGCAGATCAGAATGAGAAAAGGCCATAAGTCACGTCAGGTAAAAATCCCTGTAAATAGCTGTTTCTCAGGCGTAGGTATCAACCATTCCCTGACTCTGCATCCTCACGACGTGCCTATCCGGTTCCCAGGTTTCCCCGTCAGAACCCTCTTGATAGTGATCGCTCTCTCCCGATGCTTCACCATTCCTGGCATGAGATTCACCAGCCTGTTGCTGACTCACATCCACATTGGCCAGATTTAGATTTATCTCACCGAACATCTCCCGCAAACGGGGAATTGCCGCTTCCAGAGCATCCCGGGTGGTTGCATGAGCAGCAACAAAGCTGACGTTGGTCTGGTCATTCTGCACTGAGAGTTTTATCTCTAACGGCCCCAAATTGGGCGGAGTGAGTTTTATCTCCGCCGATTGCACCTGTCGACTCACCATCCACTGAATCCGTTCACCTACGGCGCTATCCCATCCGGCCTGACCGACGGGAACCTGTAGCGGAAGTGTGATCATTGGCTTGGTATTCACTGAAGAGAGTGATGTTTGACTACCCATGCCAAGCCCGAATAATTGATTGTTAAAATCCCCCAACCCCCTGACATCCAGAGATTGCGAGACCTCTCCACCCACTAATCCGGCAGTGGCAAGCACCTGGGCTGAATCCACTTTCAACATCTTGCCGGCCATGGATGGGAGCATTTGTTGTGGATTAAGCACCTCCACATCTTGTAGAGGGAGACTTTGCAGGCTGCTCAATTGAACTGTATCTGGTAACGGCAAGGGCTTGCCGCCCAATTCCCCGATTTGCGGCAGCAAACTGCCGCTAGCCTGAGGGATTGCCGGTGTATTCGAAAGCATGCCCATCTGTTGCAGCGCCAGCAGCAAGGCGGCTCCGTTGGGGTTTGTTTCGGCGAGATCCTCTAAAGCCCTTGAAAAGGAGAGGCCCATGGCATCTGCCTCTCCCGAGGTTTGTAACTGTGTAGTACCCGCTGTTTTTTGGCTTGCGCCACTCCCCTGCATGGGGATCATCATTGCAAACTGAGACATAGGCTAACCCGTCCAATGCTGATCTTTTCGAGAGATCAATTGCAGAATACGGGCCAACTCCGACTATTGGGTGAAATCATCACGCCTGGCAGAGCGCCAGGCGGCTCGTTGCAGAAGCCAATCTCCGTCATCATTGAGTATAAAACCAAGATCGAGGCGTAGTAGATTACCCCGCCACCCGGTCAGGGGGCCTGAAGCCTCCTGTGCGGAACCCGCCAGACCTGCGTAGACCAGAACGTCAGCTTCCCGATCACTCACCAACTCGATACGATCAATTTTTGAAATCACATAGATCGACGGGTGCCGGATGAAATAGCCAGCCAACAGACCTCTCAGTTGTGGCCAGCCATTCCCGCGGGCATCAGAATATTCCGGATCAACCAGTGCCATGGCTGAAGACAGGTCGCGGACTTCTACGGCTTCTTCCCCCGCCTCTATGAGACGTGTCAATGCCACTTCGGGTGTGACAGGTTCATCACCACACCCAGCGAGAATGCCGAGCAACAGCAGCACCATCAGGGAGAAAATATATCTGTAATGCTGCAAATCCACGTCCTAAGTGAGAGATGAGCGAGATTGATATTCCCGCTATCTGAGACCCAATACGTCCTGCATGTCACAGAGCCCCTTATCGCGTGAAGCGATCCAACCGGCTGCACGAACAGCGCCACGGGCGAAATTCATCCGGTTGGTGGCCTTATGCGCGATCTCAATTCTTTCTCCCTCCATGGCGAACCAGACACTGTGCTCTCCGACCACATCGCCTGCACGGATCGTCTCAAAGCCGATGGTCTGTCTATCTCTTGCACCTGTCTGCCCTTCACGTCCATAAACCGCACACTGCTTCAGATCCCTGCCCAGCGTTTCAGCAACGACTTCTCCCATGCGTAAAGCGGTGCCTGAAGGCGCATCGACCTTATGCCGATGATGGGCTTCGATGATCTCCACATCGGCATCGTCACCCAGCACCCTGGCAGCCACTTCCAGTAATTTAAAACAGAGATTGACGCCGACACTCATATTAGGTGCAAAGACGATGGCAATCTCTCCCGAGGCCTGTGTTAGTTGTTGCTTTTCAGCATCACTCAAACCTGTGGTCCCGATGACCATTTTTTTTCCCGCTTCCCGGCAGATTTGCAGATGTGAGAGCGTAGCTGCAGGAGCGGTAAAGTCGATCAACACATCGAAATCATCAATGACAGCCTGGAGATCGGAGGTGACTATGACATCAAGCCGGGATACCCCTGCCAGCTCACCGACATCCCGCCCGATCGCTTCGCTCTCGGGACGTTCGGTCGCCGCACCCATCACCAGTCCATCGGCTTCAGTCACCGCTTGCACCAGGGATTTTCCCATACGCCCTGCCGCACCCACTACTGCGATTCTCGTCATTACCAAAGCCCCTTAAAGGTTGGAGATTGTTTGCGATGAACAGTTAATATCTAACTGATTTTTATGAAAATAAAATAGTCAGCTGCGAAAACACTTGAACTTGAACTCATGTACGAAACCCGTGCTGGATAAAATCTGTCCGTCATGGCCGCAACAACCATTCAAGATCGTCAGAATCCCATGTTCTCAAAAAATTTCTTTACGCCATCCACCCAACCAGTGGAGTGAGGACTGTGTTTAGCACCACCCCGCTTCATGGTCTCGTCGAAGGTGCGTAACAGTTCCTCTTGCTCAGAAGTCAGCTTCACGGGTGTCTCGACCAGAACCCGGCACAGCAGGTCACCGACAGCGCCACCCCGAACGGGTTTGACACCTTTACTGCGCATGCGGAACATCCGGCCGGTTTGGGTGCCCGGTGGAATCTTCAGCATCACCTTGCCGTTCAGTGTGGGCACTTCCAGCTCTCCACCCAGGGCAGCAGTGACAAAACTGATCGGCACTTCACAGAAAAGATTGCTGTCTTCGCGGGTAAAAATCTCATGGGGCTTCACGGCCACCTGGACATAGAGATCTCCGGCCGGGCCACCACTCTCTCCTGCTTCACCTTCACCGGCAAGTCGAATACGATCTCCGGAATCGACGCCGGGTGGCACTTTGACAGAGAGGGTCTTGTGCTCCTCGACACGCCCCTGACCATGGCAGCTAGAACAGGGATCATCGATCACGGTTCCCTTACCATGACAACGGGGACAGGTCTGCTGTACTGAGAAAAAGCCTTGCTGCATTCTTACCTGTCCATGGCCGGCACAGGTATCACAGGTTTTCGGTTTGGAGCCCTTTTTTGCACCACTGCCTCGGCAGGTATCGCAAACCACCAGGGTAGGTACGCGAATCTTCACGGTGGTCCCCGCTACGGCATCCTCCAGGGACAACTGTAGGTTGTAGCGCAGATCCGCCCCCCGATGCACACGAGAGCCACCTCTACCACCGCCGCCACTGAAGATATCTCCGAAAACATCACCGAAGATATCCGAAAAACTCGCACCGCCTGCACCGCTAAACCCACCTGGACCAGCTCCCATGCTGGGATCGACACCAGCGTGCCCAAACTGGTCATAAGCCGCACGTTTTTGTCCATCGGAGAGAATTTCGTAGGCTTCCTTGGCCTCCTTAAAATTACTCTCTGCCTCTGTGCTTACGTCCCCCGTGTTCCGATCAGGGTGATACTTCATGGCAAGTCGCCGATAGGCTTTCTTGATCTCAGCCTCACTGGCGTTTTTATTGACGCCAAGCACCTCATAATAGTCGCGTTTTGCCATAATTGATTCTGTTACTTCTGTTCTTTAAATACTACGAATGTATTGTCACGGTTTGCGCTAAGCGACTGTTGCGCTTAACGCCAAAAACCGCACATCGACCAATGGCCGATGTGCGGTTTGTCGGGCTATTTTTTTACCGTTTAGTTTTTGTTGTCCTTAACCTCTTCAAACTCGGCATCGACAACATCATCATCAGCCTTGCCCGCCGAGCCCTGCGGCTCTTCAGCAGGAGCATCCGCCGCACCGGCCTCGGCACCCTTCTCAGCGTACAGGCGCTCGGCCATCTTGCCCGAGGCCTCGGCCAACGTCTTTGTCTTGGCTTCGATAGCATCCTTATCGTCGCCCTTCATGATCTCTTCGAGATCCTTGATCGCCGCTTCAATGCTCTCTTTCTCACCAGCCTCCAGCTTGTCGTCGCCCAACTCCTCCATGGACTTTTTGGTGGCATGGATCATGGTATCAGCCTGGTTCCGTGCACCGATGAGCTCATGGAACTTGCGGTCTTCGTCCGCATGGGCCTCAGCATCCTGGACCATCCGGCTCACTTCATCATCACTGAGACCGGAGGAGGCCTTGATGACGATCGACTGCTCTTTGCCGGTTGCCTTGTCCTTGGCGGACACATTCAGGATACCGTTTGCGTCGATATCGAAGCTGACCTCAACCTGCGGTACGCCACGGGGTGCCGGTGGAATATCGCTGAGATCGAAGCGACCCAGTGACTTGTTGGCTCCGGCCTGTTCACGCTCACCCTGCAGCACATGTACCGTCACGGCGGTCTGGTTGTCATCTGCGGTAGAGAAAACCTGGGATGCACTGGTCGGAATGGTGGTGTTCTTCTCGATCAGCTTGGTCATCACACCGCCCAGGGTCTCGATACCCAGTGATAGCGGGGTAACGTCGAGCAACAGGACATCTTTCACATCGCCGCCCAATACACCGCCCTGAATGGCTGCACCAATGGCGACCGCCTCATCCGGGTTGACGTCTTTACGGGCCTCTTTGCCGAAGAAGTCCTTCACCGCTTCCTGTACCTTTGGCATACGGCTCTGGCCGCCGACCAGGATCACCTCATCAATCTTGTCCGCGCTGATGCCGGCATCTTTCAAGGCCAACTTACAAGGTTCAATAGTACGGGTTACCAAATCGTCCACCAATGCTTCCAGCTTGGCGCGCGTCAGTTTGATATTGAGATGTTTCGGGCCACTGGCATCCGCCGTGATGTAAGGCAGATTGATATCGGTCTGCTGGCTGGAGGAGAGCTCGATCTTGGCCTTCTCAGCTCCCTCTTTCAGACGCTGCAGTGCCAGCGGGTCGTTACGCAGATCAAAACCCTGATCCTTTTTGAACTCCTCGACCAAGTGGTCGATGATGCGCATATCGAAATCTTCACCACCGAGGAAGGTGTCACCGTTGGTGGAAAGTACCTCAAACTGATGCTCGCCGTCGATCTCGGCGATCTCGATGATGGAGATATCGAAAGTGCCGCCACCCAGGTCGTAGACCGCCAGGGTCTGATCGCCGCGCTTCTTGTCCATGCCGTAGGCCAGTGCAGCCGCTGTCGGCTCATTGATAATACGCTTGACTTCTAGACCGGCAATGCGGCCGGCATCCTTGGTCGCCTGACGTTGGGAGTCGTTAAAGTAAGCCGGTACCGTGATAACCGCCTCGGTCACGGTCTCGCCCAGATAGTCCTCTGCCGTCTTCTTCATCTTCTGCAGAATCTTGGCAGCGATTTCTGGTGGCGCCATCTTCTTGCCGTTCACCTCAACCCAGGCATCACCGTTGTCTGCCTCGACAATCTTGTAGGGCACCATGTCCACATCGCGTTGCACCACGTCGTCTTTGAACATACGCCCGATCAAACGCTTGATGGCAAACAAGGTGTTCTGTGGATTGGTGACCGCCTGACGCTTGGCCGACTGGCCGACGAGAATTTCACCCTCATTGGAGTAGGCAATGATGGATGGTGTGGTGCGGTCACCTTCGCTGTTTTCGATGACCTTGGTGGTGTCACCTTCCATCACTGCTACGCAGGAGTTGGTGGTTCCCAGGTCGATACCAATGATCTTGGCCATAACGATTAATTCTCCAAATTCTTCTATTGAGTAAGATAAAATTTTGTTGACTGACCCTTATGTGGGGTCAACTACCGGTTATTCAAGCCTTTTCGTCGACTGTCGGGGCACCCGCCTTGGATACCATGACCATCGCGGGCCGCAGCAATCGGCCATTGAGTAGATAGCCTTTCTGCACCACGGCAACAACGGTATTTGGCGCGACATCCTCGCGCTCCTGCATTGACATCGCCTGATGATACTCAGGATCGAAAGGTTGGCCATCGGGGTCAACCTGTTCAATGCCATTTTTCTGCATGACATCAGTCAGTAGCTTCAGCGTCAGTTCTGTACCTTCGCGCAATTTCGGTATATCTGCCTGCTCATCCTGAGCCGCTTGGTGGCCCAATTCCAGGCTGTCCCAAACCTGAAGCAGTTCCTGGGAGAACTTCTCGAGGGCAAACTTGTGCGCATTTTCCAGATCCCGCTGGTTTCGCTTACGCAGATTCTCCAGCTCCGCCCGGGTGCGCATCAGCTGATCCCAATGCTCATCCGCCTTGCTTCGCGCATCCTCCAGCAGCTTGGTCAATTCGCCATCTGCCGGTTGCTCAGACTGAGCCTCACTCGTGCCTTCATCTATTGGCGCTTCAACCACTTCCGCCTCTAATTCATCATTTGTCTCTGTCGGCTGATCCGACTGATCCTTTTCCATTACTCAATTAACCTCGATGTACATTTAAGGGTCCCCGGTCCTGCTTAAGACCGGCTGAATCCACGCGTATATTGGGATGATTACTGCTTTTTCAAGGCAGCACCGAGAATTTTTGCTGTGACATCGACCACTGGGATCACCCTTTGATAATCCATCCGGGTCGGCCCGATAACACCCAGCACACCAACCACATTCTCATTGATCTGGTAGGGCGCCGTTACCACCGAACATCCATTCAGCAGTTGATAACCCGATTCTTCTCCAATAAAAATCTGCACACCCTCTGCATGCTGAAACTGATCCAAAAGATGCAGTATCTCCCGCTTCTCGGTAAAGGCATCAAAAAGCTTGCGCAGCTGCTCAAGGCTAGAGAGCTCAGCAAATTCCATCAGATTGGTCTGTCCGGCAATCAGGCAATCCTCTTTCGACTCACTGACACCGACGACTTCACCTGCCATCTTCAGTGCCTGGGTCATGCGCTGATCAAAAGACTCCCGGGTATCGTTAAGCTCCTTAAGCACCCTATCCCTGACTGTCTCCATAGTTTGCCCGGCAAAGGATTTATTGAGGAAATTTGCCGCTTGATCCAGTTCAGCACGGTCAAAATCCCTGTGGGTATGCAGAATGCGATTGTGGACCTCACCAGCATTGGTCACAAGGATTGCGAGCACCCGATGGTCCGACAGCGGTAGAAATTCAATCTGGCGAAAAGTGGTGCGCTCATGACGCGGCACTGTGACCACACCCGCCATATGCGTGATGCCTGAAAGGAGCCGAGAGGCTGATGCCAACAAATCTGCGCTGTCAGCGCTTCCGGTCAGCAGCTCGGTACGAATTTTTGTCACCTCAATCTCTCTGAGATCCTCCACAGTGAGGAGAGAATCGATGAACATCCTGAAACCGGTGATGGTGGGAATACGTCCCGCCGAGGTATGGGGTGAGGAGACCAGCCCAAGATCCTCCAGATCCGCCATAACGTTGCGTACGGTGGCCGGGCTGAGATCAAGCCCCGTATCCTTGGCCAGGGTGCGAGATCCCACCGGTTGTCCTTCACGGATATAGCGCTCAATCAATGCCTTGAGAAAGTGCTGAGCGCGCTCGCTGACGACGGCTTCGCTGACCGGGGGTTTGGCTGACAACGGGATCTCCAAGAATATCTATTAGCACTCTATAATATCGAGTGCCAACGATAAAAACTAGCAATAACCTTTATATGAGTCAAGCAAGGCCCGGATGCTTGGATCTAGTACGCTTTCAATGTGATATTGCCGGGTTCAGAGCCACCCAGGTGATCCAAGACCCTCAAAAGAAGCGCCCGTGGACTGCAAGATGAAATCTGCTGAGATTGGCAGGCCCTTTTTCAGCAGCGTAACGCAGAATTGATTCATCTGGATGGCTCCCTTCGTTCGGGCGGGAAGCGGTCGCCCGCAGTGTTGCACCTCTTGATATGGGCTTGCCATTCCTAGGAGGCACGCCTTGCGTTTATCCGCTTCCCCGGCTCGCAGAACCCGGCAATATCACATTGAAGGAGCACTAGCAGCGTGCTAACTTTGCTCGATTCATCCATTGTTACCAGCCAATCGGCCGGCTTTGCACTCACTCAGGGCGACTGATGTCTACACCCTTCAAAAAAATTGGATTGATCGGTAAACATGGTGATCCTGTCGTTAAAGAGACGATACGCCGACTTTGTACCTATCTTAAGGCTCAGGATCGAGACGTCGTGCTTGAGGAGACCACGTCCCGCCTGCTCGAAGGCGAACCGCTACCCACCCTGCCGGAGATAGATCTGCCCAGTCACAGCGACCTGGTGATTGTGGTCGGTGGTGACGGCACGCTACTGCATGCCGCGCGGGTACTCGCCAGACAGAATACGCCCCTGCTTGGCATCAACCTGGGCAGGTTGGGGTTTCTGGTCGATATTACGCCAGACCGTATGGAGGCATACCTCGATTCCATCCTCGAGGGCCGGTATGAGCAAGAAGCCCGTTTTCTGCTGGAAGTCAGTATGGGTGACGAATCCTCCACGAAGCAGGAGGTACTGGCTTTCAACGATGTGGTGCTACACAAGTGGAATATCGCCCGCATGATTGAGTTCCAGACCTATGTGGACGGTCAGCTGGTGAATGACCAGCGTTCAGACGGGCTGATTGTATCCACGCCGACCGGTTCCACCGCCTACGCACTTTCCGGTGGAGGCCCCCTGCTGCATCCGTCACTGAACGCAATCGTGATGGTGCCGATCTGTCCACATACACTGAGTAACCGACCCATCGTTGTCGATGGTGACAGTGAGATAGAGATTCGACTCGACAAGGCCCACGCGGAAGATGTTCAGATCACCTGCGACGGTCAGTCAACCCTGCCAGTGATGCAGGGCGAGGTCATCAGAATCCGCAAGGCGGAGCATCATGTACGCCTGATTCACCCTGAGGGGTATGACTATTACAGTATTCTGCGCGCCAAGTTGGGTTGGAGTGAAAACCCCCGAAACAACCGATGCTGACAGATCTGCAGATTCGTGACTTGGCAGTCGTCTCCTCACTGGAGTTGGAACTGCTATCGGGCCTGACAGCCCTGACCGGTGAGACAGGTGCCGGCAAGTCGATCCTAATCGATGCACTGGGACTTGCCCTGGGCGAGCGGGCGGACAAGAGTATGATCCGCGCCGGCAGCGAGCGTGCAGAGGTCACTGCCGTTTTTGACATCACCGGTCACTCAGCTGTCACCGCTTGGCTTGAGTCAGAAGCACTGGATGAAACAGGTGAATGTATTCTGCGGCGTAGTCTCAACCGTGAAGGCCGCTCGCGGGCCTTCATTAATGGACGCGCCGTACCACTGCAACAGATGCAAACACTTGGTGACATGCTGGTCGAGATTCATGGACAACACGCCCATCAATCACTCCTCAAACGGCATCACCAACGCCACCTGCTGGATGCCTATGGGGGATACCTGCCCCTGGCAGAAGAGACCAGCCGACAGTTCAAAGAATACCAGACCAGTCAAGCGGACCTGGATCAACGCACTGCCGCTGCTTCAGACCGAGCTTCCCGGCTCGACCTTTTGAATTACCAACAGCATGAACTCGCATCCCTCGATCTCACTGTTGATGAACTGGAAGATGTCGGACAGGAGCACCGACGGTTGAGCCATCTGGATCAATTGCGCAACCAGTGTAGCGATATCATCAACGGACTGGATGAAGCGGAGCCATCCCTGCGTAGTCAACTCGCGCGCTACGCAGAGCAACTCAACGCCATGCAGGCACTGGACGACTCGCTCAACGAACCCCATGAAATGTTGACAGGCGCACTCATCCAAGTCGATGAGAGCCTTACCTTTCTACGTGGCTACCTGAACGAGCAGGAGATTGATCCGTCAGCCCTGCAACAACTGGAAGAGCGACTGGAAGCCATCCATGATTGCGCCAGAAAATACCGGGTACCCCCACAGCAACTACCCGAGCGCCTTGAGGAGATCGAGTTGGAGCTAAGCCAGTTAAAGAATGCCGACGTGGAACTGGCTGCGCTGGAACAACAGGTCGCATCCCAGCACAAAGCTTATCTTGAATGGGCAGGCAAACTCAGCCAGGCGAGAGGAGAAGCCGCAAAGCGTCTGGGCAAAGAGATCAGCGAAGCAATGCAAAAACTCGGCATGTCTGGGGGTGTCTTTGCCGTCGACCTGACGCCACTGGCTGATGAAAAGGTAGGAGCTCATGGACTGGAACAGGTCGAGTTTAAGGTCTCCGCCAATCCCGGTATGCCCTTACAACCTTTGAATAAGGTCGCCTCTGGCGGCGAACTCTCGCGTATCAGCCTCGCCATTCAGGTAGCCACCATACGCTACGGTTCCACCCCAACTCTGGTATTCGATGAGGTAGACGTGGGCATTGGCGGTGGTGTGGCGGAGGTCGTCGGCCAGATGTTGCGTACGCTGGGTGACAGTCGGCAGATTCTCTGTGTGACCCATCTGCCTCAGGTGGCGGCTCAGGCGATGCATCACCTTTCGGTGACAAAGCAGTCGAGTAAAGAAGAGACACGGACCTCGATTGCTCATCTACATACGGGTGACCGGATCGAGGAGATTGCGCGTATGCTCGGTGGCGTCAAGATCACTCAACAGACCTTGGCACATGCCAAAGAAATGGTAGATATGGCGGCTAGCCGTTGAAGGCAAAGGGTTAGGTTTCTGACTGCTAAAGAATCAGCAGTACACAACTTCAGCTGTTTTTGTGCTCGTTGCAACGGCCATAGATGATCAGAGAGTGGTCCGCCATCTCAAAACCACGCTCATTGGCGACTTCCCGCTGACGCTGTTCGATGGTGGCATCCATGAACTCCTCCACTTTGCCACACACCACACAGACAATATGGTCGTGATGCTCACCACGGTCCAGCTCGAAAACCGCATGCCCGCCCTCGAAGTTATGCCGGGTCACCAGACCAGCCGCCTCAAATTGAGTCAGCACCCGGTAGACCGTGGCTAAGCCTATCTCCTCTCCTTTATCGATAAGTAACTTGTAGACATCTTCCGCGCTGACGTGTCTCTGGGTACTGTTTTCAA
Organism: Candidatus Thiodiazotropha sp. (ex Monitilora ramsayi); assembly: GCA_025655575.1. Classification (GTDB taxonomy): domain Bacteria; phylum Pseudomonadota; class Gammaproteobacteria; order Chromatiales; family Chromatiaceae; genus Thiodiazotropha. The sequence continues at coordinate 12,988 of JAHXIP010000014.1, read as the reverse complement.
GCAGTTCAAGGATCTTCACACGCGGCAGGGTAACTTTCAGCCCTGCTTTCCGAATCTCCTGATTGTCCATCCCCGTCCTCCGGATCATATGTTGCTTGAGTGGTGAATGAGGTAAGATTGTCCGTCGCTTTGGATTGTACTCGTAATGAAAAAGATTCTCATCTCAATATTTCTGTCACTACTGTTCGTTACTGCCGGCTGCACCAATTGGGAGGATTTCTCTCTGGTCCATATCCCGGACATCGAACAGGGCAACATCGTTACCCCGGAGATGGTCGCACTGCTGGAACCCGGTATGACGAAACGTCAGGTACGCTTCGCACTGGGCAGCCCCATGCTGATCGATGTCTTTCATGAACAACGCTGGGGGTATCTGCTTTCGATCAAGCGACGTAACGAACCCCTGGAGATCAAACAGTTTTCCGTCTATTTCGATGGAGACCGATTGGACCACTATACGGGTGACATCGAACCTGCCACCAATGTGGAGTCAGCGCAGGAGAAAAAAGAGATCCTGGTCAGTGTGCCAGACTACGATGGCGACCTGGGCTACCTGGACAGATTTTGGCGTTTCCTGGGATTTGGCGAGAAACCCTAACCGCCGCCCTTGCGCATGGTCTTGCCTTCCGCTGCCCGCTTTTTACGGGCCTCTTTCGGATCGGCTATCAGAGGACGGTAGATCTCCACGCGATCGCCATCACTCAATACCGCATCCAGCTTGGCCGCTTTGCCGAAGATACCGATCTTGTTACTCGACAGATCGATCTCGGCGAACCGCTCCAGGATGCCGGATTTTTCGATCACCTGCTGTGCAGTCAAAGGCGCATCCGACTCCACTACCAACAATGCCTGCTCTTCCAATCTGCCGTAAGCGACCTCGAATCTCATTTCGTTTCTCCCTTGTACAGCTCATCCGCCCGCTTGCAGAATGCATCCACCAGTGTGTTTGCAATCTGATTGAAGACGCGGCCGAAGGCGGCATCTATCAGTCGTCCCGCAAACTCGAATTCGAGTACCAATTCCACCTTGCAGGCACCCGGCTGCAAGGCATGGAAACGCCAGCCACCCTCGAGTTTTCTGAAGGGCCCGTCCCGCAGCAGAATATCCATCCGCTCATTCTCTACCAACTGGTTACAGGTGGAGAATCGCTGCCGAATACCCACCCTGGAGACCTCAAGTTCCCCACAGATCTGTTCCGAGTTACGTGAAATCAATCGGCTTTCGCTACACCAGGGAAGAAAGTCAGGATAGGATTCAAAATCGCACACCAGATCGTACATCTGCTGCGCTGAGTGGTGTACCAGCGCGCTCTTGTTGACTACCGGCATACTCAAATAATCCCAATCGCATGCAAAAAGACCGCCACCACGGCCAGTGGTGATATGTAGCGAATTAACGTCCACCATACCTGATAGGCACCAGACCGCATGGCAAACTCATTCTGACTCGACATGGTTTTCATGACCCAACCGCTGAATATTGCGATGAGCAGCCCACCGAGCGGCAACATAATATTGGCCGCCAAATAGTCGAGCAGATCGAAAAAGGTCCTGCCGAAGAGCTTGTACTCATCCCCGGACCAGATATTGAAGGAGAAGACGCTACCCAGACCCAGCACCCAGGTGGTCAGACCAATCCAGACGGACGCCCTGATACGAGTCATGTTCCGATTCTCCACCAACCAGGCCACGGCAGGCTCGATCAGTGAAATCGCGGAACTCCAGGCGGCGAACACCAGCAGGACGAAAAAGAGTGTGCCGAAGAAATGACCGCCAGGCATGGCGCCAAAGGCGATCGGCAATGTTTGAAAGATCAGCCCTGGGCCTGCCCCAGGCTCCAGACCGTTGGCGAAGACGATGGGAAAGATGGCCATACCTGCCACCAGGGCCACCATCGTATCCAAACCGGCAATTAAAACAGCCGAACCGGCGATGGAGGTCTTTTTCGGCATATAGGAGCCATAAACCATGATGGCGCCCATACCAAGGCTCAGCGTAAAGAAGGCGTGACCCAGCGCGACCAACACGGGACTACCGCTGATCTCGCATTGCTCCAGTCCGGCCACCACTTCGCACTCATAAATCAGCTTATTGAAATCGGGGGTAAAGAGAAATTCCAACCCCTGGACAAAATAGCCGGTGTTCATAGCGTATCCAACCAGCACGATCAATAGAACGAACAGGGCCGGCATCAGATAGGTGACAGCCTTCTCCAGCCCGGCCTTTACTCCCTTCGCCACCACAAACATGCTCATCAGCATAAACAGGGTATGCCAGGCCAGCACACGCTCCGGATCACTGACCAGATCATTGAATAGGGTCTGAATGCCCGCAGCATCCACACCAGCGAAAGTTCCTGCTCCCGCGCGCACCACATAGGCAAGCGCCCACCCGGCAATCACACTGTAATAGGAGAGGATAAAGAAGCCTGCCAGCACACCACTCCACCCTATCAGCGACCAACCACCGTTGGCGCCCTCCTCTTTACTGAGGTCGGCCATGGTGTTGATCGGGCTCTGCCTGCCACGACGTCCCAACATGATCTCGGCCATCATGATAGGAATGCCCACCACTGCGATACAGAGCAGATAGACAATAACGAAGGCGCCGCCACCATGCTCACCCGTAATATAGGGGAACTTCCAGATATTACCTAAACCGACGGCCGACCCGGTCGCTGCCAGAATAAACACCAGCCTCGAGGACCACTGACCGTGAATGGATTGTCTTTCAGTCATTGAACCCCGCCTTCGAAAGCTTATCTATGGACTTAAAAGTCCATCATTTTCCGTAAAATAGCACCGCATCACAAGCGAGTGGATAAAACAGCTTGAAAGTCGCTACAGCAAAGCAAGAATAAAACACAAAGAATCCGCTTGGTGCTGGAGTGATGCTGCAGTCGCGATTAGAATAGCGCGATGTCAAGCAAAGCTAAGAAAAAAGGGCCTGGTCGCGCAACGATCGCGCTGAATAAAAAGGCATCCCACGATTATTTCATCGAGGAGCGCTATGAAGCCGGTATTGCGCTGCAGGGATGGGAGGTCAAGAGCCTGCGTGAAGGTCGTATCCAGATCAAGGAGAGTTATATCACCGTTAAGGAGGGTGAGGCTTTTCTGTTTGGCGCTCATATCGTACCGCTGAGTACGGCATCCACCCACATCCACACTGACCCGACCCGGACACGCAAGCTGCTGCTGCACCGAAGTGAGCTGAACAAACTGATTGGACTGGTTGAGCGTAAAGGCTACGCCCTGGTACCTACCGCCATGTACTGGAAGAAAGGCATGGCCAAATTAGAAGTTGGTCTGGCGAAGGGCAAGAAACTCCATGACAAGCGCTCCAGCGAGAAAGACCGTGACTGGAAACGGGAAAAAGAGCGTCTGTTTAAGCATGGCTGAGACTCCTGTTAGTGGGCCCCTGCCGTTAATTCCAGTCAAATAATCGCATTAGACACTGAGTGGGTCACCCATCACTCGCCAGGAACCAAACCCTCGCGTATAGTGTCTACTCACTTGACCGTCATGGGGGCGACGTAGGCTTCGACGGGGGTTGCAAAACCTGAAGTGCATGTCGAGGGGCAGAGCACCTCGTAAATCCAGCTGCAAACTTATAGTTGCCAACGACGACAACTACGCACTCGCCGCTTAATACCCGGTAGGGTGCCGTCTGACTGGAGCCGTGCCTGTGCGTCCAGCTCTCAGGCGTCATATCTCACGGGATCGCATTGAAGCTCGTCCGGGGCGGATATGTTAAACCTTACCGGAATCGCTTGCTACATACCCTGTCCGTCGGGTGGTAGCCGGCTAAAAATAATAGGCAGGACTAAGCATGTAGAACTTTTGGCAGAGGACTCGCGGACGGCGGTTCGAATCCGCCCGCCTCCACCATTCAGACATTCCAAAACCATTGAAAGCCAGCGTAACTGCTGGCTTTTGTATGATCAAACTTCAACAAGATCTATTGAAAGCACCACTCGCTCCAACCTGCCCCGGCGCGAACGGGAAATCCTGTGGTCCACTCAATGCCTGCATTTTTCGTAAACGAGTAAATCGTCCCCGTGTATTCAAAACCGCCCGGGAACCATTTTTAATAACACTTTACTATCGCTTTTTACTTCCTGGCTATCCTCTTTCGCAGGCACCATTCCAGGCTGTGTCTCTGGATCTTTTCCTTCGATAGAGATCTGATCTCGGGGTATGCCCTGTTTCCTCACAAGGGCGGCAACAGATTCTGCATGCTGAAGCGCTGTACGCATGCGTTCGAGAGGTGGTTGTCGGATATCCGAAACACCGGTAAGCACCAGCATTGTCTCGGGATTTTGCAGTATAGTTGTTACTGCGGCAGATAATAGTGCTCGGGATTTTGAGGTAAGCTCTCCCGTCTCACCATTCATTACAAGTGTATAAGCTTTTTTAAGTCCGACCTGCGGCTTCTCTTTTGTCTGCAGTTTCTCATCCGGTACTGCAGTCTCAACATTGTTTGAATCTTTGGAATTCAACTGCAATGAATCCTCCTTTGGCCTCCCTGGCGAAGGTTGTTTGAGTGATACGCCCGCAGGATCTGCAGGTTCGATTGTCGGATCTAATGTCAGATTATCCGGTCTATCATTTACCTGACTATTATCTTTGGAGTCCGGGCGCTCAATAGGATATTTAGGCCGGGCATCTGTGTTGTTCATTTTCTCTTCTGTTGCAAAGATTCGCTGCTGCATCTCGGACCAGATATGCTTGCCAAGAGCGAGCAGGTCCTCTGGCTTTGGTACCAGCAACATGACGATCAATACAATGATTACAAGCGGATAGAATAACCAGCGCCATGATTTACCCAATTTCTTGAAAAAACGTCTATCGTTATCAAGCAAGTCACCAACGTCTGTCAACAGATGTGAATGTTTCTCTCCATCCTGTTCCTCTCGTCCTTCATAGCGGATAGAAGGTAGTTCCGGCGCTTCATCCACTTGTTCTTTGTCAGCAAAACCATAATACATATCATCGACAACAGGTGAATTGTTGTCTGCGGATTCTTCATGGTGATTTGTTTCAAACTCCTGGCCATCCTTTACATCCCGCTTCTCCACCACTTGCTCATCTGACAGCTCACTAGCTATGGCCTGCTCAGGCTCAAGATCAGCCTGCTGTCTCTCTTCGATATCGAGGTCTACTTTTATTGGCTCAATCTCTGTCGGATGAGAAGGGGTAATGACTTCATCCGAAGAGTGAAGGTGCTTACGCTGGGGTTCCTTACTAACTTGTTCTTGTTCTTGTTCCTGTTCCTGGACATTCTCGACTCGGGGCAAGATTTGTTCAGGTTCCGGATCATCCGGGTGTAATTCACTGTCGGACAGAGTTGTGGTTTCTTCCTTTTGATCAGGCACGGAGACATGCTGTTGTTGCATATCCCCCTCACCACTCTCTTTAGCTGGCAATGATTGATCCTTTCTCTCCTTGAATGCGGTTAATTGATCTTCGAGATCAAATCCCATCCGCTGTTCTTTATTCAGTTCATTGACAACAACCCAAAGGTCATCTTCATCGAGTTGATGCTTCTCCTCCAGTGCACCATAGAGCAGCAGGCGGCCGGCGATGTGATTGACTTCTCTGGGCACACCGTGCGTCAGTTGTTGTATCAATGGAAATATCTGCTCACTGAATTCAGGGTCATGGTCCCAACCCACGACACCCAGGCGATGCTCGATATACCCCTGGGTCTGCTGAACATCCATTGGCTCGACCCGGCAGCTGGCCAGGATTCTCTGCTTGATATTCTCCAGACCTTGCCCGTATATCAGGCTTCTCAGCTCTTCCTGTCCAATCAGGAAAACCTGAAACAGAGACTGATTCCCCACTTGAAGATTGGAGATAAGCCGCAACTCCTCAAGTCCGTTATCAGTGAGATTTTGTGCCTCGTCGACAATGATGATGACACGCCTTCCTTCGGCATGCTGTTGCGTCGCATAGTCGCTAATTCGTGTAAGAAGCGTGGCCTTGTTGAAGTCTTGCGCATCGAAGCCGAAATCCAGCGCGACCATGCGTAGTAACTCTTCACTCTGAAACTGGTTGGTAACCAGATTGACTGCTATCAGACTGGAATCATCCAATTCGGAAAGGATGTCCCGAATCAGGGTTGTCTTTCCCGTTCCCGGACGGCCGGTAATCAAGACAAATCCCTCGGCCTGTTCAAGTGCATATTTGAGATATGACCATGCCTTGACATAGGAACGATGGGCATAACGAAACCCCTCGTCAGCGCTCAGACGAAACGGGTTGGCACTTAATCCGTAAAAGGACTCAAACATTAAAAGGTCGCTTAGGTATGGAAATCCGTTCCTCTAATATTCATCATATCACTGCTTCACAGTGACTATTTTTCTCGGTCGCCGTAATTCACTAAAAACGATTCGGCAGATCTTCAGCTTTACACCCTATTCTATCTGAATAAACTTGGCTTTTCCCACGCATTCAGGCATCAGGAAATCAATAAAACCAGTTTATCGAAAAATTGAGGGGCTGCACCTACAAGAGGATACAGAGTGGATGCATTTCAGAGTCAGGGGTGACGACAGCACCGATCACAGAGACTTCATTTCGATACTATCAGACGTTGCCGTCGGCATTCGGCACTTCGTATAGGCATAACATCTTTCGACGAATTGCTTGGCACTCTTCGGCATCGGTACCCGTGCACGAGCGATATGGGTGATGAGGCAGGCACCTTCCTTGATCAGACGGCTACCCTCATCGGCCTCCCAACATGCAGTGCAAGAGTTATTGGTCTTTTCAGCAGGTGCGAGCTCCAGCAACCGTTCGCCGGCAACAACAAATTTAGGCCAAACATCAAAGATAACCGGATCGGTGCGTAGCGTCTCGCTCTTGAGCTTAGCCGCCTCTGCAAATTCACCAATCAGCACTTCGGCATTAGGAAAAAAATAGCTGCTTGTGAAGGCATGGTTCATCGCATCTGAGATACGATCGATATCATGCATCGTCTGGGCAATCTTGAGATAGCGGGTCTCATAAAATGAACTAATCGGTACGGTAAACGCTCTGAAGGGTTCGCCCCACAGTTCATCGATACCCTCATCCCCACTGCGATGTCTGACCATTTTCCCCATATCCAGGGCTTGTAGAAGATACTGGCCGCACTCATGCAGCATCTCTCTCCCACGTCCGTCTTTTACCTCGTCCTCACCCAACTTGACAAGTTCACGGAAGATATCGGTCCCCCGGTTAAACAAAGCACCAGCCAGCATGGCGCCCTTGACGCGTTTGCGTGCGGGATCCGTCTCCCCTTCGTAGGCCGTTCTGGCTTCGTCCAGTCTGTGACCCGGCATATTGATGCCATGCTCGACATGATTGAACAAACGGCGAGTCAACGCTTCAATGAGCGTTTTCTTGGTCTCAAGATTATCTTCCATTGGCTCATAGCGTTTGATCCAATAACCGTCATAGAAGACGCAGGACTTGCCGTCGATATCGCGCTCTGTACCGTTGGGAATATTTTCTGAACTTTCCATTAGAACTACCTGAGAACGGTTCTCCGGGTAATTTGACCGCATGCATCAGATAAAGTCACAAATATTAGGGACTTTGCGATTCTAAATCTTAGGCGGGAATGAGAATAGACAATCTTCATTGAGCAGCCATAACCTCTTGCGTGACGCTAAATCACTTCCAGTAGACGTACCAAAGTTCGCAGCTTGGCATCCTCTTCAATCGCCCCCTCCCAGAAGGGGTAGACAATTGCATCATTACCTTCACCGATGACGAGTTTGGACTCAAAGGCATTGGCCCCGGCTGGCATTGGATGGGGTTGAGGAATTTTCAATGCGGTAATAGCCGCCATCAAATCCGCAGTCTGTTGCGCAGTCAGATTCCCGGAGCGGGGTTTCTGTGTCGTGTAAGTGCCTGTATGTACGGCGTACTCACCCGAACTGTCTATTTCAAGACGGAATGCGTATTCCTCTTCACCGACTACCTGGTATTTGATCGGCACCATGGCCCATTCCCTCTTGCTACTGTACGGGTGGTGGAATTTTGCACCTACGACCACGCTTTTGGAACAATGCTCGTTTAATACCGGCATAAGGACCGGCGCATCGCATCCAATTTGTAAAAAATACCGACAAATCTCCGACTGGACTTTCCCCACTACCAGCTATAAACCCGAGACTATCTAGATGGAGTATAGTCATAGAAAAAAGATCGCTCTACGTTCCGTTCGTCCTGTAGCATCAAGTGAGGTATGCCATCATTCAGAGCGGTCTCAAGCGCCTATCCACAACACAACTGGAGAATCAAAGGAGGTCGAAAATTATGTCCGGAAAGAATCTAGCTGTCGTTACCGGAGCCTATCGGGGACTGGGGTATGAAACCTGCCGCCAACTCGCCAAGTCAGATTACGCCGTTATCCTCACTGCCCGCAAACCAGCATTGGGAGAACAGGCTGCGAAGACACTGCGCGAAGCCGGCCTGGATGTCACCTTTCATGTGCTGGATGTTACGCAGCAGTCATCCATCCAGCAGCTTGCCGATTATCTGAAGAAACAACCCGGACAGCTGGAAGTGCTGGTCAACAACGCAGGGATTTTTCCCGATCCCGCACCCTGGAAAGAAACAAGCAGTGTCTTTTCCGCTGACCTTTCACAAATACGTGAGGGTCTGGAGACCAACACCCTTGGACCCCTTCTTCTTTGTCAGGCATTGATTCCCTTGATGGGTGACAGGGGGCGGATAGTCAATCTCTCTTCCGGTATGGGACAATTGAGTGAAATGAACGGCTGCTGTCCCGCTTACCGTCTGTCGAAAACCGCACTCAACGCCGTCACCCGAATTTTTGCCGATGAGTTGAAGAATAGCGGCATAAAGATTAATTCAGTCTGTCCTGGATGGGTACGCACAGAGATGGGAGGCGATGAAGCGCCACTCTCAATTGAACAGGGTGCACAAGGCATTCTCTGGGCTGCAACACTACCGGATGATGGTCCCAGCGGTGGATTCTTTCGACATGGTGAAGCCATCGAATGGTAGCGTCTGTGTTTTCATCTACCGCCAGTGTCGCAACTGGGTACTTATTTACCCTCTGCATCAGTGAAGGCAGCATTTCCTAAACGGCTTGCCACTACCGCAAACGCAGGGAGCATCAAGACCGGGGTGGCTTTCAGGCTGATTCATCACTTCGATCTCCACGGGCTGAGGGCTTCTCCTGGCCAGCCAAAAGTGGTGAATATCCTGTGCGGCACCAGGCAGGGATGCCTTGAGATCATTGACATCCTCCTCACTCAGGGTATCCAGAACTTCCCAGCCTGGCTCACCACTGAACAGCAGAATCGGCTGGAGCAACTCGAATAACTCATCACCGCCCGCTTCCCAGGCATCTGCACAGAGCGCGATACCCTGCATGTACCCAAAACACCACTCATCGACGACTGTGTACTGATTCCCATCCACTTCATGTTGGCTAAAGACGGGTCCAAATTCGAATTCCGCTGCCGCCAAGACGCTTACCACATCATTGTAGTGGCGCACCATTAACTGAAAGATATTTTCAAACCCCTCTGCCGTCTCCCACACAGGTTGATCCTCACCCCAGACGGCTGGCAGCCACACTGATGGAGGAACCACCTCTGGCCCACTCGCAACGGCAGTAAAAAACCCGTCTAGCTCAGATAATCCAAACAGACCCTCAGCTTTGTCGGCATCCTCAATGCGCTCGAGCAGGAAACGATCCAATTCATCCATCTCCTCCTCATTAAGCGGTTCGTAATCGACCATAACTACCTGTCTCTGTCTCTCTCTATCTCCAGTTGGGCAACTTTCTCCTTGAGGTTGTCCAGCTCGGCCCGCATTCCCATGACCATGTGTTCCAGCTCACCCACGGTCAGCGCTGGCGTGACCGTCTCCCCCGCTGTCACGGGTTCTGTCTCAATACCGAAAAGGTGCCGGTAGCGGGATTCACGTTTACCCGCTTCGCGAGGCAACTGAGTCACAAATGGGCCGTCGCTCCGCTCCATTAGAGACTGCAGAGTCATTTCTGTTTCCTGTACGTCGGCAAAATGGCAAAGCCGCTGTGTTCTGTTGCGTAGTTCGCCGGGAGTCTGCGCACCTCTCAGCAAGAGCACACAAATAACCCCCGTTTCTTGAGGTGAAAAATCGAATCCACCAAATCCTGTATTACAAAATCGGTGTTGGTACTTTGCGACACGACTACCGAAACCGGTATGGTCGCTGACCAGGTGTTTCTTGATCAACCCATCTATTACTGCCTGCACCTCTAGTTCACTCAAGCTCATGACAGGATCACGGCTGCTCTTTTGATTACAGGCCGCAGTGAGTGCATTGAGTGATAGCGGATATTGCTCAGGGGTAATAATCTCTTTTTCAAGCAGTGAGCCGATGACCCTCGCCTCAGGGGAAGTGAGTTCTATACGCATACCGCCTCTTCCTTCAACCAAGAATAAATAAAATACAGAACGTTTGGGTTAACCCGGCAATACCCATTATTCAAACTTCGCAGGATTCCACTATTCAAATTGATTTATACGGTGATTCTATGACATTTTCTACAAACAACGCCCTTGAGTCCCAAGCGCCAAACCAGTGCTGAACAAGTCTGATGCGTGTGAGCAACCGTTACTCCCACCTATGCATCAGCAGTAAAAAGTCCTATTTTCCTTTCTAAGCTTTTCTCCGTGTGCACTGTATGAAAAAAGTATTTCTACGACTGATTGCGCCTGTTGACCATCTGCATCTCACAAGCTGGCTTTTTCTGCGCCTGCTGGGGCTGATCTACCTCATAGCCTTTCTCTCGCTCTCGGTTCAGATTTCCGGTCTGGTTGGGCCTGAAGGAATCTTACCCCTGGAACACCACCTATCATTTGCTGCCGCACAATTGGGCCAACCTAAAGCCTGGCTCCGGTTTCCATCACTCTTCTGGTGGACTGGGGCCAGCGATATCGTGTTACAGGGAACAGCACTCCTGGGTGCATTACTCTCTTTATCACTGATCCTCGCGCGCCATGAAAGAGTGGTCTTGATCGCCCTATTCCTGCTCTATCTGTCGCTCTATCACGCCGGGCAGGTATTCACCAATTTCCAATGGGATACATTGTTGCTCGAAACCGGTTTTCTGGCGATTTTTCTCGTTGGTGGCCCGACACGACTGCTTATCTTCCTGTTCGAGTGGCTGCTTTTCCGGCTGCGTTTCATGTCGGGCTTATTCAAACTGGTCAGTGAGGATCCCTCATGGTCCGGCTTTACGGCACTGAATCACTACTTCGAAACTCAGCCACTACCCCATATTGGCGCCTGGTATGCACATCATCTGCCGGAATGGGTACTGAAGACCGGTGTGGGTATGACATTTTTCAGTGAATTGATCGTGCCTTTCTTCATTTTTTTACCTAGGCCATTCCGACTGGCTGCTGCTGCCATCACCATCCTCATGCAGCTGTTGATCATTGCCACAAGTAATCACAATTTCATCAACCTGCTGACAATATGCCTCTGTCTTTTCCTGCTGGATGATCGTTTGATTAAACGGCTCTTACCACAAGGCATCAGACTAAAAACTGATAGACAAGTAATCCGTACCGGAAAACTCAAAGCCGTGCTGATTTCCTTCGCCACCCTGCTGATAGTGCCTGCAAGCCTGATCGGTCTCTACAGCAATCTGGCGAGAGGATCGATCGCCATGCCATTGCAAAGTTTCTATGATTCAGCCCGCAGCTTCGGTATTGGAAACATCTACCACATCTTCCCAACCATGCAGCAGGAGCGCCACGAACTCATCATTCAGGGCTCAGATGACGGGACAACATGGCGCACCTACGAGTTTAAATACAAACCCGGCGACCCGGCCCAACAACCTCAAATCGTGATACCTCACCAACCTCGTCTGGACTGGATGATCTGGTTTGTACCGACACAGCAACCAGTAATGATGCACTGGTTCGGACTATTTATGCAGCGGTTGCACCAAGGTTCGACACCTGTGACACAGCTGCTTGCAACCAACCCTTTTGAAAACAAACCGCCCCGGTATCTTCGGGTTATGACCTACCGATATCATTTCACACCACCCGAAATAGATGCTGAAAGCGGGAACTGGTGGCAAAGGGAATACTTAGGAGAGTTTCCCCAACACCCTCCCAGAATCCCCTGAAAAAGCTTCTCAGGGGACGAATTTACATGTCTATGCGATAAATGAACCCGGTGTGGTGGAATAGATTGTAGGACCTGGAGAAAATGCCGCTCTCAGGTATCGGGCTCTCCCGGCCCGAGACGCATTAGCAGATGCTCGGCCTTTTTGACCCAATTCCTGATATCGTGGATCGTCGCCTCATAGGGGAACTTCAGAATACTGTAGATGGAAGCATCTCGAAACTCAGCCTTGAAACCGCTCTGATGGGCTATTAGGCTTTTATCGGTGTTGATCTCCCAGCCATTTTCTTCGATGGGATCCATAGCCGGTCCTTTTGTCCCTCGTTGATTACTCATCAAATCTGACCACAATTCAGTTTACCGCACTGAACTACCCATAAAGAGATCATTCAAAATCCCTCAGTGGCAGATAGAAAAAGACAAACCTGCCCTGGTGAATGTCGATCATCAATCTGGCCCCGTGATGTATACCGTAATCGACATAACCGGGTATGGCACTATCCTGGTGACATTCACTGGCATGTTGCGGTGATTCGAAGTCCCGATCCCGATCATACCAGGAGAGCAACATGTGTTCGCCCAGTCGTCCATCTGCCTCACTATTGGCCCGCGCCATTGCCTCGCGATAGTCGGTCAGTGGTGGTTGAGGATCGAGCATGACCTGCTGAACAAGGCTGAGATCTGCCGGTTCAGGTACCGGACAGACGAAATCGGTCTCCTTTTCGTTGCTCATAACCTCATTAGGGCCTGTTAACACTAATTTGATCGTCACTGCCAAGACCATTTTTTTGTCCAGCAAGGCAGAAGGCGTGCCGTGTAGCCGGTCTACAT
>JAHXIP010000013.1 GCA_025655575.1 Candidatus Thiodiazotropha sp. (ex Monitilora ramsayi) | reverse complement strand
GAAGCAGGCGATGAGTCAGTTCATTATTATGTATGGGGAGCGGGTCCCCACTTCATGAAAGGCCGTTTACACAGGAAACTTTACATACCCTCTTTTTTAGTCAACACCGGGATTATTTTGGGGACTGTGTGAGTCAAATCATTCCGCTGTGTCACGAAAAGGCCTCGCGATGTTCCAAAAACTTCTCGACCAGTCAAAAAATAGCTTCGCGATGTTCATTATTATTCCCATGCAGTTCATTAATCATCCCGCACGGTTCATTCGACGCCTTGTTGAGTTGTTGAAAAGCTTCGGTGACGAAGTTAATAGGTTCGTTATCTATGGCTGAGCATTCGAACCACGACAGGATTCCGGCACTCGCTGGAATGACGACCATGAGCACGAACAGACTTCAAGCACGACACAGCACTCACTCGAGCAGCGTTGGGGTTTCTTCCTCCAGGTAGGTATAGCCCTTCAACCCCTCCTGATAGAAACGCATGAACCGGTTTGCTTCCCGCACGGTGAGCCAGCCTGCGGTCCGGGCATCCTGTAACTGCCGGCGCATGCGGTCGACCAGCACGGTTTCGTGGAACTGGACATAGTCGAGCACATCGGCCACCGACTCCCCTTCGACCACCTGCTCCAGTTCGTAGTGGCCGTCGTCCATGCGGATGTGAACCGCATGGGTATCGCCGAAGAGATTGTGCAGATCACCGAGGATCTCCTGATAGGCGCCCACCAGAAAGAAACCGATCAGGTAGGGCTCTCCTTTTTTGACGGGATGCAACGGTAAGGTGACGGAACGTCCACCCTCCAGTGGGAAGTTCTGTATGGTGCCGTCGGAGTCACAGGTCACATCAACCAGTATCCCCTGCCGAGTGGGCGGCTCTTCGAGGCGGTGAACCGGCATGACCGGGAAGACCTGCTTGATGGCCCAGGCATCCGGTAACGATTGGAATACGGAGAAGTTGCAGAAGTAGCGGTCAGCGATCTGAGTGGAGAGACCCGGGATAAGTTGGTTCATCTCCTCTTCGTCCAGTTCACCCACAAGACGGCTGATGGCGCGCCAATAGAGATCGTCCCCCTGCGCACGGTCGGCCAGGCTGGCATGGCCCAGGGTAAAGAGCTTGTTCACGTCCTCCCGGTAGGCGGTAACATCGTGCAGCGCCACGCGGGGGGAGATTGCATCGATGTCCGTGAGCGTCTGCCAGAGTTGGCGCAGCTGGGCCGGACTCTCTTCATCGGGCTCCATCGGTGGCGTCTCGTTGATTCGTTGAGAAACACCTAGTACGTCAACGATCAGCACCGCATGGTGCGCCACCAGCGCCCTGCCCGACTCCGAAATGATATGGGGATAAGGCAGCGACTCTTCGTCGCAGATATGCTTCAGGGTCCAGACGATATCGTTGGCGTACTCCTGCAGGGAGTAGTCCACCGAGGCGGTACTGCCGGTCAGACTACCGTCGTAGTTGACGCCCAGTCCGCCGCCCACGTCCATGAACTCAATGGGGGCGCCCAGACGTCTCGCTTCGACGAAGTAGCGTGCGGCTTCCTGCATCGCCTCCTTGATGCGGCGGATCTGCGGGACCTGACTGCCGATATGGAAATGTAGCAACCGCAGGCAGTGGAGCTTATCCGTTTGGTTGAGTTTACTGATTGCCTCAAGCTGCTCGGAAGCAGAGAGACCAAATTTGGAATTATCACCGCCGGAGTCGTCCCACAGCCCTTTGCTGGTGGCTGAGAGGCGACAGCGCAAGCCGATCAGCGGTTCCACACCGAAGCGGTCAGCCGCATGGAGAATCAGATCCAGTTCGTTGGGCTTCTCCACCACCACGAAGACCTGCTTGCCCATCTTGAGGCCCATCATGGCCAGGTCGATGAACTCCTGGTCCTTATAGCCGTTACAGACGATCAGCCCCTCCACATCCTCCAGCATCGCCAGAGTGGCGTGCAGTTCAGGCTTGGAGCCGGCCTCCAATCCCCAGTTAAAGGCTGAGCCGAACTCGACGATCTCCTCGACCACCTGTCGCTGTTGGTTGACCTTAATGGGATAAACACCATAGTAACGGCCGCCGTATTCAGCCTCTTCACAGGCGATGCGGAAACGCTTGTGGATCTGCGCCATGCGGCGTTTGAGCATGTCGGAAAAACGCAATAACAGGGGTGGCCGCAGATTGCGCTTGGCCAGGTCGTCACACAACTGTTTCAGATCGATGCCGTTTTTACCGTCAGTGATCGCTTCCACGTGGCCACTGTCGTTTACGGTGAAATAGCCACCACCCCAGCTGTCGACCTGCTAAAGACTTGTGGACCGGGTTGAATTCCAACCGGTCTCACTCATCATCGACACCCATTTGAGATCCCTCGGCCGGGCCTTTGTCAAAGCCCCGTGCCTTACCCCAGAAGGAGAGACACTTCTGCACCAGCTTGGCGCCCATCATGTCACTGACTCGATTGGCTTCCGGTACCAGCTCCAGGATATCCACGCCGCACAGTTCGATATCGTCATTGCGCATCAGGGTCTCGATGATCTCTACACCCTGATGCCAACTGAGTCCGCCGGGTTGTGGTGTCCCCACACCGGTGATCAGTGCAGGATCGAAGCCATCCATGTCGATGGTCAGCCAGACCGGTCCTTTGAGGGAAGCCAGGCGCTCGATCATGGCCTCCCAGATCGCCTGCCGCTGCAGCTGGCGATCAAAATAGGTGGTAATCGCCTTGTCATCTGCTATCAACGCTGCTTCGTAGGCATGAAGGGATCGAATACCGATCTGTATCAGTTCATAGTCCTGCTGGCGGATACGATTCATCGGGCAGGCGTGATTATAGATAGAACCGTGGTATCTGGGTCGAAGATCCGCATGGGCATCGATCTGCACCACGGTGCCACCGTCGGGCATGCGTGCGAAGACCATTTCAGGCGTCACCGAGTGTTCGCCGCCCAGCGCGATCAGGAGATTATCACCGGGTAGGCTTTTTACCTGGTTGAACAGATGGTCATGAAAGGCCTGCTCAGATTCGAAATCAACCGCGACCGATGGCAGTACCGACAGCTTGAGATACTCGGTCGGACACCACCCCGCATCCTCTTCATAGAATTCCAACTGATCACTGGCCGCAAGTATCGCAGCCGCACCCTGGCGGGTACCTGGCTTGTAGGTGACGGTCTGTTCGTAGGGCACCGGAAGAATCAGCACATCGGCAGATTCGACGGGGGCATTGGGCAGGGAAAGAAAATGTTGGGATTCGCTCATGCGGCGAGTTTGCCACTTTTTTTACCGACAATCACTCAAATCATTCGGTTGGAGATTTCGGCTACCGTCTCAGGATTCAGGCGGTGCGGCAGCTGAATTTCTTCTTTTGATCAGGCCATTTTCAGCACTCAGCATTAGCCCCACATCCATCGGTTTATGTAGTGCAAAACCCTGTGCGAAATCGATACCGAGTATCTTCAATCTCTCGACAATTTCATCGCTCTCCGCATACTCGGCAATTGTCTCGAGCCCCATCACATGTCCGATCTGATTGATCATCTCCACCATGGACTCATCAACCGGGTCGGACAGCATATCTTTGACAAAGCTGCCGTCGATCTTCAGATAGTCCACAGGCAGATTTTTCAAGTAGGTAAAAGAGCTGACGCCGGAACCAAAGTCATCGAGGGCAAAACGGAAACCCATGGCTTTCAGATCGTGTATCAAACGATAGGCTCGGGTCAGATTTGAGATGGCGGCCGTCTCGGTGATCTCAAAACAGATCTGCTCGGGATCGATATCAAAAGCCTGCAACTGTTCAAGAATGTAATCACTGGTACTCTCATCGTTGATGGAGGCACCGGAGAGATTGATGGAAATTTCCGGCGATTCCGCTGTGTGCGCATGACAATACTCACTGCAGGTGTGAAAGGTCTGCTGAATGACCCAACGATCCAGTGTCGGCATTAAATTATATCGCTCGGCCGCTGGAATGAATGCGCCCGGCATAATTAGGTGGCCGTGTTCATCCCGCATACGTATCAACGCCTCATACCACCCCGCACTCTCCGTCTCCTGCAGCGGAGAGATTGCCTGCCAATAGAGCACGAACCTCTCATGCTCCATGGCCTCGGTAATCTTCGACACCCAGAGCATCTCGCTGTGCCGCCGCATCAGCGCATCATCATTGAGCTCAAACACGTGCACCCGGTTCCGGCCATCGTCTTTTGCCGCATAGCAGGCCATATCCGCCTGGCTGAGCACCTGGGAAATATCGCTTGAGATTTCATTGATCTCTACGATACCGATGCTGGCGCCGACCTCGAACACACGATCCTGCCAGACAAAACGATGATCCTTGATCCGCTCACGCAGAAGATTGGCCACACGCAGGGCATGGGATCGGTCGCAATTCGATAGCAGTACGCCGAATTCATCACCACCAAGTCGCGCCAGGGTGTCACTTTCTCGGACCAGCTCTCTCATCAGTACAGCGAGTTGCTTCAACAACTCGTCACCGGCCACATGGCCACAGGTGTCGTTGACAATCTTAAACTGGTCGAGGTCGATATAGAGCAGTGCGTGGTGATCCTTCTCCTGCTGGGCCTGATCGACTGTCTGCCGCAAGCGCCGCTCGAATTCGGCACGATTGACCAGACCGGTCATGCTGTCGTGGCTCGCCTGCCAGGTGAGTTTATGCGCCAGCTCTCTGGCCCGGGAGACGTCGTGGAAGACGATCACGACGCCGATGATCGTTCCGTCCCGTTGCCGGATCGGTGCTGCCGAATCTTCGATGGCGATCTCCCTGCCGTCACGGGATATCAGCAGACTATGGTGCGCCAGGGATATTACCTCAGAGCGGGAGAGACAGGCATCAACAGGATTGATCGCCGGTGATCGGCTGATCTCGTCAATGACTTGAAACGCCTTTTCCAGCGATTTGTCTTTCACCTCTTCAATGGTGTAGCCGGTCAGTGTCTCCGCCACCGGGTTCATATAGGTGATGATTCCATCCCTGTCGGTGGTGATGACGGCATCGCCGATCGACTGCAGGGTAACCAGTGCACGCTCTTTCTCTTCAAACAGGGCCTCTTCATACCCCTTTCTCTCTTCGATGTCCCGAGCCACGGCGATAATGACCGGTTCACTTCCCACCTGTTCCAGCGCATCTACATGGATCTCGGCAGAAAATGCTGTGCCGTCTTTTCTCCGGTGATGCGAACTGAGAAATCGTGTATGCCCTTCACGAATGGTGCGCTTGAAAAAATTGGTTAATTGATCTCGACCGACATCAACCATGATGTCATGCACATGCAGTCTGCAGAGCTCTGCCGATGTATAACCCAGTGTTTCGGATGCCTGTCGATTGAAGTCAATAAACCGCATCGTCTCAGGATCGATTAAATAGATAGCATCCTGCGCGCTGTCCATCGCACGCCTGAATCTCTCATTCGAGAATCTGGCGGCATCCCGGTCTGCAATGAGGTCTTTTGTGTAGGCCTCATTGCGCTCGCATAACACAATGGCCTTGGCTAGATTTGCCAGTACCGGTTTGAAAATTTCCGTAAAAGGTGCTTCCGATTGCGCTACAACAGGTGTCAGCAGCAACACCACACCATAACCGGGTACAGGCAGTCTCAGGGCACTTCGATAGTGGTCCTGTTTTAACGGGAGTTGCTGAATATCTTCGATGCTGATCTCGTCCGCTTCACCTGCCACCAGTTTTGTCGGAAAGCGAACGGATTTACCAAGGAAGGTATTCAACCTGTGATCGCCGATACCGGTCTGCAACAGTACGCGCCGATACTCTTCATCCTCAGGCTCATCGTCATACCATTGAAGTGCTAGTCCACAAGGATAGCCTGTGTGAAAGATCAGCCGCTGGAGCACTTTCATGAGCAGGGCGTCCACATGATCCGCACTGCCGATGACCAGGGCAAGATCATAGAGAATGGTGAGAATTCGCTCCTGCTTCATGATCAGATACTCATACAGACCAGGGTAGCGTTGTGAAACAGCGGGTAGCCGCCCCGCTGGGAACTGCCGATTTCCCCCAGTGATAATGCGCCGAAGATCTGGTCATTGGAGATAGCCTGCTGCAACTCACAGAGTTCACTGGCGGCTGCGTCCTCTCCGAGATGAAGACGTCTACCTGCACAGTAGAAGGTAAGCATGGGTTTGGATTTGTTGACCAGACGCTCAGCCAATATTTGAGTCGATTTCAACGCCTCCCACTGAGGGGCTTCCAGCAGAGTCAGCACCGCATGTTCCGGTACCTCGCCGACACAAAACAGGGAACCGTTCTCCTCCAGCGCGACGGGTATGCGCACCAGGACCTCATCATCCGCCCGCAGAATGCCAAAAGGAAAGTGCACCGCGTAGTCATAGAAGTTCTCACGGTTGACTTCGACACCGTAAAGCTGCTGAATCTTCTCCCGATAGATTTCGAAGGCCGGCTTCCAGTCGATATTGACAATACAGTTCCCTTCGGTGGACGTGGCAGCAACCAACTGATCAGGCACCTGGTAACTGTGCTCGAGCACCGCACCGTCATGCGATTTCAGCAGCATCGCCAGTAAGCCGTTCTGAACAAAATGGTCGTTATCGAACAGACAGGGCATCGGCTGGAATGTCTCACTACCCGCATTGGCCCCGGCATAGTGAACAGACTCCGCCAACTGCAGATAAAGTGCCTCAAGAATGGAACCGATTTTTGGCACCAGGGCATCGAACAACATGAAAAGGGTCGCAGGCTCAGCGTCATCGAGTCTATCCCTGAGCTCGCCGGCCAGTTTCTCGATTGCCTGATCGGTCTCCGCCTGGGTACCGTCAAGCGATACGACGCGGTGAAAGTCACACATCGGATTCAGCCGGATAAGCAGGACGCCCTGACGATGAAATTCACCGGCATGATGGATCTCGGGAAAGACAGCACCCAGCAGTGGCACACCCAGCTCATTGAGGCAGGCCTGCAAAGCGGGAACCTCTGTGTTGCTACCCTCTGCAACGAGGGCCAGCACACCGGATGCCGGAAACGCTTGTTGCCACTGTCGGATATGATCGGATATCGCCGCCACATCAGATAACGGTGAGAGAATGACACTGTTCATGGCAGATTATTGCTTGTTATTTATCTGTAGCCATTCAGGTATTTTCTTTCGATTTTGTTAGGTTTTATATAAATAAGCAAATAACCATAATTTTCTCTAGGATAAGAATCCAGGCTCTCAAGTAGTCTGACTTCTCTCGAATCGCATCATTTTCAAGCCGATATCAAACCCTCAATCCTTAATTCCGACTGGATAAGAATCGCCGAATGAATTTATAATGTTGCGTCGCAACAGACAGTAACCTGCCTCTGAAACCGGCACCCAGCAGTACTACCAGAGAGAGATTCCATGGCCGAGACGATAGAAGAGATCAACACCGACAATGCCTGTGACGCAATTGTGAAATCCACAACACGCATCTCCCCTGACTCCACTGATGAAGTTCGGCAACTGGTACTGCAGATCGAAGATCCTGCCTTCCGTTATGCCGCCGGTCAGAGCATCGGTGTCTTGGTCCCCGGGCCACACGAATTCGGCAACGAATTCCACCACCGCCGCTACTCCATCGCCAACCCTGCACAGGCTGGCAATAACGAGGCCGCTGAACTGGAAATCCTGGTCAAGCGCTGTTTTTATCTTGATGAGATTTCGGGCGAACGTTATCCGGGTATTGCATCCAACTATCTTTGCAATGCCAAGCCGGGAGATAAAATCCGCATTACCGGTCCCTATCGCAGTCCGTTCAAGGTGCCCAGCGATAATCAATGCAATCTGTTGATGATCGGTACCGGCACAGGGGTTGCGCCTTTCCGCGCATTCACCCAGCAGATCTACGATCAGCATGGCGGATGGAAAGGCGATGTGAGACTTTTCTATGGTGACCAGGGTGGTATGAACCTGCTCTATCTGAACGACAAGCAGGATGACCTCGGCCACTACTATGATGACGCCTCATTCAAGGCCTTCAGCGCCCTGATCGACAGGCCGCTTGCCGATGCGACAGACGGACTCGAGCAGAGTCTTGCGGCGCATACCGAGGAGTGCCTCCGGTTACTGCGTGACCCCAAGACCTACGTCTTTCTGGCGGGACAGGAGAAAGCCGCTGCCGTCTTTGCCAAAGTCATGGCCGAGGCCATCGGTTCAGAGGATGAGTGGAAGGCAGTAAAAAAACAGCTGATCAGTGAAGATCGGTGGGCTGAGTTGCTCTACCACTGACACCATCCCGATACCCTCGCGCAACGAGATCCATCGACAGCCGGAAACATTCGGTGCGGCCCAGCCGCACCATCAATTTCCCTATGTCTACCGAAACGCTGGCTCAGGTTTTTATCTGGTACCGAGTGGGATCGGCAAATCCCGCCTCTATAAAACCCTTGGCACGTAATCGGCAGGAGTCGCAGACACCGCAGGCTTCCCCAGCCTGGTTGGCCTGATAGCAGGAGACGGTGAGTCCATAATCGACACCCAGTTCACGCCCCTGCCTGATGATCTCTCCTTTCGTCAGATCGATCAGCGGTGTATGGATGTGGAAAGGCTTGCCTTCCACCCCTGCCTTGGTTGCCAGGTTGGCGAGCCCTTCAAAGGCCTGGATAAATTGTGGCCGACAATCCGGATAACCCGAATAATCGACAGCGTTGATGCCGATAAAGATGTCGTGTGCATCCAGCACTTCCGCCCAACCCAACGCCAGTGAAAGAAAAACCGTATTGCGGGCCGGCACATAAGTCACCGGAATCCCTGCCTCCAGGGATTCGGGAACCTCAATGGCCGTGTCGGTCAACGCCGAACCGCCGAATGCATCCAGTTCAATGTGGATGACCTTGTGTTCTACAGCGCCCATGGAAGCTGCCACTTTCTCAGCGGCCGCCAGTTCTGCCGCATGGCGCTGACCATAGGACATGCTCAGGGCATGGCACTGATAACCCTGCTGGCTGGCAATGGCCAAAACAGTGGCTGAATCCAGTCCCCCCGAGAGAAGAACGACGGCTTGCTTTTCGCTCATCTGCCCTGTTCATCTCCCCACAGATACTTATGCAACTGCAGTTGGAAACGAACCGGTAGCCGATCTCTGATGACCCAGTCGGCCAACTCGCTGGCCTCCAGTGCACCGTGAACCGGTGAGAAGAGCACCTCACAGCGTTCATCGATGCGTCTTTCCCTGATCAGTGCCCGAGACCATTCGTAGTCGTGTGCATCGGTGATGACGAACTTCACCTGGTCGTGAGCTGTCAGCTGATCAAGATTCGACAGCAGGTTTCGCTCGACCTCCCCGGAACCGGGGGTCTTAACATCCATCACCCGGGAAACCCGGGTATCCACAGATGAGATTTCCATGGCGCCGCTGGTCTCCAGTGAGACCTGGTATCCCGCATCGCATAAGAGAGAAAGCAGTTCGCTGACACCCTTTTGCGCCAACGGCTCTCCGCCTGTCACACAAACATGACCCGCGGAATAGGCAGCAACCTGCTCCAGAATGGACTCGAGTGATTGAGTCTCGCCGCCGCTGAAAGCATAGGCAGTATCACAATAGACGCAGCGCAAGGGACAACCGGTCAGGCGGACAAATACCGTCGGCACACCCACAGAGCGTCCCTCACCCTGTAGAGAATGGAAGATTTCCGTTATACGCAAACGGGTCATGAACACCATTCAACAAGCAAACCTGCCTGTCTAATGACCCTCTTTCGTCATGCGCTGCAGACGCTTTTCCGCAAGACGTGCCTCTGTACTCCCCGCATACTCCTGCTGCAGGGTCTGCAAAACCTCTCGCGCTTTACCCCAGTTCTTCAGCTCATACTGGATATAACCCATCTTGAGCATGGCGCCCGGTACCTTCGGACTTTGCGGATGATTCGACAGCACCTTACTGAAGTCATTCAGCGCGGCGTCGAAATCACGGTTCACATAGCTCGCCTCGGCCAACCAATACTGGGCATTGTCCTCAAAGCTGCCGCCTGAGTAGTTCTCCAGGAACTGGCTGAACGCCTTGATCGACTCGGGATATCGGCCCTGTTTCAGAAGATTAAATGCGCTCTGATAGGCCGCGGCCTCTTTCTTTGGATCCGGCGGTGTAACCGGTGTTGCATTCACCGGTCGCTGTGCCGTGGCTACTGGAATTGGCGGTGTAGTCGGTGCGGGTTGCGGAGCCACACCTGTCGCATTGGCTGGTGGTGCAGTCACAGGTGGTGCCACCGCTGGAGCGCCGCCGGGCTGGACCCGGGAGAGCCGTTGATCGATATCCAGATAGAGATCCCGCTGGCGGCGGCTCATGGCATCCATGGCATGCTTTTGCAGCTCCAACTCGCCGTTCAGACGTTGAACTTCCTGTTTCAACTGCTGGAGCTGATAGACCATGTCCGCCATATTCTGATTTCGTGACAGGCGTTCGAGACGTTGCAGACGTTGCTCGGTAGTCAACTTGCCGTTTTCAGCCAAGAGTACGGCTGATGGCATCATCAGGCCAAGTACCAGCCATCCAGTCAGTAGGATTCTCATTATCAACTCCCGATCAATAGACCAGTTCAACCCTGCGGTTCAGTGCCCAGGCCTCGTCATTATGCTCGTAGGCGGCAGCACGCTCTTCGCCATAGCTGACAACCACCAACTGATTGTCTGCAACACCCTGCGCCATCATCAAACTGCGTACAGAGTTGGCACGATGCTCACCCAATCCCAGGTTGTACTCTCGACTGCCTCGCTCATCCGCGTGCCCTTCCAGGCGTACGACCATCTGAGGATTGGCTGCCAGGTAGTCGGCATGCGCACTGATGGCATCAAGATAGTCGGCACGTACCGTGCTCTGATCATAATCGAAATAGATGACACGCGTGGCCAACAAGCTATTTGGATTCTCCAGCGGATCACCCTGCCAGACACCCCCTTCGCTGGCTGCAGATGTGGAGGCGCCGCTACCATCACCACCATCGCCACCCGTCGATTGTTCAGAGACCTCAGCACCTGCCTGGCGATCACCACTTGGCGTCGATGAGCAACCCGCCAGTAAAATAACGGAAAACATGAGAGAGACCCAGAGGGTCAGTAATTTGTTCATGGGACGTATCTCCTTCACCAGTTGAACAACTATTTCTTGAATGGGGACCAGACGGGTTCTCGTACATCACCCTCTTGCAGCGCCAACCGCTGCCGAACCCGTCCATCGACTGAAACCGCCGCCAGCACGCCGCGATAGCCTGCCTTTGAAGCGTATATAATCATGCTGCCGTTCGGTGCAAAACTCGGAGACTCGTCCAGACTGCCTTGGCTCAGCACCTGCATGATGCCTGAATCCAGATCCTGTACCGCAATCCGATAGCTGCCGTCTTCTAACGTCACCAGCGCGAGTAACTTCCCATCCGGCGAAAAAGAGGCTCGCGCATTGTAGCTATTTTGAAAGGTAACTCGCTTTGCCTGCCCGCCATAAGACGGCACACGATAGATCTGCGGCTTGCCCCCTCTGTCCGAGGTGAAGACCAGAGAACGACCGTCAGGTGACCAGGCCGGTTCGGTATCGATGGCGTAGTGTCGAGCGACCGATTTCAGTTTGCGGGTCGCCAGATCGTAAACGAAGATATCGGGATTACCATCTTTAGAGAGTGCCATCGCCAGCTTGCGGCCATCAGGCGACCAGGCAGGTGCACCATTGATGCCCTTATAGGCTGTGACCTTCTGGCGCTTTCCCGTATAAACCTCCTGCACATAGATGGCAGACCTGCCCTCCTCGAACGAAACATAGGCCAGCTTGCGGCCATCTGGAGACCAGGCAGGCGACATCAGGGGTTCGGTGGAACTGACGATTGTCTCAGGGTTGTAGCCGTCGGCGTCGGCAATATTGAGATCGATCCGCTCCTGACCATCGCCCTGCCTGACCGAGGTGATATACGCGACCCGTGTAGCGAAAGCACCGGGAATACCCAGCAGTTTTTCATAGATGAGATCGGCGATGCGATGAGCCGTCGCACGAAGATTCGGTGCGGTGGTCGGGATGGTATAACCGGTCAGCTGTTCACCTTTATAGACATCGAAGAGCTGGAAACGGATCTCATATCCACCCGTACCTTGCGGTCTCACCTGCCCAACGACCAGGTTCTCAACATCCAGCGCCCGCCAGTCTTTAAATTCGATCTCCTCAGCCGCTGTCGGTCGGGCCAGCATATCGACTTGAGGGATGGTCTTGAAACGGCCACTGCGTTGCAGATCGGCATTGATCACGTCAGACACATCCACCGGTGGCTGGCCTGGACCCTGCCAGCTGAAGGGCACAACGGCGATGGGCAGCGCACCCTCCACACCTTCGGTTATCTCGATGGTCAGGTCGGCCAGTGCAGTATGCAGCCAAGCCAGAGAGAGAAAGAGCACGATGGAGATCTTTTTCATTACTTTAACAATCCGTCATTTGCTAGGTTTGAAGTCTATCGTTAGATTCCTGAAGGATTCAAACAGGGGACCGCTTGGAACCGGCAGTGGCGATGCCTTGTAGATGGCCTGCTCCACCTTGTTATCGAAAGCCGCGTTACCGCTGCTTTTAACGATGCTCACCCCTCCTGGTATCACCTCGCCACCAGGGATTAGGCGCACCCGCAGCCTGCAGGTAAGCTGATCTTCCCCAGGCAGGCCCGTACGCCGCCAGTTTCGGTTGATCTGCTGCTTGATGACCGCCACGTAGCGATCAGTCTCTCGTGCATTCTGTTCTGCCGCGAGCTGATCCTGCAACGCTCGCTCTCGCTCAGCACGTGCGGCCGCTTCCCGCTTTGCTGCCAGTTCCGCTTGTCTTTTGGCTTCAGCTTTACGCTTAGCTTCCGCCTCAGCTTTCCGTTTCTCTTCTGCCTTCTTTTTCGCTATCGCATCAGCCTTGCGTTTTTCCTCGGCTTTCCGTTTGGCTTCAGCTTTACGTTTTACCTCAGCCTTGCGCTTGGCTTCCGCCTCAGCTTTCTGCTTGGCAACAGCCTTCCGTTTGGCCTCAGCATCTGCCTTTCGTTTTTTCTCCAGCGCCGCCAGCCGCTTTTTCTCTTCTGCCTGTTTCTGCTTTTTCGCCTGCTGCTCTTTCTTCTCACGCGCCCTGGCTTTCTCTTCGGCCTCCACTTGGCGTAGCTTTTTCATATCTACAGCATGAGCCTGTACCACTTCGACCTGCGGATTTTCCTGTTGAGGAAACAGTTCCCACTCCATGCCGAAGATCAGAAAGAATACAATCAGGAGATGCAGGGCAACTGCCAAAAAAACTGCAACTGGACTGCGCTTCAACATTGCCAACACGACTAAGACTCCGGTGACTCTGTAATCAGTCCGACACTGGGCGCTCCGCCGGCCTGTAACAGCACCATCGCCTCGACCACCCGGCCATAGGCCACACCCGCATCCCCCCTGACCATAATAGGGGTCTTAGGTTTATACTTGAGCACAGCCTGCACACGGCTGACCAGATCGTCTGGCGACACAGGGCTGTCTTTACCCTCGCCCACATCGATATACATATCGCCCGCCCGATCCACAGTGACGACCAGCGGTTCATCCGCTTCCTGGGAGATCGGCTCCGCATCAGCCTGCGGCAGTTCCACGCTGACCCCCTGGGTCAGTAGTGGCGCTGTGATCATAAAGATCACCAACAGCACCAGCATCACATCAATGTAAGGTACAACATTGATCTCTGACATCGGCCTGCGACGGTTCTTCTGGCGACTCATCAGCGAAACCCGCTCAGTTACCCGCCTGCCGCTGCAGGATGGTGGCGAACTCTTCAACGAAGTCGTCATAGCGGTTATTCAAGCGCTCGACTTTGTTGGAATAGCGATTGTAGGCGACCACTGCCGGAATCGCGGCAAACAGACCGATTGCCGTGGCTATCAACGCCTCGGCGATACCCGGCGCCACCAGTCCCAGGGTTGCCTGTTTGACATTCCCCAACGCGGTAAACGAATTCATGATGCCCCAGACGGTGCCGAAAAGTCCGACATAGGGGCTGGTGGAACCGACGGTTGCCAGTGTCGAGAGATGATTCTCCAAGCGGTCCACTTCACGATTGAGAGAGACCCGCATGGATCTCTGTGCCCCCTGAACCAGTGCCATCGGGTCGTTATGACCTTTGGTACGAAGCCGGGCGAATTCGCGGAAACCGGCGCGGAAGATAGCCGCCATGCCTGACTCATCATCACCGTCACGCTCAAGCTGCCGATAGAGTTCGGCCAAATCACCACCGGACCAAAAGCGGTTTTCGAAATCGTCGGCGGCACGGCCCGCCTGCCGCAACACTCGCCTGCGGTCGAAGATCATGCTCCATGACATGACAGACGCAAAGACCAACAGCCCAATCACAAGCTGTACGACGATGCTGGCATTCAGAATAAGGTGTGTGATGGAGAGGTCAGTCGACATCCGGGATCTCCAATAGTAGTCCGGTTGGAATAGGTGTGGGGCGCATACGTTTCATATCCACGCAGGCAATCTTAATTTCACCGCTGCACAGCAGCTGTGAATCGGCCGGGCGTCTGACCTCCTGTTGAAAAGTGAGACTGGCGCGGCCTTTGCCCGACAGAGATGCGCTGACCTCCAGCGCATCGTTGAAACGGGCCGGCTGATGGTAACCCACCTCAATAGAACGAACTGCGAAGATGATCCCGTCCTGCGCCAGGAGTTGATCCTGCTCATAGCCCATACTGCGCAACCATTCGGTTCTCGCCCGTTCCATGAATTTGAGGTAGTTGGCGTAATAGACCACGCCACCGGAATCGGTGTCTTCGTAATAGACCCTCACCGGCCAGACAAATTGGTTGCTGCTGCTATTCATTCCCCATGCCAGACCGTTAGATTGCGAATGAAGTTCCCATAGGGCCTGTTAACACTAACTTTATCGTCACTGCCAAGACCATTTTTTTGTCCAGCAAGGCAGAAGGCGTGCCGTGTAGCCGGTCTACATAAGCGACTGATAACGCCGCTGGGCGAAAAAATGGCCTTGGCCCTCCGGGTTGCGCCCCGAAGGAAGTGCCCTTGGGGTGCGCCTGAAAAAGCGCCACTCTGCGTTACTCGTCGCTCATTTGGAACAACCAAACTACGTTCCTCGTGCCTTGATTGGCGCTTTTTCAGGCGCAACAGTGGCAATCAAATTAGTGTTAACAGGCCCTAGTATGAGTCAGTTTAATTTACCAAGTTCCCCATGCGGACAGTAGTTTATGTGTCATATTTCACGAAAGAGATCATCATCAGACGGTACAACCTCTCCCTCCTTGGGTGAGAGACCGAAATGGAGGTAGGCCGTTTTGGTGGCGACCCTCCCTCTGGGTGTGCGCATCATAAACCCCTGCTGAATCAGATAGGGCTCCAATACATCCTCGATGGTCCCACGCTCCTCACCGATGGCCGCCGCCAGATTGTCTACCCCGACCGGTCCGCCATCGAACTTTTCGATGACTGCCAACAGCAGCCTTCTGTCCATGCCATCGAATCCGTTGGCATCCACTTTTAGCATGCCCAGTGCGGCATCTGCAGCTGCAGCTGAGATGTGGCCATCCCCCTTTACCTGCGCATAGTCACGCACCCGCCTCAAGAGGCGGTTGGCAATACGCGGTGTACCCCGGGAACGTCTAGCTATCTCAGCAGATCCTGCTTCATCTATCGTGATATTCAAGATCCCCGCCGAACGGCTGATAATGTGTGCAAGATCGCGGCTGTTATAAAACTCGAGACGCTGCACGATACCAAAGCGGTCACGCAGCGGTGATGTCAAAAGCCCCGCACGTGTGGTCGCACCAACCAGCGTAAAGGGCGGAAGATCGAGCTTGATGGAACGGGCTGCCGGTCCCTCGCCGATCATGATGTCGAGCTGGAAATCCTCCATGGCCGGATAGAGTACCTCCTCAACCACCGGGCTCAGACGATGGATCTCGTCGACAAAGAGCACGTCATGGGGCTCCAGGTTGGTCAGCAGCGCAGCCAGGTCTCCCGGTTTTTCCAACACCGGGCCTGAGGTCTGACGCAGGTTGACCTCCATCTCATTGGCAATGATATGGGCCAGGGTGGTCTTACCGAGCCCTGGGGGACCAAAAATCAGCACATGATCCAGCGACTCCCCACGCCCACGGGCTGCAGGGATGAAAATCTCCATCTGTTCACTGACTGCTGGCTGACCCACATAGTCCTGAAGCCGTTTCGGGCGAATCGCCCTATCCACGGCATCATCCTCGCCGGTAGCCTCGCCGTTGATCAATCTGGGTTCTTCTATCACTGACAACCTTCAGGTTTCACGATTTGCCCTTTACCGTACTTTGCAGCGCGGCCCGTATTAGTGCCTCACTGTCCATCTCATCCGCTGCCACCGCCTTCACCATACGACCGGCATCCTGTGGTTTGTATCCCAACGCCACTAAAGCGGCTACCGCATCCGAGCGGGATGTTTGCGGACGTCCTGCCTGTGCCGTAGCAGACGGCGTGATGGCACCGGAAAGATCATTCAACTTGGCCAGCCGATCCCGCATCTCCACAATCAGGCGCTCTGCCGTCTTACGACCGATACCCGGCAGACGGACTAACGAACCCACATCCTCGCTCTCCACGCAACGGGAGAACTCCTCTGCACTCATGCCCGAAAGGATCGCCAGGGCCATCTTTGCCCCGACACCACTGACTTTGAGGAGACTGCGGAACAGGGCTCGCTCCGATTCAGTGGCGAAGGCATAAAGAACGTGGGCATCATCGCGAATCGCCAGATGCGTGTAGAGCATCACCGATTGACCGGTTTCGGGCAGGTTAAAAAAAGTGGAGAGCGGTGCTTCCAGTTCATAGCCGACACCATTGACATCCAACAGGAGATGGGGGGCCTGCTTCTGTGCCACTTCACCTCTCAGGCGACCGATCATGCCTGTTTTCCTCCAGCCACACCGGATGAGTACTTGGACAGCAGTGTATGACTATGGGCATGGCTCAGGGCCACTGCCAGCGCGTCGGCAGCATCTGCCTGTGGGTTCTCGGAAAGCCCCAGGATCATCCTCACCATATGCTGTACCTGGGCCTTGTCGGCTCGGCCGGTCCCCACAACGGACTGCTTGATACGGGTTGGGGTGTACTCTGACACGTCAAGTCCATGCTGCATTGCTGCACAGATCGCGGCACCTCTGGCCTGACCCAGTTTGAGTGCGGATGAAGGATTTTTCGCCACAAATACCTGTTCGATGGCCATTACTTCAGGTCGATGTTGGTCGATCAGTGCACTGACCTGGGCAAAAATCTCACCCAGTCTCGGTGGTAACGCCTCACCCTGGAGTCGTATAATACCATGCGCAATATGAGAAGATTTCATACCGTCCGAATCGATCAGGCCGAAGCCGGTGATCCGTGAGCCGGGGTCAATACCGAGGATGCGCAGCATTCAGCCCACAGCATCCAGGATCTCGTCAGAGATCTCGGCATTGGTGTAAACATCCTGAACGTCGTCCAGATCCTCAAGCATCTCGACCATACGCAGGAGTTTGTCCGCATCGGACTCATCCAGTACCGCATTGGTTGAGGCGTTATAGGTGATTTCATCATTGTCCGGCTGAAAACCGGCGCCAATCAGGGCATCCTTGACGGCAGAAAAGACCTCGGGCGCGGTGATGATATCTACCGAACTGTCGTCATTGGTGACCACATCCTCAGCCCCTGCTTCAATGGCTGCCTCCATCACTGCATCTTCATCGACGCCACTGGCGTAGCTCAATACACCCTGCTTGGTAAAGAGATAGGCAACAGAACCATCCGTACCGAGATTGCCCCCCAGCTTACTGAAAGCATGGCGGACCTCCGATGCGGTGCGATTGCGGTTGTCGGTCATGCAATCGACCATCACCGCTGTGCCACCCGGACCATACCCTTCATAGCGGATCTCATCGTAGTTCTCGCCTTCTGCACCACCGGCACCCCGCTTGACGGCACGCTCAATGGTATCCTTCGGCATATTGGCGCTAAGCCCCTTGTCGACAGCCAGGCGTAAGCGGGGATTGGCGTCTATCTCGCCGCCGCCAATACGGGCGGCCACGGTAATTTCACGGATGAGCTTAGTCCAGATCTTGCCCCGTTTTTTGTCGTTCGCGGCCTTCTTGTGCTTGATATTGGCCCACTTACTGTGTCCAGCCATACAGATCCTCTCAAAGTCTCTCTGTTTAAACGGGCTATGTTACCACCCAGCCATTCAGTCAGAAACCACTCCTGCTGCTGTTTGGCTGATAAATGACACCCCTGACAAGGAGGGCGCGCAGTGTCTTTTCCACTGAAGCCGGTAATAAAGAAAGGCCTCTGTCTGCCGATTCAGATTGTGAGACAACCGTTGAGCCTTGCTATACATAAATAAAATGACTCAGGCCGCACATGAATGGGTACGCCGACTGTCGGGGGAACCGCTACCCGTCCTGCAACGTACATTGACCCAGGTCCGTGATCTACTCAACAAATCGAGTGTCAATCATGGACGCCTCTCCGAAAGCATCTCACGAGACCCGGGGTTCAGCCTTTATATCCTGCAGAAACTCAATGAGTTACCCAATGCCCCGAAAGAGCCCGTCAATAAAATCTCCCTGGCTATACCACTTCTCGGAATGGATCTGATCGAGAAAGCCGCACGTACCCTGCCCTGTCTCGAGGATAAGCTGAAAGGGCCGCCACGACGGGGCTTGATTGACTGCTACAGCCGGGGAGCGCACGCGGCATTTTATGCGGATGCCATTGGTACACGCCGGGGAGACAGAGAGACAGGGAGTCTCTATACCGCCGCGCTGTTGCATGACATCAGCGAAATGGCCCTTTGGTCACAGTCAACCGAACAGATGCTGGAGATCAGAAAAAAAATTATACAAGGTGAAGACCGTGATGATGCCGCAATGGCAGTCTTGGGCTGTACTTTCGAAGAACTCAGTCTGCAACTGAGCGAGAAATGGCACTTACCTGAGCTGATTCAGACTGCGCAGGGACTCTCCAACAGCTTCCAACCACGACCCCTTTCCGTCATGTTGGCTTCTACAATAGCCCGGGAGAGTAGCAGAGGCTGGCAAAGCACATCGACCCACGACGATGTAGAACTGTTAGCTGAATTCATCGATATCCCTATCGATAGCGCAGTCACCTGGGTACACCGGCTCTCTGCCGATGCCGCGCGTACACTCAGTGTTCTACCGATACCGCTGCCAGCTTTCTACCTAATTAGTGGAGACCCTCAACAGCCAAAAGCCAGCACAGCAGATCAAACCTGTGAAAATACTCCTGCCACTGTAGAAAAAAAGGCAGTAAAACCAGAGGCCACTCCCAAAACCCAACCTGAAAATAAGACTCCCAAAAAGCAGGCCAATCCATTACAACAGGCTATCAGCCAGGCATTGGATGAGATGCTTCAGGAGCTTGGATTGCAAAGAGCCACGTTTGCCATGTTAAACGCTGATAAAACTCAGCTTAAGGCACGGCTTGTTGCAGAAGAACCAACCGAGCAGTCATTGAGAGGTTTTGATATCGATTTGACTCAACCCACACTGTTTAGCCTGCTGATGAAAAAGTCTCAGGTCATCGCACTTACCCCAGGGAACTTCGAAAAATACAGCTCCATGATTCCGCCCCAACTAGCGACACTGATCAATCCAAAGGGTTTTCTCGCAATGTCAGTGTTTCTACGCAATAAGCCAGTCGGCCTGTTTTATGCCGACAATGGACCCGATAGCAAGATAACGCCCCATCAGTACAATAATTTTAAGGCTATCTGTCAGCGAACTATTGCATCCCTTACCTAAAGTCCACATGGGCGGATAAGCCTGCTTTAATCGGCAATGCCCGCACTTTTAGTGCGTGTTAAGTAGTTACTTCAAAGGCCCGAATGACTTGATCAAAGTCATTGTCTCAAGAAACTTACCCGCTACGATTGATCGGATAATTCGTGACCAAGGTAACCTCGTGCCACAGCAAATCTGCTACCAGATCGATCACAATCTTTATCTCAGTATCACGGACCGATGCACATTGGAGTGTGCCTTTTGCCCAAAAACCCTCGGAGACATGACAGTTAAAGGTTATGACCTGACCTTCGATCATCGCCCGACGTCGGACGAGATCATCGAAGCCATTGATGATCCCTCTCAATATAATGAGGTGGTTTTTTGTGGCTATGGGGAACCTACCATGAGGCTCAACATCCTGCTGGAAGTCGCACGAAACATTAAAGCCCGTGGCGGCCGAGTGCGCGTGAACACGGATGGCCTCAGCAACCTGGTACACAAACACGACACCTTGATTGAGCTTGGCGAATGCGTGGATGCCATCTCAATATCACTGAATGCTCAGAACCAGGAGGTCTATGATCGCCATTGTCGACCCAACCTGCCCGGCTCCTATGAGGCGATGCTGGCTTTCCTGCGTGAGGCGCCCAAGCACATCGCAGAAGTCACGGCCACGGCTGTTGAAGGTCTGGAGGGCGTAGACATTCAGGCCTGTGAGGCCATTGCCAGGGAATCCGGTGTCAAATTTCGCCGTCGCACGCTTGACGAAGTCGGCTAGTGAGCACCTTAGCGGCACATGTTCCCACCTTTGGGCAGTATCTGCTCAAACACTATGGCGAGCGCGTACACAAGATAGCCCTGAATGCTGCATTCACCTGTCCCAATCGAGATGGCACTAAAGGGATTGGTGGCTGCACCTTCTGTAACAATGTCTCCTTCAACCCCAACGGACGCCAACCAGTGCCTCTGGACCAGCAAATAGAAGCCGGCAGACAGGTCATCCGTAAGCGTACCGGCGCCCGAAAATACCTGGCTTACTTTCAGGCCTACACCAATACCTATGGTGATAGCGAACGCCTGGCACAGCGCTATGAACAGGCACTGGCAGAGCCTGATGTGATCGGTCTTTCGATCGGTACGAGGCCCGACTGCGTCCCCGATGAGGTACTTGATCTGCTGGCAGGCTATCAGGCCCAAGGCAGGGAAATATGGCTTGAGTTGGGCCTGCAATCAGCGTTTGACAAGACCCTGGCCAAGGTCAACAGGGGACATGGCCTTGCCGAGTATGCCGATACCGTAAAGCGGGCCAGGCAGAGAGGCCTGAAGATTTGCACCCATCTGATTGCCGGCCTGCCGGGAGAGACCGATAACCACTGCCGGGAGAGTCTGAAACGTGTACTCGACCTGGGCACCGACGGTCTCAAACTACACCCGCTGCATGTGGTCAAAGGCACCCAACTGGCCAACAGCTGGCGACGAGG
Organism: Candidatus Thiodiazotropha sp. (ex Monitilora ramsayi); assembly: GCA_025655575.1. GTDB lineage: Bacteria > Pseudomonadota > Gammaproteobacteria > Chromatiales > Chromatiaceae > Thiodiazotropha. The sequence goes on along the minus strand of JAHXIP010000013.1, from coordinate 77,031 downwards.
CGAATATCGTCCTCTTTCTCTCGACACCTATGTGGATATCGCTGCCGATATGGTCGAGGCATCCCCGGCATCAGTCGTCTGGCACCGGCTGACAGGCACGGCTTCAAAAGACATTCTGCTTGCACCTCTGTGGTGTGCGGAGAAGTGGCGGGTGCTCAATGCCATCACCCAAGAACTAGAGCAACGCGGCAAGAATCAACGCCGTGTCGCCTGAAACCAATCCTTGATGAGTACACCTATGGAACTGGTATGCCCTGCAGGCAATCTGCCCTCACTCAAAGCGGCCGTGGATAACGGTGCAGACGCGATCTATTTCGGTCTGCGAGATGATACCAATGCGCGTCATTTTCCCGGCCTCAATTTCAATGAGAAGCGAGCTGCAGAGGGCATTGCCTATGCCCGCAGCCGGGGCAAGCGGGTCTTCATGGCCATCAACACCTACCCCAGACCCGATGGCTGGCAACGTTGGCAATCGGCTGTGGATATTGCAGCCGATCTGTCGGTAGATGCATTGATCTGTGCCGACATCGGGGTGCTTGAGTATGCCAATCATCGTTGGCCCGAGCTTCCGCTACATCTATCAGTGCAGGCCTCCAGTACCAACTACGAAGCCCTGCAGTTCTATTTCGATAACTTCGGCATCCGCCGGGCAGTCTTGCCGCGGGTCCTTTCACTCAGTCAGGTCAAGCACGTCATTGAAAATACGCCGGTGGAAATCGAGGTCTTCGGCTTCGGCAGTCTCTGCGTCATGGTTGAAGGACGATGCATCCTCTCTTCTTACGTGACCGGACAATCCCCCAACACACATGGTGCCTGTTCGCCGGCTGAATTCGTCGAATACAGGGAAACATCAACAGGGCTGGAATCGAGGCTCGGCGGTCTTTTGACCGACCGCTATGCCAAGGGTGAACAGGCTGGCTATCCGACAATCTGTAAAGGCCGTTTTGCCGTGGGAGACGACACCTTCTACGCAATCGAGGAGCCCACTTCACTCAACACGCTGGCACTGTTGCCACAGCTTCGGCAAGCCGGTATCAAAGCCATTAAGATTGAAGGACGGCAGCGCTCACCTGCCTATGTCGGCATGGTGGCGAAGGTGTGGCGCGAAGCGATCGACAGCAGCCTGGCTGACCCCGATGGGTTTACGCCAAAGGTAGAATGGAATCTGGCCCTAAACCAGGTTTCAGAAGGTGCGACTACCACCCTCGGTCCCTACTATCGGCCCTGGCAATAATGATGAATCAAGCACTAAAACTCTCTCTCGGCCCGGTACTCTACTATTGGTCCCGGGATGATCTCTATGAATTTTACCAACAGGCGGCTCAAACACCGGTCGATACCATCTACCTAGGTGAAACGGTCTGTTCCAAACGTCGTAGTCTGCGTACCGAGGAGTGGGTTGACCTTGCCAGAGAGCTGAGCCGAAATACCGGCAAGGAGATCGTACTCTCTACACTCTCACTGCTTGAGGCAGAGTCCGAGCTGAAAACGCTGCGAAAACTTTGTGAAAATGGGGAGTTCTTAGTTGAAGCCAACGATATGGCGGCAGTCCAGCTACTGAGCAGCCAGGGTGTACCCTTTGCCACCGGCCCCACTGTCAACATCTACAATGCAGAAACCCTGAAAGTACTCATCAAGCAGGGTCTCAAGCGCTGGGTATTACCAGTCGAACTCTCAAAATCCACTTTGCATCAGATACTTGACGCGCTAACCGATGAGGTTGAAACAGAAGTTTTTGTCTACGGGCGTATGCCCTTAACGCTGTCAGCCCGCTGTTTCACCGCGAGATCTTTCAACCTGCCAAAGGATGACTGCCAATACAAATGCCTCGACTACCCGGATGGACGCCTGTTGTCGACACAGGAAAAGCAGCCATTCCTGGCACTGAACGGGATTCAGACGATATCCGCACTGACCTGCAACCTGCTGCCTGAAATCGATGAACTCCACCAAATTGGCGTCGATTTTCTCCGCATCAGCCCACAATTTCGTCATACAGATAAAATAGTGGAGGCTTTTAGTCGATCAATCAAAGGAGAGACGACGCCTGATATCAAGCCCTTTGCTCCACTTGGTTTCTGTAACGGCTATTGGTACGGTGAAACCGGACTCAGGCAAATTTCTACATCGAGTAGATAAATCTGCAGAAAAGATTCTTTGTTCGGCTGGGTATGATGATTATTTACTCACGGCCACTGTGAATATTTACCCGATTTTGTTGTGATTTCCCGGCGAATGGCTAAATTACATACCCTCCTCCTGTTTCGCAGTTGTTATCTACGACTGGCGGTCCCCGCCTGAATGCGGTTATTCTAAGAAATATCAACATGTTCAGCTTCTTACTCAATGCTTGGCACAGTGATAAAACGAGCGGATTTATATGTACCTTTTGAAACGCTTCATATTAAAAGTAAACGGTTTCCACCACGCTTTCTGGTTACTACTACTGCTCTATTCAGCCACAGTTTCTGCAGAACCTGAGGTGGTTTCTGAGGCCTATTTTTTTGATGAGTTACCTGTAGTACTTGGTGCAACTCGACTCGCGCAACCTCTGGCTGATGTACCGACTGCAATGACCATCATCGACAAGGAGATGATAGAGGCCAGCGGCGCGATGTCGATACCGGACCTGCTAAGACTCGTTCCCGGCTTTACCGTTGGTTTCTACGCTGGCTCAAGAGCAACAGCCTCCTATCATGGACTTGTCGATCAATACGCTAGAGACATGCAAGTATTGATAGACGGCCGATCGGTATACGACCCAGGTTATGGGGGTGTCTCATGGGCTGACATGCCAATCGACATGGATGACATCAACCGTATTGAAGTTATTCGCGGACCGAATGCAACCGCATATGGCTCCAATGCCTATGCGGGTGTTATCAACATTATTACTAACCACCCCGCCGATGCGTATGGCAATAAAATCATCTCAACCATTGGGGAATCGGGAAGGAAAAGAATCCATGGTATGCACGCAAGTCAAATTTCTGACTTTAGCTACAAGCTGTCTGCCTCTTATGAAGAGGGTGATGGATTCCATGAGCGTGAAGACAGCTATGATGCAAGCTCATTTTACTTTCATGGTGATAAGGATCTTGACAGAGACAATCAACTGCAAATGATTCTTGGCGCTAGCCGCGGTACTTATGAAGAAGGTTTTTCAGATATCCTGCAAAAAGTCAGGGAGCTAGACAACAGTTACAACTTTCAGCAGTTCAACTGGTTCCACAATAAAAATGATTCCAACCACTTCCAAGTTCAATTCTACCACAACCACCTTAAAGTCGAAGATGCATATGAATCACCTCGTATTTCTGACATGGTTATAGCCCTTGAACAGCTACAGACCATACCGGAGCCACTGAGACTCGATTTCTTTGCAATGCAGATGGGCGCGGCCAATTTTAATGATTTCCTTAGTGCTGCAGATATCAATGATGGTCAATTCATCATTTCCTGGCTTGGTCTATCTTCACACCGATATGATCTTGAATTCGAGCAGACGTTAAAACCTTCAGAACACTTTCGCTTTGCGTGGGGTGGCGGCCTGCGTAGAGATGAAGCAAAAAGCATTCAAAATTTCCACCAATACGAGCCGATAACAAGGGACCAGGCTCGAATTTTTGCTAACAGCGAATGGTATGTAAAAGATGATTTGGCATTTAACGTTGGCGGCATGTTGGAAGACTTCGAAGGCGAACCGCCACTCTTTTCATACCGTGGCGCTGTAAATTTCCATTTTGACACCCAAAACACATTTCGGATTAATTCATCTCGCGCATACCGCATGCCGACATTATTCGAGGAGCATGTCAACTTCGTTGTCTTTCTTGATGAACCCCTTAATGACATAAACACGTGGATAAAAACACAACAAGACCTAGACCCTCAAGTCATTAACAGCCTTGAAATAGGTTATCACGGGAATTTCAATGAAAGCGGCGTTACCGTCGACGTCAAAATATTCAAGGAAAAATATCGCGATATCATCATTTCATATCGGGATTTTGATTTTCCAGATCCTGACAGAGGACTCGCCGACTCAACCGTTATTGACAACTTCAATCTGCTGATACATGAAGGTGCAGTCAATTACATCAATGATGGAGAAGCGGATATTCGAGGCATTGAAATTGACGCACACTTCAAGCCAACGCATAGAGATTTGTTATATTTTGGATATAGCTATCTACATACCGAAGGACGTGAAATAGCCTGGAAGAATGAGGGCGTGATACAGCATGATAACGATGTAAACAGACGCGCCCCTTCTCATACTTTCAGCTTTCTCGGAAGCCACCGCTTTGACTCGGGGTTTCAAATCAGCACTGCATACTACTTTACTGACAATGTCACTTGGTATGGCGAAGGTGACAACGTTCCAAGCTATAGCCGGTGGGATGCTCGCTTATCAAAAGCATTTCATCTGTTTAGTAAGGATGCAGAAGTTTCTCTACTTATCCAGAACATAAATCATGACAATCTAGATTTCTACAACTCCACTCCCTACGTAAATAAATGGGAGAGAAATGCCTACTTACAAGCAAAACTGGAGTTTTAGCACCACACCCAAATTACCAATTTATACCACTCAAAATAAAGGTAACAATGATTGTTAACTGATCGCCTTTCAATATGGAAACCTGATGTATCGCCGCTTTTTTTGCGTCGACTAATGCTATCCATTTGCTTGGTATTCTCACTCACATCTGCTTTATCAGTCGCCAGCAATCCCTCAAACAAAACCCTTTTGATTCTTAGTGGAGACAGTTCTGTCTATCAACAAGCAGCTGCTCAAACCATAAATTTCATTAGAAATAAATGTACAGCTGACAATCATAGCTGTCAGAATATGGAGTTTAAAAAAGTTGTTGTTACTGACCTGACTAATATCCAATCTGATACAAAACTAATCATCACATTTGGCACCAAAGCAGCAAGTCAACCTCAGATCTATCGTGGCAACCATACAGTGATCCGCGCCATGCTCCCCAAGCAGAGCACGATTGTTAAAAAACAAGGCACTTCAAAATACAACAATATAGATGTTTATATCGACCAGCCTTTTTCACGCTATTTTGAACTTATCAGCACAACCCTACCGAGAGCCAACCGTGTTGGGCTACTGATTCATGAATCTAACGAAGCACTTGTAAAACCACTAAGTGACGCCGCAAAAAGCATGGGGCTCACTCTAAATACCCGGGTAGTAACGAACACATCCCAGACAGGGAAGCATTTAAGCCGGCTGATAGATGATATTGATGTATTTCTTGCCATACCAGATTCAAGAATTCACAACAACAAAACCATTTCTAATATATTGATGACCTCTTACAGAAACAATATACCTGTAGTTGGCTTCTCTTCTGCATATGTAAGAGCCGGTGCTATAGCAGCTGTTTATACCACTTTAGAGAATATCGCAGAACAGGTTGCTGAAACTGCATATAACGCACTCAACGGAAACCTGGTGGCATTAAAAAATGAGCAGGCAATGTATTTTTCTGTCTCAATCAATTTCGATGTTGCTCGTTCTCTTGGCATTATCATTCCATCTGAAAGTGAAGTGGTAAATTTTCTCAACACGGCACCTATAAAGTGATACGGCATACAAGCACACTCAGGACCCAAGCACTTCTCATCGGGATTCTGCCAGCCTTTTTACTTGCAGTCACGCTAACAACGTACCTGATATCCTCTCAGCTCTCGAGACTCTCCGAGTCGTTTAACGAGCTTGGACATTCCATTGCCAGCGAGTCTGCTGCCATCAGCGTTTATGGCATATTTACCCGTGACAAAACTATTCTCGATTCGAGTCTCAGACCAATATTCCTTCAGCAAGATGTACACAGCATCAAGGTATACGATAACAAAGGAGATATTCTTACCCATATCAGCAAGACCAATAATGACAGTCAATTTGCACTTGCAGAATTCTCAGCCTATGCCATCTATAACACAGATGATATTGAAGTAACCGACTATCCAGAGCAACAACCCGGCTACAGCCCCATAGCTAGCGGGGCAATGGGTACAGTCACTGTGTATATGAGCAAGACAAGGCTCAATATTAATCGTCGAAACATCATAAGAAACACTTTGCTAATGCTGAGTTTTGGCCTTCTTATCACAACAATTTTCACACTTGCTCTCAGCACAGGAATTATTCGACCAATAACACGCCTTACACAAGCCGTTATCAGAATGCGGGATGGTGACTTTTCAGTACGTGTCCCGGAAGTGTCTACTGGCGAGATACGAAGCCTCGAGGAAGGCTTTAATACCATGGCAGATGAGATTTATCACTCGCACGAAACCATGCAACAGCAAATTGACCAGGCAACCAGCGATCTAACTCAGACCATGGAAGCCATTGAAGTACAAAATGTCGAACTTGATCTCGCAAAAAAGCGTGCGCTATTAGCAAGCCAGGCAAAGACAGAGTTTCTTGCCAACATGAGTCATGAAATTCGAACACCTATGAATGGGGTAATCGGCTTTACAAATCTACTCTTAAAAACCAATCTCAGCCAAAAACAGATAGACCTCGTCACCACTATTTCAAAATCAGCAACCAATTTGCTCGAAATTATTAATGAAATACTGGATTATTCAAAGCTCGAATACGGAAAACTGGAGCCTGAAACAGCTTTATTTACTGTCACAGAGTGCTTCGAGGAACCCATTGCACTACTCGCCCCATCAGCGCACGATAAGGCAATAGAACTTATTCTTTTGATATATTCTGATGTTCCGGAGTCACTTATAGGTGACAAGACAAGAATTCGTCAAATACTGGTAAACCTAATTAATAATGCCATTAAATTCACCCACCAAGGTGAAGTCATAGTGCGCGTTCTTATTGATGAGGATTACCAAGAAAATAAAACACTAAAATTCAGTGTTAGTGATACAGGGATCGGTATTAGCAAAAAAGTACAGGCTAATCTTTTTGAAACATTTCAACAAGCTGACTCCTCTACCAGTCGTACATACGGCGGCACCGGACTTGGACTCAGTATCTGCAAAAAACTTGCTCAGTCAATGGGTGGGGATATCAAGCTAATCAGCACCTTGGGAACGGGCTCAAGCTTTATTGTAGAAATACCGCTTATCGTGGCCGATAAACAAACCATAAATGAACCATCTCAACCACCCCCATTTTTCGGAAAACACGTCATACTTGCTGATAAAATAAAACTATCGAGACTATCGATACAGCATCGGTTAGAGCAATTTGGCATCAAAGTCACTATCTCGCAATTCCCAATTTCACCGTCTCCATCTGTAGACCTCATCATACTCGGATTTGGACATGACGAAATCAAGTCCGGTGACGCAGAGCAGGAAATTAACCACCTCAGAAAAAACTGCTGGACACCTCTTTTAGTTTTAATGAGTGCAACTGAAAAAACAATAATCGATCAATATCAATCCTTGAGTGGTGATTGGTACTTACCAAAGCCTATTACAACATCCACACTAAAACAGACACTTTCAGAAATATTCTTAGTCGGAAAATCCACACATACTGTTACAACCCACCAAGCAGATGATCAGCATAGAAATCTAATCCAGAACAGAAAAGTGCTTGTGGTTGATGATAACGAAATCAATCTTAAACTCATCAGCACACTCATGCGTGATAAGGGTGCGCTTGTCACCGCCGCTAGTGACGGCATAGAAGCGGTTGCGTTTGCGACAGCAACTGATTTTGACCTCATTATCATGGATATTCATATGCCTGGCATGAAGGGAACATCCGCAGCATGTAAGATACGAGAAAATGAAACCCATGGAATACACGTACCTATTGTTGCGCTAACGGCTGATGCAGTCCCCTCAACTCGCGCTCAGATCAAGGAGTCTCAAATGGACGGATACCTCTTGAAACCCATTGAGGAAAAGCAGATGTGGAGCACCATTGAATCAGTATTAACTGAGCACACACCAGCATCCAACCAACTTCAGCAATTTCAACACTGCCACCAAAACACGCTTCTGATTCCCGAAACCTTGCCAAGCAGGGATCTCGATAAAGCGCTATCAGTCACCGGTGGCGATAAGAAACTAGCTGAGGAAATGTTCAGGCAATTAATAAGTGAGCTCCCTTCAACTCTCGAATCAATGAAACGCTCACATAACGAGGAAAACTGGTCAGCACTGAGAGAGATATGCCACAAACTTCATGGATCAACAACTTCGTGCGGAGTACCTGCGCTAGATTATTCTGTGCAGCAGATACATGCCGCCTGTCGAAATGAATCCAATGAACTGTTCAATCGATATCTAAAAAAACTTAGCGTTGAAATTGAACGCTTATTAAAATATAAAAACGATTCTTTAATTTAGTTATTATCCTGCCTGGATCGAAGCACTCTCACATAATCACACTGAACATTTCAATGTCATCAAATCTTCCCATTGGTATATTCGATTCTGGTGTAGGCGGCCTTTCCGTTCTTAGGCATATCCGCGAATCACTCCCCCACGAGAATTTAATCTATGTCGCCGACCGAAAGCATATTCCCTACGGAAATAAAAACGATAATACCGTGAAGGCCCGTGCTCAAATAATCTCTCATTTTCTGCTCAAGCAACAGACTAAAGCCATCGTTGTTGCCTGTAACACCGCCACTGCAGCTGCCGTCAATCTACTACGTGATCAATTTCCCATTCCGATAATTGGCATGGAACCAGGTGTAAAACCTGCAATTCTTCAGAGTCATAACGGAAATATTGGCGTATTAGCCACTGAGGGCACATTGGATAGTAGTAAATTCAGGGTGCTTTTAGAACGACATGCAAATGGTGCTGAATTATTCATCAAACCATGTCATGGGTGGGTGGAATGGATCGAAAGCGGCCATCTCAGCGGACCTGCTAGCTTACCTTTGATTCAACAAACCCTGGATCCACTACTTGAGAAAAACATCGACACACTGGTGCTGGGGTGCACGCACTATCCGTTTCTCAAGGAGAGCATTCAACAGGTCGCCGGTGCTGATGTTAACATCATCGATACGGGCCTTGCAGTTGCCGCTCAACTTCGCCGACGACTGGAAGAAGAAGCACTGTTAAATGACTCAAGGTCACCAGCAGGGGAACGCTTCTGGTGTACTGGACCACTGGATGAGATGCAACAACTCCTCAACCGGATGTGGGATACAAAAGCTCAGGTTGATGTCATGCCAGATCAGGCAAACCTTTCGTAAACGGACAAAAACCGGTCAACAGTCGGTTTGAAGCGCTTCGGTAACGTTAACTGGTCCAGTTCAACGGCTGCCAGCATATTTTTTAGATGGACACCCAGACCGGTATCACCATCCATCTTTAAATAGCGCTGAAAAAAGAGCGTATCCGGATCTTCGCGATTGGTAATCAACAGTAGATAGTCATAAACAGTCCCTGTTATCGTCAGATCAACAGATTGAGAACCGGATTCCACGAAAACACCTTGATGCATTGTCACCCGGTAACTGATATCCGCATCGCTAACACAAATACGAACTGTTTTTGACTCCAGAAAATCGAGTTCCCCCTCTTGCATCTCCTGCCGGAAAACCTGGTTTAGCATTTTGCTGAGCGCAAACCCGTGCAGCCGCTTGGGTAGCAACTTAAGTGGCAATGCCAGTGGTTTCGGTAGAACCGGACGTTTGGCTACGCTATGCATACGAATCAGCCTCAGTTTGAAATGGAGAGTTATTCACGGATAATACCAATAGTTAAGACAATCTGCGAAAATCAACACCATGCAGTTATTAAACGAGAGTCCGTTCTATCCGGAAAACCGGCAGGCCTTTGACCGCTGGAAAGCGACCAAGCTGTCACATTACCCGCAGAATCTTGATGATTTGGTAGTTGAAATTGGTGATCCCAGGCAACTCACATCCGCTGAACACGATAGACTGCTATCACTTTGCCAAAAGTCTAACATGGCTATCTGGGCAGGCCTTTCAGGACACGACAGCGACAAGGAGATAATTCGCAGTCTGGGTCTGAGCTTCGGTCTCAAGCACCTTGATCACAACATGTGTGCCGACAATGACGCCATTACATCACTGACTGTCCAGTCTGATGCCTTGAGGCAGGGATACATCCCCTACTCCAATCGACCGATCGCTTGGCATACGGATGGCTATTACAACCCACTCGACCAGCAGATTCACGGCTTACTCCTGCACTGTGTACAACCCGCCGATGAGGGTGGCGAGAATGAGTTATTGGATCATGAAATCGTCTATCTGCGGATCAGGGACGAAAACCCGGACTATATCCGAGCTCTGATGCATCCCCGCGCAATGACCATCCCGGCAAACGAAGTCGAAGGAGAAGAGATCAGACCGTCCCGAACAGGCCCGGTGTTTGCCATCTATCCCGACGGCCATCTCCATATGCGTTATACAGATAGAAGCCGGAGCATAGAGTGGCTGGAAGACTCACTCCTGACAGAGGCTGTCGATTTTTTAAAAAGTGTCCTAAAGACGCCGTCACCCTGGCACTTTAGGGGTAAACTCGAGGCCGGACAGGGCCTGATCTCCAACAATGTGCTACATACCCGTGACGGATTCAGTGATGGGGATAATAGCCGGCTGCTCTATCGGGCGCGTTACTTTGATCGAATCGATGGCTGTTAGCGGGCCAAGCACACACAAGATCCTATGTGGCCCTAGTCTTCTTCAGGCATCGTTGTGCAGATCAAGCATGCTCCTATCAGCTGAATCGTCTTGGTTTTTTGCACCATCGTTCCGAAGCAGCTCCAGTTGCTCCAGGTAGGTGTTACTCACATCACCCGTCACATACTCGCCGTTAAAAACAGAACAATCAAAGCGTTCGATATCGCTTTTACCTTTTTTATAGACCGCATCTATCAAGTCCTGGAGATCCTGGTAGATCATCCGGTCGGCGCCGATAATCTCCCTTATCTCATCCTCTGTCCTGCCATGTGCCACCAGCTCGCTGGCTGCCGGCATATCGATACCATAAACATTCGGGTACCTCACAGGAGGTGCCGCTGACGCAAAATAGACCCGCTTCGCACCTGCGTCACGCGCCATCTGGACGATCTGCTGGGATGTGGTGCCGCGTACGACAGAATCATCAACCAGCAATACATTCTTACCCTTGAACTCCAGATCGATGGCATTAAGCTTTTGGCGTACCGACTTTTTCCGCACTGTCTGCCCGGGCATGATGAAGGTACGGCCAATATAGCGATTTTTGATGAAACCCTCTCTGTATCGCACACCCAATACATTGGCCAGTACGAGGGCCGCTGTACGGCTGGTATCCGGAATAGGAATCACCACATCGATATCGTGATCGGGCCACTCCCGCTGAATCTTCTTTGCCATCTTCTTACCCATGCGGGAACGTGCCTTGTGGACGAAGATGTTATCGATAACCGAATCGGGGCGGGCAAAATAGACGAATTCGAAGATACAGGGTGACTTAACCGGATTGGCCGCACACTGCTGTGCATGAAACCGCCCCTCTTTGCTGATAAAAATCGCCTCTCCCGGCTCCAAATCCCGTACCCGTTCAAAACCGAGCGCATCAAGGGCGACACTCTCGGAAGCAATCATATATTCGGTGCCCAGGTCGGTTTCCCGCTTTCCATAGACAATCGGCCGGATGGCATTCGGATCACGAAAACCGATCAGACCCACATTGGGTATCATGGCGACAGCAGCATAACCACCCCGACAACGGCGATGTACGCCTGCCACTGCCCTGAAGATATCCTCAGGGGCAATGCGCAATTTATTCTGCATCTGCAGTTCATGCGCAAAAATATTGAGTAGAATCTCAGAATCTGAAGAGGTGTTGATATGCCGCAGATCTTCGACGAAGAGATCTCTGGTGAGCTCTTCGGCATTGGTCAGGTTCCCGTTATGGGCCAGGGTAATGCCATAGGGAGAGTTGACGTAGAAAGGCTGTGCCTCTGACGAAGACGAGTTTCCGGCCGTCGGATAACGGACATGGCCCAGTCCCATCCGACCCTTCAAACGCATCATGTGGCGTGTATGAAATACATCCCGGGCCAATCCATTCGCCTTACGCAAAAAGAGTTTTCCCTGGTTACAGGTCACAATCCCGGCGGCATCCTGGCCTCGGTGCTGAAGCACCAGCAAGGCATCATAGAGGGATTGATTGACGGGGGTCTTGCCGACGATTCCCACAATACCGCACATAATTAACTCTCTCGGTCGTTGGCGAGGACTAATGGTAATCGCTGTAGCGCGGTAGAACCACACCCAGCATCATGCCACCCGGGTATTTCCGTATAGCGGCTGAACCGCTCAATAGCTGAAGTTCGTTGCGATATCATCAGGTAGATAACCTTTCAGCCAGACTGCCATCTCTTCAAAATGGGGAATCAAACGGGATTCAGCCCACCAGGCATCCCCGGGAAAAGGCGTTAATCCGGCCAGTAACACCAGAATCGCAACGACTACCGCACCCCTGGCAGCACCGAAGAAAATACCTATCAGCCGGTCGGTGCCACTTAATCCGGTCGTATCTACCAAGGTTTTCATGAAACGGTTGGTCAAAGCGCCGAGAATGAGCACCACGAGCAATATAATGCCATAAGCCACACCGAGACGAATCGAGGCCACATCTATCCAGGGTTCTAGTTCAGCGGCGAGTGGACGAAAGAAAAACCAGGCAAGTGCAAAGGCGGCGATCCAGGTAGCCAGAGAGACAGCCTCCTGAACAAAGCCACGTATCAGACTGATAATGGCGGAAATTGCGATGATAGCAATGATCAGAGTATCGACCCAGAGCATGACCTATCCTGCGGGAAAACCGGTTTGGAAGGCTTCCATGAGCATCACTTTAGAAGCGCCCTGAAATAGAGAGCCCGGAGAGTCTCCGGGCTGATCTATTATCTATATGGTGGAGCCAGGCGGGATCGAACCGCCGACCTCAACACTGCCAGTGTTGCGCTCTCCCAGCTGAGCTATGGCCCCGGAAAGCGGAGCATATTAGAAGATGATTACGTCTTTGTCCAATGCTTTTTCACCCAGGAAACTCAGTAAGATCAATTCATCCAGAGCCACTGATTCAACCGCCCTTGTTTTCGATCTTAGCCCAGGAGTCACGCAGGGTGACGATGCGATTAAAGACTAGCCTGCCATCCACCGCTTCACGACTATCGAGGGTAAAATAGCCTTCTCGTTCAAACTGATAACGATCGCCTACCGCAGCCCCAGAGAGATTGGACTCGAAGTAGCAGCCCGTCAAAGTACGGAGAGAATCGGGATTGAGGTTATCGGTAAAATGCCCCCCTTCAGGCACCTTGTCGGGATTGGGCTGACTGAAAAGGCGGTCATAAAGCCGTACTTCCCCCTTCACCCCGTGGCGAGCTGAGACCCAATGGATCACACCTCTCACTTTGCGGCCTTCCGGGTTTTTCCCCAGGGTATCCGGGTCGTAGGTGCAACGCAGTTCAACGATATCACCCTGATTGTTTTTCAACACCTCTTCGCATTTGATTACATAGGCATTGCGCAGCCGTACCTCGCCCCCAGTGACCAGACGCTTGTACTTTTTGTTGGCCTGCTCGCGAAAGTCGGCCTGATCAATGTAGATCTCGCGGCTAAAGGGAATCTCCCGCTGTCCCATCGATTCATCCTTGGGATGATTGGATGCCGAGAGTGTCTCTTCATCCGCCTCAGGATAGTTTTCGATAACCACCTTCAGGGGATGGAGTACCGCCATGCGGCGGGGTGCATGGGCGTCCAGATCCTCGCGGATACAGTTCTCCAGCACACCCATCTCCACCAGATTGTCCGATTTCGTGATACCGATACGGTGACAGAAATCCCGGATCGATGCCGGTGTGAAGCCCCTTCGCCGTAGTCCGGCAATCGTCGGCATGCGTGGATCGTCCCACCCTTCGACAAAACCCTCATCCGCCAACTGAGTCAGCTTTCGCTTGCTCATCACCGTGTATTCCAGATTCAAGCGTGAGAATTCGATCTGTTGGGGATGGCAGGGAACGCTGATATTGTCCAAAACCCAGTCATAAAGCGGCCGGTGGTCCTCGAACTCCAGGGTACAGAGGGAGTGGGTAATCCCCTCCAGGGCATCGGAGATTGGATGGGTATAGTCATACATCGGGTAGATGCACCAGGCCTCACCTGTCTGGTGGTGAATCACCCCATGCCGGATACGATAGAGTGTGGGATCGCGCATATTCATATTGGGCGACGCCATATCGATCCTGGCCCTGAGCACCCGCTCGCCGTCAGCGAAATCACCCGCCTTCATGCGTGCGAAGAGATCCAGATTCTCCTCCACCGAGCGACTCCGATAAGGACTCTCTCTGCCAGGCTCTTTAAGGGTACCGCGATACTCCCGCATCTGCTCCGCACCCATGTCACAGACATAGGCCTTGCCCGCAGTGATCAGCTCTACCGCAAAATCGTAGAGTTGCTGAAAATAGTTGGAGGCATAGAACAGTCTGTCTTCCCAGTCAAAACCCAACCAATGGACATCTTTCTGAATATTCTCGACGAACTCCACGTTCTCCTTGTGTGGATTGGTATCGTCGAACCGCAGATTACACTTACCGCGATAGTCCTCCGCCACACCAAAATTAAGCACGATCGACTTGGCATGCCCGATATGCAGGTAGCCGTTGGGTTCTGGTGGAAAGCGGGTATGCACCCGGCCCTCATTTTTACCTGATTGCAGATCCTGATCGATAATCTGGCGGATAAAATGGGTTGGCGAGCTCGGTTTCTGTTCACTCATGTTTGATGCTTCGTTGTTGGTGGATAAGCCTTGACGGATAGGTCGGCGGTTCAGCCCGCATTGGCCTCGCGCTGGCGGATAAATTCGAGTGCGAGGTCGATTCGGCGCAGTGTCGCTGCCTTACCTACCAGACGCAAGGTGACATCGATACCGGGAGAGGCAGCTCGACCGACAACAGCCACACGCAGTGGTTGAGCCACTTTACCCATCTTGACCTCAAGATCATCCGATACCTGTTGCACAGCGGTATGCAGACTCTCTTCCGTCCAGTCACCGAGGGATGCCAGCACTGTACGCATGCGCTCCAAGGGTTCCCTGGCAACACCGCGCAGGTGTTTCTTGGCCGCCTGAGGATCGAATGCTTCAAAATCCTTGTAGCAGAAGGCACTCATATCCGCCATCTCAACCAATGTCCTCGCACGTTCCTGATGGGCACTGGCCACATCAGCCAGATCCGGCCCTTCAGCAGGATCAATACCCAGTTCCCCCATATGCGGACTCAGCAGATGCGCTATCCGTTTGGGATCATCCTCCTTGATATAGTGCTGATTGAGCCACATGAGTTTTTCCGTGTTGAAACTCGATGCCGCCTTATTCACCGCATCGATGTCGAAAAGCTCGATCATCTCGTCAATGCTGAATATCTCCTGATCCCCATGGGACCAACCGAGACGAACAAGATAGTTGAGTAACGCCTCCGGCAGAAAGCCATCCTCCCGGTACTGCATGACGCTGACCGCACCGTGACGCTTGGAAAGCCTGGCGCCATCGTCACCCAGAATCATCGGTACATGGCCATATTTCGGTAGCCCAGCCCCCATAGCCTGAAGAATATTGATCTGCTTCGGCGTGTTGTTGAGATGGTCATCACCCCGAATAACATGGGAGATCTGCATATCCATGTCATCCACAACCACAGTGAGGTTATAGGTTGGCGAGCCATCGGTACGCCGCAGGATCAGATCATCGAGCTCCTCGTTGTTGAAGCTGACACGGCCGCGAATCAAATCATCCACCACCACCACCCCAGTATCGGGATTGCGAAAACGAATCACATGGGGTTTGTCGGGACTGATATCCCGCGCCCGGCAGTGTCCGTCATAGCGGGGTTTCTGCTTGTGCTTCATTGCCTCATCACGCAGCTGATCGAGCCGTTCCCGTGAACAGTTGCAGCGGTAGGCAAGGCCCTTTTCCATCAGATCGTCGATAACCGCGTTGTAACGGTCGAAACGGTGTGTCTGGTAGAAAGGCCCCTCGTCGTACTCCAGTCCCAGCCATGTCATCCCCTCGAGAATGGCATTGACCGACTCAGCCGTCGACCGTTCCAGATCGGTATCTTCAATGCGCAGCACAAACTTGCCGCCATGCTTGCGGGCATAGAGCCAGGAAAAAAGCGCGGTGCGGGCACCACCGACGTGCAGATAGCCGGTAGGGCTGGGGGCAAAACGGGTACGTACAGTCATCGATCTCACAACAAGGCAAATTGAGAAAACGCGATTCTATCAGACCCACCGGGATTCGGCAGTGACTGTTTGACGCCCCTATGCAACCCCTTTAGAATTCGCTGCTCACCTTCTGAGGGCGCATAGCTCAGCTGGGAGAGCGCTGCAGTCACATTGCAGAGGTCACAGGTTCGATCCCTGTTGCGCCCACCATCTCCCTTGAATCCAATCTATTCCCGTTGCTGGCATCATCGTGCCAACTGCTACAGAATAGCGATCGTCGGTCGAAAAAGTTCTCATCGAATAACAATGCACAACCATGACTAACAACGAGCCAAAAACCATGAAACGGACAATCCACCTGATCGCTGCCGCAAGACCCAACTTTATGAAGATCGCCCCGCTCTACCATGCCCTGAGCCGGGAATCTGACTTGGATCCTGTGATAGTCCATACCGGACAACACTACGATCTCAACATGTCCGACGCCTTCTTTCAGGATCTGCGCCTGCCTGAACCGCATATCCACCTAGGTGCTGGCAGCGGCAGCCACGCGGAACAGACCGGACGCGTGATGATCGCCTACGAGAAGGTGGTGATGGAGAAACGCCCCGACATGGTGGTAGTTGTGGGTGATGTCAACTCGACCATCGCCTGCACACTGGCTGCCACCAAGGTCGTCTATGAGCATGGGGAGAACGACTCGGCCACTGGCCTCAACAGACCTGTGGTGGCCCATCTGGAGGCAGGGCTGCGCTCCTTCGACCGTACCATGCCGGAAGAGGTCAACCGTCTTGCCACCGATGTACTGGCTGATCTGCTCTGGACGCCCTCCCCTGATGGCGATGAGCATCTGCTACATGAAGGCGTAGCACCGGAGAAGATCGTGCGAGTGGGAAATATCATGATCGACTCACTCGAAATGATGCGTGAGACCATTGAGGCGACACCGGTCTTTGAACAACACGGCGTTTCCCGGGGCGAGTATGCTGTCCTCACGCTGCATCGCCCGGCAAATGTGGACGATCCGGTGTCGCTCAAGGCACTTTGCAACATGATCATCAAACTGTCGAAACAGATGCCAATCATCTTTCCGGTACATCCCCGCACACGAAAAAACCTCGAAAATACGGGATTGTTAGCGTTGCTGGACGACAAACCTGCGATAAAGCTTCTGGAACCGCAGAACTACATCAGCTTTATGAATCTGATCTTCAACTGCCGCATGGCGGTAACCGATTCCGGCGGGCTTCAGGAAGAGACCACTTATTTGGGCATTCCCTGCCTCACACTGCGCCCCAATACGGAACGACCGATCACTATCACACAAGGGACCAACCAGCTCTGCACGCTGGACGACATCGAGTCAAAAATCGATGCCGTCGTCGCAGGAAAGATTGGCAAGGGCAGTGTGCCCGATCTGTGGGACGGTCAAACTGCCGGACGTGTCGTGGCATCGATTAAGCAAGTATTTACCGATTGATTGGTTAGCGCCCAGAGACTCGATACTTCACAGATCGTAGGTTGGGCCGACAAAGGAGGCCCGACAGCATTTCAAATCACATGCACTTTTTTATCTGACCAGTTTGATCTCAGCGCGCCGGTTTGCGGCTCTTGCAGTTTCAGTTCGTTTACGGATCTTTGGCCTGGATTCCCCAAAATGCCGCATGGAGAGACGAGTAGCAGCGATACCTTTCGCAGATAAATAATCATGCACACGCTTCGCACGTCTCGCTGATAGACGTAGGTTGTAGCGAGGCTCTCCTTGATCATCGGCATGGCCGGCAATATGCACCGATGAAACCTGGTCGTCAGCTTCGATATAGTCTGCCAATCCTGCCAGTATCTCCTGTGCTTCGCCGTCCAGCTCATCGACATCCAGGGCAAAATGTACCGTCGTCTGTTGAAACGCTTCGAATCCCTTTCCAGATAGCTGCTTGAGACACTGTTTGAATGCACGGTAAGGTCTCTGAAACTTCACTGGAGATAGACGAATGTGGACCTGCTTACGGCTGTCATTCCAGTCGAGCAGATCAAAACTGCCAACCTGTCCCTTGGCCAAGGATGAGAGCAGCCAACCTGCCGGTCGCCTGTCTAGCGAGACAGGACGCAAACCCGTTTCAATAACGACCATCTGTTGCAAAGAGTCGGGTTCACTATGCTCCCATTCGGGCGAGACCTCCCGTAGCATACCTTCGACCCGTTCAGGCACAGGTTGAAAACTATCGATACGAAACTCGAGACTCTCGCCGGCAATGCGCAGGAATCTGGCATGACCAAACTGGGGAATTTCATGCTCCAGTTCACACAATGCACGTGATCCTTTGAATGTCCACTCTGACTCGTGAACCTGCGCCATGTAGATTTCCGCTTCCAGGGCTTCTAGCGCAAAACTTTGTGTTGATAAGAGCAGACAGCCCAGCACAATAACAAACTCACGTAGAGATAGTCGTGTACTAATACGATTGACTGAAGACATGGCCGACCGGCACCTCGAATCTCTCCGCTGGGAATAATCCCCTTATCGACAGGATTCCGTTAAACCTTTACCTGTTCATGATTTACGGATGAAAAACAGTGCCGTCCCGTTAACGCTATTCAGCACCATCATGCCGATTAGTACGATAGGGCTTCTCGTTGATGGAGGTCATGTCAGGCATGAAAGCCGGAACTAAGCATCCCTTCTCCCGAGTGAGAAGCGCTAAAGGGACAGCCGTGATGAAAAAAAGCATACAGCCATACAATGATGCAAACCAACGCCCCATGATCTGATTAATCATTGTGACGAAAAGGCTTTATCAGTGTCATTCCGATTCGTGTAATTCCAGATAATCGATAAGACTGCGGAAACGATTATAGTCTTGGCGGTGAAATACCGGGTCATCCATGTGTGGGATTTGTGACTCCAATTTTTCCCAGTCTTTTTCACTCAACGCCTGGTCAATTAGCGGAAAGAGCTCCTGCTCCTCCAGGTCGATATGCTGCCTCTGTAGCGCAATGAATTCCCGGCCTCGGGTTTCGACCTCTTCCCGGCGCAATACTTCACCCTGCATGATCCCTTCCAATGTCTCCCGAAAGCGATGGGCCATCCCCAACAGCGCCTCATGTTCCCGGCTCACACGTTCATATAGCGCTGCGTGTTCCTGCATCGAAGTCTTGCGGAATGCGGCCGCATTGATTTTATCTTCGGTCGGATGGTGGTGCTGCTCCGCATAGTGCTCAATGTAGTCGAGCAACTCAATTTTCAGATCGAAATCCGATTCGTGCCCGGCAAACAGTGCATCCAGTTGCGCACTCAACAGATCGAGCAGCCTAGCAAGGTTTATATGGTCTTTGTGGAGTTTCTCCAACAGTTGGCTCATGTCGCCCCCTTTTTGATAAGTCGGCGCCAGATCCAACCCTCCGGCCTGGCCTCTCCGGTTAGTATATAGCTCAAAGCGTTCTCATTCTGAAGTGTCCATTCCATGCGACCTTTACCATAGTGCGAACCACAGAAGAGAAAATGATCATCTTTTTGAACACTTAGCTCTGGATCAGGAAGAAGAGTCCGCTCATTATGCCTCAGCATCATGAGTGGGATACAGGGCAGCTTGGTTTCCCTGTTCCTGGGATCGACCATCAATTGGCTCAACGTAAGCTGCTCACCACGTCTGACATGGGCACAAACGGCATGGGAATCCTCTTCAGTGAAGGCCACCTCCCACACCTCCGGTGCATGGCTTGTCACCAGGGCTGAGATTCGGCTGAGCAGCTCGCAGGCCCACTCGTCCTCCTGATGCAGTACCAGTTTCACAAACTGATGTTGCATCGGAGCACCCAGCAAGACACGAATCTGGTTAGCGATAATCTCACTGGGGAGCATGACCATATCGGCGCCCACCGCCTTGATCACCGGGTCGTTGTCCTTTCGATTCTGCCTGAGAATCACGAAAAGATCGGGATTGAGCTCTCTGGCAGTCATGATGATAGAAAGATTGTTGGCATCATTGTCGGTACCGGCAACCAACCCAACTGCCCTTTCGATGCTTGCCTCAGTCAGCGTCTCCGCTTCGGTACCACGCCCCATCACAAAGGCAGTAGAGGGAATACCGGTGGTATCGGGATTCGCTTCGACCACCACCACTTCCAACCCTTCCCGGATCAACTTGTCGTAGATAGCTTTGCCGAAACGTCCATAACCACAGATAATCCAGAGTCCCTGATGGGGTGGATAGACCGGCTCCTTCAATAGATCGCCATGCCCCATGGAAAGCCAATCCTGCAGCAGGCTGAGGCAGGGTGCCTGGATTGCTGTTGCCAAGTGAAGGGCAAATGCATCAAAGGGATCGATGATGTAATCGGTGCCGAATGAGGCCATATTGGCCTCAATATCGTGTGAATCGGCTCGGCAAATGACCTCTATCTCGGGATGCAGCAGCTTCGATGTAATGGCGACTTTCAGATTCGCCTCGTTGGAATTGGTCAGTGCGACAACACCATGGCAGAGCGGATGATTCAGACCTGCCTCCAGCAGATGGGCCGGCAAGCGTGCATCCCCACAGAGACCGGGTACATATTCCCGCAGATTCTCCAGTTTGAGCAGATTGACCCGATCCTCGAGGATATCGATCACCACCGCGTGCTGATTACGCTCGGTCAGTGATTTGACCAATGCCTCACCCGTCTGGCCGTAGCCGCATATCAGATAGAAGCCCTCGCGCATGCGTTTGATCTGGCGCGTGAAGCGTCGTTCGGTCAGGGCGCGTTGAAAGGTCTCATCCTTCAGCAGGGCCAGTACCGTGCCGATGGAATAGAGCCAGACCACAACGGTAAAGAAAATTGAAAAGCTGACCCATAATCGCTGGCCTGCGGTAAACGCAAAAGGGATTTCGCCAAATCCGATAGTGCTGGCCATGAAGCTGACAAAGTAGAAGGCATGGAAAAAATCCATGTGCCAAACGTTACCATCCGCATCCTGACCGGGAATCAGCACCAGGCCGAGAATCGCAATGGAATAGGTCAGGATCAGCGTCAACAAAGGCGCCCGCATGCGCCTGAATATGAGGAAGACGATATTGTCCATGAAGGGGACCTTGCCGTTCTATCTACGCAGCATCACAGTTTCGATAATCAGCAGGATCACGGAGATCACATTGGCCAGCATGGCGCCACCCGAGAGGGATACGATACTGGCGGTTGCGACAGGTGTCAGACCGGAGCCTGTAACGTGCTCGACAACAGTCCAGACCAAAGCGGCAGCAAACAGTTGCAACATTGCCACCAAACTGGTTGCCAACAGGACCGCCCCCATCTGTGTGCGGTCACCAAACTTGAGCACCGTAGCCACCAGATTGACCACGATCACGGCAAACAGCTCGTAAACATGGTGATGGTCCGGATTATCCAGCTCTCCGACGAAGAAGCCGAAGTTGAGTGTCAGGGCCAGAACGATAAAAAAACCAAAAAGCACCTTCTCCGGATTCACGCCTTTTTCTCCTCATTCAGTACCAGCCACTGATCTTCGTGCAAAAGCTGTTCTTTTTCCAGTGTTCAATGATTTATCCACGCTCGACAGCGGAAAATCACTAAAGCTTTCAACCGAATGACCGCTACATTTCGTGATAGTCGCGGCAGGCTGGAAGCATTGATACTTCTCCCCTCCCGCCGTTTGTTCCACGTCTGGGTGTAATGTAAATGGCAAACTTTATTAAATCCGTCGATGATCGAACCCGCTTGGCTGGCACCAACCGCCTGGAAGTCCTGCTCTTTAGCCTGGGTAAGGATATTAATACAGGACGAGAGGAGACCTATGGCGTCAATGTCTTCAAGGTCAGGGAAGTCATGCTGGTACCTGAGATCACCCATGCACCGGATATGCCATCCTCGGTCGAAGGCATGGTCAGTCTGCGTGGCAATATGATTCCGGTCATCAATCTGCCTGATTTCTGCAACATCCAGTCGGAAGACAAGCCTGAAATTCTCATCGTCACCGAGTACAACAAAAATGTGCAGGGATTTCTCGTGCACTCTGTCGATACCATCGAGCGCCTGGCATGGGAGGACGTGAAGGTACCACCCTCAATGATGGCGCAACAGCATGGCGGCCTGGTCACTGCTGTTACCGAATTGAAAGATAAGCGCCTGGTCATGATCATGGATGTGGAGATGGTACTCAGTCAGACATCCGGCTTTGGGCAAAACTCTGATATATTCGAAGGTATTCAGGATGTTGGCGATAGTGACATCACCCTGCTGTTCGCCGATGACTCTGCTGTGGCGAGGGATCAGATCATCCGCGCCATGAACCACATGGGAATTAAGTTTATCGGTACAAAGAATGGCTCCGAAGCCTGGGATAAACTGAGAGAGATTGCCGAACGGGCAGAGGCCACAGATCACAAGACGAGTGATTTCGTACAGATCATTCTGACAGATGTGGAGATGCCGGAGATGGATGGGTATGTGCTGACCAAGAAAATCAAGGAAGACCCCCGGTTTAGTGACATTCCCATCGTCATGCACTCCTCTCTATCCGCAGATGCCAATATGGCTCTGGGCAAGGGCGTCGGTGCAGATGCCTATGTACCCAAATTCGAGCCCACCGAACTGGCTGCGAAACTACATGAGATAATTGAAGGCATACACGGTAAGAAGTAACTCACCGGTAAGAGATAGACCAGACCTTCTTATGAACAGCCGCAAGAGGTTCGGACCTGGTGACACCATCGCAGGTTCGTGCAACTCATTCGTCTGACCTTTGAAGCCGGATTGCCGGCCCCGTACACCATAAGGCATGAATAGGGTCAATCGAGCCGATTGAAGTTGTTACATTCGGTAACAACTGCTAGGCTCTAGAGATGCGAGAAACCCCGCCTCCCGAACGTCAACTCGATAGAACTCTGGCACTCGGTCTGCTGATTATTCTCCTGCTGTCCGCACCGGTCATGATCTGGTGGACTTCATTCGACAGCCCCTGGTACGTCCCCTATCTGCTTTGGCTGGCGATCATCGTTTTTATCGCTATGATACATCGCCGTCATCATGACCTATGATTTAGGACTACTCTTCGGCGCCGGTTTTAGTTATCTCGTGCTGCTGTTTCTGATTGCCTATGCCGCCGACAGCGGGAAGTTGTCCGAGAAGCTCATCCGCCATCCCATGGTCTATGTCTTCTCTCTGGGTGTCTATGCGACTTCCTGGACCTATTATGGCAGTGTAGGCTTCGCCCAAACACAGGGCTATCTCTTCCTCACTATTTACTTGGGCGTCACGCTGGCATTTGCCCTTTCCCCCCTATTGCTGCAACCGATACTCAGATTGACTCAGGAGTATCAACTCACCTCACTAGCGGATCTCTTCGCTTTCCGTTACCGGAGCCAGCTGGCCGGCATTCTGGTCACCCTCTTCATGCTGTTGGGCACCCTGCCCTACATCGCACTGCAGATCCGTGCGGTGACCGACTCCATGACTGTCGTCAGTCAATCGGTCGCACCGCGCAGTCTGGCACTCATCTTTTGCAGCACACTGGTGGTCTTCGCCATACTGTTTGGCGCCAGACACAGTACCAGTCGCGAAAAACATCGGGGCCTGGTTGCTGCAATCGCGTTCGAATCGCTGGTCAAATTGCTGGCACTACTCATCATTGGCATCACTGCACTGGTAGGCGTTTTCGGCGGACTGGATGGCCTTGATCAATGGCTACGTGCACACCCGGAAGCAATTGAACGACTCTATCAGCCGGTCAGGGAGGGCCCCTGGGCCACCTTGCTACTGCTTGCTTTCGCTGCCGCCTTCCTGCTGCCGCGACAATTTCATATGCTCTTCACAGAGAATTTTGAGCCCAAGGCCCTGCGTACCGCCAGCTGGGCGTTTCCTCTATTCCTGCTCCTGATCAACCTACCGATTCCGCTGATTCTCTGGGCAGGCGAGTCGTTACAACTGAAAGTCCATCCTGACTACTTTGTTCTTGGCCTGAGCCTGGAGGTCGGCCCTTCCTGGCTCCCGATACTGGCCTTTATCGGTGGTGTCTCTTCTGCCAGTGCGATGATGATCATCACCACGTTGGCGCTCTCCTCGATGACGCTGAACCACATTCTTCTCCCCACCAATTTCCCCGACCCGCAGGTCAACCTCTATCGCTGGCTTCTGCTTGGTCGGCGGCTCCTGATCGCCCTGATCATCATGGCCGGTTACGGCTTCTATGTATTGCTCGAAAAACATCAGGGACTGGTACAGCTGGGCCTGATCTCATTTGTGGCGGTTGTCCAGTTCCTACCGGGTATCGTCGGTTTACTCTACTGGCGGCGTGCCAATCGTCTGGGTCTGATACTTGGGTTGTTGGCAGGCATCGCTATATGGTCCGCCACATTACTGCTGCCATTGCTGGAGAGTTCAGGCTTTATCCGCACCGAATTCGATATACCCGCCCTGCGTCTTGCATCCGGCATGGACCAGTGGGAGTTCGCCACCTTCTGGTCACTCACTGCTAACACTTTGCTGTTTGTTTTCGGTTCCCTGGTAGGAAAACAGAGCCGCGGCGAACAAGAGGCAGCCAGCGCCTGTTGTAGTGAATCCATGATCCCCCTCGGCGGCATGGTCAACGCCGGCTCTTCAGCCCAGTTCACTAAGCAATTGGCACAAATGTTAGGCGGAGAAGCCGCCGAGCGGGAAGTGAAACAGGCACTCAGCGATTTAAGTCTGTCAGCCAACGAGACCCGGCCGTCGCAGCTGCGCCGATTACGCGAACGTATCGAACGTAACCTCTCGGGACTGCTGGGTCCTCAGCTCGCTCACATGATAATCAATCGACGGCTGCAACTGGATATCCATACTCAGACCGCTCTCGCTGATTCCATGCGCTTTATTGAAGACCAGTTGGAGCACTCCCGTTCCCGTCTTCGGGGTCTCAGTGGGGATCTGGATAATCTGCGTCGTTACCACCGACAGGTATTGCTGGACCTCCCCCTGGGGGTTTGTACGATCGATAAATTACGCACGGTCACCATCTGGAACCTGGCGATGGAAGTCATGACCGGCCTGCGTGCTCGCGATGCGGTCGGTGTACCGCTACACCGTCTTCCTGAGCCCTGGGGTCACCTGCTAGCCGGCTTTGCCTCAGCCACGGATGAGCACATCTACCATCTGGAGATGTCCCACGAAAACAGCACACGATGGTTCAACCTGCACAAGGCCGCTATTCCTGGTCCTATGCCTGTCGACCATCCGGTCGAGGAAGCTCGCACCAGCCAGGTCATGCTGATGGAGGATCTGACCAATCTTGAAACCCTCGAGGCTGAGCTGGCCCACAGTGAACGCCTCGCGTCCATTGGCCGCCTGGCAGCCGGTGTCGCTCATGAGATTGGCAATCCCGTTACTGGCATCGCATCTCTTGCACAAAATTTGCGGCATGAAGAGGAACCGACACTGGTCAAAGAGAGTATCGAGGAGATACTGACTCAGACCCAACGCATTACTGCCATCGTCAAGACGCTGATGAACTTCAGCCGCAGTGGCGGCATCGGCACCGACATACGCCGATTCTCTCTCAAGGAGGTGGCTGACGAGGCAATTCGACTGGTGAAACTAACCCATCACGGCCGACAGGTCAGTTGCGAGAATCTCTGCCCCAAAGAGCTGACGCTTGAGGGTGACCGCCAGGGTCTCTCTCAAGTACTGGTGAATATCCTGACCAATGCCTGTGACGCATCCTCTCCCGGCAGTGCCGTTGAATTGAGCGCCTGTGAGATCGCCGACTGCATGCGTATTGAAGTTATCGATCAGGGAGAGGGTATTTCTGATGAGAACCAGGGCTACATTTTCGAACCCTTCTTCACCACCAAAGCACCGGGTGAAGGCACGGGGCTCGGTCTAGCCATGGCTTATAAAATCGTTTCCGATCATAAAGGCGCCATTAGCATCGATTCAAAATCGGGCTTTGGCACTAAGGTCATCATCGATCTTCCAAAGGCATCACAACTACATCATGAGCCGAATATTAATTATTGAAGACGAAACCGTGATTCGTCGCGCGGTCAAACGACTACTGGAACGCCACGGCTATCAGGTATCTGAGGCCGGCTCCATCGAAGAGGCAGAGGCTGAGCACTCACCAAAAAGTTTTGATCTAATCATCAGTGATGTTCGTCTGCCGGGACTACCCGGTACGGACATCATCAACCTGGCCGCTCCGGTCCCCGTGCTGATCATGACCAGTTACGCAAGTATCCGATCAGCCGTTGATGCCATGAAGATGGGTGCAATTGACTATATCGCTAAACCTTTCGATCACGATGAACTGCTAATGCTTGTCGAGCGCACCATTAAACAAGACCTCAGTCAGCGCCAACAGGAAGTGCTGAAAAGTGAAGTTGAAAAGAGTTATCCGGTCAAAGGCATGGTGGGAGAGTGTCCTGCCATGTGTGAGGTCTTCAATCGAATCAACAAGGTTGCCCCCACTGATGCCACGGTATTGATCTTGGGTGAATCGGGTTCCGGCAAGGAATTGGTTGCACGTGCTCTGCATGAGAAAAGTCACCGCAGTCAGTCGCCCTTCATCGTCTTCAATTGTGCGGCCGTACCGGAAAATCAGGTGGAAACAGAGCTCTTCGGGCATGCCAGCGAGAGTGATACACGAAAAGGTGGATTGCTGGCTCAAGCCCACGGCGGCACGCTTTTTATGGATGAGGTTGGTGAACTACCCATGCCGGCACAGGCCAGGCTACTGCGCGTTTTACAGGGTGATGAGTATAGCGGCAGTGGCGACAGACCGGGTCTGCAGCCCGATATTCGCATCATTGCCGCCACCCACCGCGATATCCGTAAGCTGGTACAACAACAGACATTCCGTAGTGATCTCTATTTTCGTCTTCGCGTGGTTGAGATGACCCTCCCTCCCCTTAGGGAGCGTGGTGCCGATATCAAGGCACTGGCCCAGTTCCTTTTGGAAAAATCGTCAAGACAGCTCAATCGTTTACCTCTCAAACTCAGTCGCAATGCGATGGAGGCAATTCGACGTTATCACTGGCCGGGTAACGTCAGAGAGCTGGCAAATACTATCGAGCGGGCAGTGATTCTCTGTGAGGGAGACAGCATTACGCCTGAACTGCTATCCATCGACCACCAGATAGCTACTAACCGACAAAGCAACGAAAACGCTGGCGATAACCTCTCGCTGGAAGAGTATTTCCGCCATTTTGTACTTGAGCATCAGGATGGTATGACAGAAACCGAACTCGCCAAACAGCTAGGTATCAGCCGTAAGGCACTGTGGGAAAGACGGCAACGGTTCGGCATACCGCGGGGTAAAAAAGGCAAGAAGAGTTAGTGACCCTTAACACCACTCATAGAGACTATCGACGCGTGTAATTAGCTATCTGTGGCTTTGAGCTGTCTGTTTTATCAGTCAGGGATTCGACTTGATCAGTTTTATCCAGTTTGAACTGGTCGCCTGTTGTCTCTTTCTTGTCTTAGCCAATGCGCTAAAGTCGGTCTTTGCATGCTGCAACAGACCCTCGGTATTTTCGCCATCACGGGGAAACAGTGAGGTACCGACAGTGATCTGCAAGCTGATACTTTTCCCGTCAACGATCACAGGATAGGTCAGTGCCATTCTGATCTTTTCAGATAGGTGGATCACCGACTTCTCTTCTCGAATATTCGGCAACAACAGGAGGAATTCACTGCCGTCGATACGGGCCAGGGTATCACCTTTGCGCACCTGCCTTTTTAAACGGGTAGCCAGGGCTTTGAGACAGACGTCACCGGCTGCGTGGCCATATCGCTCGTTGACCTGTTTTAGGTCATCCAGAACGATATTGAGGAGACACAAACCGGTCTCGCTGTGTTTGGCTTGGGTCAGGGCGAAATTGAGGTAGTCGTCAAACAGTACCCGGTTTGGCAGACCGGTCAGATCGTCATGAAATTCCTGATATTTATTGAGTTCTTCCAGCTTATTGTAGTGGGTGATATCCCGGGCAACGCCGTAGGTCCCGAAAAATACCTTTTTGTCATCCTGCAACGAGTAGAGTCGCCGGGACTGCAGCGCCACTAACACCGTTCTCGGCTTTTGTCCCAGGTCAGGTTCCGACATCTCTTTGCATTTCAAGCGCAGATCAACCTCGGGAAACTGGTCCGGTGTGGTCCTGCGTTCTTCAAAAACATGCTCGATGCGTTCGACCTCATCGCTCTCCACCAGCGATTTCCAGTGCATACCCAGCAATTCCTGCTTCGAATAGCCGGTCACCTTCGAAAAGACATTGTTCACCATACGAAAATGTCCATTCACATCCAACAAAAACAATAGGTTGGGAGCCACATCGAACATCAGTCGGTGAAGACTGTTTTTTGTATCTATGCGTCGTTTTAAATCAGCGGCTTCGACATCCTTGGCACGTCGTTTAAGGCTGTCATCGATAGCTTTGAGGAGTGTAACCGGCGCGACCGGTTTACGGATAAAATTATCCGCACCCTTTTTCAGTGACTTGATGGCATCATCCATTGAGGGGTCACCGGAAATTGCGATCACCCGGCTTTTCAGGTTCCGTTTGCGGATAAAGTCCATGACTTTATGGCCATCCGCGACGGGCATATGCAGATCGAGAAGCACGATATCGATCGGACGTGTCACCAGAATGCCTGCTGCCTTTGCCCCGTCTGGTGCGGTTTCCACGTCGTAGCCCCAGCTACTGACCATCATGGCAAGGCTCTCCGCATGCCGGGTGTCGTCATCGACGACCAGTAGACGACCTTTGCTAGGTACGCCTCCAGGGGTGCTCTGTTTATTGTGCTCAGACATAATGCTACATCCAGGACGATCCGCTACTTATTTATATGGTATTTAAAAATATATCACGACAAGCTGCGATTCGTGGGAAATGAACTCCTCAACCGCTTTCCAACCCGATAGGGGGGATCCCTGGACTAATAGTCGTTGCCTTCCTGAAGCCAGTGTACCCTGTCATGGCTGACAGGTCTGCATGACTCTGTGTTTGGCTGCAATAAAATCCTTATGGGAGACATGAATCAGGTCTGACAGCCTTCTGATCACGTGCTCTTCATGATCGTGTAACACTTTGTCGGCAAACGCCACACGCCAAAGCGCCTCGACCAACCCTATCTTCTCGTCGGCCGTATAGTGTTGATTGATCAGACGGGTAAACTGGAAATAGTCCGTGGACTCCGCATGCTCCCTCTCGGCCAGTGAAAAGAGGGCCTCTGCCTGAGCATCAGTCAAATTGAAGTCGTTCCGGACTATATTGACGATCTCTTGCTGCTCATCTGAAGAACGGGAAAAGTCCGATTCCGCAATCTCCAGCAGCAGTGCAGCTACAGCAAGCCTGATACGTTCTTCATGATTTTGCGACTGGTAATCGTTTTCTGGTACGAGATAAGTATCGAAGAAGCGCTGTATGGATTTGATCATTCGTTTATATTTTCATGAATACGGGATGGAGTCATCCCGTATCGATCTGCCAAAGCAGCTCAATTGGCCTCAAATACCTCAGACTCCGGATGAAAAGCCATCCAGGCAAACCAAAAACTCTCTATCGTTGGCAGTCTCTCACCCAGAGGGGTCTCAATCCAGGCCGATTGATTGGTGCGATCGTAGCGTATGATCAGATCCTGCCCTGCAAAGGCTTCCTCCACTTGCCCACCCGCTCTGTCCAATTCCACATGAGGGTAGGCTTTGTGCTTTCCATTCAGTTCGATACCAAGAGTGGCCTGTTTGGGGTGGTAGCGAGGATCTATCCCAGAAACCGGAAAGTAGAGATCACGCTGATCTTCATATCCTGCGTAGGGATTACGCGAGTAGTTTCTGGCATATCCCGTCTCCTTTGAGAGTACAACCGTATCCGGATGCGCTGTCCGCCAATCCTTCCAGGTGGTGTTTTGCGAAGTCAGCAGTGAGAGTTTTGTCCCTTGTAGATCACCCGATATCGCCTGCTTCATCATTTGCGACCACAGCGACTCGGTCTTTCTGTCATAGAGCAGCATATCGCTCTTGTAGAGGAGTCCCGAAACACCGAACTTCAGGTCCATGCCGTCTGCCCTGGCTGACATGACCAAGCCGCTACCGCAGAGGGGGCAGTAGGAGACAACTACAGGCCGGTCCCCAATTTGGTCGTTGACGATCTCGTGCCAGTTGAGAATCCGTAGAGGGTATGCCTTGTGGGTGCCCGACAAGCTGAGACCCATGACTCTGTCATCGTCATTCAGCCAATTGGCCTCGTTCACTCGCTCAAATCTGGGTTCATCAATCGCAGGAATACCATCCTTTCCAGGCCCGCCATGAAAGATCTCCTGGGAAGGTATCAGGGCATCCCTGAGATCGAAGCCATTGAGAGAGGCCGCTGATGCCGCGCTCAAAGCGACATTCAGCAGCAATAGATTTATTACAACCAATAATCCTCGCAACCCTTGCATAGAACCACCTCGATATTGCACACACCCCAAAGACACCAAATTTGGTGCGGCTTCACTATCTGATACGCAAGATGGCTAAAAAAAGATGCAGTGTCGCTCATGGAGGCACAAATTTTGTGCATCCCAAAATTTTTTATTTTTTACCAATAGAAACGAAGCACGATCCGGAAGGTAACAACCCATCATGAATAGTGTTACGCAACGAAACATTTATGCCGCATCGCAACATAGAAAACTACGGTATAACCTATTGTTTTATTTGACATTATCGCAATTCGTGACTCAAACTTGCGTAATGTGTAACCGTTCTGTGCGGAAACACATGACCGTGCCGGCACGTTCAAGGACAGATACCATCACATCATTAATTCTATAAAGACAGGATGTCGCCGATGGTGGCAGGCGCAAAAGCATCAACAACTTTTCAATACGGCGGAGTGATCATGATATGAACAAAACTGCTGAACAGTACTGGAAAGCCAATATTCGCCTAGTAAGTATCTTGCTGGTGATTTGGTTTGTCTGCTCGTTTCTTTTCGGCATCATCCTGGTAGAGCCACTGAACACCATTAAGATTGGTGGTCTTGGTCTTGGGTTCTGGTTTGCTCAGAACGGCTCAATCTATACCTTCCTGGTGCTGATCTACGTCTACGCAAAACGCATGAACGCTCTGGATGTCGAATTTGACGTCCATGAGGATTAACGGGGGAAACTGATTCATGGATCTGCAAACACTGACATATATCGTAGTGGGCTTCACATTTGCCCTCTACATCGGCATTGCCTTCTGGGCACGTGCCGGAACAACCGGTGAGTTCTATGCTGCCGGCCGGGGTATACACCCTGTCGCCAACGGTATGGCCACCGCCGCTGACTGGATGTCTGCGGCTTCTTTTATCTCCATGGCTGGGTTAATCGCCTTCAACGGCTACGGTGCTTCCGTATTCCTGATGGGCTGGACCGGTGGTTACGTGCTGCTGGCGCTGCTGCTTGCTCCTTACCTGCGTAAGTTCGGCAAGTTCACCGTACCGGAGTTCATCGGCGATCGTTACTACTCACGTACCGCTCGAATCGTGGCAGTTATCTGTCTGATTCTGGCCTCCGTAACCTACGTAATCGGTCAGATGAAGGGTATCGGCGTAGCCTTCTCCCGCTTCCTGCAAATCGACTATGATACAGGCCTGTTCATCGGCATGGGCATCGTATTCATCTATGCGGTTATGGGTGGCATGAAAGGTATCACCTACACCCAGATCGCACAGTACTGCGTACTGATCTTCGCCTACACCGTACCTGCCATCTTCATCTCCATGAACCTGACCGGCAACCCTGTGCCACAACTGGGTCTCGGCAGTACCATGGCAGATGGGTCCGGCACCTTTATGATGGATAGGCTGGACCAGGTAGTCACGGAGCTGGGCTTCAAGGAGTACTCGACGCAAGTCATGGGCAGCAAACTGAATATGTTTGTCTACACCCTCTCGCTGATGATCGGTACTGCGGGTCTGCCACATGTCATTATCCGTTTCTTCACGGTACCCAAGGTTAAGGACGCTCGCTCCTCAGCCGGTTGGGCATTGGTCTTCATCGCGATCCTCTACACCACCGCCCCTGCAGTGGGTTCCATGGCTCGCCTGAACCTGATGAACACCATTCAGGTGGGTGAAGTTGGTACAACTGAAGGCAACCTGGCTTATGCCGACCGTCCCCAGTGGTTCAAGAACTGGGAACAGACCGGTCTGCTGAAGTACGAGGATAAGAACGGCGACGGACGCATTCAGTACTACAACGAGAAGAATGCCGAGTTCGCTGCCAAGGCTGAAGCCTGGGGCTGGAAAGGCAATGAGATGACCAAGGTTGACCGTGACATCATGGTACTGGCCAACCCGGAAATCGCCAACCTGCCTAACTGGGTTATCGCCCTGGTGGTCGCCGGTGGTCTGGCTGCTGCGCTCTCAACCGCGGCGGGTCTGTTGCTAGCCATCTCTTCCTCCATCTCTCATGACCTCCTGAAGGGTGTTTTCATGCCTGACATTTCGGAGAAGAATGAGCTGATGGCAGGTCGTTTCGCCATGGCGGGTGCCATCGGTGTCGCTGGCTACTTCGGTCTGCATCCACCGGATTTCGCCGCCGGCACCGTGGCTATCGCCTTCGGTCTGGCTGCGGCTTCCATCTTCCCTGTGTTGATGATGGGTATCTTCAACAAGAAGGTGAACCGTGCAGGCGCTATCTGGGGCATGATCTCCGGTATCGGTGTGACCATGCTTTATGTGTTCCAACACAAAGGCATCATGTTCGTTCCCGGCACCTCCTTCCTGGGAGACATGGGCCCGAACTGGTTCTTCGGTATTTCTCCGAATGCCTTCGGTGCAATCGGCGCTATGGTCAACTTCGCAGTAGCCATCACTGTTTCGAAGATGACTGCTCCGCCACCGGATCATATCCAGCATCTGGTGGAAGACATTCGTGTACCCAAGGGTGCCGGTGCTGCTACCGACCATTAATAATCAACTATAAAGCAGTAAATTGTGCCCCGCTTCGGCGGGGCCTTTTTCCCTGCACAGACACAAAAAAGAACCTCCACGCATTGGATGAAATATTTTTTCAGACTTCTGACCAATTCGTTGAGATTTTTGTTAAGTTACTCACACTAGGACCTTCACTAGGTCCCTTTGCCTACCAAACGGTTTCATTCGAGCGAGTCTATGGAAATCGAACTGGTCGAGATACGCGACTTTCTGGCACAGCGTCCACCCTTCGATGTACTGCCGGAAGAGCAACTCAATCAACTACCGAAAATACTGGATATTCGATATCTGCGCAGAGGTAGCGATTTCCCCCCGCCTGAGTCTGATCAGAGTTATATCTATATTCTCAGAAGTGGTGCGGTCGAACTGCTGGATGAAGAAGATAAACTGGTGGAAAAACTGGGCGAGGGTGGCGTCTACACCACCGATTGCCAGTTAATTGACTTTGGCAGAGCCATCCGCGGCGTCTCAACTGAGGACACGTTGCTCTATCAGCTCCCCTGCAGCCACCTCAAGGTCCTGCGCCAGAGCGAACCCGCCTTCGATCGCCATTTCAGCGAATCCATTAGAGACCGTCTGAAACAAGCCGTACGCACCCTGCAGGACAATGGAGAAAACAGCAGCCTCGCTCAGATGACGGTGGAAGTTTCTCATCTGCTCAAGAAGGCGCCGATCACCATCGATACCAACAGCACGATACGACAAGCCGCACAACTGATGAGTGAAAAGAATGTCTCGTCAGTCATGCTCATGAGCGGTGATCGGCTCGCGGGCATGATCACTGATCGTGATCTGCGCAAACGTTGCGTCGCTGCCGGTCTCTCTCCTGATGAGCCTGTCAGTGCCATCATGACCACTGATTTGGAAACCGTGCAGGAAAACACCCTGGCAATACAGGCATTGATGACCATGACACGGCTGCATGTGCATCACTTGCCGGTTATGCGAAATGATCAGGTCGTTGGCATGCTCTCCGCAACCGATCTGGCCAGACACCAGACCACCAACTCCGCTTTTCTTGCCACCGATGTACGAAAAGCCGAAACCCTGCAGGATCTTGCCAAGGTCAGTGCACGTCTGCCGGAACTGCAATTCCAATTGGCCAACTCCAGTGCCACAGCGCTGCATATCGGTGAAGCGATCTCCAGTATCACCGACTCATTGACAGTACGCCTGATCGAAATGGCAGAAGCCGAGCTCGGACCCGCCCCCGTCCCCTATGTCTGGATGTGTGGCGGCTCCCAGGCCCGTGGAGAACAGACCTCTCACTCAGATCAGGACAATGCCCTGCTCATCTCTGATCAGATGAAACCGGAGCATGCGGCGTATTTCGATGTGCTGGCAAAGAAAGTTACCGATGGACTGAATGCCTGTAACTTTGTCTACTGCCCGGGCGATGCCATGGCATCCAACATAAAATGGCGTCAGACACTGAGCGCCTGGCGTAAATATTTCAATACCTGGATCAATAAACCGGACCCGATGTCCCTGATGCTCTCCAGCATCTTCTTCGACCTCAGACCAGTACATGGAGACAAAGAGCTATTCCTCGAATTACAGTCGGAAATACTCGACAAGACCCGTGGGAACGGAATCTTCACTGCCTTCATGGCAGCCAATGCACTACAGCATCGTCCACCCCTCGGTTTTTTCCGAACATTTGTTCTGATCCACGACGGTGCACACGACGATACCTTCGATATCAAACACCGGGGCATCGTCCCCATTACTGACATCGCCAGGGTTTTTGCGCTCAGCCAGGGACTCAAGCCGGTCAATACTACCGAGCGGCTGCTGGCTGCGGCTGAGACATCCATCCTCAGCCGGGAGATGGGAGAAAATCTGGTTGATGCCCTCGAATTTATTGCCAGCATGCGCATCAATCACCAAGCGGAACAGATCCGCAAAGGGATTCAGCCCGATAACTATCTGGCGCCCGATGAACTGTCAGATCTTGAACGCCGTCACCTCAAGGATGCTTTCCGAGTAATCCAGGATATGCAGGAGACCCTGGAGAGCCGATATCAGGGTGGACGGTTCCGATAGTCATGCTACAACGATTTCTCAGCCAGGAATCCCTGCGCAAGCGGGCACTTACGAAAGTCAACCATGGGGCTTTATACGACTATCTTTCTACACCGCTGACCTCAAAAAAGGTTGAATGCGAGGAGCTTGTCATTGTCTCCCTCGATCTGGAAACCACCGGTCTCGATCCGAAGCGAGATAAAATTCTCAGCTACGGCTTGGTAGAGATACGACATATGATGGTTAAACTGGAAACCTCACGGCACCAATTGATCGCCATCGATGAGGAGATCCCTGAAGAGTCGGCCGTCATCCATCACATCACCGATGACCAGGCAGCCACAGGCATACCCATAGAGGATGCATTGCCAGAATTACTTGAGAGATTGGCTGGAAAGGTCATGCTGGTACACTACTCTGCGATTGAGCAGAACTTCATCAATGCCGCCTGTAAAAAACTCTATGGTGCCCCATTTGTGATTCCGATTATCGATACGCTGGTGCTGGCGCGGCAGCTTTTTGAACGCCGCAACCATACCATCCAAGCCGGTAATCTACGGTTGTTCAATCTGAGACCAAGATATAATTTACCCAATTACAAAGCGCATAATGCTTTGAGTGACGCCCTGGCTACCGCTGAACTCTTTCTGGCCATGGCATCAGAGATGTTTCCGCAACCGAGTAAATGTCAACTCAGCCGTTTTCTTACTCGATGACACACAATAGAATGAGAGGTTTGAGAACTAACAACTATTATTTTTCCAGCAAGATCAGAGACAGAAAAATCGTGGTCTTGTTGTGTTTTTCGGAAGACAGATGGTTTTCCGCATCCTAATAAGTATCAACAACCACCGTTGAGGAGCATCTAATGTCAGAACACAAGGTATATCCCGTCCCTGCCGATTTTGCAGCACAGGCCAACGTTAATGACGCCCAGTATCAGGCAATGTATCAGCAATCCGTTGACGACCCGGAAGCTTTCTGGGCTGAACAGGCTGATCAATACATCACCTGGTTCAAGAAGTGGGACACCGTACTCGACTGGAGTTTTGATAAAGACGACCTGCACATCGAATGGTTCAAGGGCGCCAAACTGAATGTCTCCTACAACTGTATTGACCGCCACCTTGACACCCGCGGCGACCAGGTTGCCATCATTTGGGAAGGTGACGATCCGAATGAGGATCGCAAGATCACCTATCGGGAGCTGCACGAAGAAGTCAGCAAATTCGCCAACGTATTGAAGTCACGCGGCGTCAAGAAAGGCGATCGGGTCTCCCTCTACCTGCCCATGATCCCTGAAGCGGCCGTGGCCATGCTCGCCTGTACCCGTATCGGTGCCGTGCACTCCATCGTCTTCGGTGGTTTCTCTCCGGATGCCCTGCGAGATCGAATCCTCGATTCAGACTGCCAGGTGGTGATCACTTCCGACCAGTCCATGCGTGGCGGCAAGAAAGTCCCACTGAAAGCCAATGCCGATAAAGCCATTGCCCAGTGCCCTAATGTACATACCTGTCTGGTCGTACAGCGAGGTGGCGATCCAGTTGAGTGGAACGATCAACGTGATGTCTGGTATCACGAAGCGATGGCAGACGCCTCCGCCGACTGCCCGCCGGAAGAGATGGAAGCCGACGATCCCCTGTTCATTCTCTACACTTCTGGCTCCACCGGTAAACCCAAGGGTGTGCTTCACACCACTGGCGGTTATCTGCTGCAGGCAGCCATGACCCACAAACTGGTTTTCGACTATAAGGATGGCGAGGTCTACTGGTGTACCGCTGATGTGGGCTGGGTCACCGGTCATACCTACATCGTCTATGGTCCGCTGAACAATGGCGCCATCACTGTCATGTTCGAAGGCATCCCAACCTATCCCGATATCTCACGCTTCTGGCAGGTCTGCGACAAACATAACGTAGCCACTTTCTACACCGCACCAACTGCCATCCGCTCGCTGATGGGTGCCGGTGAAGAACCGGTCAAGAAAACCAGCCGCAAGAGTCTTCGACTGCTCGGTACCGTGGGTGAACCCATCAATCCCGAAGCCTGGGAGTGGTACCACAATGTGGTCGGTGAAGAGCGTTGCCCGATCGTCGATACCTGGTGGCAGACTGAGACCGGTGCACACATGATGACCCCCCTACCCGGCGCCACACCACTGAAGCCAGGTTCCGCCACCCACCCCTTCTTTGGCGTAGAGCCTGTGCTGTTGGACGATCAGGGGGTGGAGATCGACGGCAATCCTGCCGAAGGTAACCTGGCCATCAAACATCCCTGGCCTTCCATGATGCGCAGCGTCTATGGTGATCATAAGCGTTTCTTCGAGACCTATTTCGCCATGTACCCCGGCTACTACTTCACCGGGGACGGCGCCCGTCGTGACGAGGACGGCTACTACTGGATTACAGGCCGAGTCGATGACGTTCTCAATGTCTCAGGGCACCGTCTGGGTACCGCCGAAATTGAATCTGCACTGGTGTTGCATGATAACGTCGCCGAGGCAGCCGTGGTTGGCTATCCCCATGACCTCACTGGTCAAGGTATATACGCCTATGTCACGCTGATGGCCGGCGTGGAAGGTACCGACGAACTGAAGACCGATCTGGTCAAGCTGGTACGTTCAGAAATCGGTCCTATCGCCAAGGTCAACATCATCCAGTGGGCGCCCGGTCTGCCCAAGACCCGCTCCGGTAAGATCATGCGCCGTATCCTGCGCAAGATAGCGGCCAATGAGCTGGACACACTGGGCGATACCTCAACCCTGGCCGATCCCAGCGTGGTCGATAATCTGGTTGATAACCGGGAAAACAAATAAGCTGACAGTCGGCTAAGTGAAGTGATTAAGGGGCGGCTCCACCGGAGCCGTCCCTTTATCATCACACAGCAACCACTGTCACTTTGTTAGGTTTTCTTCTTTTTTGCATTACCAAGATCTCCCTATGAACTTAAAGCTCCCCCCACTGTACAAACGCCTGCTGGCATTCCTGGTCGTCATTGGACCGATCTTCTGGCTTGTGTTTACTGAGGATGGACAGCGACGTACTGACTCAGTTGTTCTTTTTCTCTGGGGGGAAGAGGAGATCAACCTCAATCTTGAAGTTCTAGACAACCAATTCACTGAATCTCAATTGAAAGAGGTATTTCCGGACATCGAGTGGCAATGCCAGGATCAGGTCTCAAGCTTTGGCAATCGGCTCTGTGCTTCACGTATCGGCATCTTCAACAGCATGCCCGCCCGCTACATCACCGTCTTTTTTCACGACCAGTGGGTCAACGGACTCAAGGTCGTCTATCGACGTATCTATCATGACCAGCTGATACAGCAACTCTTTCAACAGATGGGGAATCCCGTTACAGAAAATGCACAAGGTGCTGAGATGCCCCAGACGGATTCCATTCTGCGCTGGGATACAGGCAATGGTAACGTCATCCTGAAGCATAAGCTCAACGAAAAGGAGGAGCCCGCACTGCTCTGGCTCCCCCACTCCGTTATGCCGCTGGGTAGCTGAAGTCAGCCCCTAGCGGGCTTCCACTGCTCCTGCTTTCATCACTGAAGCCAATGCGGTATAGGTATTCACCCAGGCCCCCTTTACCTCATCTGTAAAAGCGTCACCCAATCCCTGCTCCAACGTCCAGATCAGCGCATCGGCCACCTTATCGTAGTCTTCATCTTTCACGCCATATTGAGCATGGCGTTTGCCGGAATCCTGAATCGTACCAATCAGCGGTTCCAGATTGTCCAGGCTGTCGACAGCCATGCCAATCATCGCCATCAGCTTCTTTCCCTGAGCCTCCATCTCGCCTTTGAAATAGGGTTTCACTTCCGGGTAGACCTCAAACAAACGACTGTAAAACAGCGCGGCTGCCTTATCCGAAATGGGCACCACTTTAGCCCAGCTCTCTTTTACGTAATTGATTTCCTCTGGGGACATTCCATCGCTCCTTAGTAATTATGAAACATAGAAATTACACAACTGCATCCATTCTTTCAGACCGATTCAGGCATATGTTCATGGATCACTGTCTTGATCTCAGACAGACAGGAACCGCAGTTGGTACCTGCCCGTAATACCTTGCCGATATCATCCGTAGTACGTAAACCCCGCTCACGAATTCCATGAATGAGCGTATTCAATCCGACACCGAAACAGGCACAAACCGTCTTCCCAGCATCCTCCTGGGCATTACCGGGGGTACCCGCCAACAGACGCAGGCGCTCCTCTCGTGTCAGTTGCCGCTTGCTGAAAAGCTGTACCAACCAGTCTCGCTTCGGTAATTGATGATCGGGACCGATAAAGAGACAGCTCTGTAACCTATCATTCACCACACTGACACCTCGATAGTATCCACCGGCACTGTCCATCATCTCTGCCCACTGTGTCACGTCACTGGCTGACAAGAGCAGATCCCTGGCCACCGTGGACCAATTGTCAGCCGCCTGCTCACCGGCAAGCTCATAGTGCCAGAGTCCCTCGCGTTTCGCCCTGGCCCAGTAGGTGGCATGTTCGAGCATGACGTTCTCGCGGGTCAAAAGAAAACCGTGCCATGCAGGCCGATAGGGGTGGATTGCAACAGGTGTGTGTTTGAACTCGGGCTGACCTGAGATGGGATCGAGCACCGGGTGGACCAGGCTATCCACTGTCGCATTACTGGCGAACTGATCATTCCAGTGCATCGGTACAAACAGTTCCCCCTTGGATTGGCGATCGGTCAGGCGCGCACGCACCACTACAGTTCCCAGGCGACTGCTGATACTGACCAGTTCCCCTTCTTCGATGTCGTATGATTGCGCATCTGAAGAGTGGATCTCGGCGAAAGGTTCATTGTCGTGTCCGAACAGCCGGGCCGATTTTCCGGTACGGGTCATGGTATGCCATTGGTCTCTCACACGTCCGGTGTTGAGAACCATGGGATAGGCATCACTCAAAGCCTCCCCCGGCGTTTTCGGCACCACGGATACAAATCTGGCCTTGCGATTAGGTGTGTAGAATCGACCGTCAGCGAACAGTCGTTTGGTACCTTCTTTTACAGCTGCCGGGACGGGCCACTGTATCGGCTGTAACGAGTCATACTCCTCGGCATTCAATCTCGCCAAACCGGAGATATCAAAATCGCGATCTCCCTCGTTCCTATACCCCGAGAGGCAGGCATACTCCTTAAAGATCTCATGAGACGACGAATAGTCGAAACCGCTATAACCCAATCGCTGAGCCACTTGGCTCAGTATCCACCAATCCGGGCGGACATCCCCTTGAGCCGGAAGAAAGCGATGCTGCCGACTGATGGTACGTTCCGAGCTGCTCACTGTGCCGTCCTTTTCACCCCAACCCTGGGCGGGTAACAGCACATCTGCAAAATTCGTGGTATCTGTCTTCCCCACACAATCCGATACGACGAGAAACTCACACTGTGCCAATGCCCGCCTGACCTGCTGTGCATCAGGCAAACTGACTGCCGGATTAGTGGCCATGACCCATAGCGCTTTCACCTTACCAGATTCGACAGCCCGAAAGAGATCAACTGCTTTGAGCCCCGCACTGCTTGTCAGGTTTTGCGTCTGCCAGAATTGCCCGACCAATTCCCTGTGCGGCTCATTGTCGATATCCATGTGACAGGCGAGTTGATTGGAGAGCGCGCCGACTTCACGCCCCCCCATGGCATTGGGCTGACCGGTGATGGAAAAGGGCCCCATACCGGGCCGCCCAATACGTCCCGTATAGAGATGACAATTGATGATGGCGTTGACTTTATCGGTGCCACTGGAGGTCTGGTTGATCCCCTGTGAATAGAGTGTCACCACTCTTTTTTTCATCAAAAACCAGCGGCAAAAGGTCTCAACATCATCCCTGGCCAGTCGACAGAGTTCAGCGGTGGCGTTAACTGAAGGCACATACCAAAGAGCCTGCTGCAGAGCATCCTCCAATCCTTCCGTATGCGCCTCCACAAAGGTCCTGTCCATAGATCCGTTACGACTCAGGAAACTCAGCAGACCACTGAAAAGAACACTGTCACTACCCGGTTTTAGCGCCAGGTGTAGATCGGCAATCTCACAGGTCGCCGTCTCACGCGGATCGATCACGACAATCTTCAGTGCAGGGTTATTCTCCTTGGCCTTCACGATGCGCCGATAGAGTACCGGGTGACACCAGGCGGTATTGGAGCCGGTCAGAACGATCAGCTGCGCCTGCTCGAAATCTTCATAACAACCCGGTACGGTGTCGGAGCCGAATGCACGCTTGTGGCCAGCCACCGAGGAGGACATACAGAGCCGGGAGTTGGTATCGATATTGCCCGAACCGATAAATCCCTTCATCAGTTTGTTGGCGACGTAGTAGTCTTCCGTGAGCAGCTGTCCTGAGACATAAAAGGCCACGGCATCGGGTCCGTGGCGGTCGATGGTCTCCCTGAACCGCCTCGCTACGAGGTCAAGCGCACTACCCCAATCCGCAGGTTGTCCATCGATGATTGGAGACTGCAGCGCGTTCTCATGGCCAAGTGTCTCGCCCAGCGCAGTACCTTTGGAGCAGAGTCGGCCATAGTTCGAGGGATGCTCGTGGTCGCCCCTGACGAGCCATTCACCCTGGTTGTTCCTTTCCACCAGTAGACCGCATCCGACACCGCAATAGGGACAGGTGGTTTTGACTGTGTTGCTCATACTCGATGTTCTGCTTTATTCATCTGTAGATTGGTGGGGCAGGGCCCCACCCTACGCGAAATCAGTGTGTAGGGTGGGGCCCTGCCCCACCAATCAACCTCAAGCAGCCGACTCCGCCTGAGCAAGGTTCAGGTAAACGACACCCTCATCCACCTTCACTGCATAGATGT
This sequence comes from Candidatus Thiodiazotropha sp. (ex Monitilora ramsayi), assembly GCA_025655575.1. Taxonomy (GTDB): domain Bacteria; phylum Pseudomonadota; class Gammaproteobacteria; order Chromatiales; family Chromatiaceae; genus Thiodiazotropha. Next base: position 35,042 of record JAHXIP010000013.1, on the reverse strand, counting down.
TGACACATCCATCGTCCGGTCCTTGTACCTCTCCGCTCTGCAGATCAATCTTCCAATTGTGCAACGGACAGCTCACGGCATCGCCATGCACAATACCTTGCGATAGTGGTCCACCACGATGGGGACACCGGTCTCTGAGGGCGAAGACTTCATCATTACCGGTACGAAAAACGGCGATTTCCAAGGTTTCTGTCAGGAGTTTGCGGGCACCCATTGGAGGGATCTCGTCGAGTTTTGCAATAGCGATCCAATCACTCATGATACTGCCCTCATCTGGTTGATATGCAGGGGTTTGAACTCGTGGGCTTCCGCCCCCTCGGCACAAGCGCGCCAGGGATCGATCTGTGCGAACCGCTGTCCGTATTTGAATCGTTCGAAGAGTGCCTTGCGACCGGATTCGTCTTTAAGGATTCGCTGCTTCACAAAATTCAGGCTCACGCGCTCCACCCAGGGCGCCGTTCGCTCCAGGTAGTGAGCCTCTTCCCGGTAAAGTTGGGTGAAGGCGCCACAATATTCGAGCACTTCCGCCTCGGTCTCCACCTTGCACAACAGATCGGTGACCCTCACCTTGATACCCCCGTTACCGCCGACGTGAAGCTCATAGCCGGAGTCGACACAGACCACGCCGAAATCCTTGATCGTCGCCTCGGCACAGTTACGTGGGCAACCCGAGACCGCCAGCTTGAATTTGTGCGGCATCCACGAACCCCAGGTCAGTTCCTCCAGCTGCACACCCAGACCGGTGGAGTTCTGCGTACCGAACCGGCACCAGGTTTTTCCGGCACAGGTTTTTACCGTCCGCATCGCTTTGCCGTAGGCATGACCCGATACAAAGCCTGCCGCCGTAAGGTCCTTCCACATCGCGGGCAACTGCTCCTTCTTCACACCGAAGAGATCGATGCGCTGGCCACCGGTCACCTTCATCTCCGGGACCTGATATTTGTCAGACACGTCGGCAATCGCACGCAGATCGTTAGCGGTGCAGAGCCCGCCGAACATGCGGGGTACGACGGAATAGGTACCGTCTTTTTGGATATTGCCGTGAGCCCGTTCATTGATGAAGCGGGACTGGGCATCGTCCTGATATTCACCGGGCCAGTTGGCCAACAGATAGTAGTTGAGCGCGGGACGACAAGCGGAACACCCATCCGGTGTTTTCCAGTTCAGGTAGTCGAACAGATTGCGCATCGATTTGAGCGGTGCCGTACGTATCGCCTGGATCACTTCATCATGACTGTGCTCGGTACAAGCACATACCGCCTTTTTACTCGGTGCCGCAGCGTACCCTTCACCCACGGTACTGGCCAATAACGACTCCACTAACCCAGTACAAGAGCCGCAGGACGCGGATGCCTTAGTGTGGGTACGCACCTCATCCAATGTGAACAGCCCCTTACTGCTGATCGCGTTGACGATATCTCCCTTGCAGACACCGTTGCAGCCGCAAATCTCCGCATCGTCGGACAACATGGCAACACGGGTCTCATCTCCGTGCCCCGCATCACCCAGATCGTGCTGACCGAAGAGGATAGTATTGCGGAGACTGGATATATCGGTCTCCTCCCGCAGGAGCTGGAAGTACCAGGTACCGTCTATGGTATCGCCATACATCACGGCACCCTTGATCCGGTTGTCCCGTATCACCAGTTTCTTGTAGATCCCTTGCGCCGGATCCTGCAGCACCAGGGTCTCGTCCCCCTCTTCTTCATTGAACTCACCGGCGGAGAAGAGATCGATACCCGTCACCTTTAGCTTGGTGGAGGTCACCGAACCCTCATAACGTCCGTAACCGAGCATGGCCAGATGATTCGCACAGACCTTGGCCTGCTCGAAGAGCGGCGCCACCAGCCCGTAGCAGCTGTTTCTATGTTGCACACACTCACCCACCGCATAGATACGGGGATCAAAGGTCTGCAACGTATCGTTGACCACCACTCCCCTGTCGCAATGGAGTCCCGCCTGTTGCGCCAATACTGTGTTTGGCCGGATACCCACCGCCATGACCACCAGGTCGGCTTCAATTTTGGATCCGTCCTTGAAACGCACACCGCGTACCCGATCATCGCCAAGTATCTCAGCGGTCTCCGCCTGCATGAGAAAGTTCATCCCCGACTCTGCCAGGGATGCCTTGAGCAGCTCTGCGGCAGGTTTATCGAGCTGACGCTCCATCAGGATATCCATTAGATGAACCACGGTGACATCCATACCGTTCTTCATCAGGCCGTTGGCCGCTTCGAGACCGAGCAGACCGCCGCCGATCACGACCGCTTTCTTGTACTGCCTGGCACTCTCCAGCATCATCTCCACGTCCCTGATGTCTCTGAATCCGACCACACCGGGCAGCTCATGCCCAGGCACGGGAATGATGAAGGGATTGGAGCCTGTCGCCAGCAACAAGCGATCATAGGACAGGGTGTTGCCTGAAGCGGTCGTTACCTGACGGGAAATACGGTCGATCTCAGCCACCGGATCGCCGGTATGCAGATTGATACCGTTCTCCGTATACCACTCACGGCTGTTGAGCACGATATCGTCGATGGTCTTCTCTCCGGCCAACACTGGAGAGAGCATAATACGGTTGTAGTTCGGGTGAGGCTCCGCACCGAAGACGGTGATCTCATACATCTCCGGCTCCAGCTTCAACAACTCCTCGACGGCACGTATCCCAGCCATTCCATTGCCAATTAGAATCAGTTTCTGCTTGCTCATTGGCTCACCTCCTCGGTCGCTGGCATTTGCCGATCCTCAGTTGACAAGGTCATTGAGGGCAATGGATTGGTTTCTCTCAGGGCATTTAGCGTGAAGGAGAGACTGGAAACCGGAAATTTTTCCAGGTAACCGACCGGATCCTGTGGCGTGAAAGAAAGGCCATCGAAAAAGAGGTCAGCACCCATCTCCAACTCACCTGTCTCTCCGGTCAATATCCATTCACTGTTGTGTTCACCTTCCGCTTTCATATCTTCCTGTGGCAACTGGATACCCAATGTGGATGCCGCCTGCCGGAAGAGTTCGGGACGATAGACCTGGCGGGCAATGCCCTCCATATCCACAGGTCCGCGCAACTGCCCCCAACGTGCCATCTGAGTAAGGAACCAAACCGCATGGGATCGCCAGGGAAAATTTGCGCTGTATCGGCTGAAGACATTGAAGTCGGTCCGTTCTACAGCATCCTCATCCTTGGAGAACTGGAATGTCCCCAGCATCGACTTCTCAAGGATCTCCTTGGGTGCGTTGACGTACCGGCCTTGACTCAACAGTTCGCAAACCTCTGGACGATTCTCCTCTTGATCGATCCACTCACTGGCCTTGATCAGAGCCATCAACACCGCCTGATGGGTGTTGGGGTTGGCAGCAGCCCAGCTGCTTGCCACACCAAAGACCTTCTCTGGATGGTTGTTCCAGATGTCATAACTGGCGGCCAGAGTGTGACCCAAGCCATTACAAACCGCCAGCGTGTTCCAGGGCTCGCCGACACAGAAACCGGATATCACGCCTGCCTGCAGATAGTTGACCATCTGTGGAGGCGGCACGACCGAGAGCTGTATGTCCTTATCCGGATCGATACCGGATGAGGCGAGCCAGTAGCGCAACAGGTAATTGTGGGATGAGTAGGGAAACACCGTGGCAAACATCAGGGGTTTGCCACCGGCTTCACGGTTATCGTCGATCACCTTTTTCAATGCACGGCCACTGCCTACAAGGGTCTCCAGCTCAGGTTCGCCGGTGGCAACCATACGTTGGTAGATCTCTTTGGAAACAGTAATACCGTTACCGTTGAGATCGAGACTCATGGAGGTGATCATCGGTACAGAGCCGGACGTACCCACAGCACTTGCTAATGGCATGGCGGCAAGCATCTGTGCGCCATCCAGCATACCGATGGAGACCTTGTCACGGATATTGGCCCAGGAGTTTTCACGTGATAGCTCGACATTGAGTCCCTGCTGATGAAAGAAACCCTTCTCCTTGGCCACCACCAACGGTGCACAGTCGGTAAGTGGGATGAATCCCAGATTGATATGGGTCTTCTCCAGCGTCTTTGCAGTGGAGGACTGGGCTGACTTGAGCCAGGCTGAGAGATCCACCACGGTATCTTTCTCCGTGGTATTCTCTGTGGTCTCCGTCCGTTCCTCTTCCGGCTGCTGATGACGTTCGTGGAGGAACCGGACCACCTCGGCTCGATAGTGGTTGTAGGTCGGATTCTCCGCCAGCGCCAGCCGGTTGCGTGGCTTTGGCAGATCGATGTGTAGGATTTCGCCGACGGTGGCTGAAGGCCCGTTGGTCATCATGATGATACGGTCCGAAAGCAGTACAGCTTCGTCCACGTCGTGGGTGATCATGATCACCGTATTGTTGAGCCGTGCCTGGATCTCCATCAGGGAGTCCTGCATGTGAGTGCGGGTCAGAGAGTCAAGGGCACCGAAGGGTTCGTCCATCAACAACACCTTGGGCTCCATGGCCAGGGCGCGGGCGATACCGACTCTCTGCTTCATGCCGCCGGAGATCTCGTCCGGCTTGCGGTCCAGGGCATGGGTCATATGCACCAACTCCAGATTGTGCAGTGTCCAGCGGTGACGCTCTTCCTTGCTCTTGGTCTTCTTGAACACCTGATCCACGGCCAGACGTACATTATCGTAGACGGTCAACCAGGGCAGCAGCGAGTGGTTCTGGAACACCACCGCTCGATCGGGACCTGGCTCGGTGACCTCTTTCTCCTCCAGGATCACACCACCCTCGGTGGCATTCAGCAGACCGGCGACGATGTTTAATACCGTCGATTTGCCGCAGCCTGAGTGGCCGATCAGGGAGATGAACTCACCCTGGGCAACCTTCAGATCCACATCCTTGAGGACAATCAGCGGACCGTTATCGGTCGGGAAGGTAATGCTGACGTGATCGATATTTAAATAACTGTTCATAACTGAAGACTCATAATTCAAAACCCAAAATTCTGTGTATTAGCGCAGCACCGTGTTTTTGTCCCAACTGAACATACGCTGCAGCATCAACATGCCACGATCCAGCAGAAAGCCGATGAAGCCGATTACCAGCACCGCCACCATGATGCGGGCCAGTGAGTTCGAGCTGCCATTCTGAAACTCGTCCCAAACGAATTTCCCCAGGCCGGGATTCTGCGCCAGCATTTCGGCCGCGATCAGTACCATCCAGCCGATACCCAGAGAGAGCCGCAGACCGGTGAAGATCATCGGAATCGCCGAAGGCAGAATGATCGTTACTGTCTTAGTAAAAGCATTGAGGCGTAGCACTCTGCTGACATTGATCAGGTCCTTGTCGACACCCGAAACTCCCACCGTGGTATTGATGATGGTGGGCCAGAGACAGCAGAGGGTGACAGTAATCGCCGAGGTGAGAAACGACTTGGAGAAGATCGGGTCGTTCGTAACATAGAGCGCCGACACTACCATGGTCACTAAAGGCAACCAGGCAAGCGGCGAGACCGGCTTAAAAATCTGTATCAACGGATTGATCGCCGTATAGAGCGTGGCACTCATACCGCAAACGACACCGATGGGAATGGCAAGCAGTGAAGCCACCAGGAAACCGGCCATCACAGTCAGCAGGCTGGTGAGTATCTGATCGAAAAAGGTCTCCTTGCCGGTATATTTGCGCGACTTCATCCTGTCGATCCTCTCCTGAGGCTGACCGTCGGCAATCGCTTTATCGACGCGTGTCTGTATGCGTTCGTAGAAGGCATCCGCCTTCACACGCTCCGCATGGTGTTCCTCATAGAGGGCCTCGGTCTGCTCCCACACCTTGGCCGGACCCGGCAAAATACCGAGCGAGGTCTCTACGTTCTTCGCCCCCACACTCCACAGACCCAGGAAAATCACCAGTGCAATGATGGGCACCAGCAGTTGCTTGATCAGCTGTGTGAAGGACTTGCCGACCTGGTCGCTGGACAGTCGCTCAAGCAGACTGTCCAGCCAGGGCAGATTGAAGGTCTTGGATGTGATTGGAGAAGCCATCTTTCGTATCCTGGTCTGCGCACGAGCAGATCGATCGCGTTAACCTTTATTTCTGAACTCCATCAGCAGGAGAACAGGTACTGAATGGAAATGGGCAGACACCCCCTGTCGCTAGCGGGGTGTCTACTCCACCAGCATTACATCTGCTCACCGCCTTTGAGGCCGATTGCGAAGCTGTCGATGTAGGCATTCGGTTTGGTGCCATCGAAAGTCACACCATCGATAAACTCCGTCTGTGGAGGCCGGTAGCCGGTCTCGGTAGGAAAGTCCGGGAACTCTTTAGCGGACAACTTGCCCTCGGCGATCAATGCTTCAGCCGCTTTGCGATAGATGTCCGGACGATAGACATCCTTGGCGATCTTGTCGTACCAGCTGTCGGGCTTCTTCTCTGAGATCTGTCCCCAGCGACGCATCTGTGTCAGGTACCAGACCGCATCCGAGTAGTAGGGAAAAGTTGCGTTGTAGCGAAAAAAGACGTTGAAATCGGGAACCGCCCGCTTGTCGCCTTTCTCATACTCAAAGGTACCGATCATGGAGTTGGCGATCACCTCGTAATCGGCACCCACGTAGTTGGACTGGGAGAGAATCTTGACCGCTTCTGGGCGGTTGGCGTTGTCGTTCTCATCCAGCCACTTACCGGCGCGTATCAATGCCTTCACAACACGTACCGTGGTATTGGGATACTTCTCGGTAAACGCTTTTGTCATCCCGAAAACCTTCTCTGGATTGTCCTTCCAGATCTCGTAGTCGGTAATGACCGGCACGCCGATGCCTTTGAAAACCGCCTGCTGGTTCCACGGCTCACCCACGCAGTAACCGTAGATGGTGCCGGCCTCCAGCGTGGCGGGCATCTGCGGCGGTGGAGTGACGGAAAGCAACGCGTCCGCTTTCAGCTGTCCCGTAATATCGCCCTTATGTGGTGCATAGTAACCGGGGTTGATGCCACCGGCCGCCAGCCAGTAACGTAGTTCGTAGTTATGGGTCGAGACAGGAAAGACCATGCCCATCTTGAAGGGCTTACCCTCTTGTTTGAATTTTTCGACCACCGGCTTCAGAGCATCGGCCTTGATGGGATGGGCCGGCTTACCGTCCGCCTGTTTCGGCACATGGGGTTTCATCATCGCCCAAATCTCGTTGGAGACGGTGATGCCGTTGCCGTTCAGATCCATACTGAATGGCGTAACGATGTGAGCCTTGGTGCCGAAGCCGATGGTCGCGGCCAGGGGCTGACCTGCCAACATATGGGCGCCATCGAGCTGACCGTCGATCACACCGTCCAACAGCACCTTCCAGTTGGCCTGGGCCTCCAGTGTCACGTAGAGACCCTCGTCCTCGAAATAGCCCTTTTCATAGGCGATGGCGAGGGGCGCCATGTCGGTCAGCTTGATGAATCCGAATTTCAGATCCTCTTTTTCGGGATAACCAATCTCCGCAACGGCTGTACCGGCGCCCAGACCGAGTCCAGCTGCCAGCCCAACGGCCAGGGCCGCCTGCTTGATAAAACGTCTACGGTTATTGCTAATGCTCAAACTTCTCACACTCATGGATATAACACCTCTAGGTATGTTTAAAACTCTTGTCCCGGTAAGCCGGCAAAAAAAAACGCCCACCCCCACACGGCACGGAGTCGTGTGGAAATGGACGCCTTTGTCCTTTTGCCGGTCAGCGTTGACCGGAACCTAAATTAAAAAATCTGTAGCGATCACTGAGTGCCCGCCATTGGGCATGTCCGACATTGGACCGGTGATCAATCTTGCCTAGCTAAGAGCAAACGCTGTGCCAGGTTGACAGTGACTCTCTTTGTCAGCAGGCAAAAAAATACTGCGTAACTTATTGAATAAAAGGTATTTTTCATGGAAATATTAAAGCAGATTCCAAGCTGGGCATTGAGAATGATTAGCTTGGGAAATCCCTAAGTCATAACCGGGACTGCACTAATACCTGCCACAAATCGGTACGGTTCGTGCCAGCATGAACTAACTTGGTGCAGGATCAGGACCCGCCTGAAAGGATACTGGCCGCTTCAATAATGCTCTGTGCCACATCGGCGACTTTTCGGTTGGTATCCATCGCCAGTTTACGTATAGCCTGGTAGGCTTGCTCCTCGCTGAGCCCCCGCTGCTGCATGATGATTCCCTTCGCCTTGTCGATGGTTTTACGATCGTTGAGCTGCTGTCGCGCCTTCTGCAGCTCCGATTCCAGATGGTTGAAATGCTGGAAGCGCGCCACTGCCGCATCGATGATGGGACGCACACGTTGTGTCTGCAGGCCATCCACCACATAGGCGCTGACACCCACCTGTGTGGCGCGCAGGATGGTCTGATTGTTGTCATCCTGAGAGAACATCACCATCGGTCTCGGCACCGTGGACTGCACCGTCTCCAGGCTCTCCAGGGTATCCCTGCCCGGCGCCTCGATATCGATCAGAATCACATCCGGATTGCAGCTATCCACCACCGATAACAGGTCCCCTTCCCCGGAAACACAGGCGACAAGCGCACAGTCCACATCCTGGAGTGCGAGATCAAGCATTTCACGTCTGTCGGACTTATCATCCACCAGCATGACACGCAGCGGCTTGTTGGGCTTGGTATTAGACATAACGCCTGAGTAATACAATTTGTGTGCCAAGCGCGCCTGACCCGATGCCTGGACTGATCACTGCTGCGGTTTATCAATGCCGGAGGGATGGAAAGTGGCTAGGGTGTCTCCATTTGGAGATTGCTCCATGAGTCTCGACCGAGGTACAAAAATCTACGCAGCCGTTCTGGGCTCCATTCTGCTGCTGGCCCTGCTCATCTGGCTCTTCACCCTCGACTTCCGCCTGGGTGAGATCGACAAGATGTTGCAACAGGATCCGGGGATAGCTGCCTACCCCTACACTTTCCAGGCACTGGCCATCCAAGGTAGAACCACTGTCATGTCGACCCCCCGCTCCACCCAGGTGCCGGCGGTACGCTTTCTCTCCATGATCAAACCCGGCCTCTCCAACAAATCCGCACAGGATCCGGCAGTCATCGAGGCACAGAAAGAACTGGCGGCAATCCAGTCGAAAGTCCGCAAACTGGTGCAGTCACGTGAAGATATAGACAATGTCCGCTGGCGTATCGACAAGCAGTGGTATGCCGACAGGGGTATCCTCGTCGACTGAAAACAGGTCGGCCGGTCTTAATGACTTTGACGGGTGAAACGGAAGTAGATGAACTTCTGCCCTTTGTCGGCTGGAGTCATGTGGATCTCATCCCTCACTTCCTGTAACTGAAACCCCTCGCCAAGCTCCCTGCTGATTTTTTCCACATCGTACTGAACGATATGGAGACCGCTGCACTTTTCAGGTCCGCCCACAGCAAAGGAGGCAATGATCAGATGCCCGCCGGGTTTGAGTGAACGCTTCAGCACCTCGACATATTTTTTTCTGTCGGCGCCATCCGTGAGGAAATGAAACACGGCCCGGTCGTGCCACAGTGAATAGGCCTGGGGTGCGACGAAGGTCGTGATATCCGACTCATGCCAATCGACATGCCTCGACGGCTCGCCCAGTCTCTCCCGGGTACTGGCGAGGGCCTTGCCGGAGATATCCAGGACCGAGAGATGGTTGAAACCCTCCTTGCAGAGGTAGTCCACCAGCAGCGAAGCACCGCCCCCTACATCGATGATGGGCTCGTCATGCGCGATCCCGGTAGCGCGGATCAGATCGAGCGACAGCATCGGTGCTTTCTGGTACCAGCTGACATCTGTCGATGCCTTATCCCGGTAGATGTCTTCCCAGTGTCTCTTGCGATCGCTCATAGATATACCATAAGGCATGCAGGGTATTTATCCCAGCATACTCTGGAGGGACGATGATTCATAGAATGTGTGCGAATACAGAAAAATCCTTCCCAGACCCGAATGGCACTAGCAAAATCGGACATCACAGGATGATAAAGGGAATCTCTCTGGGTTCCTGTGGTGGGGCAGTCCCACCACACGCTTTGCCCCATTATCTCCTCCGCTCTGCCCCATTCCGTAGGGTTGGAGCCCCGCCATACCAAAACCTGTTGGAACCACATAAGAATTCTGTTGGTTCAAACCGCCCTCCTCTAAGCCAACAGCCTAGAGGCCCATCTTTTTTGAGATATGCATCATATTTGACACATTATCATCATTATTATGCCTGTATGATGTTTTTTTGATGCTTTACAACATTGACTTTTATATTATTAAGCTTAATATTTGATGCATAATGGAAGACTTAAGCAATCTATGCATCATATATGAAACATAATATAGACTTCACTACCAGTTCCAGCACCGCTATCGCAGAGGCACTCTGCAAGCGCCTGGAAACGATCCGCCTGAGCCAGAACATTCCCCAGGCAGTGTTAGCCAAACAGGCCGGCGTGTCACGCAGCACCATGACCCGCATCGCCGACGGCAAGAGCATCTCCCTCGACTCCTTTATCCGTGTCGCCAAGGCGTTGGGACTGGCCGACCACCTCGCCGCCCTGCTCCCCGATCCCGCCATCAGACCGGTGGAACTGGTGGCCCACGAGGGGAAGCATCGCCGTCGCGCCAGCGGGAAGCGCAAGCCGACCCAGCCGTGGTCATGGGGAGATGAAGGGGGCGACCAGTGAGCACCGTCGCACGCGTCCTGCTGTGGGGCCGCGACATCGGCGCCGTCACCTGGCTGGATGATCGGGAACTGGCGGTATTCCAGTACACACCGGCATTCTCCGCATCGGATATACAGGTCGCCCCACTGACCATGCCTTTACAGGAAGCACCCTACGAATTCCCTGCCCTCGCCCGCGAGACCTTCCATGGCCTCCCAGGCCTGTTGGCCGACTCCCTACCGGACAAATTCGGCAATCGCCTCATCGACGCCTGGCTGGCAAGTCAGGGCAGATCACCGGGCAGCATGGACCCTGTCGAGCGCCTCTGTTATACGGGCAGTCGCGGCATGGGGGCACTTGAGTTCAAGCCCACCGTCAAAGGCATTCCCTCCAACACACACAGACTCAAAATCGATGCGCTGGTCGACCTCGCCAATCGGGTTCTCGACGAGCGAATCAGCCTGGAGGGGAAATTTGCCGGTGTGGACGACCAACGCACCATAGAAGACATTCTCCGGGTGGGCACCTCCGCGGGTGGCGCCAGGGCGAAAGCTGTGCTGGCCTGGAACCCCGAGACGGGCGAATTTCGCTCCGGTCAGGCGCCTGCAGGCAGGGGATTCAGCCACTGGATCATGAAGTTCGACGGCATCCATGGCAACCGCGACAAGGAACTGGCCGATCCACAGGGGTTTGGACGAATAGAATACGCCTACTCACTAATGGCCCGAGATGCTGGCATCACCATGCAGGAGTGCCAGCTGCATGAAGAGGGTGGACGCGCTCATTTCATGACTCGACGCTTCGACCGGACGGACAACGGCGAGAAGCTGCATATGCAATCCCTTGGCGCAATCAGGCATTTCGATTTCAACCAGGCGGGAGCCTACGCCTATGAACAGGCAATCGAAACCATCCAGTTACTTTCACTCCCCATTGAAGATCTCGAACAACAGATCCGTCGAGCATTTTTCAATATCCTGGCCCGCAATCACGACGACCACGTCAAGAATATCGCGTTTCTCATGAACAAGCAGGGGCAGTGGCGTCTCTCTCCCGCATTCGATGTGGCCTATGCATACAATCCAAGCGGCGCCTGGACAAGCCGGCACCAGATGAGTCTGAACGGAAAACGCGACAGCTTCCATCGGGATGATCTGATCACTTTTGCACAAAACGCAGGCCTGAAAAAAGCGAAGGCCAACACCCTGCTTTACGAGGTTGCCGATTCAGTGGGGTATTGGAGGGACCACGCCAAGGCAGCCGATGTTTTCTCGCGTGACGTGAGCCGAATCGAGAAGACATTTCGCTTAAACATCATCTGATGAATTTGTTATTCCATCGAATGCCGGAATGCATCTGTAAAATATTCCCGGCTCCGACTTGCAACGGGGTAGCGAACACGAGATCGACCTGAACCTCTTCAACCTTTTCGATGGATCAGCCACTGCTGGTATATTTCTATCAGTTGGTATACTCACACATGTTCAAACCACACCAGACCATCACTCGATTGACAATGACTCAGTATGGAAAGACATAAACTCATCGCTCTGACCATTTTCCTTCTCGTCTCGCTATACCTGGGAGTCAGAGACGGCTTCAGGGAAGCTGTCGCACAGCAGGTGATTCTGGGGATCTTCCTGATACCGATTCTCTTCTATCGGGTAGTTGCCTTTTTCTCCGGTTTTGGATTTCCGGAATATTTCGCCCGAGACTTTAAATCCGAGAATCATCCCGGCCCATACGCCATCTTCTTCTGGCTGCTTTTTTTGATCGCTTGTCTCTTTATGATATTTGAGTGGAGTTTGTATTAGCATTGCTTGGCATCAGACGGAACTTCCCACATCTCATCTCATCGCAAAATCGGTAGCCTGAATTTCACTAAAGAAACGTAAAGGTCCGCCCAAGATATAAGTAAGTCTCGCGACGCCCACCTTCAGCAAAACCCCGGGCAAGGTAGATTGGCCCAAGGGGTGAGTCGATTGCCAGACTAATACTGCCTGCCAGAAGCAGTGAATCGAAACGGATTTCATCCCGGTCGTTCCAAACGTTACCACCTTCCAGGGAGGCGCCAACATAGACCGGCACTTTCAGTACTGACCGGCTATCACCAATCTCCCTCAAATAGATGACACGCATCATGCCGGCATATCGACCCGACAACTCCGACTTGCGGTAACCGGACAGATTGAAGAGACCGCCGATGGAGAATGCATCGTCGGCGGGGACATCGGTATGGGTCACACCGGCAATGCCGCCCCATAACATGAGCGTGTGCTTGTTCCAGGTTCCTGCCCAAAGACCGTTTACCCGCAAGGTGTCTTGCTCTTCTTCCGCCCCGAGTGCCTCTCTGCCGGTTGACCATGAAATGTTGGCCAGCAAACCGGATCGGGGAATGTTGATGCTATCCAGTTGATCGAACGAAAAGGTCACAACCCAGGCACCAGCCTGGATATCGTTTGTGGGGGTCGACAGGTCACCAATACGTGGGCTGGAATCACCGGATGCGGTATAGGCGCCAACCTCCAGCTGGCCCCAGTTTCCAAACTGGCGCCCGCCTGCCAGTAAAAAGGTTGAATAACTGACATCCAGGTCAGCCACATGCTGTCCGGACTCAAACTGTCCGAAATGAGTTTCATAGTAACCGAGCGAGGTACGGAAGTAGTATCGGAGACGGTTATCGATGGGTTGGTACAACTCGGTAACGAGTCGTTGATCATGGCCGATCTGAAACTCCGAGCGCCATTCGCCGCCCATGCTGTTGATAGGCGTCATGGTATGACTGGCGGCCAGATTAAAGATCCCGGTTCCCTCAAAGTCGGTCTCCATACTCATACCGAATCGCAGATAGTGCGGGCCCCACTCCTTCTCTTCAGCCTCGATAATCAATTCCGTCTGCTGATCGTCTTGTAAAACATCGTATTCGACCCTCTCGAAGATGTTCATCCCATACAGTTGGTGGATATCCTCTTCCAATGCTGAAATATCCAGCATATCCCCGGCCTCAACGGTGATATGCGATTCAAGCACATCCGTGCTCAAAGGTGTCTGGTTATCAAAGACGATTCTGTCGATGGTCGGCGATTCAGTATCTCTTTGCCGCATAGCAATTAAGTATTCCGTATAATCTTCCTTGGAGATTGAAAGCTGACTAAGTTTTTGGGTGTTGAGTTCTGCTGCCACGACACCGCTATCAATCATCTTGGAAGCCCGCCAGAAATCCGTTGAGGAGTAGCCACTAAGATCCGGTTGCATCAGTATGTCGTCAGGAGTCAGCTTCTTGAGTTGCTCGGCGGTGTTGCGCTGTATCGTAATCCCCAGGATCTGATTCAGAATACTGAAGGGCGAAGTCAGTCCATCCCTTCCCTGCAGCTCGCTGCTCAGATCCACCACAATTAAAATATCCGCCCCCAGATCGCGCGCCAGTTGAACGGGTACGTTATTGGCGAATCCCCCATCGACCAGCAAGCGGTCATCCCACTCTACCGGTGCGATGACACCGGGTATGGCCATACTGGCAAGCATTGCGGTTGAGAGACTTCCTCTCCCCAAGGCGACGGCCTCACCGCTTTCGATATCAGCAGCCACGGCGCGAAACCTTATCGGCAGCGCATCGAAATCCGGGGGCGCCAGGAGAGTGAGTGATTCCAGCCGCAACGACAACTGCTGACCCTGCAGCAGACCCTTGGGGATAATGAGTTTCCCGTCCTGGATCCCCGCTTCCTGCTTGATCAAGAAGTCGTAGTCATCCTGTTTTCGACGGAAACTCCGGTTCTTTCTCGGCGGCTCATCGCGAAACACCGCATCCCAGTCAGTCTCTGCAAGGTGTGTCTCTATCTCCTCCGCCGAGTACCCATAGGCATACATGCCGCCAACGATGGCGCCCATGCTGGTGCCGGTGATAACGTCAATGGGGATACGCAGCTCTTCCAGTACTTTGAGCACTCCGATATGGGAAGCCCCTCTCGCCCCACCCCCGCTTAAGACGAGTCCGATGACAGGGCGCTCACCAGTCTGTTCCTTCGTTACGACCTCGGCAGCAACCAGATCCACGTTAATAGATAGAATCAGGAACGCAAGAATCTTACAGACAGCTTTTTTAAAGCTGATCTTCGTCTTGAGGTAGCGCATAGAATTCCTACCAATCGGGTACAGACTGCCCACTATTGTCCGCACATGTGAAACCGGATGTCCATTCCACTTTTTTACTGCTTCCTGTTGGGACTGTAACAAATGTTCCAGACAGGCTATTGAATACCTGCAAAATGGCATCAGCTGCGACAATCGGGTCGTACCATATATTTACCAGGAGTTCATCACAATGACTGTCGAACGCATTACATTCGCCATTGTCGGCGTCCTTATTATGGCAACCGCTGGCGCTTACCTCACCACACAGAATGTCTATTTTCTATACGCCACGATTTTTGTTGGCTTCATGATCTTCCAAGCACCGTTCACCAGATTCTGTCCTTTACCCATGATATTGAAAATGATGGGGGGCCGCTCAGGTAGTGTGTTTAGCTAATCAGATACGGGGTATAGCGTATAAGTATAAACAGGGGCAGAGGGCAGTGATTGTTTGTTTGAGGCTATTGCTCTCTGACCTGTTTTTTACGAACACCGACTTCGTCATCATCACTTTTCGCCCTCGGTAATCAGGTACTGCAGGAAGGCTTCTGTCACCTTGGACTGACGCTTGCCCTTGGGATAAACAGCGTACCACTGCCGTAGCAGCGGGAAACCCTTTACATCAAGGAGTGCAAATACACCCGATGACGCATCAAGGCTCAACGTATGCTTTGACACAACAGCCAATCCAAGCCCGCCAGCTACTGCCTGTTTGACCGCCTCATTACTGCCCAGTGTCATTCGAGTCTTGATACCGACCTTTTTTGATTCGAAAAACTGCTCCGCAGCGAGGCGAGTGCCCGACCCTTGTTCACGCATGATAAAATGCTCATCGACCAGACGTTTGGGAGAAATATTCTTTTTACCCTCCAGCGGATGGCCTGTCGGTGCAATCACCACTAAGGGGTTCTCCATAAAAGGTACAGCAATGACATCGAGACTATCGGGCACCTGCCCCATGATGTAGAGGTCGTCGATGTTCTGCCTCAAGCGGGTCAGGCACTGGTCACGATTCAAAACCTCCAACGCCACCTCGATACCGGGATGCTGCCGATAAAACTCCCCAAGCAAGCGCGGTACAAAATATTTTGCAGTGGTAATGATTGAGAGCTTTAGCGATCCGCACTCCAGCCCCTGCAGCTGCGCCAGTTCAGATGAGAGACCCTCCAGTCTCTCCAAAACATCCCTGGCAGCCTGGACAACCCGTATTCCCGCTTCTGTCAGGAATAACCTTTTACCCACTTGCTCGTGCAGCGGGGTACCAAGAACCTCAGACATCTGCTTGATCTGAATGGATAAGGCCGGTGTTGACATATGTAACTCCGCAGCCGCCCTGGTCATATTTTGATGGCGGGCCAACACCGTAAATATGGCAAGCTGGTGGAGCGTCAGCCGTCTATACATTTCGTTATACCCGAGCAAAACATTTCCTTTAATATCTTTAAATTAAATTAAATTGCACGTCAACGTAAAGTAGTTCTCCGATTCACCTTGAGCACCGATGTGCGGTTTCGCTGTCGTGTGGTGCTCATTGATTTAGGAGAGTGCCATGCCCATTGTTGATATGAAGGGAATGCTTGAGCATGCATACCAATACGGCTATGCCGTCGGTGCCTTTGATGTCGTCAGTCTCGACTTTGTCACCGGCATTATGACGGCTGCAGAGCGTAGCCGTTCACCGGTCATCCTCTCTCTGGCTGAATCACACTTTGCACATTTCGACTTCGAATTGCTCATGAGTGCCGTGGAGCGTGCTGCACAACGTGCAACCGTCCCGGTCGCCATTCATCTCGACCATGGAATGAGTACAAAGTCTGCCGTCCAAGCCATCAGTCTTGGATGTAACGGGGTGATGGTCGATGCTTCGCATCACCCTTTTGAAGAGAATGTGAGGTTAACCCTTGGCGTGACCGGAATGGCGCACAGTTGCGGTATACCGGTTGAGGGGGAGCTTGGCTATGTGCCCGGTGTCGAGGGAGAGGATGCAGAGCATCATCCCGGCGACCTTGTCTACACCTCTGTCTCGGAGGCAAAAGAGTATGTACAGCGTACCGGTGTCGACTTTCTCGCCGTCTCCATCGGGACCGTGCATGGAAGAATGAAGGGGGAGCCAAGCCTCAACTACTCACGGCTGGAGGAGATCAACAAAACTCTGGGTATACCGCTTGTACTCCATGGCGGCACGGGGCTTACCGATGAGCAGTACAGCCGGCTCATCAATAACGGTATCAGCAAGATCAACTACTACACAGCACTGGCCGATGCCTCAGGCAAACGTGTTCAACAGAATACCCAGAGTGACGGGCAAGGCTACACCGCGCTTGTAGACGGCGTAGCAGAGTCCATTGCCGATGAGGCCGAGCGTTGTATGCATCTCTGGGGATCGGCCGGGCAAGCTGATAATGCGCTGAAAAACTGCGCTTCCTGGGCGCCGGTTGAACATCTGATCGTCTATAACGCCGATGCGAACGAAACAAAGGTACATGCCATGATGTCTGAAGGCAGACGGGTGCTTTCTCAAATACCCGGTGTCAGAACGGTATTCACCGGTAACGCCATACAGGAGGGAGCCCAGTATCGCTTCAGCTGGTTAGTACGTTTCTGCCATCCAGCCGTGATCGACAGCTACCGTGACCATCCGGACCATATCGCTTTCGCCGACAATCAGTTCCGCCCCATAGCAGGCGATCGTATCAGCATTGATTACCGAGCAGTGGAAAGCGGTCGCACACATTCTGAAAACAGTGCGTCAATCAGGAAAAGCGCATAACGCTATATCAATAAACCGGATCAGAGCCATTATTGATAATGCTCAAAGTCATTCCGCTCTGACTCGGTTTTCTTACGCTTCAGGTTCTGGCAATCAGGCCTGATATTGCGCCTCGACATAATCGGCAAATCCCGATCCTGCCTCCGTATAAATATTGAATACCGAGGTTACGCCCATTTCGCGTAAGCGTTCCTCCTCATCCGGATACTTTGCTGTCGCGGCAATAAATCCCGAAAAAGCAATTGCCTGTAATTCATCAAGCGCATCGAGATTCGCTTGCAGGTTCGGCAGTGCCAACATGACGAAGTTGATGTTGTGATCACGCTCCATCAGATCCCAGAAGTCCGCATCGCTGGGATCACCGCGTAATACGTTGCGACCCATTGCAAGGTGCTTCTGGATCAGGTCGTTGTCGAAGTCAATGCCAACCACGGTTTCCCCATGGAGTTCTCGCATCTTGTCGTAGGCCCCACAGCCGACTCTGCCCATCCCAAAAACGGCAATGGTAGCACCACTGGTATCAAGGACTGCATCATCCGGCAATCTGTGCTTGCGCTGAAATTTGAGCCAAAACTCTCTGAACTGGCTATAAATCCGGTCATCAATATTGTTCAAGGGCGCCGCAAGCGCGAAGGATATGGAAAGTGCGATCGCTATCACCACGAGCCACTCGGCATCCATCCAGCCGCTGGATACACCGATAGCTGCGACAATCAGGCCAAATTCGCTGTAGTTCGTCAGGTTCAGGGTGGCCAGCAGAGATGTTCTTGCTCGCAGCCTGAAAGCGGTCATCAGACCAAAAAACAGCGCAGACTTTACGATAACAAAGGGTACCAGCAGTACCCCGATGATCAATGCCTCCAGTGACAGTTGACCGGACATCCCAATGGTCAAAAAGAAGCCAACCAAGAACAAATCCTTGAAACCGAGCATCGTTTTGGCCATCTCCCTGGACTTGGGATGATTTGAAATCAGCAAGCCGATAATCAGTGCACCAAGATCATCCTTGACGCCGGCCAGCTCGAACAGTTCAGCACCACCCAGTGCCAGCACAAGTCCATAAAGGATTAGCAGTTCACCATGACCGGTACGCTGCAGGATGTAATGGAAAAGCGGCCGGGCGAATATAAGAAGAAACAACAACAGCGCCCAGGGAGATGGCAGTTTGCCGGTCGATGCGGCCAGAAATACCACCGCAGCAATATCCTGCATGACCAGTATTCCGATTGCGATGACACCGTGCAGGGATTTCATCTCTCCCTTTTCTTCCAATACCTTGACCACAAATACTGTACTGGAAAAGCTCAATGCAAATGCGGTCATCAGCGACAGTTTGAAATCCAAACCGGAGAAAAGCGGTGCGCCGATCAGTGCCAGAGCGTAGATGACCAACCCAAAAAGTCCCACGACGACACTGATGTGCAACGCAGTCACGGCCCATACCTGAGGCCTTGCAAGCGTCTTCAGATTCAATTTCAACCCAACGGTAAAGAGCAACAGCGTAATGCCCAGGTCAGAGAGTTTCTGCAGTGCCTCTCCACTGGTGATACCCATAAAATTGAGAGCAAAACCGGCAGCCAAAAAACCAACTAACGGGGGCAGTCCTATGAGCTTTACAAGAAACCCCAGCGCAAAAGCCAACGAGATCCAGGCTACGTCACCTAAAGCAATTGCTACCCACTCAAAATCCATACACTAAGAATGCCTGTCTCTAGATATTTATGGCATAAGCTGCCGGCTGATCCACTATTGTGAGTTTCACCGGATTGCACAATAGCATACCGGATAAATATGCTGCCCAGAAAAGGAATCACCCTCTTTTTTAACTAGCAGAATTATCGATTTCTCTGGTTTCCCACAACGCAATGGTGGGACAAGGCCCCACCAAATGTAATGAGAATCCCACAAGAACTTTCATATTACGAATCAACCCCCTTTAAGTGAGTCCCATTATTCTCTATCCATTTTCTAGGCGAGAACGCTTTCGTTAATAAAACCTTTATCGATGAGTTGATCCAAAACGCCAGTACATTTCTCTTTAAGCATATCCCTGAGTAGCCGGGTGGCCGGTGTAATGATTGTCGGCTCGGGAAGATAAGCCATAGTTCAGTAGAGGCGGCTTTGAACTCCGGCATGAGAGGGACCACTTTTCCTGATAGTAGATCAGCCGACATATCTAGGCAGGATTTGACTGCGAGACCCTTCCCCGCGACGCACCAGCGTCTGACAAGATCCCCATCGTTGGAGGCGCGGTTACCGCTCATCTTGATCTTGTATTCCGTTCCGCCGCGCGAGAACTGCCACACATCGTGCGTTTTATCGTAGAGCTGGTAAAAAAGCCCGTTGTGTGCTGGCAAGTCATGAGGGTGGCTTGGCGTGACGTTTTTCTCCAGATACGCCGGTGATGCGCAGAGCAGACCCGGCACATTGCAGATCTTGAACCCGTAAAGATTCGCATCGCTGGGAGAACCGTAGCGTAGTGCGATATCGACAGAGTCGCGATAAAAGTCGATGTTGCTATCGGTAATATGCGATTTCAGAGTCACCTTCGGGTGGTTTTCCATGAATTCATCGAGCCAGGGAAGAACCAGATTCCGGCCCAGGTCAGATGACAGCGTGATGCGTAGTTCGCCGTCGACAATATCCAGGTCATCCTTCATATTCTGCCTGGCCTGATCCAACATCAGCAGGGCCTGCTCGCACTGGGGAATATACCTCTCACCCGCACTGGAGAGCCGCAGTTTCCGTGTGGTGCGGACAAACAGCTCTGCACCCAAGATATTTTCAACCCGCTTCAATGCGGCGCTGGCCGTCGCAGTGCGCATATCCAAACTGGTTGCCGCAGCGGTAATACTGCGGAGTTCAGCCACTTTGAGGACGATTTGAAGATCTTCCAGCTGCATATTTTCTATTATATTTTGATAATCTTTCTTTTATTATGCCGTTTATTGCATGGCATTCAAGATCTACTATTGCCTCCAGCGAATCATCAACGGAAGCCATACCATGAAAGCGATCGGATACAAAAAATCACTGCCAATCGATGACCCAGCCTCTTTAACCGATATCGAGCTGCCTCAACCCACAGCGACCGGACATGACCTGCTCGTCAAGATCAAAGCGATTGCGGTCAATCCGGTGGATTACAAAATCCGCCAGAGAGTCTCTCCTGCCGAGGGTGACGTCAAAGTCCTTGGCTGGGATGCCGTGGGTGAGGTTGTTGCCACGGGAGAGGCGTCCACACGATTCCAGCCGGGGGATCTTGTCTACTACGCCGGCGATCTCAACCGCCAGGGCAGCAATGCCGAATATCAGCTGGTCGATGAACGCCTGGTCGGCAACAAACCCAAAAGCCTCTCCGATGCCGAAGCCGCCGCGCTGCCACTCACAACGATCACGGCATGGGAGCTGCTGTTCGAGCATCTGTCCATACAACAGCGATCCCCAGGGTCAACTGAAAAATCCGATGAGGTGATTCTGGTGGTTGGCGCAGCCGGTGGCGTTGGCTCGATTTTACTGCAGCTGGCCAAAGCCATCACCGGTGCCACCGTCATCGCCACTGCGTCACGCGATAACTCGCGGGCTTGGGTGAAGAAACTGGGAGCAGATCATGTGATCGATCACACCCAATCCCTGCAACCACAGATCGAGGCCCTGGATATCGGCCAGGCGACGCATGTTGCCAGTCTGAACAGTACCGAATCCTACTTCGAGAGCTATACGGAGCTGTTGGCACCATTCGGCAGGATCGCCATGATTGACGACCCGAGTCAGCCTCTGGATGTGATGAAGCTGAAGCTCAAGAGCCAGTCACTGCATATCGAATTCATGTTCGCCCGCTCCATGTTCAAGGCTGCCGACATGGATGAGCAGGGTCGCCTGCTCAACCGTGTAGCGGATTTGATCGATCAGGGTGACATTGAGACAACCGTCGGCAAAAACCTCGGCACGATCAATGCCGGCAACCTGAAGGCTGCGCACGCAGAACTGGAATCCGGCCGATCCATCGGAAAGATTGTACTGGCAGGTTTCTGAACGAAACGAATTTAGCTTCTACATCCAACATAATCGAGGAAACAAAGATGGCTAAGCTAACCATCATCGCCAACATCACCGCCAAAACCGATAGCGTTGATCTGGTAAAAACGGAGCTTGAAAAGCTGATCGACATCACCCGTGACGAAGCAGGATGTCTGATATACGACCTGCATCGGGACAATGAAAATCCAGCCCATTTTTTGTTTTACGAGCATTGGGAATCCCGCGAACTATGGCAGGCGCATATGGACAACAAGCATTTGCAGGACTACCTGGCTGTAACCGACAGGGCAGTTGACGAATTCACGCTCAATGAAATGACGCACATTGCCTGATCTGCAGGCTCAGTCATCATAGAAGTCTATAAGACCGGAGTTCAACATGCTGAAACATGCCGATGATCAAGCATTCCAGCCTATCAACAGGGGATACAACACCCTATTCCGTCCCGGCAGCTTGAGCCTTGGTCTGGTGGTGCCGCTGGAGAGCTATTCATCGGGCCCGGTGCCAACCATGACCCGTCATGTGGAGCGGGTGCAACTGGCCGAGGAACTGGGATTTTCCGCCATCTGGTTACGGGACGTACCGTTCAACGTACCGTCATTCGGGGATGCAGGACAGTGCTTCGATCCCTTCGTCTACCTCGGCCTGCTGGCTGCCCGGACTGAGCGAATCGCACTTGGCGTCGCCAGTATCATACTGCCGCTGCGTCATCCTGCGCATGTAGCCAAGGCTGCCGCCAGTGTCGACGTGTTATCGGGCGGGCGACTCATCCTCGGTGTCGCGTCGGGGGACCGGCCGGAGGAGTATCCAGCACTCAACCTCCCCTTTGCCGACCGTGGCGACCGCTTTCGCGCAAGCTTCGACTATATCAGGCGCATGTGGGAGGACTCACCGGCGTTCGAGAACACCTATGGCAGCCCCTATGGCGGAATGGACATGCTGCCCAAACCGGCCTCCGGTAAACTGCCGCTGCTGATTACAGGCGGCAGCCAGCAAGCCCCAGATTGGATCGCGCGCAACGGCGAAGGCTGGATCACCTATCCCCGCGGGATCGACGCGCAGGCGAAAGTCATCAGCGGCTGGCGGGCACGGATCAAGGCTGCCGGCGGCTCCGCCAAACCCGCAGTGCAATCGCTCTATATCGACCTGGCTGACGATCCTGATACGCCTCCACAACCGATCCATTTAGGCTATCGCTTAGGCACAAACCATCTACGTGCCCATCTGAAATCGCTGGAGGAAATCGGCATCAATCATGTTGCACTGAACCTGCGCTTCAACCAGGCAGACGTTGAGACAACACTGACTCGTCTGGCCGATGAGATCCTGCCAGACTTCTCTTAATGAGGGGGACGGATTCATGCAGAAAACCATTCTAGTCACCGGCTCTACCGATGGCATCGGGTTGGAGACGGCGAAAATGCTGGTTGCTCAGGGACACCACGTGCTGCTGCACGGGCGCAACGCGGCAAAATTGGCTGACGCTGAAAAAACACTCTCAGCACTTTCGGATAACGGACGGGTTGAAAGCTGCATATCTAATCTATCACGCATCGCCGATGTCACAGCACTTGCCGAGGCTGTAGCAGAACGACACGAACGCCTTGACGTGCTGATCAACAACGCAGGCGTCTTCAACATATCCGATCCGCGAACACCGGACGGACTCGACGCACGTTTCGCGGTGAACACAATCGCGCCCTACCTCCTGACTCAACGCCTGTTACCGTTAATTGGCGCCTCCGGACGGGTAATCAATCTCTCCTCTGCAGCCCAGTCACCTGTCAATCCGGGGGCGCTGGCAGGACGGGTCAGACTGTCCGATGACTTCGCCGCATACGCACAAAGCAAACTGGCACTTACCATGTGGTCTCGCAGTATGGCGATTTCACTCAAGGATGACGGTCCCGCCATCATCGCTGTTAACCCCGGGTCGATGCTCGGCACAAAAATGGTGAAACAGGCCTTTGGCGTAGCAGGCGGTGATATCCGCATCGGCGCGGAAATCTTGATCCGCGCCGCACTGGACGATGAGTTTGCAGCTGCTTCCGGGCAATATTTCGACAACGATGCCGGTCAATTCGCCTCGCCCCACCCCGATGCACTTAATCAACAGAAGTCCGAAGAGATTATGCGTGCTATCGATGCCATATTGTCTGAATTGACTCAATAGGATGACAGTCGATAGCAAAACAATTAGGCGCAACTAGGTTTAACCGAGCAAGACTGCACAATCATCACACCAATGAAGATTTGACTTAAGTCAATGCCAGCCCCATCCAATACCCTCTAATTTGTAGATAATTAAGAAATCCTTAAGGTGATTTTTTAATTCATCCGTAATAAGAAATATTACTTGCATGACAAGACTTGAGAGGTTGTCAGCAGTTTCACTCCTCTTAGGACCAGGGAACTGATCCTAGCAGTTTTTGGCGAGTTCCTTATAAAAGCAACAGTCAATCATAACTGGAGGAAAGGTGATGAAACGCCATCGACTTCTGCTGCCTTCTATTTTTACCGCCCTACTTTTCCTTGTACTGAGCAGTCTCTCATTTGCGGCCGATACAGCCACAAAAACTTTTGATGAAGATCAGAAGGCGCAAGCCGACTGTGTAGGCTGCCATGTCAATGTCAATCCAGGCATCGTCAAACAGCATATGGAAGGACCCCATGCCAATACCAAGAAGGCGGAAGATGAGGTCCGCTGTCACGACTGCCATGGCACGGATCACAAGACTATGGACGACGTTGCAAAGGCTGAGATGCCTACTACAGAGATCTGTGGCGAGTGTCATAAAAAGCAGGCACGTCAACATAGAGACGGCAAGCACAACTTGGCCTGGCTGGCCATGAAATCTCAAATAGCCTGGCATGGACAGCCTGGATCTATCACCGAACAAGGTTATCGCGGTTGCTCTGGTTGCCATAAAATCGGTGAGAAAGGACTGCTTGCGGTAACCCAGGGCAATTTGGGTGAGGTGAAGAGTGACGGCGGCAAAGAGGCAGCAACCTATCGCTATGGCAATGCGCAGTGCGATGCCTGCCACACCCGTCACAGCTTCAAGGCATCGGAAGCCAAGGATCCCCGTGCCTGCTCCAACTGCCACATGGGATTCGATCATCCACAGTGGGAGATGTACACATCCGCCAAGCACGGCATCGTGTGGCAGATCGAAGGACACGTGAATGAGGGAGGTCGCGCCCCAACTTGCCAGACCTGTCATCTGAGTGAAGGCGACCATGAAGTCCGTACCGCATGGGGCTTCCTGGGTCTGCGTATCCCCACCAAGGAGAACGTGCTGGCATTGATCGATGTTGCGCCTTCTCTTAAAGATCCATTGACGAAATTGGCCTCGGCACTACCCTCCGGTCACTATATGGATGTGGATGACGATCCACAATGGACCTTTGATCGGGCGCTGATTCTGCAGGCCGCAGGTATTCTTGATGCATCGCTGCAGCCCACCGAGCGCTTCATCGAGATCGTGGTTCAGGGTCAGGCCGCACGGGGTCCAGAGGCGTTTAATGCCGAGCGCACAAAAATGAAGACGACCTGCAACAAGTGCCACGCCAAGGGATTCGTCGATGAGCACTTCAAGGCCTCCGATGAGATTATCAAAGCGGCAGACCACGAGTTTGCCAAAGCGATTGCAGTCGTGCAGGCGCTCTACAAGGACGGCATCCTGGAGAAACCGGAAGGATGGAAATATGCACCGGATCTACTGCAATACTATGAGGCAAAGACCAGCATTGAACAGGAACTCTACCTGATCATGTTGGAGTATCGCCAACGGACCTTCCAGGGTGCTTTCCACGCCAGCAACGACTACATGCACTGGTATGGTTGGGCGCCTTTGAAAACGGCTGTCAACACCATTCTTGAAGAAGCCAAACGGATGCGCGCAGAGCACGATGCGAAAAAAGTAGCCGCTAAATAAAAAAAATTCGGGCGTCTTGCCCATATCAACTCAGGGGTGCGGTCATTGCCGTACCCCTTTTTTGTGGGGCTATAGTCAACTTGGAGGCAGCACCGAAAGTTCAGCGATGATGTTCAATGTGAATAAACAGGCGCTGTGAACGACGATCTCTCCTGAGTAATAGGAGAGTCCTGCCCCATCATTAGTTTGCTTAACTTAGCTTCTGTCCTCTCTGAGCTTTTTGACAACAGCCTAACCACCACCGGATCTCCGAAACTGTTGTGGATCGATCCCATGTTTCTTCAGTTTCTGGTGCACAGCACGCGGGCTTATACCCATCTGACGCGCGACCGCGCTGACATTTCCACTCAGGTTCTCCAGCGCCATACGAATGAGTTGTTCTTCGGTGCGCATTGCGGCCTGCTTTGTGAGGTCCTTCAGTTTCACCACACTGGCCGTTTCACTTCGTCGACCCATTTGTGAAGTCTCGCCGTCGAGCGATAGTGATTCGATCACCGGTCCACGTGAAAACAGATAGCTGCGTTCGAGCACGTTTTCAAGCTCACGAACATTACCTGGCCACGTGTAGCTCATCATTTGATGCCAGGCGCGTTCGCCAAGTATCTTGCGTGTGCCGCCGTACCGAGCGGAGAGACGGCGCAGATAGTTCTGTGTCAAAGCATTGAGGTCGTCACGTCGCTCACACAGCGGCGGGATCAGGATCGGCACGACATTCAGACGGTAATAGAGATCGCGTCGAAACTCATTGGCCGACACGCACGCTTCAATCCGACGGCTGGAGGCAGCCAAAATACGCACATCCGCATGCATGGTGTGGTGCCCGCCAATGCGTTCGAACTCGCTTTCCTGCAATACCCTCAGTAGCTTGGCTTGGGCCGAGATCGGCAGACAGTCGATCTCGTCAAGGAACAGGGTGCCGCCTTCGGCACGCTCGAAAAAGCCGTGATGTACATTATAAGCGCTGGTAAAAGCACCTTTTTCATGACCGAAAAGCGCATTCTCGACCAGATCCTGCGGAATCGCGCCACAGTTTACCGCGATAAACTCCTGATCACGGCGATCGCTCAGGGCATGCACCAAGCGTGCGACAACTTCCTTGCCGACACCGGTTTCGCCACTGATCAGTACTGTCGCCAAGGTCGGTGCGACCAGTTCTGCGGCCTCGATCGCACGCAGCATCGCCGGACTCTCGGCGACAATCCTTGGCCGGTCTGTGTCGTCCGCAGACTGTTTCTCGCGAGTCACACACCAAGCCTGCTCATCATTGGTCGTCTCTTTCTCGCAGCGTGTACCGCCTGCCGACCGGCTGACCAGTACACCCTGTTCGTAATGATATTCGTCGCCTTCCTGATCGGACGATTTGACTGGATCGATATGAATACAAACCTCGCAATGCGTATCCCCGACCGCGATGCGGCGACGTAAATCGACTTTGGCGTAACCGAAATTGCGTGCGGCAATACCACCGAAAACGCTCGATGTCATACGACATAGCTCCGGTGCCTCACGCACCTTGTCGCCGAATGGGCATCTCGAATTGACCACGCGGATCATGCCCGGATCGCTTGAGGCACGCGAGAAGTTACCGCCAATCTGATTCTTAATGCGCAGAATGATGTCGGCATATTGATCGAGATCGATTGTCCCCTGGATGTTCAGCTGCTCGCGGCAGATACGCTCGAAGCAGGGTCCGGCGGTCAGCCCAATCGACTCGACGTAGCCGACGCTGGACTCGCACTCGGCACAACCCATCTGGCCTGCCGTGCGCAGGCTCTGGGTAACGAAGGTCTGCAGAAAGCTGATCGGATCCAGCGATGGTACGGTCGGTTTGGGCATATCAATAGCCTCGTTGACGCAGTGCATGTGCCGCTGCACGAACCGCTCCCGTCCAGTGGCGAAAGTGCGAAGCGGAAACTGCTGTCGTCCCTGAACCGATTGGTAAATAAAGCTTCAGTCGATCATACAATCCTGCCCGCCGCAGTTTCGACAGTTACGGCAGAAGAAAGCATTGTACAAATGCGCAATGACCAGCGTTACACCACCCAATACAGTCGTGGTGACCTCGACCGATTCACTCAACATGCCTTCAGGCGCGGTGACGCCGAGTGAGATCAGACCAAAGCCCACAATCGCGGTTACGATAATCTGCCAGCGACCGTGACGCTGGTAGCCAGGCCAGAAGGCCAACAGCCCCAACGCGAGAATCGCCATTGCAAAAGTGGCGTGGGTCTGTTTCTCGACCACCTCGAGAACCGGCAGAAATACCACCAGCAAGGGTGTTGCCAGACAGTGCAATACACACAGGGTCGACGTGCTGATACCGGCCACATCCCAAGGCTGTCTCTGTATCAGGTTAGAATTGAGTATAGCCATAAAAGTTCTCCTCGGAGCTCTTATCCTTCTGATCTAGAGAGTGCGTGTACTGGATGCTCATGGACAGCAGCGACAGCCTCTGCCGCACACCGGGATTGATTTGGCGGCCTGCTCCCTACCCCGGGCCATGGCTCCATGTACCGCCGGTGCCGACAGGATCATGCGCTTCGCCGGGCCACCGCAACGTGGACAGGGTGGTGCCGCGGCCACGAAATCCCGCCTGGCCTCGAATCGGTCTTGGCAAGCTTGGCATTGATAGTCGTAATAAGGCATTGCAGCGTCTCCTCCTAGCTGATGGTGTCGTGCCCGGTCCGGTCAGCATGTGACCGGACCGGGAGATAGCCCGGAAATCAGCTCCAGCGTGGCGGTTGCGGACCCTTTACGCCCATTGTCCCAGTTGAATATTGCGTTCTGGCACGGACATCGTCGTTCGTGGTCGGTGCCCGAAGACGTCGGAACTCGGTTTCCCAGACCCAGCCGCTGATCACGATGTCATCCGGGATCAGAGGATGGTTCTTGATGTAATCAACCGTCTTCATGCAGGTCTCATCAACGTCATCCATCATGCCGATCCACTTTCCGAACGCACCGGCGCCAAGGCTCATTTCCGGCAATGACGGGTCGATCGGTACCTTGTCGACATCGATCCCCTTTGCCTCTAGCGCAGAGACGAGATCATTACCGTTGGCGGACAACATGCCGCAACCCGTGTGCTGTAACACCACAATCTCTTTGGTGCCGAAAAAGTTGATCGTGAGCATTGCCGATCGGATCGCATCATCGGTAACGATCCCGCCGGCGTTCCGGAACAGGTGGGCATCACCACCGCCGACCGGCGAATCGGCGCGGATGCCCAGAGCCTCGTCGACCGGCAGGCGCTCATCCATACAGGCGAGCACCCACAAGCGGCGCATGTTGGGCCCTTCGGCACCGTATTGGCGACGGATCTCCCACTTGGTGTATTCCTCGACGCGCGCGGAAAGCTGGTCTTTTAGCGTGGTCATTGCTGAGTCCTCCTCACTAAGGTGATTATGCCGGGTTCACAAAGCTGCGCTCCCGGTCTTGGAGGTAAAAATGCATTAGCCATGCCATGAATGATTTCGCAAGACAAACAGAAGCTTACGCTTGATATTGAAGAGGAAATGAGGATGTGTTTTTTCACACCTTTTGCAGGGATCAACGCTAACCGATTGATCTGTAGTGATCTTTAGTGATGTGTACTTTCACTTCCCGGTGTGAAGTGAAAGTTCACACAATAAGGCCTGCATTAACCGGGTCGGCTTACGAAAGTACTGCGTGGAATGATCATCGAGTCAAGTACGGTTTGAGTTCCAATCACCAGCCCGTCATCACTTGTACTTTGGCAAAAAGTGCAAAATGGAAATAGTTATCGGTTGTCTCCGTATTCTTCCCCAGTAATATGAGGCAGACCACGCCTTTCTCTTGCTGCCACTGAGTCATACATTAATACCATACTACTGTGGACTGCCTCCAAATTATTATGTATTCGATGATTGATAGCGCGAGTCTACATGCATGCATTGGGATAGCATGAATTTGTCCGGTTTAACCGGCTTAAATTCATGATTCCAACAATTTCACAGAAGATGCTTACGCAGCAATTGCAAGAGATGGAAAGAGATGGTTTTATTCAACGAAAGATTTATCCTGAAATACCACCTCGTATTGAATATTCCATTACAGCGTTGGGCTTGAGCATCTGCCTCATATACAAAGCGATTCATCAGTGACAACAAAAACATATAAAAGAAATTGAGAAAAGCCACGAAGAATATGAAACACCTTCCCGGTAGAGTTGACTTGCCCTGTTAATCGAGGTTACTTAGGTAAGTGCTCAATAATAAATGTCAATATGTAATAAAGCCCCCCTCCAAAGCAAAGCATCATAAATAGATATGAAAGATCCAAGCACCACTCAACAAATGCATCATTTGTGTTTACCCAGCAAATATCAGTCGTTTCACCCCATGCCAATTTCACCCACTTTGCAGAAAAATAGTAGTACAGGACACCCAGACCTATTGATACAGCCAATAGATTCCACCCAAAATACACATCAGGTGTGAGGGCGTCAGCTACCGTCATTGTGCCGGTGATATTAACGATGTCCTTTAAAAACAAAATAGGTAATACAAGTGCTGCTGTTGAAAGGCTTGTGACTAAAGCAACTCCTTTTTGGTATCTATCATTGACATCCATTTTTGACTTATCTGGTACATCACACATTCATTCCTCCTTACATTCCAAACTGACAGCATCCGTGTGAACAGATTAAATTTTACTCTGAATACATTCGCCTTAGTCTGATGGCACCAAAGACCGATAAGCATGCCAGCTTGCGTGCCCCATCAGCGGTAGGGCAATTATCAACCCAATGTAATAGGTAATCAGCCCAAGGCCTGTAATCAGAACAATCAGAAATGCCCACAACATCATGGCAGGCATATTTCTCAACACCGACTTAATGCTGAGACGAATCGCTGTAAATCCATCGATCTTGCGGTCGATCAATATGGGTACTGTTATCACACTAATCATATAGGCGCACCAGGCAAAGAAAAAACCGACCATAACGCTTGCTATCGCAAACGTCCTGCCTTTTTCCGACAGGAATACGTTGCTGAAAAAATTGTCGAGCGGTGGAGAAATACCTTCATAGAGGAGGGAAAAAAGCACATAATTTGAGGCGATCCAGAGCTGCATCATAATAAGAAATCCTGCGGTGATCATGCTGATCTGGGTATGGTTGCTCTTCCAGGCTTCCAGTGCGCTACAGTTTTTAAGCGGCTCTCCCCTTTCCAGATGTGCACTCATTTGATAAAGCCCAATGCCTAAAAATGGGGCAATAAGAAAAAATCCGGCAACCAGGAAAGGCAAGAGAAACATACTGTCTGTTGCTAACAAAGTAACTGTCAGTAGACCACTGATCAGTACGATACCGACACCGTACATAAAGCTATATCGCCCTGCCTCTCGCATATCCTTCCAGCCTCTGCGCAACCATTCAAAAGGTTGGGTTAACTCTATTTTGTTAACAACAAGCTCAGGCCATAGGGTGCTACCGGTATACGCTGTGGTTTCCATCTTCAATCCTCCATTGAAAAGGCGCTCTGGCTAATACTCGAAACGAGTATCAGACGACTACTACATGCGCTAACTTTGGGTTGCTTTTATGATTAATAATGATACTTGGCAGTCAATTTCGTATTGCTTGAACTGCAGTATGCAAAGATCTATTTTTATCAGTCGTTAATCCAGTTTAGCTTGCTGAATGAAGATTGTGTTCTCTTAAAACCAGACAGATTGCAGGGCTTCTTCTGACGACACTCAATTCATTCTGACAGTTCAGTTCTTGATGGACTGATCGACGTCCGTTTGGGTTTTTATTAACCCGGCAGCCAAAGAGTTTACTTTCAGGTATATGAGGGAAAAAAGACGATCAGGCCGGTGATGGCCATAATAAGAATGATATGAAAGGTATGGCGATGGCGTAAAACCGAGATTTGCCGGGGTAGCGGCAAGTTAAAGGCACTGACTATATTTTCCCAGTGCCGCTAATCACTGCTTTACCACTGCTATCAGATCAGTTCAAGACTCAGTCACACTCAACCCTGCAGGGTTTACCATTGGCGCCACATTCGGTACGCATGACCACCAATGAGTTCTTCACACCGGGCACTCTGCAGACACTGCGGGTACGCATAGAGAGTCTTGCACCACT
Organism: Candidatus Thiodiazotropha sp. (ex Monitilora ramsayi); assembly: GCA_025655575.1. Taxonomy (GTDB): domain Bacteria; phylum Pseudomonadota; class Gammaproteobacteria; order Chromatiales; family Chromatiaceae; genus Thiodiazotropha. The sequence continues at coordinate 3,465 of JAHXIP010000013.1, read as the reverse complement.
CTGATAGCTACACGTAATTTTATACAGGCCGTTTTTCTGCGATATCGCGACACTTGTGGGTAGAGCCTTTTTTATTTCTGCCGGGGGTACTGCGCAGCTTACGTAGCCCATAAACGCTTTGTCAGAGGATTCCCACATCGCATTATACTTACGGCGCTTATACTCAGCGTAGCTGTCACACAGCTCAGTCTGTTTTTTGGCATTTGGATCACGCTCAAAGCCGCATTTGATTTTGAACATGCGCTTCATGTCGTCTTCCGTAGGACAGTCCACAAGTTGTTGGGCCTGAGAGATATCGGGACACTGAATCGAACTGCCGGCCATGACCGAACCGGAAATAATAAGTGCAAAGATGCTATTCACTAGGACAAAAGCGTAACGTTTCATCGATTACTCCGTGGATACTAACCGGGAAGATGTAGGATAGATACTCGGATCCTCATCATCAATCATTTCTGCTAGGTATTTTGTTTTCCAGCAAAACAGATGGCAAAGACATAAGTCAAATTGAGTAGATTTTTTATTTAAAGATGAACTGAAATACAGCCATTTACTTTGATTATCAATAAGATACACATAGCAGGCAGTAATAACAATATTTATTCCGGGTACACTACTCCTATGCTCAAACGTTCAATTTCGTAAACTGCCGTTGGAATGCCTACGCTTAAAACTCATATTCTTCAACAATGAAAGCCGAGGATTTTGAATGATCGATAAAATTTCCCTCATCTTCCAGCAACACGGCACCTAATTTCTGGCCCTCAGGTGAACTCATTCCCTCCATAAGCGCCTCTTCTGATTCGAACCATACTTCGGCAATCCCATCATATTCAGGCTGCATCCCTCTGGAGGTTCTTAGGCCTTCATTCAATGGTGTATCCAATGTGTGCGATTGCACGTATTTTTTAGCACCCATCGCATCAGCATTACTCATAAAGAAAGGGCCATGCCGATTCATCCAATAATCTTTGAATTCTTCGCGAGTCATATCGGGATGTCTTGTCAAACACATAACGAATTTGATCATCTCTATCTACTCCTCGGTAAATGCTGGCGTGACATACGCATCATTCTTTAAACCGATACACGACACCCATCCCCTGGCACCCAGCCTCCCACGATCGATGCACCCCAGTTGTACACACAATTGCTATCTCTACCTGTTTTAATGAATCTTTCATCACTAACGGTACTGAATACTCTAGCGCATACTTGATAGTGTGGATATCGTTGCCGTCTAGTTGATACACATAGAAGTCACGATTGTGGAAAAAGCTACCTCAACAATATCGCACAGGCGCGCATAACAAAGACGGGGTCAGAGTAATTTACTCTGACCCCGTCATTTGTATACGCACGTGGAGCCAGTCAGGGCTGGCTATCAACCAATGGGACTGACAGCCGGCCTATTGCTGGGCGAGGGCTTCTCGGACGAACCGCTTCCAATGATCCATTCGCTTCTGCAGTAACAACACACCATCGAAGTAAGGCACAACCTGATTCTGTCGGATAATCTTCCTTCCCTTAGACCCCAAGGCGAATTGGATAAACCTGTCGGACTCGCGACTGTTGGGGGAGCTCTTGTTCTGTACCAGATAGAGCGGACGATATAGCAGGTAGTTTCCTGTACGAATGTTCTCGAAGCTCGGGTCCATGCCTTCCAGTTTGAGAATCTTAAAATCCCGTTTTTGTGCACTTGCGATGCCGGTGACCGCTATGGCATTGGGATTCTTAACGACTGTTTTCTCCAAAGGTCCGGAAGAGGGAAAGAGATGCTTGCTCTTGAACTCGATCTCCGGGTCTTCGAACAGATGCTCGCGCAGTGTGTATCCGACCCCAGAGATCTTTCCCTTGCGGATGAGCAAGTCCACTGGCTGATCCTCTCCACCCAGTTGTGACCAGTTTGTAATCTTACCCTGATAGAGCTCACGCAGTTGCACCAGGCTGATTGAATCAACAGGGTTAGAGTTGTGCACAACGACCACCAGCGCATCCCAGGCGACAGGAATCATATTGGCGCTGGCTTCCACTCGACTCGAATCCAGTTTGAATCGGCAGGCACCACCGATATCTGCCTGCTTACTGGTGATTTCACGGATGCCTTTGGTAGCACCACCGCCTGCAATGGTGATGTCGACACCCGTTTTCTCCTTGTAGGCAGTGGCGAGATCGCCCATAAAAGCGTTGCGGGTAATACCGCAGCCTACCCAGGAAAGCTCCAGTGCTTGTGCAGTGACGGGCAGGAGTGCCAGGAACAGCAGTTGTGATATGAATCGATAGCGCAAAATAACCATCCTTTTTAGTAGGTATTAAGTGACTACAATATAGTCAATTCTCTCGATTATTCATCCTTTAATGGGAATTTTATTCTTTTTCAACTCAAGAATTTGCCATAAATTTGACCTGCCGCTCAATCCCTTTCTGAATTCAGCTTTCACACCCCATGATCAACCCGAATCCACCTATGCTCATCGACAGTTGCATTCACAACAAAGAACCTGAAAATCGTAAGGTTATATAACCTGACAGCGAGTGGCACTATTAAGAAGGGTGAATGTTGGTGCTCAATATTTTACATAGCACTGAGTACTGGTTTGTTCTTCCGCTTGAACTCTATTGGACAAGGACACACCTTCCCAGTTGCTTTTTCGGAGATGCCTGATGACCTTGCGCCGTCTCGCTTATGCCCAGTCTCTGTTTGGCATTGCCGAGGAATTAATGATAAAGATACTATGGCACTATGCTTAAAATAACCTTAATTTTCGTTGGTCTGCTTCTCATATTTTCATCAGCCTCATCGGATGAGGTCACGCAAAAAGATGAGATACTCAAGATCAGTGGCGAAATACCTGGTGGTGATTTCGTTCTCCATTCGAGTCAAGGCAAGCTTTCATTGGAACAGCTGAGAGGGAAAGTGGTACTGCTCTTCTTCGGGTATACCCAGTGCCCCGATGTCTGCCCCACTTCCCTTTCCATACTTGCCCAGGCCCTGAATGAGCTCAACGAAGATGAGTTGAAATCAGTTCAGGCTCTGTTTGTCAGCGTCGATCCCAAGCGGGACAGTTTCGAAGCTTTGGATGAGTATGCCAGCTACTTCCACCCCAACTTGATGGGCATAACCGGTAGTGAGCGTGAAGTTGCCGAGGTGGCAAAACGCTATGGAGCACTATACGAAGAAGTTGCCCTTGAGGGATCCAATTTCGGCTATGCAGTCAACCACTCAGCAGAAACCTATCTGATCACAGCAGAGGGTGAGCTGCGTTACATGTTTCCTCATGAAACACCCTCCTTCGTCATCCTGGAAGCCATCCGATATCTCCTGGCAAGTCAGTAGTAAAACCATAGATTTGTTGCTGTGATAATAGGGGTCTGCTTAGATTCCAGTTGCAAGTGCAACACTCTACTGCAATAACTAACTGATGAATACCTATCACCATTTAAGCTCGGAAGAGCGGGCAATCA